>NZ_SPUI01000004.1 GCF_004522095.1 Nocardioides sp. 503
CCGATTTTACTTTCAGCCCTCTGGGTGGGGTGGTTTCGAGGCTCGCTGCGCTCGCACCTCAACCACCGAGGTCGGCGTCGTGGGTTGAGGAGGTTGCGCAGCAACCGTCTCGAAACCCCAGCGACCAAGAAGCCGGCGACGGCGCGCCCCCACCGCCCACCTCGTCCCCGTCAATGCCAGAGACCGCGACCCCCGCGGCGCCGCACGCGACCACCGATTGACGCGAGGAGGCGACCAGAGGTGCGGGGGTCTCGACGTTCGCTCGTCGCTGGCGCTCCTCACTGCTCGACCACCGGTGCGCGGTTACCCGGGCGCGGACCGGGAAGGAGTCGGGGACAACAAAGCGGCGCGGTCGGGCGTCAGACAGTCGTCCCAGCAACGCACTCGGAAGGGAACGTCCCGTGAACCGCACCCTCGTCACCGCCCTCGCCGTCGCCGCCATCATCGGCACCACCGTCGGAGGCGTCACGGCCGTGCAGGTGGCCGGCGACGACGACAACCCGTCCGGGGCCGCCGGGTCCCCCACGTCGTCCGGCTCGTCGCCGGCCTCCCCGTCGAAGAGCTCCACGCCCCCGTCGGCGACGCCGCAGGCCTCCGAGTCACCCGCGGCGTCGCCGGACGACGTCCTCTGGGCCACGCAGCGGGTGCTCCACGACGGCGACCGGGAGGTGCGGATCAACCTCGTCGACGCCCCCGCGGAGCTCCACCGCATCCAGGACGGCTGGCTCGTGACGACCAGGTCGAGCCCCCAGGAGCCGGCCTTCGAGGCGTTCACCGTCCGGGCGGACGGGTCGGTCACGCACCTGGCCGACACGTTCCTCAACGGCGACGTCAACGCCGACGGCACCAGGTACGTCGCCATGCGTCAGGACGCCAAGGGCTACGGCGTCTGGGACGTCACCACTGGCGAGGAGGTCGCCCTCCTCGACGAGCGGCCGGCGCCGGGCTCTTTCCCCAGCGGCGGCGCCGCCTTCGAGGACGACGGCGCGACGGTGCTGACGCGGTGGGGCTCGCGCGACGGCGGCGACCTCATCCTCTCGGTGCGGGTCTCCAGCGGTGAGTCGTCCGTCGCCGGCGACGGCCTCGTCGGCGCCTGGACCGCCTCCCCCGACGGCAGCTACCTCGCGGGCACCGCCGCCGACGCCCGCGACGCGGAGACCGGCAACAGCCAGTGCCTCGACGTGGCGCCCACGGACGCCCCGGACCGCAGGCTGACCGACTGCGGGCACGCCTTCGTCGGCACCCCCTCCTTCAGCCCGAGCGGCGACCTCGTGCTCGCCGCGGCCGCGCCGGTGGAGGGCTTCGGCCCCGGGATCTTCCGGGCCATCAGCGTCGAGACCGGCGTGCCGGTAGGCGAGATCACGAGCCCCGACGCCTCCCTCGAGGCCCGGCTCGTGGACGACCGGCGGGCCGTGGTGCTGGCCGCCGGGAACCTCACCGGCGACGGCACCGTCGTCTACCTCTGCGAGCTAGACGGCGCCTGCAAGGAGGCGGGCCGCAGCTCCGACGCCGCCGAGTCAGCCGTCCTCGGCGAGGTCAGGTGACCGGCCTGGCCGTGGCCGCCTCTGGCACGATGTCGGCCGTGTCCCTCCCCGAGCGTCTCGGCCGGCTGAGCCGCGTGCGCCGCCTGGGGGCCGGCGGCTTCGCCACGGTCTGGCTCTACCGGGACGAAGAGCTGCGCTCGTACGTCGCCGTCAAGGCGCTCGCCGACAACTGGGCGCAGCGGCACGACGTCCACGCCCGCTTCCTGGAGGAGGCGCGCATCCTGCGCGCCGCAGACTCCGACCACGTGGTGCGCGTCCACGACATCGGCGACCACGACGGCACGCCGTACTTCGTCATGACCTACGCCGACCGCGGGTCGCTCGACGAGGTGCTGGAGGAGGGCGTCCCCCTGCCCCCGGGCACGGTGCTGATGCTCGTCGACCAGGCCGCCGCCGGGCTGGCCGTGCTGCACGACCGCGGCGTCGTCCACCGCGACGTCAAGCCGCAGAACCTCCTCCTGCGCGGACCGGGCGCTCCCGACCCGGACGCACCTCCGCCGACCCGTGCCGACCTCCTGGACAGCCGGGTGCTGGTGGCCGACCTCGGGGTCGCCAAGGCGCTGGTCAACGCCAGCGGGCTGACGCAGGTCGTCGGCACCCCGGCCTACATGGCGCCCGAGCAGGCGCTCGGCGAGGGCCTCGACGTGCGTGCGGACGTCTACTCGCTGGGGGCCGTCGCCTACCAGGCGCTGACGGGACGGCTGCCGCGGGACCACGGCTTCGACTCCCGCGACGGCGGACCGCCGCCCGCGCTGCCGTCCGCCCTGGCGCCCCTCCCGCGGGCCGTCGACGAGGTGCTCCTGCGCGCCGTCCACCGGCAGCCCGAGGAGCGCTGGCCCGACGTCCTGTCGTTCGCGGCCGCGCTGCGGTCGGCCGTCGACGACCCCGCGGCCTCCTCGGCGAGCCCGCCGACCACCACGGCGCTGCGTCCCGCGCAGGCTGTGGTCTCAGGCCGGTCCGCCACACCAGCGGCCACGCCGGAACGCAGCGGGATGTCCCCGCTGCTCGTCGTCCTCCTCGTGCTTGCGGTGCTGGCCGCCACCTTCGGCGCGTCCTTCGCCGCCGTCACGCTGCTCCGCTGACGGGGCAGCGAGTCGTTCACCGTTCGTCCCTCGGACGGCGTGGTGTCGAGATGGGACTTCGCCCCTCATCAACCACCAGGTCGACCCCGGCGGTCGAGCAGCGAGCGCCAGCGAGCGCACGTCGAGACCCCCGCACCCGACCGCCTGCCTCGTCCTGCGGGGTCTCGACGCGCGCTCGTCGCTGGCGCTCCTCGCTGCTCGACCACCGCGGAGGACTACAGCTGGGACTGGACTCCGGCGAGGAGCTGGCGGGCCATGACGATGCGCTGGACCTGGTTGGTGCCCTCGTAGATCTGGGTGATCTTGGCGTCGCGCATCATGCGCTCGACGGGGTAGTCGCGGGTGTAGCCGTAGCCGCCGAGGACCTGGACGGCGTTGGTGGTGACCTCCATGGCGACGTCGGAGGCGAAGCACTTGGCGGCGGCGCCGAAGAAGGTGAGGTCGGGGTCGTTGCGCTCGGAGCGGCCGGCGGCGGCGTACGTCATCTGGCGGGCGGCCTCGACCTTCATGCCCATGTCGGCGAGCAGGAACTGCAGGCCCTGGAAGTCCGAGATCGGCTTGCCGAACTGCTGGCGCTCCTTGGCGTAGCCGAGGGCGAAGTCGAGCGCACCCTGGGCCACCCCGACCGCCTGGGCTGCGATGGTGACGCGCGTGTGGTCGAGGGTGCGCATGGCGGTCTCGAAGCCGGTGCCCTCGGCGCCGATGATGCGGTCGCCGGGGATCCGCACGCGGTCGAGGTAGACCTCACGGGTGGGCGATCCCTTGATGCCGAGCTTCTTCTCGGGGGCGCCGAAGGACACGCCCTCGTCGGACTTCTCCACGACGAACGCCGAGATGCCGCGCGAGCGTGACTCGGGGTCGGTGACGGCGAGGACGGTGTAGTACTCGCTGACGCCGGCGTTGGTGATCCAGCGCTTCACGCCGTCCAGGACCCAGTCGTCGCCGTCGCGCACGGCGCGGGTCTTCATCGAGACCGCGTCGGAGCCGGCGTCGGGCTCGGAGAGGCAGTAGGAGAAGCCCCCCTCGCCGCGGGCGAGCTGGCCGAGGTACTTCTGCTTGAGCTCCTCGGAGCCGGCCAGCTGCACCGGCAGCGAGCCGAGCTTGTTGACGGCCGGGATCAGCGAGGAGGACACGCACACGCGGGCGACCTCCTCGATCACCAGCACGGTCGCGAGCGCGTCGGCACCGGCGCCGCCGTAGGCCTCCGGCACGTGGGGTGCGTGGAAGTCGGATGCGAGCAGGGCGGCCGCGGCCTCCTCGGGGTAGCGGGCGTCCTCGTCCACCGCGGCGGCGTACGGCGCCACCTTGGCCTCCGCGACGGCGCGGACGGCCTCGCGGATGGCGCGGTGCTCCTCGGACAGCGTGTACATGTCGGTCATCTCAGGTCTCCCCCCGGCGGTGGATCAGTAGTCGTAGAAGCCGCGGCCGGACTTGCGGCCGAGCAGGCCCGCGTCGACCATGCGCGCCAGCAGCGGCGGCGGGGCGTAGAGCGGCTCCTTGAACTCCTCGTAGAGCGACTCGGCCACCGCCTTGGTGGTGTCGAGGCCGATCAGGTCGGCCAGGGCGAGCGGGCCCTGCGGGTGCGCGGCGCCGAGCACGAGGCCGCGGTCGATGTCGGCGGCCGTGGCGAAGCCCGACTCGAGCATCCGGATCGCCGAGAGGATGAACGGGATCAGCAGCGAGTTGACGACGAAGCCCGCGCGGTCCTGGCAGTCGATCGCCTGCTTGCCCAGCGAGCCCTCCACGAACGAGCGTGCCCGCTCGGTGGTCTCGGGGGCGGTGAGCAGGCTCGGCACCAGCTCGACCAGCGCCAGCACCGGCACGGGGTTGAAGAAGTGGATGCCCATCACCTGCTGCGGGCGGCTGGTCACCACGCCCAGCTTCATGATCGGGATGGAGGAGGTGTTGGAGGCGAGGATCGCGTCGGGCGACTCGACGATCCGGTCGAGCTCGCGGAACAGCGCCACCTTGGCGGCCTCGTCCTCGACGATGGCCTCGACCACGAGGTCGCGGTCGGCCAGGGCGGAGAGGTCGGTCTCGACGCGGACCCGTGCCAGCACGTCCTCGGCGGAGTCGATCTTGCCGCGCTCGGCGGCGCGGTGCAGGGAGCGCTCGAGGCGCTCGCGACCGGCCGTGGCGGCACCCTCGTTGGCCTCGACGACGACGACGTCGAGCCCCGCTCGGGCCGAGACCTCGACGATGCCGCTGCCCATGAGCCCGAAGCCCACCACGCCCACACGACTCACGCTCATGCCATCTCCTCTGGTACGGGGTTCCACAGATATGGTACTCAGTACCATCGAGCGAGCGAAGGAGGGTCCACGCCAGTGACCGGCTCACCCACGGAGCAGCGGCTGCGCGCCGCGGCGTTCGAGCTCTTCGAGCAGCAGGGGTACGACGCCACGACGGTCGAGTCGATCGCCGAGCGCGCCGGCGTCGGGCGCACCACCTTCTTCCGGGCGTTCGGGTCGAAGGAGGACGTGATCTTCCCCGACCACACCGACGTGCTGGCCCGGGTCCGTCAGCGCCTCGCCGCGTCCTCGGCGGCCGAGACCCCCGCCGCGGTCACCGAGGCGGCGCGCCTGGTCCTGCGGCGCTACCTCGACGAGGGCGACCTGGCGCGGGCCCGCTACCGGCTGACGCGCACCATCCCCGCGCTGCGCTCGCGCGAGATCGCCCACCTGCAGCAGTACCAGCAGGAGTTCCGCGACCACATCCGGCGCTGGACCGGCGAGGAGCCCGGCGCCGACCTGCGTGCCGAGCTGATGGCCTCCTCGGTCGTCGTGGCCCACAACCACGTGCTGCGACGCTGGCTGCGCGGTCTCACCGAGGACCCCGAGCGGGAGTTCGACGCCGCCATGGCGCAGGTGCTGCGCACGCACGCACCGTCAGCCCCGACCGAGATCGCCGGTGACGACGCCGGCGCCGGCGCCGGCGCCCGCGGGACGACGGTCGTCGTGCTCCGCAGCCCGGTCGACGCCGACGCGGTGCTGCCGGCCCTGCGCCGCGCCCTCGCCCAGGCCGAGGGGTCCGAGGGGAATGGGCCGGCGACCGGCCCGGTTCTCACCTCATGACCTCCTGGCAGGACCCCGAGTCCGTCCGACTCATGCTCGACGACCTCGAGACCTGGGCGGTGGTGGGCCTCTCCGGCGACCCGAGCCGCACGGCGTACTCCATCGCCGAGCTGCTCCAGCAGCGCGGCAAGCGGATCGTCCCGATCCACCCGTCCGCCGCCGGGCCCGACGGGCTCACGGTGCTGGGCGAGCAGGGCTACGCGTCGCTGGCGGACGTGCCGTTCCCGATCGACGTGGTCGACGTGTTCCGCCGCTCGGAGTCGGCGGGCGAGTTCGCCGACCAGGCCGTGGCCGTGGGCGCCAAGGCGGTGTGGTTCCAGCTCGGGGTCGTCGACGAGGCGGCGTTCGAGCGCACGACCGCGGCCGGTGTCCCGATGGTGATGGACACCTGCCCCGCCATCGAGTGGCGCAAGCGCTGAGACGCCCGCTGAGGCGCCCCGTCGGCGCCGGGCTGCTGCTGCTCCAGCCCGTCGTCATCGCGATGCAGCTGCTGGTCGCGTCCCGCTGGCCGGGCTTCGACCACGTCCGCGACACCGTCAGCGACCTGGGCAGCCAGGCCTCCCCCGCCCACGTGCTGATGAACGTCGCCTTCGTGGTCGTCGGCGGCGCGCTGGCCGCGGGCGCGGTCCTGGCCGCGCCGGAGCTCGGCCGGACGCCGGCCGGGCTGCTGCTCGTCTCGGGCGTGGGCTCGCTCGCCGTGGGCCTGGCGCCGGTCGACACGGCCCCCGGCTGGCACTCGGCCGTGGCGCTGCCGGTCTTCGTGGCGCAGCCGCTCGCGCTCCTGCTCCTGGGCGCGCCGCGGCGCGGCTCCATGCTCGGCCGCGAGCTGCTCGTCGCCGGGCTGGTGGCGGCGGCCGGCTCGACGGCGTTCGCGATCACGCTCGCGCTGGACGCCCCCGGCGGCCTGGTCGAGCGGTTCGCGCTGTGGAGCTGTCACCTGGGCGTCGCGGTCGTCGGGTACGCCGTGCTGAGAGGTCTCCTCCTCGAGGACCGGTGATCGGCACCTGAGGGGGACGTGGGGGCACCTCCCCACTCCCTAGCGTCGTCAGCATGACGATCCTCCTCAGTGACCCGCGGGTCGCGGCGGTGCCGGTGCTCGACCTCGGGGAGCCGCTGGTGCCGCTCGACCAGACCCTCTCCCCCACCCGCCAGCTCGTCCGGCGCTCGCTCGCGGACCGGCTCGAGGTCGCCCACGACCTGCTGCCCGCCGGCATCGGCCTCCTGGTCGTCGAGGGCCACCGGCCGGTCGCCGTCCAGCGCGAGATCGTCGCGAGGTACGGCGCGCAGGTGCGCGCCGCCCACCCCGGCGTCTCGGAGGCCGAGGCCCACCGCCTCACCAGCCGCTTCGTCTCGCCCGTGGCCGTCGCCCCGCACGTGGCCGGCGCGGCGGTGGACCTGACCCTGGTCGACGCGTGCGGCGACCAGCTCGACCTCGGCACCGCGATCGACGCGACCCCCGAGCAGAGCGACGGCCGCTGCTACTTCGCCGCCGACGGCATCGGCGCCGACGCCCGCGCCCACCGCGCCCTGCTGGCCCGCGTGCTCGGCGACGTCGGCCTGGTCAACTACCCCACGGAGTGGTGGCACTGGAGCTTCGGCGACCGCTACTGGGCGCTGACCACCGGCGCCGCCCACGCCCTCTACGGCCCCGTCGACGTCCCGGTCGCAGCATGAACACCCCACGAGAAGACTCGCTCCGCTCGCTTCCCGCGGGGACCCCGGCATGAGCGCCCTGGCGATGCCGCTGGCCGCCCCGGCCCACGGTCACGGCCCGTCCCTGTCGGTCGACCTCGCCGCGGTCGCCGCCAACACCCGCCTCTTCGCCGCGCGCACCGAGGGTGCGCTCATGGCGGTCGTCAAGGCCGACGGCTTCGGCCACGGCGCCGTCGACGTGGCGCGCACCGCGCTGGCCAACGGCGCCTCGTGGCTGGGCGTCACCAGCATCGACGAGGCCCTCCCGCTGCGCTCCGCCGGCCTGCGGGCACCGGTGCTGAGCTGGCTCAACCCCGTCGACGCCGACTTCGGCACGGCCATCGCCTCGCGCATCGACGTGGCCGTGCCGAGCCGCGAGCACCTCGACGCGGTCACCCGCGCCGGCGTCGGCGCCCGGATCCACCTCCAGCTCGACACCGGCATGGCCCGCGACGGCGCCTCGCCGTCGGCCTGGCCCGCGCTGTGCCGCGCGGCCCGCCACGCCGAGCGGCTGGGGCAGGTCAGCGTCGTGGGCGTCATGGGCCACCTCGGCTGCGCCGACGTCCCGGACGACCCGGCCAACGCCGCCGGCCGCACCCGCTTCGCCTGGGGCCTCGAGGTCGCCCGCTCCAGCGGGCTGCGCCCGCCGCTGCGCCACCTCGCCGCGACCGCGGCCACCCTGACCGACCCGCTCAGCCACCACACGATGAGCCGCGTCGGCGCCGGCCTGGTCGGCATCGACCCGTCCGGCTCGACCCGGCTCTCCGCCGCGATGACGCTCACGGCACCCGTCGTCGGCGTGCGCCGGGTCCGGGCCGGCACCCCGGTCGGCTACGGGCACGACTGGACCGCGGCCCGCGCCACCAACCTGGTCCTGCTGCCCCTGGGGTACGCCGACGGGCTGCCGCGCGCCACCGGCGGGCGCGCCCAGGTGCTGCTGCGCGGACGGCGCTGCCCGGTCGTGGGCCGGGTCTCGATGGACCAGGTCGTGGTCGACGTGGGCAGCGACGTGGTCGCCGTCGGCGAGACCGCGGTCGTCTTCGGGCCCGGGCGCGGTGGCGAGCCCACCGTCGCGGAGTGGGCCGCGTGGGCCGACACGATCGAGCACGAGATCGTCACCGGCATCGGCCGCCGGGTGGTCCGGTCATGACCGCCCGGACCAGGGTCGCCGTCATCGGCGGCGGCCGCAGCTGCGAGCACGAGGTGTCCCTGGCCTCCGCAGCCTCCGCCGCGGCTGCGCTCGACCCGAGCGACTACGACGTGGTCGCCCTGACCATCGACCCGCACGGCACCTGGCTCGACGCCGGCGGTCGGCCGATCGGCCTGGCCGGTGCGGCCCACGTGCTGCGCGGCTGCGACGTCGTGCTGCCGGTCGTCCACGGACCGCACGGCGAGGACGGCACCCTCGCGGCGCTGTGCGAGCTGGCCGGCCTGCCCTACGTCGGCTCCGGCGTCAGCGCGGGCGCCCTGGCGATGCACAAGTGGGTGACCAAGCTCGTCGCCGACGCAGTGGGGGTCATGACGGCACCTGGCGTGCTGCTGACCGCCGCGACGGCACCGACGTACCTCTGGACGCACCCGGTCGTCGTCAAGCCGGTCGCCGCAGGCTCCAGCCACGGCGTCAGCCTCGTCGAGCGGCCCGAGCAGCTCGACGCCGCGCTGACCGCCGCCCTGGCCGTCGACGACCGGGTGCTGGTGGAGGACCTGCTCGTCGGCCGCGAGGTCGACATCGCGGTGGTCGCACGTCCCGACGGCTCGCGGCTGCTCTCGCCGCCGCTGGAGATCGTCGTGGACGGGCTGTTCGACCACGACGCCAAGTACGGCGGCACCGCCGACTTCCGGATCCCCGCCAACCTCACCGAGGCCGAGGGCAAGGCCGTGGCCGACGCCGCGCTGGCGGTGTTCGACGCGCTGGGCTGTCGCGGGGTCGCTCGCGTGGACTTCTTCCTGACCGACGCGGGCGTCGTGCTCAACGAGGTCAACACCATGCCGGGCTTCACCGAGCACTCCCAGGTCCCGCGGATGTACGCCGCCGCCGGGCTCGACTACCCCGCGCTGCTCGACCTGCTGGTCCGCGACGCGCTCGAGCTCGCGACGCCGTGCGCATAGCTGGGATCGACCTCCTGCGCGGCATCGCCGTCGGGCTGGTCATGCTGCGCCACGCCTTCCCCGAGCCCTTCGAGGGAGCCGGCGTCGTCGGGGTCGTGATGTTCTTCGCGCTGTCGGGCTACCTCATCACCGGCGTGCTCGCCGGCGAGCTGGAGCGCGACGGCCGCGTCGACCTCGGCCGCTTCTACCGCCGCCGGGCGCGTCGGCTCGTCCCCGCGCTGCTGTTCCTCGTGGCCGGCGTCGTGGTCGTCACGCTGCTGCTCGACCCCCTGGGCGACCGCGACGAGCTGCTCAAGACCGTGCTCGTGGCGCTCACCTGGACCGGCAACCTGCCCTTCGGCCACGCCAGCGACGCGACGTTCCACCTGTGGACCCTGGCGACCGAGGAGCAGTTCTACCTCGTCTGGCCGGCCCTGCTGGCCCTCGCGTCCGCCCGGCGCCGGGTGGGCGCGGCGCTGGTCCTCACCGCCGCCGCCTGCCTGCTGGCCTGCGTGGCGAGCCTGGTGTGGCTGGGCGACGACCCCGACCTCGCCTACAGCCTGCCGACCTCGTGGGCGGTGTGCTTCGTCATCGGCGCCGCCGCCCGGCTCCACGCCGACCGGCTCACGCTGCCGACCTGGGCGGCGCCCGCGGCGCTGGCGGGACTGGCGGCCCTGAGCGTGGTTCCATTGCGTGGTCATGCGCTCACCTACCTGGCGGGAGGCCCGGCCATCGCTGCCCTGACCGCCGTGCTGCTCGTCTCCTGGCGCACCTGGACGCGGGTCGACGCGCCGGCGCTCACCGCCCTGGTGTGGCTCGGCACCGTGTCCTACGGCGCCTACCTGTGGAACTACCCGCTCACCCTCTGGCTGCGCCCGCACCTCGACCTCGCCGGCCCGGTCGCGGCGGCGCTCACGCTCGTCCTCGCGGCGGTGAGCTGGTACGCCGTCGAGCGGCCCACCCAACGCCGCCCGGCTGCCGTCCCGGTGGCGACGTGACCGACGGACGTCGCTGGCTGCCGGACCTCGGCGCCGGCCTGGTCGTCCTGCTCCTCGGTCTGCTTGAGGTGGCCAACCGGGACGACTTCATGTCCACGACCAACGGGCTCACGGTCGTCGCGGTGGGCATGGCCGGGGCCGTGACCCTGAGCCGCCACGCGCCGGCCGCGTCCCTCGGCCTGGTCTGGCTCATCGGCGTGCTGCAGGTCGTCAACGGCATCGAGCTGATGCTGGTCGAGCTGACCATCGGGGTCGTCGCCTTCGGCTGCGCCCGGTGGGGCTCGACGCTGACCGTGTGGGTCAGCGTCCTGTCGATCCCGGCCGCCGCCGTCATCGCCGTCGTCTACGTCGGCATCAACGGGCTCGACGGGATCGTCGAGGGTGCGGGCTTCGAGCAGGTCATCGAGGACCGCTACGCCTACGGCGACACCTGGCAGGTGGCCGCCGCCGTCGTCGGCATGGCCCTGCTGGGGGTGCCCTGGCTGGCGGGGCTGACGCTCCGGTTCGTCGCCCGCGCGCAGGCCTCGCGCGCCTCCCAGGAGTACGCCGAGGAGGAGGCCGCACAGGCCGTGCAGGAGTCCGAGCAGGCCCGTGAGATCGCCCGGCTGCGTGAGGAGCAGACCCGCCTGGCCCGCGACGTCCACGACGTCGTCGGCCACTCCCTGGCGGTGATCCTCGCCCAGGCCGAGTCGGCGCAGTACCTCAGCGACGTCGACACCCAGAAGCTCAAGGTCACCATGGAGAACATCGCCACCTCCGCGCGCTCCTCCCTCCAGGACGTGCGCCAGGTCCTGACGCCCGCCGACCGCGCCGAGCCCCTGCGCAGCGCCGAGCTCGACGAGCTCATCGCGGGCGTGCGGGCCAGCGGGCACGAGGTCGTCTCGAGCGAGGTCGGCACGGTGCAGCCGCTGCCGCCGGAGCTGGAGGTGGTGGCCTTCCGGGTGCTGCAGGAGATGCTCACCAACGCGATCCGCCACGGCCGCCGCGACGAGCCGGTGTTCGTGGAGCGGCACTGGCCCGACGGCAGCTGGGTCGGCGAGCTGCGCATCGAGGTGCGCAACGTCGTCGACACCGACGGCGAGGAGACGCCCCCGGGCCAGGGGCTCGACGGCATGCGACGCCGGCTGGAGTCGGTCGGGGGCCGCCTCGACGTACGCCGCCGGGCGGCCACCGAGGGCGAGACGTTCACGGTCACCGCGTGGGTGCCGGTGCGGGCGGGCAGCTCGTGACCGGCGGGGCGCCGATCCGGGTGCTGCTCGTCGACGACCAGGACCTCTTCCGCGAGGGGGTGTCGGTGATCGTCGACGCCCAGGAGGGCATGGAGGTGGTCGGCCAGGCCGGCGACGGGCTCGAGGCCGTGCGCCTGGTCGGCGAGCTCGCGCCGGACGTCGTGCTCATGGACATCCGGATGCCCGAGATGGACGGCGTCGAGGCGACCCGCCAGATCTTCCTGCCCGAGCGCGTCGCGACCCGCGAGCGGCCGGTGCGGGTGGTGGTGCTGACGACGTTCAACCTCGACGACCGGGCCGCGACCGCCATCCGCTACGGCGCCAGCGGCTTCCTGCTCAAGGACACCACGCCGGTCCTGCTGCGCGAGGCGATCCGCACGGTCCACGCCGGCAACGCCGTCCTGGCGCCGCAGGACCTCTCGACGCTGCTCGAGGGACAGTTCCGCGCGCAGCGGCCGGTGCCGACGGCCTACCTCGGACTCACCGAGAAGGAGCGCGAGGTGTTCGCCGCCGTCGCGCGCGGGCTGTCCAACACCGAGATCGCGGCGCTGGTCTTCGCCGGCGAGTCGACGGTCAAGACCCACGTGGGAGCCATCCTGCGCAAGCTGGGCCTGCGCGACCGGGTGCAGATCGTGGTCTTCGCCCACGAGCACGGCCTCACCGCCTGACGAGGTCACCCACCCGGTCGGAGGCCGCGCCGACCAGCCGCTCGACGGGTCCTCGGCGGCCGAGGGCGACGAACCCGGCCCCGATCGCCAGGAGCACCAGCGCGTGCGGCACGAACGCGTCGTCGTCGGGAGGCCACAGCGCCTCGGTGCGGAGCAGGACGTGCAGGCTGTAGAGGGTCAGCGTCATGGTGCCCGCGCCGAACACGATCGCCACCACCCGCTCCGCGACGTCGCCCAGCAGCCCGACCACCAGCAGGCACGACCCGACCACCAGCAGCGCCGTCCCGGTCGTGTGTGCCAGGTCGAACGGCGTCGAGCTGTGCGGCGCCACGACCAGGAGCCAGTCCCAGCTCCCGCCGACCGGAGTCCCGCCGTACATGCTGGGCTCGGTGGCGCGCCTCAGCTCCTCGGCTCCCCCGGTCCGCCCCAGCTCCTCGAGCAGTCCCCCCGCGACGCCGGGACGGGCGAGGAGCAGGCGGGACCCGACGACGGCCAGGGCGGCGAGCACGGCGCCGGCACCGGCCAGCCCCAGCTGCACGGCTCGCCGCGACAGGTCCAGGCGGCCGATGCCGAGGCCGACGAGCAGGTAGGCCAGCCAGGGCAGCACCGGGTAGTAGCCGGTCAGCGCCAGCTCGCCGAGCAGCCGGCCCGGGTCGGCGAGCTGCGCGAACGTCGGGCTGTCGAAGCCGCGCGGCGCGAGCTCGGGCCGCACCACCTGCGAGACGACCGGCGCCAGCACCAGCCACCCGGCTCCCAGCGCGAGTGCCGCCGGAGCGCGGAGCCCCACGAACGCCAGCCCGCACAGGAACAGCAGGCCGTAGTAGGTCAGGATCACCGCGAGCCCCGAGTCGGCCAGGCCCAGCAGCAGCCCGAGCGCCGCCACCAGCAGCGCCCGGACCGCCAGGCCCGCGGAGCGCGCGGCCCGCTCCCGGCCGGCCACCGGCCTCCGGCCTCCGGTCATCAGCGCGAGGCTCACCCCGGCGAGGACCGCGAAGAGGGCCGAGGCCCGCCCGCCGGGCAGCCACTGGCCGATCGCCAGGCGGCCGTCGGGACCGTGGTCGTCCGCGACGTGTGTCGCGACCATGCCGAGCAGCGCCACGCACCGCGCGACGTCGAGGCCGACCAGACGGGTAGGGCTCAGAAGCCGACCTTGCGAGGGCCTCCGCTGCGGACCGCCTCGCCCTTGGCCTGCGCGGTGCTCCGGAGCTCCGCCTGGAAGTCGACCATCCGCTGCTGGAGCGCCGGGTCGCCGGCGGCCAGGATGCGCACGGCCAGCAGGCCGGCGTTGCGCGCGTTGCCGATCGCGACCGCGGCCACCGGGACCCCTGCGGGCATCTGCACGATGGAGAGCAGCGAGTCCATGCCGTCGAGGTACTTCAGCGGCACCGGCACCCCGATCACCGGCAGCGGCGTCACGGCGGCGAGCATGCCGGGCAGGTGGGCGGCGCCACCGGCGCCGGCGATGACCACCGAGAGCCCGCGTCCGGCGGCGTCCTTGCCGTAGGCCAGCATCTCCTCGGGCATCCGGTGCGCGGACACGACGTCGGCCTCGTAGGCCACGTCGAACTCCGCCAGCGCGTCGGCCGCCTGCTTCATCACCGGCCAGTCGGAGTCCGAGCCCATGACGATCCCGACGCGTGCCTGCTGCTCAGCCATCTCATTCACTCTCGTTGCCGAGGTCGCCGCGGAACCACGCGGCGGCGTGCCGCGCGCGCTCCAGGCAGTCCTCGAGATCGTCGCCGTAGGCGTTGACGTGGCCGACCTTGCGGCCGGGGCGCAGCTCCTTGCCGTACAGGTGCACGCGCAGGCGCGGGTCGCGGGCCAGCGCGTGCGGGAAGCCGTCGTAGAGCCGCCCGACCTGGTCGTCGGGGCCGCCGAGGATGTTGACCATCACCGTCCAGCGCGCCCGCGGCTCGGGCGAGCCGAGCGGCAGGTCCATCACGGCGCGCAGGTGGTTCTCGAACTGCGAGGTCACCGCGCCGTCCTGGGTCCAGTGGCCGGTGTTGTGCGGCCGCATCGCCAGCTCGTTGACCAGGATCCGGCCGTCGCGGGTCTCGAACAGCTCGACCGCCAGCACGCCGACGACGTCGAGGGCGCCGGCCACCGTGAGCGCGACCTGCTGGGCCTGCCCGGCGAGCTCGGGCGAGAGGTCCGGGGCGGGCGCGACCACCTCGTGGCAGATGCCGTCCTTCTGGGTCGAGGCGACCACGGCGTACGCCGCCGCCTGGCCGCTCGGCGAGCGCGCGACGAGCGCGGAGAGCTCGCGGTGGAAGTCGACGCGCTCCTCGGCCAGCAGCGCGACGCCGGTCTCGGCGGCGACGCGGAACGGCTCGGCGCAGTCGTCGGCCGTCTCGACGAACCAGACGCCCTTGCCGTCGTAGCCGCCGCGGGTCGTCTTCAGCACGCACGGAAGGCCGAACGCGACGACCTCCTCCACCGAGGCGACCAGCGCGTTGCGCGGGCACGGCACGCCCAGCTCGGCCAGGCGGGCGCGCATGACGCCCTTGTCCTGGGCGTGCACGAGGGCGTCCGGGCCGGGGCGCACGGCGATCCCGGCGTCCTGGAGGGCATGGAGGTGCTCGGTGGGGACGTGCTCGTGGTCGAAGGTGACCGCCGCACAGCCCTCGGTGACCTGCAGCAGGGTGTCGATGTCGCGGTAGTCGCCCACGAGCTGGTCGGGGATCACCTGGGCGGCGGAGACGCCGTCGGCCTCGGCCAGCAGGCGGAGGGGCAGCCCCAGGGCGATCGCGGGCTGAGCCATCATCCGGGCGAGCTGGCCGCCACCGATGACCGCGAGGGTCGGAGCGAGTGCCACGCGACAACCCTAGCCAGTCCTAGTCGGCCGGGCGCTCGCCGGTCTCGAAGCGCAGGCCGCGGCCGCGGACGGTGGTGACCAGGTGCGGGGCCCGCGGGTCGTCGCCGAGCTTGCGGCGCACCCATCCCAGGTGGACGTCGATGGTCTTCGAGGAGGTCCAGAAGGTCGTCCCCCAGACGTCGCGCATCAGCTCGTCGCGGGTGACGACCTCGCCGGCCCGCGCGATCAGCGCGTGGAGCAGGTCGAACTCCTTGCGCGACAGCACGACCTCCTGGGCGCCGCACCAGGCGCGCCGGCTCTCGGGGTCCAGCCGCACCCCCTGCACGTCGAACACCTGCCCACGGTAGGGAGTCGCGACCCGGGGGCGTGGTCGGATCGGCGCAAACTTGTCCGACCGGACTAGTCCGGCTCCCGCCGGCGGACCGTCTCAGTGACGGCGTACGGCGACCGGCTCGACCAGCCCGAAGCCCCGCACGGGTCGCGCCGGGAGCCGCCGGGTGTCGAACTGGTCGGTCGGCAGGAGCGCGGCGGTGGCCGCGTCGATGATGATCCGGTTGCGCCGGGCGACCGCGGTCAGCCGGGCCGCCATGTTGACCGGAGGCCCGAACACGTCGCCGAGCCGCATCACCACCGACCCGCTCGCGAGGCCGACCCGGACGTCGGGCATCCGGGCGTCACGCCCGATGACGTTGATGATCCCCTCGGCGGTGTCGTAGGCCGCGACGGGATCGGTGTTCACGAACAGCACCGAGTCGCCCAGGCTCTTGATGACACGACCGCGCTGCGTGGCGATGACGTCGGCGCAGCGGGACTCGAAGAGCTCGACGAGGTCTCCCACCTTGTCGCGCGAGATCTGGTTGGAGAGCGCGGTGAAGCCGACGATGTCGGCGAAGCCCACCGACACCTCGGTGGTGTGCAGGTCCTCCTCGTTGGCGCTGAGGGCCTGCATGCGGACCACGGCGGCGGCCAGGTGGCGGCGCCAGGAGTAGATGAGCAGCGACTCGAACGGGTCGGTGAGGTCCTCGATGAGGCGCAGCGCGGAGCCGACGCGGGTGCCGGTCGCGTCGTCGCCGGCCTCCAGCTCCTCGACGCGGTGCACGAGCGCGCCGACCTCCCAGTCGGCCAGCCGGGCCATCGTCTGACCCATGGCGCGCGTGAGGTTGACGGCGAGGTCGAAGTCGAAGAGCCCGGACTCGATGGCGTGGACCAGCGTGGAGACGGCCTCGACGTCGGCGCCGTTGAACGCGCGCTCGGCGCCGTGCTCGGGGAAGCCCAGGGCGCGCCACAGCCGCCGGACCTGGTCGAGGGACACGCCGGCCTCGGCCGCGACATCGGCGGCGTTGAGGTGCGGCTCCTCGCGCAGGATCGCCCGCTCGAGGGAGTCCTCGTCCGCCTCAGCCATCAGTCGGGGCCTGCTCGCCGGTCAGTGGCCCTCTTCGAGGTTCGCGGCGCCGCCGTGGAGCTCGTGCAGCAGCTCGTTGAGGCGGCGCTGGGTGTCCTCGACGCGGGGGATGTCGGGCAGCAGCACCTGGCCGTGGGTGCTCGCGTCGCTGATGACCAGCGTGCCGCAGCCCAGCATCCGGTCGATCAGGCCCAGCTCGTAGGCCACGTCGCTGATGCGCGAGAGCGGGATGTCGTGGCCCTTGCGGGTGATGATCCCGTGGCGGGTGATGAGGCGGCGGTTGGTGATCGTGTAGGAGGCCATCATCCAGTCGAGGGTCGGCCACACGACGAACCACAGGATCCCGATCACGGCGATCGCCCACACGACGAGGCGCGCGGTCGAGTTGTCGACCAGCACCTGGAAGGCGACGCCCGCCGCCAGCAGGACCACGAGGGCCAGCAGCGGGACGAGCAGCGCCTTGGGGTGCGTGCGCGTGCTGACGACGATCCGCTCGCCGGGGTTCAGCAGCTTCTGGGAGATGACCACGGACGGATCATGTCACTGATCGACGGGTCGCACGTGGACGACGTCGCCGGCGGCGACGTACTGCGTGCCGTCGAGGCTCTCGACCACCAGCCGGCCGCCGGGGTCGACGCCGGTGGCCCGACCGAGGAGGGCCGAGCCGTCGGGCAGGTCGACGCGGACGTCCTGACCGACCGTCACGCAGGCCGCGGCGTAGGACTCGGCCAGGCGCAGCCCGGTGTGGTCGCCGCCGGCCTGCCAGGCGTCGTAGGCCTCGCGCAGGGTGGTGAGCACCGAGAGCAGGACGTCGGTGCGGTCCGGCTCCGTGCCGGACTCGATGGCCAGCGAGGTGGCGGTCGGCACCGGCAGCTCAGCCTCTGTCATGCCGACGTTGAGGCCGACGCCGACGACGGCCGCAGGCCCCTGCGGGGTCTCGATGCGCTCGATGAGGATGCCCGCGACCTTCTTCTCGCCGATCAGCACGTCGTTGGGCCACTTCACGCCGGCGTCGTAGCCCTGCGCCTTGAGCGCCTTGTCCACCGCGTAGCCGGTGAGCAGCGGCAGCCACGGCCAGGATCGGGTGGGGGCGCTGGGGCGAAGCACCAGGGAGAAGGTCAGCGCGCTGCCGCGCGGGGTCTCCCAGGTGCGGTCGAGGCGGCCGCGACCGCCGGTCTGGTGGTCCGCGACCACGACGTAGCCGTCGGCCGCGCCGGCCTGCGCACGCTCGACGGCCACCGCGTTGGTGGACGGAACCGCGTCGAGGACCTCGATCGAGACGTCCGCGATCACGTCGGGCGTGAGACCGGTCAGGCGGCTGCTGTCGAGGGGTGGGCGCACGCCCTGGTCCGAAGTCACGGGCACTACCCTGTCGCAGCAGACGCGGCGAGGCCAGCCGAACCGTCGAAACAGGAGAGATGCGCGTGAGCACACAGCCAGGAGAAGGCACCGAGATCCCCGCTGAGGAGACCGGCATCGACATCCACACCACCGCCGGCAAGCTCGCGGACCTGGACCGTCGCCTCGACGAGGCCGTGCACGCAGGCTCCGCCAAGGCGGTCGAGAAGCAGCACGCCAAGGGCCGCCAGACCGCGCGCGAGCGCATCGAGCAGCTCTTCGACGAGGGCTCGTTCGTCGAGCTGGACGAGCTCGCGCGGCACCGGTCGACGGCGTTCGGGCTGGAGAGGACGCGGCCCTACGGCGACGGCGTCATCACCGGCTACGGCACCATCGACGGGCGCCAGGTGTGCGTGTTCTCCCAGGACTTCACCGTCTTCGGCGGCTCGCTGGGCGAGGTCTACGGCGAGAAGATCACCAAGGTCATGGACCTGGCGATGCGCACCGGCTGCCCGATCATCGGCATCAACGAGGGCGCCGGCGCCCGCATCCAGGAGGGCGTGGTCTCCCTCGGCCTCTACGGCGAGATCTTCCGCCGCAACGTGCACGCCTCCGGCGTGATCCCGCAGATCAGCCTGATCATGGGCAACTGCGCCGGCGGGCACGTCTACTCCCCCGCGGTCACCGACTTCACGATCATGGTCGACAAGACCTCCGCGATGTTCATCACCGGTCCCGACGTCATCAAGACCGTCACCGGCGAGGACGTCTCGATGGAGGACCTCGGCGGCGCGCGCGCCCACAACACCAAGTCCGGCAACGCCCACTACATGGGTGCCGACGAGCAGGACGCCCTGGAGTACACCAAGGCGCTGCTGTCCTACCTGCCGCAGAACAACCTCGACGACGCGCCGGTCTACGACGAGGACCCGGACATGTCGGTGACCGACCTGGACCGCTCGCTGGACGTGCTGATCCCCGACTCCCCCAACCAGCCCTACGACATGCACGACGTGATCACCGCGGTCCTGGACCCCGACGGCGACGAGCCCGGCGAGTTCCTCGAGGTGATGCCGCTCTTCGCCCCCAACATCATCATCGGCTACGGCCGGGTCGAGGGCCGCTCGGTCGGCGTCGTGGCCAACCAGCCGATGCAGTTCGCCGGCACCCTCGACATCGACGCCTCCGAGAAGGCCGCACGCTTCGTGCGCACCTGCGACGCCTTCAACATCCCGGTCCTGACCTTCGTCGACGTGCCGGGCTTCCTGCCCGGCACCGACCAGGAGTGGAACGGCATCATCCGCCGCGGCGCCAAGCTCATCTACGCCTACGCCGAGGCCACCGTCCCGCTGGTCACCGTGATCACCCGCAAGGCCTACGGCGGCGCCTACGACGTCATGGGCTCCAAGCACCTCGGCGCCGACATCAACGTCGCCTGGCCCACCGCCCAGATCGCCGTCATGGGCGCCCAGGGCGCCGCCAACATCGTGCACCGCAAGGAGCTCGCCAAGATCGCCGACGACGGCGGCTCCCCCGAGCAGGTCGAGGCGCGCCGCGCCGAGCTGATCGACGAGTACGAGACCACGCTGGCCAACCCCTACATCGCCGCCGAGCGCGGCTACGTCGACGCCGTCATCAGCCCCCACGAGACGCGCATCGAGATCATCCGCGCGCTGCGCCTCCTGCGCTCCAAGCGCGCCACGCTGCCGGCCAAGAAGCACGGGAACATCCCGCTCTGATGGCCGACACCAGCGAGCCCACCGAGGCGACCGGGCCCACCGGGCCCGACGCCGCCCCGGCGCGCCCCCTCCTGCGGGTCGTCGGCAGCGACGCCACGCCCGAGGAGATCGCCGCGCTGGTCGCCGTGCTCTCCGCCCTCGGCGGGGACGCCCCACCCGCCCCCCGGCGTACGTCCGAGTGGTCGGCGCCCCACCGCAGCCTGCGCCGTACCTTCCCGCACGGCCCCGGCGCCTGGCGCAGCAGCGGTCTTCCGCGCTGACGCGCGGCGACGTTTCCCCAAGGTATGCAGGGGAGACGTCACTTCCCACGACGTACAACCCCCGGGAAGTGACGGTCCACCGAGGGAAGTGGGCGATGGGTACGCCGCTCAGCTGGCCATCCGCAGCCCGCGGCGTACCCGCGCCGCAGTGAGCCGAGGCCGGTCGAGGTCGTCCCAGACCAGCCGGACCATGCCGAAGCCGGTGGTCTCGCGCAGCAGGTCCTCACGCTGCTTCTCCGCGAAGACGACGTCGCCCGGCTCGAGCCCGGGCTTGACCAGGCGGCCGTACTTGATCCTCCCGTCGAACTCGCCCAGCAGCCCGTGCTCGGGCCAGGCCCAGTCGCAGGTGCCGAGCAGCGTGCCCTCCGCGTCGTGCACCTCGAACTGCGTCTCCGGGCGCGGCAGGTGAGCGGCCCAGAACAGGTAGCGCCCCAGGGTCTCCCCCGGTGACTGCGCGCCGCCGTCGGCCAGGCGGACGGGCACCTGCATGGACTGCATGAAGGGCCAGCGCTCCATGGCCGCGAACTGGCTCAGCAGGGCGTCGTGGGTCGCCAGCCCGCGGGCGAGCAGCGAGTCGAGCGGCACCAGCCGGGCGGCGCCGTCGGCGCGCGAACCGGCCTCGAGCACGCACCGCTCGGGCCGCAGGACCAGGCTCCCGCCGACCTCCCGGACGTCGCCGTCGACGCAGACGCCCTCGTGGTGCACGACGTCGCCCTCGATCCGCCCGGCGCCGCCGTCGAGGCGGGTGACGTGCACGCGTGACAGGTCGTGCCCCCAGACCGCGACGTCGTGCGCGACGGCGCCCGACACGTGGCTGAGCGCGACCACCGAGCCGTGGGAGTGCAGGACGGCCAGGCTCAGGACGCGGTGCCGCCCGACGTCGTCCAGGTCCGCCCAGGTGTCGCGGAAGACGAAGTAGCCCCTCCGGAACCGGTGCCACCTGCCGTAGCGCACCTCCCGGCCGATCGCGCGGTCGCTGTAGCCCACGTCGTGCGCCTGCGCGGTCGTGAAGAAGCCGTGCCACTCCTCCATCGCGCGCAGGGGGTCCAGGTCCATGGCACGAGCCTGGCGCCGTACGTCGATCCTCGCCGGCGTCCGCCGTACGCCTGGGGACGGTGCCCGTCGGACAGACCCCTGTGCACGGAGAGCGGCGTGGGGCGACGGCGGCCCGGCCGCACATCCCTCGCCGGAGCGTCACTTCCCGTGCGATGCACACCGAGGGAAGTGACGGCTCGGGTGCATACCTTGGGGAAACGCCGCCCGCCGCCACCCGCCGGCGGGGCCGTAGGGTCGGCCCGTGCCCTCCTTCGTCCTCGCGTCGGCCTCGCCGGCGCGGCTCGCCACGCTGCGCAGCGCCGGCGTCGAGCCCGTGGTGATCGTGTCCGGTGTCGACGAGTCGCAGCTCGAGGGGCTGCCGCCCGCGGAGCTGGCGCTGCAGCTGGCCGAGCTCAAGTGCGCGGCGGTGGCGGCGCGCGACGACCTGCCCGCCGAAGCGCTCGTGCTCGGCTGCGACTCGGTGCTGGAGCTGGACGGTGAGGCGCACGGCAAGCCGGCCGACGCCCCCGAGGCCGTACGCCGCTGGCGCGCCATGCGCGGCCGCGCCGGGGTGCTCCACACCGGCCACTGCCTGCGCGAGGCCGGCTCGGGCCGGGTCGCGGCGGCGGCCGCGTCCACGACCGTGCACTTCGCCGACGTGAGCGACGAGGAGATCGACGCCTACGTCGCGACCGGCGAGCCCCTGCACGTCGCCGGTGCCTTCACCGTCGACGGGCTGGGCGGGGCCTTCGTGACCGGCATCGAGGGCGACCACCACAACGTGGTCGGCGTGAGCCTGCCGCTGCTGCGCGAGCTGCTGGCCGAGCTCGGCGCCTCGTGGACCGACCTCTGGTCATCGACCGAAGAACCCTCCTCCGGGGCCCTTGAGGCGTAGGCTCCTGCCACCGGATGCGGACATCGGGCCGGCGGACATCTTGAGGGGATCTTGAGGATCGCCAGAGGTTGCCGCGGGGACGGTCTTGAGCGTGCTTGCGCACACTGGAGGCCGAACGCACCAGAACCGGAGGACCACCCCACGTGAACGCCGACAGCAGCGGGCAGGACACCCAGCCCACCACCACGGCCGACGGCATGCCCGTCGCAGACGACTACGTGCGCACCCCGGACCCCTACCTGGAGGCCTACGCCCACGAGTTCCTGGACGCGGTCGAGGAGCTCCCGACCTACCGCCCCACAGTCGGCTGCATCATCCCCGCCTACAACGAGGGCGAGACGATCTCCGGCGTCCTGGACTCGCTGCTCCAGCAGACCCGGCTGCCCGACGCGATCCACGTCATCATCAACAACTCCAGCGACGACTCCGTGGAGGTGGCGAGCCACTACGCCGGCCCCCACACGCGGATGACCGCCAGCGGCGAGCAGAGCACGGTCGTCTACGTCCACGACATCGGCAAGAACCCGGACAAGAAGGTCGGCGCGCTCAACTACGGCTACTCCCTCGTCGAGCACATGGACTTCCTCCTCGGTGTCGACGGCGACACGACGCCCGAGCCCGACTGCGTCGAGCAGCTCGTGGCCGAGATCTCCAGCGACGACCGCATCGGCGGCATCTCCGCGATCTACTCGATCGACGACAGCGCGCTCGACGGCCCCATGGCGAAGTTCCTCATCGCCGGCCAGCGCGCCCAGTTCTCCGCGTTCAACATGCAGAACCTCCTCAAGGGCCGCAACATGGCGGTGCTGGGCGGTCAGTTCTCGATCTTCCAGACCCAGGCCCTGCGCGACGTCATGCGCGAGAGCCACCAGCGCACCCCGTGGGTCAAGGACTCCGAGGTCGAGGACTCCCTGCTCTCGCTGCAGATCAAGAGCGCCGGCTACCTCACCAAGATCAGCGCCCGCGGCCGAGCCCACGTGGGCGGCATGACCACGCTGCGCTCCCTGGACGCCCAGCAGGTCAAGTGGAACTTCGGCGCCATCGACCTGATGTGGCCCGGCCAGCGCGGCGACACCAAGGGCCAGCCGCTGCACCCCAACCTGCGGCTGCGCTGGTTCGAGCACATGTCGATGGTCGTCAACATCACGACCCGGTTCATGTTCGGCATGCTGCTGATCGGGTCGGTGTGGATCAGCGCCTTCGTGTTCAGCCCGCTGTGGCTGATCCCGCCGTTCTCCGCGGTGCTGCTCAACTGGCGCGTGGCGCGCTCCATGGAGTTCGCCAACCGGCGTGACTACCTGTTCGCGATGCTGCTCGCGCCCGCCGAGGTCTACATGTGGATCCGCATGGGCCACTTCGTCCGCGCCTGGCTGAAGTTCTTCAGCAAGCAGCAGACCGACAACTGGGCCGCCCAGGCCAAGGCCGAGCGCGGGCAGGGCACCGCCTGGCTGATGCCCTTCGTCGCCGTGCTGGTGGTGTTCGTGGTGGCCGGCGCCATCTGGAGCCAGGTCCCGCTCGCGACCCAGTCCGACGCGCTCGCCACGGGGTGGCCCATCCTCGGCGTCATCACCGTGCTGCAGACTGCGTGGATGCTCATCAAGGGAAGCAAGCGCTACCGCGGGTTCAAGGCATGAGCGGCAACGTCGGGCGAGGAGCCCGCGCCACCGTCGCCGCCCTCACCCTGGCGCTCGCGCTGTCCGGCTGCTCGCTCCTCGAGGGCAAGGACGAGCCCGAGTCGGAGACCACGACCAGCCCCAGCGAGACGGCCGTCCAGAACGCCGTCGACTCGCAGTTCACCCGCGACGGCACCTTCCAGTCGCACATCGACGTCGACGGCGTGGACTTCGTCTACACGATGTACCCCACCAAGTCGACGCCGCGCACCAACGAGTGGTACCCCAAGGGCCAGAAGTTCTTCACCTTCACCTTCCAGGCCTACGACCTCGACCGCGGGCTGCGCGACAAGTTCTCGACCAAGCGCAAGGTCTACCTCGACCGGGTCCAGGTCCGCTCCACCACCATGACGGCGGCCGGCCCCGGGAGCGAGAGCCCCTACCGGCTCAACGTCTCGGCCCGCAAGGTCACCTTCGACCCCGAGCCGGTCGCGACCGACAAGGGCATGCTGATCACCTCGCCCAAGGGCTCCTTCGAGCTGCGCAACCAGAAGATCGGCGAGATGGCCGTCGAGACCCGGGGCGTGACCCTGGCGTTCAACGCGACCGTGTGGATCCAGGAGTCGGCCGGCAGCAGCAAGTTCTACCGCCGTCAGGTGCGCCAGTCGGTGCCGATCGCGATCTTCGAGTCCGACAAGCCCACCGTCGCGACGCCGATCCCGATCAACAGCAACTAGGTCGCGAGCCCCGGCCCCGCGACCTGCGGGGCCGAGCCTCGTCGCGTCGGTCGGTCGCTCAGACCTCGGCGAGGCGGTAGCCGACACCGCGCACGGTCTCGATGAACTTCGGGCTGGCCCCGTCGTCGCCGAGCTTGCGGCGCAGGTTGGTCATGTTGGCCTCGACCGAGCGCTTGTCGGCCTCGTTGACGAAGTACGACGTGACGTACTGCTGGCCGCGCATCGTCAGGACCAGGTCGGCCTTGCTGCGCACGCGGCGGCCGGTGCCGAGCAGCGAGGCGAGCAGGTCGAACTCGACCCGGGTGAGGTCGACGGCGCTGCCGCGGACGGCGACGACGCGGGTCTCCTGGTTGAGCGTGAGGCCGTTGAAGCGGATCGTCGAGCCCGCGATCGTGGGAGCCGAGCCGGAGACCGGCGGCGCCGCGGCGTAGACCACCGGCGCCGGCGCCGGCTCCGGAGCGGGGGCGGGTGTCGGGGCCACGGGGGCCGGGGCCGGGGGCTGCGCGACGGGGGCGGGAGCAGGAGCGGGGGCCGGCGCGGGAGCGGCGACCGGTGCTGCCGGAGCGGGGGCCGGAGCAGGCGCGGGCGCCGGAGCCGGGGCGGGCGCCGGCGGTGCCACCACGGGAGCCGGCGTGGGGGCAGGGGCCGGCGCAGGCCCCGGTGCCGGCGCCGAGGCAGGAGCGGCGCCCTGGCGCTCGCCTGCGGGAGGCAGGGGCACGCCGGCGGTGAGCTCGCGCGCCGCCTTGG
The DNA here is from genome assembly GCF_004522095.1 of Nocardioides sp. 503. GTDB lineage: Bacteria > Actinomycetota > Actinomycetes > Propionibacteriales > Nocardioidaceae > Nocardioides. The sequence continues at coordinate 24,957 of NZ_SPUI01000004.1, forward strand.
CGGCCCAGGACTCCTCCTGGGGGGCCACGGGCGCCGCGGCCGGCGCCGGGGTCTCTGCGGGGCCGCTGGGGTGGTCCTGACGGGCGCGGGGGCGGCGCAGCATGGAGTCGGCGCGCGCGCGCAGCTCGCGAGGGCGGAACGGCTTGACGAGGTAGTCGTCGCCGCCGGCCTCGAAACCCTGCACCACGTCGATCTCGTCGCCCAGCGAGGTGATGAAGATCAGGTAGGTGTCGCTGAACTCGCGCAGCCGCTTGGCGGCCGCGAAACCGTCCATGCCGGGCATGTTGACGTCGAGAGTGGTGATCAGCGGGTTGTGGGTGCGGACCGCCTCCACACCGGCTGTCCCATCACCGACCACGACCGTGCTGAAGCCCGACTGGGTGAGCACGATGTCGATCAGGTCGCGCACGTCCGGATCGTCCTCGATGATGACCGCGGTCCACGTGTTGCCCGACATGCACCGCAGCCTATACGTGGTGTCACCAGCCGGACGCGGTCGCCATCTCCAGCGCGTGTTGAGGCCAGAACTCTCCGGCCGCCGGACCGCCCTGGCACTCGCCGTCGCTCTCACCTGGGGGCTTGACCCAGAGGTAGGCGTCGAGGCCGGTCCCGTCGTCCACGGCCTCGGGGTCCCGCCCGTAGGCGCGCCCCGGCGGGTTGCACCACTCCTGGGTCGAGCCGCGCCCGTTGCGCCCGCTGTCGATCACGTAGTGCGTCCCGCCGAGCAGCCCGCTGAGCTCGTCGGCGTAGCTGCGCTCGGCGTCGTCCTCCTGGTAGTTGGACACGTTGGTGGCGAAGCCCCGCGCCTCGCCGATGCCGGCGCGCTGCAGGACCGGGGCCAGCGACTGCGGAGTGACCCAGTCGGAGTGCCCGCCGTCGAGGTACGTCGCCGTGCCGGCCGCCGCGAGCCGGCTGACCGCGTCGCTGATCAGCCCGACGCGCTCCTCGAGGTTGTCGCACTGCAGCGCGGAAGCCAGCGCGTCCGGCTCGACCACGACCGCGGAGCCGGTGGCGGCGTCGGCGATCTCCTGCACCCACGGGCCGTACTCCGCTGCGGGCAGACCGCCGCCCGAGAAGCCGCCGGTGCAGTCGCGGTCCGGGATGCCGTAGACCACGAAGGTCGGGACCTGCTGGCGCTCGGCGGCGTCCGCGACGATCGCCGCGACGGCCGGACCCACCTGGCCTGCCGGGAGCGCCTCCGGGGTGAGCCAGATGCCGGCCGGGGTCTCGGCGAGCCTCGTGAAGGCTCGGGCAGCGGCGTCGTCGCCGGCCGCCAGCGCCTGGTCGGCGGCCGTCTTGGCGCGGTTGCCGGGGTCGACGTAGAGCCCACCGCTCGTGAAGGGGTTGCCCTCCACGGGGGCCAGCGTGGCCGTGGGCGGGTCCTGGGGGTCGTCGGGGTCGTTGCCGTCCGCCCCGGCGCAGCCGCTGAGCAGCAGCAGGCCGAGCACGACAGGCACCCACGCACGCTCCGAGATCACGGGTCCATCATGCCCTGCAGCCCCCACGCACCTCGCACGGCACGGCCGTCTCAGATCGCGAGGACCAGGATGCCGAGCGCGACCGCGACGCTGGCGACGGCCAGGCCCAGCTGCACCCAGTAGAGCCCGCGGTGGACCGCGGCCGGTGTCGGCGCCCCGACGGCCTGGGGCACGGCCGGCAGGTCGTGCGCCACCCCGACGGCCACGCGCCGCTCGGCGCGCACCTGCAGCCAGAGCCCCAGCGCGAGCGCCAGCAGCGGCGCGGCGGTCGGCCAGTAGCGCGCGGACGCGAGGTGGATGAACGGCTGGGTGAGCAGCGCCCCCAGGCCCAGCTTGAGCACGATGCTGAGGATCTGGGACTCGAAGGAGCGGCGGGTGGCGAGCAGCAGCACCCACACCAGGACGACCAGCGAGAGGTACCACATCAGGGTCGTGAGCAGCGTGACGAACCAGTAGGTGAAGGTGTCCCCGTCGGTGTCGGGGTCCATGAGCTGGTCGTTGTAGCCGGCCGGCTCGAGCGCGTAGGCGTAGAAGTTGCCGAGCACGTCGCGCGAGTAGCTGTGCGGGGTGACGTCCTGCCGGGCGTAGGCCGACATCTCCGACTGGATCCCGACCTGGTCGCCGTCCGTGGCGCGCGCGACCTCGCGGGCGTAGCGCAGCGGCGAGAACCAGATCGTGCTGCCGGGGTCGCAGGGACCGAAGCAGATCCGGTCGTACTCGCCGAAGGTGTTGGCCAGCACGGTCGGCACCGAGGTCGTGGTCACCACGCGCCCGCCCAGGGTGTGCGACGCCGCCACCGACCAGGGCAGCAGCAGGCCGATGAACACGACCCCCGCGAGGGCCATCGCTCCGACCCCGCGGAGCCGCTCGCGGCGGCGCAGCAGCACCACCAGGGCGACGAACAGCACGAGGAAGAGGCCGCCGACCAGCAGCGCGGTGCTGGACCGCAGGTAGACGATCACGATGCCCACGAGCCCCAGCCAGGCGCCCTCCCGCAGCGAGAACCCGACCCCCTTGCGCACCTGCCGGAAGATCGAGACGAGGTGGCAGATCAGCATGACGACCAGGAGGCCGGCGTTGAGGTCGCCCCACGCGCCGTACATGAAGAGCAGGTACATCGGCACCAGGCCGGGGAAGACCAGCAGCAGCGCGGCGTAGCGGTCCCCGAAGGTACGGCGCACGGTGCGCACCGTGAGCAGCAGCACGACCGTCGAGACGACACCGAGGTAGCAGCGGATGACGAAGGTGGAGGCGTCGGGGTCCAGGAGGAACAGCGGGGTCAGCAGCGCGGACATGCCGGGCATGAACCAGCCGCTGCCGACGACGTGGCGCTCGAGCTCGGAGGAGTCGAGGGGGCCCAGCCCGACCAGGTCGCGCACCAGGTTGGACAGGGCCTTGCCGCCGTCGACGTAGTAGGCCTCGTCGCCGACGAACGGCGTGTGACCGACCTTGGGCAGCAGCGCCAGCTTGAGCAGCACGTGCGCGGCGACGAGCACCGCGAGGAGGGTCCCGCCCCGGGGCAGGCGGCGGTAGGCCCGCTCCAGCTCCTCGATCACTTCGCCAGCTCCCACGAGTCGGGGAAGCGCTTGGTGGCGTAGGGGTCGTCGCAGATCGGGTCGTCGGAAGCGAGCGGGACCGACGGCAGGTCCAGGAGCACCGTGCCGCGCACGGTGGAGTCGGCGGGGATGCCGCTCAGCTGGCGCACCTCGGCGGTGACCGGGCCGGTGTCGGGGCGCGTGAAGACCAGCGCGTCACCGCGGCCGGCCTCGGGGGTGAAGCCGGCCTCCACGAACGAGGCGGTGAGGCTCTCGCGGACCTCGTCGGCGTCGACGAGGTCGTACTGGACGAGCAGCTCGCGACGCGAGTCGCCGTCCACCTGGACGTCCCCGTCGGTGCGGACCTGGTGGGCGAAGTCCAGCGTCAGACCCTCGGGCAGCGGGTAGCAGGGCAGCTCGAGCGCCGGGGGGTCGAGCACCGGCCGGTAGCTGCCCTCGGGCTCGGCTCGCCCCAGCTGCGGGCTCAGCGCGACCAGCGCGACAGCCAGCAGCGACACGATGCCGACGGACACGCGGCGCACGACGGCGGACGCGTCCGGGTTCCTGGGCACGGCGCGAATGCTAAACCAGCCGCTCGGGGTTCGCCGAAAGGAGGCCGGGCCGTCCGGGCCTCACTCGGGCCGGACCGCCAGCACGTCGCAGGGGGCGTCGAGCAGGACCTTCTGGGCCACGCTGCCCATCAGCATCTTGCCCACCTGGGAGCGCTTGCGGATGCCGATGACGATGAGCTCGGCGCCCACCTCGGTGGCCACCTCCACGATCGAGTCGGAGACGTCCGGGCCCAGTGCGTGCCGCACGGACGCCGGGATCGCCTCGGCGACCAGGCGTCGCTCGAGCTCGGCCACACCGGCCTCACCGAGGTACTTGCTGTCGATCAGGGCGTCGCCGCGGCTGGAGTTGACCACCACGAGGTCGCCACCGCGGCGGCGCACCTCGGCGATGCCGGCGTCCAGCGCGGCCTCGCCGTACTTGTTGGGGATGTAGCCCACGACGACCGTCATCGCGACACCTCTTCCTTGTCGTTGGTCCCGTCCTGCGCGTCGGCCGCCAGCGGCGCGTCGCCGCGCACCCGGTCGATCACGATCGGCACGACGACCGCCAGCACGATGATGACGTAGATGCCGATGGCCAGGCCCTCGTTGAAGAGGCCGCTGATGTCGCCGTTGGAGATGTCGAGCGCCTCGCGCATCTTGACCTCCATCAGCGGCCCGATGATGACGCCGAGGATCAGCGGCAGGATCGGGATGCCGAAGCGGCGTACGGCGAACCCGACGGCGCCGAAGACCAGCAGCAGCGCGATGTCGAAGGGGTTCTGGTCGACGGCGTAGGCGCCGAGTGAGGCGAAGAACAGGATGCCGGCGTAGAGCTGCGGCCGCGGGATCTGCAGCAGCTTGGCCCACAGCGGCGCCAGCGGCAGGTTGATCACGAGCAGGAGGGTGTTGCCGATGAGCAGGCTCGCCAGCAGCGTCCAGACGAGGTCGGGCTGGTCGGTCATCAGGGTGGGTCCCGGGACGATGCCGTAGGTGGTCATCGCGGCCAGCAGGATCGAGGCGGTGGCCGTGACCGGGATGCCGAGGGCGAGCAGCGGCACGAACATGCCCGCGGCGCTGGCGTTGTTGGCGGCCTCGGGACCGGCGACGCCCTCGATGGCGCCGTGCCCGAACTCGTCGCCGTTCTTGGCGAGCTTCTTCTCGGCGATGTAGGACAGGAAGGTCGGGGTCTCCGCACCACCCGCGGGCAGCGCGCCGAACGGGAAGCCGATCGCGGTGCCGCGCAGCCACGGCTTCCAGGAGCGGGCCCAGTCCTCGCGGCCCATGAACGGGCGCCCGACGGGCACGACCTCGACCGGGTTGCGGCGCAGGTGGGCGGCGATCCACAGGGACTCGCCGATCGCGAACAGCCCGACCGCGACCACGACGATGTCGACGCCGTCGACGAGCTGGGTGATGCCGCCGGTGAGGCGCGCCTGGCCCGTGGACAGGTCGAGGCCGACCAGCCCGATCGTGAGCCCGACGAACAGACCGATGAACCCGCGCAGGCGCGAGGACCCGAGGACGGCCGAGACGAGCACCAGCGAGAGCAGCATGATCGCGAAGAACGACGGGGCGCCGATCTTGACGGCCTGCTTGGCGATCGTCGGCGCGAAGAACGCGACCAGCAGGGTGCCGATGGTGCCGGCGACGAAGGACCCGATCGCGGCCGTGGCGAGCGCCTGCGCGGCGCGGCCCTTCTTGGCCATCTTGTTGCCCTCGATGGCCGTCATCACCGAGGCCGACTCACCGGGGGTGTTGAGCAGGATCGAGGTGGTCGAGCCGCCGTACATGCCGCCGTAGTAGATCCCGGCGAACATGATCAGCGACTGCGTGACCTCGAGGCCGTAGGTGATCGGCAGCAGCAGCGCCAGCGCCATGGCCGGGCCGATGCCGGGCAGCACGCCGACGAAGGTGCCGATCAGGACGCCGATGGCGGCGTACATGAGGTTCTCGGGCGTGAAGGCGGAGCCGAGGCCGTCGAAGAGCAGGTTGAGGGTGTCCATCAAACGGGGTCCCTGCGGAGTTGTTTGGCGGAGGAGCGGAGCGGGGGAGGCGAAGAACTCCGTGGGGTGTTCACAGGATCCCGTCCAGGATGCCGGGCGAGAGCGGGACGCCGAGGGCGGTGTAGAAGAAGTACCAGCTGGCCACCGACAGCACGGCGCCGACGAGCACGTCGCGCAGCAACGTGCGGCTGCCCAGGGCCCAGGCGCAGCCCGCGAAGAGCAGCGCCCCGGTGATCGCCCAGCCGAGGACGTTCACGAGCAGCAGGTTGAGCACCAGGATGGCGACCAGCTTGCCGACGGTGGTCCAGTCGGCCGGCGAGGTGAGGTCGACGTCCTCGCCGGCCTCGCCCTCCCCCACGTCGCCGCGTGCGGTGGCGACCGCCAGCAGCACGGCCAGCACGAGCATCCCGGTGCCGATGACGTAGGGGAACACCCGCGGGCCCACGGGGTCGGCGAACCCGACGTTCAGCCCCCGCGCGTCGACCAGCGTGTAGGCGCCGACGACCGCCAGCACCGCGGCGAGCCCGTACTGCGCCTTGTCCACCCGACGCTCCTGGGTCACCGGCTCGTCGTCCACGGTGCTCCGGGCCGGGTCCTTCGCCGTGTCCTTCACAGCAGCCCCAGGTCCTCGAGCGTGCCGGAGACGCGCTCGTCCTGCTCCTCGAGGAACTCCACGAAGTCCTCCCCCGTCTTGAAGTCGTCGGTCCAGCCGTACTGCTCGAGGGCGGCTGCCCAGGCGTCGGTGTCGTGCATCTCCTGCAGGTAGGCGATCAGCTCGTCGCGGCGATCGTCGCTGATGTCGGGCGGGGCCAGCACGCCGCGCCAGTTGAGGAACACCAGGTCGATGTCGCTCTCGGTCAGCGTGGGCACGTCGGTCAGCGCCGGCTGCGGCTGGCGCTCCTCCCCCGAGACCGCGAGGACGCGCAGCTCGCCGTCCTCGATCTGCTGGGTGAACTCCGCGAGGCCCGAGAAGCCGGCGTCGATCTTGGACCCGAGCAGGGCGCTGGTCAGCGGACCGCCACCGTCGTAGGAGACGTAGTTGACGTCGTTGGGGTCGATCCCGACCGTGTCGGCGAGCTGCATGGGGAACAGGTGGTCGGGCCCGCCCGGGGACGAGCCGCCGCCGACCGCCAGGTCCCCGGGGTTGGCGCTCCAGACCTCGACGAAGTCGTCGATCGTCTTGTAGGGCGAGTCGCCGGGCACCAGGACGCCCTCGGGCTCGCTGATCAGCTGCGCGAGCGGGGTGGCGTCGGTGAGCCGGCGCTCGTTGCCGAAGGAGTAGAGCGAGCCGACGACGCCCAGCCCCACGGTGATCATCGTGTGCTCGTCGCCGGCGTCGCCGACCATCTCGGTGAACGCGTTGGTGCCGCCGGCGCCCTCGATGTTGTCGACGGTGAAGTCGCCGCCGGTGACGTCGCCGTCCTCCATGATCTTCACGGCCTCGCGGCCGGTCTGGTCGTACCCGCCGCCCGCGGCGTTGGGGATGATCATCAGGATGTCGCGGCTGTCGTCTCCGCGCGTCACCCCGCAGGCGGAGGTGGCCGCGACGAGCGCAGCCAGGGACGTTGCGACCGTCGTACGTCGCCACCGAGAGTCAGGCACCCACGGGAACCTACTCCAGGGGCGTGTCGCGCGTCACTCCACGGGTAGGCCGAGGCCCCGCGCGATCAGCATCCGCTGCACCTCGGAGGTGCCCTCGCCGATCTCGAGCACCTTGGCGTCGCGGTAGAAGCGGGTGATCGGGTACTCCTCCATGAAGCCGTAGCCGCCGAACACCTGCGTGGCGATCCGGGTCGCGGTCACCGCGGACTCGGTGGAGTAGAGCTTGGCGACCGAGGCCGCCTGCTTGAAGTCCTTCATGGGGGCGCCGGAGTCCTTGAGCCAGGCGGCCCGGTAGGTGAGCAGCCGGCTGGCGTGGAGCATGGTCTCGAGGTCGGCGATCTGGAAGGCGACCCCCTGCTTGCGCCCGATCGGGCCGCCGAACGTCTGGCGCTCGCCGGCGTACTGCACGGCCATGTCGACGCAGGCCTGGATGCAGCCCACCGACAGCGCGGAGATCGCGACGCGGCCGTCGTCGAGCGTGGCGAGGAACTGCGCGTAGCCGCGGCCCTCGGCGCCGAGGAGGTGGTCGGCCGGGACGCGGGCGTCCTCGAACGACAGCGGGTGCGTGTCCGAGGCGTGCCAGCCGAGCTTGTCGTAGGCCTTCTCAACGGTGAACCCGGGCGTGCCCGAGGGCAGCATGATCACCGAGATCTCCGGCTTGCCGTCGGCGCGGGTGCCGGTGCGGGCGGTGACGTTGACCAGGCTGGTGATCTCGGAGCCGGAGTTGGTGATGAACTGCTTGGCGCCGTTGACCACCCACTCGCCGTCGTGGAGCTCGGCCTTGGTGCGCGTGGCGCCCGCGTCGGAGCCGGCGCCGGGCTCGGTGAGGCCGAAGCCGGCGAGCTTCTCGCCGGCGACGAGCTCGGGCAGCCAACGCTCCTTCTGCTCGGGGGTGCCGTAGGTCAGGACCGGGTTGATGCCCAGGCCGACGCCGGCCTGGAGGGTGATCCCCATCGACTGGTCGACGCGCCCGATCTCCTCGATCGCCACGCACAGGCTGGTGAAGTCGCCGTCCTCGCCGGCGCCGCCGTACTCCTCGGGGGCGGTGAGGCCGAAGAGCCCCAGCTTGCCCATCTTCTGCACCACGTCGACGGGGAAGTGGTGGTCGCGGTCCCACTGCGCGGCGTGCGGCGCGATCTCCGCCTCCGCGAACTCGCGCACGCTGCGGCGGAACTCCTCGTGCTCTTGGCTCAGGTCGAAGCTCATGGGCTCACTGTAGCGCCCAGGTTAATGATTGTTAACCGCCCACGGGCGGAGCTTCTGGGCATTTCCTGGCGCTTCTGGGGCAGAGTTCTGGCCCAGAACGTCAGGTTTTTCAGCAGCCGCTGAAAAACCTGCTCAGTCGCAGTTGTCGCACACCCCGGTAGCGGGCAGCGCCATGAAGCAGCGGTCGCAGACGGTGACGGGGCGGTCGGAGGCGGCGATGCGCGGCTTGACCGGGGGCGCGGGGGGCTTGGCGACGCGCGGGGTGCGGACGGCACCGGACGACCCGGACGTCGACGCGGCGCGGGTACGCCGCCGGCCGACCGGCTCGGGGACCGGCGCGGGCACGGCGTCAGCGGGCGCGGAGCCGGCCCAGCGGTAGCACTCGAGGCGGGCGGCGGACGCGTGCGCCTCGCGCTTGTGGGGGTCGAGGATCGGCAGCCGGTCGTCGACGCGCAGCACGTCGTCGTAGGCCTCGCCGACCCACCGCGTGTGCGGGTCCACGACGAGCGCGGGCAGCGGCGGCGTGCCCTCGTGGCGGCACAGGTGGGCCACCGGGACCAGCACCTTGGCCAGCCACTGCGCCACCGGCCGGCTGGTGCGGATGTCGCTGGCCTCCTGCACGCGTTCGCCGAGGTCGGTGGTGGTGATGGTCGCGCGGTAGTCCCCCGCGACCTCGACCAGCACGCCGTACGCCTCGCGCACCCAGGCCTCGAGGGCGATCGCCTCCGAGGTGGGGGTGCCGGACGGTTCCCGCCAGAAGCCCTGTCGTTGCGCCACTGCTCCACCTTAGGCACCACGCCGGCACGACGCGCGGTCCCACCGAGATGTACCTCACGCCCCGCGGGCCGGATCGGGCGATACCCTGCCGGGCGGAGACCCACGACCACAGGAGCGCCACGTGCCCGACCCGGCCCACATCAAGCCGCTGCAGAAGGTGCTCGTCGCCAACCGCGGCGAGATCGCCGTCCGCGTCATCCGCGCCTGCAAGGACGCCGGCATCGGCTCCGTGGCCGTCTACGCCGACCCCGACCGCGACGCGCTGTTCGTGCGGCTGGCCGACGAGGCCCACTCCCTCGGGGGCGCGACGCCGGCCGACTCCTACCTCGACATCGGCAAGATCATCGCCGTCGCGCAGAAGTCCGGGGCCGACTCGATCCACCCCGGCTACGGCTTCCTCGCCGAGAACGCCGACTTCGCCCAGGCCGTGATCGACGCCGGGCTCACCTGGATCGGTCCCCCGCCCGCCGCCATCGAGGCGCTCGGCGACAAGGCCAAGGCCAAGCACATCGCCGACAAGGCGAAGGCGCCGCTCGCCCCCGGCACCAAGGACCCCGTCAAGGACGCCGACGAGGTCGTGGAGTTCGCCAAGGCCAACGGACTCCCGGTCGCGATCAAGGCGGTCTTCGGCGGCGGCGGGCGCGGCCTCAAGGTGGCCCGCACACTGGAGGAGATCCCCGACGCCTACGAGTCGGCCGTCCGCGAGGCCGTCACGGCGTTCGGCCGCGGCGAGTGCCTGGTCGAGAAGTTCCTCGACAAGCCGCGCCACGTCGAGACCCAGTGCCTGGCCGACCAGCACGGCAACGTCGTGGTCGTCTCCACCCGCGACTGCTCGCTGCAGCGCCGCAACCAGAAGCTCGTGGAGGAGGCGCCCGCGCCCTTCCTGACCGACGACCAGGTCACCCAGCTCTACGAGTCCTCCAAGCGCATCCTGACCGAGGCCGGCTACTACGGTGCCGGCACGTGCGAGTTCCTCGTCGCCCAGGACGGCACGATCTCCTTCCTCGAGGTCAACACCCGCCTCCAGGTCGAGCACTGCGTCTCCGAGGAGGTCACCGGCATCGACCTGGTCCGCGAGATGTTCCGCATCGCGGCCGGCGAGGAGCTCGGCTACGGCGACCCGGAGATCCGCGGGCACTCCATCGAGTTCCGCATCAACGCCGAGGACGGCGGGCGCAACTTCATGCCCGCCCCCGGCACCCTCTCGGCCTGGAGCCCGCCGAGCGGTCCCGGGATCCGCGTGGACGGCGGATACGAGAACGGCGAGACCATCCCGGGCTCGTTCGACTCCCTCATCGCCAAGCTCATCGTCTCCGGCCGCGACCGCACCCAGGCGCTGGAGCGCTCGCGCCGCGCGCTCGACGAGTTCGTCGTCGACGGCATGCCCACGGTGATCCCCTTCCACCGCGCGGTCGTCTCCGACCCGGCCTACGTCGGCTCCTCGACGCCGTCCGGCGAGGGCGAGTTCACCGTCTACACGCAGTGGATCGAGACCGACTTCGACAACCGGATCACGCCCTACGGCGGCGAGTCGGCCGAGGCCGCCGAGCCCGTGGAGACCCAGAAGGTGGTCGTCGAGGTCGACGGCCGCCGGCTCGAGGTCGTCCTCCCGGCCGGCCTGGGCGGCATCTCCACCGGCGGTGGCGGCGCGAAGAAGCCCAAGCGCGCGGCCGGCAAGAAGGCCGGCGCCGCGGCCAGCGGCGACTCCGTGACCAGCCCGATGCAGGGCACGATCGTCAAGGTGTCGGTCGAGGAGGGCCAGGAGGTCGCCGAGGGCGACGTCATCGTGGTCATGGAGGCCATGAAGATGGAGCAGCCGCTCAAGGCCCACAAGGCCGGCACCGTGACCGGGCTCCAGGCCGAGGTCGGCGCCACCGTCACCAACGGCGCCGTCATCTGTGAGCTCAAGGACTGACCGCTAGCCTCGGCAGCGTGGACCTGCCGACGCTGCGTGAGCCCCGCGAGCGGGTCAGCCCCCGGGCGCGCCTGATGTGGCAGCTCTCCAACCTCCTCGAGGGCGTCGTCACCGTGACCGTCCTGGCGGTGGTCGCCGCGCTGTGGGACGCCGTCGACCTCGCCTGGTGGATGGTCGCGCTGGCCCTGCTCGTCGTCGTGGCGTACGCCGCCGTCGTGCCCCAGTGGCGCTACCTCGTGCACCGCTGGGAGGTCACCGACACGGCCGTCTACACGCAGACCGGGTGGTGGGCCCGCGAGCGCCGCATCGCGCCCATGTCGCGCATCCAGACCGTCGACTACGCCGAGACGCCGGTGGCTCGCCTGTTCGGCCTGGCCACCGTCACCGTGACCACCGCGTCGGCCGCCGGCGCCCTGCAGATCGCGGGCCTGCAGCAGGCCCGCGCGCAGCGGCTGGTCGACGACCTGACGCTCAAGGCGGACGCCGTGGAGGGCGACGCGACGTGAGCGCGCCCGCTCCCCCGGCCCCGCCCGGCGAGTGGCAGCGGCTGGACCCGCGCATGCTGCTGGTCCACCCCGTCCGCGAGGTGGTCCGCTTCCTGCCGCCGCTGGTCGGGCTGTTCCTCGCGGGCGCCGCCTCCGGCGGGCAGCCGTGGCAGTTCCTCGGCATCGTCGTGCCGGTGGTGCTGGGGCTCTTCCGCTACCTGACCACGAGCTTCCGGATCGCCGCCGGTCGCGTCGAGCTCAAGCGCGGCCTGCTCTCGCGCCACGTGCTCTCGACGCCGCTGGACCGCGTGCGCACGGTCGACCTCACCGCCTCCCCGATCCACCGGGTCCTGGGGCTGACCACGCTGCGCATCGGCACCGGCACCGGCGCGAGCGGTGACGACGACGACCTCGACCTCGACGGACTCCCCGTCGCTCGCGCCCAGGAGCTGCGTGCCGACCTGCTCCGCACGGCCCGCGCCGAGGTGGTGGCCGGGCCGGACGGCGTACCGGACGATCCCGACGCGCCACCCGCTCCCGAGCGCCCCGTGGTGGAGCTCGACCTGGCCTGGCTGCGCTACGCGCCGCTGACCACCAGCGGGCTGGTCGTCACCGCCGGCATCCTCGGCCTGGGCGGGCAGGTCCTGGGCAACGTCGACCTCTGGGACGAGGTGGACCCGACCTCCTGGCACGTCGGCCTCCCCGGCTGGACCGCCGTGCTGCTCGGCCTGGTCGTGCTCGCCGTCCTCGTCGTCGCGGTCTCGGTGGTCGGCTACCTCGTCACCAACTGGGGCTTCGCGCTGACCCGCAGCCGCGGGTCCTGGCACCTGCGGCGCGGTCTGGTCACCACCCGTGAGACGAGCCTCGACGAGGAGCGGGTCGCGGGGGTGACGGTCGGCGAGCCGCTCGGCCTGCGGCTGGCGGGCGGCGGGCGGCTCACCGCGATCGTGACCGGGCTCGGGTCCGCCTCGGGCAGCTCGACCCTCGTGCCGCCCGCGCCGCTGGCCGTCGTGCAGCGCGTCGGCGGCGCCGTCCTCGCCAGCACCGCCCCGGTCACGGTGGCGCTCACCGGTCACGGCCCCGCCGCGACCCGGCGGCGCTACACCCGCGCCGTCGGTACGGCGGTCGTGCTCGCCGCCGCGGTGGCCTCGGTGCCACTGCTCCTCGGGGCTCCCTGGTGGGCGGTGGCTCCGGTCCTCGTGCTGCCCCTCGCCGCGCTGCCCCTGGCCGCCGACCGCGCCCGCGGGCTTGGCCACGCCCTCTCCGACGGCCACGTCGTCGCCCGGTCCGGCACCCTCGCGCGCCGTCGCGACCACCTCGAGGTCGACCACGTCATCGGCTGGAACCTGCGCGCCACCTGGTTCCAGCGGCGCGTCGGCCTCACCTCGCTCGTCGCGACCACCGCGGGCGGGCCCCAGTCGGTGACGGTCCTGGACGTCCCCGAGCCGCTGGCCGTCGCCCTCGCCGACGCGACCCTGCCCCACGTCGTGCGCCAGTTCCTGGCACCGGCGTCCCAGGATCCCCCGCCCGAGGGAGTCGGCGAGGGCCGCGGGACTGCCAGACTGCCCGGGTGACGATCGACCTCGACCCGTGGCGCCGGCGGTTGGACCCGCTGCTGGACCCGTTCGTCGCGGCGACCGTGTGCCTGCTGTCCCTGCTGCCGCTGCTGCGCATGGACGACGGCTGCGGCTGCCCTCCGGCGCCGTGGTGGGGCTACGCCGTCGTGGCCGCGCAGTGCGCGCCGCTCGCGGTGCGCAGACTCTTCCCGTTCGTGGCGCCCCTGGCCACCGGGCTCGCCACGATGGCCTACGGCATCACCGACCTGCCCGACCCGCCGGTGCCCTACGCCGCGCTGGTCTCGCTCTACACCGTCGCCGCCTACGCCCCCCGCGCCTGGGCCAACGGCGCCGGGGCCTTCGCGGTCGTGGGTGTGGCCGCGGTGTTCGTCGTGGACTGGCCCCAGTGGGACGCGGAGGACCTGAGCGTCACGGTGCTGCTGATGTCGACGGCGTGGCTGCTCGGCGAGGCCGCCCGCAGCCGGCGCGACCGCGCGGTGCAGGCCGAGGCGCGGGCCGCGCAGCTCGAACGTGCCCGCACCGCCGAGTCGGAGGCGGCCGTCGCCGCGGAGCGCAACCGGATCTCGCGCGAGCTGCACGACGTCGTCGCGCACCACGTCTCGATGATGGTCGTCCAGGCCGAGGCCGGGCCGGTGGTCGTGCACGGCGACCCGGACCGCGCCGCGGCGACCTTCGACGCGATCAGCGCCGCCGGCAAGCAGGCCCTGGCCGAGATGCGCCGGCTCCTGGGCGTCCTGCGCGAGGACGAGGCGGCGCCGCTGGCCCCCCAGCCCGGCGTCGCCGCGCTGAGCGGGCTGGTCGACGGGGTGCGCGAGGCCGGGCTCGACGTGCGTCTCGACATGCGGCCGGCCGACGAGCCGCTGCCGCCGGCGGTCGACCTGACGGCGTACCGGCTCGTCCAGGAGTCCCTCACCAACGCGCTGCGCCACTCCGGCGGCGCCCGCGTCTCGGTCGAGGTGAGGACCGAGGCGGGGACGCTGCTCGTGCGGGTGCTCGACGACGGCGTGGGCGGGAGCGTCGAGCGGCGTGAGGGCGGGCACGGGCTGGTCGCGATGCGCGAGCGGGTCCAGCTCGTCGGCGGCACGCTGGAGGCGGGGCCGCGACCGGGCGGCGGCTGGGCCGTCTCGGCGTCCCTCCCGCTGGCGGCGGCGGTGACGCGATGACGGTCCGGGTGCTGCTGGCCGACGACCAGGCGCTCGTGCGCGCGGGCTTCGCGATGATCCTCGACGCCCAGCCCGACCTGGAGGTCGTCGGCGAGGCCGCCGACGGCCGGGAGGCGGTCCTGCTGGCCGAGCGGCTGCGACCCGACGTGGTGCTCATGGACATCCGGATGCCCGAGCTGGACGGCATCGCCGCGACCGCCGCCGTGACCGCTGCCCGGCCCGAGGTGCGCGTGCTGGTGCTGACGACCTTCGACCTCGACGACTACGTCTACGACGCACTGCACGCCGGGGCGAGCGGCTTCCTCCTCAAGGACGTGGGGCGCGACGAGCTGGTGGCCGCCGTGCGCGTCGTCGCAGGCGGGGACGCCCTCCTGGCGCCGTCGGTCACGCGCCGCCTGCTCGCCGACTTCGTACGCCGCCGGCCCGCCGCCGCGGACACCGCCGGGGTCGCGCGCCTCACCGCGCGTGAGCAGGACACGCTCGGCCTGCTGGCCCAGGGGCTGTCGAACGCCCAGATCGCCGAGCGGCTCGTCGTCAGCGAGCACACGGTCAAGACCCACGTCGGCAACGTGTTGCACAAGCTGGCGCTGCGCGACCGGATCCACGCGGTCATCTACGCCTACGAGCACGGCCTCGTCGTGCCCGGCGGGCGCGACTGACTCCCTCTCACGGGGGAGGCGGGTCCACTCCCGCGGGCGATCCGCGAGCGGCCCGTCCGGTCCTAGCGTCGCCGCATGACCTCGCGACTCGCCCGCACCTGCCTGCGCCACCGCCGCCGCGTCCTCGCCGCCTGGGTCGTCGTCGTCGTGCTCGGCCTCGCCGTCTCCCCCGGGCTCTTCGACCGGCTCACCTCCGAGGCCGGCTCGGTCGACGGCACCGAGTCCGACCGGGCCTCGCAGCTCCTGCGCGCGGCCGACCCCCGGGGCCCCGAGGTCGTCGCCGTCCTCGACGACGTGCCGGCCACGTCACCGGCCACCCGCGCGGCGGTCGAGCGGCTGGGGTCGCAGGTCGCGGCCATCGAAGGCGTCGCAGAGGTCGCGACCCCCTGGACCGGCCTGCCGCCCGGAGCCGCGCCGCACACCGAGGCCGTGGGCGTGGACGGACGAGCCGTCGCGGTCTCGGTCCGGGTCGAGCCGACCGAGGTCGGCTGGGCGGCGCTCGACGAGGTCGAGACGGCGCTGCGCGGCGCGGACGCGCCCCGCGTGCTGCTCGGGGGCGAGACCCTGATGGACGCCGAGATGGACGACCAGGCGGCCTCGGACCTGGCTCGCGCCGAGCTGCTCTCGCTGCCGGTGCTGCTGGCCCTGCTGCTCGTCCTCTTCGGCGGCGTCGTCGCCGCGGGCCTGCCGCTGGTCGTCGCGGTCACCGGCATCGCCGGGACCCTCGGCACCCTCACGCTGGTCAGCCTGGTCACCGACGTCTCGGTCTACGCCGTCAACATCGTCACGATGCTCGGGCTCGGCCTCGCGGTCGACTACGCCCTGCTCGTCGTCTCGCGCTTCCGCGAGGAGCGGGCCGGAGGCCTCGAGCTGGAGGCCGCCGTCGTCGCGACCATGGCGAGCGCCGGTCGCACCGTCGCCTTCTCCGCCGCAACGGTCTCAGCGGCGCTGGCGGCGCTGCTGGTCTTCCCCGACGACTTCCTGCGCTCGATGGGCCTGGCCTGCCTGGCCGTGGTCGTCCTCGACGTCGTCGCGGCCCTCACCCTGCTGCCCGCGCTGCTGGGCGTCGCCGGGCGGAGGATCCGCCCGGCGCGCGCCACCCGCCACGACCGGGGGGCGTTCGTGCGGATCTCGCGCGTGGTGTCCCGGCGTCCGCTGGCCATCGCCCTCGTCAGCGCGGCGCTGCTCGCGGTCGCGGCCGTGCCGTTCGCCGGCGCGCGCTTCAGCGAGCCCGACGAGCGCTCGCTGCCGGCCTCCTCGGAGAGCAGGGCGGTCGCCGAGCTGGCCGCCGGGCAGTTCCCCGACTCGCTCGCGGAGCAGGTGACCGTGGTCGCGGAGGCCGAGTGGTCCGAGTCCGAGCTCGCCGGCTACGTACGCCGCCTGGAGGCCCTGCCCGGGGTGGCGGACGTCCAGCCCACGGCCGGCCCGGACCTGACCGCCGTACGGCTCGTGCCGGAGGGCGGCGGCGACGAGGCGGCCCGGGCCGGGCGGATCGTCCAGGACGTGCGCTCGCTCGAGGCACCCACGCCCGTGCTCGTCACCGGGGACGCCGCCGAGCTGGCCGACTACCGCGAGGCGATCGTGTCGCGGCTGCCGTGGGCGTTGCTGGTGCTGGTGCTCGCGACGTTCGTGCTGCTGTTCGCGTTCACCGGGTCGGTCGTGGTGCCCCTCAAGGCGCTGGCGATGAACACGCTGAGCCTCGGGGCGACGTTCGGAGCGCTGGTGTGGGTCTTCCAGGACGGCCACCTCGGTGGCCTGGTCGGCACCGGAGCCCTGGGCAGCCTGTCGATCACCACGCCGGTGCTGGTGTTCGCGATCGCGTTCGGGCTGTCGATGGACTACGAGGTGTTCCTGCTGGGCCGCATCGCCGAGGAGTGGCGCGCCACCGGCGACAACGGGCGCGCCGTGGCCGTGGGGCTGCAGGCGACCGGCCGCATCGTCACCGCCGCCGCGCTGCTGATGGTCGTCGTCTTCGGCGCCTTCGTGGCCGGCGGCTTCTCCCCCGTCAAGCAGGTGGGCTTCGGCCTGGCGCTGGCGGTGGCGGTCGACGCGACGGTCGTGCGGATGCTGCTCATGCCGGCCGTCATGACGCTGATGGGCCGCGCGAACTGGTGGGCGCCGGCGTGGCTCACCCGCCGCCGGGACGCTCGGGCAGCACCTTGCCCGGGTTCAGCAGCCCTCGCGGGTCGAGGGCGTCCTTGAGCGCGTGCATCAGGTCGACCTCCACCTCCGACTTGTAGCCGGCGGCGGCGTCGCGCTTGAGCGCGCCCAGCCCGTGCTCCGCGCTGATGCTCCCCCCGAGCGCGGCGACGGCGTCGTAGACGGCGCGGGTGAGCGCGGGCGCGGCGGCGCGCAGGGCGAGGTCGTCCCCGACGGGACCGCTGAGGTTGTAGTGCAGGTTGCCGTCGCCGACGTGGCCGTAGGTCACCAGCCGCACGCCCGGCAGGAGCGCCACGAGCTCGGGCCCGACCCGGTCCACGAAGCCCGGCAGGGCGGCGATCGGGAGGGTGACGTCGTGCTTGAGCGAGGCCCCCTCGGCCTTCTGCACCTCCGAGACGCCCTCGCGCAGCGCCCACAGGGCGGCGCGCTGCGCCGGGCTGCCGGCGACCACCGCGTCGACGACCAGGTCCAGCTCGACCGCCGCGGCGAGCGCCTCCTCCAGCCGCTGCTCCACGCTGTTGGAGGTCCCGGCGAGCTCGACCAGGCCGTACCACGGGTGCGGCCCCTCGAACGGGTCGCGCGCACCCGGCAGGTGCGTCGTCACGAGCTCGAGCGCCTGGCGGCTCAGCAGCTCCCAGGCGGTCAGCTCGCCACCGCCGTGCTCGCGCAGCAGCGGCAGCAGCGCCACCGCTGCGTCGACCGACGGCAGCGCCAGCAGCGCGGTCGCGCGGCGCGGGGTGTCGGGCAGCATCCTCAGCACGGCCGCGGTCACGATGCCCAGCGTGCCCTCGGCGCCGATGAAGAGCTGCTTGAGGTCGTAGCCGGTGTTGTCCTTGCGCAGCGGCCGCAGCCCGTCCCAGACCCGCCCGTCGGGGAGCACGACCTCGAGCCCGAGGACCAGGTCGCGCATCATCCCGTAGCGCAGCACCGCGGTGCCGCCGGCGTTGGTGGAGACGGTGCCGCCGACCGTGCAGGAGCCCTCGGAGCCGAGCGACAGCGGGAACAGCCGCCCCACGGCGGCCGCCTCCTGCTGCACCGTGTGCAGCACCACCCCGGCCTCGACGGTGATCGTGTCGGCCACCGGGTCCACCTCGCGGACGCGGCGCATCCGGTCCAGCACCAGCACCACCTGGTCGCCGGAGCCGTCGGGGACCGAGCCGCCGGCCAGGCCGGTGTTGCCGCCCTGCGGCACGACGGCGACGCCGGCGGCGGCGCACGCCCCGACGGCCGCCGCCACCTGCGCGGTGTCCGCCGGGCGCAGCACGGCGGCGGCGGTACCGACGAAGACGCCGGTCCAGTCCGAGACGTACGGCGCGACGTCGCCCGGCTCGGTCAGCACGCCGCGCAGCCCGAGGAGCCCGCGCAGGCGGTCGAGCAGGTCGGAGGAGGGGGCAGTCGTCATGGGAGGTCCTTGGGGACGGTCAGCCGAGCAGGACGGCGACGAGCAGCGCCACCGGGAGGCTGCACACGGTCGTCACCAGGATGCTCTCGCGAGCAAGGTCGGTGCCGACGTCGTAGCGCGTCGCGTGCAGGAAGATGTTCTGGGCCGTGGGCAGCGCGGCGGTGAGCACGACGCCCAGCAGGGCGGTGCCGTCGAGCCCGAGGCCGGTGCCGACGGCCCAGGCCACCACCGGCATGAAGGCGAGCTTGAGCAGCGACACGGCCACGACCTCGCGGGTGTGGCCGGTGCGCCCCGGCAGGGGGCTGAGCCGCAGCGCCGCGCCGTAGGAGATGAGCATGAGCGGGATGGCCGCGCCGGCCACCAGGCGCACCGGCTGGTCGACCACGAGCGGCAGCCGCCACCCGGTCGCCGCCAGCACGACACCGACCGACGCGGCGATGGTCAGGGGGTTGGTGACCAGCCGCCGCACGATCGCGAGGACGCCGGTCCCCCGGCCCGCGCGACGGTCCAGCACCGCGAGCGCCAGCGGCTGCACGACGAGCATCTGCACCAGCAGGGTCGGGACGACGACCGTGATGTCGCCGACGACGTACGCCGCGATGGCGATGCCGAGGTTGCCGGCGTTGACGTACGACGACGCGAGCGCACCGACCACGGTCGCGCCCACCCCCTGCCGCCACCGGCGCGCCAGCAGGACGTAGACGCCGAACGCGGCCGCCAGCGACGCGGCGGAGGCGGTGAGGTTGACCGCGGCGCCGGCGAACTCCACCTCGCTGATCGTCGTCACCATCAGCGCGGGGCTCGCCACGAAGAACGCGATCTCGCCGAGCGTGCGCTGGGAGCGCGCGTCCAGCACGCGCGCGTGCGCCAGCCCCACCCCGCACAGGATGACCACGAGGATCGTGCTGAAGCCGGTCAGCAGGCCCATGTCGGGCCCGTCACGACGGTCGCAGCCGCACGTGCTGGGGCCCGATGCTCGCGACGTCCGGCGTGCCGAGCAGGCACATCGCCCGCTGCAGCTCGTCCACGAGGAGGTCCAGGGTGGCCGTGACGCCGGCCTGGCCGCCGAGCATCAGCCCGTAGAGGTAGGCCCGCCCGACCAGCACGCCGCGCGCGCCCAGCCCGAGGGCCGCCACGACGTCGCCGCCGGAGCGGACCCCCGAGTCGAGGTAGACCTCGGCGAGGTCGCCGACCGCGTCGACGACATACGGCAGCAGCTCCAGCGGCACGGGCGCGCGGTCGAGCTGGCGCCCGCCGTGGTTGGACAGCACGACGGCGTCCGCGCCGGCGGCCACCGCCTGCCGCGCGTCGTCGACCGAGAGCACGCCCTTGACCACGACCGGCCCGCCCCACTGCTCCTTGAGCACGGTGATGTCGTGGGGCCGGATGGCCTGCTCGCGGAGCTGGTTGGACATCCCCCAGCGCCCGTAGGTCGAGCCCTCGGGGAAGGTCGCGAAGCGCAGCGGCTCCGTGCTGAGGATGTGGGCCACCCAGCCGGGGTGTCGCGCCAGGCCGGCCAGCGTGCGCGCGGTCAGCTGCGGCGGGATCGCGAAGCCGTTGCGCTTGTCCTGGCGCTTCATCCCGGTCACGGCCGTGTCCACCGTCAGCATCAGCGCCTCGTAGCCCTGCTCCCGCGCCTCGGCGAGGTGCGCGAGGCTGACGGCCCGGTCCTTCATCAGGTAGAGCTGGAACCAGTTGCGGCCTCCGGGAGCGGCCCGTGCGGTGTCGGTGATCGAGGTGGTGGCGTACGTCGACAACGTGTAGGGCAGGCCCGCCTCCGCCGCTGCGGCCGCGACCGCCCGCTCGCCGGTGTGGTGGCTGAGCCGGGTGTAGCCGGTGGGGGCCAGCACGATCGGGGCCGCGGCGGGCCGCCCGAGGATCGTGGTGCTGACATCGGGCTCGGCGACCTGGCCGAACACGGTGGGCCGCAGCTCGACGCGCTCGAAGGCCTGCCGGTTGCGGGTCATCGCCAGCTCGCCGTCGGAGCCGCCGTGCACGTAGTCCCACACGGCCCCGGGCACCCGCCGCCGCGCGAGGCGCTCGAGGTCGTCAACGCTCAGCGACCGGGCGATCCGCCCCGCCGCGCCCAGCCGCACCGGTCGGGTCCGGAGGAAGGGCTCGACGTCTCCCCATCGCGGCACGCGACGGCGGGACGGAACGGAGGTGGTGCGCACCTGGACTCCTCGCTACTCGTACGATAACTTCATAACTCATCATACAAGTACGTCCTCCGAGGAGACCACCCCATGCCCGCCGACCGCATCCGCTCCCTCAAGCTCTCCCACGTCGTCCTGCCGCTCCCCTCCCCCGTGAGCGACGCCAAGGTGCTCACCGGGCGCCAGAAGCCGCTGACCGAGACCGTCCTGCTCTTCGTCGAGGTCCAGACCGAGCAGGGCCACGAGGGCATGGGCTTCAGCTACTCCAAGCGCGCCGGCGGACCGGCGCAGTACCGCCACCTCGCCGAGGTCGCCGAGGTCGCGATCGGCCAGGACCCCTCCGACATCGCCAAGGTCTACGAGTCGCTGATGTGGGCCGGCGCCTCGGTGGGCCGCAGCGGCGTGGCGACCCAGGCCGTGGCCGCGCTCGACGTCGCGCTGTGGGACCTCAAGGCCCGCCGCGCCGACCTCCCGCTGGCCAAGCTGCTGGGCGCGCACCGCGACTCCTGCCGCGTCTACAACACCTCCGGCGGCTTCCTGCAGGCCTCCGTCGAGGAGATCAAGCAGAAGTCGACCGCCTCGCTGGAGGCCGGCATCGGCGGGATCAAGATCAAGGTCGGCCAGCCCGACTGGAAGGAGGACCTGCGCCGCGTCGCCGCGATCCGCGAGCACCTCGGCGACACGCCGCTGATGGTCGACGCCAACCAGCAGTGGGACCGCGCCCGCGCCCGCCGGATGTGCCGCGAGCTCGAGCAGTTCGACCTGGTCTGGATCGAGGAGCCCCTCGACGCCTGGGACGCCGTCGGTCACGCCGACCTGTCGCGCACCTTCGACACCCCCATCGCCACCGGCGAGATGCTGACGTCGGTTCCGGAGCACATGGCCCTGATCGACGCCGGCTACCGCGGCATCGTCCAGCCCGACGCCCCGCGCATCGGCGGCATCACGCCGTTCCTGCGCTTCGCCACGCTCGCCTCCCACGCGGGCCTGGCGCTCGCGCCGCACTACGCGATGGAGATCCACCTCCACCTCGCCGCCGCCTACCCGACCGAGCCCTGGGTCGAGCACTTCGAGTGGCTCAACCCGCTCTTCGACGAGCGCATCGACATCCGCGACGGGCAGATGTTCGTCCCGGACCGTCCGGGTCTCGGCTTCACGCTGAGCGAGTCGATGCGCTCCCACACCGAGGACACGGTTACGTTCGGCGCGTGACCACCACGCTCGCCCAGCGGGTCGTCGTGGGTCTGAAGTCCCGGATCCTCGACGGCACGCTCGCCCCCGGGGAGAAGCTGCCCTCCGAGGCCGACCTCATCGACGAGTACGCCGTCTCGCGGACCGTGGTCCGCGAGGCGGTGACCCGGCTGCGCGCCGAGGGGCTCGTCGAGACCTTCCAGGGGCGAGGCTCGTTCGTGCTCGCGGTGCCGGAGCCGACGACGTTCCGCGTCGAGGCCTCGGCCATCCGCACCCAGCACGACGTGCTCGCCATGCTCGACTTCCGCCTCGGCATCGAGTGCGAGGCGGCCTACCTCGCCGCCACCCACCTCACCCCCGAGGGCGCCGAGCAGGTCCGGGCGGCCCTCGAGGCCTTCTCCGCCGCGGAGCCGGGCGAGGCGGTCGAGGCCGACTTCGCCTTCCACCGCGCGGTCGCCGCGGCCACGGGCAACCGCTTCTACCTCGACCTGCTCGACTCGCTCGGCCCGATGATGATCATGCTGCCGCGCACGCGCCTGCCCGACGAGTTCTCGCACACCGACGCCGCCCACGTGGAGCGGGTCCGGCGCGAGCACGACAACGTCGGCGCCGCCGTCCTGGCCGGGGACGCCGACACCGCGCGGGCGGCCATGCGCGTCCACCTCGGCAACACCCGCCGGCGACTGATGTCGGGCGGCAGCCGCTCAGCCTGAGGTCACCAGCGCGCGGTGTTGGGGGTGAACGACGGGTCGATCGAGCGCATGTAGACGGTGTCCTCGCGGCGGCGCACCCCGCACGTGAGGTACTGCTCGTGCAGCACGCCGAGCAGGTCGCGGTCCAGCTCGACGCCGAGGCCGGGACCCGTCGGCACCGCCACCGACCCGCCCTCGAAGTCCAGCACCCCGGGCGTCACCAGGTCCTGGGTCTTCCACGGGTAGTGGGTGTCGCAGGCGTAGGTGAGGTTGGGCGTGGCCGCGGCCAGGTGCACCATCGCCGCCAGCGAGACGCCGAGGTGGGAGTTGCTGTGCATGGAGAGGCCCATGCCGAACGTGTCGGTCATGCCGGCGAGCAGGGTGGAGGCGCGCAACCCGCCCCACAGGTGGTGGTCGGACAGCACGATCTGCACGGCGTCGGCCTCCACGGCGGGCGGCAGGTGCTCGAAGGCGATCACGCACATGTTGGTCGCGAGCGGCACGTCGGTGCGCGCCGCGACGTACGACATGCCGTCGATGCCGGGGGTGGGGTCCTCGAGGTACTCCACGACGCCGCCCAGCCGCTCGGCGACCCGGACGGACGTCTCGGGGGTCCAGGCGCCGTTGGGGTCCAGGCGCAGCGGCAGGTCGGGGTACGCCGCCCGCAGGGCCTCGACGGCCGCGCACTCCTCGTCGGGGTGGAACACCCCGCCCTTGAGCTTGAGCGAGCCGAAGCCCCAGCCCTCGACCATGCGTGCGGCCTGCGCGACGATGCCGTCGGGGTCCAGCGCCTCCCCCCAGGCGTCTTCGGGGAGGCCGGGGTGGCCGGCCCACTTGTAGAAGAGGTAGCCGCTGAACGGCACCCGCTCGCGGACCGCGCCGCCGAGCAGGTCGCTCACCGGGCGGCCGACCTCGCGACCCTGCAGGTCCAGGCAGGCGACCTCGAAAGGCGAGTAGACGGTGGCGAGCGCCGAGGAGACGTCCAGCATCCCGCCGAAGGACGCCCCGGCCCCGCCGGTCTCGCGGCCGAGCACCTCGGCGACCAGCCGGCGCAGGCCGTGCAGGTCGTAGGGGTCGTGGCCGGGCAGCACGCCGGCGACCGCCTCGAGCCGGGCCAGGTGCGTCTCGTCGGCGTAGGTCTCCCCCAGCCCGAGCAGGCCGGAGTCCGTGTGGACCTCGACGATGGCGCGCAGCGCCCACGGCTGGTGCACGCCGACGACGTTGAGCAACGGCGGGTCGCCGAAGGCGACCGGGGTCACGACGACCCGGCTGATGCGCGAAGCGCTCATGCGGAGGGCTTGACCGACAGCACCGGGACGCTGGCCTCGAGCAGGATCCGCTGGGCGTCGCTGCCGAGCACCAGCTTGCCCACAGGGCTGCGGCGGCGCATGCCGATCACGATCAGGCGGGCGCCAGTCTCGGCGACGACGGACTCGAAGGTCGCGACCACGTCCGAGCCGTGCTCGGCGTGGTCGACCCGCGCGGTCACGCCGGCGGCCGCAGCGCGGGCGACGAGCGCCTCGTCGGTCTCGTGGTCGACCAGGTCGGCGTCGACGGTGGAGCCGCGGCGCGGGCTGTTGAGGATCACCACGTCGTCGCCGTGGACGGCGGCCTCGGCGAGGCCGGCCTCGAGGGCCGCCTCCCCGACGGGGGTGGGCACGTAGCCGATGAGGACGGTCATCGCAGCTCAGCTTTCTCGTCGTGGTGGTCGGGTTCGATGGTCTCGGTGACGCGGCGCCGCAGGACCCTCCTGAGCAGGGGCAGCAGCAGCACGAGCAGGAGGAAGGCCAGGATCGTCCCGGAGATCGGTCGGGTGACGAAGCCCGTCGGGTCGCCGTCGAAGATCAGCATGGAGCGGCGGAAGCTCGACTCCATCAGCGACCCGAGGACGAAGGCCAGCACCAGCGGCCCGGGCTCGAAGCCGGTCTTCTTCATCAGGTAGCCCAGGATGCCGAAGCCGATCATGAGGAAGATGTCGAAGACCGAGTTGTTGATCGTGTAGACGCCCAGGATCGTGATGAGCGCGGTGATGGGGGCCAGGATCGCGGGCCGCACCCGCAGGATCTTCACGAAGATGCCGACGAGCGGGATGCTCAGCACCAGCAGGATCAGGTTGCCGATGTACATCGAGTTGATGACGCCCCAGAACAGCTCGGGGTTCTCGTCGATCAGCTGGGGCCCGGGCGTGACGCCGACGACGAGCAGCGCGGCGAACAGCATCGCCATCGAGGCGTTGGCCGGGATGCCGATCGTGAGCAGCGGGATGAAGGACGAGGTGGCCGCGGCGTTGTTGGCCGACTCGGGGCCGGCGACGCCCTCGATGGCGCCGCGCCCGAAGCGCGAGGGGTCCTTGGCGACGCGCTTCTCGGCGGCGTACGCCGCCAGGGAGGCCATGACCGCGCCGCCGCCGGGCAGCACGCCGAGGAAGAACCCGATGACCGAGCCGCGGCCGATGGCGGGTCCGGCCTCCTTGAGGTCCTTGCGCGAGGGCCAGATGTTGGCGATCGCGGCGGGCACGTGGATCTTGCCGTGCCGCTCCTCGAGGTTGTAGAGGATCTCGCCGACGCCGAAGAGGCCCATGGCGACGACGACGAAGTCGATCCCGCCCTGGAGCTGCAGGGTGTCGAACGTGAAGCGGTTGGCGCTGGTGAAGCTGTCGGCGCCGACGGTGGCGAGCAGCAGCCCGACCGCCGCGGCGACGAGGGCCTTGACCATGTGGCCGTTGCCGACCGTGGCGACCAGCAGGACGCCGAGCAGCGCGAGGGCGGCGTACTCGGGGTCACCGAAGTCGAGGGCGTAGCCGGCGATGACCGGGCCGAGGAAGGTCAGGCCGATGATCGAGATCGTGGCACCGACGAAGGAGCCGATGGCGGCGATGCCGAGCGCGGTGCCGGCCTTGCCCTGCTTGGCGAGCGCGAAGCCGTCGAAGACGGTCACCACCGAGCTGGCCTCACCGGGGATGCGGAGCAGGACCGAGGTGATGGTGCCGCCGTACTGGGCGCCGTAGTAGATGCCGGCGAGCATGATGATCGCCGAGACCGGGTCGCCGGCGTTGTAGGCGATGGGCAGCAGGATCGCCATCGTGGCGGCCGGGCCCAGGCCCGGCAGCACGCCGATGAGCATGCCGATCAGGACGCCGATCAGGCAGTAGAGCAGGTTGGTCGGTTCGGTCACGACCGCGAAGCCGTCGAGGAAGGCGTTCCAGTCCATCGGGGTCTCCTCTCGGGTCAGAACAGGTGGGGAAGCGGGATCTTCAGGGCGTACAGGAAGAGCAGGTAGAACGCGGCGGTCGTGGCGATGGACACGACGATCGTGCTGCGCCACGTCTCACCGCCGAGGAAGCGGAGCCAGACGATGCCGAGCAGCACGGCCGGGATCTCGAAGCCGATGGTGGGCATCAGGATGCCGAGCCCGACGAACGTCGCCCCGCCGGCCAGCACCAGGAAGCTGGCCCTGGTGAACTTCTCGGCGTCGTCGAGGCGACGCCCGATGACGAGCAGGACCACACCGAGCACGGCGACCAGGATCGAGACCACGAACGGCCACAGCCCGGGGCCGGGCCGCCGGAGCGACCCGAGCCCGTAGCCGTGGGCGAGCACGGCCGCGCCGACGCCGAACGCGAGGACCACGAGGGCCGCCACCACCTGGTAGGCCGGGCCGCCGACCGGGGGCCGCTCGTCGGCCAGGTCCTGGGCGACCTCGGCCTGGAGCTCGGCCAGGATGTCCGGCTCGCCGGTGCGGGTGTCGCGCTCGCTCATGGTCCCTCGTCTCTGGACTCGCTCTGGGCTTGCTCGGGCAGGGTGGGGCGGGACGTCAGCTGGCGTCGCCCAGGTCGATGTCGTACTCCTCGACCAGGTCGGCGTAGCGCTGCTTGTCCTCCTCCAGCATGGCGAGGACCTCGTCGCCGGAGATCTCCAGGGGCGTCAGGTTGTTCTGCTTGTTGAAGGCCTGGTACTCCTCCTTCTCGAACGTCGCCTGCATCGCCTCGGCGATCGCGTCCTGCACGTCCTGCGGGGTGCCCTTCGGCACCGTCATGAAGCGGTACTGGGCCACCTCGACGTCGAGGCCCTGCTCCTGGGCGGTGGGCACGTCGGGCAGGAACTCCACGCGCTCGGGGCCGAAGACCGACAGCGGCACGATCTTGCCGGCCTCGATGTTCTCGATGGCCTCACCGACCTGCAGGCAGGCGGTGTCCACCTGGTCGCCGAGCAGGGCGGTCAGCGCGGGGGCACCGCCGTCGAACGGGATCGCCTCGGCGGGGGTGTCGTCGACCTTGAACGTCAGCGCGCAGGCGAGTTGGGCGCCGGTGCCGACACCGGTCGTGCCGTAGGTGATCTTGCCGTCGGCGTTCGCGAAGTCGTCGATCGCCTTGAAGCCGCTGCCCTTGCTGGCGACGAGGACGTAGTCGTCGCGGGACACGCCCTGGACGACCTCGAAGTCGTCGATGCTGGTGACCTCGTCCTCGCTGACGGCGAGGGGCGTGATCGCGAAGAGCGAGGCGTTCTGCACCGAGATCGTGGAGCCGTCGGCCTTGGCCTTGGCGACCTCGGCGGCGGCGAGCGCGCCGTTGGCGCCCTCGCGGTTGATCACGGGGAAGGAGCCGCCGAGCTCGTCGGAGAGACCCTCGGAGATCTGGCGGCTGATCAGGTCGGAGGACCCGCCGGCGGACGCGCCGACCGGCATCTCGACCGCACCCTGCGGGTAGTCACCGGAGTCGCTGCCGCCGCCGGCCGTGTTCGAGACACCGCCGCACGCGGTCAGTGCCAGGCTCGCGACGCCGGCGAGGGCCGCCAGGCAGGTGGTGGTGGACTTGCGCATGATGTGGCTCCTTGGGGAGTCGAGCTCTGGTCGTGGTCCTTGTGACGACTGACACTAAGGACGATCAACGATGCCCGTCCAAGCCCGTTTGGGCATGGAGTGATCTAGTCTCGGTATCGTGATGACCCTCGACCAGGTCCGCGTGTTCGTGGCCGTCGCGGAGGAGCTGCACTTCGGACGGGCCGCCGAACGGCTGCAGATGACCCAGCCTCCCCTGTCGCGCCAGATCCAGCGACTCGAGAAGGCGGTGGGCGCCAAGCTGCTCGAGCGCGACAACCGCCGCGTCGCGCTGACCGGCGCCGGCGCGGCGTTCCTCATCGAGGCCTACCGGATGCTGAACCTCGTCGAGAGCTCGGGCGACCTGGCCCGCCGCGTCGACGCGGGCGCCGCCGGCGTCGTGCGGCTCGGCTTCACCGCGGTCTCCGCGATCGCCGTGCTCGGACCGCTCCTGCGCCGGCTGACCGCCGAGCTGCCCGACGTCGAGGTGCGCCTCTCCGAGCGGGTCACCCTGGCGCAGGTCGACGGCATCCGCCGGGGCGAGCTCGACATCGGACTGGCCCGGCCGCCGTTCGACACCACCCTGCTC
The DNA here is from genome assembly GCF_004522095.1 of Nocardioides sp. 503. Lineage (GTDB taxonomy): Bacteria > Actinomycetota > Actinomycetes > Propionibacteriales > Nocardioidaceae > Nocardioides. The sequence continues at coordinate 52,916 of NZ_SPUI01000004.1, forward strand.
TCGTCGCGCGTCGTGGTGCGCGAGCCCCTGATGGCCGTCCTGCCCGAGGCCCATCCCCTGGCCGGTCTCGACCGGCCGCTCACCCCGCAGGACTTCGACGGTGAGGCGGTCATCGGCTACCACCCCGAGCAGTCGCGCTACTTCGCCGAGCTGGCCGTGCGCTTCCTCGCCAACGCCCACCCGCGCATCGAGCAGCGTGTCCACCAGGTCCTGACCGCGATCCTGCTCGCCGCCGCCGAGCGAGGTCTGGCGTTCGCACCGGCCTCGGCCGCCTCGCTGCACGTCGAGGGCGTGGTGTTCCGCGAGCTCGCGAGCGGCGGCGGCGACACCCGTCTCGACGCCGACCCCGAGCGCCCCGTCGAGCTGCACGCGATCTGGTCGCGGCGCGGCGTCTCCCCCGTCGTACGACGGGTGCTGGACGCCATCGACCCGGCGGCGCCGTGAGCCGCCCGACGTGGATGCCCTCCGGGCATCGCTGAATGCAAAAACGGGCTTGGACAGGCATCGTCGGACTTCCTAGCGTGGTGGTCGTCACTCCCCCCGCGACGAAGGAACCTCTGTGACCGACTACAGCCCCACCGACCTGGCCGCCCAGCTCAAGAGCGGCCTCCTCTCCTTCCCGGTCACGCACTTCACCGACGACCTCGAGCTCGACGAGGGCGGCTACCGCAAGCACGTGGCCTGGCTCTCCGAGCACCCGGTCGCGGGCCTGTTCGCCGCGGGCGGGACCGGCGAGGGCTTCTCGCTGACGTTCGAGGAGACCGACCGCGTGGTCCGCGCGGCCGTGGCCGAGGTCAACGGCTCCGTGCCGGTGCTCGCGCCCGCCACGGGCAGCACGCTCAACGCGATCGCCCAGGCGAAGGCCGCGGAGGCCGCGGGCGCCGACGGCCTGCTGCTGATGCCGCCGTACCTCACCGAGGCCAGCCAGGCCGGCCTGGTCGAGCACGTCAGCCGGGTCTGCGCGGCCACCGGTCTCGGCGTCGTCGTCTACAGCCGGGCCAACGCGGTCCTCAACGACGTGTCCGTCGCGGCGATCGCCGACCGCAACCCGACCCTGATCGGCTTCAAGGACGGCGTGGGCAGCATCGAGCAGATGACCCGCACCTACGCCCGCGTCGGCGACCGGCTGATCTACGTCGGCGGCCTGCCCACCGCGGAGACCTTCGCGCTGCCGCTGCTGCAGCTCGGCGTGAGCACCTACTCCTCAGCGCTCTTCAACTTCGCGCCCGCCTGGGCCATCGAGTTCTACGACGCCGTGCGCGCCCAGGACCGCGACGAGGTCTACCGTCGTCTCAACGACTTCGTGCTGCCCTACCTCGACATCCGCGACCGCACCGCCGGCTACGCCGTCTCGATCGTCAAGGGCGGGCTCACGGCCATCGGCCGCCCGGCCGGCCCGGTCCGCCCGCCGCTCGTGGACCTGCGCGAGGACGAGGTCGCCGAGCTCGGCGAGCTGATCGCCCGCATCTCCTGATCGCCCACCGCACGACCTCCCGAGAGGACGACATGACTGAGCCCCGCTCGATCATCGCCGGCGTCGACGCCGACCAGCCCGACGTCGCCGCCGCCACCACGGCCGCCGCCGAGGCGTTCGCCGGCTACCGCGCCACCACCCCCGAGCAGCGCGCCGCCTTCCTCGAGACGGTCGCGGCCGAGATCGAGGCCGACAAGGACGCGATCATCGAGGCGGCCGTCGCCGAGAGCCACCTCCCGGTGGGACGCATCACGGGCGAGGTCGGGCGCACCACCGGCCAGCTCCGCCTCTTCGCGGGTGTGGCCCGTCGCGGCGACCACCTCGGCGTGCGCATCGACCCCGCCCTGCCCGAGCGCGCTCCCCTGCCGCGCGCCGACATCCGTCAGCGCCAGGTCCCGCTGGGCCCGGTGGCGGTCTTCGGTGCCAGCAACTTCCCGCTCGCCTTCTCCACCGCCGGTGGCGACACCGCCTCCGCACTCGCCGCCGGCTGCCCCGTCGTGGTGAAGGGCCACCCGGCCCACCCGCGCGCCGGCTACCTCGTCGCGCAGGCCGTCGGCCGCGCGGTCGCGTCCTGCGGTCTGCCTGCGGGCACGTTCTCCTTCCTGCTAGGCCCCGGCTACGAGCTGGGCGAGGCGCTGGTCACCGACCCGCGCATCAAGGCCGTGGGCTTCACGGGCTCGCGCGGCGGGGGGCTCGCGCTGGTCGCCGCTGCGGCCGCCCGTCCCGAGCCGATCCCGGTCTACGCCGAGATGTCCTCGATCAACCCCGTGGTGGTCCTCCCCGGCGCGCTGGGCGGCGACGTCACCGAGCTCGCGGCGGCGTACGTCGGATCGCTCACGCTGGGTGCCGGCCAGTTCTGCACCAACCCCGGCCTGCTCTTCCTGCCGGCCGGCCCCGACGGCGACGCGTTCCTGACGGCCGCCGGCGAGGCGGTCGCCCAGGCCAGCGGCACGGTCATGCTCACCCCCGGCATCGCCGAGGCCTACCGCTCCGGCACCGACGCGCTGCGCAGCGCCGGCGGCGTGCGCGTCGTCGCCCAGGGTGACGACGCCGGCACCGACGCGCCGGCGCCCCAGCTCGTGGAGGCCACGACGCTCGCCGGGCCGGTCATCGACGAGGTGTTCGGCTACTCCGGCGTGGTCGTCCGCTTCGACGACGCCGCCGACCTGCTGCCCCACCTGGAGCGGCTCGAGGGCCAGCTCACGGCCACCGTGCACGCGACCGACACCGACGCCGAGGCCGCCCGTGCGCTGCTGCCGGTGCTCGAGCTCAAGGTCGGCCGGATCCTCTTCAACGGCTGGCCGACCGGCGTCGAGGTGGGCCACGCCATGGTCCACGGCGGCCCGTTCCCCGCGACGTCCGACTCCCGCACCACCTCGGTCGGCAGCCTGGCGATCGAGCGGTTCCAGCGCCCGGTGGCCTACCAGGACGTCCCGGACTCGGTGCTGCCCGAGGCCGTCCGCGACGACAACCCGTGGGGCCTGGTGCGCCTGGTCGACGGCGACCTCCGGCTGCCATGAGATTCACCCCACAGAGTTCTTCTCCTCCGCTGCGCTCCCCCGAACAACTCTGCGGGGGCCCCGAATGAGCGTCACGATCGCGCAGGTCGAGGTCGTCCCCGTCGCGGGCCACGACTCGATGCTGCTCAACCTCAGCGGCGCGCACGCGCCGTACTTCACGCGCAACCTCGTGATCGTCACCGACAGCGAGGGCCGCGAGGGGCTGGGCGAGGTGCCCGGCGGCGATGCGATCCGGTCGACCGTCGTCGACGCGGCCGAGCTCCTCGTGGGCCGGCCGGTGGCGACGTACCGCTCGCTGCTGCGGGAGGTCGCCCGGCGCTTCGCCGACCGCGACTCCGGCGGACGGGGGCTCCAGACCTTCGACCTGCGCACCACCGTGCACGCCGTGACCGCGGTGGAGTCTGCGCTGCTCGACCTGACCGGCCAGGAGCAGGGCGTGCCGGTGGCCGAGCTGCTCGGCGACGGCCAACAGCGCACGCACGTGCCGATGCTGGGCTACCTCTTCTACGTCGGCGACCCCGACGCCACCGACCTGCCCTACCTGCGCGAGCCCGACGGCGCCGACGACTGGGAGCGGCTGCGCCGCGAGCAGGCGCTCACCCCCGAGGCCGTCGTCCGGCTGGCCGAGGCCACGCAGGAGCGCTACGGCTTCACCGACTTCAAGCTCAAGGGCGGCGTGCTGCCCGGCGAGGAGGAGGTGGCGGCGGTCACGGCCCTGCACGAGCGCTTCCCGGACGCGCGGATCACGCTGGACCCCAACGGCGGCTGGCTGCTCGCCGACGCCGTGCGGCTGCTGAAGGGCCAGGACCACGTCCTGGCCTACGCCGAGGACCCGTGCGGCGCCGAGGGCGGCTACTCGGGTCGCGAGGTGATGGCGGAGTTCAAGCGCGCCACGGGCCTGCGCACCGCCACCAACATGATCGCCACCGACTGGCGCCAGCTGGCGCACGCGATCCGCACCGACGCCGTCGACATCCCGCTCGCCGACCCGCACTTCTGGACGATGGCGGGCTCGGTGCGCGTCGCGCAGCTGTGCCACGACTTCGGCCTCACCTGGGGCTCGCACTCCAACAACCACTTCGACGTCTCCCTGGCGATGTTCACCCAGGTCGGCGCCGCCGCCCCCGGCGAGATCACCGCCCTGGACACGCACTGGATCTGGCAGGACGGCCAGGGCCTCACCCAGGAGCCGCCGCAGATCCGCGACGGCGCGATCGAGGTGCCGACGACGCCGGGCCTCGGCGTCCGGCTCGACCGCGACAAGGTCGCCGCCGCCCACGAGCTCTACCGCGAGCACGGCCTCGGGGCGCGCGACGACGGGATCGCGATGCAGTACCTCGTGCCGGGCTGGACCTTCGACCCCAAGCGGCCCTGCCTCGTGCGCGCATGACGCGCGTGCTTCAGGTCGGCGCGCTCAAGCCCGCCCTGGCCGAGCAGCTCGCGGCGACGTACGACGCCGGCGTGCTGCCCACGGCGGCGGCCGAGCGCGAGGCCTACCTGGCTGAGCACGGCGGCCAGGTGACGGCGGTGGTGACCTCGGGTCGGTTCGGCGTGGACCGGGCGCTGATGGACCGGCTGCCGGCCCTGGGCGCCGTCGTGAGCTTCGGCGTCGGCTACGACACCACCGACGTCGCGGCCGCCGTGGAGCGCGGGATCGCGGTCTCCCACACCCCCGACGTGCTGACCGACTGCGTGGCCGACACCGCCGTGGGCCTGGCGATCGACGCCATGCGCGGGCTGTCCGCCGCGGACCGGTACGTCCGTCGCGGCGCGTGGCCCACCGACGGCGACTACCCGCTGACCCGCCGGATCTCCGGCGCCCGCGTCGGCATCCTCGGGCTGGGCCGGATCGGCCTCGCCATCGCGCGGCGGCTCGAGGGGTTCGGCTGCGCGATCAGCTACCACTCGCGGCACGAGCTCGACGGCTCGCCATACCCCTACCTGGCGACGCCGGTCGCCCTCGCCGAGGCCGTCGACCTGCTGGTGGTGGCCACCTCGGGCGGGCCGGCGTCGACGCACCTGGTCGACCGCGCCGTGCTGGAGGCGCTGGGCAGCGACGGGTTCGTGGTCAACGTCGCCCGCGGATCGGTCGTCGACGAGGATGCTCTCGTGGACCTTCTCCTCTCCGGCCGTCTGGCCGGCGCCGGGCTCGACGTCTTCGCCGACGAGCCGCACGTGCCCCAGGCCCTGCTCGACCTGGACAACGTGGTGCTGCTGCCGCACCTGGCCAGCGGCACCGTCGAGACCCGGGCCGCCATGGTCCGGCTGACGCTCGACAACCTCGAGAGCTGGATGGCGCGCGGGGAGCTCCTCACGCCCGTGCCGGAGCTGCTCGCCCCCACCACGCGCGGGTGAGCACCGGCGAGGCGCTGCTCGTCGCGCTCGCCGGGGTCGGGGCCGGGCTGACCGGGTCCGTCGCCGGGCTGGCGTCGCTGATCAGCTATCCCGCGCTGCTGGCCACCGGCCTGCCGCCGCTGGCAGCCAACGTCACCAACACCACCTCCATGCTGGGCAACGCGGTCGGCACCACGATCGGCTCGCGGCGCGAGCTGGTCGGGCAGTGGCGGCGCCTGCGCACGCTGATGGTCCTGTGCGGCGCCGGGGGCTCGGTGGGCGCCACGCTCCTGCTGGTCACGGACCCGTCGGTCTTCGAGGCGGTCGTGCCGTGGCTGGTCGCGCTGGGCGCGCTGCTGCTGCTGTTCGGCGACCGGCTGCGGGCCTGGTCGCTCGCCCGGCGCAAGGAGCCCACGGCCGCCAGCCGGTGGCGCGGCCACCTCGTGGTCGCCTCGATCGGAGTCTACGGCGGCTACTTCGGCGCGGGCGCCGGCATCATCATGCTGGCCGCGCTGGCGCTGCGCACGACCGAGCCGCTGGCGATCACCAACGCCGTCAAGAACGTCACCACCAGCACCGCCAACCTCGTCGCCGCGATCGCCTACATGGTCGTGGCGCCCGTCGACTGGGCCGCCGCGGCCGCGCTCGCCAGCGGCTCGCTGGTCGGCGGCTGGATCGGCCCGCAGCTCGTGCGGGTGCTCCCCGAGAAGCCGCTGCGGATCGGCATCGGGTTCGCCGGCCTCGGGCTCGCCACCTACCTGCTCCTGGGCTGAGCCTCCTGACAATTGTCACGACGCACCCGTGACGCGCAGGCGAGGCGACGGGGCCCCGTCGCGACCACGCTGGAGGCATGACCACCACCCCCCTCGCCGGCGAGGCCCGGCCCCCCACGACCGAGCCCGGCCGCGCCGCGCTGCTCCTCTCCGGCGTCACCCGCAGCTTCGGTGACGTCCACGCCGTCCGCGGCATCGACCTGCGCATCGAGCCCGGCGAGGTCGTCGCGTTCCTCGGCCCCAACGGCGCCGGCAAGACCACGACCCTGGACATGGTGCTCGGCCTCGGACGGCCCACCAGCGGCACGGTCGAGGTGCTCGGACTGGAGCCGCGCGAGGCGGTCTCCCGGGGGCTCGTCTCCGCGGTGATGCAGTCCGGCGGCCTGCTCAAGGACCTGACCGTGCGCGAGACCGTCCAGTACGTCGCCAGCCTGTTCCCCCACTCCCGGCCGGTCGACGCCGTGATGGAGGACGCCGGCATCACCGCGATCGCCGGCCGCGTCGTCGCCAAGTGCTCGGGCGGCGAGCAGCAGCGGCTGCGCGTGGCGCTGGCCCTGCTGCCCGACCCCGCCCTGCTCCTCCTCGACGAGCCCACGACCGGCATGGACGTCGAGGCGCGGCGCTCCTTCTGGTCGACGGTGCGCCGCGACGCCGAGCGGGGGCGCACGGTCGTCTTCGCGACCCACTACCTGGAGGAGGCCGACCAGTACGCCGACCGGATCGTGCTCGTCGCCCAGGGCCGGATCGTCGCCGACGGCACCAGCGCCGAGGTGAGGGCGCTGGCCTCCGGCCGCACCGTCCGCGCCACCCTGCCCGCGCCCTCGCTGGCGGAGCTCAGCGCGCTGCGCGACCTGCCCGGGGTCGACTCGGTCGAGGTCCGCGGCGAGCACGTGCTCGTCCAGGCCGACGACAGCGACGCCGTCGCCCGCCACCTGCTCACCCACACCCCCGCCCGCGACCTCGAGATCACCGCCCGCGGCCTCGAGGACGCCTTCCTCACCCTCACCCAGGAGCGTCCCGCATGAGCCTCACCACTCCCCCTCGCACCGGCCCCGCCATCACGGACCGACGCGTCCCGCCGCTCGGCGGCTTCAACACCACCGTGCTGGGCCTGGAGCTGCGGCGCATGCTCCGCAACCGGCGCACGCTCTTCTTCGCCCTGGTCTTCCCGGCGGCGCTGTTCCTCTCCTTCGGCAGCCAGTCCGACTGGGACCACAGCGTCGGCAACGGCAACGTCGCCGCCTACGTCATGGTCTCCATGGCCCTCTACGGCGCCGCGCTGATCGCCGCCGCCGGCGGCGCGACGGTCGCCACCGAGCGGGCCCTGGGCTGGTCGCGCCAGCTGCGGTTGACGCCGTTGCACCCGGCGGCGTACGTCGTGACGAAGGCGCTGGTCGCGCTGGCGCTCGGCGCGGTCGCCATCACCACGGTCAACCTGGTGGGCGTCGCGCAGGGCAAGCCGTCGATGGCGCTCGGCACCTGGGTCGCCTGCGGCGCCCTGACCCTGCTGTGCGTGCTGGTGTTCGCGGCGCTCGGCGTCTTCGTCGGCTACCTCGTGCCCGGCGAGAACGCCATGCAGGTGCTCGGCCCCGGCCTGGCGATCCTCGCCTTCCTCGGCAACGTGTTCATCCCCATGGACGAGGGCTCGGTCGTCTACAAGATCGCCGAGTGGACCCCGATGTTCGGCGTCGCGGAGATCAGCCGCGCCCCGCTGACGGGCGACCTGGCCTGGGGCGCGGTGCCCAACGCGGTCGGCTGGCTGGTGATCTTCGTGGTCGGGGCGGCGTGGCGCATGAGCCGCGACACCGCGCGGGTCTGAGCGGCACTACGGTGACGAGCGTGAGCAGCACGACCGAGCCGGCGCCCCCGGGCTCCCACATCGGGCGGGCGGCTCCGTTCTTCGCCGGCATCTGGCTCTTCTTCCTGCTCGAGCCGCTGACCGAGGCCTGGGACCACCGCGACGAGCTGCGGGGCATGCTGGGCATCCTCACCACCCTGGTCTTCGCCTTGGTCTACCTCGCCCTGTGGCTGGGCGCCCGTGACGGCCGCGAGATGCGCGGGCGTCCGGGGCTGTCGCGGGCGCTGGTCTACCTCGGGGCGCTGATGATCCTGGGGGTGGCGATGGTCGCCCTCATCGGGCCGATTGGCGCCGCCTGCTCACCGTTCATCGCGGTCGGCGCGATCATGGTCCTGCCCCTGCGCCAGGCGGCGCCGGTCGTGGGCGCCCTCGTCGTGGCCGACCTCGTGCTCTTCCACGTCACCGACGCCGGCAGCCCGGCCGGGCTGCTGTTCGGCCTGCTCGCCGCGTCGGTGGCCGTGCTCGGCGTGCGCACCGTCGTCTCGCGCAACTACGAGCTCCTGCGCGCCCAGGAGGAGAACGCCCGCCTCGCCGTCGACCACGAGCGCAGCCGCTTCGCCCGCGACCTCCACGACATCCTGGGCCACTCGCTGACCGTGATCACCGTCAAGGCCGAGCTCGCCGGCCGCCTGCTCCAGGACGACTCGCCCGCCGCCACCGACCGGGCCCGCGCGGAGGTCGCCGACCTCGAGCGCCTCAGCCGCGACGCGCTCGCCGACGTACGGCGTGCGGTGACGGGCTACCGCGACGTCACCCTCCCCGGCGAGCTCAGCCGCGCGCGCATGGTGCTCGAGGCGGCCGGCATCGACGCGGTGCTCCCCGGCTCCGTCGACGACGTGCCGACCGACGCCCGCGAGCTCTTCGCGTGGACCGTGCGCGAGGGCGTCACCAACGTCGTGCGCCACTCCGGCGCCCGCACCTGCGAGGTCCGGCTCTCCGCCACCGGCGCCGAGGTGCGCGACGACGGCGCGGGCGACGGCCCGGCCGCCGACGGCCCGGGCTCGGGACTGCTCGGCCTGCGCGAGCGCGCCGCCGCGATCGGCGCGACCGTCGAGACCCGCCGCCTCTCCCCCGGCTTCTCGCTCCAGGTGGTGCTGGCATGAGCGCGACGATCCGGCTCCTCCTCGCCGACGACCAGGCCCTCGTGCGCGGCGCGCTGTCCGCCCTGCTCGGGCTCGAGCCCGACCTCGAGGTCGTCGCCGAGGTCGGCGCCGGCGACGAGGTCGTCCCGGCCGCCCTCGAGCACCGCCCCGACGTCGCCGTGCTCGACGTCGAGATGCCGCGCATGGACGGCATCGCCGCCACCGCCGCCCTGCGCATCGCGCTGCCCAGCACCCGGGTGCTCGTGGTGACGACGTTCGGCCGACCGGGCTACCTGCGCCGCGCGATGCAGGCCGGCGCGTCCGGGTTCGTCGTCAAGGACACCCCCGCGGCACAGCTCGCCGACGCCGTACGCCGGGTGCACGCCGGCCTCCGCGTCGTCGACCCCACCCTCGCCGCCGACAGCCTCGCTGCCGGCGAGTCACCGCTCAGCCGCCGCGAGGCCGAGGTGCTCCGCGCCTCCCGCGGCGGCGCACCCGTCGCGGCCGTCGCCCGCCAGCTCCACCTCTCCGAGGGCACCGTCCGCAACCACCTGTCCGGAGCGATCGGCAAGACGCTGGCCGCCAACCGCACCGAGGCCGTCCGCATCGCCGACGACAACGGCTGGCTCTGAGCGGTCAGGTCAGCGCGGCGGCCACCCGCGAGAGCGGCCGACCGAGCAGGTCGCACATGCGGCGACCGGCGGCCACGACCGCGGGCAGGTCGACGCCGGTCTCGATGCCGAGTCCGGCGAGCATCCACAGCAGGTCCTCGGTGGCGAGGTTGCCGGTGGCGGAGCCGGCGAACGGGCAGCCGCCGAGGCCGCCCGCCGAGGAGTCGAAGCAGGTGACGCCGGCCAGCAGCCCGGCGTGCACGTTGGCGAGCGCCTGGCCGTAGGTGTCGTGGAAGTGCAGGGCCAGCAGGTCGGCGCCCACGCCCGCCGAGGCATGCGCGTCGACGAGCCGCCCGACCTGGCCGGCGGTGCCCACGCCGATGGTGTCGCCGAGCGACACCTGAGCGCAGCCGGCCTGCACGAGCCGGGCCGACACCTCGGCGACAGTCTCGGCCGCCACCGGACCCTCCCACGGGTCCCCGAAGCACATCGAGACGTAGCCCCGCACGCGCAGTCCCAGCGCCCGAGCCGCGACGACGACCTCGTCGGCCGTCCGCAGCGCCTGGTCGCGGTCCATGCCGAGGTTGCGCCGGGCGAAGGTGTCGGTGGCGCTGACGAAGACCGCCACTGACCTCGCGCCGGCCTCGACGGCGCGGTCGAGGCCCTTCAGGTTCGGGACCAGGACGGGGTGCCGCTCGAGGTCGTCCCCCAACCCGGACATCACCTCGGCGGCGTCGGCCAGCTGGGGCACCCACCGGGGAGAGACGAAGCTCGTCGCCTCGACGGTCCCCAGCCCGGCGGCGACCAGCTCCCGCACGAAGCGCACCTTGTCGGCGGCCGGCACCACGCGCGACTCGGCCTGGAGCCCGTCGCGCGGCCCCACCTCGTAGACGTCGACCCGTCCCGGCATCCCGGGCTCGCCGGTGACGCTGGGGAGCCCGAGAGCCAGGACGTCGCTCACGGCGCGGCGACGTCCACGAACAGCGTGCGGGTCCGGGTGAACTCGCGCAGCGACTCCACGCCCTTCTCCCGGCCGTAGCCGCTGTCGCGCGACCCGCCGAACGGCAGCTCGACGCCGCCGCCGGGCGCGTAGCCGTTGATGTAGGCCTGGCCGACGTCGAGCGAGCGCGCCGTCCGGATCGCCCGGTCGATGTCGCGGCACCAGACCGCGCCCGACAGGCCGTAGCGGCTGTGGTGCGCGGCGGTGACGGCGTCGACGTCGGAGCCGACGGTGGTCACCGCGAGCACCGGCCCGAAGACCTCCTCGGAGAACAGCTCGGTGGCCTGGGCGACCTCGTCGAACAGCGTCGGCGCCACGAAGTAGCCTCGCAGCCCGTCGACCATCGGGGACTGCGCGATGATCCGGGCGCCGGCGCCGGTGGCGCGCTCGACGAAGCCGCCGATGCGCTCGGCCTGCGGGCCCGACACGACCGGGCCCACGGTGGGGTCGCCGAGGCCGGGACCCATCGTGGCGTCCGTGAAGTACGGCGTGAGCGCGCGCACGAGCTCGCCGTGCAGCGACTCGTGCACGATCACGCGGGTGCCCGCCGTGCAGGTCTGCCCGGCGTGCAGGAGCAGCGCGCGAGCGATGACCGGCGCGGCCCGCTCGACGTCGGCACCCTCGAGCACCAGGTGGGCGGACTTGCCGCCCAGCTCCAGCAGGGACGGGCGACCGCGGTCGGCGCACGCGCGGGCCACGGCGCGCCCGGTCGCGACCGAGCCGGTGAAGGACACGTGGTCGACGTCCGGGTGGGCGGTGAGGGCGGAGCCGGCCTCGGCGCCGCCGGGCACGACGTTCAGCACGCCGGCCGGGATGCCGGCCTCGCGCGCCAGCCGGGCGTAGGCGAGCGCCACCAGGGGTGCCTCGTCGGCCGGCTTGACGACGGTCGCGTTGCCGGCCGCGAGGGCCGCGCCGACGGAGCGGGCGGTGATCTGGGCCGGGTAGTTCCACGGCACGATGTGGGCCGTGACGCCGTGGGGCTCACGCTCCACGACGGCCAGCGAGCGCGGCCCGAGCGGGATGGAGTCGCCCAGGAAGCCCTCGATCACGGAGCCGTAGAACTCGAAGTAGCGCGCGGCCGCGGTGATGTCAGCGCGGCCCTGGGCGAGCGGCTTGCCGGTGTCACGGGTCTCGAGGCGCGACAGCACCTCGGCGTCGCGGCGCACGAGCGCGCCCAGCTGACGGAGCCGGGCACCGCGCTCGGACGGCGCCAGCGCGGCCCACGCGGGTGCGGCGGCGCGGGCAGCGGCGACGGCCCGGTCGACCTCGGCGGGCGACGCCGTGCCCACGCTGGCCAGGACGTCGGTGGTGGCCGGGTCCAGGTCGTCGTTCCAGCGCTCGGGGTCCTGGAGCTCGCCGCCGATGTCGAGCGGGAAGCGCTCGGGCAGCGCGGCGTCGTGGTCCTGCAGCGCGTCGTGGAGAGAGCCGAGGCCCGCCTCCGTGGTGTGCGTGCTCACTTCTCGTCCTCTCGCGTGGGGTGCAGCCTGGGGTCGATCACCGGCTTGATCTCCTCCATGCGCCGCATGGCGGCCATGGCGTCGGCCAGCTCGTGGAGGCCGTAGGTCTTGCCGAGCATCCGGCTCCAGTCGAAACGGTCGCGGTAGCGCTCGAGGAGCTGCATGGCGACGTGGTAGTCGCCGATCTCGCCGCTCATCGAGCCGACCATCGTGATGCCGCGGGTGACCAGGGTGGCGACGTTGATGGGCTGCGGGTCGCCGCCGAGGGTGCCCATGACGACGTAGCGGCCGTTGCGGGCCATCATCGCCACGCCCTCGGAGACGGCGCCGGGCGCGCCGGCGAGCTCGAAGGCCACCGAGGCGCCGCGGCCGGTCACGCGCAGCACCTCCTCGATGCGGTCGGCGGGGTCGCCGGCCGGGTCGACGAGCACCGTGTCGGTGGCGCCCCACTCCCGCGCCAGCTCGAGCCGGTCCTCGGGGCCGCCGACCACGACGAGCTTGCGCGGGTCGTGGAGGGAGGCCATCGCGGTGGCGAAGAGCCCGAGCGGGCCGGCCCCCTGCACGACGACGGTGTCGGTGGTGTCGATCGGGCCGGCCAGCGACATGGCGCGTACGACGGTCCGCAGCGCGCAGCTGCCCGCCGAGGCCCAGCCGGACTCGACCGCGTCCGGCACCCGCACCCGGCCGGCCTCCGCGCGCACCACGCCGTACTCGGCGAAGGTGCCGGTGAAGTGCGGCGGCACCGCGCAGCTGGTGAGGTAGGCGATGAAGCGCTTCGAGCAGAGCACCGGCTGGCGCTCGACGGTGCACTCGTGGCAGTGGCCGCACGGCACGTGCGCCCAGACGACGCGGTCGCCCAGCGCGAGCGGCTGGCCGACGCTGTCGACCTCGGCGCCGTCGCCGATCTCCACGATCCGGCCGGTCATCTCGTGGCCGAGGATCAGCGGCGGGTCGACGGGCAGGGCGAGGTGGCCCTGCCAGGCGTGGACGTCGGAGCCGCACACGGTCGCGGTCTCGATCTCCACGACCAGCTGACCGGCCGACGCCGTCGGGGTGGGGAACTCCCGCACCTCGAAGTCGGCGCCGTACTCGCTCATCACGGCCGCGCGGCCGGTCCCGGCGCTCATGCGTCGCCCTCCCGCCGCGCGCCCGAGAGCACGAACAGCATCTCCACCGGGACATCCGACTTGTTGGTCCAGCTGTGGGCCGTGCCGTTCTGCACGACCGTGTCGCCGGCGTGCAGCACCGTCTCGACGCCGTCGGTCGTGCCGAGCACGACCTCGCCCGACAGCACCATCGCGACGTCGGTCGTGTCGGAGGTGTGGATGCCGGGCTGGTCCTCGCGGTAGGTCTCGAGCAGCCCCGGGAAGGAGGCCCGGGCGTGCGCCTGGGCCTCGTCGGAGTCCTTGCCCTCCGGCGCCTCGAAGCCCGCGGGCGGCAGGGTGAAGGTGACGAACCGGAGCCCCCCGACCGGCGGGAAGTGCTGCGTCCAGCGCGGCTCCTCGCCGTCGTCGGGGTAGGTGCGGGGCTCGTCGGTGCCCCACAGGTACAGCATCTCGACGCCCGGCAGCCCGGGCGAGGTGAGCGGGTCGACCAGGCGGTCGCTCGCGACCCGGGACTCCCCCTCGGCCGTGTGGCCGGTGATGATGCGTCGTCGGCTCGTCATCTTCGTTCCTCCTAGTGCGGTGCTTGATGGTGGCGCGGTACGCCGCCCGGCTGGTCGCGGGGGGTCACTCGGCCGCGACGTCGTACTCGTCGGCCCACTTCTCGACGAACGGGGCCATCGCCTCGTCCTGGGAGACCGGGCCGTTCTGCTCGCCCGGGGGCAGGTTGTCCTGGGTCACCACGACGTACTCGTAGTCCTCGGCGCCCTCGTCGGTGATCTTCTCGCCGGAGTCGAAGTAGGCGAGCAGCTTGTCGATGGCGACCAACGGGCTGGAGATCATGTCGCCGTCGGCGAGGCCGAGCACCAGGTCGGGGTTCTTGCGCATCAGCGGGGTGCTGATGGCGTCGGAGTAGTACGAGTAGACCTTCACGTCCTCACGGTCGGCGGACTTGATCGCGCTCAGCGAGGCGGCGGTCCACAGGTCGAAGATCGGGACGATGGCGGCCAGGTCGGGGTTCTGGTTGAGCAGCGTGGCGGCGTTCTTCTGCCCGGCGCTGAAGTCGAAGCCGGTCTCGAGCGGCTCGACGACCTCGACGCCGGCGTCCTCGAGCGCGGCGGTCAGGGCCTCGGTGCGCTGCACGGCCGAGGCCAGCGCGGTGGTGGTCAGCATGCCGACCTGGTCGCCGGGCTTCAGCTGCTCGAGCATCAGCTCGGCGAGCGGACCGGTCAGGCCCTCCTCGTCCTCGCCGATGTAGGTGAGCCCGAGGTCCTCGTCGAGGCTGTCGTCGACGGCCGAGCCGACCATCAGCACCGGGATGCCCTTGGCCTTGGCCTGCAGGAGCCCGGCGCGGGCGGTCGAGGGCGTGACGGCGGACATGACGATCGCGTCGACGCCCGAGGTCACCAGGCTGGACACGCCGGAGGCGGCCTTGGCGGGGTCGCCCTGGGTGTCGACGGTCTTCATCTCCCAGCCGATGTGCTCGACCGCGGCCTCGCCGGCCTGGTAGAGCCGCTGCTGGTAGGAGCCCGCGAGGGTGCCGTCGACCCAGCCGATGGTCTTGCCCTCGATGCCGCCGCCTGCGGAGTCGCCGCCACCGCTGCCGCCGTCGTCGGACGAGCCGCAGCCGGCGAGCGCCGCCATGGCCGAGAGGGCGGTGAGTGCTGCGAGCGCGGTCCTGACCCGGCTCCTGGAAGTTCCCTGCATGTCGATCTCCTGTTTCAGATGGATAGGGCGTCTCGGTCGATCAGCCCGTGGTGGCAGGGGCACTCCCGGTCATCGCCCCGACAAGCTCGTACTCGGACAGGTCCTCGGCCCGGCTGGTCAGCTCGACCCGGCCGCGGCGCAGCACGACGACGCGGTCGCAGATCTCCAGCAGCTCCTCGGGCTCGCTGGAGCCGACGAGCAGCCCCAGCCCCTCCGCGGCCAGCGAGCGCAGGAGCGCGTGCAGCTCGGCGCGCGCCGCGATGTCGACGCCGACGGTGGGGTCCTCGAGGAGGAGGAAGCGGGGGCCGGCGAGCAGCTTGGCCGCGACCAGCACGCGCTGCTGGTTGCCGCCGGAGAGCTGGCCCATCCGGCGCTCGGCGACCGGGCGCAGGGAGAGGCGGTCGACGATGTCGGCCGAGCGCCGACGGATCGACGAGGTCGAGACCACGCCGCGGCGACCGCAGGCGGCCAGCGCCGGCAGGGCGACGTTCTCCAGCACGGGCTCGGTGGTCATCGCCGCGGAGCGCCGCGAGGCCGGCAGCAGGCCGATGCCGAGGCGGGACGCGGAGCGCTCGGAGGTGACGCTCCGGTCGCCGACGCGGATGCTGCCGGAGGAGGCGCGACGCCGGCCCGCGAGGTGCTCGAAGACCTCGGCGACGCCGGAACCGGGCAGGCCGGCGATGCCGACGACCTCGCCGGGCCGGACGTCGAGGTCGATGCCGTCGAGGCGCTCGCCCGTGAGCTCGCGGACCTGCAGGGCGACGGCGTGATCGGTGTCGAGGGTGACGACCGCCGAGGTGTCGGGCACCCGTGGGCGGAGCATCGCGCTCTCCGGGCCGGTGATGGCGGCGACCAGGCGGTCGTGGGTGACCTCAGCGCCGTCCATGACGTCGATGACCGCGCCGTCGGCCAGCGCCGTGACCCGGTCGCAGGCCTCCTGCACCTCGTCGAAGCGGTGGCTGATGAAGACGATGCCGAGGCCGCGGTCGCGCAGGCGGCGCACGACCGACAGCACGCGGGCGCTGTCGTCGGCGTTCATCGCGGCGGTCGGCTCGTCGAGGATCAGCACCCGTACCTCGCGGTGCAGCGCCTGGGCGAGCAGCACGACGCGCTGCCAGGAGACGGGAAGGTCGCGCACCCGAGTCCGGACGTCGATCGGCAGGCCGAGCGACTCCATGAGCTCGCGCACCCGCCGCTCCGCCGTACGCCGGGCGAGCACGCCGCCGCGTCCGGGCTCGGCGCCGAAGGTCACGACCTCGGTGACGGTCATGTCCATCGGCATGACGATCTCCTGGGGCACGGCGACGATGCCGTGGGAGAGCGCGTCGGCAGGGGTCCGCAGGTCCACGGCGCGGCCGTCGAGGAGCACGCGGCCGCCGTCGGCGTGGACGCGTCCGGCGAGGACGTTGACGAGCGTGCTCTTGCCGGCGCCGTTGCGGCCGATGAGGCCGTCGACCCGTCCGGCGACGACGTCGAGGGACGCGCCCCGCAGCACCGTGACGGGGCCGTAGCGCTTGACGATGTCCTCGGCGCGCAGCAGCTCCTGGCCGGCGCCCTCGGTGGCGGGGGCGCTCACTGCTTGCGCTCCTGGCGCGCGAGCACCACCGCGGCGAGCAGCACGGCGCCCTCGATGAGCTGGATGACCGCCGCCTTCTGGTCCATCATCGTCAGCCCGCGCTCCAGCAGCGCGATGAAGGCGACGCCGAAGAGCGTGGCGCCCGGGCCGAAGCGGCCGCGCCCGACGATGGCCGCGCCGAGGAACACCGCGGAGTAGGGCGGCAGCAGCAGGCCGGCGCCGCTGTTGGGGAAGTAGGAGCCGCCCTGCGAGGTCACGTAGACCCCCGCGAGGCCGGCGACCAGCCCGAGCGCGACGAACGCCGCCAGTCGGACCTGGCTGACCGAGATCCCGGCGAGCGAGACGGCGGTCGGGTTGAGGCCGGTGGCGCGCAGCTTGCGGCCGAAGGTCGTGTAGGACACCAGGAAGATGCTGAGCAGGACCAGCGCGAGCGCGATCCACGTGGAGAGCGGCAGGCCGAGGCGCTCGGTCAGCGTGAGGTCCAGGTAGCTGAGCGGGATGTTCTCCGCGATCGTCTCGTTGTCGGTCATCAGCTGCTCGAGGCCGGTCGCGGCGGAGCCGGCGGCGAGCGTGGCGATGAACGCCGGCGCCCGGCCCCAGGCCACGGCGATGCCGTTGACGACGCCGACCCCGGCGCCCACCAGGATCGCCGCACCGGCGGCCACCCACGGCGACTGCCCGTGGTCGGACATCAGCAGGATGCTCACCGCGCCGGCGAGCGCCAGCGTCGAGGCGAACGACAGGTCGAACTCCCCGATCACGAGCACGAACGTCACGCCGAGGGCGAGGACGAGCAGCACCGACTGCTGGACGAGGACCGACTTGAGGTTCTCGCTCGTCAGGTAGGTCTCGGGCAGGCGCAGGTGGAAGTAGCCCACGAGCAGCACCAGGAACAGCACCGCGATGGCGGGCCGGTTGGTCGCCGCACGGCGCCAGGCCGGCGTCCGCTCGGGCGCGGCCTCGGTCGCCGACGACGTCGGCGCCGGGGTCTTCGACAGGCTCTCAGTCGACATCGGCGGTGTCCTTCCCCTGGTGGGCGGTGGTGGCGTCGAGCTCGGCGAGGATCTCCGCGGTGTGCTCCCCCAGCGCGGGGGCCCGGCCCAGCCGGCGGGTGCCGTTGGTGCTCAGCGGTGACCTGGTGATCAGGACGCCGTCGTCGTCGTCGACGAGGTCGAGGGCGGTCGCCTGCGCGCTGCGGGCGGCGTCGTGCGGCATCAGCACCGGCGCGACCAGCACGCGGTGGCGGCGCAGCCGCTCCAGGACCTCGGCGAGGCTCAGCCCCGCCACCCGCTCCTGCACGGCGGCCTCGAGCTCGTCGCGCTCGGAGACCCGCCCGGCGTTGCCCTGCCAGGCCTCGCGGCCCAGCACCTCGTCGAGGTCGAGCGCAGTCTGAAGCCGCTGGAACATCGCGTCGTTGGTGGCGCCGAGGACGACGTGGCCGTCGGCCGCGGCGAAGGCGCGGTAGGGGACGATCGACGGGTGGGCGCTGCCCCAGGCGCGGGGCGTCCCGCCGCCGGCCGACGTACTCGCGATGACGGTGCCGAGCGCGCTGACCGCGGTGGCGTAGAGCGAGACGTCGACGCGGCGACCGCGACCGGTGGAGGTGCGCTCGAGCAGCGCGGCGAGGATCCCGTTGATCATGGCCAGGCCGGTGGCGATGTCGACCATCGCGACGCCGAAGCGGACCGGCTCCCCGCCGTCGATCCCGGTGACGCCCATCAGGCCCGACTCGGCCTCGATGATCACCTCGGTGCCGGGGTGGTCGGCCATGGGGCCGTCGGTGCCGAAGCCGGTGATCGAGGCGTAAACCAGGTGCGGGAAGCGGGCCGTGACCAGCTCGGGGTCGATGCCGAGGCGGTGGGTGACGCCGGGGCGGAAGTTCTCCACCACGATGTCGGCGGTCGCCATCAGCCCGTAGGCGTGCTCGCGGCCCTCCTCGGTCGTGAGGTCGAGGACGACGCTGCGCTTGCCGCGGTTGATGGCGTGGAAGTAGGCGCTGGAGTCGTCGACGAACGGCGGGCCCCAGGCGCGGGTCTCGTCCCCGACGCCCGGCATCTCGATCTTGACGACGTCGGCGCCCAGCTCGGCGAGGGTCATCGTGGCGTAGGGGCCGGCCAGGACCCGGGTGAAGTCCAGGACCCGCAGTCCCTCCAGCGGACGGAACTCCGCGCTCGGCCGCTCCGTGGTGGGAGTGGCCGGAGCCGTCGCGGGGCTCTGCTGCGCCATGGGGATCCTCTCGGGTCTTCAAGCAGGTCGGAGCCGAGACGACTCCGTGACGGGCATCACGCTAGGTCGGCGACTCATGTGTCCGCACTGGCCGTTTTGCACCAACCCATGCGCTTGGCGCATTAATGTGAGCGAGGTGACCGACGGACCGGACCTGAGCCTGCGCGAGCTGCACCTGGTGCTCGCCGTGGCCGAGGCGCGCAGCTTCACCGACGCTGCCGAGGCCTCCCACCTGTCCCAGAGCGCTCTCAGCCGCGCGGTCAACAACGCCGAGCGACGCATCGGCGCCCGCCTCTTCGAGCGCACCACCCGCTCGGTCGTGCTGACCCCGGTCGGCGAGGAGCTCGTCCGCATCGCGCGACGGCTTCTCGACGGCCACGCGCGGGGCATGCAGGAGTTCGCACTCTTCCGCGACGGGCTCGGCGGCGTCGTCCGCGTGGCCGCGCTGCCCTCGGTCGCGGCCACGGCCCTCCCACCGCTGGTGGCCGCGCTGCGTCAGGACAACCCGGGCGTCGTCGTCGACATCACCGACACCCTCGCCCACCTCGCCGTCGACCTCCTGGTCTCGGGACGCGTCGACTTCGCGATCACGGTCCCCGACGACCTGCCCGAGGGCGTCGCCTTCCGACCCCTCCTCCAGGACCGCTTCCACGTCGCCTTCCGCTCCGACCACGCCTTCCGTGGCCGCACGTCGGTGACCTGGCGCGAGCTCGCCGACGAGCAGGTCGTCACCTTCGGCAGCGCCAGCAGCCTGCGCGCACTGACCGACGAGGCCTTCGCCCGCGTCGGGGTCGCCCCCGCCACGACCGTCGAGGCGCAGAACATCGCGGTCATCGCCGGCCTCATCGCCGCCGGCCTCGGCGTCGCCGCCGCCCCCGCCCAGGTCCTGCCGCTGATGGCCTTCGCGAACCTCGAGTCCGCCGAGCTCGTCGACCCCACGGTCGACCGCACCCTCGGCCTCGCCTACGTCCCTGGCCGCTCCCGCTCCCCCGCCGCCGACTACGTCGAGCGCGCGCTCATCGCCTCAGGCCTCGAGGGCTCGGTCGACTGACACCTGCGCGAGGTCAGCGGGTCTGCCGCAGGAGCCGGTCGATGATGGCGAGCGGGGTAGCGAGGTCCGCGGAGGCCCCCGTGAGCAGCTGGGCCCAGACGTACGTCATCGCGACCTGAGTCATGATCTCGGCGACCGCACGGACCTCGTCCACGGGCAGGTGGCTGTGGTCGTGCAGGAGCTGCTCGGTCCTGGCGACGGCACGGCGCTGGACGAAGCCGGTGGGCGACATGATGGAGACCACCGCGAGCCGGGGCTCGCCGACCATCAGGGAGCTCGCCGGTGGTGAGTCACGGACACTCGTCAGGAACGTCGCCACGACCTGCCGGACGTGGAGCGGGCCGGTGCCGGGGCTGGTGCGTCGCGCATGCGACCACGCCCCGTCCACCAACGTCCAGAGCGCCTCGCCCAGGAGGCCGCTGCGGCTCCCGAACCACCGGTAGACCGTGGTGCGCCCGACGCCGCACTCCTCGGCCAGCCTGCGGACGTCGATCGTCTCCCCCGCGAGGAGCATCTCGCCCGCCCGCGCCACGACGGTCGCCCGGTCGGCCCCCGCGGAGAACCCGCGACGTGCCTGCTGACCGGCCCCCTCGCTCACCGGTCCAGTCAACTACAGCCCGGGCGGGAGTGCCCGACCGTGTTCCACTTGATTCGCCGCCTCCGGCACGTCGTGACGGCGCCGCCGCCCTGCCCCCAGTGGGTCACGGTTGCCGAGCGGTTGACGTCGGTGGCTCACTGCTCCCATGACGACCAGCACGGCGGTGACCTATGTGGCGATCGGCGACAGCCTGTCGGAGGGCGTGGGTGACGTCCCGTGGCCGGACGGCACCGCCCGAGGATGGACCGACCGGCTGGCCGGCCTGCTGGCCGACCACCACGCCACCTGCGACTACGCCAACCTCGCGGTCCGCGGCTACCAGGCGGGCCAGGTCCGCGACCGCCAGCTGGCGGCGGCCGTGGCCCTCGCGCCGGACGTGGTGACGATCACCGCCGGGATGAACGACATCCTGCGTCCTCGCGTGGACTTCGACGCGCTCGAGACGACGCTCACCGATCTCGTGCTCCCCTTCCAGGCCATGGGGGCACAGGTGCTGTTCGTCCCGATCCCCGACATCACGAAGATCTCACCGGCCGGGCGGCTGACGCTTCCGCGCCGCCAGCGCCTCAACGCGATCTTCCAGCGGCTGTGCGACGAGTCAGGGGTGGTGCCGCTCATCTCGACGACGGACACCGTCTTCGAGGACCCGCGCGCCTGGGACGAGGACCGGCTGCACCTCTCGCCGCTCGGGCACGAGCGGCTGGCGACCGGCGCCGCCGAGGCTCTCGGCGTCGAGGTCGAGTCTGGGTGGCAGTCCCCGCCGCCCGGACCCCCGCCGCAGCGGACGCTCAGGACCGAGGCCGCGTGGTGGTCGCGCCACGCCACGCCCTGGATCGGTCGGCGCCTGCGCGGCCGGTCGTCGGGTGACGGCCGCAGTGCCAAGCGCCCGGTGCCGACCCGTGTCGCACCCGAGGCCGAGTCACTCGGGTTCGATGACCGCTGACCCACTGGCACCGACGAGCGGCCGGTCGGGTGAACCTGGCACGCTGAGCGGAAGGTCGACGGGGGCGCGCAGTCGGACGGTGATCCGGGTGTCGTCGACGTCGACGTCGTAGGTGAGACCGGGGTAGGTGCGGTAGGCGCCGACGTCGCGGAGGTAGGCGCGCACCGCGTCGCGCGCCTGGGCCTGGGTGAGCTCGAGGCGCTCGTCGGGGACGCCACCCTCGTAGACGTCGCGACCGGTGGCCCCCTGGTCGGCGCCGTGCAAGGCGGCGCCGTCAGCGAGGGTGTCGAGGCCCTGGCGCTGGAGGTACGCCGCCGAGGCGTCGACGACGACTCCGATGCCCAGCGCCAGGACGGCCGCGAAGCCGATGATCAGCACCATCGACGAGCCGCGCTCGTCGCGCGTGCGGCGGCTGCTCACTGCACCTCCTGGTACTGCCCGATCGGCACCGTGTGCGTCGCGTCCAGCGCGAAGCTCGGCCGGTCGCCACCGAGCACCTCGGGCATCAACGGCAGGTCCACGCGCGAGGAGACGTGGACCGTGATCACCGCTCCCCCGCTGTGGCAGCTCGTGCCCGCCGACTCACACGTGACGGTCACCGTCAGCGGCGCGTCGTCCAGGCCTTGGTCGGCGAGCGCCTGCCGTGCGGCGGCCTCGGCGCGGCGCCTGCCCTCGGCATCGTCGGGCGCGAGGGCATAGGCGCGGCCGGCCGCGCGGGCCGCAGCGCTCGTGCCGAACGCACCCTTCTGCACCTCGAAGACCGACAGCACGATCCACAGCATCGGCACGAGCAGCAGGATTCCGAGCCACGCCAGCTCGACGGCGGCGCTCCCCTCTTCCTCCCGCGTACGGCGCACGCTCACGGCGCCTCCTCGACCGCATGCCCCCGCACGTCCAGCTCGACCGCGGGCCCGCCGATCCCCAGAGCGGGCACCCGTGCGTGGATCGTCACCTCGACGACCGGCGCGCCGTCGACGACCACGCGACGGACTGTCACGTCCTCGGCGTACCGGCCCGCGATCGCCGCCTCCACCTGCTCGCGGGTCAGCGCGGCACCGTCCGCCGGATCCCGGTCGGCGGTGGCCGCCAGCCGCGCACCCTCGGACGCGGCCGCCGACAGCGAGTTGCGCACGAGCAGGACCAGCGACACCTGGAGGATGCCGAGGAAGAGGGGCACCAGCACGAGCAGCACCAGCACGAAGTCGACGACGGCCGCGCCGCGCTCCGAGCGCGACGCCAGCCGACGACGCCTGTGGGCACGCACTACTTCACCGAGTTGAGCGCGTCCCTCAGCATCTGGGAGAGCGCGCCCTCGGCGACTCCCCAGATCACCATGACGATGCCCGCGGACATCACCGTGACCAGCACCCACCCGGGCACGTCGCCGCGCTCGTCGCGCCGCCGTGGCGCCGAGAGCGCGGCGTGCAGCCGGGCCATCCACACTGCGAGGTTCTCCATGATGAGTCCTTCCCGAGAGATCAAGGAGTGGTGAGGTCGAGGCCCACGACGCCGGGCCAGAAGGCGAAGAGGATGGTCACCGGGAGCACCACGAAGACGACCGGCACCATCATGAAGATCTCGCGCCGCGCGGCGACCTCGATCAGCTCACGACGGCCCGCTTCGCGGACATCGGCGGCCTGCGCGTGGAGCACCTCCGCCAGCGGCGTGCCGCGCTCCACGGCCACGGCGATGCCCTGCGCGAAGCGCGACACCAGCGACAGCCCGCTGGCAGCGGCCATGGCGTCGAAGGCGGTCGAGACCGGCTCGCCGGTGCGCACGGCCGCGAGCACCTTGGCGAGGTCTCCCGACAGCTCACCACCGCTGCGGTGCACCACGCGGTCGAGCGCCGCGACCGGGCTCTCGCCCGCGGCGACCGCGAGCGCGAGCAGCTCCGCGACCGTCGGGAACTCCGCCAGGATGCGGCGCTCGCGGCTCGTCGCCTGCCCGCTGAGGCGGTTGTCGCGCGCGATCACGCCGAGTGCGAAGCCAACGCCGCACAGGACCGCGAGGCCGATGGCGCCGCCTGGGTCGGTCAGGGTCTTGAGCAGCCCGTAGGCGGCGACCACTGCCAGGCCGGCCAGGCCCCACAGCACCTGCTCGATGCGGAACTCGTGCACCGTCTTGTCGATGGCCGCCCGCTCCAGCCGGCGGCGTACGGAGGCCGAGCCGCCCAGGACCCTCTCGACGGTGTCGGCCATGGAGCGCAGCACCGGCCCGAACACACCGGCCGCCGCCGACGTCGGCGAGCTGGACGCGACCCGCAGCGCCGGCGTACGACCGACGTGAGGCAGGTCGCGCACGTAGGGCAGGACCCGGGTCGCGAGCTGCGGTCGGCCGATCACGCGCACCCGCGAGCCGATCAGCACCAGACCGGCACCGGCCAGTGCGCCGAGGACCGCGCCCCACAGCAACAGCGTCACGACAGGATCCGCCTCTCCGTGGGGAGGCGGCCGATGCGCATCATGAGCCGGTAGGCGGCCAGGCACAGGACCGCACCGACGCCCAGCACGAACGCGCCCTCCGGGGAGGAGTAGCGCCGGATCACCTCGGACTGGAACGACATGAACAGCAGCACCAGCCACGGCGCGGCCACCGCGAGTCGGGCGCCGTTGACGGTCCACGCCTGCCGCGACTCCAGCTCCGAGCGGGTGCGCGCGTCGTCGCGGAGGTAGCCCGACAGGTTGCGCAGCAACCGTCCCAGCTCGCCACCACCCACCTCGCGCGCGATGCGCAGCCCCTCCACGACCCGGTCGCCGACGGGATCGGCCAGGCGCACCTTGAGCCGGTCCAGGCTCTCGCCGAAGCGCCCCGTCACCTGGTAGTCCAGGGCGAACGCATCGAAGGCGTCGCGCAACGGCTCCGGCCCGCGGATCGCCAGCCCCGACAGGGCATCGGGCAGCGACATCCCCGCACGTACGGCGGACGCGAGGTTGTCCACCGCCTCGGGCCACACCTCCGCGAACTCGCGCTGCCGGCGTCGCGCCCGACCCGACACCACCGCGATCGGCAGGTAGGCGCCCATCGCCCCGAACGCCACGGCGACCGGCGCCGTACGCGACACGACCTGGATCACCAACGCGACCACCACGCCACACACCAGGCAGAGCAGGGCGAACGCCGCCGGCGACACCTCGCCGAGACCGGCGCGCGCGAGCAGCTGAGCGCCCCGCCCGTCGACCCGCGCCGCACGCCGCGGCTGGCGGGGGACGAAGAAAGCCGACCAGATGAGCATCAGCCCGATGCCGACGCCCAACCCCACCAGCGCGCCCATCAGCGGTCCTGGCTCAGGATCCGGTGGACGTCGATGCCGGCGCGCTCGTAGAGCTCGATGCGCGGCGGCATCCCGTTGGCGCGCTGCAGATCGCCGCCACGGCGCTCGAAGATCGACTCGGTCTCGATGATGTCGTTCTCCACCCGGCCGGGCACGCCGACCACCTCGTTGACCCGGCGTACGCCCTGGTGGTCGATGCCGAGGTGGACCACCAGGTCGACCGACGCTGCCACGGTAGGCACGACGAAGCGTGCCGAGATGTTCTCGCCGGCCAGCAGTGGCAGCGTGCACATCTTCACCAATGCCTCACGAGCACTGTTGGCGTGCAGCGTGCACATCCCCGGAAGCCCGGCGTTGAGCGCGAGCAACAGGTCCAGGCACTCCTCGGACCTGACCTCCCCGACGATGATCCGGCTGGGCCGCATGCGCAGGCTCTCCTTGACCAGGTCGCGCAGCTTGATCTCGCCGGTCCCCTCGAGGCCGGACTGGCGCGTCTGCATCGGGACCCAGTCGGGGTGCGGGAAGCGCAGCTCGAAGACCTCCTCGGCCGACACCACCCGGTCGCCACCGGGGATCGCCGCGGCCAGGCAGTTGAGCATCGTGGTCTTGCCCGCCTGAGTGCCGCCGGCGACCAGCACGTTGAGGCCGGCGCGCACCGACGCCTCGAGGAACGCCGCCGCCCGCGGCGTGAGGCTGCCGAGCTCGACGAGGTCGGAGAGCCGCGCCGCGCGCAGCACGAACTTGCGGATGTTGACCGCCGAGAAGCCCCGGCTGATGCCCTCCAGCACCACGTGGAGCCGGTGACCCTCCGGCAGCATCGCGTCCACGAACGGCTGGCTGATGTCGATGCGCCGCCCGCTGGACTTGAGCATCCGCTCGACCAGCTCGCTCACCTGGCTCTGGCTGAGCATCAGGTTGGTGAGCTCGTGCCGGCCGTGCCGCGCGATGAACACCCGCGAGGGGTCGTTGATCCAGATCTCCTCCACCGCGGGGTCGTCGAGGAACGGCTGCAACGGCCCGAACCCCGACACCCGCGCGACCAGCTCACCGACCACCGCGCCCGCGTCGGCGACGGGCGCCACCTGACCGGTCAGGCTCCGCTCGTCGTGCTCACGCACCACGCCCTCGGCGATGCGCCGTACGACGACGGCGTCGCGCTGCGGGTCCACGCCCTCGCGGCGGACGAGCGCGCGCACGTGCTCGTCCAGCTCATCGACCAAAGCACCCTGCGCATCAGCCTGCGTCATCGCCACGACGGTCCCCGTTCCCGAGTCAGGTTCCTGCGCCGAAGGTAAGCCCGGCCACGTCGCTTCCGCTACGGCCCGACACCAATCTGTGGATGAACCACACTCCTGGGGAGGATGTGACGACGTCAGGGCTACCTGGACGGTCGAGCCATGTCCCTCGAGGGCCGATGACCCGGCGCGGCTGGGTACCTGCTCGGCGCGCCAGCCCGCCTCTGACGGAGCAGACCACCCAGGCGATCGGGAGATTCGGCCCCATCCGGCCGCCACGTGGGCGAGAGTGCACCGTGGCCGGACCCTCTCGGCACCTCGCCCCCGGAGCCCTCATGGCACGCGTCCGCCGAACCCGTACGAGCACGCGCCTGCGACGTGCAGCCGCCCTGCTGCTCGCCGCGACCTCGATCGGTGTCACCCAGGTCGTGGCGACGCCGGAGGCTGGCGCCGCGGCCACGGTCACCGCCGGCAGCACGACCGTCACCCGCTCGATCGCCGCAGCCGCCGGCGGATCGGGATCGGCGACGGTCGTCGTGAGGCTCGACCGCACGGCCTCGAAGGTGACCGTGAAGGGGATCAGGAAGGGCCGCACCTACCGGAAGGTGCCGAAGGTCACCCGCACGGCCGCAGACGCCCACTCCGGCGTCGCCTCGTGCGGGACCATCGTCAAAGCGCGGGGCACGAACCGCCACGGGCCTCGACAGGGCCGGCAACCGCACCGCCGCCAAGGGCACCGCCATCCTCAAGAAGAAGAGGACGTAGCCAGGGCGTCGAGTGCGGCCTCTCCTGGCGACGCCCAGGTCGTCACCTGACGCGCACGGTGGCGGCTCCGGTGCGCTGGGTGGAGCGTCCGGTGACCCTGATCCTGGCCGGGCCCGGGCGGGTCGTGGCCGGGATGACGATGCGGCGGATGAAGCCGCCCGCCCGGTTGGCCTGGCCCAGGCGGACCCGGTCACCGTCGACGGTGACGTAGAACCGCTCCAGGAACCCCAGTCCGGTGACGCGGATCCGGACCGCTCTGCCTGCGCGAGCCCGCGTGGGGGCCTCGACGTGGAGCCGGGTGGGTCGCCGCACGGCGACGATGCCTGCGGTCGCCGTCGTGGTCCCGGCCTCGTTGGTGGCCTGCAACCCGTAGCGGTGCCAGCCGACCCGCTCCAGAAGGACCGAGACCCGGCCGGACGCGGGGATCGCGCGCCCGGCGTACTTCGCCGCGATGGCCTCGGTCAACGAGGCGTTCGCCCGCAACGCCTGCGCACGGTCACTCGTCCAGGCGATCGTGATCCGGGCTCCTCGCCGCGCGGTGGGGTCGCCGTCGGGGGTGACGCCGGTACCGCCGTACTGCCCTGTTGTCGGGACCGAGATGACCAGGCTCAGGCCCGGCGCGCTGTCGGTGACCACCGGGACGGTGGGCGCCGACCGGCTGCTGGCGTCCTCGTAGCCTGCTCGAGACGCGGTGACCTGCACGCTGATCCGGCGCCCACGGTACGCCGGCGTGAGCACCAGCTCTGGCGCCTCGGCACCGGGGACCCTGGTGTCGTCGGCGTACCAGGCGAACGTGTAGGCATCGGGGTCGGGCACCGGCGCCCCGGTGCCTGCGGTGAGCGTCTGCCCCACCTGGGCGGTGCCGTTGACCGACGCCGACGGTCCGGTGGTGAACCCCCCGCTCACCACCGGAGCCGTCGGGTCGGAGTCATCGGCGGAGTCGACGTAGCCGGCGCGCAATGCCGTGACGCGGACGGTGATGACCGCCCCCAGCTGCGCGGCCGAGAGCACGAACGTGGCTCCTTCCGCACCGAAGACCGGGACTCCGTCGGCAGACCAGGCGTAGCGGAAGGACTCCGCCGCCGGCTCGGGGGTGCCGGTGGTCGCGGTCAGCGTCCTCCCCACCTGCGCGGTGCCGGTGATGCCCGCCGTCGGACCGGTCGCGAACTGCGCTCGGCCGATCACGGCGACCGTGGCGGAGAGATCGACGGCATCGACGTAGCCGGTCCGGATCGCCCTCACCTCCACCCTGATGATCTTTCCCACCATCGCCGCGGTCACCTCGAGCTCGGCACCGGTCTCACCCGGCACCGGGTCACCGTCAGCCAGCCACCGGTAGGAGAACGAGTCCGCGGCGGGCGAGGTGGTGCCGGTGACGGCGGTCAAGGTCCCTCCGACCACTGCGGATCCCGTGATGTCCGCCGTCGGACCGGTCGTGAACTCTCCGGCGGTCACCGGGCCGACCGCCTCCGAGGTGTCCGACGCGTCCGCGTAGCCGACGCGCGTCGCGGTCACCTCCACGGTGACCGAGGTCCCGGCCAGCGCCGGCGTGAGCTCGAGGCTGTCGCCGGTGGCGCCGTCGATGGGCCGGCCGTCCGCGAACCACTGATAGGAGAAGGAGCCTGCGGCCGGGACGGTGGTGCCAGTCGTCGCGGTCAGCGTCCGCCCGACCTGCGCGGTGCCGGTGACGCCCGCCGTCGGACCCGTCGTGAACGCGCCGGCGGCCACTGGGCCGACCGCCTCCGAAGGGTCGGACGCATCGGCGTAGCCGGTCCGCGTCGCGGTCACCTCCACCGTGACGGAGGTCCCGACCAGCGAGGGGGTGAGCTCGAGGCTGTCGCCGGTGGCACCGTCGATCGGCTCACCGTCCGCGAGCCACTGGTAGGTGAAGGAGTCCGCGTCCGGGACGGGGGTGCCCGTCGTCGCGGTCAGCGTCTGCCCCACCTGCGCGGTGCCGCTGATCCCGGCCTCGGGCCCGGTGGTGAACGAGCCGACGGCGACGGGCTCCGTGGGCTTCGAGGTCGTCGACGTCGAGGTGTAGCCGTCCTTGGTGGCGGCCACCGTCACGGTGACGTGCGTGCCGAGTTGTGCGGCGCCCAGCGCGAGCGTGTCCGAGGTCGCGTCGCTGATCGCGGTGCCGTCGGCGTACCACTGGAAGGTGACGGCATCCGGGTCCGCGTTGTAGCCGGGCACCGTGACGCTCAGCTCCTGGCCGACCCGCGCGTCCCCAGCGATCGTGGGGACGCCGTCGGCGTTCAGCGCGGCGCTCAGCGCCATCGAGTGGTAGGTGCCGGCGGCGATCGCGGTCACGCTCTTCCCGGCCAGGCCTGCCGGGACGTTGTTCTGGCCGGAGGAGTTCACGCCCCAGGCGGTGACATGGCCGTCCGCGGTCAACGCGAGCGAGTGGTAGGCGCCGGCGGCGATCGCGGTCACGTCCTTCCCGGCCAGGCCGGGAGGGACCGTGGCCTGACCGAACTGGTCGAAACCCCAGGCGATGACCTCGCCGTCCGCGGTCAGCGCCATCGAGTGCCGCTCGCCCGTGGCGATCGCGGTCACGATCTTCCCCGCCAGAGCAGGTGGGACCGTGGCCTCGCCGAACAGGTTCCAACCCCAGGCCGTGACCTTGCCGTCTGCGGTCAGCGCCAACGAGTGGTAGGCGCCGGCTGCGATCGCGACCACCGACTTCCCGGTCAGACCCGGCGGGACCGCGGTCTGACCGAAGTTGTTGGCACCCCAGACGGTGACCTGCCCGTCAGCGGTCAACGCCAAGGAGTGCCGGGCGCCGGCTGCGATCGCAACCACGGTCTTCGCGGCCAGGCCGGGTGGGACCGTCGCCTGCCCCCCACCGTCATCACCCCAGCCGGTGACCTGCCCGTCAGCGGTCAACGCCAACGAGTGGTCCGTTCCGGCGGCCACCGCGACCGCGGTCCGCCCGGCCAGGCCGGGTGGGACCGTCGTCAGACCCCCACCGTCCTCACCCCAGGCGGTGACCTGCCCGTCAGCGGTCAGTGCCAGCGAGTGGCTCTCACCGGCGGCCACCGTCGTCACCGTCCTGCCCGTGAGGCTGTCCGGGACCGTGGTCTGACCGAAGAAGTCGCTACCCCACGCCGTGACCTGGCCGCCCCCGCTGACGGGCCCGGTGGGGGCGGAGGTGGTCACCACGTCGGGGTAACCGTCCCGGTGCGCGGTCACCGTGACCGTGATCGTCTTGTCGACGTCCGAGCGCGTGGGGCGGTACGTCGCGGTGTCGGTCCCGACCGGGGTGCCGTCGACCTTCCAGGCGAAGTCGAAGCCGTCGGGCTCGATGCTGTGGGTGCCCGGGACGGCGGTCAGCGCACCACCGACCTGCGGCACGCCCCCGATGGCCGGTGCGGCGTCGGCGGCGAACACCGAGCTGACGGCCAGGGACTGGAAGATGGCCGCCGCGATCGCGGTGACCCTCCTGCCGGCGAGCGAGCCCGGCACGTCGGTCTCGCCGTAGAATTCGGTCCCCCAGCCTGTGACCTGACCTTCACTCGTGAGGGCCAACGAGTGGTACCACCCCGCGGCGATCGCGGTGACCGTCTTCCCCCTCAGCGACGCCGGTGGTTGGATCGCTCCGAAACCCTCGTCCCCCCAGGCGGTGACGACCCCGTCGCTCGTGAGCGCCAGCGAGTGGTGGAGCCCGGCGGCGAGCGCCGTCACGGTCTTCCCACTGAGTGAGTCCGGCGCGTCCGCCTGGCCGTCACCGATGTTCCCCCAGCCGATGATCTCTCCCTCGCTGGTCAGGGCCAGCGAGTGGTAGGGCCCGGCCGCGATGAGGGTGACGACCTTCCCGTCCAGGGAGTCCGGTACGTCGGGCTGCCCGGGGTAGTGGTACCCCCAAGCGGTCACCTTCCCGTCGCTTGTCAGCGCCACGGAGTGGTAGGCGCCGGCAGTGATGGCGGTGACCGTCTTGCCGGTCAGCGAGTCCGGCACGTCGCTCTGCCCGTAGGTGCTGTTGCCCCAGGCCGTCACCGTCCCTTCGCTCGTCAGCGCCAGAGAATGGCGGCCCCCGGCGACCACCGCCGTCACGGTCGAGCCGGTGAGCGAGTCCGGGACCGTGGCCTGTCCGTCGTCGTCCATGCCCCACGCCGTGACCTTGCCGTCACTGGTCAGGGCCAGGGAGTGGTAGCTGCCACTGACGGCGGTGACGGTCTTGCCGGCCAGGGAGGCCGGCACGTCGTTCTGGCCGTAGGCGTTGGTGCCCCACGCGGTGACCTGATCGCCCTGCTCGAGAGCCACCGAGACTCCCGCGGTTTGCGCCTGGGCCGCTGGTGACGACCCGACCACTGCGCCCAGCATCAGGGCGGCCGTCAGGATGAGCACACCTACCCTCGAGACCCAGCGGGAAGCCACCCCGAGAACCGTCGTCATCCCTGCTCCGCCTCATCGCTCAGCCCTGCGCCCACACGCAGTGACCAGCCAGGCTAGGTCCGTGCCGGACACGTGAGGAATGGGAGGCGGACGGCCCTGGTACTTCGTCCCAGTGCGCCCGAGGTCAGGCGAGCAGACGCCGGATCTCCCGGCGACCGGACAGCCTCAGCCGCGAGAGGATGTTGGCCACGTGGAAGTCGACGGTCTTCTTCGAGAGCCCCAGGACGGTCGCCATCTCGGCGCTGGTGTAGCCCTCGGCGACCAGCCGAGCGACCTCCCGTTGCTTCGCGGTGAGCGCAGCCAGCGGGTCGGTGGACTGGCTGGCGAGGTGCTCCGCCGTCGCCAGCAGGATCTCGTTGCAGCGCTTGACGAACCCGTCCGCCCCGAGCCCGCGGAACTCCTCCCTCGCGGCTTCGTAGTACTCCATCCCGACGGTGGGGTCCCCGTGGAACGAGGTGAGCGTCCCGATGACGATGCGGGTCCACCCTCGTCCGAGCGCGTCCTGCTCGTCGTTGACGAGCGTGCCGGCCCG
This sequence comes from Nocardioides sp. 503, assembly GCF_004522095.1. Classification (GTDB taxonomy): domain Bacteria; phylum Actinomycetota; class Actinomycetes; order Propionibacteriales; family Nocardioidaceae; genus Nocardioides. The sequence goes on from NZ_SPUI01000004.1 coordinate 84,427, forward strand.
CGCCGCCGCGGACAACGCGTCCGCGCCGCGCCCGGCGTCGTGGGCGGCCAGACCCCGGTGCGCCCAGTAGTACGCCGCGTTCGTGCCCGGCGAGGTGCCCTCCCACCGCCGGAGGAGCTCACGGTGCTCGTCGGTCGATCCGGCGTTACGCAGCGCGATGGCCTTGAGCGCGAACCACTCGTCCTGGTCGTAGATGCGGCGGTAGCCGGAGTCGTCGAACTCGGCGAGGCACCGGACCATCTCCTTCCAGTCACCGGCGTTCATGGCGAGGGCGATGCGCGCATGGAGGATGACGATGTCCGCGGCCACGCTCGGTCGTTCGGTCACGGCTCTCCGGGCCCGGTCGACGAGGTCGCGCGCCGTGCCCACGTCACCGGAGAGCGCGGGCCAGATGGCGTCGGCCGCCATCCCCGCGCTGGCGCCCGCGACGTAGGGGGTCGAGCCCGCCTGCGTCGCGGCGAGGGAGGAGTCCTGTCGGGCGCCTCGCCAGTCGCCGTGCCGGAACCGCGCGAGCGCCAGCTCGGCCACGACGTTCGCCCGGTCGAGCGTGCCCTCGAAGGAGAGACGCAGCGCCCGTGAGAACGAGACCACGGCGCTCCCGGACTCCTGCCGTCCCAGGTGCACGCGTCCCAGTGCGACCAGTGCCCGAGCGTGGACGGAGGTCATCCTGTTGGCAGCCCGGGGCCCCGCGAGCTCGCGGGAGAGCCGGTCGAAGGCGCGCGTGGTGCCGAGCGTGTGCCACTCGACCAGCGTGGACGTCGCCATGGTGTCGAACCAGGCGCTGGAGCGCGGACTCCCCTTCTCGGCGCGCACGCCGTCGAACGCCTGCGCCGCGACCAGGACGAACTCGTGCGCCTCCGCCCATCGACCCTGCTCCGCCAGGCCCCATCCGACGGCCGACGCCAGGTCAGCAGCGTCGGCCGGCTCCTCGGCAAGTCGCGTGGCCAGCAGCCGGCGTACGCCGTCGAGCGGATCGGCCCAGGGGCGCTCAGACCCCGGTGGCGGCGGGACCATCGCCGCCAGGCGCTCCCAGCTCCCCTGGGCAGCGGCTTCGCTCAGCAGGGTCAGCGTGCCGCCTGCTTCGTGCTGAGCCTCGTCGACCATGGGTGAAACATACGTCGGCCGCAGGCCGGGGGCAGGGCTGCGGCCCGGCGCTCAGGGGAGGTCGGGTGGCCCCGCGCGGACACGGGGTTCAGGCGCGGGCAGGTGGGTAGAAGGTTCACACACCCCGCACATCACGCATCCGACTCGGAGGAGTGCTCGTGAAGAACCGCCCGTTGCGCGTCGCCCTGACCGCCCTCGCTCTCGCACTCCCGGCCCTGGCCCTCGGCGCCGTGCCCACTCCCACCAGCGCAGCGGCGCCCGCACCTGCGGCCGCGGCGAGCGCGACAACCGTCCGGGTGATGACCTTCAACATCCAGTACGGCGGCAAGAAGGAGGAGGGCGAGAACCTGGGCAGGATCGCGGGGGTGATCAACCACTACAAGCCCTCCGTCGTGCTCCTCAACGAGGTCGACCGGAGCCTGCCCGGCTGCAAGGGCGGGGAGTGCAACCAGGCCACCTACCTCGCCAAGCTGGTCGGCATGAAGGCCAGCTACTTCCCCATCGAGCACAAGGAGGGGAAGCACTGGAGGGGCAACGCCATCCTGATCAAGAAGAACTACGACTTCGTCGGCAAGGTGGGCAAGACACGTCTCCAGCCGAGGGCGGGAGTGAGCTGCTACGAGCGGGGAGTGATCGGGGCCAAGATCGGCATCGGCAGCAAGCGGATCGTCGTCGGCTCCACGCACCTGGACATCCGGACACCGGGCCAGAAGTGCCCCTACGACGGAGCAGCCCCCACGACCCTGGACGTCGCCTACGAGCAGGCGCGGTTCCTGCGTAAGAACGTCATCCGGCGGCCGTCCTGCGCGACGTTCCTGGCCGGCGACATGAACCGGGAGCCCGGCAGCAAGACCTACAACGTCCTGACCAGCCGCATGAACGACGTCTGGAAGACCAAGGCCGCCCAGGGCAACGGCTACACCAACGGCTTCGAGACCGGCGGCCACAAGAAGCGGATCGACTACATCTTCTTCACCCACGCCCGCGCTGTCTACGCCGACGTACCCGGCAAGGACAAGCAGGACGACTTTCCCTCCGACCACAAGCCGGTGATGGCGACGTTCAAGGTCTCGGCCGGGCAGTCCTGCTGAGACCGAGCGCCCGCGACGGGCTCGTCTGCCCGGTCTACCTCCGGGCCGACGGCTCCGTGGGCGGCGTCCAGCCCTCGTCGGAGCGGATCGCCTGAGTGATGCGCCGGCTGATCTCACGCAGCTGGCGTCGCTGGGGCTGGGTGAGGACGTCGAGCACGAGCCGGTGGACGGTCTCGACGTGGCCGGGGGTCGCCTGCCGGGCCCGGCGACGGCCGGAGGCGGTGAGGGTGGCGATCGTGTAGCGGCCGTCCGTGGGGTCGGGGCTGCGCCTGACCCAGCCTCGGGTCTCGAGCCGGGCGGCGGCGCGGGACAGGCGCGACAGCGAGCTGTTGGCGTAGCCCGCCAGCACGCTCATCCGCAGCGCCCGGTCGGGGGCGGAGTCGAGCGCGTAGAGGATGCCGTACTCGAAGTGGGTGAGGTCGGAGTCGCGCTGCAGCTGGGCATCCAGCGCGGAGGGCAGCCACTCCAGCACCGTCGCCACGGCGGACCACGTCTCCAGGTCCTCGGGAGTGAAGCCGGAGTCGCTGGGGGTCGTCGCCATGGCTCCACAGTAGGGCCTCCCGTCACTCCTAAGGACCGCCTCGACTTGAACAGGAAAGTCATGCACCGTACGTTTCACTTGACTGATCAAGTGATCAGCCGAGTGCCGACATGATGGAGAAGGATCGACCATGGACCTGCAGCTGGCCGGCAAGACCACTTTCGTGAGCGGCTCGACGCGAGGGATCGGGTTCGCGATCGCACGCGGGCTGCTCGAGGAGGGGGCCGCGGTCATCGTCAACGGACGCGACGCCCAGGGGGTGGGCGCCGCGGTCGAGGAGCTCACCTCGCTCGTCCCGGGCGCGGACGTGACGGGTGCTGTCGCCGACCTCTCCGACGCGGCGCAGGTCCGCGCGCTCGAGGCTTCCCTCGCCGAGGTGGACGTGCTGGTCAACAACGTGGGCCACTTCGAGGTCAAGGCGTTCGCGGACGTGACGGACGACGACTGGCAGCGCTACTTCGACGTCAACGTCATGAGCGGGGTGCGCCTGTCCCGGCTCGCGCTCCCCCACATGCTGGCGCGGGGCTGGGGCCGGATCCTGTTCGTCGGCACCGAGTCGAGCGTCAACGTGCCGGCGGACATGGTCCACTACGGCGCGACCAAGGCCGCGGCGCTCGCCGTGAGCAACGGCCTCGCGAAGCTCACCCGCGGCACCGAGGTCACCGTCAACACCGTCCTGGGCGGACCGACGTACTCCGACGGGGTCGCCCGGGCCGTGAGGCAGGTCGCCGAGGCGCAGTCGGTGCCTGCCGAGGACCTGAAGGCGGCGATCGGCGCCGGCAACGCGACCTCGCTCCTCCAGCGCTTCCTCGACCCGCAGGAGGTCGCCGACCTCACGGTCTACCTCGCCAGCCCTCGGGCCAGCGCCACCAACGGTGCCGCCGTCCGAGCGGACGGCGGCGTCCTGACGTCGACCCTCTGAGCCGCTACTGCACCCGGACGATCGAGAGCCCGATGGTCGACCCGAGCTGGCCGCCGCCGGACCCCTGCAGGCGCAGCAGCTGAGCCTGCGTCTGGGTGCCCGAGAGCTGGAAGAGCTTCACGCCGCCGCCGTAGAGCGTCCCCACGTCGACCGGTCCGAAGCTGCCGAACGAGTAGCCGGTCGGCTGGCTCGGGAAGGCCTGCGCGTAGCTCCCCGGGATGTCCGCGTTGAGGCCGGCATAGATGCTGCGGAAGTTCCAGGTCGGCATCTGGACGTCGGCGCTCGCGCCGGTGAGCCCCGGGTAGTCGTCCACGGAGAGGGCCAGCGCCCATCTCCCCAGCAGCTGCGAGGTCGAGGCGCCGGACCTGTCCGACAGGTTCGTGACGCCGGTGGTCGTCGAGCTCGTCAGGGCCGTGAGGAACTCGGCGTCGGAGCCGGCGTAGCGGTCGATCGTGTGGCGGATGAGCGACCAGCTCGTGGCGTAGAAGTAGGAGGCGTTGTCCTGCGGCGTGCGGCCGAACGGCGACAGGAGGGTCGAGTTCTGACCGATCAGGTAGGTGTAGAGCGAGCCGAAGTGACGGCTCATGTTCACCGACGGGCGCAGCGGGTGTGCGGTGCACTCGCCCCAGGTCGGCCTCGGGTCGCACCAGAGGCTGTTCGGCGCCGCCGCGCTGCCGTAGCCGGTGTTGCCCTTCCACGGCACCTGGTAGACCGACTGCCGCGCCCACAGCTCCTCCGAGATGCGCGCCGTCCCTTCCTCCAGCCAGGCCGCCTCGTACGGCGCGTTGTGAAGGGTGCGCGCCGCCATCGACGCGACGTGCTTGCTCTCGTGGATGAACGTCGAGCGCACCGTGCGGTACCAGTTGTCGGGGGTGTCGGTGTTGTAGCCGGAGCCGACGGTCGTGGGCTGGTAGACGTAGAAGTACTCGCCGAAGTTGCTGGCGCCGTTGACGCCCGAGCCGGTGTATGGCCCACCCACCGCGGGCGCGTTCGCGTCGTCGTTGGGGAACTGGTCGCAGCTGACGACGAACCCCGCCACTCCGCCGAACGCGCTGTTGATGAGTGGCGTGGAGACGGCCACCATCACGCCGTTGGCGTCGGTCACGGCGTCGCGGAGCAGGATGTCGCCGAAGTTGTTGCGGATGATCGGCTCCATGTCCGCGTTGAACTGGTCACCGATCTTGTCGTAGTAGCCCGCCATGGCCGCGTTGTTGGCCGCCTTGAGCCCCGCCGGCGTCGCGTCGTCCTCGTAGATGACGAGCTTGCCCTCGGCGTAGACCCGGGTCGCGCTGCGGACGTAGTAGCTGTTGCAGATGTTGTTGGCGTTGATGTTGGAGACGCGGAAGCTGCGCGTCATCGGCAGGTCCGCCGCCACGACGTCGGGCTGGACGCCCTTGCGCGGGAGGCCGTCGGTCCCGAACTCCTGGCGCAGCACCTCGTACTGCCGACGGTTCTGCCTCAGCAGCTCCAGGTGGGCTTCGCCGTCCTCCGCCTGCCCCAGCTCATCGGGCGCGTCAGCGTCGCCGTCCAGCGCGAGCGGCTGCGGGTGCGCCGACGCCGGCTCCCCGGCGACGGGGTCAGAGGAGAACCGGATCCCCGACGAGGACCCGGGGTCCGTGGCGGTGTTGAACGCCGCCACGACGTACCGCGCGGCGCCGTCCGCCGACGCGATCTCGTTGCAGGCCGCCTCGGAGGGATCGACGACGGTGGCCTCGCCGACCTCGAGGTCGCGCTGTGCGACCTGCAGCGGGTGGGTGACGGCGTTGGTGGTGGTCCCGTTGACCGTCGCCTGGACGGCGACGTCCCCCGAGGGCACGCAGGGCACGGTGACGGTCAACGACGTCGCCGTCGCCGCCGTCACCGGCGCGGGGGCGCCCCCGATGGTGACGGTGTTGTCGGCCGGGGTGGGGCTCAGCTCCCGGCCGGTCAGCGTGGCGGTCGCACCGGGCACGAGGGCGGACGGGCTGACCGACGTGAGGGCCGGGCCGGGCACCACCGTCGTGATGCTGAAGGTCTGCTCGTCGGACGTGTCGTCGCCGCCGTCGGCGGTCCCACCGTCGTCCTTCAGCCGCACGGTGACCTCGGCCGTGCCGACCTGGTCCGTGGCGGGGGTGAACGTGAGTGCGCCGCCGGAGGAGACAGCCGGCTGCACCTGGAACAAGGACTCCTCGCCGGTGCTGACCTCGAAGGTCAGGGCCTGGGCACCCTCGCCGGGGCCAGCGGAGATGTCGGATGCCCAGCCCTCCAGCGTGTAGGCCTTCGGCTGACCGCCGGCCGCCTGGTTGGCGACGCCCTCCTGGTCGGCGCCCTTGACGAAGCCGGGTGCGTCGTTGACCGGGGTGACGTCGACCGTGAGCGTGTCGGCGGTCGGGTCCGTGTCGACCCCGCCGCCCGTCGTACCACCGTCGTCGCGCACCCGGAAGGCGAACGACGCGAGCGCCGAGCCGTGGGCGTCAGCGGCCGGCGTGAAGACCAGGCCTGGGATGCGGGTGGCCAGGACCGGCTGACCGGGGACGACGGGCGTGCCGTCGAGCGCCAGGGCGCCGGAGCCCGCGGAGGGGACCGAGTCGATGACGACTGCGAGGAGCCCGTCGCCATCGGCCGGGTCGGTGAAGCCGAAGTCCGCCGCAGCGAAGGAGTACGCGCCGTCCTCGATGACGGTGACCGTGCGGTCGGCGCCGGACGGGGCGTGGTGGGGCGAGGGCGGGGCCGGAGGGGTGGGCGGCTTCGGCTGGCGCAGCGTCTCGCACCCGGCCTTGACCGTGTCGGCGAGGTCCGCGTCGGCCCGGTCCTTGCCGCCGCCGCAGACGAGCAGGTCGCGGTAGCCCCGGTCCCCGGTCGCGAGCAGACGGTCGGCGCCGGGGCCGCCCTCCAGGCGGTCGTTGCCGGCCTCGCCGACCAGGACGTCGCTACCGCCGGCGCCCTTCAGGACGTCGTTGCCGGGGCCGCCGCGCAGGACGTCGTTGCCGCCGAGACCCTTGAGCACGTCCCTGCCACCGAGCCCGCAGATGACGTCGTTGCGGCGGGTGCCGACCAGGACGTCGTTGCGGCGGGTGCCGCGGATCGTGCACCTCGCCTTGGGGGACGGCGCCGCTCGACTCACCTCCGGCTGCGCCACCGCGGAGGTGAGCTCGGGAGGCGGCACCGCCGCCGCCGGCGTCATCACTGCGGTGACGACGGAGAGGACCAGCGCGGCACCCCAGCTGTTGCGCACGTGAGACTCGCCTTCGCGTCGTTCGTTCCGCCGGGTGACAGCGGGTCGTTCGCGAGGCTAGGGGTCATCGATGGTGCGCGGGACAGGAATCGCGAAATCTTGACCTGTCGTGGCGGATCAGGCTCGAGCGGCGGGTCCGGCGCCCTCGGCGTCCGACGCGCGGATCCCTGCGGGGTGGGCGAGCGCCCAGCCGAACCCCACCGCCAGCCCTGCGATCGCGGCCATGACCGCGGCCGGCCACCAGCGGCCGGCCAGACCCAGCAGGCCGAGGGTCCCGCCGGCGATGGCGAGTCCGAGGCCGACCGGACGCGTGCGCCGTACCCATCGGTGCGGGGAGCCCAGGAGCAGGGCGCCCCCGAGAGCGGCGATCCCCACGCCCAGCGGGCCGGTGGCACGACGCGGACCCCAGTCGAGCGTCGGGACCCGCTCCCTGTCGCTCTGCAGCTGCACCACCGACCCGTCCCACAGGTAGGCGGTCACCGGACCGTCGCCGAGGTCACCGGAGTCCAGCACCGTCACGGTCGTCGCGGGCCGGCGGGGAAGGGTCAGCGTCCAGAGGTCGGCCCCTCCCCGGCTCTGGTGCCGGTCGAAGTCGAGCGTGCCCGGCAAGGAGCGCAGGCACCCGTCCGTGGGCTCGGACTCCGCGCAGACCGGCGCCCTCGCCATCGCGAAGCCGGTGGTCAGCTCGGAGACGCCGGAGACCGTCACCACCATGCCGAGGAGCAGCAGCAGTCCCGCCGCGATCGTGCGCAGGCGCATGCGGGACCTCGTCGTCGGCTCGGGTGGCGGGGACCACGTGACCCTACGTCCCGGCGGAGCCGCCCAGGGCAGCGCCCGAGAAGCTAATGGAAATGGAAAGACCCGCCTACGGTCTCGGGTCCGTAGGCGGGTCTGAGGAAGACACTATGCGGCCGCGGGCAACGCGCACTCCACGGGTCGTCCACAGTTGAGGAACAAAGCCGGTGCGGTCATCGCACGGCGTACAGCACCACGTCGTCCAGGTAGCGCCAGACGGTGCCGGTCTCGCGGAAGCCGGCGCTGCGAAGGGTCTCGAGGTGGAAGCCGAGGGTGACCTTGGGCGGCGGGGTGTGCAGCTCCTGGCCCCAGGTCTCGCGGCGGCGGGCGGCGGCCTCGGCGTAGTGCGGGACCGACTCGGCGGCGTCCCACCAGGCGTCCCAGGTGTCGACGTCGCCGGAGCCGAAGGCGGCGGCCTGCACGCGCTCGTCGTCGCGGGCGGCGATCCCGAGGAGCGTCGACTCGGTGACCTCGTCGTAGAGGAGGTGGTCGCCGTTGAGGACGATGCCGCCGGGACGCACGAGGTCGGCGAGCTCGAAGTAGACGTGGGCGAGGGCGCCGGGCTGGAGCCAGTGCAGGGCGGTGGAGCTCACGACCGCGTCGTACGGCGCACCGGCGACCCGGGCGTCGCTCACCCAGGCCGGGTCGTCCAGGTCGAGGCACGCGACGCTGGAGCCGGGTCGGTCGGGGACGAGGTCCTCGGCGATCGCGGTGAGCAGCGGGTCCTTGTCGACCACGACGACCTGCGCCTCGGGGACCTCGGCGAGGACGGCCGCGGCCAGCGAGCCGGTACCGCCCGCGAGGTCGAGGACCCGCGGCTGCGCCACGTCGGCGCACACGTCGGCGACGACGCGGGCGATGGTGGCGAACCGCTCGGAGCGGTGGCGGATGTAGGCGGTCTGCTGGGCCGACCAGCGGCGCTCCAGGTCGCGGGCGGTGTCGAGCCTCGTGGTGTCGATGGTGGTGGTCATGTCGTTCCTTTCGTGGGGAGGGTGAACTCGAAGTGCGGGTGGTGACCGGCGTGCACCGCGGTGGTGACGCCGTAGACGGGGTCGAGCACGGACGGCACCAGCACGTCCTCCGGCGGTCCGTCTGCGACGACCCGGCCGTGGTCCATGACCACCACGACGTCGGCCCAGCGCGCGGCGGCGTCGAGGTCGTGCAGGACCACGACCGCGGTCGGGGCGATGTCGCGCACGAGGCCCAGGACCTCCAGCTGGTGCCGCGGGTCGAGGTGGTTGGTGGGCTCGTCCAGGAGGGCGTGCCCGGGCGCCTGCACGAGCACGCGGGCGATCGCGAGCCGCTGCAGCTCGCCGCCCGACAGCACCCCGACCCGCGAGGTGGCCCGGTCGGCGAGCCCGACGCGGTCGAGGGCCTCCGCGACGAGCTCGTCGGTACGCCGCGGACGGCTGACCAGTCCGCCGACGCGGGCCAGCGCCCCGAGGCCGGCCTCCTCGGCGACCGTGAGCGACGGGTCGGCGTCGCCGCGCTGGGCGACGAGCCCGACCCGCCGGGCGAGGCACCGGCGCGACAGGGACGTCACATCGGTGCCGTCGACCAGCACCCGACCGCCGTACCGCTGCCCGGCGCGGACCACGGCGCGCAGCAGGGTCGACTTGCCGCTGCCGTTGGGGCCGACGACGGCGACCAGCGCGCCCGTCGGGACGGTGAGGTCGGTCGGGTGCAGCAGCACCGTCGCGCCAGCCCGGACGGTGAGGCCGCGGAGCTCGATCACCCGAGGCCGGCGAGGAGCTCGCGCAGCTGCGCGGGTCCCTGGAGGCTCAGCACCGACGGCGGGTCGGTGTAGGAGAAGGGCAGGGCGACGACGCGGCCGTCTCGGACGGCGGCGAGGTCGTCGACGCCGGGCGCGGAGGCGAAGGCGTCGAGCGTCTCCTGGGGGTCGCCGCCGGAGTAGAGCAGCACGATCGTGCCCGGGTCGCGCGACAGCACGTCCTCGACGTTGACGTCGAAGACGCGCTCGTCGGCGTCGGCGTAGACGTTGGTCAGGCCTGCGGCCTCGAAGACGGGGGTGACCATGCTCGGTCCGCCGTACGGCGAGAGCACGCTGCCGCCGGAGGAGACGTAGAGGGCCGCCGCACTGCCGGCATCGGGAGCGGTCTCCGCGGCCAGTCCGGCCTCGCCGTCGGCGACGACCTCCTCGGCGCGCTCGGACTCCCCGAGGATCGTCCCGAGGTCACGCACCTCGCTCCAGACGCGGTCGAAGGTCGCGGTCTCGCTGAGCTCGGGGCCGGGGTCGTTGCAGTAGGCGGTCGGCACGTAGAGCGGGACGCCGGCACGCGCGAGGGCGGCGCGGTCGACGGCGTTCTCGGGGGCGATGACGAGGTCGGGCTCGGCGCCGAGCAGCGCCTCCTGAGAGACCACCGACCCGCCGGTCGCGTTGGTCTCGGTCGAGAGCAGGTCGAGCGAGCCGAGCGCGTCGTAGGTCGCCTCGTCGTAGAGCCCCTGCTGGAGGTCGGCGGTGATCGCGACGACGCGGTCGACGGCGCCGAGGGCCTCGAGGTTGGCGACCGGGTCGTTGTTGACCAGGACGACGCGCTCGGGCGGCGCCTCGACGGTGACGGTATGACCGCAGTTCTCGATCTCGACGGCGGTGGCCGGGCCGGAGGACCCGGACCCGTCGCCGTCGTCGGCGTCCGCGGCGCACCCGGCGAGGGGCAGCGCGAGCGCGAGGGCGAGGGCGGGCAGGCGGAGGTGGGACAGCACGGTGGCTCCTTGACGGGCGGTGGGTGATGACGGGCGGGTGGTTCTCACAGCGACTGCGCGCCCGAGCGGCGCAGGAGCACGAGCAGGAGGGGAGCGCCGACGATCCCGGTGACGACCCCGACGGGGATCTCGCGCGGGTCGAGGGCGGTGCGGGCGACGGTGTCGGCGACGACCAGGACGAGCGCGCCGAGCAGCGCCGAGGCGGGGACGACGGCACGGTGCCGGCCGCCGACGAGGCGGCGCGCGAGGTGCGGCACGACGAGGCCGACGAAGCCGACCCCTCCGACGGCGGCGACCACAACGCCGACCATCGCGGAGGTCCCGGCCATCACGGCGAACCGCGCCCGCTCGGGGTGCAGGCCGGCCGAGCGTGCGGAGTCGTCGCCGGAGCCGAGCGCGTCGACGACGGGCGCGACCAGGACCAGCGCGGCGGTCCCGAGCACGGTCGCGACGGTGGCGGCGAGCAGCATCACGGGCTGCACGGCGGCCAGCGAGCCCAGTAGCCAGAACAGCACCGAGCGGGCCGCCTCCGGCGAGTCGGACCAGAAGAGCAGGAAGTTGGTGACGGCGTGCAGCGCGTAGCCCACGGCCAGCCCGGCCAGCACCAGCCGCAGCGGCCCCCGCTGGCCCGCGACCCCGCCCAGCATCAGGACCAGGACGATCGCGCCCACCGCACCGATCAGCGCGGAGCCCGACAGCGCGAGCGCGCTGCCGGCACCGATGACCAGGACCGCCACCGCCGCACCGGCGGACGCACCGGCGTTGAGGCCGAGCAGGTACGGGTCGGCCAACGGGTTGCGCACGAGCGCCTGCAGGACCGCACCGGCCACGCCGAGCGCCGCGCCGGCCACGACGGCCATCGCGACGCGCGGCGCCCGGGTCCCCCAGACGATGACGTCCTCGGTGCGGGTCCAGCCGCCGTCGTACGGCGTGCCGAGCAGGTGGTGCCCGAGGACGCCGAGCACGTCACCCGGTGCGACGCCGACCGGTCCGATGCCGAGCGCGACGGTGGCCGTCGCGAGCAGCAGCGCCAGCAACGCCAGGTTGAGGCTGCCCTGACGACGACGCAGGGCGCGGACGGCGACGAGCGCGGCCGGCTCCCCCGGCGTCACTGAGGTGGCGACGGGGCTCGACGTGGTGGTCACAATCGAGAATGATTATCAATATGAATAGGAAGTGCAAGTCGAGAGTGTCGGGGCGCTGGCGCGGGGCGCAGTTTCCCCAAGGTATGCAGGGGAAGCTGCACTTCCCTCGGGTTGCAGCGCTAGGGAAGTGACACCAGGCCTGCATACCTTGGGGAAACTGTCGCCTCGCGCGCCGAGCTCAGCTCCGCCGGACGGCGCGTACGACGACGTCGTGCAGCGTGGCGGCGTGCCCGGCGCGACCCGGCATCGCGCGCTCGCACTCCTCGGCGGTGACGACCTCCCAGCGCGACGGGTCGAGGCGGGCGGTGACCGCGGCAGCAGTGGCCGAGGCCTCCGCCGGGGGGTGATGGTCGTCGTGACCGCTGTGGTGGGTGTGCAGGTGGCCGACGACGAGCAGCGTGCCGCCGGGGGCGACCCACGCGGCGATCCGGTCGTACAGCTCGAGCTGCGGGATCGCCGCGTGGGCGTAGTGGGTCATCACCAGGTCGAACTGCTCGCCGGGATCCCAGGTGGCCAGGTCCGCCTCGACCCAGCGCACCCGCTCGCCGACGCCCTCATCCGAGGCCAGCTCCGCGGCGCGCGCCAGCGCCTCGGCCGAGATGTCGGCGCCGGTCACCTCCCAGCCGCGGGTGGCGAGCCAGACCGCCTCGGCGCCGCCGCCGCAGCCGGCGTCCAGCGCGACCGCCGGGGTGAGGTCGGCGGTCTCGACCGCGACGTACGGGTTCGCGGGATGGGTCCCCATCACCGCAGCCTCCCCGTCCTCCCCGCCACCCCAGCGGCGCTCCCAGTAGTCCTTGTCGAAGTCGTGAGTCGTGCTTGCCTGCGCGTCGTCGTCCATGTCCCCGAGCGTGCGCCAGCCGCGCCCGATCAGCAACCTTTGTTGCCGAATGGCAAACTGAGTCCATGGACGACACCATCGACCGCACGCTGGACGCCGTCGGCCCGCGCCTCAAGCAGCTGCGCGTGCGCCGCGACGTCACCCTCGCCGACCTCGCCGCGGAGACCGGGATCTCCACCAGCACCCTGTCGCGCCTGGAGGCCGGGCTCCGTCGCCCCACGCTCGAGCAGCTGCTCCCCCTCGCCCGCGCGCACGGCGTCACGCTCGACGAGCTCGTGGACGCCCCGCCCACCGGCGACCCGCGCATCAACCTGCGCCCGATCCCCGGCGGCGACGGCTCGACGGTCCTGCCGCTCACGCGTCGCGCCGGAGGCATCCAGGCCTATAAGTTCGTCCTGCCGCGAGGTGACGACGACGCCGTGCCGGAGCTGCGCACCCACGAGGGCTACGACTGGGCCTACGTCCTCGACGGCACGCTGCGCCTGGTGCTCGGCGAGCACGACCTGCTGCTGGGGCCGGGCGAGGCCGCCGAGTTCGACACCCGCACTCCCCACTGGTTCGGCGCGACCAGCGCCGGGCCGGTGGAGTTCCTCAGCCTCATCGGCAGGCAGGGCGAGCGCGCCCACCTCCGCGCGGCGCCGCGTCGGGACGGCTGAGTCAGCCCGGCGCCGCACGCCCCTCGCGCCAGTAGCCGACGAACGTGATGTCGGACTTGGCGACGCCTCGCTCCTCGACCAGGTGTCGGCGCAGACCTGTGGGCAGGCGGGACTCGCCCGCGACCCAGGTGTACGACGGCCCAGGTGGCAGGTCCGCCCGCATGACCGCGTCGAGCACCGCGGCGCCCGGCGGGCCGTCGCGTCCCTCCCGCGTCACCCACAGGATCTCGACCCCGTCGGGGCGTACGACGTCGGGCCGGACGTCGGCCGCCTCCGGCACCTCCAGGAACACCCGGGCCACCAGGGACGAGGGCGCCCGCTCGAGGATCGCCGAGATCGCGGGCAGCGCGCTCTCGTCACCCACGAGCAGCTGCCACTCGGCGTGCGGTCGGGGGACGTAGGTGAAGCCCTCGTCGAAGATGCCGACCGGGTCACCGGGCCGCGCCGCGAGCGCCCAAGCCGCCGCCGGCGCGGCGGGGTCGTGCAGCGCCAGCTCGACGTCGAGCTCGTGCAGCTCGGGGCGCACGGCACGCACGGTGTACATCCGGACCCACGGTCGCCGCGCCTGGGGCAGGAGCCGGAGCTGGGGCATCCAGGCGAGGCTGGAGGTGGTCGGCATCTCCAGCCGGGACTGCCCGGACCGCGGGAAGAACAGCCGCACCGCCTGGTCGGGGCCGGAGCGCTCGAGGTGCTCCAGACCGGAGCCCGTGAGGGTCAGCCTGACGAAGTGGGGGCTGACGGGCTCGCGGCGCAGGACCTGCAGCGTGATCATCCGCCGCGAGCGGGGCGGGTGGACGCGTGGCACGGCCCCAGTCTGGACCGGCCGTCAGCGCGGGTAGTCACCACCCGGCAGGCCGAAGGTCTCCTCGAGGGTGGCGCCGGTGCGCGCCAGCTCGGCGGCCAGCGGTCGGCCGACAAAGCGGAGGTGCCATGGCTCGGGCTGGTAGCCCGTGATCTCGGTCGTCGCCTCGGTGTAGCGGATCACGAAGCCGTGCTCGACCGCGTGGCGCGCCAGCCACCTGCCCTCACCGGTGTCGGCGAAGCAGGCGTCGAAGTTGCACCCCGGCTCGGACAGGCTGCCGAGGTCGACCGACAGGCCGGTCTGGTGCTCGCTGTGTCCCGGCCGCGCCGAGATCCGCTCCGCCGCGGCCCGCCCCAGCCGCGCGACCGTGGCCTCGTGGACCCCCTCCTGGTAGTCGCGCGACCGGAAGGCGCTGGTGATCCGCATCGGTACGCCGTCGGCGCTCGCCGCGGCGAGCATCTCCTCCAGCGCCGGGGCGGCCGCAGGGCTGACCTGGTAGCCCTCGACGAGAGCCATCGGGTCGGGACGGTAGTCGGGCGGCGAGATCGGCAGCTGCTTGTTGACCACCACCCAGATGCTGCGCGGGTCGGTCGTGGAGTGGGCGGTCAGGTCGAACGGCGCCGCGCTCGTGCCGCTCGTCCCACCCGCGTCAGCCACGGGGGGCACCCCCGGCGCGGCTGAGGAGGGGGACGGCGGCTGGGGCGCCGGGTCGGTGGCCGCGGCCTCGGTCGAGGCGCAGCCGCCGAGCGCGGCCAGGCCGGCGCCGACCACCGCCCCGACGAGCCACCGCTGGTGTCGTACTCGCATGCTGTGACTTCCTCTCCTGCCCGTCAGGGCGTCCAGGAGCGGAGTGTCCGGAGCCGGCTCCACGTCACCGCCCGGCCGCATGAGCCAGGTCACACGCGAGAGGGTGTAACGGATCGACGGAGCCGGACACTGCCAGTCCGTGTGGTCGGGAGAGATGGAAGGACAGCTCACGCTCGTGGACGCGCCGCCGCACCGCCCCGGGGACTCCCCCGACGCCGGTGAGCTGTTCGAGCGTCACAGCCGCATGGTCTACCGCTACGCGCGTGCCCGCCTGGAGCAGCAGGACGCCGAGGACGTGGTCTCCGAGGTGTTCGTCGTCGCCGCACGCCGTACGCCGCCGGCAGATCTCGACCCGTCGGCCTGGCTGCTCGGGGTGGCCCGCAACGTCGTGGCCAACCAGGTGCGCAGCCTGCGGCGGCGGCGGGCGCTGGTCGCCCGCGCGGAGCTGGCCGCGCGACCCAGCGAGCCGGACCACGCGCCGTGGCTCGTGCGGCTCGACGCGCTGCGCGCCGCCGTCGCGACGCTGTCGCCACGCGACCAGGAGGTCGTCGCCATGCTGGCGGCGGCCCCGCTGACCCCCGAGCAGCTCGGGGCGGCCCTGGGCTGCTCCCCCCGGGCGGCCGCCGTCCGCGTCCACCGCGCCCGGCAGCGCCTGCGCACCGCCCTGGCGGCCACCGAGCCGGCAGCGCCCACCACTCCCCGACCCGAACGGACCTCGTGATGACCGACCCCTTCGAGCAGGCCCGCGAGACCCTGGCGCCGGCCGACCGCGAGCCGGACTGGGCGGCCCTGCGCCGCGACACCCTGCAGCGCGTCGCCGCCGACCGGGCACAGGAAGGCGAGACCGGCCACCACCACTCGCCGCGCTGGACCGCGCTGGTGGCGGCCGCGGCCGTGGCCGCCGTCGTCGTCGGCGTCCTGGGTGTCTCGCAGCTCACGGACCGCCAGGAGGCGCCGCCTGCGCCCGCGGCCACGACGCCGCTGGAGGAGCTGCCGGCCGACGGGGTCCTCGACGAGGTGCACCGGACGGCGGTCGACGGGCCCGAGCCGTTGACCGCCACGGTCAGGGTGGTCAGTGGCTTCGACGAGCGGACCACGATCGCCGTCAGCCGAGACTCCCTCGTCCTGACCACCGGGCGCTACACCTACGCCGAGCAGGGTGCGCCCGGAGAGCCCCGGCGGGCGACCTTCGTGGACCACGCACGCCGGGTGTGGCTCTCCAGCGACGACGGGCGCGTGGCCCCCAAGGTGCTGTCAAGGCTGCCCGCCCGGCTCCGGGCCCTCGTGGCGACCGACCTGCTGGGTCCGTTGTTCGACCCGACCGGGTGGCAGGTCGCGTCGTCCAGCCCGGGTCGCGCACAGCCTGACGGGAACCTCACCCTCGAGCTCGTCCCCGACGTCACGCCGGCACCGACCCGCGACCCCGGATCGGCCATCGGGGCCGGCGACCCGTCGGCCACGCACACCTATGTCGTCGATCCTCAGCGGCGCCTGGCGGTCCGGGTGCGCGTCGACCTCGGGGCGACCACCGTCGGCAGCGTCCTCGGCGGCCGCATCACGTGGTCGCCCGCCTCCGAGGTCAGGCTCTACGACCTCGTCCCGTCAGGCTACGAGGACCTCAACGCAGGTCCGGGATAGGCGTCGCACCCTGTCCCGACAGGGCGTACCGTCGGCTGGCGACGTCGACCTCGAGGACGATCTGGTCCGGGCCGTGGCGCCATCGCAACGTCAGCACCGCCCCGTCGTGGTCGAAGGAGAAGGCACCGCCGAACGCGGGGTGCCGTGAGCGGAGCCGGACAGCGTCGAGCTGGCGCCGTACGACCGGCCTGGCCAACGCCGCGTCGAGCCGGGTCCGGTCCACGTGGGTCCGGTTGACGTCTCGTCCCACGCCGGTGGCCGCGAGCAGCCCCACGTCGTTGCTCCCCGCCAGCAGCCCGACGTAGTAGACCTGCGGGATCCCGGGGAGGAACAGCTGCACCAGTCGGGCGACGATCAGCGCGTCGTCGTCGCACCCGAGCGCGTCGTAGTAGGTGCAGTTGACCTGGTACAGGTCCAGGTTGGAGGCGGCATCCCCTGTCGCGAGCCGGCTCGTCCCTCCGCTGTTGGCGTGGATGGTGGTGACCAGACGGTCGACCTGCTCGTCGGTCAGGAGACCGGGCCGGGCGGGCGTCGAGTCGCTGCGCGCGACGTCGATGACGCCGATGCCGTCGTGGGTGTCCAGCACGTTGACCGAGTTGGACGGACGGATGCCGAGCCAGTGCACGAGCGGAGCGAGGTCCCCCCGGGTCAGCGCGTGCAGGAGCAGCGGCGGCAGGGCGAAGTCGTAGACGTGGTCCACCGAGCGTGCGAGCTCGATCTGGAGCTCGTGATGGCCGTGGACCTCCAGCAGCACCTGCGCCCCGCGCGCGTGCGCGTAGTCGCTGATCCGCCGCACCAGCTCTCCGGACTCCGGCGTCATGAAGCAGTCGGTGCCGGCAACCTTGCCCGTGTAGCCGACCGCGTCGAGCCGGAGCATCGTGACACCACCCGCGAGCAACGCGTCGATGACGCCGGTCAGGTACTCCCAGAAGTGCGGCGTGCGCACGTCGAGGTCCACCTGCTGCGAGGTGAACGTCGTCCAGACCAGCCGTCGGCGCCCGCCGATCGTGACGGGCGTGAACGGCAGCCCAGGACGTGGCCGGTAGATGCGGGCGAGGTCGTCCTCGGACGCGCCGTCGGGGAAGATCGAGGACAGCGTCAGGAAGAGCGGTGCGACGTCGGCGTCGTCGCCCTCGGCGACGTAGCGACGGAACTGCGCCGACGCCGTCGACATGTGGTTGACGATGAGGTCGGCCATCACCCGGCGACCGGTGGCGAGGCGACGAAGGTCGTCCCAGTCCCCCAGCCGGGGGTCCACCTGCCCGTGGTCCTCCGGGTCGAAGCCGGCGTCCGCGCCGTCGAAGGGCCGGAAGAACGGCAGCACGTGCACGCCGTCGAAGACGTCCCCGAGCTCGTCGGTCATGACCCGCTCCAACCCGCTCAGGTCACCCCCCAGCCGGTCGGCGTAGGCGATGAGCTGCGGACCGGCGGCGGAAGGCTCGGCGGACCTCACCCGAGCAGCTCCGCGAGCCAGCGCAGCTGGCGCGCCTCCTGGTGGAACTGCCCGCCCTCGTGGTCGTTGAAGGGGTGGACGTCGAGCTGCTTGGGGCCGGCGTAGGCGTGGTAGGCGGCGTAGACGGTCGAGGGCGGGCACACGGTGTCCATCAGGGCGACGGAGACGAGCGCGGGTGCCTGCGCCCGCGCGGCCAGCACCGCCACGTCGAAGTAGGCCAGCGTGCCCATGACCTGGTCGACCTGGTCGCGGTGGCTGGCGAGGTAGGCGACCAGCTCCAGGTAGGGACCGGTGCCCGCGGTCGTCAGGGCCCGAGGGAAGTCCGACAGGAACGGGACGTCCGCCATGACGGCGGTCAGGTCGTCGCGCAGGGAGGCCACTGCGAGCGCGATGCCACCACCCTGGCTGGCACCGTGGACGACGACCTGGTCGCCGCGCACCCCGGGCAGAGCCCGGGCGGCGTCGACGGCGAGGACGGCGTCGGTGATGAGACGCCGGAAGTAGTAGTCGTGCCGGTCGGTGACCCCTCGCGTCATGTAGCCGCCGAGGTACGTCGGCCCGTGCCCGTGCGGGTCGGGCGTGTCGCCGACGTAGCCGGCGCCCGTGCCCTGCCCGCGGCTGTCGATCTCGAGCGTGGCGTACCCCGCCAGCGGGAACACCCCCACCTGGTGCGGCAGCCCGCGACCGCCGGAGTACCCCTGGTAGCGCACCACGACGGGGAGGTCCTCGCTCGCACCGGCCGGCCGCCGGTACCACCCACGGATCGGGTCCCCGCCGAAGCCGCTGAAGGTCACGTCGTGGACCTCCACCAGCGCCAGGCCGGCGTCGACCAGCTCGGTCTTGGGCGCCCACGACGCGGCGCGGGCCTCGGCGATCGTGTCGTCCCAGAACGTGTCCAGGTCGGGCGGCGGGGTCACGCGGGTGCGGTAGGAGGCGAGCTGGTGCTCGGGGAGGTCGTACTGGGGCATGGGTGTGGTTCCTAGGGGGGAGGGAGGTCGCCAGGAGGCAGGGACCGGGGTGCGGAGGGCGGCCTAGCCCTTGACGGCGCCCTGGAGCAGGGCCTGGGAGAACTGCCGTTGGAAGATCACGAACACCAGGACGGTCGGCGCCATGATCAGCAGGGCCCCGGCCGACAGCAGCACGATGTCGGTGCCGTAGCGACCCTGGAAGGCGCCGAGGGCTCCCGCCATCGTGCGCTTCAACGGGTCGTCGACCATCACGAAGGCCAGGATGAACTGGTTCCACGTCCACAGGAACAGCAGGATCGCGAGTGACGACAGCGCCGGTCGTGCGAGCGGGAGGTGGATGTGCCGGAAGGCCCGCCAGGGCCCGGCTCCGTCGATGTAGGCCGCCTCTGACAGCTCCGGCGGGACGGTCAGGAAGTGCGCCCGCATCCAGAAGACGCCGAACGGCATGTACAGCGCGATCAGCGGGAGGATCAGTGCCCACCGGGTGTTCAGCAGCCCCAGTGCCTCCACCTGGTAGTACAGCGGCGTGATGAGCGACTCGAAGGGGATCGTGAGTCCGAGCAGGAACACCACGAAGATCGCGTTGCCGAAGGGGATCCGCAACGAGGCGAGCCCGTAGCCGGCGAGGGTGGCGAGGACCAACGAGGCGGGGACGACACCCAGGACGATGAGCAGGCTGGACTTGATCAACGGGGTGAGGTTGGCCAGGCGCCAGGCATCGGCGAAGTTGCCCCACTGCGGGTCTGACGGCCACGACACCCCGGTCGGGATGCTGCCCGCGGGCTGCAGGGCGGTCGAGAAGAGGGTGACGAACGGGATCACGGTCAGCACCATGAAGACGACCAGCAGCAGCCGGCCCGCCAGGGGACCTCGGTCGGTGGGCGTCATGCGTCGGCCCTCTGGGTCAGTCGCTGCACGGGGATGATGGTGACCAGCACGAGCACCATGAGGATCACGGCCATGGCCGAGGCCTGCCCGATCTCACGCTCGGTGAAGGCCAGCCGGTAGATCTCGACCCCGGGCACCATGGTGGAGCGACCGGGGCCGCCCTGGGTGGAGATGTAGATGATGTCGAAGCTGGCCAGGGCGGCGACCATCGTGATGGTGACGCAGACGCCGATCTCGCGTCGCAGGCCGGGGAGCGTCACGTGCACGAACTCCCGCACGCGCCCCGCGCCGTCGATGCGCGCGGCCTCGTAGAGCGACAGGTCGATCTTGCCGATGCCCGTGAGCAGCAGCAGCGTGCACAGGCCCAGCATCACCCAGGCTCCGATGAGACCCACCGCCGGCAGGGCCGTGTCGAAGTCGGCCAGCCACGGGCGGGTGACCCCGCCGAGCCCCACCCAGGTGAGGATCTGGTTGGCGACGCCGTTGCTGGAGTAGACCCAGTCCCACACGATCCCGGCCGCCACCAGCGGGATGACCTGCGGGATGAACAGGACGGTGCGCGAGACGGTGGCGAAGGAGCCTCGGGGCTGCCCGTGCATCAGCGCCGCCGCGACCAGCCCCAGGAAGACCGGGATGACGGTGAAGAACACGATGAGCTCGAAGGCGTGGGCGATCGTCAGCAGCTGGTCGGAGTCGGTCAGCACTCTCCGGTAGTTGGCGAGGCCGACCCAGGTCGAGGCGCTGATCCCGTTCCAGTCGTAGAGCGAGTACTGCACCGACGTCGCCAGGGGCCGCAGGACGAAGAAGCCGTACATCGCCAGGGCGGGCGCCACGAACAGCAGGTGCGACCAGCGCCTGGTACGCCGCCGTCCGGACCGGCCACGCGGCCCGGACGGAGCGGTGACCCGCCCCTCGCCGGGGCGGGCCACCTCCTGGTGGACCGAGGTCACGAGGAGAGCTCCTCCTCGTACGTCGACTGGATGCCCTTCACCGCGTCCTCCGGGGAGGTCCGCCCGTCCAGGAGCGACTGCAGCTCCGGGCGGATGGCGTTGGCGTAGATGCCCGACGTCGCGTTGGCGATGAAGTCCAGCAGGACGCCGGACTCACCGATCGTCTGGGCGCCCGCCAGCGTCTCGAACGTCAGCGACGTCTCGGCGACCTCGGGGACCGGGAGGTCGGTCGGACCACCCGGGGCGGCGCCGCCCTGCTGCACGACGATCTCGCGCGCCTTCTCGTCGGTGTGGATCCAGTTCAGGAAGTAGACGATCTCGTCGGCGTGCTCGGCCTTCGTCGGGACGACGTAGGTGTTGGGGGCTCCCATCGCGACGGGCTCCGCGTCCTGCTCGGCCGGCGGCATCAGGAAGAACCCGACCTTGTCGCCCATCGCCTTGTCGAGGTTGGCCGACTCCCAGTCGCCGTTGAAGGAGAAGAGCCCCTCCCCCTTGGAGAACCGGCCGACCATGCCCGTGTAGTCGAGGCTGTTGGCGTCCTCGGGGAAGTAGCCCTTCTCGGCCCAGTCGGCGATGTGCTGCGCGGCCTCGACCGCCTCAGGGGTGTCGATGGTCGCGCCCTCCTTCTGGAAGATCCAGTCGGCGGTCGTGCTCGGGTCGGCGTACTGGTTCAGCAGCGCCTGGAAGGGGAAGGCCACGCCGCCGATGTCGTTGAACTGCATGATCGGCTGCTCGCCGGCCGCCTTGGCGTCGGCCATGGCGCCTTCCAGCTCCTCGATCGTCGCGGGCGGGGCGTCCATCCCGATCTCGGCGGCGATCTCCTTGTTGTAGTAGACGCCCGTCACCGAGTAGCCCACGCCGAGTGCGTACAGCGGCCCCGTGCCGCGCGTGCCCTCGTCGGACACCCGGAGCTGCTCGAGCTGGGAGGCGGGGAACTCGTCCCACCCGTAGGCGTCGTAGTAGGGGTCGAGGTCCAGCAGCAGACCGTCCTTGGCGGCGTCGACCACCTGGGGCAGGCGGATCAGGTCCGGGGCGTCGTCGCTGGCCATGACGCGCGAGGCGTTCTCGGTCAGCGTCGCGAACTGGTCGCTGCGGATGTCGAAGGTGATGTTGGGGTGCTGCTTGGTGAACTCCTTGCCGAGCTCCTCGACCAGGGGGAAGCCGGTCTCGAGGTAGAGCTCGAGCTTCACGTCCTCGTCGGTGAGCTCGGTGCTGACGTCGCCGGACGACGCGTCCTGCTCCGGGGCGTCCTCCCCCGGGGCGCCGCACGCCGTCGCGGTCATCGTGGCCAGCACGGCCAGGGCGACCAGGCCGCGTCGCGCCGGGATGAGCTTCTTCGTCACGAGCTTCTCCTTAGTTCGGGTCTCAGCACGCTCATGGCGACGTCACCTGCGAAACGTCCTGGGCGGCGACGTGAGGTTAGTTACGGGCGTCGCACTTCGTCAAGCACTTTCTGTAAAGCACTTCACAAGCAGAGCCGGTCAGGCGGGCGACCCCGTCGAGGCGCGGACGACGACGTGGCACTCGAGGACGCTCAACCGCCGCTGGGCCGGAGCCTCGAGCTCCTCCAGCAGCTGTCGGATGGCCAGGGCGCCGGACTCCTCGAAGGGCTGGCGGATCGTCGACAGGTCGGCCGCCTCGGCCACCGGGCCGTCGTCGAAGCCGAGGACCGAGAGGTCGTGCGGGACCGCGAGCCCCAGGTCCCTGGCGGCCAGCATCGCTCCCAGGGCCAGGTCGTCGAAGTGCGCCATCACCGCGGTCGGGCGTTCCGGTCCCTGCAGGAGGGCTCGGGCGGCCTCGCGCGCTGCGGGCACGGTTCCGCTCACCTGCGTCACCTGCAGGTCCACTCCCGCGGTCTGCTCCAGCTCGGCCCGGAACCCGCCCAGCCGCCGTCGGGCCTGGGACTCGTAGTCGGAGACCTGACCCTCCAGGAGGTAACCGATCCGACGGTGCCCCAGGTCGGTCAGGTGCCGCGCGGCCATGCGCCCGGCCCCGTAGTCGTCGATCTTGACCACGTTGAACCGCTCGCTGTCGGCGTCCACGACGACGACCGGCATCCCCCGGTCGGCCAGCCGTCGCTCCACCGCGGGCTCCAGCGGCTCCCCCATCACGATGAGGCCGTCGACGTACCCGCGGATCGGCAGGGTCTCCAGCACGGGCGAGGCCGCGGTCGCCGCCGACTCCATGTCGAACACGGACACGTCGATGTGGCGCGCGGACGCCACGGTCAGGATGCCGCTGAGGCGCCGCATGAAGCTGGCGTAGGCGGTGAACGGCGCGATGACGCCGATGCGTCCCACGTGCTTGCGGGCCTGGCTCGCGGCGTGCGCCTTGGGCACGTAGCCGAGCTGGTCGGCCACCTCGAGGACCCGCTGGCGGGTGGCCTTGCCGACCCGCTCGGGCTTGTTCATCACGTTGGACACCGTGGCGATGCTCACGCCGGCCTCCCGGGCGACGTCGTAGATCGTGATGCCGCCGCGCTCGGACCCAGAGTTCACGTGAAGCACTTTACAGACGGGCGACGCTCCCCCGGCCCCGACGGGCGGGGACCCTCAGACGACCTGGCCGGCGGCCGCGAGCTGCGGGGCGGTGTCGCGCAGGCGGCCCTGCTGCCACATCAGGTGGACGACCATCGCGGCCATCACGACGCCGAGCGTGCCCAGGGCGAGGTCGCCGAGCGTGTCGTCGTAGGCGCCGGCACGCTCGGAGGACCTGCTCACGAACGCGAAGTACTCCGCGATCTCCCAGGCCAGCGCGGCGGTGACGCCGAAGGCGAGGGCACGCTCGATCGTGCGCCCCAGGGTGGCGCTGCAGTGCAGCGTCAGGAGGACGAACGCCGCCGCGAGCAGGCCGGTGTTGACGAAGTGCATCCAGTCGTCGAACCACCACAGGGCGTCGTAGAGGTCGAGCCGGTTGCCGAGGGTGTCGCTGAAGCAGGTGATCGTCACGAGCAGGTCGGCCACCCACGGGAACGACGCCCGCTCGCGCCAGAAGAAGTACCAGACGGCCGGCACGCTGAACGCCAGCACGGAGTAGCCGACCGTGCGCGCGTTGGCGCCCTTGCCCTCGAGGTTGCCCCACTCGGGGCTGATGGTGGCCATCACCAGGAGCAGCAGCATCGTGCCCTTGGCGAAGATGTCGAGTCCCCGAGCCAGGCTCGGGGTGGGGTAGCGCACCGCGAGCGACGCGTCAGTCACGCGTGAGCCTGCGGTGCGTCACCCGGTGCGGGCGCGCCGCGTCGACGCCGAGGCGCTCGATCTTGTTCTCCTCGTAGGCGTCGAAGTTGCCCTCGAACCAGAACCACTTGGCGGGGTTCTCGTCGTCGCCCTCCCAGGCCAGGATGTGGGTCGCGACCCGGTCGAGGAACCACCGGTCGTGGGAGGTGACCACGGCGCAGCCGGGGAAGTCGAGCAGCGCGTCCTCGAGCGAGGACAGCGTCTCCACGTCCAGGTCGTTGGTGGGCTCGTCGAGCAGCAGCAGGTTGCCGCCCATCTTCAGCGTCAGCGCGAGGTTGAGGCGGTTGCGCTCACCACCGGACAGCACGCCGGCCTTCTTCTGCTGGTCAGGCCCCTTGAAGCCGAACGACGCGACGTAGGCGCGGGAGTTCATCTCGAAGTTGGCGACCTTGATGAAGTCCAGGCCGTCGGAGACGACCTCCCAGACGTTCTTGTGGGGGTCGATGCCGCCGCGGCTCTGGTCGACGTAGGAGAGCTTGACCGTCTGCCCGACGACCAGGTCGCCGCCGTCGGGCTCCTCCTGGTCGGTGATCATGCGGAAGAGCGTGGTCTTGCCGACGCCGTTGGGGCCGATGACGCCGACGATGCCGGCGCGGGGCAGCGAGAAGGACAGCTCGTCGATCAGGGTGCGGCCGTCGAAGCCCTTGGTGAGCTTCTTGGCCTCGAGCACGATGTCGCCGAGCCGGGGGCCGGCGGGGATGTTGATCTCCGAGGTGTCGATCTTGCGCATCCGGTCGGCCTCGGCCGCCATCTCCTCGTAGCGCGCGAGACGGGACTTGCTCTTGGTCTGGCGGGCCTTGGCGTTGGAGCGCACCCACTCGAGCTCACGGTCGAGCATCTTGGCGCGCTTGGCGTCCTTCTGGCCCTCGATCTTGAGGCGTTCCTTCTTCGTCTGGAGGTACGTCGAGTAGTTGCCCTCGTAGGGGTGCGTCGAGCCACGGTCGAGCTCGAGGATCCACTCGGCGACGTTGTCGAGGAAGTACCGGTCGTGGGTGATGGCCAGGACGGCGCCGGGGTAGCTCTTGAGGTGTCCCTCGAGCCACTGCACCGACTCGGCGTCCAGGTGGTTGGTGGGCTCGTCGAGCAGCAGCAGCGACGGCTGCTGGAGCAGCAGCTTGCACAGCGCCACCCGGCGCCGCTCACCACCGGAGAGGTTGTCGACCAGCATGTCGGGCGGCGGGCAGCGCAGGGCGTCCATGGCCTGGTCGAGGCGGCTGTCGAGGTCCCAGACGTTGGCCGCGTCGAGCTCGGTCTGCAGGTCGCCGGCCTCGGTCGCGACCTTGTCCTGGTCGGCGTCGGGGTCGCCCATCAGCATGTAGAGCTCGTCGAGACGGGCCATCTTGCCCTTGATCTCGCTGACGGCCTCCTCGACGTTCTCCAGGACCGTCTTGCCCTCGGTCAGCGGGGGCTCCTGCTGGAGCATCCCGACCGTGGCGTTGGGGTCGAGGATCGCGTCGCCGTTGTTGGCGTGCTCGAGGCCGGCCATGATCTTGAGCAGCGTCGACTTGCCGGTGCCGTTGGGACCGACGATGCCGATCTTCGCGCCGTGCAGGAACGACAGCGTCACGTTGTCGAGGACGACCTTGTCGCCATGGGCCTTGCGCACATTGCGCAGGGTGAACACATACTCCGCCATGCCACCGAGCCTACGGCGCGGCGGGCGCAGAAGCCCAAACGGGTGCGCGGGCGCGGGCCCGCGCGGCTCAGGCGGCGGCCCCCTCGGCGTCGACGGCGTTGTCGGTCGTCGGCGTCGCCTCCGCGGGCGTCGCTGCGGGCTCTCCCGCGGCGCCCTCACCGGCCCGGGGAGCCCGTGCGAAGCGGGTCACCCCCCTGGTCAGGTCGTGGCCCACGGCATCGGCCTCGACCTCGAAGGAGGTCACCTCCTGGCCGGCCTTGTTGACGTAGGTGTGGGCGTTGAGCCGGCCGTGCACGATGACCGGGTCGCCGCGGTGCAGCGAGCTGCCGCAGTGCTCGCCCAGCGCCCGCCAGGCGTTGACGGTGTACCACTGGGTGCTGCCGTCGACCCACTCGTTGGTGCTGCGCCGGAAGCGGCGCGGGGTGCTGGCGACGCGGAAGCTGGCGACGACGGCGCCGCCGGCCTCGCGCAGCTGCGGGTCGGCGCCGAGCCAGCCCTGCAGGGTCACCACGGTCTCGTTGATCATGTCGGTCTCTCCCTCGGTCGGGTCCGTTGTGGACCCTCCCGACGCTGGGCCCCGCCGCCGACATCCGGGGCGCGACCGGCGTACCCCTGTGCACGCGGCCTGCCCGAGCAACTACCTGTGGACAGGAAGTGGCGCGGAGTCGCCCGGGCCCTGGCTACTTCAGCGCGGTCGCGAGGTGCGTGCGCGTCTCCGTGTACGCCGCCAGCTCGGCCGCGACGGGCCGGACGACCAGCTCGTCGGCCACCTCGTGCACCGCGGCCCGCAGTCGCTGGTCGGCGGCGTGCGCCTTGCGGCGCGCGGTGACCGCGACCAGCCACCGGCACCCGAGGGCGAGCAGCACCCCGAGCAGGATCCCGCCGAGCAGCAGCAGCGTGGGCAGTGCCAGCGGCCCGACGTCGGGGGTGCCCGGCTCGGACACCCTCAGGTAGCCCAGGACCGCCAGCGCGGCCAGCCACACGCCGCCGAGCAGGGCCGCGATGATCAGCACCCACTGGACGGCGCGGACCGCGCCGGCCCACCAGGGCATCTTCTCGACGCCCAGGTCGGTGCCGCCGACGGCCCGGTCGAGCCGGTCGTTGAGGTCGGGCAGGCGCGAGGTCGAGGCCCGGCGGACGGCCTCGGCCCAGGGCCGGCCCAGTCCGGCCGAGGCGTCGTCGGCGAGCGCGCGCACCTCGGTGTCGACGCGGGCGCGCTGGATGGGCGTGGTGGCGGGCAGCGAGGTGCGGGAGCGGCCGGAGAGCTGCCCGGCGGCGTCGCCCAGGTCGAGGTGGAGCCGCTTGAGCGGGTCCGGCTTGAGGCGGGAGAACCACGCGACGACCGGCCAGCCGGTCGCCCGGCCCGCTCGCATCCGGGTGGAGCGCTCGACGGCGTCGACCACGGTGGGGACCCCGGCCGCGTCCGCGAGGGTGTCCTCGAGGTCGGCGATCCGCTCGTCGGAGAGCGACCGCGTCTTGCCCGAGCCCGACGCCTCCTGCATGCGCGCGGCGATGCCGCGCAGGTCGGCCTCGAGCCGCTGGCGGGTGGCCTGCTTGTCGGCGACACGGCGCGAGATCTCGCCGCGCAGCTCGTCCATGCCGATGCCGTGCCGGGCGCTGACCGCGATGATCGGGACCTGCCCGAGGCCGTCCTGGTCGAGCAGGCGGCGGACGTCGGCGACCATCGACTCGCGGCGGTCCTCGGGCACGGTGTCGATCTGGTTGAGGACGACCACCATCACCGCGGCGTGGGTCTGCAGCGGCTTGAGGTAGCGGTCGTGGATCGCGGCGTCGGCGTACTTCTGCGGGTCGAGCACCCAGACCAGCATGTCGACGAGCTGCACCAGCCGGTCGACCTCGAGGTGGTGGCTGAGCTCGGTCGAGTCGTGGTCGGGCAGGTCGAGCAGCACGACCCCGTCCATCGCGGTGTCCTCGCGACGGGTGTCGAGCATGGAGTCGCGGGTGGTCTGGTGGCGAGGCGGGATGCCGAGCCACTCCAGGAGCTCGTCGGCACCCTCGGTGCCCCAGACGCAGGCGCTGGCCCACGACGTCGTCGGGCGGCGTACGCCGACGGCCGAGAGCTCCAGGCCGGTCAGCGCGTTGAAGGTCGACGACTTGCCCGAGCCGGTCGCGCCGGCGATGCCGACCACCGTGTGCCGCGCGGACAGCCGCAGGCGCCCGGCGGCGCGGCCGGACGCGGACGCGGCCTCGTCGACGAGGGCGTCGTCGAGACGTCCGCGGGCGGCGTGGGCGGCGGCCTCGAGCGCGGTGATGCGGGCGCCGATGTCGGTGCCTCGCGTGACCAGCTTCTTGGCTCCTTCGAGCAGGGAGGTCACACTGCCCCTCTCTTCGACTCGGCGTACCTGAGGTCATCGATGCGACGCGTGGCGTCGCGCAGCTGGTCGGGCACCCCGGGCTTGACGCCCAGGGACTCCACGAGCACGACGTAGCGGTCGCGCTCGGCCCGGAAGAGGTCGGTGATGCGCTGCTCGAGCGAGCGGCGCGCGCGCTCGGCGAGGCTGCGCACGGCCTGGTCGCCGAAGACGGCCTCCAGGAGCTTCTGGCCCAGCACGGCGGAGCCACCGGCGATGCCGGCCTCCGCGCCCGTGACCCCGGCCGTGTGGGCGAACACCACGACCATCAGCGCCACCGACAGACCATTGACGCCGAAGGCGAGGAAGCGGGCGGTGGTGCGCTTGTCGGCGCCCTCGGTGCGGACCATCTCGAGGACGTCCTGCTGCCAGTCGCGGACGGCGCGCTCGGCGCGGCGGCGCAGGTCGCGCGAGGCGCGGCCCAGGTCCTGGTCGGCCTGCGCGAGCAGCCCCTGGCCGGCGGCCAGCTGCTGCCAGGAGGCCTCGGCGCGCTCGGCGGCGGCCTCGGCGTGCTCGAGGATCAGGGTCTCCAGACCCGACTCGACCGCGACGGTGACCCGCTCGGCCTGCTGCGGCTTGCCCTTGATCGCGTTGACGACCCGGTCGCGGAACCAGCCGACCTTGTCCTCCAGGGACTTGAGCAGCTCGCCGGTGCCGACGAACTCCTGCCAGCGGGCGAGCACCTCGCCGCGCAGCAGGGTGCCGTCGGCCGAGGCGGCGACGATCGCGGCGATGGCGTCGTCGTAGGCGCGGTCGGCGTCGGTGCGCAGGCGGGTGGCGGCCTCGCCCTGCTCGGCGAGGGCGTCGGCGACCCCGTAGGTACGGCGGGCGATGGTGCGGATCGCGCCGTCGAGGGTCTGCTTGACGACGGCGCCCCGGGCGTCGACGTCGGAGGCCAGCGACTCCAGCCACCCGCGGATGTCGGCGACGTGGTGGGCCGGGAGCAGACCCTGGTCATCGACCTTGCCCTCGGTGACGGTGAAGAGCGGTGAGTCCTTGAGGCCACGGCTGGCGAGCATGCGGGCCAGGTGGGTCGACACGGTCTCGATCGCGTCGTCGGGGGTGCGGTCCAGGACGATCGCGACCGCCGTGGAGCGCTCGGCGGCCTGCTTGAGGAAGCCCCAGGGCACCTGGTCGGCGTAGCGCGCGGCGGACGTGACGAAGAGCCACAGGTCGGCGGCGGCCAGCAGCTGGGCGGCGAGCTGGCGGTTGCGCTCCTCGACGGAGTCGACGTCGGGGGCGTCGAGGATCGCGAGGCCGGCGGGCACCGACTCGGTGGCGACCAGCTGGAGGGCGTCGGGGTCGTCGGTGGGGTGCTGGACGCGCACGAGGTCGGGCAGCAGGCGGTCCTGCCCGAACCACTCGACGTCGCTGGGGTGGTGGACCAGGACCGGCGAGCGGGTGGTGGGCCGCAGCACGCCGGGCACGGTGACGCGGCTGCCGACGAGGGAGTTGACCAGCGTCGACTTGCCGGCGCCGGTCGAGCCGCCGACCACGGCCAGGAGCGGCGCCTCGATGGTCATCAGGCGCGGGATCGCGTAGTCCTCGAGCTGGTCGATCATCTCGCGGCGCGCCGTGCGCTGCTCCTCGATGCCGGGCACGTCCAGAGGAAGCTCGGCCTCCTGGAGGGCGCCCCGCAGCCGGATGAGCGCCGTCAGCATCTCGCTGTTGGTCTCGCTCATCGAGTGGGCACCACCTGTCCGGGGAACGCGATGCTCGGACGCACGGCGTTGATCCGGGCAAGGTAGTCCTGCCCGCGCAGCTGGTAGTCGGCGGGAGCCGTCCCTCGCAGCAGCCGGTGGTGCAGGAAGCCGAGCTCGATGGCGGCCTGCTGGTAATCCTTCATCGCGGCCACGGCGCCCGGACCGCCGTACTGCTGGGCGTGCTGGCGGGCCGCGCGGCGGGCGCGCAGGTCGACGACCCAGCCGATGTCGGTGGCCGGGATCAGACCGCGGTGGGAGGCGTCCTGGAGGGCGGCGGTGAGCATGGTGCGCTCGGAGCGGCGCATCCAGACGCCCAGCCAGATCACGCCGACGAGGGCCGGCAGCATCAGCACGAGGTAGACGCCGGCGAAGCTCGCCACCCCGAAGATTGTCGAGCCGTTCCACAGGCCGTGGGCCAGGACGGCGAGGCAGTAGCCGCCGATCGGCGCCAGCCAGCGCAGCGTCGGGGTGCGGGTGGTCACGGCGATCCCGATGCCGATGCCGGTGAACGTCGTGAAGAGCGGGTGGGCGAACGGGCTGAGCAGGCACCGGATGACGAACAGCGTGGTCACGCCGGCGATCCCGCCGGGGGCCTGCCCGTCCGTGCCGTCGTAGGCCGCGGCGAGGTAGAGGATGTTCTCGGTGAAGGCGAAGCCGATGCCGACCATGCCGGCGTAGACGATCCCGTCGAGGATGCCGTCGAGCTCGGCGCGGCGCCACCACAGGAGCAGCAGCAGGAAGAGCCCCTTGCTGGCCTCCTCGGTCACGGGCGCGACGATGGCCAGCGACTGGTTGTCGGTGAACCCGACGACCATCCCGCCCACGCCGCCGACCAGGATCGCGGCCACCGTGGCGACGAACGCTCCCCACAGCAGGGCGTAGGCCAGGAGGCGCTTGGGCTCGGGCTCGTAGCGGTCCAGCCAGAGGTACGACGCCACCAGCGGCCCCACCGGCACGGCCGCCAGGAGGGTGGCCAGGAACATGATCCGAGGAGCCCCGGACAGCGCCAGAATGGCCAGCATCGCGAGCGCCCCGACGGCCACCAGCACGGTCACGACGACCGTGAAGGCGAGGCTGTCGCGACGGGGGGTGGGCATGCCGAAAGCCTATCGTCAGGGGTCCGTACGGCTGATTCCGCGGCGTAGAGTGACCGGGTGAGCGACCAGACCAGTGCCCCGCAGGACGAGCTCGACACCAGCGAGCCGAAGATCGAGTCCCACGACCCGGCCGTGCCGGCGGCGTACTCCGCCTTCATGCGGCAGGGCTGGGGCGACCGCGAGCTCGACCTCCCGCCCCACCCGGTGACCGACCTCGCCGCGGCCCGCCGCACCCGGCTGGCCGAGACGTTCCCCGGCGAGCGGCTGGTGCTGCCGGCCGGGACGTTCAAGGTGCGCTCCAACGACACCGACTACCGCTTCCGGCCCGACACGGCCCACACCTACTTCTCCGGCAACCAGACCAG
The DNA here is from genome assembly GCF_004522095.1 of Nocardioides sp. 503. Classification (GTDB taxonomy): domain Bacteria; phylum Actinomycetota; class Actinomycetes; order Propionibacteriales; family Nocardioidaceae; genus Nocardioides. The sequence goes on from NZ_SPUI01000004.1 coordinate 115,372, forward strand.
CGACGCCGTGCTGGTCGTCGAGGACGGCGACGCGGTCCTCTACGCGCGCCCGCGCTCGTCGCGCGAGACCGATGAGTTCTTCCGCGACCGCGCCTACGGCGAGCTGTGGGCCGGCCGGCGCCCCTCGGCGCACGAGATCTCCTCCTCGCTCGGCATCGAGGTGCGTCACATCGACTCGCTGCCCGACGCGCTGGCCGCGCCCGGCAAGACGCGCGTGCACCGCGGGGTCTCCGCGGCGGTCGACGCCCTCGTGCCCGGCGACACCGGCCTGGACGGCGACTTCGCGCGCGTCGTGTCCGAGATGCGCCTGCTCAAGGACGACTGGGAGATCGGCGAGCTCCAGGAGGCCTGCGACATCACCGCGCTGGGCTTCGAGGACTCCGTGCGCGAGTGGGACAACGTCCTCAAGTACGGCGAGCGGTGGCTGGAGGGCACGTTCTTCCGCCGGGCGCGCGCCATGGGCAACGACATCGGCTACGACTCCATCGTCGGCGGCGGCAAGCACGCCACGACGCTCCACTGGATCGAGAACTCCGGTCCGATCACCCCCGGCGAGCTCGTGCTGCTCGACATGGGCGTCGAGGGCCGCAACCTCTACACCGCCGACGTCACCCGCACCCTGCCCGTCGACGGCACCTACACGCCGCTGCAGCGCGAGCTCTACGAGCTCGTCCTGGCCGCGCAGGACGCCGGCATCGACGCCGTACGCCCCGGCACGGCGTTCGCCGACGTCCACCAGGCCTCGATGACCGTGCTCGCCCAAGGCCTCGAGGGCATGGGACTGCTCCCCGTGTCGGCCGAGGAGGCTCTCGACCCGGAGTCCAAGGTCTACGCGCGCTGGACGCTCCACGGCACCAGCCACATGCTCGGCATGGACGTGCACGACTGCGGCCAGGCCTCGCCCGAGTCCTACGCCAAGGGGACGCTCGCCGAGCGCATGGTCCTGACCGTCGAGCCCGGCCTGTACTTCCAGGAGGACGACCTGCTCGTCCCCGAGGAGCTGCGCGGCATCGGCATCCGCATCGAGGACGACATCCTGGTGACGGCCGACGGCGCCCGCAACCTCTCCGCCTCGCTCCCCCGCGCCGCGGCGGACGTCGAGGAGTGGATGGGCGCGCTGCGCGGCTGACCGGTGGTGCCCGCGGCTCAGGTGGGCGCGGTGCCCGGACCCAGGTCGGTCCAGTCCCACCACGGGTAGTGGTACTCGCCCTGCTCGACCTGGAACCGCCGGCCGCAGTCGAGGCACTCGCAGACCCGGTCCGGGACCCACTGCCGGGGGTTGGGGACGGTCCCGACGACGCGCACGTGCTGCCGACGCTCCTCCTTCTCGACGTCGTAGAACTGGTGCGAGAGGTAGGCGGCGCACAGGCACCGCCGCTGACCGAACAGCCGGATCCGGTCGAGCGCGTGGTCCAGGTGCAAGCCGTTGGACGCGAGCATCCCGCCGAGCTCGAGGTCCTCGGTGGCGCGGTCGATGGCGACGACGGCCCTCTCCAGCGGGGCCAGGACCGCGGGGTCGCGGGTCGCGAAGACCTCCCAGACGGCGTGCATGACCCGTCGCGTGTCCCCGGACAGGAAGTCCTCGACCAGCGGTGAGGTGGCGTCGACGATCCCGTCCGTCATCGGGCTCCCTCGGTCGTGAGTCGCTGCCGTTGCCGCGTCGGAGTCTCCCACGCCGTGGCCGACGTGGAGCGGTCGAGGGGCCTGCGGCGCGGCTGACGTGAGACCCTTCGCGGGTGCTCGCCGACCGCTATGACCTGGGAGAACGTCTCGGGACCGGAGGGATGGCCGACGTCTTCCGCGCCACCGACCGGGTGCTGCACCGCGAGGTGGCGGTGAAGGTGATGCGGGCGACCGCCGACAACGAGACCGACCGCCTGCGCTTCACCTCCGAGGCGCGGATGCTGGCGGGCCTGAGCCACCCGAACCTCGTGATGGTGCTGGACGCCGGGACGACGACCGACCAGCCCTACCTGGTGATGGAGCTCGTGGAGGGGCACACGCTCTCCGAGCGCGCGTCCGCGCTGTCTCCGGACGAGCTGGCCGACGTGGGAGCGCAGGTCGCCGACGCGCTGGCCTACGCCCACACGAACGGCGTCGTCCACCGCGACGTCAAGCCCGCCAACGTGCTGCTGGGCGACGACGGCCGCGTCAAGCTCGCGGACTTCGGGATCGCCCGGCTGCTGGGAGACACCGTCCGGCACACCCGCACGGGGCACGCGATCGGCACGGCGGCGTACCTCGCGCCGGAGCAGGTCCAGGGCGAGGACCTCACGCCGGCCGCCGACGTCTACGCCCTCGGGCTGGTCCTGCTCGAGGTGCTCACCAACCGGCGCGCCTTCCCCGGCACCCCGACCGAGTCCGCCCTGGCGCGCCTGCACCGCGACCCCGAGCTGCCGGCGTCCCTCTCGGCCTCGTGGCGCGACGTCCTCGCCCGCATGACCGCTCGCTCCCCGTCCGCACGCCCCTCGGCCGGCGAGGTGGCGGCCGCGCTGCGAAGCCTGGACGCCGGCGGGTCTACGCGGGTGCTGGACCTGGGCGAGCAGACCGTACGGCGCCTGCCTCCGGTCCCGCCGTCGTCACCCTCGTGGGCGGCTCGCGCCGCCGCCGTACCGCCCCACCTCCGGGCGGTCGCCGCGGCCGTCGCCGCGATCGTGCTGCTGCTGGTCGTCGCCGCGTTCGCCGGAGGAGGCGGCGACGGGGACCCGGACGAGCCTGTCCCTCCCGCGCAGACCACGCCCGCCGCCACCACCCCGTCGTCCTCGCCGCAGGACGCGTCGCCCGACGCGGAGCCCACCCAGGAGGGCGAGCCTCCGGCCGAGGACAGCGGCGCCCCCGACGCGCCGAAGCCCGACAAGGACAAGAAGGACGACCAGGGCAAGGGCGGCGGCAAGGGCAAGGGCGGCGGCAAGAGCGGCGGCAAGGGCAAGGGCTGATCGTCGCCTCCCCCGCGGAAGGGTGACCGGTCGGCAGGTCCGCCGCCGCAGCGCCGTCCCGCCCGCTGCGGCATACTGACGACCGGATCGGCGGGTGCCGTCGAGCTGCACCGGGATGCTCCGAGCCCGTTGCGACCAGCCCCCGATCCCCCGCCCCCGTAGCTCAGCTGGATAGAGCAGCGGCCTTCTAATCCGCCGGTCGCAGGTTCGAGTCCTGCCGGGGGCGCCACCCACACCGCCCCGCCAGGTGCCGGCCAGATCCGGACGGCGCTTCTGTGCGAAGGTGCGCACCATGAACCAGAAGCTGCTGCTCCTGATGGCTCCTCCGGGGGAGCTGGCCGCCTTGACGGACCGCCTGCTCGAGCTGCGGTTCAACGTCATGCCGTCACGGCGAGGCCCGAGCGGGATCCTCGTGCGCGTCCGCGAGGGCAGCGACGACGAAGCAGGGGTGCAGGCCGCGATCGACGACGCCGCCCCCAACGCCACGCAGGGACCATCGGGGGTCCCCACCAGCGTGCTCGTGGGGTATCGCGAGGACCTCTAGCCGACCCTGCAGACGCAACCACGCGTTCCGGGCGGAATCCTGGAGTCCGAGCGGCTCGTGGCGCAGGTCCGGCGGGGTAGTCCCTGACGTTCGTGTCACCGAAACGGCCTGCGTCCGACACGAACGTCAGGGACTACCCGCCGGCTGCCAGCGGTTTCGTGCGTTCGACACCGACGCGCAACGTGCCGGTCACGTGGAGGAGGCAGGCTCTCGCCCCATGCGAGGGCCCATGCGACACCTCGAGCGCGCCAAGCGGCGGGTCAAGTGCCGGCTCCGCTACCGCGCCGGCTGCCCGCACACCGAGCACTACCACCGCTGAGTCCTGCGGCGCCGCTCGAGCTAGTAATCCGTCTCCGTCAGCGTGACCCGCCCGGGCACGACCACCTGCGCGTCGACGCCCAACCACGGCTCACCGTCGGTGGCGGGCCGGTAGCGGCTCAGCGCCTTGAGCAGGGAGCCGTCCTTGAGGCCGGTCGCGGGGTCCAGGTCGATGACCGCGCACCGGCCCACGGGACCCTCGACCCGCACCACCGCGTCCCCGAGCGTCAGCTCGTGACCGGACCAGCCGTCCTCGACGTACGGCTCGTCACCGGCGTCGACCACCATCGTCATCCGGAAGCGGCTGCGGGTGTCCAGCACGTCGGTGCGCCCGGTGCGCTCGGCCAGGTCGCGCAGCGACGCGGTCGTCACGATGCTGACCGGGGCGCCGTAGACCACTCCCCCGCGCGGCGAGGCGGCCAGGCGCACGTCCTTGCCGAGGTACGACGACAGCAGCGCCGCGTGCGGGCCGCCGGTGAGCTCGTGGGTGACCGAGCGGCCCCAGTAGTCGCAGGTGACCCGCTCGCCCGTGAGCACCGGCGCCCCCTCGGCCCGGCGGCCGTCGGGCAGCTCGATGCCGAGCGTGGTGCCGTCCCAGGACGCCGTCGCCGCCACGAGCGCGCGGTGCGTGATCGTGCGCAGCACGGTGCGGCGCTCGACGTCCACCAGGCAGAAGGCCCGGTCACCGACCGGTCCGTGGTCGTCGAGCTCGACCGACGGCAGCGACGCGTGCCGCAGCCCCTTGACCGGGGTCAGCCCGAGGGAGACGACGCGCACGGCACGGATCCTGTCACGCCCAGCCGACGCGGCGCCCGCCAGTTCCGGCAGCCGGCTCTCAGGCGCCGGTCGGCTCGTCCGCCAGGCGCCGCAGGTAGCCCGCGAACCCGCCCGGGGTGCGGCCGTGCCGCCGTCCCGAGGTCAGGACCGTGGCGACGGCGCCCGGCCTCGCCCCGGCGGCGCGCAACGCACTGACGAGGACGACGTCCTCGTGCTCGGGGAGGTCGCGGAAGCCGCCCACGGCGAGGTAGGCGTCCAGGCGGAAGCCGAGGTTGGCGCCGTGCACGACCGTGGCGGCGGTGTCCGGGCCGTGGAGCGCGAGCCACCGGTCGAGCAGCTGTGCGCTGAGGTCACCGGGGTCGGGCAGCACCGGACCGGTGACCACCTGCGCGCCCGCCTCGGCCGCGCGCACGTGGTCGGCCAGCCAGCGCTCCGGGACCAGCGAGTCGGCGTCGGTGGAGGCGACCCACACGGACCGCGCCGGGAGCGTCGCGGTCGCCGCCAGCACCGAGGCCACCCCGAGCCGGCGCGCCGCCCCGACGTTGCCGACGTCGGTGGTCACGACGGTGACCGGGTGGTCACGGACCACCTCGGCGGTGCCGTCGGTGCAACGGTCCAGCACCACGGTGACGCTCACGCGCGGGGCGCCGGGCACCTGGGCCAGGCTCAGCGCCGCGACCGCCAGGGCGTCGAGGCAGCGCGGCAGCAGCAGGCGCTCGTTGCGGGCGGGTACGACGACGTGGAGCTCGTCCACCCGGGTCAGCGGGGTCACCGCGTGGGCTCCGGCCACTCGCGCGCCAGGACGAGCAGCTCGACGTCGCGGTCGACGTAGGTCGCCGCCACCGGCGGCAGCACCGACGCCTCGGCGGCGCGCACGACGGCGTGCACGTCCGGGCCGTCCAGGACCCAGCCCTCGACCGGGTGCCGCCAGTGGCACAGCACCACCACCCCGTCGTCGGTGAGCGACGACGACAGCCGCTCGACCAGGCCGTCGAGGGCGAGCGGGCTCAGGAAGTAGCCCACCTCCGAGACGACGACGAGGTCGAAGCGTCCCTCGGGCCACTCGTCGGGCACGGCCGCCCGGCGGACCTCCACGTGACCCAGGTCGACCAGCCGCTCCCCCGCGGACGCCGCCGCCTGCGCGCCCTGCTCCACCGCCAGCAGGCGGTCGCAGCGGGTGGCCAGGTCGCGGGCGAGCGCGCCGCGCGAGGCGCCGACCTCGAGCCCCCGCCCGAAGCGCTCCCGCGGCAGTGCGGCCAGCAGCAGCGCCCGCTTGCGGCGCTCGTACCACCGGGAGTCCGCACCCCACGGGTCCGCGCCGTCCGCGTGCAGGTCGTCGAGGGCGTCGTCGACGAGGGGCTCGAGGACGAAGTGCTCCGAGGGCCGCACGAAGTGCGCGAGCAGGTCCGGCCCGAGCAGCGTCTCGTCGCCCGCCTGCGCGGAGAGCGGCGCCACCTGGGAGCGGTGCGCGGCCATCGCCCGGCGCTTGGCCGACCGGGCCGCGGGGTCCAGGTCGAGGCGGTGCAGCCGCGACCAGGGGGCGTCGTCGGGCCGCCCCCAATGCCACGCCCACACCGGGTACTCCCACAGCATCGCGCCCGTGCGGGCCGCCGCCGTGGCCGCCGCGCGTCCGGCGGCGTCGTGGTCGGGGTGCCCGTCGTGGCGCCAGGGAGCGACCAGGAGCGTGGCACGACCGTCACCGACGACCTCCACGAGGCGCGTGACGAGCTCCTCCTCCGACGCGGCCACCCCACCGTCGGGCAGCCCGAGCACCGTCGGCGTCGCGGCCGGGACCAGCTCGGCGAGAGCGGCCACCGCCTCGTCGCGGCGCAGGGCCGCGAGCCGCTGCGGCGTGTGCGTCGGGGAGTCGGGGTGGCTGGCCTCCCCCAGCGTGCAGAGCACCAGCTCGACGGTCAGCCCCAGCGCGTGCGCGGTCGCCATCAGCCCACCGGCCCCGAGGGACTCGTCGTCGGGGTGCGGCGCGAGCACCACCACCCGTGAGTACGGCGTGAGGTCACCGGCCGCGGGCGCGCCGGCCTCCCGCAGGTGCTGCTCCCACTCGGCGGCGGTCGTGCCGGCGACGTCGTGGCGGAACCCGGGCGGGTCCAGCGGCAGCGTCACGTGACGTCCCGCACCAGCTGGGCGCCCAGCGCGGCGGCGTCGCGCTCGGCGTGGTGCTGGCGGACGTAGAGCTGGAGGTCGGCCACGCGGCGCGCGTGCTCGTGCTCCTTGGCCAGCGGCGCCGGGCCCAGGGAGTGGGCGGCGCGCAGGAGCACGTCGTCGACGGCGTCGGCCACGACCTGGCGCACCCGCAGCGCGGCGAGCCCGGCGGCGTCACCGGCCAGCGCGCCTCCGTCGACCTGGTCCGCCGTACGACCCAGCAGGGCGGCGGCGCCGGTGAGCCGCGCGTCGACCGCGCCGAGGTGGGCCAGGGCGATCTGGTCCGGAGCCCGGTGGGCCACCTGCTCGAACATCCGGCGCGCGACCCCGACGGCCCCGCCGAACCACGCCGCGGCGACCCCGATGCCACCCCACGCGAAGCCGTCGCGGTCGAGGTACCACCCCGGACCGCCCACCTCCTGGGCCGGCACGGCGTCGAGCTCGATCGGGCCGCTGGTCACGTCGCGCAGCCCGAGGCCGACCCACGGCTCCTCCACGGTGCGCACGCCGGGGTGGCGCAGGTCGATCGCGAACAGGCCGCGCCGGGAGTCGTCGACCCACGCGGTCACCAGCGCGCGGTCGAGGCTGCCGGCCAGCGAGCACCACGGCTTGGTGCCCGAGAGCTGCACCCCTCCGGGACCTGCCGTGGCCACGACGCGCATCCCGGGACCCTCGGCGGCGTAGACGCCCCAGGTCGGGGCGCTCGCGTCGTCGCCGAGGCCGGCCTCCTCGAGGATCGCGAGCGCGTCGAGGTGCGGCTCGACCACGCGGGCGACGGACAGGTCGACGGCCGCCACGGTCGCCAGGGCCTCCCACCGCAGCCGGGTGTCCTTGCCGGGAGCCGGCAGCCAGGCCCCGACCTCGCGCGCGAGCTCCACGGCGGCGGAGATGCCGCCGTCGGCGGCGTCGGCGGCAGCGGCCGGCAGTGCCGCCAGCCGCAGGTCGCCGGCAGCGGACGGGGGGTCGGGGAGGTCCAGGCGCACGGGCAGCGACGGGTACGACGGAGATGCGATGACGGCTCCTGATGGTGGCGAACCGGTTCAGGTACCCCGACGGGCCCGGCTCCATCCGAGCCGCTGCGGGCTCAGCCGCGAGCGGGGTCGATCACGCGCAGCCGGTCGGGCGACAGCCCGTGCGTCATGCCCCAGGCGACGGCCTGCGAGCGGCGGGTGACGTCGATCTTGCGGTAGGCCGTGCGGATGTAGGTCTTGACGGAGTTGATGCTGAGGTAGGACCGGTCGGCGATCTCCTGGTTGGAGAGCCCCTGGGCGATCAGGGCCAGCACCTCGGCCTCGCGCACGCTGAGGCCGTGCTCCTTGCCCGGCCACGCCCCGGCCGCGCGGACCGGCTCCGGCTCGGCGCCGGGCTGCACGACCTCGCCGCGGTCGACCGCCTCCACCGCCTGCACGACCTCCTCGGCCGTGAACGACTTCGAGACGTAGCCGTGGGCGCCCTGTCGCAGCGTGCGGTCCACCAGCTCGGGCTGGGTGTTCCAGCTGTAGATCACGACCTTGGCGTCGCCGCCGCGGACCAGGTCCTCCAGGTCGACGCCGTCGCCCTGCACCTGGCCGAACGTGTCGTAGAGGATCACGTCGACGTCGCTGTAGACCGGGAGCCCGGCGTCGATCTCGACCACGATGACGCGGTCGACGAAGCCGTCGAGCATGGCGGCTACCCCCGCCACGACGACCTCGTAGTCGTTGACGATCGCGACCCTGATCGGCCTCGTCCGGTGTTCCATGCCCGCAGCGTATTTCACCCGCGGGGAGGAAGCGTCATTACCGCGCAATTCGTAGGTTGTCACGGTGCGGGCCCCCACGACCTCCGCGGAGTGGCGCTCCCATGCCCACTACGCCCGGGTCCCCGAGCTGGACCTCACGCCCTACCGGCGCCTGGTCGTGGTCTCCGCCCACCCCGACGACGAGAGCCTGGGCGCCGGCGGCCTCATCGCCACGGCCTTCACGCGCGGCATCCCCGTCTACGTCGTCCTCCTCACCGCCGGAGAGGCGTCGCAGTCGCCCTCCGAGGGCTACACCCGTCACGCGCTCGCGACCCTGCGCCTCGCCGAGATGGAGAACGCGCTCGCGCGCCTGGCCCCCGACACGCCGTTGGTCTTCCTGGGCGCGCCCGACGGTGGGGTGGCCGACTGCGAGTCGCAAGTCACCCACTCGCTGACCGAGCTCCTGGGCGAGGCCTCGGCCACGCTGGTCGCCGCGCCGTGGCGACGCGACGGCCACCCCGACCACGACGCCGCCGGGCGGGCCGCCGCGGCGGCGGCCGAGGCGTCGGGGGCGACGCTGGTGGAGTACCCGGTGTGGTTCTGGAGCGAGGGCGACCCCTCCACCGCGCCCTGGGAGGACATGGTCTGCCTGACGCTGAGCTCGGACGCCCACGACGCCAAGGCCGCCGCGATCCGGTGCCACGCGAGCCAGCTCGGGCCGCGGTCCGGACGTCCGGACGCGCGACCGACGCTGCCCGGGCGGGTCCTGGCCCACTTCTCCGGCGCCCACGAGCACTTCGTCGCGACACGCGTCGAGATCCCCGATCCGCTCGCCGCGACGGGATAGGAAAGGGGTCAGGCCCCGCACTGTATGAGAGTGCGGGGCCATATCTCTGCCCTGGCGCTGACCCTGACGCTGCCGCCGGCGACGCCCTCACGCCTGCGCGGCGACGTGCTCCTCGATCTCGCCCAGCACGCGTGCCTTGACGTCCTCGGGCGCGAAGGACACCTCGACCGCCGTACGCGCCAGGTCGGCGACGCCGCGGTCGTCCAGATCGAGCAGGTCGGCGGCGATCTCGTACTCGCGGTTGAGCGTGGTGCCGAACATCGGCGGGTCGTCGGAGTTGATCGTGACGACCACCCCGGCGTCGACGAACGCCCGCAGCGGGTGCTCGGCCAGGGTCGCGACCGCGCGGGTCGCAAGGTTGGAGGACGGGCAGACCTCCAGCGGGATCCGGTGCTCGGCGAGGTGCGCCAGCAGCGCGGGGTCGGCCGCCGAGGAGGTCCCGTGGCCGATGCGCTCCGCGCCCAGCAGCCGCACGGCGTCCCAGACGGTCTCTGGGCCGGTCGTCTCCCCCGCGTGCGGCACCGAGTGGAGCCCGGCGGCGCGCGCGGCGGTGAAGTGCGGCTCGAACTGCGGGCGCGGCACCCCGATCTCGGGGCCTCCCAGCCCGAACCCGACCAGGCCCTCGGGCCGGTGGTCGAGCGCGTAGCGCAGCGTGTCGTCCGCAGCCGGCAGCCCCGACTCGCCGGGGATGTCGTAGATCCAGCGCAGCACCAGCCCGAAGTCGCGCTCGGCCGACAGCCGGGCGTCCTCGATGGCCTCGGTGTAGGCCTCGATCGCGATCCCCGCCGCCACCGACGTGTACGGCGTGCAGGTGAGCTCGGCGTAGCGCAGCGACTGCGCCTGGGACATCTCACGGGCGATCTCGTAGGTGAGGTAGCGCAGGTCCTCCGGCGTGCGGATCAGCCCGACCACCGCGAGGTAGACGTCGATGAAGTGCGCGAAGTCGCGGAACTCGAAGAACGACCGCAGCGCGTCCGGGTCGGACGGCACCGTGCCCGGGTGCCGCTCGGCCAGCTCGCTGACGATCCGGGGCGAGGCGGATCCGATGTGGTGGACGTGCAGCTCGGCCTTGGGCAGCCGTGAGATGAAGTCGTCGCTCATCCCCGCGATGCTGCCAGCCGCCCGGCCAGATGCGCGAAACCGCGGCACCCCGCCGTGCCTCACTCCAGCTCGGCGACCAGGTTGTCCGCGATCTCCTCGATCGTCCGACCGTCCTGGTAGGCCTTGCCGTCGAGCAGGATGGTCGGCGTGCTGCTGACCCCCGCGTCCGCCGCCGCCTTCGTCGCGTCCTCGACCCAGTCCTTCTCCGTGAGCCCCTCGATGCCCGGCTTCACGGCGGCCTCGTCGGCGCCGGCGTCCACGGCCTTCTCGAGCAGCCAGTCGGCGCCGGGCTGCTCGCCCGACTCGGAGGGCTGGTCGGCGTAGATCAGGTCGTGAAACTTCTTGGCGACCTCCGGGCCCTCCTTGTCGAGCAGCACCGCGAACGCGTTGGCGGCCGCGACCGAGTAGTCGGTCTGCAGCAGGTTGAAGGGCCGGTACTCGACCTGGACCTTGCCCTCCTTGGCGAGCTTGTCGAGCTGGTCGGAGGACTCGCGCTCGAGCTGCCCGCAGAAGGGGCACAGGAAGTCCTCGTAGATGACCACGTCGTGGGGGGCGCCGGAGTCGCCGATCGTCAGCCCGAAGTCGCTCTGGCCGGCCGGTGCCGCGTCGATGTCGTCCGCGGAGTCGCGCGAGGCGTTGACGAAGAACAGCACGCCCACGATGAGCACCATCGCGACCACCACGCCGGCCACGACCAGCAGGTTGCGGCGGCGCTCGGCGGCCTGCTGCTGGCGGATCAGCTCGGCGGCGCGTTCGGCGCGGGCCTGGGCCTTCTGCGACTTGGTGGGCTTGGGCGGGTTGGGCACGGGATCAGCCTTCGTGGGTCGGGGACGTCGTACGGCGGAACAGCAGGTCGTCCAGCGCGAGGCGCGAGCGCCTCAGCCAGACGAGGTAGAGGGAGGCGAGCAGGAGCGCGGCGTCGCGGGCGATCTCCCACGGGTAGCTGGACTGCGCGTCGGGGTCGTATCCACCGCCGCCGAAGCAGCCGCAGTCGATCTCCATGCCGCGCGCCCAGACCGAGGCGATGCCGATGATGAACACCACGAACAGCACCGCCGAGACCGCGGCGGCGCCGCGGGTCAGCAGGCCCAGCACGAGCGCCAGTCCGACCACGATCTCCAGCGGCGGCAGCAGGTAGCCGACCGCCTCCGCGGCCGACGCCGGGAGCAGCTCGTAGGCCCGCACCGCCTGCACGCTCGCGTAGGGGTCGGGGAGCTTGACCGCGCCGGCGTAGATCCAGACCCCACCGGTCACCAGACGCGCCACCAGTCCGAGCCATTGCCTCACGACCCTGAGGCTAGGGGCGGACCCTGAGTCGAGTCTGAGAGGCGAAGGTCCCGACCTGCCGGGACGCCGGGCCCGACTACTGTGGGAGGCGTGAGCGACCGACTGGTGTGGATCGACTGTGAGATGACCGGGCTCGACCTGAAGGCGGACGCGCTGATCGAGGTCGCGGCCCTGGTCACCGACTTCGACCTCAACGTGCTCGGCGAGGGCATCGACATCATCGTCAAGCCGCCGCCCGAGGCCCTGGAGCAGATGATCGACTTCGTCCGCACCATGCACGAGAAGTCCGGCCTGCTCGAGGAGCTCGACTCCGGCGTCTCGCTCGCCGAGGCCGAGGAGCAGGTGCTGGCCTACATCCGGGAGCACTGCCCCGACGGCACCCGCCCGCCGCTGGCCGGCAACACGGTCTCCACGGACCGGCTCTTCCTCTCCCGCGACATGCCCGACCTGGACTCGTTCCTGCACTACCGGATCGTCGACGTCTCCTCCATCAAGGAGCTGTCGCGCCGGTGGTTCCCCAAGGCCTACTTCGCGGCCCCGGCCAAGCGCGGCAACCACCGCGCCCTGGCCGACATCCAGGAGAGCATCGAGGAGCTGCGCTACTACCGCGAGGCCGTCTTCGTGCCCTCCCCCGGCCCGGACACCGCCGCCGCCCGCCCGATCGCCGAGCGTCACGGTGGCGCGCTGACCGGCATCACCGAGCCCGATTCCAGCCCGACGCCCTGATCCGTCTACACTCCTCTCTGATCCTGACAGCACCCCCGGTGCCGCCTGGATCGACCTGGTGGGTATAGCTCAGCTGGTAGAGCGCCGCCTTGTGGTGGCGGATGTCGCGGGTTCAAGTCCCGTTACTCACCCCAGCGTGATCGAGCCCCCGACCCGGACACCCGGGTCGGGGGCTCGACGCCTTCTCGGACTCCTTCGTTAAGGGGATGGCGCTGCCGGCGGCGTACTCAGGAGCCTGGACGGGTACGGGCTACCTGCACCTGTCCGAGAGCAGAGGAGACCCATGAGCGAGAACGGCGACATCGCAGCGGAGATCGGCACCGACCCCGGCGTGGACGACACCGGGGACGCGTCGGGCGAGAGCTACCACGGCTACAGCGTCGACGACGAGGACCAGCCGCAGAGCTCGGGCGACAGCCTGGTCGACAACCGCGGGCTGGCCGAGCCGCTGGACGAGGGCTACAGCCCTCCCGAGAAGTGGTCAGCCGCCCAGGGCTTCGGCAACACCCCGCTGGAGGAGAGCCTCGGTGAGACCCTCGACCAGCGGGTCGAGCAGGAGGTCCCCGAGCCCGACCCCTACGAGCAGGCCGAGCTCGAAGCCGCCGACCTGGACCGCGACGTCACCGACGACACCGTCGGCGAGGCGCGCGCGGGCCGGCTGGTGGCACCCGACGAGGGCGCCCACGAGGACGTCGAGAAGGACCTGGTCGCCGAGGACGTCGGCATCGACGGCGCCGGCGCGGGCGCTGAGGAAGCGGCCGTGCACGTCATCGACGACGTGCCCTGACCGCTCCCCCGCTCACCTGCCGGTCTGCCCGGTCACCGGCTCACCCGCGCAGCGGCGGGAACTGGTGCCCCCGGGTGTCGCGCTCGGCACGCATGACGATCAGGTCGCCGTGCGTGCCGTAGCCGAGCAGGTCCTCGTCGAGCTGCGTGCCGTTGAACGTCACCAGCAACCAGCGGGTGCGGTTGTCGCGCAGCGGCACCGGGATCACCATCGGCCACGGGATGTTGGTCGGGTGCGGCGCGTCGAGCCGGCCGACCTGCTTCATGGCCAGGTTGTAGACCGGGTACTGCCCGCGGATCGCGGCCGGTGAGGCGTCGCCGTTGCTGGCCATGACGTACCAGCGGTCGCCGAACTTCTGCAGCACCGGCCCCTCAGTCTCCACCTTCGCGGCGTCGGCACCGACCAGCTGCAGGTCGGTGAAGTCGCCGCCCGCCTTGCTGCGCGCGAGCGCGGGGTAGAAGTTGAAGAACTCGCGGGCGTTGACGAAGCCGACGTACCAGCGGCGCCGGATCCGCACCAGGTGCGGGTCCCACTGGCCGACGGCCGCGGAGGGCAGCTGGGCCAGCGGCAGCGGCAGCCGCCGGGTGCGCAGGACGTGGACGCCACGCAGCGGGCTGCGGCGCTTCGGGAGCGTGACGTAGTTGACCTGCACGCTCTCGCCGCTGAAGTCACCCCAGGTGCTGTTGGCGATGATCCAGCGGTCGTTGGCCTCGTCGAGCACGATGTGCCCGGCGTGGTCGCCCAGCACCGTGCGGTTCCCGTCGCGCTGGAAGAACAGGTTGGCCACCTGCTTGAGCTCGAAGGTGCGCACGTCCATCGTCCACACGCCCCAGTGGGCGGTCTCGAAGAAGCCGAGGCCGGCCTGGGTGAAGGTGAGGTAGGCCAGGTTGTCCTTGATGTACGGCGTGCCGTCGGCGCGGGTGACCAGGTGCGGGTCGCGCAGGCCGAGCTGTCCGAAGTAGCCGGCCACCACGCCGTCGAGGACCACGGCGCCCGAGGGCGCACGCACGCCGAAGCCGTTGCGGTACTGCGCCAGGTTGGCCGGGCGGCGCAGGTCCAGGATGCCGGAGAGGTTGCCCTTGACGAGCGGCCGGAAGCCCGAGCCGTCGTCGATGAAGGCCACCACCGTCGTGCTCGTCAGGCCGAAGCCGAGGCGGAACGGCTTCTGCACGTCCACCGCCGCCGTGCCGAGCGTCTGGACCGTGCCACCGACCGAGACCTCGAGGCCGACCGTGGCTGCGTTGCCGTCGTACCTGGCGACGACGTAGTTGTCGGCGTCCTTGATCAACCCGCTCATGACCGTGCCCCGGCTGGTGCCGCGGGCCGCCACGTCGACCACCACGGCGGCGTACGGCGAGCGCTGCCGGGTCTGCGAGCGGAAGAGGGTGAAGAACGGCGAGGTGCCGGACACCCGCAGGTGCCCGCCCCCGAACTGGATCCTGCCGCGGCTCCCCGTCGGGGACAGCCGCTCGTAGGTCTCGTGGCCGCGCTCGAACCGGTCGCGCAGCTGGACGAAGCCCCGGGCGACCAGGTCGACGGGGCGCTGGCGGCGCACCACCTCGAAGTCCAGGTCGAAGGGGTCGAGGTCGCGGGGCGCCGACAGCGCGCCGACGGCGCCGGCCGCCGGGGCGGCCACCGCCAGGCCGGTCAGGCCGGCCGCCTTGAACATGGTCCGGCGGTCGAGCGCCGGGGTGGGGGTCGTGGTCGTGCCGAGATCCATCGGGATGCCTCCGAGTCGGGTGATGGAGTGAGACGTACGTCACGGTTCCCCTCGAGCGGGCCGAGCACGCACCCCGGGACCCGCTGGCGTGACCCGATATTTGTCTGACTAGAGTCAGACGAATGGAGAGCACCGCGGTCCTGCGCCGCTTCAACCGGACCTACACCCAGCGCATCGGGGCGCTCGACGAGTCCTTCCTGGGGCTGGGGATGCCCCTGGCGTCGGCTCGGCTGCTCTTCGAGATCGGCGGCGCGCAGCCGGTCACCGTGCAGGACCTGCGCGCGCGCCTGGGCCTGGACTCGGGTTACCTCAGCCGGCTGCTGCGCGGGCTGGAGTCCCGCCGCCTCGTCGAGCTCAGCCCCGACCCGGCCGACCGGCGGCGCCGGGTCGCCGCGCTGACGGAGTCGGGCGCCCGGCTGCTGACGGACCTCGACGATCGCTCCGACGCTCTCGCGACCCGGCTGCTGGAGCCGCTCAGCGAGCGGCAGCGCGCGCGGCTGGCCGAAGCGCTCGCGACCGCCGACCTGCTGGTGCGCGCCGCCACGCTGGAGTTCGAGGTGGTCGACCCGGCTTCCCCGAACGCCCGACTGGCGATGGGCCACTACTTCGCCGAGCTGGACCGGCGCTTCGAGGGCGGCTTCGATCCCGGCCCGCTCACCGAGGCCGACCTCGCCACGATGCGCCCGCCGGGCGGCACGTTCGTGCTGGCACGCAGCGACGGGGAGGTCGTCGCCTGCGGCGGCGTGCAGTCGCTCGGCGAGGGGGTGGGCGAGGTCAAGCGCATGTGGGTGCACGACGGCTGGCGGGGCGCCGGGCTCGGGGCGCGGATGCTGCGCCGGCTCGAGGACGACGCGGCGGCGCTGGGCCACACCGTCGTACGGCTCGACACCAACGCGACCCTCACCGACGCGATCGCGCTCTACGAGCGCTCCGGCTACGCCTCGGTCGCGCGCTACAACGACAACCCCTACGCGCAGCGGTGGTTCGAGAAGCCGCTCAGCGCTCCCGCGGCATCGACTCGTAGGCCGCGCGGCTGAAGAACGCGAGCCGCGCCGGCTTGGTCGACAGCTGGACGACGGGACCGAGCTCGAAGCCCAGCCGCTCGACGAGTGCCACCGCCTTGGCGTTGCGCGCGTCCGGCTCGGCCACCAGCCGCTGCACCGTCGGGTCGGCGAACACCGTGTCGAGCAGGAACGCCACGACCGTGCCGGTGAAACCGCTGCGGCGACTTGTCGGCGGCGCCAGCATGAAGTGGACGCCGACGTCGCCCGGGCGGACGTCGAGGTGCTCACCGACCTCCTCGGCGCGCGGGTCGTAGGTCTGGAAGAGCGCGGCCGCCTCGTCGTCGGCCCAGGCGAGGTACGCCGCGTGCGTGGGCTGCTCGTCGATCCACTCGTAGATCTCGCGGACCTCCTCGAGCGTGTGCTCGGTCATCATCCAGAACTGCGCCCGGTCCTCGACCACCCACGCGTGCAGCAGTGGCGAGTCCCGCGCCGGGTCGACGCGCTCCAGGCGCAGGTGCCGGATGCCCGCGTCGGTCATGGCTGCTCCGTCAGTCGGGCCCAGTCGGTGACGACGGGCACCAGCCGGCCCTCTGCCCACAGGGCGAGCTGGTCGTGGTGGTGCGGGTCGCCCGGGTCGCCGGAGGCGCCCAGCGGCACCACCCACGCGCTGGCCTGCCGGTCGGCGAGGTCCCACACGTAGCGCGCGACGGAGCCGCGGTAGGCGTCGTCCGTGAGTCCCGGGATCGAGCCGGTGCACCGCACGCAGTCGCTGTCGCCGCTGACCGGCAGGTGCGGCACGTGCGGCGCGACCAGCTTGTCGCCGTAGACGTCGAAGGCGTGCACCGGCGTCACGACGTGGGTCTCACCCCACATGGCGGTGGAGCCGGCGGTCTCCTCGAGGGCCTCGCGCGCGAGCCGACCCAGGTCGATCCCGTACGGCGTGCCGTGCGACGCCAAGGTGGGCAGCGCGAGGGCGATCCGGGCCGTGACGTCGACCCAAGGTAGGAGCAGCGGGTCGTGGCGCGGCTCGTGCAGCGGCGCGAACACCGGCTCGGCCGCGATCCGGCGTACGAGCGCCGAGCGCCACGCCGCGAACGCGCCGGCCCGCGCGGACCCGGCCTCCATGGCGCCGTCCCAGCCGTCGAAGGCCCCGGGCACGAGCGCGCGCAGCGCCGGGACCGTCGCCAGGTGGGCGTCGTCCTGGATCGCGGCGAAGTCCTCGGGAGTCAGGCCGTCGCGACCGGTGAGCAGCTCGTGGATGCGCTCGGCCCGGTGGGGCGGGGCGAAGACCGCGCCGACGGCGTCGCTCTCCGGTCCGCGACGCTCGTTGGCCGTGACGACCTGGCCGTCGGGCGGGACGTCAAGGCGGTGGACGTCCTCGAGCCAGCCGCTCCAGCCCGTGCCCGACCCCGGGACGACGACGCCCCGGCGGTGGGCGTCGGGACGCAGCGGCACCCGGCCGGCGAGCCGGTAGCGCACCGCACCGTGCCGGTCGGCGACGACGACGTTGTTGACCGGCTCCACCCAGTGGTCGAGGGCCCGGTCGACGTCCTCGACGGTGCGCGCGCGCAGCAGCGGCAGGATCGCGTCGAAGCCGAGGTCGCCGAGCTCGAGGGAGGCGGTGCGCAGGCTGAGCCCGTCCTCGAAGACCGCGCCGCGCGGCGTCACGACGACCTCGACGTCCACCGGGTCGCCGTCGCGCACCGGGACCGACTCGACCCACTGCTCCACCGCGTCGTAGGGCGTGGGCTCGGCGTAGACGTCCTGGTAGTCGCCGCAGGCGTTGGTGATCGCCCACGCGACGTCGCCGGCGTGGGCGAAGTGCGGCACCCCGGGCACACCGGGGAAGGCCAGCCCGACCACGTCGAAGCCGTCGTCGGGGTCCTCGCACGCCAGGCGCACCTGCTGGTAGACGCCGGGCGCCTCGATGACGCGGTGCGGGTCGCCGCCGATCAGCGGCAGGCCGCTGGCCGTCCGGGCGCCGCCGACCGCCCACGCGTTGCTGCCGCTGGGGAGCGGACCCTCGTGGGAGAGCAGCGCGGCGTCGGCCCCGAGCACGTCGCGGGACCGCTGGGCCCAGAGCTTGCCGCCCAGGTTGGCGAAGAGCAGGTGCTGCGCGAGGAACACCGCCAGCGGGGTCCACTCCTCCCACGGCTGCGGCTCCACCCCGAGCACCTCGAGCTCGTGGACGTCGGCGCGCAGCCCGGCGTTGACGCCGGCGACGTACGCCGCGACGAAGGCGCGCGTCTCGTCGCCGAGCGCGGCGTGGGCGCGGCGCGCCGTGCGGGCGACCAGGGTGCGGCGGGCGAAGCGATCCCAGCCCAGCGCCGTGGGGCCGAGCACCTCCGCGGTCGTGCCCGTGGCGCGGCGGCGCAGCCACTCCAGCTGCCAGGACCGGTCGTTCGCCGTGACCTCGCCCTGGCCGCGCGCGAGGTCGAGGACCGAGTCGGCCCGGACGTGCGGGATGCCGAAGGAGTCGCGATAGGTCCGAGACATGGTGAGGCGACCCTAACCTGGTGACCTCAGGGCAGGTCCGCGTCCGTCAGGTGACGATCGGCAGCTGCACCCGGAACGACGTACCGCCGTCGCCGGAGGTGAAGGAGATCGTGCCGCCGTGCTTCTCCACGATCGCGCGGGTGATCGACAGACCGAGCCCGCTGCCGGGGATGGCCTGCTTCTGGGCCAGCGTCGAGCGGAAGAAGCGGTTGAAGAGCTGGTCCTGCTCCTGCTCGGGCACGCCGATCCCGGAGTCGGTGACGACGAGGGCGGCGACCTCCCCGTCGACGTCCAGCTCGACCTGGATGGCACCGCCGTCGGGCGTGAACTTCACGGCGTTGCTCAGCAGGTTGAGCGTGACCCGCTCGATCATGTCCCGATCGCCCATCAGCGGCACCGGCTCCTCGGGAAGCCGCAGCGTCACGTCGAGCTCGCGGCCCTCCCAGGAGGGCAGGACCACGGCGTAGGCGGCGCCGATGGCGCTCCGGAGGTCGAAGACCCGGTCGACGTAGTCGAAGCCCTCGCTGTCCACGCGCGAGAGCGTGAGCAGGTCGTCGATCAGCCCGAGCAGGCGCTGGGTGTTGGCCGAGACTCGGCGTACGGCGTTGCGCTGGTCGCCGGTGAGCGCGCCGTAGGCGTCCTCGCCGAGCATCTCGAGGTAGCCCAGGATGCTGGTCATCGGGGTGCGCAGCTCATGGCTCACGCTCGAGACGAAGGAGTCCTTGACGCTGTCGACCTCCTGGAGGCGCTCGACGGCCTGGCGCTCGACCTCCAGCGCCTCCACGAGGGCCCGCCGGGACTCCAGCTGGTCCGTGACGTCCTCGGAGGTGCTGACGTAGCCGGTGGTGCGCCCCCGGTCGTCGGAGAGCCGCGACAGCGTGATGGCGTGGGTGCGCTCGACGCCGTCCTTGCGCCGGAACCGGATGTTCGTGCCGGCGGCGCCGGCCTTGGTCATCTCCTGCACGACGTCCGAGAAGGTCTCCGACACGCCGAGCTCGGCAGCCTTGTCCCGGATCGCCTCGGGACTGTGGAACATCGTGGTGCGCTCGCCGAGCACCTCGGCGGCCTCGTAGCCCAGCAGGCGCTGCGCCCCGGGGTTGTAGAGGTTGACCCGCCCCTGCTCGTCGCTGCCGATGATCGCGACGCCGTTGGCGCCGTCGACGATGCGCTGGACGATGTCGCGCTCCGCCTTGGCCTCGCGTGCCGAGGCGATCTGCTCGCCCATGCGGATCATCAGGGGCACCACGATCACCGCGCAGACGAGCGCGAAGCACGCCAGGATCAGGCCGCGGAAGTCCACGGGCACGTCGTAGCGCTCGGAGACGTCGGCGAAGGGCCCGTAGCCGCCCGTGGTCATGAAGACCGCGAACGCGAGCACGGCGACCATCTGGGCCAGCGACTCCCGGGGGCTCAGCCGCAGCGCGCCCCAGGCGAGCACCGGGATGGCGACGAAGACCAGCGAGGGGAAGTCGGTCGGCAGGAACACCGCCGGCGTCACGGTCACGATCGTGACCCACTGGAAGACCCGCTCGCCGCGCGAGGCGACGGACTCCTGGTTGGGCGGGCGGCAGAAGAACGGGACCAGGGTCAGGTTGGAGGCGATGTGGGAGGTGCCGATGGTCACGCCCACCATGAGCGGGTCGCCCCAGTCGGCGGCGACCGAGGTCGCGTAGCCCAGGAGCCCGCCCACGGCGCCACCGACCGCGATCGAGCGGAAGTAGCGGCGCAGGTCGAGGTCGGACCGCAGCGGCGGTCGGTCGTCCACCCCGTCGGTGAAAAGCCGCGCGACCACCCACGCCTCGAGCGTGCTGCCGAGCGCGAAGCCCAGGGCCACCGCGAACGGCCGGCCGTTGTCGCTGACCAGCGACGGTCCCCAGATGGTGCCGAGCGCGACCAGGAAGATCACGAGCAGCAGCGTGGCGGTGCGACGTCGGCGTGCCAGCAGCAGCGCCCCGGTGGCGAGGCCCGCCGGCCAGATGCCCGTCACCCGGCCACCGTCGGGGGCACCCCAGACGGCCATCAGACCGGTGGCCGCCATCAGCAGGACGACGGCCACGACACGCACGACCCAGGACTTCCGCACCTGGCCCACCCCTCCCAGGCGAACGAACCCGAGAGAATCAGAGCAGCAACCTAGTGCCTCCCGCACCGAAACGACGATGCTGTCGAGCGCTGATCACCTGCCGGACACCGTGTCGTAGGTTCGGCCGGTGACTACAGCGCAGCAGCACTACGACGTCGTGGTCGTCGGTGGGGGCCACAACGGGCTCGTCTCGGCCGCCTACCTCGCCCGCGCGGGGCTCTCGGTCCTCGTGCTCGAGCGGCTCGCCCACACCGGTGGCGCCGCGGTGTCGGCGGCGGCGTTCCGCGGACACGAGACGCGGCTGTCGCGCTACTCCTACCTCGTCTCCCTCCTGCCGGAGCAGGTCATCGCCGACCTCGGCCTGGACCTGAGGCTGGCCTCGCGCGCCACCGCGTCGTACACCCCGGTGCTGCGCGACGGCCGTCCCGGCGGCCTGTTCGTCGAGCACGAGGAGGGCGAGGCGACCCGGCGGTCCTTCCGCGAGCTGACCGGCTCGGACACCGAGTACGACGCCTGGCGGGAGTTCTACGCCGACGTCGCCGAGCTGGCCCACGTCGTCGCGCCGACGCTCCTGCAGCCGCTGGCCACGGAGAGCGACCTCCGCGAGCGCGTCGACCCGGGCATCTGGCGCGACCTGGTGACCACGCCGCTGGGCGCGACGATCGAGTCCCGCTTCGCCGACGACACCGTGCGCGGCGTCGTCGGCACCGACGGGCTGATCGGCACCTTCGCCTCGCTGCACGACCCCTCCCTCGTGCAGAACCGCTGCTTCCTCTACCACCTGATCGGCAACGGCACCGGCGAGTGGCGGGTGCCGATCGGCGGCATGGGCGCCGTGACGACCGAGCTGCACCGCGTGGCGGTCGAGGCCGGCGCCGAGATCGTGACCGGTGCCGGCGTCAGCGCCATCGCGCCGTACGACGGCGGCGCGGACGTCACGTTCCACGACGGGGAGGCCAGCCACACCGTGAGCGGACGCTTCGTCCTCGCCAACGTCGCTCCCTGGGTGCTGCGCATCCTGCTGGGCGAGCCGGAGGACCCGGCCACCAAGCCCGAGGGCGCCCAGCTCAAGGTCAACTTCCTCCTCGACCGGCTGCCCGGCCTCCGCTCGGGCATGGACCCCGCCCTCGCGTTCGCCGGCACCCTCCACCTCGGCGAGGACCTCTCCATGCTCGAGGCGGCGTACGCCGAGGCCGCGCGCGGCGAGGTGCCCTCCTCGCTGCCGGGCGAGGTCTACTGCCACTCCCTCACCGACCCCTCGATCCTCGGCGAGGAGCCCGCGGGCACCCACACCCTCACCTACTTCGGGCTGCACACCCCGGCCTCGCTGTTCCGCGAGGACCCCGAGGGCGCGAAGGCGCTGGCCGTCCGTCGCGCGATCGCCTCCCTCGACGCCCACCTCACCGAGCCCCTCGAGGGCTGCGTGGCCCGCGACGCCGACGGCAACCCGTGCATCGAGGCCAAGATCCCCCAGGACGTCGAGCGCGACCTCGCCATGCCCGGGGGCCACATCTTCCACGGCGACCTGGACTGGCCCTGGGCTCCGAACCGCTCGCGCATGGAGACCCCTGCCCAGCAGTGGGGCGTCCACACCGACCACGACTCGGTGCTCCTCTGCGGCTCCGGCGCCCGCCGCGGCGGCGCCGTCTCCGGCCTCGGCGGCCACAACGCCGCTCAGGCCGTCCTTGCCATGCTCTGAGGGCACCGGGGCAGGTTTTCAGCATCTGCTGAAAACCCTGACGTTCTGGGGCGAAATAACGGCCCAGAAGCGCACGTTCTTGCCCAGAACCTCCCGCCCTGCTACCTCAGGACGTCCTCCCCAGCCGCGCAGCCCTTCGGCAGAGCCTCGACCGCCGAGGGCTTCGGACGGTGCGGGCGACGGACTCTTCCAGTGAGGCTCCCCTCGATTTTTCCGAGCGGTACCCCGCTGGTAATGTCAGCGTCGCTTCACCGCGCGGCATTAGCTCAATTGGCAGAGCAGCTGACTCTTAATCAGCGGGTTCGGGGTTCGAGTCCCTGATGCCGTACCGCCCAGCAGCCCCGGTCACCGACCGGGGCTGCTGCCTTTCCCGCCTGCGCCGGCCGGCTCGACACGTCGCCTCACCGGACCTGACGAAACCGCAGCCGTGCTGCCGGGCACGGCGTCGGTGCGCCCGGTGCTGAGATCAGTGCGTGTCGTCCTGAGGCACCGAGATGCTCGCCGATCACGCGCGACACGCGACTCTGAGTAAACTCACGCCGTGTCTCCTACCCCGATCCGGCTCGCGATCGTCAACGACTACGAGATCGTGGTCCACGGCGTCGCTGCGGTGCTCGAGCCCTACCGCGACCGTGTCGAGGTCGTGGAGCTGGACTCCCGCCTGCCGGTGATCAGCGACGTGGACGTGCTGCTCTACGACACCTTCGGTCAGGTCCAGGGCGACGCCGTCGACATCGACCAGCTGGTCTCCGGGGGCGAGGCCCGGATCGTCATCTTCACGTGGAACGTCCAGCCCGAGCTCGTCGACCGCGCGCTGTCGCGCGGCGCCGCCGGCTACCTCTCGAAGGGCATCAGCGCCGAGGACCTCGTCAAGGGGATCGAGGCGGTCCACGCCGGGGAGACCATCACGGCCGGCGTCGACCTCAACGGCGACGATGTCAGCACGCTCGGCACCTGGCCGGGCGTCGACCACGGGCTCAGCGCCCGCGAGGCCGAGGTGATCGCGCTCATCACGCAGGGGCTCTCCAACCAGGAGATCGCGGACCGCTGCTACCTCAGCATCAACTCGGTGAAGACCTACGTGCGCACGGCCTACCGCAAGATGGAGGTCACGCGGCGCTCGCAGGCCGTGCTGTGGGGGATCGCCCACGGGTTCGCACCCGACCGCAGCCGCACCATCGAGCCCAACGCCGACTGACCCCGGGACCACCGGTCGGCCGGCCCTGACTCCCGACTAGGATCGACCGCATTGGTTGCCTTCAGCAACCACTGTGAGGAGTACGCATGTCCAGGCCGGGTCGCGGCAGCATCACCTTCGCCGTGCTCGCGGTGGCGGTGTCGTCCTTCGCGCTGCTGCAGTCGATGATCGTGCCGGTGCTGGCCACCATCCAGGGCGAGTTCGAGACCGACCAGACGACGGTCACCTGGGTGCTCACGGCCTACCTCCTCAGCGCCTCGATCGCCACTCCCCTGCTCGGTCGCGTCGGCGACGTCCTCGGCAAGACCCGGATGCTCGTCATCACTCTGTGCGCGCTGGTCGTCGGCTCGCTGCTGGCGGCTTTGGCGCCCAGCATCGGCTGGCTGATCTTCGCCCGCGTCGTGCAGGGCGCCGGCGGCGGCGTGCTGCCGCTCGCGTTCGGCATCGCGCGCGACGAGTTCAAGGACAAGGTCACCACCGCACTCAGCGTCCTCGCCTCGCTCACCGCCGTGGGCTTCGGCTTCGGCATCGTCATCGCCGGTCCCATCGTGGACGCCTTCGGGGTGGACGGCCTGTTCTGGCTGCCGATGGGCGTCACCGCCGTGGCCGCCCTCGCCGCTGCGCTCTTCGTGCCCGAGTCGCCGGTGCGTACGCCGGCGCGGCTGCCGGTGCTGCCCGCCGTACTCCTCGCGGTGTGGCTGGTCGCCCTCCTCCTCGCCCTCTCCGAGGGCAACGTGTGGGGCTGGTCGTCCCCGAGGATCCTCGGGCTCTTCGCGCTCGCGGTGGTCGGCGTCGTCGGCTGGGTGGGTGTCGAGAGCCGCGTGCCCGTGCCGATGATCGACATGCGGATGATGCGCCTGCGCGGAGTGTGGACCACCAACCTGGTCGCGGCGTTCGTCGGCTTCGGCATGTTCGCGGCGTTCGGCTTCCTCCCCCAGTTCCTGCAGACCCCGTCTGCCGCGGGCTACGGCTTCGGGGCGACGATCTCGGAGTCCGGGCTGCTGCTCGTCCCTTCGGCGATCGCGAGCTTCCTCGTCGGCTTCTTCACGGCGCGGCTCATCCACGCGGTGGGCGCCCGCGCGGTCATCGTCACCGGCACGCTGCTCACCGCCACGGCCTTCGCGAGCATGGCCCTCTTCCACGACACCACCGCGCAGCTGTACGCCGCCACGACCGTGCAGGGCGTCGGCTCGGGCCTGGTCTTCTCGAGCCTGGCCGGCGTCGTGATCGCCTCCGTGCCGCGCGAGCAGACCGGCGTCGCCAGCGGCATGAACGCCAACATCCGCACCATCGGCGGCTCCGTCGGCGCGGCCGTCATGGCCGGCATCGTCACCGCCCACGTGGGTCCCACGGGGATTCCCGCCGAGAGCGGCTACACCGTCGGCTTCCTGGTGCTGGCGGTCGGCATGGCCGGCGCCGCCGTGGCGGCGTGGTTCATCCCCGACCTTCGGGACCAGCCGACCTCCGGCCCGCTGCAGGACGCCGAGAACGCCGAGCTGGGCTACGTCCCGGGTGCCTCGAGCGTCAGCCCGCCGGGCCCGGCGACGGCGCCTGACCCCGCCTGATCCGACAAGTCTTGACGGAGGACCGGGAACCGGCGTAGTTGCCGCTCGACGACGTCGCCGGTCTCGGGGTCCTCCTCGGTGATCTTCTTCGTGGAGACTCCACGGATCTCGATCCCCCGCTCCCCCTTGCGGAACCTGGCGGCCCTTGGCCTGCCACTGGCGGAACCCGTGACCTGCGACGCGTGCGGGCCCTGCGCGGAGATCAGCAGCAGGTTCGGCAGGTGTAGTGGTGGAACGCTGCGGTGAAGGCCAGGAACCGGAGCCACTGGTCGGAGTCGACCAGCTGCTCGACTCGAGCCGTGAGGGTCTCGTGCAGCGCCTGTGCCTCGGCCTGGCGCTCCTCGGGCGTCTTGCCCGGGCGGCGCCGGCGACATCTAGGGAAGGCTGGCGGACACGGAAGAGGACGCCGGAGGGCAGGTGTCTGATTCCTCGTGGATACCCGGTAGCGGCCAAGAGATGCAGTGCACAGACAGCCAGGCTCTGCATCATCAGGTCCTTGGACTGGGTGCCATGGATGACCGCAGCGCGGCACGTGTCGCGACATTAGAGCCCGCCAGTGTGGATCTGTATGCTGCGGGCCGGCGTTCCGGTCTTTGCCTTGTGCCGGCATCAGCGGTGCGGGCGGCTGGCGAGGCGCGAGACGTCGCGGCGGTTCCTTGCCGATGGTGCAGACGGCGAGGTGGCCGACCTGCCGTGCGGGAGATGGCTCCCCCACTTCTCCTCGTGGTAGCGGCGCCGGGCGGACCGGACCTTCGGGTTCCAATGGTCGGCAGTTTGGGTGATACCGGCCGCGACGGAAACGATCGGTCTGCCAGTCGCGTGTGGTCGGCTTCCTTCGCTCAGTCAGACTCATCACAAAGCGCCCTGACGCGGTCGGCGAGTCCCTGGAACTCGTCGACGGTCAGCCTAATTCGGGTCTGGAACTCCCACTCCTCGATGACAGCACCGACATGGGAGAAGGTTCGGTCGAGAACTCCTAGGCCGAATCTGTCGAAATGGAAAGTTCTTGGGCTTGAAGACTCGTCGTGGTAAGCAGCATCCAGCTCCGAGAACAGCCGTTTGGACTCCTCGACAAGCCGCAGGTTGCCGTGGAAAAAGTGATCCGTGATGGTTTCGAGCAGACTTGCGCGGACCCCGAGGATCTCTCGTTTCGTCAGTTCCATCTTTGCCATTCTCATTCGAAGGTATCGAAGTAGCGGATCGCGGACTCGGCAGTGGGCTGCTGAATGCAGTGCCACCGTCGACGGAGCTGGGATCCAGAACGATGGTGTTTTGCCCATCCCTCCACACTCCCAGGCCGGACACGCCGACGGGTTTGAACTCAGCTTGCGAACTCCCACCACGCGGGTCTCACTCCCGCTTGTGGAAGGAGACCTTGCCGCCCTCGTGATGGGTCATGACGTAGCCGGGGTGGTGAGCGAGGGGGTGGTGGCCGGTGCAGAGGAGCCCGCCGCGCTCGACCGAGGTGCTGCCGCCCTGGGACCAGGGGTCGAGGTGGTGGGCGTGACACCACGCCGAGGGCCTGTCGCAGCCCAGCGCGATGCAGCCGCCGTCCCTGACGGCCATCGCGATCCTCTGGGCCTTGGTGTGGAACCGCATCCTGCGGCCCACGTCGAGGACCTGGGACTTCCCACCGAGCACGACGGGGATGACACCGGCCTCGCACGCCATCCGCCGGGCCAGGCCGGGGCTGATCGGGGTGCCGGTGTCGAGGTGCGCCGCCTTCAGGCCACCCATGAGGGTCTCCAGGGTCATGGTGACCACGACGGTGGCGTCCATCCCGCCCGCCTGCGGGAGCTTCTTGGCGGGGAAGCGGTCGATGTACTCGATGAACGCCAACCCCATGCCGTGCGGGGTCGATCCCCCGCCGCCGGCTTTGGGTGAGGCCAACGCGTCGAGTGGTTTGCGGAGCTTGTCTGCCTGATGGGTCGGGATCGAGAACCGGCCGTGGGTGGTGCCGTGGCCGTCGTCGTGCATCGTGAACCTGGCCTTCGCCTCGGCTTTGCGCTCCTGGGCCTCGAGCTGACGTGCGGTCTCTGCCTCCCCGACCTCGGGGGCGACGACCTCCAGGACGTGCAGGCCCAGCACCCGCAGCCGCTTGGCGTCGAAGTGAGCCGCCTCGTCGAGGAGGTGGTCCCGGGCCTGGTCTTTCACCGTCGTGCCGACGTCGTCGGGCAGTGCGTCGACGGCTTCGACGATCACCTTCGCCTGGTCGACCAGGATGTCGCCGCGGCTGAGTGCCTCCTCGACCGGCTGGTGGGCTTCGAGGGCCTTGCCGAGCTTGGTGAGGGCGGCGGCGTCGCGTTGGGTCATGTGCGTGGTGTGCGCCAGCCACGCCGCGGACGAGGTCGCGCCTTGGGCGGCGCCGACCTCGGTCCGGTCGGCGTGGGCTGCGGTCTTGAGGGTGAGGCCTGCGAGGCGGGCGTTGAGGCGGGTCTCCTCCACCAGCGCGAGGGCTGCTTCCTGCGGGGTCATCGACCACATGGGCTGGTCGGCGACTGCGTCGAGCTCGGCCTGCGCGCGCAGTACGGCGGCGAGCACGGGGTGGCTCGGCGGGTGGGTGGCGGGGCTGCTCATGGGGTCTACTCAAGCAGCGACCACCGACAGTGACAGGCCGGAAAGGCCGGTTATCCACAGGGTGTGAAGGGTTAGTGGCTTTCCTTCTCTGATTTTACTTTCGGCCCTCTGGGGTGGGGTGGTTTCGAGGCTCGCTGCGCTCGCACCTCAACCACCGGGGGCGGCGTCGTGGGTTGAGGAGGTTGCGCAGCAACCGTCTCGAAACCCCAGCGACCAGGAAGCCGGCGACGGCGCGCCACCACCGCCCACCTCATCCCCATCAATGCCAGAGACCGCGACCCCCGCGGCGCCGCACGCGACCACCGATTCACCCGAGGAGGCGACCAGAGGTGCGCGGGTCTCGACGGGCGCTCGTCGCTGGCGCTCCTCACTGCTCGACCACCGGTGACGGGCGCTCGTCGCTGGCGCTCCTCCCTGCCCGACCACCGGCGGGAGGGGTTAGAGGTAGAGGCCGGTCGACTCGTCGGCGAGGCGGTCGGCGGCGACGGCGTGGACGTCGCGCTCGCGCATGACGACGTAGACCTCGCCGTGGACCTCCACCTCGGCCTTGTCCTCGGGGTCGAAGAGGACGCGGTCGCCGGCCTCGATGGCGCGCGCCTGCGGGCCGACGGCGACGACCTGGGACCACGCGAGCCGACGGCCGCCCATGGCGGCGGTCGCGGGGATGACGATGCCGCCGGAGGAGCGGCGCTCGCCGGACTCCTGGTCGATCTCGCACAGGATGCGGTCGTGCAGCATCTTGATGGGGCGCTTCTCGGTCACGACGGGATCCCGACCAGCGTCAGCCGGCGACCTTGCGGATGACGACGAGCAGCGCGACGAAGCCGACGACCCCGCCGGCGACCTTGAGGATGTTGTCGGTGCGCGGCTGGCCGGAGGCCGGGTCCACGAAGTAGGCCTTGACCGACGCCACCTCGCGACTGGCGATGGTCTTGGGGCTCGCGCGGTAGAGGAGCTGGTCGATCGTGCCCGCCAGCCGCTCGCGGGTCGCTTCGATCTCGGCCTCGAGGTCAGACGGGTTGCTCATCCCGGAAGGCTATCAATGCTGCGCGGGTCGAAGCCGAACGGGAGCTCCAAGCGGTGCGCACGCATCAGCGCGGCGTCGGTCAGCACGTCGTACGTCGTGTCGTCGGCGACCACGTGGCCGTCGCTCAGGACGACGGCGCGGGGGCACAGCTCGAGGGCGTAGGGCAGGTCGTGGGTGACCATGAGGACGGTGACGTCCAGCGAGCGCAGGATGTCGGCGAGCTCGCGGCGCGAGGCCGGGTCGAGGTTGGAGGACGGCTCGTCGAGGACCAGGATCTCCGGCTCCATGGCCAGGACGGTCGCGACCGCCACCCGGCGCCGCTGGCCGAAGGACAGGTGGTGGGGAGGGCGGTCGGCGAAGTCGGCCATGCCGACCATCTCCAGCGCCGTCATCACCCGTGCCTCCAGCGCCGCGCCCTTGAGCCCCAGGTTGGCGGGCCCGAACGCCACGTCCTGGCGGACCGTGCCCATGAACAGCTGGTCGTCGGGGTCCTGGAAGACGATGCCGACGCGGCGGCGGATCTCGGCGAGGTGGGTCTTCTCCACGGGCAGGCCGCTCACCGAGACCGAGCCGGCGCCCGCGGTGAGGATGCCGTTGAGGTGCAGCACGAGCGTGGTCTTGCCGGCGCCGTTGGGGCCGAGCAGCGCCACGCGCTCCCCGCGGTGGACGTGCAGGTCGACCCCGAACAGCGCCTGGTGTCCGTCGGGGTAGGCGTAGGCGAGACCCTGCACGTCGAGCACGGGGGTGCTCACGGCAGCCGCCCGGTGTAGCCGCGCGACAGCATCGCGAGGTGCACGCGCTCGCCGCGCTCGTAGGAGCGGATGAACAGTGCGCCGAGGGTGCGGGCGAGGGTCGGCCAGCTACGCGGGGAGCGGGGGTTCATCCCTCGGGAGCGCATGGAGACCATCATCCGCCCCAGGTCGGAGGTGACCACGTCGAGGTAGCGGATCATGAACCCCATGATCTGCACGACCAGGTCGGGCAGGTGCAGCCGCCGCAGCCCGACCAGGACGTCGGTCGGCTCGGTCGTGGCCGCGAGCGTCAGCGAGGCCATCACGCCCAGCGTCCCCTTGGCGAGCAGCCCCCACGCGGCGAGCAGACCCGGCTCGGACACGGCCAGCCCCAGCACGTCCGTGCGCGGACCGGTCGCGATGAACGGCACCAGCAGCGCGAACACCACGAACGGCACCTCGATGACCATCCGCCGCACGACGTAGAGGAGCGGGACCCGCGAGAGCAGGATGACCGACACCACGACGAGGAGGTAGCCGCCGAAGACGGGGTACCAGTCGCGCGGCGTCGCCACCACGGTCAGCATGAAGCCGACCAGCGCCAGGACCTTCAGGTGCGCCGGCAGGCGGTGGACCGCGCTGTGGCCACCGAAGTACAGCCGGTGGCCGTGACCGGCGCCCATGTCAGTCCGTCGGCTCCGAGGAGCCGCCACGCCGACGTACGGCGTAGGCCAGCCCGCCCGCCAGGACGAGCACGAGCCCCACCCCCACGACCCCGGCGAGCCCACCGCTGAGGCGCTCGTCCTCGACCCCGGCGGTCTGGTAGTCGGCGAACGGGCTGTCGGAGGTCTTGGGCTCGTCGGCGGAGTCCAGGAAGCCGGTCTCCCCCGCGACGAACTCCAGCCCGTCGGGGTGGGAGCTGGCGTAGAAGCTCCCCACCCCGGCGATGAGCAGCGCGGCCAGCAGGCCGATGACGAAGAAGCGGCGCGACCTCATCAGGCGGCCGCCCTGCGGATCTCGAGCTCCCGCGCCTCGACGAGGTGGCGCGCGCCGTGGACCAGGTCGGGGCGGGCCGCGACGACGGAGGCGACGACGAGCCCCGTGACCACCGCCTCGCCGATGCCGATCACGGTGTGCCAGCCGACCATGGCCGTGAGCACGGCGCCGGTGTCGACCGGGGCGGTGCCCCCGATGGCGAAGAGCAGGGTGAACACGCAGGCGGCCACGGGCACCGAGACGAGGGCCCCGACGGCTGCGGCCGGCGCGATGGACGACGTACGGCGTGGCAGCACCGCCGCGACCAGCCGGAAGACGGCGTAGCCGGTGAAGCAGCCCACCAGGCCCATGAGCGTGATGTTGGTGCCGAGGGCGGTCACCCCGCCGTCGGCCATGAACAGCGCCTGCACGAGCAGCACGACGCTCAGGCACAGCGCCCCGGTCCACGGCCCCACCAGCACGGCCGCGAGCGCGCCGCCCAGCAGGTGGCCGCTGGTGCCGGCCCCGACCGGGAAGTTGATCATCTGGCCGGCGAAGATGAACGCCGCCACGAGGCCCGCCATCGGCGCGGTGCGGTCGTCGAGCTCGCCGCGCGCCTTGCGGAGGGCCACCGCCACCCCGCCCGCCGCAACGACGCCGGTCACGACCGACGTGGGCGCGTCGAGGAAGCCGTCGGGCACGTGCATGCAGGGTCTCCCGGGTCGCTAGGTTTGATGCGACGCTCAGCCTACGTTATTGCACATCACTCGCAACAAGGAGCCCGCCGTGACCGAGCCCGCCCGCCTCTCCCCCGGCGACGCCGCCCCCGACTTCACCCTCGCCGACGACGCCGGCGGCCAGGTCTCGCTCTCGGACCTGCGCGGACGCAAGGTGATCGTCTACTTCTACCCGGCGGCCATGACGCCCGGCTGCACCAAGCAGGCGTGCGACTTCACCGACTCCCTCGACTCCCTGAAGGCCTCCGGCTACGAGGTCCTCGGCATCTCGCCGGACAAGCCGGAGAAGCTCGTGAAGTTCCGCGAGAAGGACGGCCTCACCATCCCCCTGCTCTCCGACGCGGACCGGTCCGTGATGACCGCCTACGGCGCCTTCGGGGAGAAGAAGCTCTACGGCAAGGTCGTCCAGGGCGTCATCCGCTCCACCTTCGTCGTCGACGAGGACGGTGCGATCGAGAAGGCCCAGTACAACGTCAAGGCGACCGGTCACGTGGCCAAGCTGCGCAAGGATCTCGGCCTCGACTGACGCGCCTGCCGCGTCCTGGCGCCGCCTTCCTAGACTGGGCGCACCCGCCGGAGTGGTGGAACTGGCAGACACGCAGGTTTTAGGTACCTGTGCCTTCGGGCGTGGGGGTTCAAGTCCCCCCTCCGGCACGGGTGCAGCAGCAACGACGGCACGGACGACCCAGCACGAGCGACCAGCAACAGCGACCCGCGAGGAAGGCCCCCCATGGAGCTGCACGAGACCCTCCACGATCTGGGCGTGGCCTCGGGACGGGGCGTCTTCGACGACGCCGACCTCCTGCGCGCCGCGCTCGACGACTACCTCGACGAGGGGGCCGCCTCCACCGGCGACATCAACCTGCTGGTCGACGCCGTGCGCCTGGGCGCCCTGCGGATGATGCTGGCCACGATCGACAGCGGGGCCGAGCCGGCCCGCGCCGTCGAGGCCGCCGGCGAGATGCTGGCCCGCGACCGTGGCACCTCCGACGTCACCGCGACCCGCTGGGCCTGCGCGGTGCTCGGCTTCGCGGTGGACCGGGTCGGCGCCGAGGACGTGCGCCGCTTCGACCGACGTACGCAGCAGGGCCCCGGCACCAGCGGCCCCGTCCCGTCCGCCCAGCCGCCGGCCTACCCCGCGGCGCCTCCGACCTGGTCCGGCCAGCCGCCGGTCACGTCGCCCCCGATGTCACCGGCCACCTCCCCGTTCCAGCCGCCGCCGACCTCGCCGCCCTACCAGCCGGCCTACGCCGCACCCGGCTACCCGGCGTCGTACCCCGCCGGGCCACCGGCGAAGAAGAAGCGCACCGGTCTGCTCGTCGCCATCGGCGCCGTCCTGGTGGCCGTCGTCGGCGGCGTGCTCGCCGTGGTGCTCCTGACCTCGGGAGACGACGACAACGGCAAGGACACCGCTACCGACCCCACCAGCGAGGCCACGACCGAGGCCACCGACGAGCCGACGGACGAGCCCACCGAGGAGCCGACGGAGGAGACCACGGAGGTGCCCGCCGGCGCCGTCAAGGGCACGGGCTACTACTTCGAGCTGCCGAAGGGCTGGAACGACATCACCGACGAGGTGCTCGCGAGCGAGGGCGCCGGCCAGACCGACCTGGCCGTGGCCTGGGGCAAGTCGTTCGACGGCGCGCGCGCCAACATGATCGTCGAGACCGCCTTCGCCGGCGGCGAGACCGACCCGGAGGCCCTGCGCAGCACCTGGCAGAACAACAT
This sequence comes from Nocardioides sp. 503, assembly GCF_004522095.1. Classification (GTDB taxonomy): domain Bacteria; phylum Actinomycetota; class Actinomycetes; order Propionibacteriales; family Nocardioidaceae; genus Nocardioides. The sequence goes on from NZ_SPUI01000004.1 coordinate 148,115, forward strand.
GGCCGGCGCCACGGGCGCGACGCCCGAGGACAACGGCACCACGGTCATCGGCGGGGAGGACGCGATCGGCGTGCGCATCGCGCGCGTCAACGAGAACGACGTCGCGATCGAGCAGTTCGGCTACCTCACCATCCACGACGGCGACCTCTACTCCGTCATCCTCTCCACGCAGGCCGGCGACCAGAAGGCGCAGGACTTCTACGAGCAGATCCTGGCCGACTGGACCTGGGCGAGCTGAGGCTCAGGCCGGTCCGCCGGACCGGTCCTCCTCGCGCAGCCGGGGCTCGGTCGTGAGCTCGGGGTGGAAGCCGGTCTTGTCGGCGTAGAACGCACGGATCCGGTCCATGTCGGCGCCGACGTCGCCGGTCAGGTCGAACGTCGGACCCCAGCCGACGGTGCGGCTCGGGGCGTCGAGGAAGGCCAGCGTCACCGGGATGCCGGTCTGCCGGGAGATCCGGTAGAACCCCGACTTCCAGTAGTCGGTGCGGCTGCGGGTGCCCTCGGCGGCGATGCCCAGCAGGAAGGCCTCGTCGGTCTCGGCGTCGGCCAGCAGGGCCTTGATCGTGCCGCCGGGGTTGTCGCGGTCCAGCTCGACGGCGCCGGTCGCGCGCATGAAGACCCCGACCGGGCCCTTGAAGAACGACTGCTTGACCAGCAGCCGGATCTGGACGCTGTTGTCCCACGCGAGCAGCATCGTGAGGACCCAGTCCCAGTTGGAGGTGTGTGGCGCGCCGACCAGGATCCCGCGGCTCGGCACCTGCCCGACGGTCTTCCAGCGGACCGCCTTGAGGGCCACGCGCGCGAACGTCCTGCGGAGGAGAAAGCGTCGGCCCATCCGGGGAACCTATCGCGGCGTGACGACGTGACCGCCGTCACCTTCCACTAGGGTCCGCGCATGGACTCCGCGCTGACCGAGATCGGGCTGCCCATCGCCCTCGCCATCATCATGTTCGGGCTCGGCCTGGACCTCACGCTCGCCGACTTCCGTCGGGTCGGACAGCAGCCCAAGGCCGTCGCCATCGCCCTGCTCTGCCAGCTCGCCCTGCTGCCCGCGGTGTGCTTCGGCCTGGTGGTGCTCTTCGACCTGCCGCCGTTCCTCGGCATCGGCATGCTGCTGCTCGCCGCCTCCCCCGGCGGCACGACCGCCAACCTGTTCAGCCACCTCTTCCGCGGCGACGTCGCCCTCAACATCTCGCTCACCGCGATCAACTCGGTGGTGGCGATCGCGACGCTGCCGCTGATCACCAACGTCGCCATCGACTACTTCGACAAGAGCGAGTCGGTGTCGATGCCCCTCGACGAGGTCGTCAAGGTGTTCGTCCTGATCCTGGTGCCGACCGGTCTGGGGATGCTGGTGCGCGCCCGGAAGGCGTCCTTCGCCACCGCGATGGACAAGCCGGTGCGGGTGGCCTCGGCCGTCATCCTCGGCGTGCTGGTCCTCGGCATCCTCCTCGGCGAGAAGGACCGGGTCGGCGACTACCTGGCCGACGTCGGCCTGGTGGCCGCGCTGTTCTGCGCGATCAGCCTGGTCGTCGGGTACGTCGTGCCGCGCGCGCTGGGCATCGTGGAGGGTCAGGCGATCGCGTCGTCGTTCGAGATCGGCGTCCACAACGGGACGCTGGCGATCTTCGTCGCGGAGAACATCCTCGAGGTCAACGAGATCGCGGTGCCTGCCGCGGTCTACTCGCTGCTGATGTTCTTCATGGCCGGCGCGTGGGGAGTCGTCATCAGCCGGCGCGTGGGTCAGCGCGAGCCGAGCAGCGTCGCCAGCTGAGGGGCGATCTCGCGCAGCGCACGGCCGCGGTGCGAGATGGCGTCCTTGTCGGCGCGGTCCAGCTCGGCGGTCGTGAGGTCGGGCCGGTCGTCGGCCACGAACAGCACGTCGTAGCCGAAGCCGCCACTGCCTCGCGTCTCCCGGATCACCCGGCCGTCCATGCGGCCCTCGACGACCACCTCGCGCCCGTCCGGGTGGCAGAACGCCACCGCGCAGGCGAAGTGGGCGCCGCGACGCTCGTCGGGCACGTCGGAGAGCTGGGCGAGGAGCAGCTCGTTGTTGCGGTCGTCGGACTTGGGAGGCCCCGACCAGCGGGCCGACAGCACGCCGGGCATCCCGTTGAGGGCGTCGACGCACAGCCCGCTGTCGTCGGCGAGCGAGGGCAGACCGGTCACCGCCGCGCCGGCGCGCGCCTTGAGCAGGGCGTTGCCGGTGAAGGTCGGCTCGTCCTCGACGGGCTCGTCGTAGGCCGGCACGTCGTCGAGGCCGACGACCTCGACCTCGCCCAGGTGCTCGACGAGGATGCGTTGCATCTCGTCGAGCTTCTTGGTGTTGCGCGAGGCGAGGAAGACCCGGGTCACGCAGGAGCTCCCGCGTCGCCGGCGAGCGCCGCCTGCTGCATGCGGGTGAGGTCGGCGCAGCCCTTCTCGGCCAGCGCCAGGAGGCCGTCGAGCTCGGCGCGGTCGAACGGCGCGCCCTCGGCGGTGCCCTGCACCTCGACGAACCTGCCGTCGCCGGTCATCACGACGTTCATGTCGGTCTCGGCGCGCACGTCCTCGACGTAGGGCAGGTCGAGGCGCGGAGCGCCGTCGATGATGCCGACGCTGATGGCCGCGACGGAGCCGGTGAGCGCCTGCGGCACACCGAGGTGGGCGCAGGCGTCGACGAGCGCGATGTAGGCGCCGGTGATCGCCGCGGTGCGGGTGCCGCCGTCGGCCTGGAGCACGTCGCAGTCGAGCTGGATCGTGTTCTCCCCGAGGGCCTGGTAGTCGATGACCGCGCGCAGGGAGCGGCCGATCAGCCGGCTGATCTCGTGGGTGCGGCCGCCGATGCGGCCCTTGACCGACTCGCGGTCGGAGCGGGTGTTGGTCGCGGCCGGGAGCATGGCGTACTCGGCCGTGACCCAGCCCAGGCCGGAGCCCTTGCGCCACCGGGGCACGCCGCTGGAGGCCGACGCCGCGCACAGGACCTTGGTCTTGCCGAACTCGATCAGCACCGAGCCGGCCGCGTGGTCGAGCCAGTTGCGGGTGATCGTGACCGAGCGGAGCTCGTCGTCGGCGCGGCCGTCGACGCGGGGCGTGATGGGGAGGGACGTCATGCGCCCGACCCTAGTAGGGGCCGGGCGCACGACGGTGATCGGCTACTTGGGCTCGGAGGCCAGCACCCGGCGGGTGCCGATGACCAGCGGCGTGACGATCCAGATCAGCACCGTGACCACGACCCGGAGGCCGTCCATGGTGGTGGCGTCGTCGTCCGGGTCGAGCAGCGGGCCCATGGCGTACTGGAGGTCGATCCACGGAATGATGTCCTGCGCCCAGTCGAAGATCGCGTAGAGCGTCGAGTAGACCAGCAGCGGGAGCAGCAGCGCGACGACGTAGAAGACCGCGATGGACGCCGGGCTGCTGAGGAAGACCGTGCCGATGCCGAAGGCCATCAGGAAGTAGAGCAGCTGCAGCACGATGGTCAGCACCAACGTCCTGAGGTCGAGGTCCCAGACCACGTCGGTGCCGTCCATGGCGGCGGCCACGACGTTGCCGAGGGCGCCCAGGACCAGCGCCACGACGATGGTCGCCATCGCCAGGAGCACCACGGAGGCGACCTTGGCGAGCAGCACGCGCACCCGGTTGGGCTCGAGGGTGAACGTCACCAGGCCGGTGCGCTGCCCCCACTCGCTGGTCACCGAGAGGATCGGGAAGACCGGCAGCAGCAGCGACAGCGGGATCGTCAGGATCTGGGAGAACCCGGCGGCACCGATCTCGATGGGGTCGTCGTTGAGGGCGACGACGAGCAGGACGAGCCCGACGGTGATGACGAGCAGGATCGCGGTGGCGATCATGAGCCAGAGCCCGCCGCGGGTGTCGAGCATCTTGCGCCACTCGACCCGCACCAGGCGGCTGAACGGCACCGGGGCGGTCTGGGAGATGTCCAGGGTCGGCACCGGCCCCGGGGTCTGCTGGGTGGTGCTCATGCGATGGCTCCTTGCTGGGTCGCGGCGGCGGGGTGGCCCTCGCGCTGCGTGTCGGACGTGAGCTCGAGGAAGAGGTCCTCCAGCCCGGCGGCGCCCGAGCGCAGGTCGGACAGGACGATGCCCTGCTCGAGGGCGGTGCGACCGACCTCGACCGGCTCCGCGCCCACGCGCAGGCCGTCGCCGGCCACTGCCACGGAGTACTGCTTGGCGCTCAGCGCGGCCGCGAGCTTCTGGTTGTCGAGGGAGGTGACCAGGCTGGAGGCGGCCTGGCCGTGGTCGAGCAGAGACTTCTTGTCGCCCTGGGCCACGATCTTGCCGCGGCCGATGAGGATCATCTCGTCGGCGATCTGCTCGACCTCGTGGAGCAGGTGGCTGGAGAGCAGCACCGTGCCGCCGCGTTCGGCGTAGCCGCGCAGCAGGCCGCGCATCCAGCGGATGCCGGCGGGGTCGAGGCCGTTGGCCGGCTCGTCGAGGATCAGCACCGACGGGTCGCCGAGCAGCGCGTGGGCGATGCCCAGCCGCTGGCGCATGCCGAGGGAGTAGTTGCGCAGCCGGCGCCGGGACTCCGCCGGGCTGAGGGAGACCAGCTCGAGCATCTCGTCGACGCGCGACGAGGGCAGACCCATCGTGGTCGCCCCGAGCGTGAGGATCTCGCGGCCGGTGCGGCCGGCGTGCTGGGCGGAGGCGTCGAGGAGGACGCCGACGTGCAGGCCGGGGTTGGGGATGTCGCGGTAGAGGTGGCCGCCGATGGTGACGCGGCCCTGGGTCTCCGGCGTCAGGCCGACCATGATCCGCATGGTGGTGGTCTTGCCCGCGCCGTTGGGGCCGAGGAAGCCGGTGACCCGGCCGGGCTGGGCGACGAAGCTGACGTCGTCGACGGCGGTGAACGCGCCGTACCGCTTGGTGAGTCCTTCAACTGAGATCATGGCTCCACCATGCCGCACGTCCGGCCCTGGCGGAATCGGCCACGCGGTGGTGGCGCAATGACCAAAGTAGGGGGTGCCTCGCGACCGCCGCAGCCTGCGCGGCCCCGACCGGTCGGCCTACGCTGCCGGGTGTGGACAGGCCCGCGCCGGAGACCTACCAGCCTCCGCTGACCTGGTGGGGGCAGACCTGGCGACTCCTGCTCACGCTGTCGATCAGCGCCGTCATCTGGGTCTCGTACGCCGAGGTCATGGTCGACGAGGAGCCCGTGCTGTTCGCGGTGGACATCGCGGCCGGTCTGGTCGCCTACGTCCTGATGTTCCTCCGGCGGCGGTGGCCGCTGACCATCGCGCTCATCACGAACCTGTTGGGCGCGGTGTCGGGCATCGCCCAGGGCCCGGCGACGCTCACCTCGGTCTCCCTGGCGACCCGACGTCGCCTGGCCCACGTCGTGCTCGTGGCGGCCGTGGCGCTGGCGACCTCGACGATCTTCACCGAGACCGCCCCCTCCTCCAACAGCGACCCGGCGTGGATCTCGTTCCTGGCAGGGCTCTTCGCGATCGCGGCCAGCATGGGGTGGGGCATGTACATCGGCTCGCGCCGGGAGCTGCTGTGGACCCTCCGGCACCGCGCCGAGCGGGCCGAGGCCGAGCAGGAGCTGCGGGTGGCGCAGTCGCGCGGCACCGAGCGCGCCCGGATCGCCCGCGAGATGCACGACGTGCTGGCGCACCGGATCTCTCAGATCTCCATGCACGCCGGGGCTCTCAGCTTCCGCGAGGACCTCAGCGCCGACGAGATGCGCGACAGCGTCGCGGTGATCCGCGACAAGGCCCACGAGGCGCTGACCGACCTGCGCAGCGTGCTGGGCGTGCTGCGCGACGACGAGACGGGCAGGCCGATGAGCGCTCCGCAGCCGACGTACGCCGACGTGCCGGTGCTCGTGGCCGAGTGCGTCGCCTCGGGCATGTACGTCACCCTCCACGACGACCTCCCCTGCGACGAGCCGATGCCGGACGCCGTCGGCCGGACGCTCTACCGGATCGTCCAGGAGGCCCTCACCAACGCCCGCAAGCACGCCCCCGGCGCCCGGGTGACCCTCACCGTGTCGGGCGGACCGGAGGACGGGGTCGACGTGACCGTGCGCAACCCGCTCGGCTTCGGACCGACCTCCGTTCCGGGCGCGGGGCTGGGACTGGTCGGCCTCCGCGAGCGCGCCGTCCTGCGCGGTGGGCGGCTCGAGCACCGCGCGGACCGCGGGGCGTTCGAGCTGAGGGCCTGGATACCGTGGACGTCGTGACCTCGGCCGTGCGCGTCCTGATCGTCGACGACGACCCGCTCGTGCGCTCGGCGCTGAGCCTGATGCTGGGCGGCCAGACGGACGTGGAGGTCGTGGGCGAGGCCGCCGACGGGCGCGCCGGCGTCGCGCTGGCGCGTGAGCTGGCCCCCGACGTGGTGCTCATGGACATCCGGATGCCCCGGCTCAACGGGCTCGACGCGACCCAGGTGCTGCGCGACGAGGCGAGACCCCCGCGGGTGATCGTGCTGACCACCTTCGACGCCGACGAGCACGTGCTGGGCGCGCTGGCCGCCGGCGCGGACGGCTTCCTGCTCAAGGACACCCCGCCCGCCCAGATCCTCGACGCCATCCGCAAGGTCGCCTCCGGCGAGCCGATCCTGTCCCCGTCGGCCACGCGCACGCTCATCGACCGGGTCCGCACCGAGTCCGGCGACGGCCGGGCCGCCGAGGCCGAGCGGCGCCTGGCCCTGCTCACCGACCGCGAGCGCGACGTGGCCCTCGCCGTGGGCGGCGGCCTGAGCAATGCCGAGATCGCCGCCTCGCTGCACCTGTCGGTGCCGACGGTGAAGGCCCACGTGTCCCGGCTCTTCGAGAAGCTCGGCACCACCAACCGCGTGCAGATCGCGATCTGCGTCCACGACGCCGGCGCGCTCGACCCCGACTGAGCGCCGGAGCGGCTCAGAGCTCGTAGACCGTGCCCGGCTGCGCGAGCTCGACCGGACCGTCGTACGTCGCCTGCGCCTCGGCGAGCGCGACCTGCTTGTCGAACCACGGGGGGATGTGGGTGAGCACCAGCCGCTCGGCCCGCGACCGGCTCGCGACGTCGCCGCAGTCGGTGCCGGTGAGGTGCAGGTGCGGGGGGTTGTCGTCACCGTGGCGGAAGGACGCCTCGGCGAGCAGCAGCTGGGCGTCCGCGGCGACGCGGTCGAGCCCCTCGCAGGGACCGGTGTCGCCGCTGTAGCCGATCGTGCTGCCCCCGGCGGTGATCCGCAGGCCGTAGGCCGTGACCGGGTGGTCGACCGGCACCGCCGCGACCGTGAACGGGCCGACCTCGAAGGTCTCCTCGTCGTAGGCGCGGAAGTCGAACTCCTCGTGCATGCCCGGGTCGAGCGGCAGGTCGTAGGCGCGCGCCATCCGCTCGGCGGTGCCGGGAGGTCCCCAGACGGGGATCCGCGGCTGGGGGCCGGTCGGGTGGTACTTGCGCATCACGTAGTAGCCACAGAGGTCCAGGCAGTGGTCGGCGTGCAGGTGGCTGAGCAGGACGGCGTCGATGCCGAGCGGGTCGACGTAGCGCTGGAGCTGGCCCAGGGCGCCGTTGCCGAGCTCGACCAGGATCCTCCACGTCCGGCCGTCCTCCTCGTGCTCGAGGAGGTAGCAGGACGCCGAGGAGTCGGGGCCGGGGTAGGACCCCGAGCAGCCGATGACCGTGAGCCTCATGCGAGACCGCCGGCGAACTGGCTCGCCGCCACCATCTCGGGACCGAGGAAGCGGCGGCCGATCGTCTCGAACTCGTCCGGTGAGCCGGTGGTCACGAACGAGTACGTCGCCTCGCCGGTCTCCCGCATCAGGCCGGTCGCGGTGAGCATCTTGTAGACGTCCTTGGCGCACTCCTCGGCGCTGCTCACGAGGGTCACCCCGTCGCCCATGACGTAGGAGATGACGCCGGTGAGCAACGGGTAGTGCGTGCAGCCGAGGATCAGGGTGTCGACGTCGGCGGCGGAGAGCGGGTCGAGGTAGTCGTGGGCCACACCGAGCAGGTCGTCACCGGCCGTCACGCCGGCCTCGACGAAGTCGACGAAGCGGGGGCACGCCTGCGTCGTGAGCTCGACCTGCGGTGCGGCGGCGAACGCGTCGTCGTAGGCCATGGACTCGGCAGTGGCGGCCGTGCAGATCACGCCGATGCGGCCGGTGCGGGTGGCCGCGACCGCGCGCCGGGTGGCGGGGTAGATCACCTCGACCACCGGGACGTCGTAGCGCTCGCGGGCGTCGCGCAGCATCGCGGCGCTGGCCGAGTTGCACGCGATGACCAGCGCCTTGACGCCCTCCTCGACGAGGTGGTCCAGGCACTCCAGGGCGTACTCGCGGACCTCGCCGATCGGCTTGGGGCCGTAGGGCTGGCGGGCGGTGTCGCCGACGTAGCGGATGGACTCGTGCGGCAGCTGGTCGATGACGGAGCGCGCGACCGTGAGGCCGCCGAAGCCGGAGTCGAAGATGCCGATGGGCCGCTCGCGCGGGTCGACGTCGATGAGGGGCGGCACAACACGCAAGCGTAGGCGCTGGCACCGGCAAACGGACGGCGTCGCGACCGAGGTCACGTCGCCGACTGCGTAGTCTCGGACACATGACCGTCCGATATCGGGCCGCGGCCGGCCTCGCGGTGCTCGCCCTGGCGGCTCCGTCGTCCGCCGCCGCCTCGCCCGACCGGACCCCGGACACCGCGAGCGCGCCGGCTGCGCGGGCCGGAGCGGCCGCTCGGGCCGCCCAGGCCGCCCAGGCCGACGAGGCCGCCCGGGCCGACGAGGGGGCGGTGCGGGTGCTGGCCATCTCGGTCGACGCGCTCAACCCCACGGCGCTCCAGCGGTTGGGGCACGAAGGGGCGCCGAACCTCTGGCGGCTGGTCGACGAGGGCGCCGCGACGCTCAACGCCCGCGCTCAGTACGAGCTCACGATCACGCTGCCCAACCACACCAGCATGGTCACCGGCCGACGCGTCGCGAAGCGGGCCGGTGGCCACGGCGTCACCTGGAACGACGAGCGCCCGCGCTCGACCGTGCACCGGGCCGCCGGCGAGCGCGTGCGGTCGGTCTTCAGCAAGATCCAGGCCGCGGGCGGGTCGTCCGCGCTGTTCTCGACGAAGACGAAGTTCCGTACCTTCACGCGCTCCTGGCCCCGGGCGATCGACCGGACCGTCATCCGCGTCGGCGACGACGACGCGCTCGTCCGGGCCGCCCGAGCGGACCTCGTCGGCCACGACCGCGCGCTGACCTTCGTCCACCTCGGCGTCGCCGACGCCGCCGGCCACGCCCACGGCTTCATGTCGCCGGACTACCTGCGCGCCGTGGAGCACGCCGACTCCCTCGTCGGCACGCTGCTCAGCGCGATCGACACCGAGCCGACGCTCGACCGGGTGGTCGTGGTGCTCACCGCCGACCACGGCGGCGTCGGCCGCGACCACTCCCAGGTCACCCAGCTGGGCGACTACCGGATCCCGTTCGTCGTCTGGGGCCCGGGCATCGAGCACGGCGACCTCTACGAGATGAACCCGACCTACGTGAACCCCGGACGCTCGCGCCCGCGCCCCGTCGGCCCCCAGCCCGTCCGCAACAGCGACCTCGCCAACCTGGTCACCACGCTCCTCGGCCTGGGCCCCGTCCCCGGCAGCCAGTTCGACGTGCGGCAGCGGCTGCGCGTCGGTCCTGGCGCCGGGTGAGTTTCACCGGGTACCCGGTGAAACTCACGCTTCCGGTAGGAAACTTCGTACCGGAAGCGTGAGTTTCGTACGGGTGGTGGGGCGGGTGGGACGGCACAGACGCATCCGGTCGCACCTCCGCGGCTAGCGCAGCTCCCCCGCCGTCGGCCAGGGGTTGAAGCGACAGCCGGCGAGGCCCTTCGACTGCTGCATCATGACCGGCGCGAGGCGCCCGGGGCCGGGGCAGCCGGCATGGCCCTTGCCGAGCCAGTGGCCGGTCTCGTGGTTGACCACCATGTGGCGGTAGCCGCGCAGCGCGCCGCGGGCGCGGTTCCACGCCGGGGACGCGTTCTTCCAACGGGTCTGGTTGATGACGACGAAGCGGCCGACGCGGCAGCTCCACTCGCTGCTGCAGATCGGCGAGAACGCCGGCACCCGCGACGCCTCGGCCAGGACCAGGGTGAAGGAGCCGCCGCGCGCCACGCGGACGAAGCGGACGCCCTTGGCCCGCCACCCGCGCGGGTCGTCGTAGGTCTGCTGCGCCAGACGCCGGAAGTCCTTCAGGCTCGTCGTGATCCGGCCGCGGGTCTCGACGTGGTAGGTCACCGTGCGCCGGACCCCGACGCGGTGGCCGACCGTGCCGGTGCGAGCCGAGACGGCCGTCGCGGGCTCGTAGCCGTGGGCCCGCACGGTCACCCGCACGCGGACCCGCCGGCCGACGTCCTGCGGCGCGAAGGTGTGGCGACGCTTCGTGGCGCCGGGGATGGGCCGCGCTCCGCGCAGCCACTGGTACGTCGCCACGCGGGGCGGAACCGACCACCGACCCGTCGTCGCGGCCACCGTACGCCCGTACCGCCGGGTGCCCGTCACGGCCGGCGGGCGACGGCTCACGAGGACGCCGCGCGCCACAGGGCCGGTCGGGGCCGAGGTCGCGACGGCGCTGTGGCCGTCGGCGTCGGTCGCGGTCGCTCGGACCGCGAGCGGAGAGCCCAGGTCGTCGGGGACGACCCGGTAGGCGGGCGACGTCGCGCCCGGGATCGGCCGGTCGCCGCGCAGCCACCGGTAGGTGACGGTGACCTCGGCCGGCGACCACGTGCCCGGGCTGGCGCGCACGACCCGGCCCACGACCGCCTCCCCGGAGACGGTGGGCGGAGCGGTGCTCACCACGGGGTCCGCGGCGTGCGCCGGCGCCGGGGCGACGAGCGAGAGCGTCGTCAGGAGCGAGAGCAGGGCGGCACGCAGAAGCACGCCGTCACGGTAGCCCGGTCAGGCCCAGAGCTGGCCCTCGAGGCGGTCCTCGGCCTCGTCGACGGTGCCTTCGTAGGCACCGGTCGAGAGGTACTTCCAGCCGCCGTCGCACACGACGAAGGCGATGTCGGCGCTCTCCCCCGCCTTGACCGCCTTGGCGGCCTGGCCCAGGGCGGCGTGCAGGATCGCGCCGGTCGAGACGCCGGCGAAGATGCCCTCGGTCTCGAGCAGCTCGCGCACGCGGCGCACGGCGTCGCGCGGGCCGACCGAGAAGCGCGAGTCGATCAGCGAGGCGTCGTACAGCTCGGGGACGAAGCCCTCGTCGAGGTTGCGCAGGCCGTAGACGAGCTCGCCGTAGCGCGGCTCGGCCGCGACGATCCTGACGTCGGGCTTGGCGCGACGGAAGTAGCGGCTGACGCCCATGAGCGTGCCGGTGGTGCCCAGGCCGGCGACGAAGTGGGTGATGCTCGGGAGGTCGGCGAGGAGCTCGGGGCCGGTGCCCTCCTCGTGCGAGAGCGCGTTGGCGTCGTTGCCGTACTGGTAGAGCATCACCCAGTCGGGGTGCTCGGCCGCGACCTGCTTGGCGACGCGCACGGCCTCGTTGGAGCCGCCGGCCGCGGGCGAGGAGATGATCTCGGCGCCCCACATCTGCAGCAGCTGGCGGCGCTCCGCGGAGGTGTTCTCGGGCATCACGCACACGATCCGGTAGCCCTTGAGCTTGGCGGCCATCGCGAGCGAGATGCCGGTGTTGCCCGACGTGGGCTCGAGGATCGTGCAGCCCGGACGCAGCAGCCCGCCCTTCTCCGCCTCCTCGATCATCTTCAGCGCGGGGCGGTCCTTGATCGAGCCGGTCGGGTTGCGGTCCTCGAGCTTGGCCCACAGCCGGACGTCGGGGCTCGGCGACAGCCGGGGCAGGCCGACCAGCGGCGTGTTGCCGACCGAGGCCAGCAGGTTGTCGTAGCGCATGGGTACAGGGTGCCCTTCGGGAGGAGCCCGCTCAGCGCAGGAAGCGCTCGGGGTCGAAGTCGTCGAGGTCGATGATGCGGACGCGCGGGAGCGGGACGTTGAACGCCTGCACGTCGTCCTCGAGGTCGTGGATCTCGATGTCGAGGTCGGTGTACTGGATGCTGACGTACTCGTGGAGCCCGACCACGCCGATGCGGCGCTCGCCCCCGAGCAGGCGCTCCATGTGGGGCGCGAAGTCGGCGTCGTGGCTGACCAGCAGGACGTCGTCGTCCCGCCCGAGCAGCGCGTCGAGGGTGCGCTGGATGCCGACGTCGACGACCTTCTGGTCGCTGCGCCCGGCCAGCGGGATCGGCCGGTAGGACATCGCCAGCAGCGCCTGGATGAAGCTGCCGGGCAGCTGGCCGTTGGTGGCGTTGAGGAAGAACAGCCCGACCACGGGCTGGCCCCACACGGACTCGGCGTACGCCGTCACGCGCTCCCAGCGGGGGCGCTCCTCCGGCAGCGGACGCCGTCCGAGGAGGGAGTTGCCGAGCGTGGCGTCGATGTTCTCGCCGTCGACGAGGACGAAGGTACGGCGAGCGCTCACGACATCTTCCCTCTCATCTCGTTCAGGTCTCGACACGCGGGTCACGGCTTCGCAGGCTCAGCCGTGCCGCTCGCTCGACCACCATCAGTGGGTCCGCTGACGCGTCCCCGCTCAGCCCCCAGCGACGGCCGGGAGCACGACGACCTGGTCGCCGTCGGTGAGCTCGGCCTCGAGCCCACCGATGAAGCGGACGTCCTCGTCGTTGATGTAGACGTTGACGAAGCGACGCAGGTCCCCGTTGTCGATGAGGCGGTCCTTGAGGCCGGGGTGGCTGGCCTCGAGGTCGTCGATCAGCGCGCTCAGGCTGGCGCCGTCACCGCTCACGGCCTTCTGGCCGTCGGTGTACGTGCGCAGGATGGTGGGGATCCGGACCTCGATGGCCATGGGTGAGACTCCTCGGTTGTGTTGCTCAGTCGGTGCTCAGCTGGGGTACGACGGCGACCTCTTCCTCGGTCACCTCGCCGTCGACGATCCTGTAGGACCTGAACTCCACGGGGCCGTCGTTATTCCCGTGCTCGCGCGTGCTGACCAGCACGTAGTGCGCGTTCGGCTCCTGCGCGAGCCCGATGTCGGTGCGGCTCGGGTAGGCCTCGGTGGCGGTGTGTGAGTGGTAGATCACCACCGGCTCCTCGTCGCGGTCGTCGAGGTCGCGGTAGAGGCCGAGCAGGTCGGTGGAGTCGAACTCGTAGAACGTCGGGCTCCCCGCGGCGTTGACCATCTCCACGTGGCGCTCGGGACGGTCGCTGCCTTCGGGACCGGCGACGATCCCGCAGGCCTCCACCGGGTGGTCGCGGCGGGCATGCGCGACGATCGCGTCGTACGTCGCCTGCTCGATGGTCAGCACGACCCCAGCGTAGGCGCTGGGCCGGCGGGTCCCCGCACTCGCCCGGCGGACGGACCGGTCGGCCGACTAGCGCATCAGGGCGTCGACCAGGGTCTCCTGGAGGTAGCCGACCCACTCGTAGATGTCGTGGGCCTGCGAGCGCGGGTCCTCGTCGGGCAGGTCGTACCAGAGCTGCTCGTCGCCCTCCTCGATCCCGAGCCGGCTGGCCAGCGCCAGGCGCACGTCGGTGAACGAGCGCAGCCAGCTCTCCGCCGTGGGCTCGTCGAGCTCGACGTCGATCATCAGCCCGTCCTCGGTGAGCTGCTCGGGCAGGCCGGCGTCCTCGAGGGTGTCGATGATCGAGCAGGCGGCGGCCGCCTTGCCGTCGCGCAGCGCACCCTCGGTGAAGCGGCGGAACTCCGAGGCGGCCTCCTCGTCGGCGGGGTAGGCCGTGGGGAACAGCCGGGCGAGCACCGGGTCCTCGGGCGCCGTGGTAGGCCCCGAGAAGTCCATCATCGCCTCGAAGGGGTCCTGGTCCTCGCGGGGCACGGCGGACTCGTTGCGCAGCAGCTCGACGAGCTGGGAGGCCAGCGAGCGCAGGAGGTCGGCCTCGAAGCCGGTGAAGTTCGCGATGACCAGCCTGCTGCGCCGGTGCCGCGTGAACGCGCCCACCGTTACTCGGACTTCTGCAGCGTGGCCCACAGGCCGTACTCGTGCATGGCCTGGACGTCGCGCTCCATCTCCTCGCGGGTGCCCGTGCTGACGACGGAGCGGCCGTCCTCGTGGACCTCCATCATCAGCTTCTCGGCCTTCTTCTTGTCGTACCCGAAGTGCTTCTGGAAGACGTAGGTCACGTAGGACATCAGGTTGACCGGGTCGTTCCAGACGATGGTCACCCAGGGCGTGGCCAGGACCGTGACCCCGTCGGGGACGAGGTCCTTCTCGGTGTCTGGCTCGACCTCGACAGGACTGGCAGCGGACACGGATCCATGGTGGCACACTCGCCGCCATGGCCAAGGACACGGACCTGCAGGCGCGTCTCGACCACGGCGCGCTCTGGCTCACGCTGGACCGGCCCGAGGTCTTCAACGCCCTCAGCCCGCAGCTGGCCGTCGACCTGGCGCGGTCCCTCGAGGAGGCCGTGAGCCGCGAGGAGGTCCGCGTCGTCGTCCTCACCGGCGCCGGCGCGGCGTTCAGCACCGGCGCCGACATCTCCGGGCAGGACGCGCACGAGCAGTTCGACGTCCGCGCGATGGACGCGGCCAACCGGATCATCCGCGCGATCGTCGGGCTCGACAAGCCGGTCGTGGCCGCCGTCAACGGGATCGCGGCCGGCGTCGGCTGCTCGGCCGCGCTCGCCGCCGACATCGTGGTGGCCGCGGAGTCCGCGAGCTTCCTGCTGGCCTTCGCCCGCATCGGGTTCATGCCCGACGGCGGCGCCTCGGCCACCGTGGCCGCCTCGATCGGGCGCGCCCGCGCGATGCGGATGGGCCTGCTCGCCGAGCCGCTGTCGGCGCAGGAGGCCTACGACGCCGGGCTGGTCACCCACCTCGCCGCCGACGCGGACTTCCCCGCCCTGGTCGAGACCCTCGTACGCCGCCTGGCCGCCGGGCCGCCGCTCGCGCTCGCCGCCACCAAGCGCGCCGTCAACGCGGCGACGCTGACCCAGCTCGAGCCCGCGCTCGAGCGCGAGCGCAGCGGCCAGACCCTGCTCATGCGGACCGCCGACGTGGCCGAGGGGATGCGGGCGTTCGCGGAGCGCCGCAAGCCGGTCTTCCGCGGCGAGTGAGCGCGGCGGCGTACTCGCTGTAACGCGGAGTTATCCGCTCTGCGGCCCCCCCCCCCCCCCGCCCCCCCCCCCCCCCCACCCCCCCCCGCGGCGGGGGGGGGCCCCCCCCCCCCCCCCCCCCACGACCCCGGAACCAGCCGGTCCGACCCGGCAAGGAGAACGTCATGCCCGCCTTCGACGCCATCGCGTCAACCCTCGAGCGCCTCGCGATCGAGGTCCCCTCCTGGGCCTACGGGAACTCGGGGACCCGCTTCAAGGTGTTCGGCACCCCCGGCACGCCCAGGACCATCCAGGAGAAGATCGACGACGCGGCGATGGTGCACCGGCTGACCGGCCTCGCGCCGACCGTCGCCCTGCACATCCCGTGGGACCTCGTCGACGACTACGACGCGCTGCGCGCGCACGCCACCGACCGCGGCGTCGCCCTGGGAACGGTCAACTCCAACACCTTCCAGGACGACGACTACAAGTTCGGCGCCCTGACCCACGTGGACCCCAAGATCCGCCAGAAGGCCATCGACCACCACTTCGAGTGCATCGACGTCATGGGCGCGACCGGCTCGCGCGACCTCAAGATCTGGCTGGCCGAGGGCAGCAACTACCCCGGCCAGGCCGACCTGCGCGGTCGTCAGGACCGGCTCGCCGAGTCGTTGTCGTCGATCTACGAGCGGATCGGCGCGGACCAGCGCCTGGTGCTCGAGTACAAGTTCTTCGAGCCGGCGTTCTACCACACCGACGTCCCGGACTGGGGCACCTCCTTCGCCCAGGTCAGCGCGCTCGGTGAGCGCGCCATGGTGTGCCTGGACACCGGCCACCACGCGCCCGGCACCAACATCGAGTTCATCGTCATGCAGCTGCTCCGGCTGGGCCGGCTGGGCTCGTTCGACTTCAACTCCCGCTTCTACGCCGACGACGACCTCATCGTCGGCGCCGCCGACCCCTACCAGCTGTTCCGGATCCTCGTCGAGGTCATCCGCGGTGGCGGGCTCGACGAGGGCAGCGACGTCGCGCTGATGCTCGACCAGTGCCACAACGTCGAGGACAAGATCCCCGGCCAGATCCGCTCGGTCCTCAACGTGCAGGAGATGACCGCCCGAGCCCTGCTGCTCGACCGCGAGGCGCTCGCCGTGGCCCAGGCCGAGAGCGACGTCCTGGGCGCCAACGAGATCTTCATGGACGCCTTCCAGACCGACGTCCGGCCCACGCTGGCCGCGTGGCGCGAGGAGCGCGGCCTGCCCGCGAACCCGATGCGGGCCTACGCCGAGTCCGGCTACCAGCAGCAGATCGACGAGGCCCGCGTCGGCGGGACGCCGCTCTCGTGGACCTGACGCCTCCCCACCACCCGACACCCGACCGCGGGCGGCCCGCCCCCCGGTCACGCGAGAAGGACTCATGACCACCTCCACCGCCGCCGAGCTCATCGCTCGCTCCCACCGCCTGGGCTCCGACCCCAAGAACACCAACTACGCCGGGGGCAACACCTCGGCGAAGGGCACCGAGACCGACCCCGTCACCGGCGAGCCCGTCGAGCTGCTCTGGGTCAAGGGCTCCGGCGGGGACCTGGGCACGCTGCGCGAGCCCGGCCTGGCCGTGCTCCGCCTCGACCGCATGCGCGCCCTCGTCGACGTCTACCCCGGCGTCGACCGCGAGGACGAGATGGTCGCCGCGTTCGACTACTGCCTGCATGGCAAGGGTGGCGCCGCGCCGTCGATCGACACCGCCATGCACGGTCTCGTCGACGCCGCCCACGTCGACCACCTGCACCCCGACTCGGGCATCGCGATCGCGACCGCGGCCGACGGTGAGGCACTGACCGCCACGATCTTCGGGGACGAGGTCGTGTGGGTCCCGTGGCGCCGTCCGGGCTTCCAGCTCGGGCTCGACATCGCCGAGATCAAGGAGAAGAACCCGCAGGCGGTCGGCTGCATCCTCGGCGGGCACGGCATCACCGCCTGGGGCGACACCAGCGAGGAGGCCGAGGCCCGCTCGCTGTGGATCATCGACACCGCCGCCGCCCACATCGCCGAGCACAGCCGGCCGGAGCCCTTCGGCCCGGCCCTCGAGGGCTACGCCGCCCTCCCCGAGGAGGAGCGTCGCGCGAAGGCCGCCGCCCTCGGCGCGACCATCCGGGGCATCGCGTCCCAGGACCGCCCGATGGTCGGACACTTCACCGACTCCGAGGTGGTGCTGGACTTCCTGGCCCGCAGCGAGCACCCCCGCCTCGCCGCGCTGGGCACGTCGTGCCCCGACCACTTCCTGCGCACCAAGGTCAAGCCGCTGGTCCTCGACCTCCCGGCCTCCGCCTCGGTGGAGGACTCGGTGGCCCGGCTGCGCGAGCTGGCGGTGTCCTACCGCGAGGACTACCAGGCCTACTACGACCGGCACGCGACCCCGGACTCGCCGGCGATCCGCGGCGCCGACCCGCTGGTCGTCCTGGTGCCGGGCGTCGGGATGTTCAGCTACGGCAAGGACAAGCAGACCGCCCGCGTGGCCGGCGAGTTCTACACCAACGCCATCAACGTCATGCGCGGCGCCGAGGGCCTGTCGACGTACGCCCCGATCGACGAGAGCGAGAAGTTCCGCATCGAGTACTGGGCGCTGGAGGAGGCCAAGCTGCAGCGGATGCCGGCCCCCAAGCCCCTGGCCACCCGGATCGCCGTGGTGACCGGCGCCGCCGGCGGCATCGGCAAGGCGACCGCCAAGCGGCTCGTGGCCGAGGGCGCCTGCGTGGTCGTCGCCGACCTGTCGCTGGAGAAGGCGCAGGCCGCGGCGGCCGAGATCGGTGGCCCCGACGTCGCCGTCGGCGTGGCCGCGGACGTCTCCGACGAGGCGGCCGTCCAGGCCATGGTCGACGCGGCGGTCCTCGCCTTCGGCGGCGTGGACCTCGTCGTCAACAACGCCGGGCTGTCCCTGTCCAAGTCGCTGCTCGAGACGACCGAGGCCGACTGGGACCTGCAGCACAACGTCATGGCCAAGGGCTCGTTCCTGGTGTCCAAGGCGGCGGCGCGCGTGCTCATCGACCAGGGGATGGGCGGCGACGTCATCTACATCTCGTCGAAGAACTCCGTCTTCGCCGGACCCCACAACATCGCCTACTCCGCGACCAAGGCCGACCAGGCCCACCAGGTCCGGCTGCTGGCCGCCGAGCTCGGCGAGCACGGCGTCAAGGTCAACGGCGTCAACCCCGACGGGGTCGTGGCCGGGTCCGGGATCTTCGCCAGCGGCTGGGGCGCCAACCGCGCTGCGGTCTACGGCGTGGAGGAGAAGGACCTCGGCAAGTTCTACGCGCAGCGGACCATCCTCAAGCGGGAGGTGCTGCCCGAGCACATCGCCAACGCGGTCTTCGTGCTCTGCGGTCCCGACCTGACCCACACCACCGGGCTGCACGTGCCGGTGGATGCTGGGGTCTCCGCGGCGTTCCTGCGCTGACCGCCTCCCGACGACGACAAGGACCGACACGATGACCCAGAGCCTGGACGCCGCCGCCCCTCCCGGGCTGGAGCGGATCACGCCGCGCAAGACCCGCATCGGGCTCGTGGCCGGCGGGCTCGGCGCCTACTGGCCGCAGTTCCCCGCCCTGCTGCCCCAGCTGCAGGCGAGCGCGCGACGGGTGTCCGAGCGGTTCGCCGAGCTCGACTGCGAGGTCGTGGACGTCGGCTTCATCTCGGACGCGCAGGAGGGGGCGCGCGCCGCCGAGCAGCTGCGCCTCGCCGACTGCGACCTCATCGTCGGCTTCCTGACGACCTACATGACCGCCTCGATGCTCGTGCCCGTGGCCCAGCGCTCCGGCGCCCCG
The DNA here is from genome assembly GCF_004522095.1 of Nocardioides sp. 503. Classification (GTDB taxonomy): domain Bacteria; phylum Actinomycetota; class Actinomycetes; order Propionibacteriales; family Nocardioidaceae; genus Nocardioides. The sequence goes on from NZ_SPUI01000004.1 coordinate 166,915, forward strand.
GTGCTGCTGCTCAACCTGCAGCCCACCGAGTCGATGGACCACGCGGAGTTCGACACCGGCGCCTGGCTGGCCTACTGCGGCGCCTGCCCGCTTCCCGAGATGGCCAACACGTTCCGCCGCTGCGGCATCGACTTCCGCTCGGTCTCGGGCTACGTCGAGGACCCTCGTGCCTGGACCCGCATCTCCCGGTGGGTCAAGGCGGCCGGCGTCCGGGCGGCGTTCCGGCACGGCCGGCACGGCCTCATGGGCCACCTGTACCCCGGGATGATGGACGTCTCCTCCGACCCGACGCTCGTCTCGGCCCAGCTGGGCGGGCACGTCGAGGTCCTGGAGATCGACGACCTGCGGGTCCGCGTCGAGCAGGTCACCGACGCCGAGACCGACGCCCGGATGGCGGTGGCGCGCGAGGTGTTCGTCCTCGACGACAGCGTCGTGGACGACGACTTCCGCTGGGGGTCGCGGGTCTCGGTCGCCCTCGACCGCCTCGTCCAGGACTTCTCGCTCGACTCGATGGCCTACTACCACCGCGGCCTCGACGGCGAGATGCACGAGCGGGTGGGCGCCGGGCTGATCCTCGGCGCCTCCCTGCTGACCGCGCGCGGCGTGCCCGTCGTGGGTGAGTACGAGCTGCGCACGTCGCTGGCGATGCTGCTCATGGACCGCATCGGCGCCGGCGGGTCGTTCACCGAGCTCCAGGCGCTCAACTTCCACGACGACGTCGTCGAGATGGGTCACGACGGACCGGCCCACCTCGCGATCAGCGCCCGCAAGCCGCTGCTGCGCGGCCTCGGCGTCTACCACGGCAAGCGCGGCTGGGGGGTCTCGGTCGAGTTCGACGTGGACCACGGACCCGTGACGGTGTGCGGGCTCGCCCAGGACCGCGACGGGCGCTTCTCGCTGGTCGCCTCGGAGGGCACCACCGTGGCCGGGCCGGTCCTCCAGATCGGCAACACCACCTCGCGCGTGGACTTCGGTCGCGACCCGGGGGAGTGGACCGACGAGTGGTCCGGCACCGGCATCGCCCACCACTGGGCGCTCGGCACCGGTCACCGGGTCGAGGAGCTCCGCGCCGTCGCGGACCTCCTCGGCCTGGGGATCACCGTCGTCTGACATGGGCAGCCACGCATCGGCCCCGCTGCGCCTCGCGGCCGTCGACCTCGGGGCCACGAGCGGCCGGGTGATGTCCGCGCGAGTGGGCCCCGGCACCCTGCGGCTCGACGAGGCGCACCGCTTCCCCAACGCCGCCGTGCGCGCGCGGGGGTCGCTCTTCTGGGACATCCTCGGCATCCATCGCGAGATGCTCGCCGGGCTCAGGATGGTCGCCGGCACCGGCCCGCTGGACGGGATCGGCATCGACTCGTGGGCCATCGACCACGGCCTGCTCGACCGCGACGGGGTCCTGCTCGGCAACCCCTACTCGCACCGCGACCCGCGCACGGACGGCGTGTCCGGTCGCATCGCCGAGGAGGTCGGTGCCGCCGCGCTCTACGCGACCACGGGCCTCCAGGACCTGCCCTTCGCCACGATCCACCAGCTCGTCGCCGCGCGGGGCACGGCCGCGCTCGAGGCGGCCGACACCCTGCTGCTGCTGCCCGACCTGCTCGGCTACTGGCTCACCGGCCACGCCGGCGCCGAGCGCACCAACGCCTCGACCACGGGGCTCTACGACGTCAACACCCGCGCGTGGGCGGTGGACCTGGCCCGGGCGGTCGGCATCCCCTGGGGCCTGCTACCGCCCCTGCGCGACCCCGGCACGGTGATCGGCCCCCTGCTGCCCGAGGTCACCGACCAGCTCGGGGTGTCCTCCCCCGTCCCGGTGGTCGCCGTGGGCTCGCACGACACCGCCTCGGCCGTGGTGGCCGTCCCCGCCGCGGACGACGACGTCGCCTACATCTCCTCCGGCACCTGGTCCCTGGTGGGGCTGGAGCTGGAGAAGCCGGTGCTCAGCGAGGCGGCCCGGCTCGCCGACTTCACCAACGAGGCGGGGGTCGACGGGACCGTGCGCTTCCTCAAGAACGTGACCGGTCTCTGGGTCCTGTCCGAGTCGCTGCGCACGTGGAGCGAGCGCCGCCTGGCCGGCGCCGACCTCGCCTCGGTGCTGGCGGCCGCCGCCGAGGCGCCCGCGCTGCGCACGGTCGTCGACATCAACGACCCGCGGCTGCTGGCCCCCGGGGACCTGCCCGGGCGGTTGCAGCTCCTCGCCGAGGAGGCCGGTGAGCCGGTCCCGCGGACCCCGCAGGCGATCACCCGGTGCATCCTCGACAGCCTCGCGCTGGCCTACCGCCGGCACCTGCGCACGGCGGCCGAGCTCGCCGGGCGGCGTGTGTCGGTCGTGCACGTGGTGGGTGGCGGCTCGCAGAACCGGCTGCTCTGCCAGCTCACGGCGGACGCCACCGGCCTGCCCGTGCTCGCCGGGCCGGTCGAGGCCGCGGCGCTCGGCAACGTGCTCGTGCAGGCGCGCGCCCTCGGCGCCGACCTGCCGGACCTGGGGGCGATGCGTACGTTGGTCCGCACCACGCACGAGGTGCGCCGCTACGAGCCGCGCCCCGGCGTCGACTGGGACGCCGCCGAGCGCCGCCTGGGCGCCGTCACCGCTGCGCCACCGACGAGAGGGACCTCATGAAGCGTCAGCTCCCCCGGCGCCACGACCTGGCGCCGCTGCTCAAGTTCAAGAGGCCGGTCCTCTCGCCCAAGGAGCGGCGCCTGGCCTCGGCGCTGACCATCGAGGACCTGCGCCGGATCGCCAAGCGTCGTACGCCCAAGGCGGCCTTCGACTACACCGACGGCGCCGCGGACGGCGAGGTCTCGCTGGCCCGGGCCCGGCAGGGTTTCGCCGACGTGGAGTTCCACCCCTCGATCCTGCGCGACGTGTCGCGCGTCGACACCTCGCGCGAGGTGCTGGGCGGCCGGGTGGCGCTGCCGTTCGGGATCGCGCCGACCGGCTTCACCCGCATGATGCAGTCCGAGGGCGAGATCGCGGGCGCCACGGCCGCGGCGGCCGCAGGCATCCCGTTCGCGCTCTCGACGATGGGCACGACCTCGATCGAGGACGTCGCCGCGGCGGCGCCGGGCGGGCGCAACTGGTTCCAGCTCTACATGTGGAAGGACCGCGAGCGGTCCATGGCCCTGGTGGACCGTGCGGCCGCCGCCGGCTACGACACCTTGCTGGTCACCGTCGACGTCCCGGTCGCCGGCGCGCGCCTGCGCGACGTGCGCAACGGCATGACCATCCCGCCGACTCTGTCGCCGCGGACGGTCGTCAACGCGATCCCGCGACCGGCGTGGTGGATCAACTTCCTCACCACCGAGCCGCTCGCCTTCGCCTCGCTGGACTCCTGGTCGGGCACCGTGGCCGACCTGCTCGACACGATGTTCGACCCCACCGTCACCTTCGACGACCTCGCGTGGATCCGGTCGCAGTGGCCCGGCAAGATCTCGGTGAAGGGCGTGCAGAACGTCGAGGACTCGCGCCGCCTCGCCGACCTCGGCGTGGACGCGATCGTGCTGTCCAACCACGGCGGCCGCCAGCTGGACCGGGCTCCGGTGCCCTTCCACCTGCTGCCCGACGTCGTCCGTGAGGTCGGCTCGGACCTGGAGGTGCACCTCGACACCGGGATCATGTCCGGCCAGGACATCGTGGCGGCCCTCGCCCACGGGGCCCACTTCACGATGATCGGGCGCGCCTACCTCTACGGCCTGATGTCGGGCGGTCGCGAGGGCGTGGACCGCACCATCGAGATCCTGACCGGACAGATCGAGCGGACCATGCGGCTGCTCGGGGTCACGTCCCTCGACGAGCTCGAGCCCCGTCACGTCACGGCGCTGCGACGGTTGTCCGCCCGGGACTGAGGCAGGCATGCCCGAGGAGATCCCGCAGGGCCACGTGGTCGCGCGCGCGACGTGGCGGCCCGAGCCAGCCGACCTGGAGGTGCTCAGCCTGCTCGCGGGCGGGCTCACCGTGGACGCGGTGGCCCGTCGGCAGGGGGTCTCCGAGCGCACGGTACGACGACGGCTGCGCTCGATCGCGGACCAGATCGGCGTCGACTCAACGATCGAGGCGGTCGTTCACGCGGTCCGCTCGCGGCTGATCTGAGGTGTCCACGCATTCGGCGTGACCGGATGCGGACAACCGCATTGTGACGGGCGTCACGAGGGCCTACGTTGCTGGTTGCAACGTTTCAAAGCCTCTCGAGTCAGGACCTCTCCCCATGCCGTCTGCCTCCTCGCTCCGCCTGCGCTCGCTCGCCTCGGGACTCGCGGTCGCGCTGTCCGCCGGCGCCCTCGCCCCCCTCGCCCTGGGGGTCCCCGCCCACGCCGCCGCGCCCGCGCACGCGGCGCGGTCGGCTGCGGCCGGGGAGGCGCTGACGGTCGGCCACCTCACCGCCAACGGCCGCGTCGACCCGCTCGGCATCCCCGGAGCACCGCCCAGCCTGGGCTGGGTCTCGGAGTCCACCGGGCGCGGTGTCGTGCAGTCGGCCTACCAGGTCCGCGTGGCCTCCGACGAGGACGCGCTCGAGGACGCCGACGTGTGGGACAGCGGCCAGGTGGAGTCGGCGCGGCAGGTCGACGTCGTCTACGGCGGCCCCGAGCTGACCTCCGGCACGTCGTACGTCTGGCAGGTCAAGGTCTGGGACGGCGAGGGTCGGGAGTCCGCCTGGAGCGCGCCCGCGACCTTCGAGACCGGCCTGCTGGAGCCCGCCGACTGGGGCGATGCCGCCTGGGTCGGCAAGCCCGCCGGCACGGAGATCAACCGCTGGACCGACTACACCGTCGACTTCGACTTCGACATCGACAACCTGACCTTCGGCACGTTCGTCCGCGCCAGCAGCGCCGCCAACGGCTACATGTGGCAGCTCAGCGTCGCCGACGGCACCCCCCGCTTCCGCCCGCACCTGCGGGTCAACGGCAACTACACCCTCCTGGACAACAAGAGCATCGCCTCGGTCATCTCGGCCGCCGACCTCGTCGCCGGCGAGCACACGATGAGCGTCACCTTCGACGGGCCGACGATCACGACCAGGCTGGACGGCACCACGATCGACACCCGCACCGACTCGACGTTCGACCGGGGCTTCGTCGGCTTCCGGTCCGACCAGGCCAACGAGGGCACCGAGCGGGCCACCGTCCACGCCGTCCGCGTGACCGCCGAGGGCGGCGACACGCTGCTGGACACCGACTTCACCGCCGGCAACCCGTTCAGCGGCGGCACCCTGGTGCCCGGCGGCCTCCAGCTGGCGGGCCGGCTCGAGGCGCTGTGGCGCTCGCCCGACGCCAACCGGCCGCTGCTGCGCACGGAGTTCGCCACCGACGAGGGCAAGACCGTCGAGAGCGCCCGCGTCTACGCCTCCGCCCACGGCATCTACGAGCTGAACCTCAACGGCGAGGAGGTCGGCGACCAGCTCCTCGCTCCCGGGTGGACCGACTACCGCAAGCGGATCCAGTCCCAGACCTACGACGTCACCGAGCTGGTGCGCTCGGGCGAGAACGCCTTCGGTGCCGAGCTCGCCGACGGCTGGTGGGCCGGCAAGGTCGGCATGTGGGGACCCACGATGTACGGCGACCAGCTCGCCCTCGTCGCCCGCCTGCGGGTCGACTACACCGACGGCACCAGCGAGTGGGTCGACACCGACGACAGCTGGAAGTCCCACTACGGCCCCTACGTCTTCACCGACAACATCGACGGCCAGACCTACGACGCACGCGCCGAGCAGACGGGCTGGGAGCTGCCGGAGTTCGACGACGCGGGCTGGTCCGACGTGGCCGTCGTGCCCTCCGACACCGCCAAGCTGGTGCCGCAGCGCGACGAGCCGGTGCGGGTCACCCAGGAGGTCGCGACCCTCGCCCGCACGGAGCCGACCCCCGGCGCCTTCGTCTACGACCTCGGCCAGAACATGGTCGGCGGCGCTCGCATGCGGCTCTCCGGCCTCGCCGGGCAGACCGTGACCATCCGCTACGGCGAGATGCTCAACCCCGACGGCACGCTCTACACCGCCAACCTGCGCGCGGCGAAGGTGACCGACCGCTACACGTTCGCGACCACCGGCGCCGTGACCTACGAGCCGACGTTCACCCAGCACGGGTTCCGCTACGTCGAGATCGTCGGCGCCTCCACGCCGCCGGCCACCGCCGACGTCACCGGCGTGGTCTGGGGCTCGGACCTGGCCGCCACGGGCACGCTCGAGACCTCGGACCCGATGCTCAACCAGCTGGTCAGCAACATCTCCTGGGGCCAGCGCGGCAACTTCCTGTCCATCCCCACCGACACCCCCGCGCGCGACGAGCGCCTGGGCTGGACCGGCGACATCAACGTCTTCGCGCCGACCGCGAGCTACCTGCGCGACACCCGTGCCTTCCTAGGCAAGTGGATGGTCGACCTGCAGGACTCCGCGCGTGAGAACGGCAACTTCCACGGCATCGCGCCGGTGCCGCCGGGCATCGACCTGGGCAGCGGTCTCGGCTGGTCCGACGCCGCCGTGACCGTGCCGTACGCCGTGTGGCACGCGCACGGCGACACCGCGATCGTGCGGGAGAACTACGCCGCCATGGAGAAGTTCCTCCGCTTCACCGAGCAGGGCGCGGGGGCCGACCTGATCGACACCGCCCGCGGCAACTGGGACGACTGGCTCAACCTCAACGACAACACGCCCACCAGCGTGCTGGGGACGGCCTACCTGGCGGAGAACGCCCGGATGATGTCCGAGATGGCAGCCGCCGTCGGCGAGGACGCCGACGCCGAGGAGTTCGCGCAGCTCTCGGCCGACGTGCGCGCCGCCTTCGCGGACAGCCTCGTCCAGCCCGACGGGACCGTCGACGGCAACAGCCAGACGGCGTACGCGATGGCGCTGGGCATGGACCTCGTGCCGGACGCCGCCCTGCGCGACAAGGTGGCGGCCAGGTTCGTCGCCAAGCTCGCCGCGAGCGACAACCACTTGACGACCGGGTTCCTCGGGACCCCGTGGCTGCTCCCCGCGCTCAGCAGCATCGGCCGCGACGACCTCGCCTACACGCTGCTCATGCACAAGGACTACCCGTCCTGGGGCTACGAGGTGGCGAAGGGCGCGACCACGATGTGGGAGCGCTGGGACTCCATCAAGCCCGACGGCACCTTCGGCGACGTCGGCATGAACTCCTTCAACCACTACGCCTACGGCGCCGTGGGTGACTGGATGTACCAGAACATCGGTGGCATCAAGGCCCTCGAGCCCGGCTACAAGAAGATCCGCGTGGCGCCGGTCGTAGGTGGCGGGCTGACCCACGGTGGCGGTGACATGGAGTCGGTCTACGGCACCATCGCCACCGACTGGGAGCTCGAGGGTGAGGACCTGTCGCTCACCGTCGACGTCCCGGTCAACACCACCGCCGAGGTGGTGCTGCCCGCCGACACCACGTGGGCCGTCACCGAGAGCGGCACGCTGCTCGACCAGGCGGACGGCGTCACCGGCGCGACCGCCGAGTCGGGCCTCGTGACCGTCACCGTCGGGTCGGGTCACTACGAGCTCGCCGTGACCCAGGGCAGCGCCGAGCTGGGCGCCATCCTGGACGCCGTCGACGGCCTCAGCGCCCACGTCGGCGGCCTGGCCGAGGCCGGCGACCTGGCCGCGGGCGACCGCGAGCAGCTCGACGCCGGTCTCGCGGCGGCTCGCGGCGACGTGACCGACGCCCTCCTCGCCCGTCTGGCCGGCGACGACGCAGACGTGACGTCGGCGCTGCGCTCCGCGCTCGGCGAGGTGCGCGACCTGCGCGCCTGGCTGACGGGCTCCGAGGTCGCCGCCCCGGTCAAGGCGGACCTCGACTCGCGGCTCGCCGCGGTCGAGAACCAGCTCGTGCTGGCGGTGACCTCGTCGCTGGGGTTCTCCGTGACGCTGCCGCCGGTCGCGGCCCCCGCCCTGCCGGGTGGTGCGGTGACCGGGACCGTCGAGGTCACCAACACCTCCACCTCCGCCATCACGGGTCTCTCGGGCACGGTCACGGTGGACGGCTGGGACCCGGTGGAGGTCTCCGCCGCGAGCGTGGCGGCGGGTCAGAGCGTGCAGCTGCCGGTGACGGTGGCCGTGCCGAAGCACCAGGCGCCCGGCTCCTACGACGCCACGCTGTCGCTGAGCTTCACCCTCGGCGGGGAGACCTTCACCGTGAAGGACACCACCGCCGGCTGGGCGAAGGTCACCTCCGGGCTGGAGATCGGCGACCTGGTCGCCGAGCTCGGCACCGGTGAGCCGGCCGAGCGGGCCACCTTGGACGTGCCGGTCTCCAACACCGGGACGTCGGCGGTCCGCGCCCGGGTCGCGGTGGAGCTGCCCGCGGGCTGGAGGGCGGTGCCCTCGCGCGAGGTCCTCGTCCCCGCCGGCGGGTCGGCCGTCGCCGAGGTGCCGGTGATCGTGCCCCTCGACCGGGTGGCCGGCAGCGTGCCGGTGACGGTCTCCGTCCTCCGCGCGGGCGCGGTCCTGGCCTCGGAGGAGTCCGCGGCGACGTTCGGCCTCGTGACCCCGCCCAGCGCCGGTGTCGTCGACCACGTCGACTTCGGCAACGGGCCCTCGGAGTCGGCGCACGCGCTGCAGGCCTCCCCCTCCAGCGGGACCAACACCGAGGCCGGCCTCACCCGCCGGTACGCCAACTCCGGGACCCCGGGCTCGTGGTACTCGGTGGTCGTCGACGTCCCCGCCGGGCAGCCGTTCGTGCTGCGCGACATCGAGACCTTCGACGGCGCGCGGACGAAGAAGTACCACGTCTACGTCGACGACGTCCTGGTCAAGACGCAGCTGGTGCCGCGCAGCGAGGGTGGTGCGGGCACCAAGGTCTACGACGCCCTGGTCGACGACCCGGCCGTGCTCGACAACGACGGCAGCGTGCGGGTGAGGTTCGAGTACCCGACGGACGCGTCGGGCTTCTTCGACCCGTCGATCGCCGACCTGTGGGTGCTGCCGGTCCCCGCCGACACCCAGGCGCCGGACGTCTCGGCCGCGGTCTCCTCGGGGACCGTGGGCGACGACGGCTGGTTCCGCTCCGACGTCCTGGTCGGGGTGGATGCTGCGGACAACCGCGACGGTGCGCCGACCGTGGAGACCGGGGCGGGCGCGGGCTGGGAGGCCTACGTCGGACCGGTGCCGGTCACCGGTGACGGCAAGCGCGAGCTGACCTTCCGGGCCCGCGACCTGGCCGGCAACACCTCGGCCGTGGGCACGCTCCCGGTGTGGATCGACACCGTCGCTCCGATGACCACCCTGGCGGTCACGCAGAAGCCGGGCGTGGAGTTCTCCGACCGGGCCACCCTCGCCTTCACGGCGCAGGACGCGACCAGCGGGGTGGGCCGGACGGCCTACCGCGTCGACGGTGGCGAGTGGCAGGTCGCCGGCGAGGCGCCCGTCGAGGTCACGGGCTACGGCCCGCACCTGGTGGACTTTGCGTCCACCGACGTGGCGGGCAACCCGGAGGCGGTGCGTCACGAGACCGTGACGCTGGCCGACGTCGAGACGGTCGCCGCGCTGGTGGCTCCTCAGGTGAGCGGACCGGCGCGGGTCGGGTCGACGCTGACCTCGACGACGGGCTCCTGGAACACCAAGGGGCTCGGCTTCGCCCGCCAGTGGCTGCGCAACGGCTCGCCGATCGCCGGCGCGACCGGACCGACGTACAAGGTCGGTGCGGCGGACGTCGGGCGGCGGCTCTCGGTGCGGGTGACCGCCACCAAGGCCGGCAAGGCGCCGGGGGTCTCGACCTCCACGGCCACCGCGCCGGTCACCAGGGCGACGTCCTCGACCAAGGTCTCGACGAACCGGACCAAGGTCGGGCGCGGCAAGCCGCTGCGGGTGACGGTCAAGGTGACCTCCAGCCCGACCGCGACCGGCACGGTAGCCGTGAAGGTCGACGGCAAGGTGGTCCGGCGGGTGGCGGTGAGGAACGGCAAGGCCGTGGTGACCGTCAAGATCGCCAAGCGCGGCCGCCACAAGGTCACCGCCGCCTACCAAGGCTCCGCGACGGTAGCCCCCTCCACCTCCCCGGTGCGGGTGGTCAAGGTGACTTGAGAGCACCCCCCGCCGGGATAGTCCCTAACGAACCAGTGGTTTGAGAGCCCTCTCACCCACGAATCTGTGAGGGACTATCCCGGCGGACAGGCTCAGCGGAGGTCGGCGGCCGCTCTCGCGAGCGACTCGACGCGGGCCCAGTCGCCGGCCTCGAGGACGGCGGGCGGGGTGAGCCAGGAGCCGCCGACGCAGCCGACGTTGGGCAGCGCCAGGTAGTCCGGCGCCGTGGTGGCGGTGATGCCGCCGGTGGGGCAGAAGCGCGCCGCGGGGACCGGGGAGGCCACCGACTTCAGGTACGCCGCCCCGCCGGACGCCTCCGCCGGGAAGAACTTCATCTGCGTGAAGCCGGCCTCGAGGACCGCCAGCGCCTCCGACACCGTCGAGGTGCCGGGCAGGAACGGCAGGCCGGTGTCGGCCATGGCCGCGAGCAGCGTCGGCGTGGAGCCGGGGGAGACCAGGAAGCGCGCGCCGGCGTCCTGGGCCTCCTTGGCCTGGCCGGGCGTGACGATGGTGCCGGCACCGACCAGGATCTCCGGCACGTCGTCGGCGATGGCGCGGATCGCGTCGAGCGCGACCGGCGTGCGCAGCGTGAGCTCGATGGCCGGCAGGCCGCCGGCGACCAGGGCGCGGGCCAGCGGGACGGCGTCCTCGAGGCGGTCGATGACGACGACCGGCAGCACCGGCACGACGTCGAGCAGCGATGTGGTCAGGGACTCAGGCAGGCTGGACAACGGGCACCTCCGTCTGGGGGAAGCCGTACGCCGGGAAGACGCTCGCGCCCGCGTCGGCGGGTCCGACCGTGGCGCGGAACGCCGAGAACAGCTCGCGACCGGTGCCGGCCCACTCCTCGCCCTCCGGCGCGCGGCCGGTGGGCACGCGCTGCTGCAGGGCGAAGACGTCGTCGACCAGCAGCTGACCGGTGAGGGCGTCGACCGTGATCAGGTCGCCGTCGCGCACCCGCGAGAGCGGACCGCCGAGCGCCGCCTCCGGCGTCACGTGGATGGCGGCCGGGACCTTGCCCGAGGCGCCGGACATCCGGCCGTCGGTGACGATGGCGACCTTCTGGCCGCGGTCCTGGAGCACGCCGAGGGCGGGCGTCAGCTTGTGCAGCTCGGGCATGCCGTTGGCGGCGGGGCCCTGGTAGCGGATCACGGCGATCAGGTCGATGCCGTCGAGTCGGCCGTCCTGGAAGGCCTCCAGGAACTCCGCCTGGTCGTCGAAGACCAGCGCCGGGGCGGTGACGACACGGTGCTCGGGCTTGACCGCGGAGGTCTTGATGACCGCGGTGCCCAGCGGGCCGGTGAGGACCTTGAGCCCGCCGTCGGCCGCGAACGGCTCGTCCGCGGGCCGCAGCACGTCGAGGTCGAGGCTGGCCTTGGGGCCCTCCTCCCACGTGAGGTCGTCGCCGCGCAGGACCGGCTCGGTCGTGTAGCGGCTCAGGCCGTGGCCCATGATCGTCTCGACGTCCTCGTGCATCAGCCCGTGCCGCAGCAGGGTGTGGATGAGGAAGCCGATGCCGCCGGCGGCGTGGAAGTGGTTCACGTCGGCGGAGCCGTTGGGGTAGATCCGCGCCAGCAGCGGCACGACGGCCGACAGGTCCGAGAGGTCCTGCCAGGTCAGGGCGATGCCCGCGGCGCGGGCGATCGCGACGAGGTGCAGCGTGTGGTTCGTGGAGCCGCCGCTGGCGAGCAGCGCGACGCAGGCGTTGACGATCGCCTTCTCGTCGACGACCTCGCCGATGGGGGTGGGCTCGCCGCCCTGGCGGGTGATCGCCACGGCGCGGGCCGCGGCGGCGCGGGTCAGCGCCTCGCGCAGCGGGGTGCCGGGGTTGACGAAGGAGGAGCCCGGCAGGTGCAGCCCGAGGACCTCCATCAGCAGCTGGTTGGAGTTGGCGGTGCCGTAGAAGGTGCACGTCCCGCGCGAGTGGTACGACGCCGCCTCGGCCTCGAGCAGCTCCTCGCGTCCGACCTTGCCCTCGGCGTGCAGCTGGCGCACGCGAGCCTTCTCGCCGTTCGGCAGGCCCGAGGCCATCGGCCCGGCCGGCACGAAGACGGTGGGCAGGTGGCCGAAGGACAGCGCGCCGATCAGCAGGCCAGGCACGATCTTGTCGCAGACGCCGAGCATCAGGGCGCCGTCGAACATGTCGTGGCTCAGCGCGATCGCCGCCGACATGGCGATCACGTCGCGGCTGTAGAGGGAGAGCTGCATGCCCGCGCGGCCCTGGGTGATCCCGTCGCACATCGCGGGCACGCCGCCGGCGACCTGGGCGATCCCGCCCGCGCGGATGGTGGCCTGCTTGAGGACCGGCGGGTACTCGCCGTAGGGCTGGTGGGCCGACAGCATGTCGTTGTAGCTGGTGACGATCGCCAGGTTGGGCTTGGTGCGCCCGCGCAGCGCGGTCTTCTCGGCCGGCTCGGACGCGGCGAAGCCGTGGGCGATGTTGGCGCAGCCGAGCTTGCCGCGGGCCGGGCCCTGGTCGGCGGCGGCACGGATGCGGGTGAGGTAGGCGCGGCGGCTGACGGCGCTGCGCGCGACGATGCGGGCGGTCACCTCCGCCACGACGGGGTTCGTGGGGGGTCGGCTCATTGGTCGGACTCCTGCCATTGTCGGCCGTCGCGCTCCATGAGCGTGGCGGCGGCGGTCGGCCCGCTGGTGCCGGCCGGGTAGCGCTTGGGGCGGTCGGGCGACGTCGCCCAGCGCCGGAGGATCGGCTCGACCCAGGTCCACGCGGCCTCGACCTCGTCGCGGCGCATGAAGAGGGTCGGGTTGCCGCGGATGACGTCCATCAGCAGCCGCTCGTAGGCGTCGGGGCTGCGCTGGGTGAACGTCGTCGCGTAGCTGAGGTCGAGCGAGACCGGCCGCAGCCGGATGCCGCCGGGGCCCGGCTCCTTGGCCGTCATGTGCAGGCGCATCCCCTCGTCGGGCTGGACCTGGATGTGCAGGCGGTTGGGCGAGGTCGCGCCCTCGCTGTGCGGGAACATCGCGTGCGGCGGCTCCTTGAAGACCACCACGATCTCCGACATCCGGCGGTCCATGCGCTTGCCGGTGCGCAGGTAGAACGGCACGCCGGCCCAGCGCCAGTTCTGCACCTCGGCGCGCACGGCGACGAAGGTCTCGGTGCCGCTGCCGGGGCGGCCGAGGTCCTCGGTGTACGACGCGGCAGGCACCCCGTCGACGAGCCCCTGGCCGTAGCGCCCGCGCACCGTGTCGCGGTCGACGTCCTCGGGTGTCATCGGCTTGAGCGCCTGCAGCACCTTGAGCTTCTCGTCGCGCACCGTCTCGCGACCGACGTACGTCGGCGGCTCCATGGCCACCAGGCACAGGAGCTGGAGCAGGTGGTTCTGGACCATGTCGCGCAGGGCGCCGGAGGTGTCGTAGTAGTCGCCGCGCTCGCCCACCCCGAGCGTCTCGGCCACGGTGATCTGCACGTGGTCGACCCAGCGGGAGTTCCACAGCGGCTCGAGGAAGGTGTTGGCGAAGCGCGTCACCAGGAGGTTCTGGACGCTCTCCTTGCCGAGGTAGTGGTCGATGCGGAAGATCTGCTGCTCGTCGAAGACCCGGCCCACGGCGTCGTTGATCGCCAGCGCGGACGCGAGGTCGCGCCCGACCGGCTTCTCGAGCACCACGCGCGAGGTCGGCTCGACGACGCCGGCGGCCTCGAGGCGCTCACAGGTCGGGCCGAAGAGCGCCGGCGCCACCGCGAGGTAGAAGACGCGCACGGCCTCGTCGCCGTCGTGGCCGCACGGGCGGTCCTTGAGCAGGTCGTGCAGCAGGTGCCAGCCCTCGGGCTCGTGGGAGTCCAGGGTCAGGTGGCGCACGCGGGCCAGCAGGCGGCGTACGGCGTCCTCGTCGAGCTCGTCGGCGACCACGTGGCGGTGCAGGGCGTCCTGCACCAGGTGGCGGTAGCCCTCGTCGTCGAGCTCGGAGCGGGAGACGCCGATGATGCGGGTCCCCTCAGGCAGCTGGCCCTCGAGCTCGCGCTGGTAGAGCGCCGGCAGGAGCTTGCGCAGCGCGAGGTCGCCGGTGCCCCCGAAGACGGTGAAGTCCGAGGTCGGGAGGCCGGGGGAGAGCTCGGTGGCAGGCAGGGTCACGACACCACGGTAAGGACACAAGGGTGCTTTCAACAAGCACAACTTAGGTATTTCTCGTACACAAGTCATCCACGACCCGGATCTGCGGGGGCTCAAGACCCTAGAATCGCGGCATGACCTCCGCCGGTGACGTGCTCGAGCTGGTGCGGTCGGGGCGGGCCAGCACCCGCTCCGAGCTGCGCCGGCTCACCGGGCTGTCGCGCACCGCCGTCGTCGCCCGGGTCTCGGCCCTGGCTGAGGCGGGCCTCCTGCTGGTGGGCGAGGAACTTGCCTCCACCGGTGGTCGCCCTCCCGGCAGCATCCTGTTCCACAAGGACGCCGGGGTGGTCCTGGCCGCCGCGATCGGACGCTCGCGCTCCCAGCTCGCGGTCTTCGACCTGATGGGCGACGAGCTCGGCTCGGCCTCGGTCGACCACGAGGTCGGCGCCGGCCCCGACGCGGTGATGCCGCCCGTGGCCGAGCACCTGTGCCGCCTGCTCGACGAGACGGCCGCCGCCCGCACCGTCCTCGCCGTCGGCGTGAGCCTGCCCGGCACCGTCGACCCGGTCCGCGGCGTCAGCGTCGACTCGCCCGTGATGGGCGGCTGGGACGGCGCCGACCTCGCGCCGTACCTCGAGGAGATCGGTGCCGCCCCGCTCTACGTCGGCAACGACGCCGACGTGCTCGCGCGCTCCGAGCGCCTCGGCCACGCCGCCCGCTTCCGCGACCTGCTCGTCGTCAAGGCCTCGACGGGTCTCGGGCTGGGCATCATCGCCGAGGGCCGGGTCGTGTCGGGACACCTCGGCGGCGCCGGCGAGATCGGCCACACCAAGGTCGACGCGGCCGAGGGCCGGCCCTGCCGCTGCGGCGACACCGGCTGCCTCGAGACGCTCGCCGGCGGGTGGGCGCTGGTCTCGCGGCTCAGCGAGTCGGGCCAGCCCGTCGACCACGTGCGCGACCTCGTGGCGTTGGCGCAGACCGGCGACCCCGAGGCCAAGCAGCTGCTGCGCGAGAGTGGCCGCCAGCTCGGCGAGGTGCTCGCCGTCGCGATCAACCTGCTCAACCCGCAGGCCGTCGTCCTCGGCGGCGACATGGCCGCCGCCTTCGACGTCTACGCCGCCGGCGTCCGCGAGAGCGTCTACGCCCGCGCCTCGGCCCTGGCCACCCGCGACCTGCAGTTCCTGCCGTCCACCTTCGGCGACCGCGCCGGCCTGGTCGGCTGCGCCTCCATGGCCCTCGACCAGGTCCTCAACCCCGCCGCCGTCGACGCCCGCCTCCTCGAGCGCCACGACGTACCCGCGACCACCTGAGGTCCGTCCGCCGGGATAGTCCCTAACAAATTCGTGGTCGAGGCGGCGTGCCGACCACGAATTCGTTAGGGACTATCCCGGGCGTACCTCCCCGGAGGGACGCCGAGGACGTGCTTGAAGTGGCGGGTGAGGTGGGACTGGTCGTGGAAGCCGACCTCGGCGGCGACCTGCGCGGCGGGCATCCCGTCGAGGAGCAGACGCCGGGCCGCGTCGACGCGGCGGCCCGTGAGGTAGCGGTGCGGGGAGATGCCCAGCTCGCGGCGGAAGGTGCGGACCAGGCGGGCCTCGGGGGCGCCGAGCGCCGCGGCCGCGGCGGCGAGCGTGACCCCCTCGACGACCGAGGCGTCCAGCAGCTCGCGCAGCCGTCCGGCCAGCGCGGCGTCGCTGCGCGACCTCTCGACCGGTACGCCGCGCAGCCGGCACGACAGCGACTCGACGACCAGCGCCAGCTGCGAGGTCGCCTCGAGCTCGTCGCCGGGGTGCCGCAGGGCGTGGTGAAGCGACCGCACGTGGCGCACCAGGGCAGGGTCGTCGCTGGTCGGCTCGTCCACGCTGCGGCCGGCGCCGGACTCGTCGAGCGTGCCGGCCTCCAGGTAGACCACGCGCTTGCGGAAGCCCTCCACCGTGGCGCCGCGGCCGTCGTGCGGCACGTGCGGCGGCAGCAGGGTCACCGACTCGCGGCGCGTGGCGTGCGCGCGGCCGCCGAGGTCGTAGAGCACGGTGCCGCTGTCGACGAGCAGCACCGTCCAGGTGTCGTGGGTGTGGGAGGGGTAGGCGTGGTGCGGGAAGTGCGCGTGCAGGACCTCCGCCACGCCGGGCACGGGCGGACGCCAGGCCCGGACGTCCGTGGTGGCCCCCATGTCACGAACGTACAAGACCCGCGTCGCGCCGACGGCCAGGATCGAGGCATGCACGACGCCCTCACCCCGCCCTTCGACACCAAGATCGCCGTCCTCGTCCGCGACGACCTCGCGGCCTGGCAGCGCCTCAACGTGACCGCCTTCCTCGCCAGCGGCATCACCGCCGCCTCGCCGCACCTCGTCGGCGACCCGTACGCCGACGCCGACGGCACGCCGTACCTCGCGATGCTCGGCATGCCGGTGCTCGTCTTCGCGGCGGACGCCGAGGTCCTGCGGGCCGCCCGCGAGCGCGCGCTGCGCCGGGAGCTGCCGGTGGCGGTCTACACCGCCGACATGTTCGCCACCGGCCACGACGAGGCCAACCGGGCCGCCGTCGCGGCCGTCGCCGGCGACGCCCTGGACCTGGTGGGGCTGGCGCTGCACGGGCCGAAGAACGCGGTCGACAAGGTGACCAAGGGCGCGCGGCTGCACCCCGCCACGATCGGCTGAGTGCCGGGCGCGGGTCGGGCGGTCGCCGCCGCGACGCCTAGCATGGCGCCATGTCCGGACCGCCCCGCGACCGCAACGGCGCGCACCGTTCGCCGAGCATGGCCGACGTCGCGGCGCAGGCGGGCGTCTCCCACCAGACGGTCTCGCGGGTGCTCAACAACTCCTCCGTTGTCAAGGACGCCACCCGCGCCCGGGTGCTGGCCGCCATCGAGGACATGGGCTACCGCCGCAACGCCGCCGCGCGGGTGCTGGCGACCAACCGCTCGGGACGCATCGGCATGATCTCCGCGCACCTGGCGCTGCACGGGCCGAGCATGATCGCGGTCGCCGTGCAGGAGGCCGGGCACGACGCCGGCTACGAGGTGTCCCTGGTCGGCCTCTCCGACTTCTCCGCCGACTCGCTGCGCGGCGCCGTCGACCGGCTGCTGGACCAGGCGGTCGAGGCGATCGTCGTGGCCGTGGCCCACCGCGAGGCGCTCGAGCGGACCCGCTCGCTGGACCTGCCCCTGCCGGTGGTCATCGTGCAGGGCGTCACCGCGGGCCAGCCGATGGCCGCCGGGATCGACCAGGAGCTCGGCGCGCGGCTGGCGACCGAGCACCTGCTCGACCTCGGCCACGAGCGCGTCGCGCAGGTCACCGGCCCGCTCGACTGGGTCGAGGCCGTCCAGCGGCGCAGCGGGTGGCAGCAGGCCCACGCCGACCGCGGGCTGCGGCCGGGGCCCGAGGTGTCCGGCGACTGGTCCTCGGCCAGCGGGTACGCCGCCGGCGACCGGATCGCCGCCGACCCCGGTGTCACCGCGGTGTTCGTCGCCAACGACGCCATGGCGCTCGGCGTGCTCCGCGCGCTGCACGAGCACGGCCGGCGGGTGCCCGAGGACGTGAGCGTCGTGGGCTTCGACGACGTCCCCGAGGCGGCGTACTTCTGGCCGGGCCTGACCACCGTGGCGCAGCAGTTCTCCGAGCTCGGCCGGCACGCCGTCGACCTCACCGTGCGGGCCCTCGGCGGCGAGCCGGGCGCCGCCGTCGCGCTGGTCCGCCCCCAGCTCGTCGTCCGGGCCTCGACCGGCCCGGCTCCCGCCCTCCCTACGATCAGGATGTGAACGTTCACATGGACCGCTTCAGCACGTGGGGCACGACCCCGTCGGGCGAGACCGTGCACCGGCTCGTCCTCGGGTCGGAGTCGGGGGCGGTGCTGCACCTGCTCACCCTCGGCGCGACCGTGCACCGGCTCGAGGTCGAGGCGGGCGGCCCCCGTCGCAACGTCGCGCTGGGCCACCGCGACCCGGCCGACTACCTGTCCTCCACCGACTACATCGGCGGCACCATCGGGCGCTACGCCAACCGCATCGCCCACGGGCGCGCCCCGCTCGACGGCCGCGAGCTCGTGCTGGGCACCCACGACCGCGGCCACCACCTGCACGGCGGACCCGACGGCTTCGACCGCCGGATGTGGGAGGTCGTCGAGCAGGACGACGACCGCGCGGTGCTCCGGCTGGAGAGCCCCGACGGCGACCAGGGCTTCCCGGGTGGCCTCACCACGCAGGCGACGTTCACCGTGACCGGAGACCGGGTGCGCCTCGACCTGGAGGCGACCACCGACGCCCCGACCCTGGTCAACCTGACCAGCCACGCCTACCTCAACCTCGACGGCGACGGAGCGGGCAGCATCGACCGGCACGAGCTGACGGTGCACGCCGAGCGCTACACGCCCGTCGACGCCGAGGGCATCCCGCTGGCCGACGAGCACGCGCCGGTGGCCGGCACGGCCTTCGACTTCCGCTCGCCCGCGGCCATCGGCCCGGCGGTCCGGCGCGACGAGGAGCAGGTGACCTGGGCGCGGGGGATCGACCACAACTACGTCCTCGACGGCGAGGGGTGGCGCGACGCGGCCGTGCTCGAGTCCCGCGCCTCGGGCACGCGGGCGGTGCTGCGCACCGACCAGCCCGGGCTGCAGGTCTACACCGGCAACTTCCTCGACGGCACCCGCCGCGACGCCGCCGGTGGCCTCTACCGCCAGGGCGACGGCGTCGCCCTGGAGCCGCAGCTGTTCCCCGACACCCCGCACCACCCCGCGTGGCCCTCGGCCGTGCTGCGTCCGGGCGAGACCTACCGCTCCGCGCTGGAGTGGGAGTTCACCGCGCTGAAGTGAGCGTTCACATTTTTCCGGGCGATCTGCCCGGAATCTCTTGACGCGGTCGAATGTTAGCGCTCACACTCACCACAGTGACACCGGTCACAAGGGCGCGACGCCCGTTGATCTGGAGGAATGACAGTGGGAAAGAAGACCCTGATCGCCGCGAGTGCGATCACGCTGAGCTCGATGATGCTCACCGCGTGCGGCAGTGACTCCGACTCCGCCGCAGGCAAGGACGACGGCTCGATCACGATGGGCTTCGCGCAGGTGGGCGCCGAGAGCGGCTGGCGCACGGCCAACACGAAGTCGGTCCAGGAGTCGGCCGAGGAGGCCGGCATCGACCTCAAGTTCTCCGACGCGCAGCAGAAGCAGGAGAACCAGATCAAGGCCATCCGCTCCTACATCCAGCAGAAGGTCGACGTGATCGCGTTCAGCCCGGTCGTCGAGACCGGCTGGGACGCGGTGCTGCAGGAGGCCAAGCGAGCGAAGATCCCGGTGATCCTGACCGACCGCGCCGTCGACTCCGAGGACACCTCGCTCTACGAGACCTTCCTCGGTTCCGACTTCATCCTCGAGGGCGAGAAGGCCGGCCAGTGGCTGGTCGAGAACGCTGCCGAGATGGACGTCGACGGCAACGGCGCGATCAACGTCGTCCAGCTCGAGGGCACCACCGGCGCCGCGCCGGCCCTCGACCGGGCCGAGGGCTTCGCGTCGGCGATCAAGGCGGAGGACACCGTCGAGGTCGTGGCGTCCCAGACCGGCGACTTCACCCGCGACGGCGGCAAGAAGGTGATGGAGACCTTCCTCGGCTCCGAGAAGGGCATCGACGTCGTCTTCGCCCACAACGACGACATGGGCCTGGGCGCCATCGAGGCGATCGAGGCCGCCGGCCTGGTGCCCGGCAAGGACATCAAGATCATCACCGTCGACGCGGTCAAGGACGGGATGGCGGCGCTGGCCGAGGGCAAGATCAGCTACATCGTCGAGTGCAACCCGCTGCTCGGTCCCCAGCTCATGGACCTGGCCAAGAAGGTCGTCGACGGCGAGGACGTGCCCGAGCGCGTCGTCACCGAGGAGAGCACCTTCACGCAGGAGCAGGCGGCCGACGTCCTGGCCGACCGCCAGTACTGAGCCCCTGCCCGTCGGGCCCGACCGGTTGTTGTCCCGGTCGGGCCCGACGCCGCACCGCACGAGAGGAACGAGATGACGCAGATGGACCTCCAGCCGCCCGACGTGGCCGAGCCCGCCGCGACCACGCCGGTCATCGAGATGCAGGACATCTCGATCACCTTCGGGGCGGTGCGCGCGCTCTCCGGCGTCGGGCTGCGGCTGTTCCCCGGCGAGGTGCACGCGCTCATGGGCGAGAACGGCGCCGGCAAGTCGACGATGATCAAGGCGCTCACCGGCGTCTACACGATCGACGGCGGGACGATCCGCGTCGGCGGCGAGGAGCAGCACTTCTCCTCCCCGGCGGCCGCGCAGGCGGCGGGCATCAGCACCGTCTACCAGGAGGTCAACCTGGTCCCCAACCTCACCGTCGCCGAGAACATGCTGCTCGGCCGGGAGCCCCGGCGCTTCGGCGGGATCCACGTCCGCGCGATGAACCGCCGGGCCCGCGAGACCCTCGACCGGCTCGGCATCGAGGTCGACCCCACCTCCACGCTGGGCGAGCACCCCATCGCCGTCCAGCAGCTCGTCGCCATCGCCCGCGCGGTCGACGTCGACGCGCGGGTCCTGATCCTCGACGAGCCCACCTCGAGCCTCGACGCCGACGAGGTCGCCAAGCTCTTCACGGTGATGCGCACGCTGCGCTCCCAGGGCGTCGCGATCGTCTTCGTCTCCCACTTCCTGGACCAGGTCTACGAGATCGCCGACCGGATGACGGTCCTGCGCAACGGCCGGCTCGTGGGCGAGCGCATGGTGGCGGACACCACGCAGCTCGAGCTGGTGCAGCTGATGATCGGCCGCGAGCTGGAGGTGCTCGAGCGGCTCGACCGCGAGGTGGCGGCCACCAGCGCCCGCGAGAGCGGGGCGCCGGTGATGAAGGCCCTGGGGCTCAGCCGCAAGGGCTCGCTGGAGGCCTTCGACCTCGAGCTGTACGACGGCGAGGTCGTCGGCATCGCCGGGCTGCTCGGCTCCGGGCGCACCGAGATGGCCCGCCTGCTGTTCGGCGCCGACACCGCCGACCACGGCGAGCTGCACATCCGCTCCGAGCGGCGCCGCCTGCGCAGCCCGCGCCACGCCATCGACCGCAAGGTCGCCTTCTCCAGCGAGAACCGCCGCGCCGAGGGCGTGATCGAGGACCTCTCCGTCGCCGACAACATGCTCCTGGCGCTGCAGGCCTCGCGCGGCTGGCTCCGCCCGATCCCCTCCGGCACCCGCCAGCGGCTGGTGACGGAGTACATCGAGACCCTCGACATCCGCCCGCCCGACCCCCAGGCCCTGATGCGCAACCTGTCCGGCGGCAACCAGCAGAAGGTGCTGCTCGCCCGGTGGCTCATCACCCAGCCCGAGGTGCTGATCCTGGACGAGCCCACCCGCGGCATCGACATCGGCGCCAAGGCCCAGATCCAGCAGCTCGTCGCCGAGCTCGCGCGCCGCGGCATGTCGGTCGTCTTCATCTCCGCCGAGCTCGAGGAGGTCCTACGCCTGAGCGACCGGCTCGTCGTGATGCGCGACCGCCGCAAGATCGCGGAGCGTCCCAACGACGACGTCAGCGTCGGCGACCTCCTCGAGATCATCGCCGGCGAGGCCCGCACCCAGCAGGAGGAGTCCCGTGCGTAAGGTCCTCGCCCACCAGCTCGTCTGGCCCGTCCTGGCCCTCGTCGTGCTGCTCGTCATCAACGTCGTGGCGACCCCGTCGTTCTTCGACGTCCGCATGCAGGACGGCCACCTGTTCGGCAGCCTCGTCGACGTCCTCCGCAACAGCGCGCCCGTGCTGCTGGTCGCCCTCGGGATGACCCTGGTGATCGCGACCCGCGGGATCGACCTCTCGGTCGGCGCGATCGCGGCCATCGCCGGCGCGGTCGCCTGCACCTACATCGTGGGCAGCGACGAGGGCGCCGCCGGCACCGCCATCGTGGCCTCCACGACGGCCCTGGGCGTCTGCGTCCTGCTGGGGCTGTGGAACGGCTTCCTCGTGGCGGTCCTCGGGATCCAGCCGATCATCGCCACCCTCGTGCTCATGGTGGCCGGCCGTGGCCTGGCGATGCTGGTCACGGACGGCCAGATCACCACGGTCAACAACGAGCTTTTCAGCGACCTGGCCTCGGGCTTCGTGCTCACCCTGCCGGTGGCCATGCTCGTGGCGCTCCTGGTCTTCGGGCTGACCGCGCTGGTCACCCGTCGTACGGCGCTCGGGATGCTGATCGAGGCGGTGGGCATCAACCCGGAGGCCAGCCGCCTGGCCGGCGTCCGCGCTTGCACGATCATCTGGACCGTCTACGTCTTCGCCGCCCTGTGCGCGGGGCTGGCGGGCCTGATCATCGCGGCCAACACCAACTCGGTGAACGCCAACAGCCTCGGGCTGTGGATCGAGCTCGACGCGATCCTGGCCGTCGTCATCGGCGGCACCTCCCTGGCCGGCGGCCGCTTCTCGCTGACCGGCACCCTGGTCGGCGCGCTGTTCATCACCACCCTCGAGAAGACCATCCCCAACATCGGCATCCCCTCGGAGGCCAACTACCTGTTCAAGGCGGTCGTGGTCGTCGCGGTGTGCCTGGTCCAGTCGCCCCAGGCCCGCGCCGCCCTGCGCGTACGCCGCCCGGCCCCCCTCGTCGCGAAGGCAGCCGTCTCATGAGCACCGCCACCGTCCCCGTCGCCGGCGTCTCCGCCTGGGACCGCGTCCGCGGCTTCCGCCCGCCCTCGCGCTACCTGCCCGTGCTGGCGACGTTCGCCCTCTTCGTCGGGCTCTTCGGCGTCGGCGGCCTGCGCTACGAGGGCTTCGCCGACCCGCAGGTCTTCCTGAGCCTGCTGCTCGACAACGCCTTCCTCATCGTCCTGGCCGTGGGCATGACGTTCGTGATCCTCACCGGCGGCATCGACCTGTCCGTGGGCTCCGTGGTGGCGCTGTCCACGATGATCGCGGCCAAGACGCTGGACATGGGCTGGTCGCCCTACCTCGCCATGGCCTCCGTCCTCGTCGTCGGCGCGGTGCTGGGCACCCTGATGGGGCTGCTCATCCACTACTTCGACATCCAGCCGTTCGTCGCGACGCTGGCCGGGATGTTCCTCGCCCGGGGCCTGACCTACCTGATCAGCGTCGAGTCGATCTCGATCAGCGACTCGACGTTCTCCCAGGTCGCGTTCTCCACCATCACCCTGCCCGGCGGCTACTACACGACGTGGACCGTCGTGGTCGCGCTGGTCGCCGTCGCGGTCGCCGCCTACGTGCTGGCCCGCACCCGGTTCGGTCGCACCGTCTACGCCATCGGCGGCAGCGAGAGCTCCGCGATGCTGATGGGGCTCCGCGTCGCCGCGGTCAAGGTCGGCGTCTACACGATCAGCGGGTTCTGCGCGGCCCTCGGCGGTCTGCTCTTCGCCTTCTACACACTGTCGGGCAACAGCCTGCACGCCGTCGGCATGGAGCTCGACGCGATCGCCGCGGTGGTCATCGGCGGGACACTGCTGACCGGAGGGCGCGGCCTGGTCGTGGGGTCGATGCTCGGCGTCCTGGTGCTGGGCACGATCCAGACCTTCATCTCCTTCGACGGCACCCTGAGCTCGTGGTGGACCAGGATCACGATCGGCCTGCTGGTGCTGGTGTTCGTCGTGATCCAGCGGGTCATGACGCGGCGGCAGTCGTGACGACGTCGGCTCCGGCCGGGCCGCCGGCCCGGCCCGCCGCCGCGCGCGTCCCGGTGATGGCCGACGTGGCCCGGCTGGCCGGGGTCTCGCACCAGACGGTCTCTCGCGTGGTCAACGGCCAGAGCAACCTGCGCCCGGCGACCCGCGAGCGCGTCGAGGAGGCCATCCGCCAGCTCGGCTACCGCCCCAACACCGCGGCCCGCGCGCTCGTGACCCGCCGCTCCGCGACCATCGGCGTCATCGGCTCCAAGAGCGGCTACTGGGGACCCAGCACGGTGCACCGCACCATCCAGGCGGCCGGCCGCGAGGCCGGCTACTTCGTCAGCTCGGTCAACCTGCCCAACCACACGCGCGCCTCGCTGACCGACGCCATCGACCACCTGCGCGACCACGCCGTCGAGGGCATCGTGCTCATCGCGGCCAACGACGACGCCCTGGAGGTGGCCCGGGCCCAGGAGGCCGGCGGCACGCCGGTCGTCGTGGTGGAGGGCGACCCCGACCGGGCGCGCTGGACGGTCGGCGTCGACCAGGTCGCGGGCGCCGAGCTCGGCACCCGCCACCTCGTCGACCTCGGCCACGAGGACATCGCCCACCTCGCCGGCCCCCAGGAGTGGACCGAGGCCCGGGCCCGCCTGCTGGGCTTCCAGACCGCGATGTACGCCGCCGGGCTGCGGCCCTCGCGCCACCTGGTCGGCGACTGGTCGGCCCGCAGCGGCTACGAGGCCGGCCGCGAGATCGCGGAGCGAGCCGACGTGACCGCCGTCTTCTGCGCCAACGACCAGATGGCCCTCGGCCTGCTGCGCGCGCTGTCGGAGGCCGGGCGCTCGGTGCCGGGCGACGTGAGCGTCGTCGGTTTCGACGACATCCCCGAGGCGGCGTACCTGATCCCGCCGCTGACCACCGTCCGCCAGGACTTCACCGCCGTCGGCCGCCGCGCCATCGAGATCCTGCGCGGCGCCATCGCGCACGACCCCGACCGCCCCGAGCCGGCCCGCCTGATCCGCCCCGAGCTGGTCGTCCGCGCCAGCTCCGCCACCCCGCGCAGGAAGTAGGAGAGATGACCGAGCAGCAGTACGTCGTGGGGGTCGACTTCGGCACCCTCTCGGGCCGCGCCCTCGTGGTGCGCGTGTCCGACGGCGCCGAGGTCGGCACCGCGACGCACGCCTACCCGCACGCGGTGCTGGAGGACAGCCTGCCGGGGGCGACGCGCCGGCTGCCCCCGGAGTGGGCCCTCCAGGTCCCGGAGGACTACCGCGAGGTGCTCCGCACGGCGGTGCCCGCGGCCGTGGCGAGCGCCGGGATCGACCCGACCGACGTCGTCGGGATCGCCACCGACTTCACCGCCTGCACGATGGTGCCGACGCTCGCCGACGGCACCCCGCTCTGCGAGCTCGACGGGCTGGCTGACCGGCCGCACGCCTACGCGAAGCTGTGGAAGCACCACGCCGCGCAGGGCCAGGCCGACCGGATCAACCGGCTCGCCGAGGCCCGGGGCGAGGCCTGGCTGCCGCGCTACGGCGGCCTGATCTCCTCCGAGTGGGAGCTGGCCAAGGGCCTGCAGCTCTTCGAGGAGGACCGCGAGCTCTACGACCGCACCGAGCGCTGGGTGGAGGCCGCCGACTGGATCGTCTGGCAGCTGTGCGGCGCCTACGTCCGCAACGCCTGCTCGGCCGGCTACAAGGGCAACCTCCAACGCCTCGACGGCGACGCTGCCAGCTACCCCTCCCCGGGGTTCCTCGGCGCGCTCGCTCCTGGCTTCGAGGGCTTCGTCGCCGACAAGGTCGACCAGCCGATCGGCCGGCTCGGCGACCGCGCGGGCTCGTTGACCGCTCAGGCCGCCGCGTGGACCGGGCTGCCCGAGGGCATCGCGGTCGCCGTCGGCAACGTGGACGCCCACGTGACCGCACCGGCGGCCCAGGCCGTGGGACCCGGCCAGATGGTCGCGATCATGGGCACCTCGACCTGCCACGTGATGAGCTCCGAGGAGCTGCGCGAGGTGCCCGGCATGTGCGGGGTCGTCGACGGCGGGATCGTCGCCGGGTCCTGGGGCTACGAGGCCGGCCAGAGCGGGGTCGGCGACATCTTCGGCTGGTTCGTGCAGCACGGCGTGCCGCCGGCGTACGCCGACGCGGCTGCCGCCGCGGGGGAGTCGCTGCACGAGCACCTCACCCGGCTCGCGTCGCAGCAGGAGATCGGCGAGCACGGGCTGGTGGCCCTCGACTGGCACTCCGGCAACCGCTCGGTGCTGGTCGACCACGAGCTCTCGGGCCTCGTGGTCGGCCTCACCCTGGCCACGAGACCGGAGGACACCTACCGGGCCCTGCTGGAGGCGACCGCGTTCGGGACCCGGGTGATCGTCGAGACGTTCCGCGACAGCGGGATCCCCGTCGAGGGGCTCACCGTCGCCGGCGGCCTGGCCCGCAACGCGCTGCTCATGCAGGTCTACGCCGACGTCACGCGGCTCCCGCTCTCCATCCTCGACTCCGACCAGGGCCCGGCGCTGGGGGCCGCGATCCACGCGGCCGTGGCGGCCGGCTGCTACCCCGACGTCCCGACCGCGGCCACGTCGATGGGGAAGGTCCGCCACGACGTCCACCTCCCGGACGAGGCGCGGGCGCAGGCCTACGACCGGCTGTTCGAGATCTACCTCGAGCTGCACGACCACTTCGGTCGCGAGCAGCCCACGATGCGCCGGCTGAAGGCGCTGCGGCGCGAGGCCGTCGCGCGAAGGGAGTCCCGATGACCGTCACCGCCGACGTCCGCGACACGGTGGTGGCGCTGCGCCGCGAGGTGTGCGCCCTCCACGAGCAGCTGACCCGCTACGCGCTGGTGGTGTGGACCGCCGGCAACGTCTCGGCGCGGGTGCCCGGGCACGACCTGCTGGTCATCAAGCCCAGCGGCGTCTCCTACGACGACCTGACGCCCGACAACATGGTCGTCTGCGACCTGAGGGGCCGGGTGGTCGAGGGCGAGCACGCGCCGTCGTCCGACACCGAGGCCCAGGCCTACGTCTACCGCGAGCTGCCCGAGGTCGGCGGCGTGGTGCACACGCACTCGACGTACGCCACGGCGTGGGCGGCGCGCGGCGAGCCGGTGCCGTGCGTGCTCACGATGGGCGCCGACGAGTTCGGCGGGGAGATCCCGGTGGGCCCGTTCGCCGTCATCGGCGACGACTCCATCGGCCGCGGGATCGTCGACACCCTGCGCGGCAGCCGCTCGCCGGCGGTGCTCATGCGCAACCACGGCGTCTTCACCATCGGAGCGACCGCGAGGGCCGCCGTGAAGGCGGCGGTGATGTGCGAGGACGTCGCCCGCACGGTGCACGTCTCGCGCCAGCTCGGCACCCCGCTCCCCATCGCCCAGGCCGACGTCGACTCGCTCTTCGACCGCTACCAGCACGTCTACGGACAGCAGAAGGACCCACGATGACCACGACCACCACGCCCCTCCCCGAGGTCTGGTTCCTCACCGGCAGCCAGGGCCTCTACGGTCCCGAGACGCTGGACCAGGTCGCCGCCCAGTCGCAGGGGATCGTCGAGCGGCTCGGCGCCGCCGGCGAGCTCCCGACCACCGTCGTCTGGAAGCCGGTGCTCACCGACGCCGCGTCCATCCACCGCCAGATGCTGGACGCCAACAGCGCCCCGCAGTGCGTCGGCGTCATCGCCTGGATGCACACGTTCTCGCCGGCCAAGATGTGGATCGCCGGGCTCGACGCCCTGCAGAAGCCGCTGCTGCACCTGCACACCCAGGCCGGCATGGCGCTGCCGTGGTCGACCATCGACATGGACTTCATGAACCTCAACCAGGCCGCCCACGGCGACCGGGAGTTCGGCTACATCCAGTCCCGCCTCGGCATCGCCCGCAAGACGGTCGCGGGGCACGTCGAGTCGCCGGCGGTCACGCGGCGCATCGCCCACTGGGCCCGCGCCGCCGTGGGCCGGCACGAGACGCGCACCCTGCGGCTGGTCCGCTTCGGCGACAACATGCGCGACGTCGCCGTCACCGAGGGCGACAAGGTCGAGGCCCAGCGCCGCTTCGGGGTCTCGGTCAACACCTACGGCGTCAACGACCTCGTCGCGGTCGTCGACCAGGTCGCCGACACCGACATCGACAAGCTCGTCACCGAGTACGCCGACACCTACCGCGTCGCCCCCGAGCTCCTGCCCTCCGGGGAGCGCCACGACTCGCTGCGCTACGGCGCCCGGGTCGAGCTGGGCCTGCGCGCCTTCCTCGGCGAGGGCGGGTTCGGCGCCTTCACCACCAACTTCGAGGACCTGGGCGGGCTGCGCCAGCTGCCGGGGCTGGCCGTGCAGCGGCTGATGGCCGACGGCTACGGCTTCGGCGGCGAGGGCGACTGGAAGACGTCGGTGCTGCTGCGCGCCACCAAGGTGATGGCCTCGGGGCTGCCCGGCGGCACGTCGTTCATGGAGGACTACACCTACCACCTGGTCCCGGGCGAGGAGAAGATCCTCGGCGCCCACATGCTCGAGGTCTGCCCGAGCATCACCAGCGAGCGTCCGTCGCTGGAGGTCCACCCGCTCTCGATCGGCGGCCGCGAGGACCCCGTGCGGCTGCGCTTCACCGGCGACGCCGGCCCCGCCGTGGTCGCAGGCCTCGCCGACCTCGGCGACCGGCTCCGCCTGACCGTCAACGAGATCGACTGCGTCGAGCCCGACGAGGACCTGCCGCGGCTGCCCGTGGCCTGCGCGGTCTGGAAGCCGCGCCCGTCGCTGTCGACGTCGGCGGAGTCGTGGCTGATGGCCGGCGCCCCCCACCACACCGTGCTCTCGCAGGCCGTGGGCGTCGAGATCCTCGAGGACTTCGCGGAGATGACCGGGGTCGAGATGGTCACCATCGACGCCGACACCACGCCCCGGTCCTTCCAGCGCGAGCTGCGCTGGAACGCCGCCTACCACCGCCTGGCCCAGGGCCTCTGACGCGTCGGTCGCCGCGGCTCGATTAAGCCGAATCACGCACGCGCCGGGGCGACCGGCCGCACTAGCGTCCGGCGCATGACCCCTCCCCGGCCCCGGCCGCTCCCTGCCGCCGCCCTCGCGCTCGCGCTGGCCCTGGGCCTCGGCGCGTGCTCCGGCGACGACGAGCCGGCGGAGACCTCCTCACCGTCGGCGGACGCGGGCTCCACCCCCGAGGAGTCCGCGCCGCCTGCGGAGGAGCCGGCCGAGGAGCCGGCCGAGGAGCCGGGGGAAGGCGCTCCGGCAGGCGGGGTCGTGTTCGTCGACAACGTGGCCGCGCCCGCCGCGACGGTCACCGTCAGCGACGCCGGCTTCGAGCCCGCCGAGACCTCGGTGGCCGTCGGCGACATCGTCGCGTTCACGACGGGCGGGGGCGAGGGCATCTTCGGTGTCATCGTCGGCGACCTGGACGGCTACACCGTCACGACCGGCCTCGACGAGTCCTTCCGCTTCGACGAGCCCGGCACCTACGAGGTCCGCGAGGACATCTCCGGCAACACCGCCACCGTCACCGTCGAGTAGCGCAGTCCGCTGCGGTCGTTTCGTTCCTGCCTGTCGGGATAGTCCCTCACATCCGCGTCGCGACACACCGTGAAGAGCGACGCGGTTGTAGGGACTACCCGGCCAGACAGCTCAGGGGCGGGGGTCACCCAGATTTCACCGACCCCGACGCGCTCCGGTAACCTTCCCCGCGGTGGCGTGTCCGAGCGGCCTAAGGAGAACGCCTCGAAAGCGTTTGTCGGTGCAAGCCGACCGAGGGTTCAAATCCCTCCGCCACCGCCGATGAGAGTGGCCCCCGACCGTTCCGGTGTCGGGGGTCTCTTTCGTCTTCAGTGTCCGAGGGCGTTGCCTCCCGCTGGGCCCGAGCGCATACTCCACCCCACGCGCAACGCCTCTCGGAAGGTACGTCGATGCCCCGTCACGGACGAGTCCTCATGCTGTTGCTCGCGCTGGTGACGGCCGTGCTGGTCGCGGTCCCCGCGAGCCCGGCCAGCGCCGACACCGAGAAGTCGAAGTACTTCAAGGAGGGCTACTCGACCTCCGGGACCATCCGTCTGCACAGTCCCAGCATCTGCATCAAGTGGACGGTGAACGGCGTCAAGGACTATCTCGCCGTCTACAACCACCGCGACCCGGCCTCGACGAGCGACACCTACACCTACCTGGTCTCCATGAAGCTGCGCTACAACAGTCTCCGGCTGGCCGGCTTCAAGCCCGACGGTGCCTCGTGCCCCAACAAGGTGCGCAAGGCCTGGTCGCAGATCAGCATCGAGGCGCATACGCGCGGGTACAAGTGCAGCTTCAACCCCTCGGTCAGCAGCTTCATCGGCTTCCCGGCGAGCTTCGACCTGGGGCTGGAGATCTGGCCCAGCTGTGACACGAAGGCCAAGACCTTCCTCAAGTTCAGCTCAGAGACGAAGCGCCGCGCGGCTCTGCTGCGCAACGACGACGCGGTGCTCTCCTACGTCGGCCAGGAGCGCACCTTCCTGAAGCCGAACAAGAAGATCGCCTGGAAGTGCTACGGCGTGAACTTCGGCTTCCAGATCACGGTGGGCAATACGACGAACAGCGCGAAGTCCCGGTCGTCCCGGGTCCGGATCTGCCCCAACTGGCGGGGGAGCGTCGCGGGTTGGTGAGGTGGGCGCCCGCACCACCTCGGCCAAGGTGACGAGCACGCCCACTCCCTGTGACCCGCGCATCCCTGACCCGAGTCGGCTGGCCGACTCCCGGCCAGAGGGGCGACGCGGTGGGGGTCACTCGTCCCGAGGCACCCGGTGCGTCTCCGCCGACCCCGGGACCACCTGGCCGTCGATGAGGAGCTCGGAGGTGTACTCGCGCAGGTCTCGTGGGATCTCGAAGGGGGCGAACCCCGCGCCGTCGACCGGGTAGACAGCCAACGTCTCGGAGTAGTCGTCGGCCGTGATGCGCACCCCGGTGACGTCCGGGTGGACGGCGTAGACCCAGACGAAGGAGTCGCCGACCGCGACGCCGGAGTCCGTGTAGAGCGCCGGCCGCGCGAGGTAGCGCGTGGGGTCGATGCGGTGGCCGCACGGGAGGCCGATGGTGTCGCCGTACTCGTAGAGCGTGGTGTTCCACTCGCTGCCGAGCAGGTTCTCCCGCTCCTCGATCAGCTCGACGCCGGTGAGCGGCTCCCCGCAGCTGGTACGAGTGGTCTCGGCGAGCAGGTAGCGGCTCCCGTCCACGCTGCCCGACATCACGACCTGCTCGGGCGGGATGGTGTCGACGTACTCCGGTCCCTGCCGGACGACCGCTGCCGCAGCGAGCGTCACGGGGACGGCGACGGCGACGATGCCGAGGCCGATCCATCGCCCGCGGTGCGACCTCCGCACGACCGGGGCTCGCCCGGCACCGAAGGCCTGATCCTCGGTGACCGTGCCGGCCACCGTGCGGAGCGTGCGCCGCAGTCGCTGCTCGACGAGGTCGGGATCCAGGAGCGTGTTCATGAGAGTGCCCTTCGGAGGTGGTCCAGAGCCCGGCGGTGGTCGGAGCGCACGGTGGCGGCCGGGCGCCCCAGGACGGCAGCGACCTCGGTCAGGGGCAGGTCCTCGTAGTAGTGCAGTACGACGACGGCGCGCTGCGTCCACGAGAGCCGGGCGAGCTCGGCCCAGGTCTCGTCGATCTCGGGCGGCAGGTCCACGGCGGGGCGTTCGGGTGGCCGCGCCAACAGACGGAAGCGCCGACGCTGTCCGTCCTTGACCTGGTTGACGACCGCGCGCTTGAGGTACGGCAGGGGGTCCCGCACCTGGTCCCACCGCTCGTGGGCCGAGGCGAACACCGCCTGGACGGCGTCCTCGCTCGCGTCGTGGGAGCCGCACATCAGGTAGGCCAGACGCAGCAGCGTGAGCCGGTGCTGGCGGTACGTCTCCTCCAGGTCGGGGCCCGGGTCCTGCGCGGATGTCGTCATCACGCCCACTCTGTCGCCGAGGAGGTGGAGAACGTTGCACCCGTCGCCCGTGTGGGGTGACCGGACACGTCTCCAGCACCGCATCGACGTGTTTACACGCCCGGCATACAACGCCGCGGAACCCGTCGGTGGCGGAAACCTCGGCGCTCCTCGGGCGTAATTCCGCATCCCTAACCTGAGCCGGCTGGCCGACTCCCGGCCACAGGGACAACGAGGAGTAACCGTGCGGGTACCGCCCTCCACGCGTTGGCGCCGTCTGGCGCTGCTGCCGCTGATCGCGGCCTTGATCTCACCGGTGGCGGGGGTGACGGCGGCCTCCCAGGCGGCCGCGCCGATCGCCCCGGTCGCCGCCGCCCCCGGCGGCGAGCTGCCGGACCCGATGGGCCGGGGCGGCTACACCCCGGCTGTCATCCAGGAGAGCAAGCTCGGGCTGGCCTCGCTCCAGGAGCCGAACTCCGCCGGCAACGCGCCGACCGCCGGCTCCGCGCAGGCGCCGGAGCAGCTGGAGATCCGCGGACAGCTGTACTACCCGGCCGACCGCGCGGAGCCCTCGCCGGTGCTGGTGCTCGTGCACGGCAACCACGGATCGTGCGACGCGGGCCAGAACTCCACCACCGCGACCTGCTCGGCGTACAAGCGCAACGAGGCCGGCTACGCCTACCTCGCGGAGAACCTCGCCACCTGGGGCTACACGACCTTCTCGGTCTCGCAGGACCAGATGATGATGCGCCAGGACACCGCCAAGGGGAAGGGCATGCACCAGCGCCGTCTCCTCATCGCCGCCACGCTCGACGCTCTCAGCGCGGCCAACGCCGCGGGCGGGCTACCCGTCGACGAGCACACCACGATCGGCACGACCCTCGTCGGCAAGCTCGACCTGACGCGGATCGGCCTCATGGGCCACTCGCGCGGTGGTGACGGCGTCACCAGCTTCATCGACTACAACCGGATCCGCACCGACGGGCCGCGCTACCCCCTGCGCGGCGTGATCTCGCTGGCGCCGGTCGACTACGAGCGCAAGGCGCCGTACGGCGTGCCCTACATGACGATCCTGCCGTTCTGCGACGGCGACGTCTCCAACCTGCAGGGCGCCCGCTTCTACGAGCGCAGCCAGTACATCAACGGTGACGACCCGTTCCCGCGCATCCAGTCCTCCCAGCTCGGTGCGATCCACAACTGGTACAACTCCGTCTGGTACGCCGACGGTGACGCGGACGGGACGAACAACAACGACGCGGCGTGCGGCAACAGCGCGCCGTTCTCCGCCACCAACGTCCACCCGAACAACATCCGCCTCAGCGGTGCGGCCGACCCCGCGGTGCCGGCCAAGAACTACGTCAAGGACAACAGCGCCACCTACGACCCGCTGGTCAACACCAAGATCTCCGGCGACCCGGCGCGGATGGGCGACCAGGAGAAGATCGGGCTGGCCACCATGTCGGCCTTCTTCCGGCGCTACGTCGGCGGCGAGGGTGCGTTCGACCCCTACCTGACCGGTGAGCTCTCCGACACCGACTCCCACCTGCAGCTCCCGGCCACGGCCTGCCCGACGAGCACGTCCGGCACCCGGATCCCCTGCAAGGAGTACGTGTCCACCAGCTACTTCCCCGGGGCCGACGAGCGCGTCGACGTGATCCGTCCGGAGGTCGCGAACCCGCTCGGGCTCAACGCCCTGGGCGGGACCCTGAGCGGCAGCGGATTCGCCTACCCCTACCTCGACAACGGCGCGGTCGCCCTGCCGAAGAAGACGGCCGGCGGCTACGACTGGTGCAACCCCGAGCCCGACCACTTCGCGCCCGCGCAGCTGGGTCTCGGCACGCAGCCCACCGGCGCCAAGGCGTGCCCGCTGCCGGGCAAGGCCGAGCTCGGCGGCCAGAACGCCATCCGCGAGAACGCCCCGGTCAACCACTCCTACGGTCGCCAGCTGGCGCTCGCCTGGGAGCCGGGCCAGGACGCGCGGCTCACCGCCGACATCCCCGCCGCGTCGCAGGACGTCAGCGGGCTCAAGGCGCTGACGATGGGTGCGGACGTCAACTTCTTCGACCTGCGCAACCCCGGCGCCGACA
Source organism: Nocardioides sp. 503 (assembly GCF_004522095.1). Taxonomy (GTDB): domain Bacteria; phylum Actinomycetota; class Actinomycetes; order Propionibacteriales; family Nocardioidaceae; genus Nocardioides. The sequence continues at coordinate 200,565 of NZ_SPUI01000004.1, forward strand.
ACCGCGGCGACAACACCCGCACCGGCACGTCGCCGGACTTCGCGTGGCCCAACGAGAAGCCGACGTCGTACGACACCACGTCGACGACGCAGGACTTCGTCATCGCACTCACCGACACCGCCGGCCACGAGGCCACGGTCAAGGCCGGGGACGAGCGCTGGGGCAACGCCCTGCACATGTCGACGGGCACCAACACCGCCAACACGCACATCGTGCTGGACCAGATCCGGGTCCCGCTCAGCGAGTTCGCCGCCCAGGGCGTCGACCTCACCAAGGTGGACGAGGTCGAGCTGCGCTTCGGCGAGGAGGGGACCCCGCAGTCGGGCTCCATCCAGCTGGCCGACCTGCGCTTCCAGGAGGCGGCGGTCGACGAGCCGCTCGTGCTCTCCGACGGCACGGCGGTCGACCAGGGCGCCGGTCACGGCGCGCCGGCGACCGGCCCGGACCCGGCCGCGTTCCTCACGGCCTACGACAACACCCCGGGCAACGTGAAGCTCAACGACACCGTGGGCGACCCGTTCTCCGCCACCTCCTGGGTGGTCGACGACGACAAGGCCCAGTGCCCGACCGCGAGCTTCGGCTCGATCCAGGAAGCGGTGGACTTCGCCGCCCCCTGGGACACCGTCGTGGTGTGCGAGGGACGCTACGAGGAGTCCTCGACCCCGGTCTTCGGCCCCGGAAACCCTGTGGCCACGGGCGCGATGAACGGCCTCACGATCACCAAGCCCCTGAAGATCAAGGGCGCCGGCGCCGACAAGGTCACGATCCTGCCCGACCAGTCCCTCGACTCGCTGGCCGGCGTCACGCCGTACCTGCGTGACGGGGGCGGCAACGTCATCACGGTGTCGCGGCAGTCGCTGGGCTCGACCGACACCAACGAGCTGTTCGTCGACATCTCGGGTGTGACGGTGACCGCCGGCAGCACCTACGCCGAGGCCGGCATCGGCTACTTCAACGCGGCCGGCCGGGTCTCGGAGAGCGTGGTCGGCCCGATGCGGGTCGCGACGTCGGCCGACGAGCTCGAGGAGAGCCCGCACGGCTGGGGCATCGTCAAGACCGGCACGATCCTGGGCTCCGGTCCGGGGACGGTCGAGACCGAGCTGACCGTCACCGACAGCGTCGTCACCGGCTACCAGTCGGGCGGCATCCTGTTCGACGGTGCCCGCGGCAAGGACGGCGGCGCGGACAACGTGGTCCGGACCGGCATCGAGCAGCACGGCTACGTCGCCGACACGGTCGTCAAGGGCAAGGCCAACGGCCTGTTCCCGCAGACCGGGATCGAGTACACCAGCGGGTCGGACGGGTTCGTGAGGAACAGCCGCGTCACCGGCAACTACTTCAGGCCCGCCCCCGCCCAGTCGTTCGGCATCCTGCTGCGCGACGCGGGCTCGGTCACCGCGACCGGCGACATCATCACCGGCAACGGGTTCGCCGCCTACAACGCGAACGCCGACGGGACGGCGGTCCGCGAGGGCGCGCCGTTCGCGCTGCAGGCGAGCTTCGTGGGCCAGGGCAACCCGGTCCCGGGTGGACCGGCCGACCCCTCCGCCGGCACCGAGGCCGTCTCGGGGCCCGACACCACCTCGGCGGCGACCGTCACCACCCCCGGGCGTCTCTCGACGCCGCCGGGGAGCGTGCCGACCACGGCCGGAGAGGTGACCGACGAGGAGGCGGTGGCCTCCCTCGTCGACCCGCTGGGTGGCTCGCAGGTCAAGGTCGGGGAGACGGTGTTCCCCCTGGTCCGGGCCGCGGACGACTTCGCGGTGCGCTCGGCGGCGCTGCTGGTCGACGGTGAGCAGGTGGCGGTGGCCGACACGGCGCCGTACTCCTTCACCTGGACGCCGGGCACGGCGGACGCCGGGAAGGAGATCACCTTCACGACGGTCGTCACCGACTCCTCGGGCCAGGAGACCACCTCCGAGGGGCTCACCATCGAGGTGGCCACGAAGGAGGTGCCGCCGGTCCGCCCGACGCTGGCGCTGGGCGCGGTGACGAAGGACAAGAAGAAGGGCACCGCCACGGTGCGCGTGAGCGTCAACACGGCCGGCGCCGTCGCCTTGTCCGGCCCGAAGGTCATCGGTGTGCTGCGTCGGACCGCCGGGGCGGGCACGTTCGCCGTGCCCGTGCGGCTCAAGCCGGCGGCGCGCAAGGTGCTCAACACCCGAGGCCGCTACCGGACCACCGTCACGGTGGTGTTCCGCGCGGCGTCGGGCGGGGCCGTGACCCGCAAGAAGGTCGTGCTGCTGATCAAGAAGTAGCGCGACGCAGGTCCGAGAGTGCTGCGGGGGAGGGGTCCGACAGGGCCCCTCCCCTGCGGCGTCCGCGGGGTCCCTAGGCTTCGCCCGACCGCCCCCGACCAGGAGATCCCCGTGGCCATCAAGGTGAAGAGGCGCCGGTCCCCGGACGCGCCGAAGACGAGGTGGTGGGTCGCACTCCTCATGGTCGTGGGCCTGCTCGCCGGCCTGGTGGGGCTGGCCGTCGCCGGCCGCTGGTGGGCCATGACGGTGGCGCCGTGGCTCTACCTCGCCGCGGACGCCGACCACGCGCGGCTGGTGGCGATCCTGGTGACCCTCTGGGCGGTCTTCCCACTGGGGTGCCTGGGAGTCGCTCGAGTCTTCAAGCGCCACGGGCGGGTGGGGGGCTGGGCCGCGGTCGTGGCGCTGTCGCCGGTCGCCCTGTTCCTCTGGGGCACGATGCCTGGCCGCAACAACGGCGGTCGTCTCGCCCGCTCCCTGAACGAGGCGGTCGGCGGTGGCCTCGCCGACACCGGCGAGGTGTTCACGTCCATGGCGCTGGCCGGGCTGCTGGGCAACTTCGCGATCGTGCTGCTCGCGATGTCGATCCTCGGCTCACGCCCATCGTGGTGGCGGCGGTCCGTCGCGGCGGCGGTGCTGGTCGTCGCCTGGTCGGGCATCGGCCTGCTGGTGCTGCAGATCGTCGGTGACACCGAGCCGCGCGGCGCCTGGCTGGATCGGACGGCGGCGCAGGTCGACGGTGGCGACGAGGGGCTCACCGGGGACTTCCCCATCGGCATCGACGCCTCTGTGCTGGAGGTGGTCGACTGCGACACCGCCGCGTCCGCGCTGCGAGTCGCCGGCGACGTGCCCGAGCTCGCCGGCTGTCGCCAGGCGCTGCTGGTGTCGGCGACAGGCCGCTACGACGAGGGCGGGCAGCGGAGGTCGTCGGGGGAGCTGGTGGCCGTCGTCCTCCAGACCCGGACCGAGGGCCAGCTCGAGGACCTCGACGAGGCGCTGGACGGCGTCGAGCTGGTCGAGGGTGCGGGACTGCCGCAGGCGCCGGGGGCGACGCTGGCCACGGAGGCCACGCGCGCGCTGTCGCTGGTGGTGGCCGCCGAGGACACCGGGGACATCCCGCTCCCGTCCGAGGGGGCCGGGCTGCGCCCGCTCACCCGCGCCCTGGCGTACGTCGTCATCGGGACGGCGACGGGCTTCTACCTGGCTCCGCCGGACGAGCCGCCGGCGTCGCCGTCGCCGTCGTCGTGAGCGGACGGGTCAGCGGAAGGTGACCCCGCCGCAGCTGCAGTCGAACTGGGAGACCGACAGGCCGCCGTCGTCGTAGTCCACGGTGCTGAGCATCCATTGGTGCTCGTGTCCGCGGACGTCGACGGCGGCGGCCATCGCCTGGTCAGGCACGTGTCGCTCCGGGCTCAGATCTCGGTGCGGCGCTCGCTGACGGTCTGGCTGCCGTCGGGGTGGACGGTGGTGGCGGTGCTGCGGGCGCGGCGTCCGCTGTTCATCGTGACGGCCGAGAGGATGATGACGCCGAGTCCCACCAGCGCACAGATCCAGCCCACCATCTGCAGGTCGACCTCGTTGATGCTGTCCTGGACGGCCAGCGCCAGGACGAGTCCCACGACGAGGAGAAAAGCTCCGAGTCCGTATCCCATGTCGAGCTCCCTTGCTCCGTGGTCCCTTCCGTGGGACCAACCCCGGCCGGATACCCGGTCGCCCGTCCAGTGAAACATCGATAGAGGCCTCTGACCAGGCAAGATGCGGGTCGGCGCGCCGCCGGTGGACTAGCCCACCGGCGGGAGGTCGTCCAGGCACAGGGCGAGCAACCGGCCCGGGCGGCGCTCGGTGAAGACCTCCCAGCCCTCCTCGAAGGACACCTGGAGCAGCCGTCCGTGCCGGCGGACGAGCGCGGAGCGGGGCTGGACGTCGGCGTCGAAGTCGACCTCGACGCAGTCGTGGCGGTCCATGGCGCGCAGCAGGGCGCCGGTGGGCCGGCGCGCCTCCACCGTGCTCGCCGGCGGCTGCCCCGCAGGCCCCTCCGGGCCGGTGCCCCCGACGAGACCGAAGCCGAGCGCGACGACGGCGACCAGCACGACGGACTTGACCACGGTCAGCGCGACGGCGTGGCGTGGGGGCGGTCTGCGTCCCATGTCGGCACCTCCCGCCGCTCGCTCTGCAGTCCAACGAGGGATCCGAGGCGGGGTCACGGGGGTCACGGACCGACGCCGACCCGCCGTCGCTGCCGTCGTAGGCGAGGATGAGGCATGACCTGGTTCGCCTCACCCGCCGATGCCGCCGAGCGACTGACCGCGTCGGGCTACCTCGCCGACGCGGCCACCGCCACCACCACCTTCCTCGCCGGCGCTCTCGAGAAGCCGATGCTCATCGAGGGGCCCGCCGGCGTGGGGAAGACCGAGCTGGCCAAGGCCGTGGCGCGGGCGACGGGCGCCGAGCTGGTGCGGCTGCAGTGCTACGAGGGGCTCGACGAGGCGCGCGCGCTCTACGAGTGGAACTACAAGAAGCAGCTGCTGCGCATCCAGGCCTCGTCGGGCGACCAGGAGTGGTCGGCCACCCACGACGACATCTTCACCGAGGAGTTCCTGCTCACGCGGCCGCTGCTCACGGCGATCCGCCGCGAGGAGCCGACCGTCCTGCTCATCGACGAGGTCGACAAGACCGACGTGGAGGTCGAGGGGCTGCTGCTCGAGGTGCTCTCGGACTTCCAGGTGACGATCCCCGAGCTCGGCACGGTCGCCGCCGTACGTCGCCCGCTGGTCTTCCTGACCTCCAACGCGACCCGCGAGCTCTCCGAGGCCGTCAAGCGGCGCTGTCTCTACCTGCACCTGGACTACCCCGACGCCGAGCGGGAGCGCGAGATCGTCGCCTCGCAGGTGCCCGGGCTGGACGACAAGGTCGCCGGGCAGCTGGTCGCGACCGTCGGTCGGCTGCGCGAGCTGGAGCTGAAGAAGGCGCCGTCGATCGCGGAGTCCGTCGACTGGGCACGCACGCTGATCGCCCTCGAGATCCGCGACCTGGACGACAAGGCCGTCAACGACACCCTCGGCGTCGTGCTCAAGCACGCCTCCGACCACGACCGGGCGATCCGCGAGCTCCGGCTGAAGCGATGACTCCCGGCACCGGTCCGGCGCCGGCCGCCTCGGGGCTGGTCGACCGCCACATCGCCTTCCTCGAGGCGCTACGAGGGGCCGGCCTGCCCGTCTCGCTGGCGGAGGACCTGGACGCGATCGCGGCGCTCACCGCGCTGGACTGGTCCGAGCGCGTCGTCATCCGCGACGCCTACGCCGCCACGCTGGTCAAGCGGCAGGTGCAGCGCCCGACGTTCGAGGCGCTGTTCGACATCTACTTCCCGCGCCTCGTCGGCGCGGGCGCGGCGCCGAGCGACGAGGACGCGGCGGGGGAGGGGCCGGGCGCGCGCGACAACGCCCAGGCGCTCGCGTCGTTCCGCGAGGACCTCGTCGAGGCGCTCACCGCCGATGACGAGCAGCGGCTGCTACGGCTGGCCGCCGAGATGGTCGGGCGCTTCGGCGCCATGCCGGGGCGTGGCCCGGGCCTGTCGTCCTGGTCGGCGTACACCGCGATGCAGCGGGTCGCGCCGCAGGAGCTCCTCGACCGGATCATGGCGGCGCTGCTCGCCGAGGGCCGCACCGAGGAGGAGGCGCAGCGCACCTCGGGCCGCCGCATCGGCGCGTTCACGCGTCGCGTCGAGGACGACGCCCGGCGCCGGATCGCGGAGGAGAAGGGCCCCGACCACGTGGCCACCGTGGCGATCAAGCCCAGCATCGACCGGCTCGACTTCACCGCGGCCCGCAAGTCCGACCTCGAGGAGATGCGCCGGGAGATCTACCCGCTCGCGCGCCGGCTCGCGACGCGGCTGACCCAGGAGCACCACGCGCGCCGACGCGGGCCGCTGGACTTCCGGCGTACGGTCCGGGCCTCGATGTCCACCGGCGGGGTCCCCCTGGTCACCCACCACAAGCCCAAGCGGCCGCACCGCACCGAGCTCGTCGTCCTGTGCGACGTCAGCGGCTCGGTCGCCAACTTCGCGCAGTTCACGCTGCTGCTGGTCTTCGCCCTGCAGGACCAGTTCCAGAAGGTGCGTGCGTTCACCTTCATCGACCACGTCCACGAGGTCACCCACCACTTCCGGCCCGGCGCCGACGTCGTGGACGTGATGGCCGACCTCGCGGCGAGCACCTCGCACGCCGCCCTGTGGGGCCGCACCAACTACGGCCGGGCGCTCGCGAAGTTCGAGGAGTCGCACCCCGATGCCCTGGGTCCCAAGTCGTCGCTGCTGATCCTGGGCGACGCCCGCTCCAACTACAGCGACCTCCACGCCGACGTGCTGCAGCGCCTCGCCGACTCCACCCGGCACGCCTGGTGGCTCAACCCCGAGGCGCGGCGGCACTGGGGGACCGGCGACTCCGCGGCGCCGACGTACGGCGAGATCGTGCCGATGGTCGAGTGCCGCAACCTCACCCAGCTCGCCGAGTTCGTGCACGACCTCGCGATCTGATCGAGGCCCTAGCCCGCGAGGTAGCCGAGCGACTGGATGCGGGAGATCTCGGCGCGGAGCTCGGGGTGCGTGGCGGTGTCGGCCGCGCGGCCGCCGGTGACGTAGATGCTCTCGCCGTTGCGCCCGGCGCTGTCGAAGACCACCGTGAGCCGGTTGCTCGCGCCCGCGCTCATGAGCGAGCCGAGCACGGCGACCGGGTCGGAGCGGTCCTCCAACGACAGCACGCGGGTGCCGTCGGGGATCCGCGGCACGTGGGCCGACGGCGCCCCGGCGGTGACGACCTGGTCGATCACGAACGCCGTCGAGGGCAGCCCGGCGGCGACCTCGGCGGCCGTCACCCCGCCCTGGGCGGACCCGACCAGCATGACGTGGGCGGCGGTGTCGCCCTCCACGGCGGACTCGATGGCCTGCAGCACCTGCGCGGCGTACTCCGTGCGGTCGCCGCCGACCAGCCGCAGCCGGCGCCCGTCGCCGGTCGAGGGGCCGGGGAGGTAGGCGATGTAGCGGCCCTCGGTGACCTTGTGGACGACCACACTGGTGGCGGCGTGCTCGAGCGCGGACATCAGGTCGGCCAGCGTGCGGGGAGCCGCCGCGTCGGCGACGAGCGGCTCGGCCGTCGGCGTGGCCTCGACGAGGCCGCCGGCGGTGTCGCGGAGCGCGGCCCCGAAGTCGGCCGCCAGGGTCGGCACGCCCATGGCCCGCAGCCCGCCTCGGCCGGCGAGGCGGCCCTCCTCGCCCGACAACACGCCGGAGGTGAGCAGCGAGCGCATCTGGAGGCCGTCCAGCAGCCCGCCGCCGCCGCTGGTGACGTGCTCCATGAGCTCGGGGTTCTTCTCCGCCAGCTCGTTGAGGTACGCCGCCACGCCGTCGCGGTCGAGCGCGTCGGTCTCGATCAGGCCGGCCGACACGATCGCGCCGCCGAGCGCCACCTCGGGCGCGAGGTAGCCGATCGCGCGCCCGGCGATGGAGCCGAGGGTCTGGTAGGCCGCGACCTGCAGCTCGTCGATCCAGCGGTAGGTCAGCACGGTCGCGCGCAGGACCAGGGCGTCGGCGTCGAGCTCGATGGAGCGGGTCAGCAGGCCGCGGGTGCCGGTGGTCGCCGTGCGGATGTCCTCCTCCGCCTGGGCGTGCGTCGCGGGCGAGAGCTCGGCGGACGCCACGAGCTCGGGGTCGTCGACGATGTCGGAGCCGAGCCTGGCGCGCTCCCGCATCTCCTCGCCGGCCGAGTCGAAGTGGTCGGCCAGGCGCATCATGCGGTCGTACTTGTCGGCCAGGTCGAGGGCCTCGGCCTGCGTGGTCGGGACCTCGCGCTCCTCCCGGGCGGCGGCGGCCGTGACCGACTCCTGGCTTGTCTCGTCGTCGTTCATCGGGACACCTCCGCGAGGACCGGGGCCAGGTGGGGGGCGAGGTCGGCCGCGTCGACGCGCTGGACGCGCACGCGCAGGACCTCGTGCTCCAGGTGGGGACACAGGGCGCGCCAGCCGTCGGCCAGCAGCACCCACGAGACCACCCCCACCACGGTGGTGGACTCGGTCGAGACGTCGGCGACCATGCCGCGCAGGCGCCCCTGGGTCTCGCCGACCAGCGCGGTCAGGATCGCCACCAGCTCGGACTCGCCCAGCGCGCGGCCGGCCGCGTCGCGGGCGGCCTGCGAGTGCTGGGAGGCGAGGACGGGCAGCAGGTCGTTGCGCGAGGCCGCGGCCGCCTCGACGGCGGCGTCGACCAGCTCGTAGGGAAGGTCGACCTCGTCGGGCACGACGGAGTCGCGCAGCGCGAGGTCCTCGGGGACCACGGCGACCCGGGCGAGCTCGGAGGGCCAGTGGGCGGTGGGGAACCACGCCAGCTCGAAGACGATCCCGTCGACGGTGGCCAGGGTCGCCACCGCGTCACCGGCCTGCCGGTGCCAGGACTTGGCCTGCACGGAGTCGGCGGTGACGTCGAGGTCCAGCGCCAGGGTCGGGGTGGCCAGCAGGCCCACGGCGCCGACGAGGCCCTCGTCGACCACGCCACCGACCATCAGCCCGCGCCGGCCCAGCGAGTCGGAGCCCTCGTGCAGCGTGGCCACCGCGTCGGCGTACGCCTGGTCCTCGGAGGTCCCGCGCGTCTGGCCGAGGCGGCCCTCCAGGGGCGGCGCCTCGGGCGGGGCGGCGAGGTCGAACGGCAGCGGTGCGCCGCCGGCGTGCTCGGCGACCAGGCGCAGCTCGGCCAGCGTCAGCGTGGCCCGGCGGGGGAGGGCCTCGAGAGTCCCGACCGGCGGGGGCGGAGGCGTGCTGAGGTCGATGGTGGTCATGTGGTCCTCGAGTCGTCGCGGAGTCCGGGCAGCTCGACGGTCAGCCAGTCCCGGTGGCCCGGGGGCGGCAGGGTGACGGCGGCCAGGGCGAGGTCGTCGGCGTCGGCCACGCGGCGTACGGCGGCGTCGGCCTCCTCGTTGGCGGCCTCGACCTGGGCCACCCGGGTGCGGGCGTCGGCGACGAGCGAGGCCGCGGTGCGCTCCCGCTCGGCGATCGCGTCCTGCAGCGTGGTGACGTCCTGGGCGTGCCGGTCCAGCGAGTCGGCGGCGGTGTCGTGGGCGCCGGCGACCGCCCGCAGGTGGCCGGCCCGCTCCTGCACGCGCAGCCGCATGCTCTCGGCCGCCCGGCCGGTCCAGCCGAGGCTCTCGGTCTGCGCGACCAGCTGGTCGGCCAGCATCCGCACGTCGACGGCCTGCTCCCGCAGCTGGTCGGCGCGCCTGCGCAGCACGTCGGTGTCGCCGTACATCGTCACGCCCTCCGCCTGGCTCCGCCTGGTTGGTGCTCTGCCTGTTCGTGTCGTTCTGCGCTTTCCCTCGTTGAACTCTCCCGAAACGCTTCTGCGCGCCCGATCATGGTGTCGCCCGTCACGAAGGAGTCCCCATGCTGCGCTCCGCACCCGCTCGCGCGCTGGTCCTCGCGCTGGTCCTCACGCTGGGCGCCGCCCTCGGGCCGCTGTCCGCGCCCGCCGAGGCCGCGGCGGCCGTCGCCGCCGAGCCGCGACCCGCGGCGGTGTCCAAGCACGTGCGGCGCGTCGTGTTCGTCGGCAACAACTGGGAGGGCACGGCGGACGTGCTCGACCCGAGGACCTTCCGCCGGGTCGCCCGGATCGACGTCGTGCCCGACTACGCCGCCCGCATGCAGGAGATCGCGACCAACCCCTACCGGCTCGCCTACTTCCTGGCCATCCGCGAGCTCATCGGCGAGGGCAACGACCAGCTCGTCGACGACATGTACTCCTCACGCGACGGCCGCCTCGTCGTGGTCTCGCGCCCGTCCTTCGGTGACGTGGTCGCGATCAGCCTGCGCACGAAGAGGATCGTCTGGCGCTTCGCCGTCGCCGGGGTGCGCTCGGACCACATGGCGATCTCACCGGACGGCCGGCGCGTCGTGGTGAGCGCGTCCACGGGCAACGTCGTGCACGTGCTGCGCGTGGCGGACGGCAAGGAGGTGGGCCGCTTCCCCTCGGGCGGCTCCCCCCACGAGAGCGTCTTCATCGACGGCGGCCGCCGCATCCTGCACGCCAGCATCGGCATGGTCTACAGCCCGCTCGACGACCCGGCGCTCGACGCCACGAAGGACGACCGGGTGCTGCAGGTCGTCGACGCCACGACGTTCAAGGTCGTGCGCCGCTACGACCTGCGCAAGGCGCTCGACGCGCGCGGCCTGGACCAGGTCAGCACGGCGGTCCGCCCGATGACGCTCTCGCCGAACGAGAGGAAGATCTACCTGCAGCTGTCCTTCTTCCACGGCTTCGTCCAGCTGGACCGCCGTACGGGCCGGATCACCCGCGTACGCCGCCTGCCCAACCTGGTCCCGAACACCCCGCGCGAGCAGTACCTGCTCGACTCCGCCCACCACGGCATCGCCATGGACCCGACGGGCAAACGGCTGTGCGTGGCCGGCACGATGTCGGACTACGCGACGGTCGTGGACCCGCGCACGGGCCGGCACAGCCGTCTCATCAAGCGCGGCCTCAAGCCCTACTGGGTGACCCCGAGCTGGGACGGGCGCTACTGCTACATCTCCTGGTCCGGCTCCGACACGGTCTCCCGGATCAGCTACCGCACCGCCCGCGTCGTCAGCACCACCAAGGTCGGCGACCACCCCCAGCGCGTGCGCAACGGCGTCGTCCGCCGTGGCCTCCTCGCCCGCCTCGGCCACGCCACCTCGTCGGCCCCCACCCGCACCTCTCCCCTCTCCGCCTGGGAGCGCCCTGCGGGCGGATGAGCGCGCCGCCGGGATAGTCCCTCACGTCCGAGTGCTTTGAGAGACCTCCTACCCACGAATTTGTGAGGGACTATCCCGACGAGGCGAGCTAGGTCCAGTCGCGGCGGAGGCGGTCGAGGGCCTGCTCGATGTCGGTGCGGGGGCCGGCGAAGCTGAGCCGGACGTAGTGGTGACCCTCAGTCGTGTCGAAGTCGACGCCGGTGGCGAGCGCGACGCCGGTGCGGGCCAGGAGGTCGTGGGTGAAGGTCATCGAGTCCTGGGTGAGGTGGCCGACGTCGGCGTAGACGTAGAACGCGCCGTCGGCCGGCGCGAGCCGGGTGACGCCGAGGCCGGGGAGGGCGTCCAGGAGCAGCCGGCGGTTCTCCGCGTAGCGGCGCACGTGGCCGTCGAGCTCGGCGTACGTCGCGTCGTCGAAGGCCGCCAGGCAGGCGCGCTGGGCGATCACCGGCGGGCAGATCGTGAAGTTGCCGGTGAGGACGTCGACCGCGCGCCGCAGCCGCTCGGGCACCAGCATCCACCCGATCCGCCAGCCGGTCATCGAGAAGTACTTGGAGAAGCTCGAGAACACCACCGCCTCGCGGCTGGTCTCCCACGCCGAGCGCGCGAGCGTCTCGCCGCCGTCGAGGCCGGCGTACTCGATGCCGTGGTAGATCTCGTCGGAGATCAGCTGGACGGCGTTGTCGTCGCACCACCGCGCGATCGCCGCGAGCTCGGCGGGCAGGAGCATGGTCCCGGTCGGGTTGGCGGGGCTGGCGACCACGACCCCCTTGAGCGGCGTGCGCTCGTGGGCCTCGGCGAGCCGGGCCACCGTCGGCTGGAAGCGGGTCCCGGGACCGGTCGCGATCTCCACGACCTCGCAGCCCAGGGCGCTGAGGACGTTGCGGTAGCAGGGGTATCCCGGCCGCGCCATCGCCACGCGGTCGCCGACCTCGAACGCCGCCAGGAACGCCAGCAGGAAGCCACCGCTCGAGCCCGTGGTCACCACGACGTCGTCGGCGGTGACCTCGATGCCGTGCGTGCGGCGGTGGTGACCCGCGATCGCCTCGCGCAGCTCGAGGATCCCGGTCGCCGGCGTGTAGCCGAGCGGGTCGCCGCTGCCCAGCAGCCGCACCGCCTCGTCGCGCACCGGCGCCGGCGCCCCGCTGCTCGGCTGCCCGGCGAGGAGGTTGAGCACGTCGCCGTGCGTGCGCTGGCGCCGCGCGGAGGCCTCCAGCAGGTCCATCACGTGGAACGGCGGCACGTTGGCGCGCTGCGCCACCAGGAGGCGGTCGGTCACGGAGGTGAGGCTAACCCCCCGTGGGTTGAGGAAGGCGCGCTGGCGCCTGTCTCGAAACCCCCGGAGGTGTCCCCGACGCCGCGTTCGTCTCACCGGGTTTCGAGACGGTTGCTGCGCAACCTCCTCAACCGCCGGAGGCGGCGCGACGGGCGGCGGCCACACCAGCCCGTCGACCGAAGAACGACCCCTCGCCGAGCTGGGTGCCGGAGCAGTAGCCCTTGCCGTCCTGGGCGAGGTTGGAGGCGCAGGCGCCGGCGGCGTACAGGCCCGGGACGACCGAGCCGTCGGGGCGCTGGGCCTCCCCGTCGACGGTGACCCGGATGCCGCCGAGGGTGAAGCCGGCGTAGAGGGCGTGGCCCAGGCGCACGTCGAAGACCGCCCACGGGCCGACCGACTGCGGCGCCAGCCAGTCGGGCGCCTTGTGGAAGTCGGGGTCCTCGCCGCGCGCGGCGTGCTCGTTGTAGCGGTCGAGCGTCTCCTGCAGCGTCGTCTCCGCGACACCGAGGGAGGTGGCCATCTCCGCGACCGTCTCGAACCCGTCGAGGAGCGGGACGAGCGGCATCTTGGGGTACTCCACGTGCTCGCTGTCGACGATGAGGTACGCCGCCGAGCCGGTCTGCTCCATCACGAACTGCGACGTGCGCGAGTGGTAGCTGTCCTCGGCCACGAAGCGCCGACCCTCCTGGTTGACCAGCAGGCCCTTCACGAGCACCGACGGCGGGTAGAGCGGCGCGGTGATGAACGGCTCGTCCATGTGCTTGAGCTCGGCGCCGACCGACTGGCCCAGCCGGATGCCGAGCCCGTCGTCGTAGGTCGAGCCGAGCGTGAAGAGCTTGGACCCGAGGGCCGGGGTGTGCTCTGCGACCATGTCGGGGTTCATCACGAAGCCGCCCGCGGCGATGACGACCGCGGCGGCTGCGACGAAGCCGGTCTCGTCGAAGGAGCGCCAGGCGACCCCGGCGACCGCGCCGGCGTCGTCGACCACCAGGTTGGTCGCGCCGGTCTCGTAGCGCACGGTGACGCCCGCCTCCGCGACCCGGTCGCGAAGCAGGTCCATGACGATCCGGGTGCCCTCGGTGTCGCCGGGCACCGGGACCTTGTGGCCACGTGGAGCCGGGCGCGCCTGCTCGCGGAATGGCCAGACCTTCTCGTTGCCGGTGAACATCAGCCCCTGCGTCCCGGGCTGGATCACCGCCTTCTCGGGGTAGAAGCTGCGCTCGAACTCGAAGCCCAGCGCCTCCAGCCAGTCGAAGTGCTCGACCGAGCCGTCGCAGTAGGCCCGGATCTTGTCCGGCTCGGGGTCCTTCGACACGGCGAGCAGGTAGTCGTACATCGCCTCGACCGAGTCCTCCTGGCCGGTCGCCTGCTGCACCGCGGTGCCCCCGCCGAGGTAGAAGTGGCCGCCGGACATCGACGACGTGCCGCCGTGCACGGCCGCCCGCTCGAGCAGCAGCACGGAGGCACCGGCGCGGGCCGCCTCCAGCGCCGCGCAGCCACCGGCGATCCCGAAGCCGACCACCACGACGTCGTACGACGCGACGTCGGCGGGCAGGTCGCCCGCAGGCAGGACGTCGGGGACGGCGGTGCCCTTGGTGCTCATGGAGCAAAGGTAGAACATGTTCCAGTTTCACGCGACGGCGACCGGTCCGGGCGAGGGGCGCCGCACCGATAGACTGCGTCTCCGCCGCCCCGCCAAAGCAGGACGAGGTGACATGAGCTTCGACGTCCACCAGCTCGACACGTTCCTGCTGCTGGGCTCGGGCGTCACGTTGCTGGCCGTCCTCGCGGTGCGGCTCTCCTCGCGCGCCGGCCTGCCCAGCCTGCTGATCTACCTGCTCATGGGCGTCCTGCTGGGCGAGCAGGGCCTCGGCATCGATTTCGAGGACGCCGAGCTCGCCCACGCACTCGGCTTCGCCGCGCTGGTCCTGATCCTGGCCGAGGGCGGGCTCACGACCAGCTGGCGCGAGATCAAGCCGTCGATGCGCATCGGCGTCTCCCTGGCCTCGATCGGGGTCGCGGTGTCGGTCGGCGTCGTCGCCCTCGGCTCGCACTACCTGCTCGGGCTGTCCTGGGAGACCGCGGTGCTGCTCGGCGCGGTGACGTCCGCGACCGACGCCGCCGCAGTGTTCTCGGTGCTGCGCACGGTGCCGCTGCCACGGCGGCTGACCGGCTCGCTGGAGGCGGAGTCCGGGCTGAACGACGCTCCCACCGTCGTCCTGGTGGTGCTGGTGTCGACGGGCGCGGCCGCCGACGAGGGCATCTGGCGGATGCTCCTGGAGATCCTCTTCGAGCTGTCCGGCGGCGTGCTGCTGGGGCTCGCCGTGGGCTTCGGCGGCGCCTGGGTCATGCGGCGCGCGGCGCTGCCCTCGTCGGGTCTCTACCCGATCGCGGTCATCTGCCTCACGATGCTCGCCTACGCCGGTGGCGCCGCCGTGCACGTCTCCGGATTCGCCGCGGTCTACGTCGCCGCGCTGGTGCTCGGCAACTCCGAGCTCCCGCACCGCGGGGTGACGCGCTCGTTCTCGGAGGGGATCGCCTGGGTGGCCCAGATCGGGCTGTTCGTCATGCTGGGGCTGCTGCTGTCACCCGGCCGCATCTCGCTGGAGACGGTGGGCCTGGCCGTGGCCGCCGGCCTGATCCTCACCTTCGTCGCCCGCCCGCTCTCGGTGCTCGCGAGTGCGGTGGTGCAACCGATGCCGTGGCGGGACCTGGGCTTCCTGTCCTGGGCGGGCCTGCGCGGCGCGGTGCCCATCGTCTTCACCACGATCCCGCTGTCGGAGGGCGTCGCCGACGCCGAGCAGCTCTTCGACATCGTCTTCGTGATGGTCGTGATCTACACCCTGCTCACCGGACCGACCCTGCCGCTGGTGGCGCGGGTGCTCCGCGTGGCCCGGCGGTCGGAGCCCCGCGACCTCGAGCTCGAGGCGGCACCGCTCGACCGGGTCGCGGCCGACCTGCTGCAGATCACGATCAGCCCGGCGTCGCTCATGCACGGCGTCGAGGTGGGCGAGCTGCGACTGCCGCCCGGGGCCTCGGTGTCACTCATCATCCGCGAGGGCGAGGCCAAGGTCCCCGAGCGCCGCTCGGTCCTGCGCCACGGCGACGAGGTGCTCGTCGTGACCCCGCGCAAGCTGCGCGAGCGCACCGAGGAGCGCCTGCGCCAGGTCAGCCGGGGCGGCCGCCTGGCCCAGTGGCTCGACGAGCCGGACGTCCGGGACTAGGTCGTCGGCCGGGTCACCGGGTTTCGAGACGGTTGCTGCGCAACCTCCTCAACCCCCGGGACGGACGAAGCTACTCGACCACGCCTGTGTCGGCGTCGGCCTCGGCGGGCGGGCTGCAGATCTCGCTGTCCTGGTCGGACTGGACGGCCTTGCGGCCCTGGGCGAGCTCGACGAAGTCGTCGCCGACGATGACGTTGACCCCGGGCAGGCCGCTCTCGGTGCGGACGACCTTGGCGCGCTTGCCGAGGTAGCTCTTGACCAGGCGCACGGCCGGGTTGTCGGGGTCGTCGGTCCAGATCTCGGCGAAGGGGACGTCGGTGCCGTCGGGGGCGTTGCTGATGCCGCCCTGCCCGAAGCCGCCCTCGGTGAAGAGCTGCATGGTGCGCCCGGCCAGGCCCTCGCGGGTGCCGGCGTTCGCGACGCTCACCGTGACCTGGTCGGGGTAGACCTTGGTCTCGGCGGGGATGTCGGTGGGCCGGCAGACCGGCACCTCCTCGGAGGTGGTGAACGGCTCGGTGACCGCCCCCCAGCCCCAGGCGACGCCCAGCAGCAGCAGGAGCGCGAGCACCCCGAGGGTGATCGCGGTGCGGAAGCGCGCGAGCGCGAAGGCGGGCATCTCAGCCTTCCAGACGGTGGACGCGGGCGTGCAGGACGTTGCGCTGCTGGAGGGCCGCGCGCAGGGCGCGGTGCAGCCCGTCCTCCAGGTAGTACTCCTCGTGCCACTCCACGACGTGCGCGAACAGGTCGCCGTAGAACGTGGAGTCCTCGTCGAGCAGCGTGGCGAGCTGGAGGGTGTCCTTCGTGGTGACCAGCTCGTCGAGGCGCACCTGGCGCGGTGGCACGGCCGCCCACGCGCGGGTCGAGAGGCCGTGCTCGGGGTACGGCCTCCCGTCGCCCACGCGTTTGAAGATCACGCCGCGACTATAAACGGCGCCGAGCCACGCCCTAGATTGGCGGCATGACGCAGACCCCCGAGGACGCCGCCCCGCCGAGTGCCGTCGACGGAGCGGTGGCCCAGGCAGTGGCGCCCGGCTACGCGTTCGAGGGGGCCGTGCTCGAGCTGGGAGGGCTCATGCTGGACGCCGAGACGCTCTCGGACGTCCGGATCCGGATCCCGCTCGCCATGGTCAACCGCCACGGCCTGGTGGCCGGCGCCACCGGCACCGGCAAGACCAAGACGCTCCAGCTGCTCGCCGAGCAGCTGAGCGCCCAGGGGGTGCCGGTCTTCGCCGCCGACATCAAGGGCGACCTGTCCGGGCTCGCGACCCCCGGTGCGCCCGGGGACAAGATCACCGCCCGGGCCGCCTCCGTGGGGCAGCAGTGGCAGGCGACGGGCTTCCCGGTGGAGTACTACGCCCTGGGCGGCGAGGGCACGGGCATCCCGCTGCGCGTGACGATGAGTGCCTTCGGGCCCACGCTGCTGAGCAAAGTGCTGGGCCTCAACGACACCCAGGAGTCGAGCCTCGGGCTGGTCTTCCACTACGCCGACCGGGCCGGGCTGCCCCTGCTCGACCTCGCGGACCTGCGCGCCGTCGTCGGCCACCTCACCAGCGACGAGGGCAAGGCCGACCTCAAGGACCTCGGCGGGCTGTCCTCCTCGACGGCCGGGGTGATCCTGCGCGAGCTGATCTCGTTCCAGGACCAGGGCGCCGATGCGTTCTTCGGGGAGCCGGAGTTCGAGTCGGCCGACCTGCTCCAGGTGGCGGCCGACGGCCGGGGGCTGATCTCGCTGGTCGAGCTGCCGAACCTGCAGGACCGGCCCGCGGTCTTCTCGACGTTCCTGATGTGGCTGCTGGCCGACCTCTTCCACGACCTGCCGGAGGTCGGCGACATCGACAAGCCCAAGCTCGTCTTCTTCTTCGACGAGGCCCACCTGCTCTTCGCCGACGCCTCGAAGGACTTCCTGCAGCAGGTCGCCCAGACGGTCCGGCTGATCCGGTCCAAGGGCGTCGGGGTCTTCTTCGTGACCCAGAGTCCCACCGACGTGCCCGACGAGGTGCTGGCCCAGCTCGGCTCGCGCGTCCAGCACCAGCTGCGCGCCCACACGCCCAACGACGCCAAGGCGCTCAAGGCGACCGTCAACACCTACCCCACCAGCGCCTACGACGACCTGGGCGGCGTGATCACGAGCCTCGGCATCGGCGAGGCGGTCGTGACCGTGATGAACGAGCGCGGCGCCCCGACGCCGGTCGCCTGGACCCGGCTGCGAGCGCCGGAGTCGCTCATGGGTCCCAGCGACCCCGCCGCCATGCAGGCCGCGGTCGCGGCCAGCCCCCGCCACGCCAAGTACGCCGAGGCGGTCGACCGCGAGTCGGCCCGCGAGAAGCTCGCCGTCCGGCTCGAGGAGGGAGCGCGCAAGCGCGAGGCCGAGCAGGAGGCCGCCGCGGCGGCCAAGGCCCAGCAGGCCGAGGAGAAGACCCAGCAGAGGGCGGGCCGGTCGACCCGCCCGCGCCCCGACGCACCCGCCCGGACCTCACGCCGTACCTCTCAGCAGGAGGAGGGCGGCCTGGTCCGGGACGTGGTGCAGTCGGGTGCGTTCAAGGACTTCATGCGCACGGCCGCCCGCGAGATCGCCCGTGGCATGTTCAAGACCGGCCGGCGCTAGCCCCGGAGATCAAGCCGGGACGGGAGTACGAGCGCCAGCGAGCACTCCCAAGGGAGCGACGAAGTCGCTCCCCCTTCACCGGAAGTACGAGCGCTAGCGAGTACTTCCAATGAAGCGACGAAGTCGCTTCACGCGGTCCAGCGGACGGCGTCGTCGACCAGGTCGGCCAGGGCGTGGACGCCGCGCAGGTCCTCGCGCTCGCCCATCAGGGCGGTCAGGCCGCGTGCGTGACGCAGCTTGAAGGCGTCGCGGCGCTCGCGGGCGGCATCGGTCTCTTCGGCGGTGACGATGTTGTCTGCCATCGGGGGTCTCCCTCTGTCTCTCGGTGCTGCGGGTGGTGAGACCACTGTGGCTGCGCAAGATGCCCGGGAGGTTGACCCCGAGTTACAACGAGGTCTCATGAGCCCCGCGGCGACGTGATCCGGCTTACATTGCTCGCTGTGACCGACTACGAGGACATCTGCCAGCTCAAGTACCGCTACCTGCGCACGCTCGACACGAAGGACTGGGAAGCCTTCGAGGCCTGCTTCCAGCCCGACGCCACGGGCGACTACAACGGCCTGGTCTTCGACGACCGGGCGGCGCTGGTCTCCTACATGAAGGAGAACCTCGGCGAGGGCATGATCACCATGCACCAGGTGCACCACCCCGAGATCACCGTCGAGGGCGACGAGGCCACGGCGCGCTGGTACCTCGAGGACCGCGTCATCGTCGAGGCCTTCCGCTTCATGCTCGAGGGCGCGGCCTTCTACTCCGATCGCTACGTGCGTACGCCGGAGGGCTGGCGGGTCGCGCACACCGGCTACCGCCGTACCTTCGAGCTCTCCTACAACCTCGACGACCTGCCCAGCCTCAAGATCAACGGCCCGGGCGTGCACACCCACACCTGAGCGGTAGTCCCTGACGTTCGTGTCATCAAGAGCGCCCTCAGACGACACGAACGTCAGGGACTACCTCGAGGGCTGACTCAGAGGGTGGGGTCGGTCCAGGCGGTCTGGATGACCTCGGTGCCGCGGTCGCGGGTGATGAGGCGTCCGCGGCCGGCGGGCAGCGGGATCGGGCGCAGGTTGCCGAGCAGGGGACCCTCGTCGGGGCTGCCGGAGAGCAGCAGTCCCGGCATGGCGAGGTCGCGCATCGACTGGATGACCGGCTCGTAGAGCGCGCGCGACGCGCCACCGGAGCGGCGGGCCACGACGACGTGCAGCCCGACGTCGCGCGCCTGCGCGAGCAGCGGCTGGAGCAGCGCGACCGGCGAGGTCTGCTGGGTCGCGACGAGGTCGTAGTCGTCGACCACCACGAACACCTCGGCCCCGGTCCACCAGGTCCGGTTGCGCAGCTGCTCGGGCGTCACGTCCGGGCCCGGGATGCGGCTCTCGAGGTACGTCGCCAGGTCCTTGATCGCCGGCGTGGCCTGCGTCGCGGACGTGAGGTAGTTGAGCAGGTAGTCCTCGGGCACCTCGCCCAGCAGCGAGCGCCGGTAGTCGACCACGACGAGCTGCGCCTGCTTGGCCGAGCGCGTCCGCATCACCTCGTGGATGTAGGTGCGCAGGATCGAGCTCTTGCCGGACTGCCCGTCGCCGAAGATCAGCAGGTGCGGCTCGGCGTCCGGGTCGAGGGCGACCGGGGCCAGCTCCTTCTCGTTGATGCCGAGCACGAGGCGCAGGTCCTCGGTGCCGTCGCGCTCCTCGTCGGCCACGGGGCCTGCGGCCACGCCGGCGAGCTCACGCAGCTGCGCCAGCTCGATGCGCTCGGGCAGCAGCCGCAGCTTGGGTCCGGCCGGGCCGCGCCAGGCGGTGGCGACGCGGCTGATCAGCTCGTCGACGCCGTCGCCCAACGACGCGGCGTCCGGGTCGCCGTCGATGCGCGGGAGTGCGCCGAGGAAGTGCAGCTTGCTCTGCACCAGGCCGCGTCCGGGCCGGCCGGTCGGGACCAGCTGGGCGATCTTGCGGTCGATCTCGGAGTCGAGCGCGTCACCCAGGCGCAGCTCCAGCCGGGTGCCGAACAGGTCGCGCATCGCGGCGCGGAAGTCGGCCCACCGCGCGGCGCCGGTGACGATGTGGAGCCCGAACGTCAGGCCGCGCGAGGCGAGCTGCTGGATCTCCAGCTCGAGGTCGTCGAAGTCCGAGCGCAGCGTGCTCCAGCCGTCGATCACCAGGAAGACGTCGCCGTAGCCGTCGTCGACGCGGCCCTGCGCGCGGCGGGTCCGGTAGGTCTCGATCGAGTCGATGCCGTTGGCGCGGAAGTAGGCCTCGCGCCGGTCCACCACGCCCGAGACCTCCGCCATGATCCGGCGTACGACGTCGGGCTCCGAGCGCGTGCCCACGCCCGAGACGTGGGGCAGCCGGGTCAGCGGCGCGAACGTGCCGCCGCCGAAGTCGAGCACGAAGAACTGCGACTCCTGCGGCGTGGTGGTCAGCGCCATGCTGGTGACGATGGTGCGCAGCATCGTGCTCTTGCCGCTGCGCGGGCCGCCCACGACGGCCACGTGCCCCGAGGCGCCGCTCAGGTTGATGGTCAGGGTGTCGCGGCGCTGCTCGCGCGGGCGGTCCACCGTGCCGAGCGGGACGACCAGCCCGCCGAGGGCGCGCCACTGCTGCGAGACGAGGCCCAGCTCGGGGTCCTCGCCGAGGTCGCTCATCAGCTCGTCGAGGGTGTCGGGGACGTCGAGCGGCGGCAGCCAGACCTGGTGCGCCGCCGGGCCGTGGCCGACCATGTGCTCGACGGCCAGGTCGAGCAGCGTCTCCTGGCTGTCCGGCTCGACCTCGGGCTGGACCTCCGGCTCGGGCTCGTTGACCTCGAGCTTGTGCACCTCGGAGATCGTGAACGGCAAGATGCCTTGGAGGTGCCCGCCCTCGTCGCGCCGGACCCGCACGCGCCCGGTGGCCGGCGGCCCCGAGACGTACGCCGCCTTGAACCGCGTCATCGAGGTCGGGTCGGGCTTGAGGAAGCCCAGGCCCGGCACGGCCGGCAGCTCGTAGGCGTCGGGCACGCCCAGCACCGCCCGCGACTCCTGGGCGCTGAAGGTGCGCAGACCGACGCGGTAGGACAGGTGCGACTCCAGCCCGCGCAGCCGGCCCTCCTCCAGGCGCTGCGAGGCGAGCAGCAGGTGCAGGCCGAGCGAGCGGCCGAGGCGACCGATGGCGACGAACAGGTCGATGAACTCCGGCTTGGCCGACAGCATCTCGGAGAACTCGTCGACGACGAGGAACAGCGACGGCATCGGGTCCAGCTCCTCGCCGGCGACCCGTGCCTTCTCGTAGTCGCGGATCGAGGCGTAGTTGCCTGCGTCGCGCAGCAGCTCCTGGCGGCGCACCATCTCCCCGGACAGGGCGTCCTGCATGCGGTCGACGAGCGTGAGCTCGTTGGCGAGGTTGGTGATGACGGCCGAGACGTGAGGCATCTCGGACATGCCCGCGAAGGTGGCGCCACCCTTGAAGTCGACGAGCACCATGTTGAGCTGCTCGGGGGAGTGCGTCATCGCGAGCCCGAGGACGAGCGTGCGCAGGAACTCCGACTTGCCGGAGCCGGTCGCGCCGATCACCAGGCCGTGCGGGCCCATGCCCTGCTGGGCGGACTCCTTGATGTCGAGGTGGACCAGGCCGCCGCCCTCGCCGAGGCCGATCGGCACCCGGAGCCGGTCGCGCGCCGGGCGCGGACGCCAGGCGGCGGCGGGGTCGAAGCGGCGTACGTCGCCCAGGCCCAGCAGGTCCATGAAGTCGGTGGGGCCGGTGATCTCGCCGGTGCTCACCGCCTCCGGGGCGCCGGAGCTCACGGTGTGCATGGGCGTCAGCCGGCGCGCGAACGCCTCGGCGGTGGCGAGGTCGCACTGGTCGCCCTTGGCGCGGATCTCCTCCTCGCGCAGCCGCAGCGCGACCACGGGGACCTTGTTCTCGTCGTCGATCGCCGGGCCGTCGAGCTGGATGCGCAGGCGGCTGGGGTCGTCGAGCTCGCCCCAGCGCGCGGGCAGGTCGAGCACGGTCACACCGTGCAGGCCGTCCGGCGGGATGACGTGGTTGCCCGGCGGGAGCTCGACGCCGTCGGTCACGAGCAGGATGTGGGGCGTGGCCGGCCGCTCGTCGGCGCCGAAGCGCGGACGGTCGCTGAGGTCGGGCGGCAGCAGGTTGGCCAGGTCGGCCAGCGACGTCGTGACCATCCGCATCGGCCCGACGGCGTCGCTCTGCTCGGCGCTGAGGGCGTGCGGCAGCCACTTGATCCAGTCCCAGTGGGCCAGGTGCATCTCCGAGGACAGCACGGCCAGGACCAGGTTGTCGGGGGAGTGGAACGCCGTGGCGGAGCAGATGATGGCGCGCGCGAGGCTGCGCGCCTCCTCCTCGTCGCCGCAGATCTCCACCCGGTCGAAGGCCCGCAGGTCGATCGAGGCCGGCAGGTCCGGCTGGAGCCGGTGGACGACGAGCAGCCGGTGCAGCGCGGAGGCGGCCGCCGGGTCGACCTCGTCGATCGGGGCGCTCTCGGGCGGCACCAGCTCGAGGGCGAGCGGCTGCGCGCAGAGGCCGTAGCGCACGTGCAGGAACTGCGGGTCGCTCGAGACGTGCTCCCAGATGCGGGAGCGCTCCTCGGCCATCGCCGGCAGGGAGGCCGGGTCGGGGTGGTGCCAGGTCAGCGCGCGGCGCTGCTGGTCGGCGGACTCGCGCGCGACCTTGCGGACGTTGCTGAGGTAGCGCAGGTACTCCGTGCGGGAGCCGGTGACCTGCTGCGCGCGCTGCTTCCGCTGACGGTCGACCTGCACGAGGATGAAGCCGACGGTGGCGAAGAGGAACATGCCGGCGGCGATGAAGCGGATGCCGTTGCTGCTGCCGGTCCGCGCGCCCATGGTCGCGACCAGCACGATCGAGCCGAGGCTGCCCAGCATCGGGATGGCGTTCATCATGACGCCGGCGGCGCCCTCGGCGGGCTGGATCTGGGGCGGCGGCTGCAGGACCAGCTGCCCGGTGGGCATCTCCGGCTCGTCCACCCGTGCCCCGCGAAGCGTCGTGCTCACGCTCAACCGTCCCCTTGCCGTCGACCGGTGGTGCCCGAGAGGGCCGGGCACCGCTCTCAGCGGTGGCTTGATGATAGGCGTACGTCAACGATTAGGCTGCCCACGACCGGACGGGCTCGTCCGGACCCTTCGGGAGGCGACGTGAGCGGGTCGGGCAACGGGGCGGCCGCGGGTGCGGCCGACGCGGTCGCGCTGACCGTGCTCGGTCCCTCCGGCGCGCTCGACCTCCTGGTGCCGGCCGGTGCCTCGGCCCACGACGTGGCCCTCGAGTACGCCGCCCAGGCCGGCGTCAGCGCCCCGCCGACGATCCACACGCGGGTGGGCGACCCGCTCGCCCCCGACGCCACCCTCGAGAGCGCCGGCATCGGCGCCGGCTCCCTCGTGGTCGCCCTGGCGGAGTCCGCCGCCCGCCCCACCGTGACCGGCCGCCGCCGCCGGGCGACGACAGGACCGGCGCCACGCCAGAGCCCGCCGGGCGCGCTCTCGGTGCTGTGGTTCTGCGTCAGCACGGCCGCCGCGCTGCTCGCCGGCTGGTTCGCCTCGCAGCAGGAGCCCTCCGAACAGCGCACCGCCACCGTCGTCCTGCTCGGCGTCGCCGCCGCGATCGGGGTGCTGCCGGTCGGTCGCTACGCCGCGCACCGGATCCTCGCCGCGCCCGCCTTCGCCGCGGCGGCGGCGTTCGTGGTGGCGTGGGACCCCGCACCCGAGCGGCTGCCCACGATCGTCGGTGTCGCCGCCCTCACCGGCGCGGTCACCGCCGCGGTGGCGCGCGCCCTCGACCGCCACTCCGAGGAGGCGTTGCGGGTCTGGGTGTCCGTGGGCATCGGCGTCTTCGTGGTGACCTGCGGCGCCGCGCTCCTCGACCTCCGGCCCCAGGTGGCGTGGGCCGTGCTGCTGGTCGCGGCCATGCTCGCCGCGCGGTTCGTGCCGATGCTGGCGATCGACGTGCCGGACCAGTTCCTGATCGACCTGGAGCGGCTGGCCGTCACGGCCTGGTCGGCGCGCGACCGACCCACCGGACGCCGTGGCCGGATCGTCGTACCCCCGCGTGCGGTGGAGGTCGTGGCCGTGCGCGGCACCCGCATCGTCACCGCGTCGTCGGCCGCGATCCTCGCGGTCACCGTGGTGTCGGCGCCCCTGCTGCTGGCCACCGCCACCCAGCGCCCCGACGCCCTCGGCGCGCGCTGCCTCGTGGGCTTCGCCGGCTGCTCCCTGCTGTTCGTCGCGCGCACCTACCGTCACGTCGCGGCCCGAGCGCTGCTGCGCGTGGCGGGCCTGGTGTGCGGGCTCGCGCTGCTGGTCCTCCTCTTCGACGTCCTGCAGACCGACACGCTGCTGGTGGTGGGGATCCTGGCCGTCGTGGTCGCCGCCCTGCTGCTGCTGGTCTCCGTGGCTCTCGGCAGGGGGTGGCGCTCGGCCTGGTGGTCGCGCCGGGGCGAGGTCGCCGAGTCGGTCTGCGGGTCCTTCGCCGTGGGCTCGCTCGTCGTCGCCGTGGGGCTCTTCCGGCAGCTGTGGGAATTGACAGGCTGAGGTTTAGGGGTCCTGCCTCCGGGTAGACACCTGCTTGTCCGGATCGCACGCCGAGAAGGACCACGAACCACCTGGCACCACTGCCACACGAAGAGAACCCACGATGCGCGGCGACATGCCGCCACACATGAAGGAGCAGGCGACATGTCGGAAAACTCCAACGAGTTCGGCCAAGGCGAAGGTGTACTCACCCGCGCCGCTGGAATGGTGGCGGACGCTCGCACCGACTTCAACAACATCAGCCGTCAGCTGACGGACCAGATCTCCTCGGTCCAGGGCCGCTGGGGCGGCCAGGGCGCCACGGCGTTCTTCGCCCTGCAGCAGGCGTGGACCGAGAAGCAGCAGACGATCGTCGACGCGCTCAACGAGTTCGAGAACTCCCTCGGCGTCACCGAGCGGGACAACGTCAACACCGACGAGTCCCAGGGCACGAACTTCGCCAACCTGACCCACAAGCTCGGCTGACCGCCGCACTCAGACCAAGGAGAACGATGATGAGCATGGATGGAATCAAGGTCAACCACGGCGCGGTCGACCAGGCCGCCGCCGACATGTACCAGAAGGTCAAGGACATCGACGACCGGATGAACCGTCTGGAGTCCGAGCTCGAGCCGCTGCGCAGCCAGTGGGTCGGTCAGGCCCAGTCGCAGTACACCGTCTCGAAGGCCAAGTGGGACAACGCGATCCAGGAGATGCGCGACCTCCTCGACAAGAGCAGCCAGACGGTCTACCAGTCCAACGCCGAGTACCAGGCCGCCGACAAGCGCGGCGCGGCGCAGTTCGAGATCTGATCTCACTGCCCGATGGACACGACGGCGAGGGGGCCGGCACCGCGAGGTGTCGGCCCCCTCGCCGATGCGGCCATCAGCCCTGTCCCGGGTCGGGACACCGCGACACGAGCGCCGGTGGACCGATGACGACGACGCCGCCCCCGGTGTGATCGACTGACGCCCGGCAGGGCGCGGACGGGCCGGTAGCATCCGGCTCGCTCGTGAAGGCCGGCCGCGGCCGGACCCACCTGCCGGCTCGCACAGTGACCGCTGCGAACACCTGAGGGAGAGACGATGACCCAGGCCCCGACCACATCCTCGGGACTGGTGCGGGTGACGGTGACGTCGGGCACGCGCCGGGTGGACCTCGTGCTGCCGGGCGCGGTGCCGGTGGCCGAGCTCGTCCCCGAGCTCGCCCGGAGCGTCGGCCTCCTCGACTCCAGCACCGTCTACGGCGGCTACCGCCTGGTCACCTCGGAGGGGCGTCGTCTCGCCCCCGACTCGGGGCTCACCCTGCAGGGGGTCGAGGACGGCGGGACGCTCACCGTCACGGCCGGCATCGACGAGGACCCGCCGCGCGTCTACGACGACGTGGTCGAGGCCATGACGGACGTCGTCGAGCGTGACCTCAAGCCGTGGCAGCCGGCGTCCGGGCGGCGGGCCGCGCTCACCGCGGCCGCGCTCCTGATGACCCTGGGCGCCGTGGCGCTGCTGATCCAGGACGGCCAGCAGCTCGCCGCCGTGGCCGCCGCGACGGTGGCGTTCGCGCTGGTCGCCGCGGCGATCGTGCTGTCGCGCGCCGAGCGCGAGGCCGAGGCAGCGGTCGCAGTGGCCTGGATGGCCGCCGGGTACGCCGCCGTGGCGGGGCTGATGCTCGCGCCCGACGGTCCGCTCTTCGACTACCCCGTCGCCTGCGCCGGCGCCGGCGCGCTGCTCGCCGGGGTGGTCTGCCTCGTGGGCCTCGGCGAGGGCCGCACGCTGGTGCTCCCGCCGGTCGTGGTCGGCGCGGTCTTCCTGGCCGTCGGCCTGCTGCTGCACGCCACCGACCTCCGGGCGGCGGCGGTGCTGACGGTCGTGCTCACCGTGGTCGTCATGATCGGCAGCGTGTTCCCCTGGCTGGCGCTCGGCGTCACCGGCACCTCGGTCGACCAGCTCTACTCCGACGCCGACATCACCGCCGACCCCGCCGACGTCGACCCCTCCCAGGTCGGGGCGGACGCTCGCGTCGCGCACGAGATCCTGGTCTCCATCTCCGGCACGGTCGGCCTGCTCCTGCTCGCGATCGCACCGCTCGCGGTCTCGCTCGGGCTCTTCGGGACGCTGCTGGCCGTCGACGCCTGCCTCATCGTCATGCTCCGCACCCGCCAGTACCGCACCGGCTCGGAGGTCCTGGTGGGCCTCGGCTCCGGCGTGGTCGGGCTGGTCTCGACGGCGGTGTCCCTGCTGGTGCAGTTCCCGCAGTGGCACCCGATCACGGCGGTGGTGCTCGCCGCGTCCGGTGGGGTGCTCCTCGCGTCCACGCTGCTGCCCGGCTCGCCGTCGGTCCGCCGGGGCCGCCTGGGCGACGTCCTCGAGAGCGTCGCGCTGCTCACCCTGCTGCCCCTGCTCGTCCTGGCCATCGGCGTCTTCGACGTGGCCCAGTCCGTCACCTCCCCGGGCTAGACGATGGCCACCAAGAAGGACCTCGTCGAGGCCTACTCGTTCAGCCGTCGCCGGCTCGTCACCGCGTTCGTCTCGGGCGCTCCCGGCGGCCGCGAGGTGGAGCCCACCAAGCCCGGCCGCACCCTGGTCGGGGGGCTGGCCCTCGCCGTCCTGCTGATGGCCGGCGCGGCCATCGCCGGGGTGCTCAAGCCCAACACCGACGTCCAGTGGGACGAGCCGGGGCTGATCCTGTCCAAGGAGAAGGGTGCGGCCTACGTCATCCTCGAGCCCGACGAGGACGGCAACGACCAGGTGCGTCCGGTCATCAACGTCACCTCGGCCCAGCTGATCCTGGGCGCGGACGTGAAGCCGAAGGTCGTGCCGCAGGAGAAGATCGACACCAAGATCCCCGGCGCCGACATCGGCATCCTGGGTGCGCCCGCCACCGTGCCCGACACCGACTACCTGGTGGAGAGTGGCTGGACCGCCTGCACGGGCGACGGGTTCGGGGTCAAGCTCGACGTCCGCGAGGACCCCGACGCCGACCCCGCCCAGGGTGCCGGGGCGGTCGTGGAGGCCGCCGACGGCTCCTTCTACGTCATCGGCCAGTCGGCGGCGGAGGGTGAGGAGACCGGCGCCTACCGCTACGCCCTCCCGAAGACCCCTGGCGTGGACAACGTCCTGAGAGAGCTGAAGCTGCCCTTCGTGGACGAGGCGCCCCAGGTGCCCACCGACTGGCTCGACCTGTTCCCCTCCGGCGGGGACCTGGCCTTCGACAGCTTCGGCCTCAAGGGCTTCGGCACGCCGTCGAAGGTCGCCGGCAAGGGCGGCCTGCCCGCCGACGCCAAGGTCGGGGACTACTTCGAGATCGAGGGCGTCCTCACGGTGGTCACGGCCACCAGCCTCGCCGAGTTCAGCCCGTTCGCCCGTGCCGTCTACCTCAACATCAAGACGCCTCGGCAGCCGCGCAACCTCGGGCTCACCGAGCCCCCCGACGTGCGGCGCCAGAAGCCCCCCTACTCCGCCGCGCGCTGGCCGGAGCTGCTGGTCACCGACACCCCCGCCGAGCCCTGCGCCCAGCTGGTGCCCGAGCGCGGCGAGAAGCCGCGGGTGCTGCTCGCCGGCTCGCCCGGGAAGGATGCCAGCGCCGCCGAGGTGGACCCCGCCCAGCACGACGTGTCGGTCCAGGAGGGCCGCGGCGCCTACGTCCTGTCCGGCGGCTGGGACTCCCCGGATGTCGGCGAGCCGTTCCTCGTCGACTCCAAGGGCTCCAGCTACGCGCTGCTCGGCACCGACGCCGTCACGAACCTCGGTTTCGAGACGTACGACGCGCCGGTGGTGCCGCGCAGCTGGATGCAGCTCTTCGACCCCGGGGCGGCGCTGTCGGTCAACGCCGCGCTGTGCCCGCCGGTCCGCCCCGGCGACACCGGGCCGCAGGACGACGACCCGGCTGCCGAGTCGGCCGAGGAGGGCCGCTCGTGCGAGTGACCGTCCCGCTGCGGGGCGCCGTCGTCGCCGGGCTGGCGCTCGGCTCGCTCGTGGTGGGCGCGGGCGCGCCGGCGTACGCCGCCGACGTGAGCTGCGAGGACGTCACGCTGCAGCAGACTCCCGCCGTCACCACGACGGCGCTCAGCGCTCCCGCGCGGCTGATGCAGGTCGCCGAGGCCCAGCGCATCGCGGCGCGCTCCGGCACCGAGCCGGGCGCGGGAGTCACGGTGGCGGTGCTCGACTCGGGCGTGGCCCAGTCCGACCGGCTCGAGCCGGTGCTCCAGGGAGTCTCGTCGGGCAAGAGCACCGAGCTGCTCGACCCCCAGGGCACGGCCGTGGCCGGGCTGATCGCGGGCCGCGGCAAGCCCGACCAGCCCATCGGCATCGCCCCGGGGGCCAGGATCATGGACGTGCGCGTCTACGACCGCAACCAGGCCAACGACCCCGCGGCCGAGCTGGAGCCCAGCATGGACCGGCTGCTGGCCGGTCTCCGTCAGGTCGCCGCCCTGCCACGGGGCGCCGTCGGCGTGGTCAACGTGTCGCTGACGCTCACCCTGCCCGAGGAGCTGCGCGACGACCTGCGCGACGTGCTCGCCGACCTGGCAGCCAAGGACGTGGTGGTCGTGGCCGCCACCGGCGACCGCCCCGAGGAGGGCCAGCCGCTCTACGCCGACTTCGGCTACGCCGAGCGCGAGGGCGAGGACGCCGGCAAGCCGCCGCCGGGCGAGGACGCCCGCGGGGGGACGTGGCCCGCCTCGGCTTCCAACGTCGTCGCCGTCAACGCCACCGCGACCTCCCTGGTCGAGGACGAGGTGGTGCCCGGCGACGCTGCGAACGAGGTGCTCCGCAGCTCCGCGACGGACGTCGCCGCGCCCACGCGCGACGCGGTCTCGCTCGGGATGGACGGCGCCAGCACCTGCCTGGTCAGCGACGTGTCGACGGTCTACGCCGCCGCCGAGGTCTCGGGGGTCGTGGCGCTGCTGCGCTCGACGTTCGACGAGTCCGCCCCGCAGATCGTGGCCCGTCTCACGAGCTCGGCCACCGGGTCGCCCACCTCCTCCAACGTCCTCACCGGGCACGGCGTGGTGCAGCCCGTGGAGGCGCTGACGCTGGCGAGCACACCGGGCAGGAAGGGTCAGCTGTCCCGCACGACGATCGTGGACGAGGGCAACGAGCGGGCGCAGGTGCCGCGGGAGAAGGTCGACGTGCTCGCCAGCACCAAGCGCAACGCCGTGTGGTGGGGGCTGCTCGCCGGCGGCGGTCTCGTCGTGGCGATGCTGCTGCGCCCGGTCCTCGCGCGCCGGCGCGACTGAGCGGCTCGTGGGCGGGAGCCGGCTGGGCCGTCGTCGCTAGGGTCGGGAGGTGACCAGCACCGACGCCGAGGACTTCCTCGCGGTCAGCGAGGAGCTCGAGGGCTTCCTGATGCTCTACCGGTTCGGGCTGGAGGAGATGCTGACCAAGGTCAACATCCTCAAGCAGGAGCTGACGCACACAGCCAGCTACGACTGCCCGATCGAGCACGTGACGTTCCGCCTGAAGCGCACGACCGCCCTGGCCGAGAAGGCCCGGCGCCTGGGCTGCACCACCCTCGACGACGTGCGCGAGCTGGTCTCCGACATCGCCGGCATCCGGGTGGTCTGCAGCTTCGTCAGCGACGCCTACACCGTGCTCGAGATGCTGAAGCGGCAGCCGGACGTGACCGTGGTCGAGATCAAGGACTACATCGCCGAGCCGAAGCCGAGCGGCTACAAGAGCCTGCACCTCATCGTGGAGATCCCGGTCTTCCTCTCCGACCGCACCGAGGCCGTGCGGGTCGAGATCCAGATCCGCACCGTCGCCATGGACTTCTGGGCCAGCCTGGAGCACAAGATCCACTACAAGTACCAGCGCGCGGTGCCCGAGCGGCTGCGCGAGGAGCTCGCCGGCGTCGCTGCCGCCACCGACCGGCTCGACCACCAGATGGAGCAGCTGCACCGCGACTCGCGACGCCCTGGCGCCTGAGGCGACGCGCTCAGCGTGGGGCCACGAGGACGCCTCGCCGGGTCACCCGACGAAGCGGTGCCGGGGTGGCGGGCCGCCGGCCTCCGCCTCGGTCTGGGCCCGGAGCAGCGAGCGGGCCATGGCCCAGATCACCGCCTGCGAGCGGCTGCTGACCCCGATCTTCCCGTACGCCGTCCGGATGTAGGTCTTCACGGAGTTGATCGACAGGACGAGGGTCTCGGCGATCTCCTGGTTGGAGTACCCGTGGCCGATCATGGCGATGATCTCGCTCTCCCGTCCGCTCAGGTGCGGGCTGCGCCGGTCGGCCGCGAGGTCGGCGGAGCGATCGAACGGGCTCGGTCGGAGGAGAGGGGATCGGGACATCGGAGACCTTCGTCGAGCCCTAGAGGGTGTTCCTGAGGTGGCTCCACCAGCCTCCTCCTGCCGCAGGACGGCGGACAGGGCAGAACCTATGCAACTTCGCGCACGTCCTGCATGAGTCTCGTCGTTCGGCCCACGCACGGCCGGCTCCCGTCGAGGACGGGAGCCGGCGGTGTGCTGCGAGTGGCGGAGGATAGGGGATTCGAACCCCTGAGGGCTTTCACACCCAACCCGCTTTCCAAGCGAGCGCCATAGGCCACTAGGCGAATCCTCCGCCGGAGACCCTACCGGGGCCGTGCCGGGCGGTGAAATCCGCTCCCCCCGGGTCCCGGTTCGCCGCCGTCGGTGGATCACCTAGACTCTGGGGCAACCCCCCGTGTGGCGGTATCTCGCTCAACTCCCCCAGGGCCGGAAGGCAGCAAGGGTCGGCGGGCTCTGCCGGGTGCACGGGGGGCCTTTTCACGTCACGCCCCCGCGCCTGAGCATGCGAAGGCGCGGATCCGGGCGCGACCCGTCTCGAGACCCAGTCGGTGACCGGAACGAGCCCGCACCGACCGCCGCACCCGCTGTGCAGCCGCCCGCTACCAGCTGTCGGACGCGGTGGTTAGGGTCTGTACGTGGAGTCACCCCTGGCGCTGTACCGCCGCTACCGCCCCGAGACCTTCCAGGAGGTCATCGGGCAGGAGCACGTGACCGAGCCGTTGCGGGCGGCGCTGGCCAACAACCGGGTCAACCACGCCTACCTCTTCTCCGGCCCGCGCGGCTGCGGCAAGACCACCTCGGCGCGCATCCTCGCCCGCGCGCTCAACTGCGAGCTCGCCCCCGTCGCCGACCCGTGCGGCGAGTGCGACAGCTGCGTCGACCTGGCGCGCGGCGGCCCGGGCTCGATCGACGTCATCGAGATCGACGCCGCCTCCCACGGTGGCGTGGACGACGCGCGCGACCTGCGCGAGAAGGCGTTCTTCGCGCCGGTGCGCAGCCGCTACAAGGTCTACATCATCGACGAGGCCCACATGGTGACGACGCAGGGCTTCAACGCCCTGCTCAAGCTGGTGGAGGAGCCGCCTCCGCACCTGCGCTTCATCTTCGCGACCACCGAGCCCGACAAGGTCATCCCGACCATCCGCTCGCGCACCCACCACTACCCGTTCCGGCTGATCCCGCCGCGCCTGCTGTCGTCCTACCTCACCGAGCTCTGCGCCCAGGAGGGCGTCAGCATCGAGGCGGCCGCCCTGCCCCTCGTGGTGCGCGCCGGCGCCGGGTCGGCGCGCGACACCCTGTCGGTCCTCGACCAGCTGCTCGGTGGCGCCGGGGCCGAGGGTGTCACCTACGCGCTGGCCAGCGGGCTGCTGGGCTACACCCCCGACACCCTCCTCGACGAGGTGGTCGACGCCTTCGCGGCCGGCGACGGCTCGGCGGTCTTCGGGGTCGTCGACAAGGTGATCGAGACCGGGCAGGACCCGCGCCGCTTCACCGAGGACCTGCTGCGCCGCCTGCGCGACCTGGTCATCGTCTCCGCGGTCCCCGACGCGCCCGCGAGCGGGCTGATCGACGTCTCCGAGGACCAGGGCGAGCGCCTGGTGTCCCAGGCGGCGCGCTTCGGCGCCGCCGAGCTCACCCGCGCGGCCGACCTGGTCGCGACCGGCCTGACCGAGATGCGCGGCGCCACCGCCCCGCGGCTGCTCCTGGAGCTCATCTGCGCCCGCGTGCTGCTGCCGGGCGCCGACCACTCCACCGACGGCGTCCTGGCCCGTCTCGACCGGCTCGAGCGCCGCGCCGCCATCAGCGGCACCCCGTCGCCCGAGCCCGCCGCGCCTCCGGTGCCCGCGCAGGACCGGCCGGCCCAGGCGCGCCCCGCGCCCCGCGAGCCGGAGCCCGTCCCGACCCCCGCTCCCGCCGTCACGCCCCCGCCCGCCCGCGAGCCGGTCTCGGCCACCCCGCCCGCGCCCACGGCCCCGCCCGTCCAGGTCGTCCCGGAGCAGCCCGCCGCCGACCCCGTCCCGGAGCCCGCAGCCGCCCCGGCGGCCGAGCCCGCGGCGCCTGAGGCACCCGCGGCGACGGCCGGGTCCAGCACGCTCTCGCTCGTCGACGTACGCCGGCTGTGGCCCGACATCGTCGAGGCCACCAAGCAGCGGCGCCGCGTCACCTGGATCCACCTCACCCAGCACGCCCAGGTCGTGGCGGTCGACGCCAGGACGCTCACCCTCGGGTTCTCCAACGGCGGGGCCCGCGAGTCCTTCGACAACGGCGGCAGCTCCGAGATCGTCCGGCAGGCGGCCATCGACGTCGTGGGCGCCGACTGGAAGGTCGAGACGATCGTCGACCCGGGCGCGTCCGCCGACGTGCCGCCGCCGGCCGCGGCGCCCACGCCCGAGCCCGCGCCCCCGCGACCCGCCCCGCCCGTCGCCCGCGACGAGGTCGAGGCCCCTCCCGCCTGGCTCAGCGACGACGACGGCGGCGACCCGCCCCGCGAGCCCGAGCGTCCCGGGCCCGAGTCGGTCAACGCCGCCCGCGAGGCCATCTTGACCACCCGGCCCGCCGGCGCCGACCGCAGCCAGGCCCCGGGCCTCGCCGAGGCCGACGCCGACGCGCACCCCGACGACCTGGACGCCGACTCCGACGAGCTCGGGGGCGCCGACCTGCTGGCGCGCGAGCTCGGCGCCCAGGTGATCGAGGAGATCCCCCACTCATGACCCTCCGCCGCCCGCACGACCACCGCCCCACCGACCACGAGGTGACCTCACGATGACGACCGAGAACCCGTTCGACGCCCTGGGGGGCGGCGGCTTCGACATGAACGCCCTCCTCCAGCAGGCCCAGCAGATGCAGGAGCAGCTCCAGTCCGCCCAGGAGCGGCTGGCCGACACCGTCGTGGACGGCACCGTCGCCGGCGGGGCCGTGACGGTCAAGGTCAGCGGCGTCGGCGAGCTCGTCGGCGTCGAGATCAAGGCCGGCGGCTTCGACGGCAGCGACGCCGACGACCTGAGCGACCTCTCCGACATGATCGTGGCCGCCTACCGCGACGCCAAGGCGCAGGTCGACGCGCTGGCCGCCGAGGCGCTGGGACCGCTCGCCGGGGGTGGCGGCCTGCCCGGCATGCCGTCCTCGGGCCAGCTCGGGTTCTGAGCGACCTTGTACGAAGGTGTCGTCCAGGACCTGATCGACGAGCTCGGCAGGCTGCCGGGCGTCGGTCCCAAGAGCGCGCAACGCATCGCCTTCCACCTGCTCCAGGCCGAGCCGGTCGACGTACGCCGTCTGGCCGACGTGCTGATGGAGGTCAAGGCGAAGGTCCGCTTCTGCTCGGTGTGCTTCAACGTCTCCGAGGACGAGCAGTGCCGCATCTGCCGCGACCCGCGCCGTGAGCCCGCGGTGCTGTGCGTGGTCGAGGAGTACAAGGACGTCGTGGCGATCGAGCGCACCCGCGAGTTCCGCGGGCGCTACCACGTGCTGGGTGGCGCGATCTCGCCGATCGACGGCATCGGTCCCGACCAGCTCCGCATCAAGGAGCTGATGCCCCGGCTCAACGACGGGGTGGTCACCGAGGTCATCCTCGCCACCGACCCCAACCTCGAGGGCGAGGCCACCGCGACGTATCTCACCCGCCTGCTCAGCCCCATGGGCTTGCAAGTCACGCGCCTGGCGAGTGGACTTCCGGTGGGCGGCGACCTCGAGTACGCCGACGAGGTCACCTTGGGACGAGCTTTCGTAGGAAGACGGGCAGCCGAATGAGTGAGAAGACCATCGACCACGCGACGGAGGACTTCGCCCAGTCGATCGCCGACAGCGTCGAGAGCTTCCTGATCGCCCTGCGCGCCATCAGCCGGGAGGCCACCTCCGGGCAGGCCATCTCGCTGCTGCTCCTGGAGATCAGCCAGGTGCTGCTCGCCGGCGCCCGGCTGGGCGCCCAGCAGGACTTCACGCCCACGGCCGACTACCAGCCCGACGTGGGCCCGGAGGCCGATCTCGACGAGATGCGGCTGCGCCTTGCCGAGCTGCTCGGCAACGTCGACACCTACAGCTTCGTCTTCGACCCCTACGTCCCCGACGTGGTCGAGAGCCAGCTCTCCGACGACCTGACCCAGATCGCGAGCGACCTCGAGAACGGCCTGCGCCACTACCGCCTCGGCGACGTCGCCGAGGCGCTGTGGTGGTGGCAGTTCTCCTACGTCGCCTCCTGGGGCAACCTCGCGGGCGCCGCGCTCAACGCGCTGCTGTCCGTGGTCTCCCACGACCGCCTCGACGTCGACAACGACGAGGAGATCGAGCAGATCGTGGCCGCCGAGGCGGTCTTGGACGGCGACCCGGTCTGACCTGCGCACTCGGTAGGATCGGGGTAGTCCTTCCCCGATCCCAGGAGTGAGCCCGGTGGGCATTGTCGTGCAGAAGTACGGCGGTTCGTCTCTGGCCGACGCCGGCCGCATCAAGGAGGTCGCGCGCCGCATCGTCGAGTCCAAGAAGGCCGGCCACGACGTCGTGGTGGCCGTCTCTGCGATGGGCGACACGACCGACAACCTGCTCGAGCTCGCGGAGGGCGTCAGCCCGCTGCCGCCGGCACGCGAGCTGGACATGCTGCTCACCGCCGGCGAGCGGATCTCGATGGCGCTGGTCGCCATGGCGATCTCCGACCTGGGGTTCACCGCGCGCTCGTTCACGGGCTCCCAGGCCGGCGTCATCACCGACTCCGCCCACGGCCGGGCCAAGATCATCGACGTCACGCCGGGGCGGATCTCCGCGGCCATCGCCGAGGGCCACATCGTGATCGTCGCCGGCTTCCAGGGCGTCAGCCAGGACACCAAGGAGATCACCACCCTCGGACGCGGCGGCACCGACACCACGGCCGTCGCGCTGGCCGCCGCGCTCGGTGCGGCGTACTGCGAGATCTACACCGACGTCGACGGTGTGTTCACCGCCGACCCCCGCATCGTGCCCACGGCGCGGCGCCTCGAGCGGCTCTCCTACGAGGAGATGCTCGAGATGGCGGCCTCGGGCGCCAAGATCCTGCACCTGCGGTGCGTCGAGTACGCCCGCCGCTACGACATGCCGGTCCACGTCCGGTCCTCCTTCTCGCACAAGGAGGGGACGTGGATCACCCCCAGCCAACCAGGAGAAGTCCCCATGGAGCAGGCGATCATCGCGGGCGTGGCCCACGACCGCAGCGAAGCCAAGATCACCGTCGTCGGCGTTCCGGACAAGGTGGGCGAGGCGGCCCGGATCTTCGAGGCGCTCTCGGCGACCGAGGTCAACATCGACATGGTCGTCCAGAACGTCTCCGCCGCGTCGACCGGCCTCACGGACATCTCGTTCACGCTGCCGCGCGCCGACGGCCAGCAGGCGATGAGCGCCCTGGCCCGCATCCAGGACGAGGTCGGCTACGAGCAGCTGCTCTACGACGACC
This sequence comes from Nocardioides sp. 503, assembly GCF_004522095.1. GTDB lineage: Bacteria > Actinomycetota > Actinomycetes > Propionibacteriales > Nocardioidaceae > Nocardioides. The sequence goes on from NZ_SPUI01000004.1 coordinate 236,875, forward strand.
GGATCGGCAAGGTCTCCCTGATCGGGGCCGGCATGCGCTCGCACCCCGGCATCACCGCGAAGTTCTTCGCCGCCCTCGCCTCGGCCGGCGTCAACATCGAGATGATCTCCACCTCGGAGATCCGGATCTCCGTGATCGTCCAGGAGGCCCAGGTCGACGAGGCCGTGCGCGCCACGCACACGGCGTTCGAGCTGGACGCCGCCGAGGTCGAGGCGGTCGTCTACGGCGGGACGGGGAGGTAGTCATGGGTGTCCGCATCGGCATCGTCGGGGCGACCGGCCAGGTCGGCGTCGCCATGCGCCAGATCCTCGAGCAGCGCGGGTTCCCCGCCGACGAGGTCCGCTTCTTCGCCTCCGCGCGCTCGGCCGGCACGGTGCTGCCGTTCGCCGGTCGCGAGATCACCGTCGAGGACGCCGCGACGGCCGACCCGAGCGGTCTCGACATCGCGCTCTTCTCCGCGGGCGCGACGACCTCCCGCGCGCTGGCCCCGGCCTTCGCGGCCGCCGGCGTGACCGTGGTCGACAACTCCTCGGCGTTCCGCATGGACCCCGACGTCCCGCTCGTGGTCTCCGAGGTCAACCCGCAGGACATCGAGCACGCCCGCAAGGGGATCATCGCCAACCCCAACTGCACGACGATGGCCGCGATGCCCGTGCTGAAGCCGCTGCACGACGAGGCCGGGCTGGTGCGGCTGATCGCGTCGACCTACCAGGCCGTCTCCGGTTCCGGCGTCGCCGGCGTCGAGGAGCTGGCCGGTCAGGTCGCCGCAGCCGGCGACAAGGCGCGCGAGCTCGCCTACGACGGGGAGGCCGTCGCCTTCCCCGACCCGGTGAAGTACGCGCGCACGATCGCCTACAACGTGCTGCCGCTGGCCGGATCCATCGTCGACGACGGGCTCAACGAGACCGACGAGGAGCAGAAGCTCCGCAACGAGTCGCGCAAGATCCTCGGCCTGCCCGACCTGCTGGTCTCCGGCATCTGCGTGCGGGTGCCGGTCTTCACCGGTCACTCGCTGGCGATCAACGCGGAGTTCGCCTCGGCCATGACGCCGGAGCGCGCGCGCGAGATCCTCGCCTCGGCGCCGGGCGTCGAGCTCTCCGACGTACCGAACCCCCTGCAGGCCGCCGGCAAGGACCCGTCCTACGTCGGCCGGCTGCGCCGGGACCCGGGCGTGCCGGACGACCGCGGCCTCGCGCTGTTCGTCTCCAACGACAACCTGCGCAAGGGCGCGGCCCTCAACACGGTGCAGATCGCGGAGCTACTCGCGCGCCGCTGACTGCCGCTCGTCCTTCGCCGCGCGCTCCTCGACAGGAGCGGCGGGCTCCTTCGCGGGTTCGATGAAGGTCGTCGTGACCCAGTAGGAGAGCAGGTGGGTCAGCACGCTCACGAGCGGGATGACGACGACCATCGACCAGTGGTCGAGGACGTCGATGAGGAACAGCAGCGCCACGACCGCGGTCATGCCGGTGGCGAGGAAGCTGGTGCTCGTGGCGTCGGGCACGGCGAAGCGGCCCATCAGGACCGAGCCCACCAGGATGGCCGCGACGAAGATGAGGGCCAGCAGCGGGAAGCCCGCGCGGCCGCACGAGGTCGTGCCCTGCACGGCCTCGCAGCCTCGGAGCGCGAGGTAGGTGCCGCCCACGAGCACCAGCCCGACCAGCACGCCCGTCACGGCCGCGGCGACGCGGCCCGGCAGCGGCTCGCGGGGCGGACGCGGTGCCTTCGGCTCCTTGACCGGCTTCTCTGCCTTGACGGGCTTGGCGGTCTTGACCGGCTCGGCCTCCGTCGCCTGCCTCGAGGCCTTCGCCGCGACGGGGGCGGCCGGGACGTCGGCCGGGGAGGCGTCGGGCTCGACCTCGTCCGCGAACAGCGGCGGAGCCGGCTCCTCCTCCGCGAGCGTCACGGGGTCGGCGGCGACCGGCTCCGGCGCGACGACCTGGGTGGGCTGCTCGTCCGCGACCGGCTCGACGGGCTCCACGACCTCGGTCGGCTCGTCGGCCTCGATCACCTGCGTCGTCTCGGCATCGACGGCGACCGGCTCCGGCTCCGGCGTGGGCTCGGGCTCGGGCTCCGAGACGGGCTCGGGCTCCGAGACGGGCTCGGGCTCCACCTCGGGCTCGGTCGCGGCTTCGGGCTCCGGGGCCGCCTCGGCCTCCGGCTCAGGGGCGGGCTCCGGCTCGGCAGGGGGCTCCGGCTCCGGCGGCGGCGCCGCCGGCGTCGCGTCCTCGGGAGCGGCGCCCTTGCGGCCCTTCTTGCGGCCGAACAGGCGGGGCGGCTCGAGCCGCGCCGACGCGTCCTGCTGGTCCTCGTCTGACATGCGGGCAGTCTGCCACGGCGACGTCTCCACGGCCCGGAACGACGAGAACCCCGGACCGCAGGGTCCGGGGTTCTCGGGTTCCACTGGTCGGGCTGACAGGATTTGAACCTGCGGCCTCCTCGTCCCGAACGAGGCGCGCTACCAAGCTGCGCCACAGCCCGATCATGGGCTCGTTCCCCGTGAAGGGAGGTGAGCCCACAAGCACGGGAGCATACCCGAGCGCCGAGCGCCCCTCGCAATCGGTGGGGGTCCCGGGGACGGTGCTGCGTCAGGTCCGGGGGACCAGGGTGAGCAGGCTCGCCTCCGGGCGGCAGGCGACCCGGATCCGGGCGTAGGGGCTGGTGCCGAGACCGGCGCAGACGTGGAGCCACGCGGAGCCCGGGTCGCCCGGTCGGGAGTCGGCGGGGTGGCGGTGCAGGCCCCTGGCTCGGGCCGGCTCGAGGTCGCAGTTGGTGGTGAGCGCCCGGCCGCCCGGCAGGCACACCTGGCCGCCGTGGGTGTGCCCGGCCAGGACGGCGTCGTAGCCGTCGGCGGCGTACTGGTCCAGCACCCGGAGGTACGGCGCATGGGCGACGCCGAGCCGCATGTCGGCGGTGGGGTCGGCCGGCCCGGCGACCAGATCGAGCCGGTCGTAGCCGAGGTGCGGGTCGTCCACGCCGGCGAAGGCGAGCGTCGTCTCCCCGACGGTGACGGTGTCCTTGCGGTTCGTCAGGTCGCGCCAGCCCGCGCCGGTCAGTGTCTGGCTCAGCAACGGCCACGGCAGCTGCGGCACGTGGACGTGGCGCTTGCCGGTGTCGGGCAGCAGGTAGCGCAGCGGGTTGCGGAAGGTCGGCTCGTAGTAGTCGTTGGAGCCGTGCACGAACACTCCGGGCACGTCGAGCAGCGGTCCGAGCGCGTCGGTGACCACCGGCACGGAGTCGCGGTGCGCCAGGTTGTCGCCGGTGTCGACCACCAGGTCAGGCTCCAGCGCGGCGAGCCCGCGGAGCCACTCCTGCTTGCGGGTCTGGGCGGGCGTCATGTGGATGTCGCTGAGGTGCAGGACCTTCAGGGGTCGCTGTCCGCGGGGCAGGACCGGCAGCTCGTAGCGGCGCAGCGTGTAGGCCCGCGCCTCCCAGGCGGCGTACGCCGTCAGCCCGGCGCCGGCGAGGGTCCCGGCTCCCAGCAGGTGCGGGAGAATCCGGAGGCTGGGCATCCGCCCAGGCTGCCACAATGGTCCTCATGAGTGCTCTCAAGGACCGTCTGCGTGCCGACCTCACCACCGCCATCAAGGGTCGTGACGAGGTGCGCTCCTCGACCCTGCGCATGGTGCTGACCGCCATCACCAACGCCGAGGTGGCCGGCAAGGAGGCCCGCGAGCTCTCCGACGACGACGTCATCGGCGTGCTGTCGAGCGAGGCCAAGAAGCGCCGGGAGGCCGCGACCGCCTTCGCCGACGGCGGCCGCGCCGAGATGGCGGCCAAGGAGAAGGCCGAGGCGGCCGTGATCGCCGACTACCTGCCCGAGGTCCTCACCGCCGAGGAGATCTCGTCCCTCGTCACCGCGGCGATCGAGCAGACCGGCGCCGCCGGCGAGGGCATGCGGGCCATGGGCAAGGTCATGGGCATCGTCACCCCCCAGGTCAAGGGCCGCGCCGACGGCGGTGCCGTCGCCGCGGAGGTACGCCGCCAGCTCGGCTGACGCCGCACCGGCCCGCCCACGGGGCCAGCGATCGGGTCAGCGACCGCCGCGGCCCCCGCGTCCGCCCTTGGGCCGCTTGCCGGTGGAGGTGTAGATGACGACCGTGTCGCCGCTGGCGAGCTCGACGCCGGCCTCGGGGTCGGTGTAGGCCACGGTGCCCTTGGGGTAGTCGGAGGCCTTGGCGCCGGCGACGTTGACCGTGAAGCCGAGGTTCTCCAGCTCGTTGCGGGCGTCGTCGACGCTCATCCCGCCGACGTCGGGGATCCCGGTCAGGACCCCGCGGATGTCGGAGCTGCTCGGCTTCTCGAAGTCCTCGTCGTCGAGCCACTGCTCGATGACCTTCATCGCGTCGCCCCACATGGGGCCGGCCAGCGTGGAGCCGGCGGCGGAGGCGACGTAGGACGGGCCGACGGTCTGCCCGTTGAGGGTGATCTTGGTGCCCTCCTTGTTGGCGCCGGCGATCATCGAGGCGGTGGCGAGGTTGGGGGTGTAGCCCACGAACCACACCGCCTTGTTGTCCTGGATGGTGCCGGTCTTGCCGGCGGCCGGCTGCGCGGTCTGGATGTTGGCGCTGTAGCCGAAGCCACCGGGCTCGAGCACGCCGCGCAGGACGTCGTTGACCGCGTCGGCCACGGGGCTCGGCATCACCTGGGTGCAGCGCGCGGGGTACTTCTTCAGCGCGTTGCCATTGGGGTCCATGATCGCGGTGACGGGGCGGGCGTCGCAGTGCAGCCCGCGGCCGGCGAACGTCGCGTAGGCCTCGGCCATCTCGAGCGGGCTGACGTCGGCCACGCCGAGCGTGAACGCCGGGATCATCTCGGTGTCGGGGTCGGTGAGCTGCACGCCCATCTTCTTGGCCAGCGTGAAGGGCTCGCAGATGCCGGTGCGCTGCTCGAGCTGGGCGAAGAACGTGTTCACCGACAGGCGCGTGCCCTGGTAGAGGTCGAAGTTGCCGGAGCTGGTGGAGTTCTGCGGCTTCCAGATCTCCGAGCTCGCGTAGCTCTCCCCGTCGCAGACCTCGAAGTCGCCCTGGTCGAGGAAGACCTGCTGGGGCGAGTTGATCCGCTCCGACAGCGGGATGTCCTGGTTGACCGCGGCCGCGAGGACGAACGCCTTGAAGGTCGAGCCGGCCTGGAAGCCGTTGGAGTCGCCGTACTGCGAGGGCACGACGAAGTTGAGGTAGGACTCGCCCTCCTTCTTCTTGCGGCCCATCGGTCGCGACTGGGCGATCGCCTTCACCTCGCCGGTGCGGGGCTCGACCATCGCGAGCGCGCCGATGGCGTCGTTCTCCTTGTAGACGTGGGAGCGCACGGACTCGTCGGCGGCGTCCTGGAAGCGGAGGTCGACCGTGGTGCGGATCGTGAGGCCGCCGGACTTGAGCAGGCGCTCGCGCTCCTCGGCGGTCTTGCCCAGCGAGCGGTCCTTCATCAGGTAGTTGAGGACGTAGTCGCAGAAGAACGGCGCGCGCGAGTAGACGCAGCCGTTGCGGGTCTTGCGCACCTCGAGCCGCAGCCCGCGCTCCTTGGTGCGGTCGGCCTTCTCCTGCGGGATCACGTTGAGCTGGGCCATCCGGTCCAGCACGATGTCGCGCCGCTGCTTGGTGCGGTCGGGGGAGTTGGTCGGGTCGAACTTGGTGGGGTTCTGGACCAGGCCCGCGAGGACGGCCGACTGGTTGAGGTTGAGGTTGCGCGCGTTGACGTTGAAGTAGTGGCGCGCCGCCGCCTGGATGCCGTGGGCGCCGTCGCCGAAGTAGGCGGTGTTGAGGTAGCGCTCCAGGATCCAGTCCTTGGTGTGGCTCTCCTCCATCGCGATGGCGTAGCGCAGCTCGCGCAGCTTGCGGGCGTAGGTCTGGTCGATCGCCGCGGCCTGCTCCTCGGGGGTGTCCGCCTGGCTGAGGAGGGTCAGCTTGACCAGCTGCTGGGTGATCGAGGAGCCACCCTGGACCACGCCGCTGGAGGCCGAGTTGGTCAGCAGCGCGCGCAGCGTGCCCTTGAGGTCGAGCGCCCCGTGCTCGTAGAAGCGGTAGTCCTCGATGGCGACGATCGCCTGGACCATCGTGCGCGAGACCTGGTCGAGCGAGACGTTGACGCGGTTCTCGTCGAAGATCGTGGCGATGGTCTCGCCCTTGCGGTCCAGGATGCGCGTCTTCTGCGGCAGGTCGTCGGCCTCGAGCTCGGTCGGCAGCTTGTCCATGCTGTCGGCGACGTTCTCCGTGGCGACGCCCAGGACGGCGGCGAAGGGGATGGCGAGGCCGGCGACGACGACGCCGAGGACGGCGGAGACCGCCACCATCACTCCGAGGTGGGACAGCACCTTGGAGGAGGAGAGACGCTCAGAGCGGGGGCGAGGCATGGCCCCTAGGGTACGGGAGCGGCGGGAGCGGGCGATTTCCTCGCGGCCGCACCCCCAGGGCCATGCTGAGGAGCATGGACTAGTCATTTGTGACTATAAGAGGTGGGCCGACTAGGCCTTACGGTGCGACCCGAACGTCCTTTACTTTGAGCGCAATGGGATCGGGCCGGTGAGGCGTCATGGGGACGCACCACCACCCGAGGATGTGGGGACATCGATCATGTGGGTAGAGGACTGGGCGCCGCGCGCCGCTTGCAGGACCACGGCACCGGACCAGCTGTTCGTCCGTGGCGCCGAGCAGAACAAGGCCAAGCAGCTGTGCTCGGGGTGCCCGGTGCGCACCGAGTGCCTCGCGGAGGCGCTGGACAACCAGATCGAGTGGGGCGTCTGGGGAGGCATGACCGAGCGCGAGCGCCGGGCCCTGCTGCGCCGTCGTCCCGCCGCCTCGTGGCGCACGGTCCTCGAGACCGCCCGCGCCGACATCGCGCAGCCGGTCCCGGTCTGACCCGACGCCGCGCCTGAGCCGACCCGCGAGGGGCGGCTCAGCCCTGGCGTACGGCGAGCAGCTCGCCGACGCGCCGCAGGCCGTCGAGGTCGTGGACGTCGCCGGCGAGCGCCGGGACGACCGCGGTCGCGACCTGCGGGTGCGCGGCGTCGAAGCGCCGCCGCAGGCGGGCCTCCCGCTCCACGAGGCGGGTCTGGTCGGCGTGCAGGCGCAGCATGCCCGCCGTCGACGAGTGCGGGTCCTCGCGCCGCAGGCGCTCGGCCGCCGCCATCGCCTCGTCGGCCGACACGGTGCCTGCCGGCACCGGGCTGGCGCGGTTGACGATGAGCCCGGCCAGCGGCATCCGGTCCTCGCTGAGCCGCTCGACGAAGTAGGCCGCCTCGCGCAGGGCGTCGGGCTCCGGCGCGGCGACGACCAGGAAGGCGGTGCCCTCGGCCTGGAGCAGGGCGTAGGTCTTCTGCGCGCGCTGGCGGAAGCCGCCGAAGACGGTGTCCAGCGCCGCCACGAACGTCTGCAGGTCGCGCAGCACCTGCGCGCCGAGGATTCGGGTCATGGCGTTGGTGATGATGCCCAGACCCGCGGTCATCAGGCGCGCCGGTCCGCGCGCCGGCGCGAGCATCAGCCGGATGAACCGGCCGTCCAGGAAGCTCGACAGCCGCTCGGGGGCGTCGAGGAAGTCCAGCGCCGAGCGCGAGGGCGGGGTGTCGACGACGATCAGGTCGTAGGTGCCGTCGGCGACCGACGTGCCGTGGATCTGCCCGAGCTTCTCCATCGCCATGTACTCCTGCGTGCCCGCGAACGAGCTGGAGAGGGCGATGTAGAAGGGGTTCTGCAGGATCTGCGCCGCCTTGTCGGGGCTCGCCTGGCTCTCGACCACCTCGTCGAAGGTGCGCTTCATGTCCAGCATCATCGCGTCGAGCCGGCCGCCGTCCGCCGTGTCGATGTCGGCGACGGGGCGCGGGGTGTTGTCGAGCTCGGCGATGCCCATCGACTGCGCCAGGCGACGCGCGGGGTCGATCGTCAGCACGACCACCTTGCGACCCCGCTCGGCCGCACGCAGGGCGAGCGCCGCCGACGTCGTGGTCTTGCCGACGCCGCCGGAGCCGCAGCACACGATGATCCCCGTGGCGGGGTCGTCGAGAAGGGCGTCGACGTCGAGGGCCGGGGCGCGGGTGCCGCGCGGGCCGACGCGGGTGCGGCTCTTGGTCATGAGCTCATCCCCTGCGCCCGCAGGCTCGCGGCCAGCTCGTAGAGCGCGCCGAGGTCGACGCCCTGGGCCAGCCGGGGCAGCTCGTAGGTCGGGACGCCGAGCCCACCGACCAGCACGCGCTGGGAGTCCTCGAGCGCGCGGCGCTCCGCGTGGTCGCGGGCCTCGGCGAGCAGGCCGTCGACCAGGCCGGTGTCGGCCTCGATCCCGGCGGCCTCGAGGTCGGAGGCCACGCGGGCGCGGTCGAGGGTGCCGGCCCGGGCGACGGCGAGGTCCTCGGCCGAGAGGTCCTGGGGTCGCACGAGGTTGACGACCACCCCGCCCACCGGGAGGTCCGCCTCGCGCAGCTGGGCGATGCCGTCGGCGGTCTCCTGCACGGGCATCTCCTCCAGGACCGTCACCAGGTGCACCGCGGTCCGCGGCGAGCGGAACAGCGTCATCATCGTGTCGGACTGCGACTTGATCGGTCCGACCTTCGCCAGGCCGGCGAGCTCGTTGCTGACGTTGAGGAACTGCACGATGCGACCGGTGGGTGGGCCGTCGAGCACGACGGCGTCGTACTGGATGGCGCCCTTGTTGCGGCTGTTGCGCTGGACCGCCTCGAAGACCTTGCCGGTCAGCAGGACGTCGCGCACGCCCGGAGCGATCGTGGTGGCGAACTCGATGACGCCGAAGCGGTCCAGGGCGCGGCCGGCGCGACCGAGCTTGTAGTAGAGGGAGAGGTACTCCAGCAGCGCGGCCTCAGGGTCGATGTGCAGCGCGTGCACGACACCCGGCTCGCCGTCGGCGCCCGGCAGCCCGGTGGTGAGGCGCCGCTCCTCGGGGGGCAGCGGGTCGACGTCGAACATCCGAGCGATGCCCTGGCGGCCCTCGACCTCGCAGAGCAGGACGTTCTTGCCGCTGTCGGCGAGCGCCAGGGCGAGCGCCGCGGCGACCGTGGACTTGCCCGTGCCGCCCTTGCCGGTCACGACGTGCAGTCGCACCTTCGGCCAGTCGCTCACACCTCAGAGCCTAGTGAGTCGGCCCAGCGGCGGGATCGGCCCTAGCGGCGCAGCATGCGGGTGAGGTCGTGCGCGGCCTGGAGGAGGACGGCCCCCAGCTCGCGCCGGCGGTCCTCGCCGAAGCGCTGCTCGATGCCGGTGAGGCTCAGCGCCCACGCGGGCCGGTCCTGGCCGTCGAAGACCGCCGCCCCCATGCCCCAGCTGCCGGGCACGATCAGGCCCGGGTTGACTGCGTAGCCCTCGCCGCGGGTCGCGGCCACCCGCTCCCTCACCCGGTCGGCGCGGTGCTGCTCGCCGTACGACGCCGCCAGGTCGGTGCGGGCGAGGAAGTCGTCGACCTCGGGGTCGGGCAGGTAGGCCAGCACCGCCATCCCGGCCGACGCCACGCCCAGCGGGAAGCGGGTCCCCTCGGCGAGCACGTGGGAGCGGATCGGGAAGCTGCCGTCCTCGCGGACCAGGCAGATCGTCTCGTCGCCGCGGCGGGCGGAGAAGAACGCGCTCTCGGCCGTGGCCACCGCCAGCCTGCGGACGACCGGCTGCGCGAGCGCCGTGACGTCGTAGCGGGCGGAGGCCGCCGCGCCGAGGAGGTAGAGCTCGGGCCCGAGCAGCCACCGCCCGGTCGCCTCGTCGCGCTCGAGCAGGCCCTCGGCCTGCAGGGAGGCGAGCAGCCGGTGCGCCGTGGGGCGGGCCAGCGAGGTGGCCCGGGCGAGCGCCGAGGTCGACGCGCCGTCGGGCTCACGGGCCGAGACCGCGCGCAGCAGGGCGCCGGCGCGGCCCACGACGTCGACCGGGGCGTTCACTGGATGGACGCTACCGGAGGCGGTGGTCCACTGTGCGAGTGATGCGCGTCTGGTGGGTGGCCACCCGTTGACGGGCGGGACCCGGATGGATTGGATCGGCCCATGGACAAAGTGGTCACCTCCGCGGCCGAGGCCGTGGCCGACATCCCCTCCGGGGCGACGCTCTCGGTGGGCGGGTTCGGACTCTGCGGGATCCCGTCCGTGCTCATCGACGCGCTGCTCAGCGCCGGCGTCGACGAGCTCGAGGCGGTGTCCAACAACTGCGGCGTCGACGACTGGGGCCTGGGCCGGCTCCTCGCCGAGCGTCGGATCCGGCGGATGATCTCCTCCTACGTCGGGGAGAACAAGGAGTTCGCGCGCCAGTACCTCTCGGGCGAGCTCGAGGTCGAGCTCACCCCGCAGGGCACGCTCGCGGAGCGGATGCGTGCCGGCGGCTCCGGCATCCCGGCGTTCTTCACCGCCACCGGGTCGGGCACGCAGGTCGCCGACGGCGGCCTGCCGTGGCGCTACGACGACGCCGGCAACGTCGTCGTCTCCTCGCCGCCCAAGCAGATCCAGACGTTCGAGACCGCCGAGGGTCCGCGCGAGTTCGTGCTGGAGCACGCGATCGTGGCCGACTTCGGCCTGGTGCGCGCCTGGAAGGGCGACCGCCACGGCAACCTCGTCTACCGCGACTCCGCCCGCAACTTCAACCCGCTCGCGGCGATGTGCGGACGCGTCACCATCGCGGAGGTCGAGGAGCTCGTGGAGCCCGGCGAGATCGACCCCAACCACGTGCACACCCCCGGGGTCTTCGTGCAGCGCGTCGTCGCGCTGACGCCCGATCAGGCCGCCGACAAGCGGATCGAGAAGCGCACCGTGCGCACCCGAGCGGCAGGAGCCGGAGCATGAGCTGGACCCGCGAGGAGATGGCCGCGCGCGCGGCCTCCGAGCTGACCGACGGCTCCTACGTCAACCTCGGGATCGGCCTGCCGACCCTGGTGCCCAACTACGTCGACGACGACGTGGAGCTCGTGCTCCAGTCGGAGAACGGCATCCTCGGCGTGGGCGCCTACCCCTGGGAGGGCGAGGAGGACGCCGACCTCATCAACGCCGGCAAGGAGACCGTCACGCTGCGGCGCGGCGCGAGCTTCTTCGACTCCGCCACGTCGTTCGGCATGATCCGCGGCGGCAAGATCGACGCCGCGATCCTCGGCGCGATGCAGGTCTCGGCCCGCGGCGACATCGCCAACTGGATGATCCCGGGCAAGATGGTCAAGGGCATGGGCGGCGCGATGGACCTGGTCCACGGCGCCAAGCGGGTGATCGTCCTGATGGAGCACGTCGCCAAGGACGGCACCTACAAGATCGTCGAGGAGTGCTCGCTGCCCTACACCGGCCGCGGCGTCGTCCAGCGGATCATCACCGACCTGTGCGTCATCGACGTGACCCCGGAAGGCCTGAGGCTCGTCGAGCTGGCTCCCGGTGTCACCGAGGACGAGGTCCGCGAGAAGACCGAGCCCGCGCTGCTGTAGCACGGCGGCTTCCCGGCGGATGGGGGGACAGTCCGCCGATGTCACGTAGCGGACGGGCTGTCTCGTCACCAGGGCATGGACACCACGACGCACACGGCGGCAGCGGGAGTGCTCACGGCAGCGGCGGTCTACGTCGGCGCGTGGGCCTCGCTGGCACCCCGCTCCTTCTACGACGACTTCCCCGGGCTGAACCGGATGTGGGTCGGGGGCGACGGGCCCTACAACGAGCACCTCGTCCGCGACGTGGGCGGGCTGTACCTCGCGCTCGCGGCGGCCGGCCTCCTCGGTCTGCTCTGGGGCGGGTCCCACGTGACGACGCTGCTCGGCGCCGCCTGGACGGTGTTCTCCGTGCCGCACCTGGGCTACCACGGCCACCACCTCGCCGAGATGGACACCCTGGACGCCGTCGGCAACGTCGTGACGCTGGGTGGGACGCTGGTCCTGGCACTGCTCCTGCTCGTGCCGGCGCGGAAGGAGGCGCAGCGATGAGGATCGCCGTGGCCGGTGGCACCGGCGTCGTCGGCCGCCACGTCGTCGAGGTGGCCCGCGAGCGCGGGCACGACGTGGTCGTGCTGTCGCGCTCGGAGGGCGTCGACCTGACCACCGGCGCCGGGCTGGCCGAGCGGCTGGCTCGCGTCGACGCCGTCATCGACACCGCCAACCAGGCGGCGCAGAAGCGGGTGGACTCCGAGGCGTTCTTCGGCGGCGTGACCCGCACCCTCCTGGACGCCGAGGCGGCCGCCGGCGTGCGCCACCACGTCGTGCTCTCGATCGTGGGGATCGACGACGTCGACTCTGGCTACTACGCCGGCAAGCGACTGCAGGAGCGCCTCGTCGCCGAGGGGCCGGTGCCGTGGAGCGTGCTCCGCGCGACCCAGTTCCACGAGTTCGCCGAGCAGGCGCTCCACTTCATGCGGGTCGGGCCGTTCTCGCTGGTGCCGCGGATGCTCAGCCAGCCGGTCGCGGCTCGCGAGGTGGCCGAGGCGCTGATGGCCCTGGCCGAGGGCGAGCCGGCCGGCCGGGCTCCCGAGCTCGCCGGCCCCGAGCGGCTCCAGGTGGTCGACCTCGCCCGCCGGGTCGCGCGCGGGCGACGCGTCGTCCCGGTGCGGGTGCCGGGCGCCGCCGGGAGGGCGATGCGCTCCGGCGCGCTGCTGCCCCAGTCCGACGGCCCCCGCGGCACCCTGACCTTCGACGCGTGGCTGGCCGGCCGGTGACCGACCTCCTCGCGGCGGCGTACGACGCCGAGCGGCCCCGGCTGGTCCGCGTCGCCTACGCCATCCTCGGCAGCCACGCCGAGGCCGAGGACGTGGTCGCGGACTGCTGGCTGCGGCTGGTCGGCGCCGACGAGCGCGAGTCGGTGCGCGACGTCGCTGCGTGGGCGACGGTGACCGTCGCTCGAGCGGCGCTCGACGTGCTCCGCTCCGCGCGCGTGCGCCGGGAGTCGTACGTCGGTCCGTGGCTCCCCGAGCCCGTCGTCGTCGTCCCCGATGCCGCCGACCGGGTCAGCCTGGACGACTCGGTGCGCTACGCGCTGCTGGTCGCGCTGGAGCGGCTGACACCCGCGGAGCGGACCGCGTGGGTGCTGCACGACATCTTCGAGATGCCCTTCGACGAGGTCGCCGAGGCCGTCGGGCGTACGCCGGTCGCAGTGCGCCAGCTGGCCCGCAGGGCGCGGCAGCACGTCGCCGACGGCACACCCCGGGTCGCGGTCGACGCCGGCACCCACGACCGCGTGGTCGGGGCCTTCCTCGGCGCGGCCGCCGGGGGAGACCTGGCCGGGCTGGTCCGCCTGCTCGACCCGTCCGTCGTGCTCACCAGCGACGGCGGCGGGGTCGTCAACGCCGCGCGCCGGCCGGTGCTCGGTCCCGACCGCGTGGCCCGGTTCTTCGCCGGCGTCGCCCGCAAGGAGGGTCAGGTGGAGATCGTCGAGATCAACGGCCGTACCGGCCTGACCTTCCGCGTCGGCGGCCGGCTGCACTCGGTCGTGTCGTTCACCGTCGACGGCGAGCAGATCACCCGCATCGACATGGTTCTCGCGCCCGACAAGCTGGCCGGGGTGCCGTCCGCGCCGACCGCCTGAGGGTCGCGGCCGCAGGTCAGCTCCCGACGAACGTGCACAGGTCGTCGCCGCCCCTGTGAACGCGGTCGCGTCAGCAGACCTTGGCAGTTGCGCCAGGCTGGCTGGCGACCACCCAGGAGTTCTCGTTCTTCGTCCACTGGAAGCTCACGGAGTAAGGGCCCACGCCGACGCCGTTGATCCCTGTCTCGTCCCACGAGTGACCGAACTTGGCGAAGCCGTACACGGTCTTGCACTTGCCCGACTTCTTGAAGCTGATCACCTGCTGCCCTCGAGCAGAGTTGATGGCTACGCCAATCCCGGAGCCGTCGCATCCCGTCCGCGTGGCCTTGTCCTGGAACCGGTAGCCCACTCCCGATGCGTTGGCGTCGGCGGCGTTGGCAACGGTCCACGACTTGCCGCCGGAGTACATCACGGTCAGCGAGTAGCCCGTCAGCAGCAGCCCCTTGTTGAAGCTCGTCCCGAAACCGTCGTTGCCGCCGAGATTCCTCCACCCGCACGTGGAGGACATGCCGTCGTTCTTGTACGACTCGTTGACCCACTTCCACTTGCTGATCGCGTAGTAGCGCGCCGCTTGGCGGTCCCAGTAGATGCTCGGCGGAGTCACCTTGACCGCTGAGTTCGAGCTCCTGAGATGCGCGCCTCGGTCGCCGGCGGTCCCGTGGTCGATACGGACAAGACAGAGCTTCGAGGCGAGTGACCTGTCGATGGCCCGCTCCGAGAATCCGCGGGCGGTCAAGCGCGCCACGAGGCCATCGACGACCGTGGCCCCCCTCGTGGCGGGAGGCGAGTCGCAGGCGCCACGCGCACTGTCGGGCGCTGCCGAGTGCGCCGGCACGGCCACCAGAGTCATCGCTACGCAGCTAGCAGTCGCGGCGGCAGCCTGAACAAGCTTGAGGCAGATACGCATGTGCATCCTTCCGAGAGAGGACACGTCATGGGTCCCGTCGGGGCGACCCTGGGGCGCGGCACTGGAACGGCAGTCTTGGTCGGGGGGTCCCAGCGTGTCAAGCATCCGAGCCAGGCCGCTCAGCCCTTCGGAGGCTGGGCCCGCGCGGTGGCGCCGCCGCGCTCGACCCAGGCCAGGAGCTCGGCCTCGGGGCCCAGCACCTCGGGGCCGACTCGGAGCCAGGCCGCGCCGACCGCCTGAGGGTCGCGGCCGCAGGTCAGCTCCCGACGGTGGCGTCCTCGTTGCGGGTGCTGATGAAGAGGTCGGTCGTCAGCTGGATGTGAGCCGTGATCAGGCGGTCGCAGGCGTCGGCGTCGCGGGCGACGGCCGCCTCGGCGATCATCCGGTGCTCGCCCTCGACGTCGCGGGGAGAGCTCACCTCGCCGGCGCGCGACCAGCAGCGGTAGACGTCGAAGATCGAGCGGAGCTTGGCGGCCACGTCGGTGAGGTAGGGGTTGCCGCAGCCCTGGAGCAGGACCAGGTGGAAGCGGTCATGCAGGGTCATCCACTCCTGGTTGAGGTCGCCGTCGACGTAGCGCGGTGTGCGTGCCAGCGCGTGGTGCGCGGCGACGACGTCGGACTCCCAGGAGACGTCCCCGACGCCGGTCGCCTGGCGCAGGACCATGGTCTCGATCGCGATCCGGGCGCGGGTGAGCTGCTCGAGGTCCTCCACCGAGACCGACACGACGCGGTAGCCGAGCTGGGACTCCGAGGTGGCCAGCCCCTGCTCGACGAGGCGGGGCAGCACCTCGCGCAGCACGCCGGTGCTGACCTGGTAGCGCTCACCGAGGTCGGCGAAGCCGAGCTTGGACCCGGGCTCGACGTGGCCGTTGAGGATGTCGTTGCGCAGTCGCAGCATCGTCGCATCCGCGCGGGTGAGGCCGGTGGTCCGAGGCATACGAGCATTCAAACGGTTTGCGGCAAACGGGTCAAGTTTCGAAATTCTCTTGACATGTCCTAACGCCTGGGTGTTTCGTGATCGGCGTCACTCCGATGGCCGCCGACGACCGGGGCCAGTGGCACCGACGACCAGGAGGGCCCATGCGCCTCGCATCCAAGCTCGGCCGAGCAGTGTTGGTCTCCCCCGACGGGGAGCGCTGCATCGACGTCGCCAAGGCCAGCTCCGGCCGTTTCGGGCCGGCGGCCCTGACGGCGTACGACGAGTGGGACGCGTTCACCGCGTGGGCCGCGAACGCCGCGCTCGACTACGCCACCGACGGGGAGCCGCTCCTGCTGGAGGAGGTCGAGGCGCCCTCGCCGACGCCGCGCCAGGTCTTCGCCATCGGCCTCAACTACCGCTCGCACGCCGACGAGTCGGGCTTCGCCTACCCCGAGGAGCCGCCGACGTTCACCAAGTTCGTGTCCAGCTTCAGCGGCCCCGTCACCGAGCTGCGCCTGCCCAACGACACCGTCGACTGGGAGGTCGAGCTGGTCGCCGTGATCGGGCGTACGGCGCAGGGCGTCGCGGCGGCCGACGCCTGGGACCACGTCGCGGGCCTCACCGTCGGCCAGGACTTCTCCGAGCGCACGCTCCAGCTCACCGGCCCGGCGCCGCAGTTCTCGCTCGGCAAGTCCTACCCCGGCTTCGCGCCCCAGGGTCCGTGGCTGGTCACGCCCGACGAGCTGGACGACCCCACGGACCTCGAGCTCACGTGCACCCTCAACGGCGAGCAGGTCCAGGGCGGCAGCACCGAGCAGATGATCTTCTCCGTCGCCGA
Source organism: Nocardioides sp. 503 (assembly GCF_004522095.1). Taxonomy (GTDB): domain Bacteria; phylum Actinomycetota; class Actinomycetes; order Propionibacteriales; family Nocardioidaceae; genus Nocardioides. The sequence continues at coordinate 252,992 of NZ_SPUI01000004.1, forward strand.
GCTGGTCCACCGGCTCTCGGCCGTGACGACCCTGATGCCCGGCGACGTCATCTTCACCGGCACGCCGGCGGGCGTCGGCGGTGGCCGGACCCCGAAGTGGTTCCTCAAGCCCGGGGACGTCGTCGTCTCGACGATCGAGGGCATCGGCAGCCTCTCCCAGACCTGCGTCTCGGCCTGAGGAGGGCGCGACATGCCACTGCACCGTCTGACCAGCATCACCATCGGCGTGCCCGACGTGGAGGAGACGGCGGCCTACTACGAGGACTTCGGGCTCCTGCGCACCCCCGGTGGCGGGTTCGCGACCGCCGACGGTGGCGAGCAGATGCGCCTGACCCACTCGCCCCAGCGACGGCTGCTCGAGGTGGGCGTCGGCGTCGACGACCGCGACGACCTCGACCGCGTCGTGCGCCAGCTCGGCGCGCTGGACCTCGAGGTCGACGACCAGGGCGACCGCGTGGTCACCCGCGAGCCCATCGCCGGCATCGTCGCCACGGTCTCGATCGCCGAGCACCTGGCGCAGGCCAGCGAGCCCACGCCGTACAACTACCCGGGCAACCAGGAGCGGTCCGACGGTCGGGCCCCGGGCCTCGACCGGGAGGGCCCCGTCCGTCCGCGCAAGCTGGGACACCTGGTGATCGGCTCGACCGACGCGGACGCCACCCAGAAGTTCTTCACCGACGGTCTCGGCTTCAAGATCTCCGACGAGGTGCGCGGGCTGGCGGCGTTCATGCGCTGCACGACCGACCACCACAACGTGCTGGTCCAGAAGGCGCCGATCAACTACCTCCACCACACGTCCTGGCAGGTCGACGACGTGGACGAGATCGGCCGCGGCGCGATGGCGATGCTCGAGAAGGACCCCGGCCGTCACGTCTGGGGCCTGGGCCGCCACTACGTCGGCTCCAACTTCTTCTGGTACCTCAAGGACCCGGCCGGCAACTTCTCGGAGTACTACTCCGACCTCGACTGCATCGTCGACGACGAGCTGTGGGAGCCCGGCGTCTACGAGGGCGCCCGCGGCCTCTACGCGTGGGGCCCTCCGCCCCCGCCCTCCTTCCTGGCGCCCGAGGACCTCGGCGCGCTGATGACCGGCACCCACGCCTCCCGCTGACGGCTCGACAGGAGCGCTCATGAACGGCGTCATCACCGTGGCCCCCACCGGGCCCATCGCCACCACGGCGGACAACCCCCACGTCCCCACGCAGCCCGAGGAGATCGCGGCGGCCGTCGAGTCCGCCTACCACCAGGGCGCGGCAGTCGCCCACCTGCACTTCCGCGACGCCGAGCAGCGACCGACGGCCGACCTCGACATCGCCCGCCGTACGGTCGATCTGGTCCGGGAGCGCTGCCCGATCCTGATCCAGGTCAGCACCGGCGTCGGGCCTGCCGCCCCCTTCGAGGAGCGCGCCAGACTGGTCGAGCTGGCCCCCGAGATGGCCACGCTCAACCCGTGCTCGATGTCCTTCGGCCGGGTCACCTTCGACAACCCGCCCGAGGGCGTCGACCGTCTCGCGGCCCGGATGATGGAGCTGGGCGTCCAGCCGGAGCTCGAGCTCTACGACACCGGTCACCTCGACGCCGCGCTGCGGTTGCGCGACCGCGGCCTGATCCCCGAGCGGCTCCAGGTCAGCCTGGTGCTGGGCGTGATGGGCGGCATGGCGCCCACCGCCGCCAACCTGGTGATGATGCTCGACCGGCTGCCCGAGGGCACGGTCTGGCAGGTGGTGGCCATCGGCCGCGCCAACCTGATGCTCAGCGCCATGGCGGCCGCCCTGGGCGGCAACGTCCGGGCGGGCATGGAGGACACGCTCTACCTCCGCAAGGGCGAGCAGGTCCCCTCCAACGACGCCCTCGTCTCCCGAGCCGCCGGCCTCCTCGCCGCCGTGGACCGGGGCGTGGCCACGGTGGACGAGACGCGGCACCTCATCCTCGGTGAGGGCTGAGCCGTGAGCGCTCCCGTCACCCTGCGAGGGGTCAGCAAGCACTTCGGCGGCGTCCGCGCCGTCCACGACGTCGACCTCGAGGTCGCCGCCGGCTCCGCGGTCGCGGTCATCGGACCCAACGGGGCCGGCAAGAGCACGATCCTCAAGCTGATCAGCGGCACCCACCGCCCCACCACCGGTGAGATCACCGTCGGCGAGCACCGCGTCGACCGGCTGCCGGGATGGGCGCTGGCCCGCCGTGGTGTCGGTGTCGCCAGCCAGATCCCGCGACCGTTCCGCGACCTGACGGTCCGGCAGAACGTCTCGGTGGCGACCCAGGCGGCCCGGCGTGGCGCCGACGTGGACGAGGTGCTCGCCCGCACCGGCCTGACCCGTCACGCCGCCCGTCCCGCCGGCTCCCTCGGGGTGCTGGACCTCAAGCGGCTCGAGGTGGCGCGTGCGCTCGGCTGCGCGCCGGACGTCGTCCTGCTCGACGAGATCGCGGCCGGGCTCGTGGGAAGGGAGCTCGACGAGGCCATCGAGCTGGTCCGCAGCGTCCACGCGAGCGGCATCACGACGATCCTCGTGGAGCACGTCGAGGCCGTGGTGCGTTCCCTCGCGGAGCGCGTCGTCGTCATGAACTGGGGCGAGGTCCTGGCCGACGGCACGCCGGCCGAGATCGCCGCCGACGAGCGGGTCCGCGAGATCTACCTCGGCGAGGCGGCTCCGGCCGCCGCCGCGGCTCGCGCCGACGACCGGCCGGCCGCCCCGCCGCTCCTCAGCGTCAGCGGACTGCGCGCGGGCTACGGACGCCAGGCCGCGCTGCACGGCGTGGACCTGGAGATCGGCGAGGGCGAGGTGATCGCGGTCCTGGGCGCCAACGGCGCCGGCAAGAGCACGCTCTGCGCGGCGATCAGCGGCGTCGTGCCCGCCTTCGGCGGCTCCATCCGGATGGCCGGCACCGAGCTCGTCGACGCCCCCTCCTACCGGCGCAACCGCGCGGGGATCGCGCACTGCATGGAGGGCCGCCGCCTCTTCGTGGACCTCACCGTCCGCGAGAACCTCGTGCTGGGGGCACCCTCCTCGCTGCCCCTCGTGGAGGTGCAGAGCCGGATCGACGCCCTCGTGGAGACCTTCCCGCCGGTCGGCGACAAGCTCGCCTCCCTGGCCGGGTCGCTCAGCGGCGGCCAGCAGCAGATGGTCGCCGTGGCGCGGGCCCTGATGTCGGGTCCCCGCCTGCTCGTCTGCGACGAGGTGTCGCTCGGTCTCGCGCCCAAGGTCGTCGACGAGCTGTACGCCGCGCTCCGCGACGTGCACGCGCTCGGCACCGCCATCCTCCTCGTCGAGCAGAACGTCTCGCGCTGCCTCGACCTCGCGGACCGCGCCTACGTGCTCAACCGCGGCCGCATCAGCTTCTCGGGAGACCCCCACCATCTCGGCGACCAGAACGCCCTCGACGCGGCGTACTTCGGCACCAGCGAGGACGTCCCGTCCGAGCTCCAACAAGGAAGTGTCTGACATGCGCGGAACCACCTCACGGACCACCCGACGCACCACCCGACAGGCCTCCCTGGTGGCCCTCACGCTGGGAGCCGCGATGACGCTGGCCTCCTGTGGGGACCCCGCGGGCTCGGCCGCCGACAGCGACGGGCCGATCGTCATCGGCACCTCGCTGTCCATGACCGGCGCCTTCGGTGGCATCGGCCAGCTGCAGAAGGCCGGCTACGACCTCGCGGTCCAGACCCTCAACGACGCCGGCGGGGTCGACGTCGACGGCACCAAGCGCGAGGTCGAGCTGGTCGTCAAGGACAACCAGAGCGACCCCAACCTGGCCGGGCAGCAGGCCCGCGAGCTGGTGCTGAAGGACGAGGTGACCGCCCTGCTCGGCCCCTGCACGCCGCCGATCACGATCCCCGTGGTGCAGGTGGCCGAGGCGCAGAAGGTCCCGATGATCACCACCTGCAACCCGACGGGTGCGTTCACGTCGTTCTCGGAGACCGGCGTGAAGTACAGCTGGGACATGTTCTTCAGTGAGGAGGACCAGGCCGCCACGGTCTACGGGGCCTTCGACGAGATCGAGAGCAACAAGAAGGTCGCGCTCTTCACCGACACCGAGCCCGACGGCGTGATCGAGCGCAAGCTCTACCAGAAGGCTGCCGAGGCGGCCGGCTACGACGTCGTCGGGGACTACACCTTCTCGGTCGGCACCACGGACTTCTCCAGCTTCATCGAGGACGCCAAGGACAAGGGCGCCCAGCTCGTCGTCTCCCAGATGATCCCGCCCGACGGCATCGCCCTGTGGAAGCAGATGAAGGCGCTGCAGCTCGAGCCCGTCGCGGCGTTCTCGGCCAAGGCCGCGACCGCCGGCACCTGGTGGGAGGCCCTGGGCGACACCGCCGAGGGCACCCTGACCGAGGGCTTCTGGGCCCCGTCGGAGGGGGGCGTCATGACCGACGAGATCGAGAAGGCCTTCGGTGCCAGCATGCCGACGCTGCCGGACCGCGGCATCGCCGTCGCGTCGCTCTCGGCCGCCTACGTGCTGCTCCAGGCGATCGGCGAGGCCGAGGACGCCTCGTCCGACGCCATCAACGACGCCATCGAGGCCATCGACATCGAGACCCCCATCGGCCAGGTGGCCTTCGGGGACGACCACACCGTCGCCACCGACTACCTCGTGCTGCAGTGGGCCGACGGCGACGCCGCGCAGGTCTTCCCGGCGAGCGACACCCCCGTGTCGGCGCCGGCCGCCGGGCTGCGGTGATCGCATGGATCCCGTGAGCGCACTCGTCCAAGGCCTCCTCATCGGTGGGCTGTACGCCGTCACCGGGCTCGGGCTGACGCTCGTGTTCGGCGTGCTCCGCATGGTCAACCTCGCCCACGGCGAGATGGTGCTGCTCGGCTCCTACCTGTCCTTCGTGGTGTGCGACGTCACCGGGCTGGACCCTCTGCTGACCCTGCCCGTCGTCGCCCTCGGGGGCGCCGTCGGCGGGTGGGCGCTGCACCGCTTCCTGCTGGCGCGGGTCGGCGAGTTCGGGCCGGACCAGCTGCTCGTGGCGACGTTCGGGATCTCGCTGCTGCTCCAGGCGGTCTTCGCGCAGAGCTACGGCTACGACCCGCGGTCGCTCCCGGCGTCCTACTCGGACGCGGGCCTCACCCTCCTGGGGGTGCGGGTCCAGGCCGCCTACGTCGTGGTGCTCGCCGTCGCGGCGGCGGTCACCGCCGCCGTGTGGTGGGCGCTCGAGCGCACGCGCTGGGGAGCCATGGTGCGGGCCTCCGGGAAGGACCCGGTCGTCGCGGGCGCCGTCGGGATCGACGTGCGCCGGCTGCAGGCGGTGGTGTTCGGGGCAGCCACCGGCCTGGCCGCCGTCGGCGGGGTGATGGTGGGCCTGGTCGCCAGCTTCACCCCCGTCAGCGGTCCCTCCTACCTGGTCTTCGGCTTCGCCGTGGTGGTCCTCGGAGGCATCGGGAGCGTCTCGGGCACCTTCGTCGCGGCCATGGCGATCGGTGTCGTGCAGACGGTCAGCACCCAGCTCTTCGGCGGTGGCTACCGCGACTTCATCATCTACGCCGCGTTCCTGCTCGTCCTCGCGCTGCGCCCGCAGGGCCTGTCCCGCAGGGCGGTGGCGGCATGAGCGCGCGCCGCGGGATGGTGGCCGCGCTCGTCCTGGTCGTGGTGCTCGGCGCGCTGGCGGCCGGCGCTACCAACCTGGCGCGCTACACGCTGGACGTCGGCACCACGCTGCTCGTGCTCATCGCGGTCGCGCAGGCGTGGAACCTGCTCGCCGGCTTCTCCCGCCAGTTCTCGCTGGGCGTGAGCGCCTTCGTCGGCACCGGCGCGTACGCCGCGACGCTGGTCATGATCCACCTCGGCAGCGGCCCGCTGACGGCCGTGCTGTGCGGCGCCGTGGCGTCCGCGGTGCTCGCCGTGTGCCTCTCGCCGGCCCTGCTGCGGCTGCGCGGTGACTACCTCACGATCGGCACCCTCGCGGCCGCGCTGGCCGTGCAGGCGTGGGCGGTCAACGCCTCGTCGGTCGGCGGGTCGTCCGGGCTGAACGTCCCGCTCGAGGTCATCCCCGACAACGTCACTCTCTTCCGGCTCGCGGTCCTCGTCGTGCTCGCGTGCTCGCTGGCGACCCTGTGGTTCATGAGCTCGTCGGTGGGCCTGCGGATGTCGGCCGTCGGCCAGGACCCTGACGCCGCGGTCACTCTCGGCGTCAACGTGTGGCGGCTGCGCCTGCTCGCACTGGTGGTCAGCTCGGCGCTGACCGGGGCCGCCGGCTCGGTGGTCGCGCTGCAGCAGGTCCACGTCGAGCCGATCGGCACGCTCGGGCTGACCTGGACGATCGACGCGATCCTGATGACGGTGGTGGGCGGCGCGGGCACGCTGGTCGGCCCGGCGCTCGGCGCGGTCATCATCCACCTCGGGCTCACCCGTCAGCTCGGCGAGAACCCGGTCCTCGGCCTGGTCCTCGAAGGCCTGCTGCTGATCCTGGTGATCCGCTTCGTGCCCCGCGGCATCTGGCCTACCGTCCGTGACGGGGTGGTCCGGCTCGTCCGTCGGCCGCCCCCGCCGCCGCCACCGGCGGAGGTCGAGCCCGTGCCCGTCGAGCCGCGACGCGAACGCGTCTCGTGACCGCCGTACCGTGCGCCGCCGCGCCCCCCACCAGGAGGATCCCATGAGCACCATCCACGATGTCGTCGTCGTCGGCGCCGGGCCCGTCGGCCTCATGACGGCGCAGCTGCTCGGGCGCGCCGGCCACGACGTGGTCGTGCTCGAGCGGTGGCCGGTCGCCTACCCGCGGCCCCGGGCCGTGCACTTCGACCACGAGATCGGCCGCCTCCTCCAGGACGCCGGCGTGGCCGAGGAGGTGGCGGCCACCGTGGAGCCGGTCCGCGACCTGTACGAGTGGCGCGCCGCCGACGGCCGGCCGCTGGTGAAGATCGACTGGTCCATGAACGGGCCGAGCGGCTGGCCCATCGCCAACTTCTTCACCCAGCCCGAGCTGGAGCGCGTGCTGGCCGAGGCCGTCGCCGGCCAGCCGACCGTCGAGCTGCGACGCGGCGCCGAGGTCGTCGGCATCGCCGAGCACGACGACCACGTCGAGGTCAGCGTCGCCGACGGAGCGCCGGTCCGCGCGCGCTACGTCGTCGGGTGCGACGGCGCCAACTCGTTCGTCCGCGAGCACATGAGCACGGGCACGACCGACCTCGGCTTCTACTTCGACTGGCTGATCGTCGACACGATCCCCACCGACGACCGCGAGTGGTCGCCCATGAACTGGCAGCTCTGCGACCCCGCCCGGCCGACGACGATCGTGTCGGGTGGCCCGGGCCGCCGGCGCTGGGAGTTCATGCGGCTGCCGCACGAGGACCCGCAGGCGATGAACAGCGCCGAGACGGCCTGGAGCCTGCTCGGCCCGTGGGGCCGCACCCCCGACAACACGATCCTCGAGCGGCACGCCGTCTACACCTTCCAGGCGCGGTGGGCCGACGAGTGGCGCGAGGGCCGGCTGCTGCTCGCCGGGGACGCCGCGCACCTGATGCCGCCGTTCGCCGGTCAGGGCATGTGCTCGGGGCTGCGCGACGCCGCCAACCTCACCTGGAAGCTCAGCCGGGTGCTGTCGGGCACCACCTCCGACGAGCTCCTCGACACCTACGCCCCCGAGCGCAAGGAGCACCTCCAGCACGCCATCTCGATCTCGGTCGCGCTGGGCCGGATCATCTGCGTCCTTGACCCCGAGGAGGCCCGCGAGCGCGACGAGCGGATGGTGGCCGGCGGGGCCGACCCGGCTGTCGTCATGCCGCCGTTGCCCCCCGAGCGCCTCGGCCCCGGCTGCTGGGACGACGAGCTCACCCCGGAGGCGCTGCGCGGCACGCTCACGCCCCAGTTCACCGTTGAGCGCGACGGCGCTCGCGGCCGGTTCGACGACCTCGTCGGGAGCGGGCTGACCCTGGTCGGCCACCGCACCGACCCGAGGCTCGGACTGGACCCGGCGCAGCAGGCCCACCTGGACGCGCTCGGGGTGACCTGCGTCGTCATCGACGCCGCCGAGGCGCCGGCCGGCCCGACGGTCGCGGTGCGGTCCACGGACGAGTCGCCGGCGGCGTACTTCGGTCTGCACGGGGTCACGGCGCTGCTGGTGCGCCCGGACTTCTACCTCTACGGCGCCGCGGCGTCGAGCGAGGAGATGGGCACACTCGTCGAGCGGCTCACCGCGCAGGTGCTCGTGGAGGGCCAGCTCGTGTGACCTCCACGCTCGGCGGGCCGAGCCCGTCCCGCGCCGACGAGGACCGGCACGACTGGGGCATGCTCGCGCTGGCGTGGCTGCTCTACTTCTCCTTCACCTTCACCGTCGCCTCCCTGTTCCCGATCGTCGGCAGGGTCCGCGAGGACCTGGGCCTCTCGTACGCCGCGATCGGGGTGGTCCTGGGCGGCTGGCAGCTGGTCTACCTGGTGGCGGCCATCCCGGTCGGGATGCTGGTCGACCGCGTCCAGCCCAAGCCGGTGCTCTTCGTCGGCACGCTGCTCGTCGCCGCCTCCCAGCTGTGCCGCAGCTACGCCGACGGCTTCCTCACTCTGTTCCTCTCGGTCGCGCTGCTGGGCCTCGGCGGGCCTGTCATGTCGGTGGGCCTGCCCAAGGTCGTCTCCGAGTGGTTCGCCGGGCGACACCGCCCTCTGGCCGCGGGCATCTACGTCACGGGGGCCCAGATGGGCCACCTGGTCGCGTTGGCCGGCACCAGCCTGGTCGTGGTGCTGGTGGGGGACTGGCGCGTCACGCTCCGGATCTACGCCGCGGTGGTGGTGGTGATCGCGCTGGTGTGGCTGGTCCTCTCCAAGGCCAGCGACCGCACCGGGGCCGAGCCGCCGACTGCCGTCCTGGGCGGCCTGCGCCACGTCGTGCGGATCCCCGCGGTGTGGCTGATCGTGGTCGTGGGGTTCTCGGGGTTCCTGGCCAGCCACGGCTACCGGTCGTGGCTCCCGGAGATGATGGGCAGCAAGGGCATGTCGGCCACCACCGCGGGCCTCGTCGCGGCCGTCCCCGCCCTCTGCGGGCTGTTCGGGAGCATCCTGATCGTCAGGTTCGGCTCCCGGCGCGACCGCCGGTCGACCGTCGTGTGCCTGCTCGCGGTCGTCGGGGCGGCCATGCTCGTCGCGGCGTGGGCGACCGGACCGCTGCTCCTCGTCGCCGTCGCGGCGGAGGGCTTCTGCGCGGCCGCCCTGATGCCGACGATGATGAACGCGCTCATGGACCTGCGCGAGGTCGGTGCGGGACACATGGGCGCCGCCGCCGGCCTCTACTTCACCGTCGGGGAGATGGGCGGCTTCGCCGGGCCGGCGGTCATCGGCGCGATGGTCTCGCTCACCGGCTCGTTCCTGGCGGGGATCCTGGTCCTCTCGCTGGTGATGTGGGCGATGATCGTGCCCGCGTGGCGGCTGCCTGCCTGACCTCAGCCCTTCGGCGGCTGGACCCGCGCGGCGGCGACGCCGCGCTCGACCCAGACTCGGAGCTCGGCCTCGGGGCCCAGCACCTGGGGGCCGACCCGGAGCCAGGGACAGTGTGGCGCGCGGCGCCGACGAGCTGCGAACGTGCTGGAGGAGAACCTGCCGTTCTGGTAGGAGTGCCTCATGAGCCTCGCGACGTACCAGGCGCTGTGCATCGACGCCGTCGACGCAGCACGGATGAGCCACTTCTGGGCCGGCGTGCTCGGCCGCGAGCGCCACGAGCGCGACGACGACACAAGCCCGGTGCGTCTGTCCGGCCCCACCGACCGGCACACGGTCTGGGTCAACCAGGTGCCGCAGCCCGTGACGGTCAAGCAGCGTGTCCACCTCGACGTGCACGCCGGCGGCGTCGACGACGTGCTGGCGCTCGGCGCGACGCCGCGGGACCTGGAGACGTTCGCCTGGAAGGTGCTGGCCGACCCCGAGGGCGGGGAGCTGTGCGTCTTCGAGCGTGAGCCGGTGCCGGCCGAGCGTCTCTACGAGGTCGACGTGGACAGCGTCGAGCCCGAGCGCATCGCCACCTGGTGGGCCGACGTGCTCGGCTCCACGCCGCAGGTGGACGCGGACGAGGGCTGGGTGAGCGTGCCGGTGCCCGCGGCGCCGTTCGCGAGCCTGGTCTTCGCGGCCGTGCCGGAGCCGAAGACGGTCAAGAACCGCATCCACTGGGACCTCGACACGACCGACGTCGGCCTCCTGGTGGGGGCCGGCGCCACGGTCCTGCGCGAGCCCGACGACGACATCTCCTGGACGATCCTCGCCGACCCCGAGGGCAACGAGTTCGTCGCGTTCACGGAGGACTGACGTGGCCGCGCCCGAGGTGGAGGAGCTCCTGGTCCCCGACGCCGGTGCCTGGCGGGCGTGGCTGGAGTCGCACCACGGGGACGCCCCGGGGGTCTGGCTGGTCCTGGACAAGAAGGGCGACACCGTGACCGCCCTGACCTACGCGCAGGCGGTCGAGGAGGCGCTCTGCTTCGGTTGGATCGACGGCCAGGCACGGCGCCGCGAGGAGGGTGGGACGTTCATCCGGATGACCCCGCGCCGGGCCCGCAGCAACTGGTCGGTGAGCAACGTCGAGCGGGTCGAGCGGCTCGACGCGGAGGGCCGGATGCACGCCGCGGGCTGGGCGGCCGTCGAGGTCGCCAGGGCCAACGGCAGCTGGGACGCCGCCGTCGCCGCGCGCGACGCGCGCTGAGAAGACCCGTCTCAGGCGGCCTCTCGCGCCCGGGCCGCGACGAGCACGGTCGGCAGCAGCGAGTCGGCGATGACCGCGTAGCCCGCGCTCGACGGGTGGAAGCGGTCGGCGGAGAAGAGCGTGCGGTCGACGGCGAAGGCCCGCGACGCCCGCTGGTCCTCGTCGGCGACCCGACCCTGCTCACGTCGTACGGCGCTCGCCTGGCGGGTCCGGAGCTCCTCGCCGGCGGCGCGCACGGCGTCGCGCAGGAACGCCGGCACGTGGGGTACGGCGCTGAGGTCCGGGGCCGGCGCCACGACGACCTCGGCACCCGCCGCGCGCAGCCGCCGCACGGCCTGCGCGAGCGCCTCGACCGCCCCGTCGAGCGGCTCCAGGTGGGTCAGGTCGTTGGCCCCGATCACCACGACCGCCAGGTCCGGACCCCAGGGCAGGCAGGAGGCCACCTGGGCAGCCAGGCCGGAGCTGCGCGCGCCGGGGACCGCGAAGACGCGCGAGGTGACGTCGTACCCGTGCGTCGTCAGGCCCTCGACGAGGCGCGGTCCGAGCCGGTCCCGCTCGCGGGCGGCGCCCTGCCCCCACGCGATCGAGTCCCCGAGGACGGCCAGCTTGATGCTCATGCCACCAGGAGACCAGACGCCTGGTGACGGTCGAGGCCGTGCCGCGGGCACGGTCAGGAGATGAGGGCGCCGATGGCGAAGAGTGCCACGACTCCTCCGGCGAGACCTGCGGCCGGCCAGACCCACGACACCCGGCGACGGCGGTCGTGGTCGCGCGCGGCCAGCGCGAACAGCAGGCCCGGGATGCCGAAGATGAGCCAGACCGCCGCGAAGTTGAACCAGCCCACGGCGCTCATGTTGCCCAGCCCGCGGTCTGGCGCGTCGAGGAGACCGGTCAGCACGGCGGACTTCACGACCGCCTCCGCTGCCGGGTAGACCAGCTGCGCGGCGGCGCAGCCCCACAGGGCCATCGACAGCAGGCGGGCAGGGATCCGACGTCCCCACCGCTGCACCGCCGCGAGCGCGACGAGGATGGTCAGGACCCGGAGCACGGTGGCTCCGGCCACGATCCACCCGGTCTCGTCCACCGGGGCGCCGCGCACCAGGTGGTCGAGCACCCAGGCGCCGGTGACGACGAGGCAGAACAGGCCGACGGACCACGCGATCGCCACGGACGGCCAACGGCGCAGCCGAGTCTCGGTCGGCTGCGCCGCCAGAGCTCGCCCGGTGGCTGTCTCGGGGCTGGTGGTCCGGGTGTGTGCCATGGGTCGACGCTAGGGGCGCTCGCGGCGTACGCGCATCGGGGCTGGTCCCCGAGGAAACCCCCAGAGAGCCCCGACCTCAGTCCATGCTGAGCCCCGCCGCCGGTGCCACCCGGGAGGCGCGGCGGGCAGGGAGCAGGCAGGCCAGCAGGCCGGCCGCGCCGGCGACCAGCACCACGATCGCGAGCTGCCCCCAGGGCAGGACGAACGGCGCCGTGTCGATCGTGGGCCGGACCATGGTCTCGACGGCGACCCAGGCGAAGACCACCCCGATCGTCGTGCCCAGGACGGTGGCCACCACCGAGAGCAGCACCGCCTCGGCCGCGAGCATCCGCCGCAGCTGGCGGCGGGTGAGACCGAGCGCGCGCAGCAGCGCGTTCTCCCGGCCGCGCTCGAGGACCGAGAGCCCCAGCGTGTTGCCGATGCCGATCAGCGCGATGAGCACCGCGACCCCGAGCAGCGCCACGACGGCACCGGTGAGGATGTCGAGCTGCAGGTCGACGTAGGCGCGCTGCTCCAGGCCGCTGCCCACCTCGGCCTCGAGCGGGGTGGCGAGCGCGGTGAGGTCGCCGGTCAGGTCCTCCGCGTCGGCGCCGTCGTCGGCGCGCACCCACACCGCGCGGGTCTCGGTGGTGCTCGCCAGGGCGGCGAGGGTGGCCGGAGCCACGACCCCGGCACCGCCCCAGCCCTCGCCGGTGATCACCCGGAGGGTCCGTGACCTCCCACCCACCGTGACGTCCACGCGCGGCCGGTCCGGCGCCACGTCGTAGGGCAGCAGGATCTCGCCCGGTCCGGGGTCCACGGCGTCGTCGTCGTGGGAGACCGAGGCCGCGCCGTCGGGGGTGGCGAGGACGGTCAGCTCGCCGACCCCGCGACCGAGTGTCGCGGTGACGCCCTCGACGGCCACGGCCCGCGCCACGCCGTCGGTCCCGCGCACGTCCCCCAGGAGCGAGGCGGGCAGGCCGCCCTTCACGGCCGTGAGGGTGACGTCCAGGGGGTGCTGCGTCGCCATGTCGTCGTCGACGGCGCTGCGCGAGCTGGCCAGGCCGGTGAGGACGGCGGTCGTGAGCGTGACGCCGATGAGCAGCGACGCGGTCGTCGCCGCCGTGCGGCGCGGGTTGCGTACGGCGTTGCCGGTGGCGAGCCGTCCGGCGGAGCCGAGCAGCCGCCCGGCGGGACGGCCGGCGAGGCGGATCAGCGCGGGGACCAGCACCGGACCCAGCAGCAGCACGCCGGTGAACGTGGCCGCGCCGCCGGCGAGCATGAGGGCGACCACGGAGCCGGAGACGGCGAGCGCCATCGCGGCGACGCCGCCGAGGAGCAGCACGGCGCCGAGCGCGAGGCGCAGCCGGCCCGCCGCGGAGCCGACGTCGACGGACTGGTCGGGACGCAGGGCGGCCAGCGGGCTGACCGACACCACCCGGCGGGTCGGCAGCCACGAGGCCACCAGGGTGACGACGAGCCCCATCACGAACGCGCCGACCAGCCACCGCCACGAGAGCGTGACGTCGCCCAGCGCGGCCCGCGGGGCCAGAGCACGCGCGAGCGCGACGAGTCCGTGGCCGGCCGCGAACCCGGCGAGGAGACCTAGCGCCGAGGACGCGAGACCCAGCAGCAGCGCCTCGACCCGCACCGACCGCAGCACCTGGCGGCGGGTGGCGCCGACACACCTCAGCAGCGCGAAGTCCCTGCTGCGCTGGGCGAAGAGGATCGAGAACGTGTTGGCGATGACGAGCACCGACACGAAGAGCGCGACGGCCGCGAATATCAGCAGCACGTAGGCGAGCACGTTGACGCCCTGGCTCAGCTCGGTGGAGCGGTCGTCGACGAACTCGTCGCGCGGCTGCACCTTCACGCCGGTCATCGCGCTCACGTCGGGCGTGCCGTCGTAGGCGACGCTGTCGACGTAGAGGCTCGAGGCCCACGGCTCCAGGTCGGACCACGAGAGGTAGAGCGACGCGCGGACGCTGGCCGAAGGGCTGTCGACCAGCCCGACGACGGTGACGTCCTCGGCGAGCGCGCCCGACCCGACGCGGAGCCGGTCGCCGACCGCCACGTCCTCGGACTTGGCGGCGTTGGCGTCGGCCACGGCCTCGCCGGGGCCGTCGGGCAGGCGGCCCTCCCGGACCTCCTGCCAGCGCAGGGACGGGTCGTCGGCGACGGCGCCGACGTCGACCTGGCCGTCGACGAGCCGGCTGCCCTCGGAGACGGGCAGGATCGCCCAGCCGAGCACGGCGGCCTTGTCGCCGGAGGTCCTCGCGTCGGCGAGGAGGGTCGCCGCCTCCTCGCCGCTGACGTCGGAGACGACCGTGTCGGCGCCCTCGTAGGGCAGCTCGATCCCGGAGACCAGCCCGTTGCGGGTGGCCGAGGCGAGGGCGTTCGTGACGACGATGAACGCGACGCCGATGACGACGGCGAGCGCCGCGGCGACGTAGCGCCGGGTGTGCGTGCGCAGTGACGCGAGGAGCACGGTCCTCATCGCAGGGCCACGCCGGGTCGCAGCACGGACACGAGCTGGTCCGGCGTGGGGTCGACGAGGTGCGCGCGGATCTCCCCGTCCGCGATGACCACCACGTCGTCGGCGTACGCCGCCGCGTCGAGCTCGTGGGTCACCATCACGACGGTCTGGCCGAGCTCGCGCACGGAGCGGCGCAGGAAGCCGAGGACCTCGGCCGACGACTCGCTGTCGAGGTTGCCGGTGGGCTCGTCGGCGAACACCAGGTCGGGCTGGGTCACCAGCGCGCGGGCGATCGCGACCCGCTGCTGCTGGCCTCCGGACAGGGCGTCGGGCCGGTGGTGCAGACGGTCGGTGATCCCGAGCGTCGCGGCCAGGAGGTCGTAGCGGGCGCGCAGGTCGGCGTCGACGCGCCGTCCGGAGAGCTCGAGGGGGAGCAGGACGTTCTGCCCGGCGGTGAGCATCGGGAGCAGGTTGAAGGACTGGAACACGAAGCCGAGGTGCTCGCGTCGGAAGACCGTGAGCGCGGTGTCGTCGAGCGACTCCAGCGAGGTGCCGGCGACGGTGACCGTGCCGGACGTGGGGACGTCGAGGCCGGCCAGGCAGTGCATGAGGGTGGACTTGCCGGAGCCGGACGGGCCCATGATGGCGGTGAAGCGGCCGCTGGGAAGGTCCAGGTCGACGCCGCGCAGGGCATGGACCTGGGCGTCGCCGCGGCCGTAGGTGCGGGTGAGGCCGCGGGCGCTGGCGGCCAGGGCGGTGGAGGTGGGGTTCATGCCTCCGAGTCTTCGCGCAGCGGCGCCGCCGGTCGTCCCTCGCCGGGATGGACCCGGCGTCCCCCGACGGGGGTACGCCGCGGCGCGGCCTACGACCCGGGGATGACCAGGCGGGCGTCGTAGGCCAGCACGACGAGCTGCACGCGGTCGCGCCGACCGGTCTTGGCGAGCAGCCTGCTCATGTGCGTCTTGACGGTGGCCTCGGCCACCACCAGCTCCTCGGCGATCTCGGTGTTGGACAGGCCGCGCCCGACCAGCACCAGCACCTCGCGCTCGCGGTCGGTGAGGCTCGCCAGCGACGGCGCCACCTCATCCGGGGCGGGTCCTCCAGGCTCGGGCAGGGTGCCCGCGAAGTGCTCGAGCAGCCGGCGGGTCGTGCTGGGCGCGACCACCGCGTCGCCCGCGTGCACCGAGCGGATGGCGCTCAGCAGGTCCGGCGGCGCGGCGTCCTTGAGGAGGAAGGCCGAGGCGCCGGCTCGGATCGCGGCGAAGGCGTACTCGTCGAGGTCGAACGTCGTCAGCACGATCACCCGCGGTGCGTCCGGGCCGGCGGCGATGCGGCGGGTGGCCTCGACGCCGTCCATGCGCGGCATCCGCACGTCCATCAGGACGACGTCGGCGGCGGTGACGGCGAGCCGCTCGACGGCCTCGCCGCCGTCGCCGGCCTCGCCGACGACCTGGAGGTCGGGCTGGCTGTCCACGAGCATCCGGAAGCCGGCCCGGACCATCTGCTGGTCGTCGACGAGGAACACCCGGATCGGCCGGGCGGGGGAGTCGGTCACAGCGGCAGCCTCGCAGCGACCCGGAACCCGCCGCCGGGGCGGGGTCCCGCCTCGAACCGGCCACCGTGCACGGTGACGCGCTCGCGCATCCCGACCAGTCCGTTGCCCTGGCGGTCGTCGGCGGTCGCGGCGCCGCGGCCGTCGTCCTCGACCTCGACGACCAGCTCGGCACCCGTGGTCACGCTCAGCCGCACGTGCGGCGAGGGCCCTGCGTGCTTGCGGACGTTGCTGAGCGACTCCTGCACCACGCGGTAGGCCGTCAGGGCCACGCCGTCGGGGACCGACGCCGTCTCCTCGGGGAGCACCGCGTCCACCTCGGCGCCGCCGGCGCGGGCGCCGTCGACCAGGGCCGGCAGGTCCGCGAGCCCGGGCTGGGGTCGCCAGCCGGTCTCCTCGCCGGCGCGGAGCAGCCCGAGCAGCCGCCGCATCTCGGTGAGCGACTCACGCCCGGTGGCCGCGATCGTCTCCAGCGTCGCGGTCGCGACCTCCGGGTCGGCCGCCGCGGCGTAGCGGGCGCCGTCGGCCTGCACCACGATCACCGAGAGCCCGTGGGCGACCACGTCGTGCATCTCGCGGGCGATCCGCGCCCGCTCGGCCGAGGCCGCGAGCTCCGCGCGCTGGTCGGCCTCACGGGCGATGCGCTCCCCGCGCTCGACCAGCCCGTCGACGTACGCCCGCCGGACCCGACCCAGCGTGCCCAGCGCCCACGCGGTGGCCACGATCGCGGTCAGGAACACCGTGTAGGTCCCGACGCTGGCGGTGCTCAGCGGCGCGTCCATGCCGCCCAGCCAGTCGAAGGTCGCCACGAACGCACCGCAGACGCCGACCCCGAGCGCGACCGCCGCCGGCACCGCTGAGGCGAAGCGCGCCACCGAGTAGGTCGCCACCGGGAACGCCACCTGGCCCCACAGCGGGAGGTCGAGGACCAGCGCCTGCGCGGCGCTGGCGAGGGCGACCACCGCGAACACGGTCGTGGGGTGGTCGCGGCGCCAGTAGAGCGGGACCAGCTGGGCGAGGCTGAGCACGGTCCAGGTCACGCCGTCGTCGTCGACGAAGGGGAAGGCCGCGACTGGCAGCAGCAGTGCGGTCGCCAGCAGCACGTCGAAGAGGCGCTGCCCGCGCGCGTCGAGGCGCCACGGGTGCGGCTGCGGGGCGTCCACGCCGCCACGGTAGACGTCGGCGCCGGTCGCCCGCGTCAGTCCCTGGGATGAGGGCGAGCAGTCCCAGGGGAGGAGGCGCGATTCCGCGATTCCGTTGGTACCGACCGCCGCCGGGCCCAGGGACGCTGGAGCCTCGCGTGCCCGCCCCGGGCCCACGCCTCACCCCGACCTCCAGGAGAACTCGTGTCCCTGCGCCGCGCCGCTGCCGCCGCCGTACTGTCCACCGCCCTCGCCTCCACCGCCGCCCTGGCCCCGGCGGGCTCCGCGGCCGCCGACGGTCCGTCCGAGCGGGCCGCGAAGGGCTGCGTCTCCAAGAAGGAGTACCGCAAGCTCAAGAAGGGCATGACCATCGCCAAGGTCAGGCGCGTGACGGGAACGAACGGCAAGCAGGTCAACAAGTACCCGCTCCCCGGCGGCAAGTTCGTCGTCGGTCGTGCCTACAAGGCCTGCACGAAGCGCGGCGCCGTGGGCATCTCCTTCACCAACCAGACCGGCGCCTACAAGCTCGCCTCCAAGGCCGCCGCCTGGCGCTGAACGGGCCGAGTAGGGTGCGAGCCATGACGAAATGGGAGTACCTGACCGCGCCGATCCTCACCCACGCCGCCAAGCAGATCCTGGACAACTTCGGCGCCGACGGTTGGGAGCTGGTGCAGGTCGCACCCGGGATGAACCCCGAGAACCTCGTCGGCTACTTCAAGCGCCCGCTGGAGGGCTGAGCGATGAGCACCCCCGAGGAGCGGCTGTCCGAGCTCGGTCTCGTGGTGCCCGAGGTCGCGAAGCCCGTGGCGGCCTACGTGCCCGCCGTACGCAGCGGCGACCAGGTCTTCACCTCCGGCCAGCTGCCGATGCGCTACGGCGAGCTGATGCTGACCGGCAAGGTCGGCGCGGAGGTGTCGGCCGACGAGGCCTACGGCTGTGCCCGGCAGTGCGCGCTCAACGCGCTCGCGGCCATCAAGGCCGAGGTCGGCGAGCTGTCGGCGGTCAAGCGGATCGTCAAGGTCGTGGTCTTCATCGCCTCCACCCCCGACTTCACCGGCCAGCCGGGCGTCGCCAACGGCGTCTCCGAGCTGCTCGGCGAGGTCTTCGGCGACGCGGGCGTGCACGCGCGCTCGGCGGTCGGGGTCACCGTCCTGCCGCTCGACTCGCCGGTCGAGGTCGAGCTCCTCGTCGAGGTCTGAGCGCGTGCGGATCCCGCTGCCGCCGGTGCCGCTGCCGGCCGACCTGGTCGACGTGGCACGCGAGTTCGAGGACGGCAGCCGCGAGCCGGTGCAGCCGCGCGACGCGGCCACCGTGGTGGTGATGCGGCCCTCGGCCGAGGGGCCCGAGGTCTACCTCCTGCGGCGCCAGGTCTCGATGGAGTTCGCCGCGGGGATGAGCGTCTTCCCCGGCGGCGGGGTCGACAAGCGCGACTTCGACGCGTCGGTCGCGTGGGCCGGCCCGTCCCCGGCCGAGTGGGCGCGCCGCCTCGGCACCGACGAGGAGACCGCGCGGGCGCTGGTCTGTGCGGCCGTGCGGGAGACCTTCGAGGAGTCCGGCGTGCTGCTGGCCGGCACCTCCGAGACCAACGTCGTCGCCGACACCACCGGCGACGACTGGGAGGCCGACCGGCACGCCCTGGAGTCGCGCGCGCTCGCGATGACCGAGCTCCTCACCCGGCGCGGGCTGGTGCTGCGCACGGACCTGCTCGGCGCCTGGGACGGCTGGCTGACGCCGGCCTTCGAGCCGAAGCGCTACCGCACGTGGTTCTTCGTCGCGTCGCTGCCCGAGGGCCAGCGGACCCGCGACGTGTCGACCGAGTCGTCCTCGGTGCACTGGGCGCCGGCGCGCGTCGCCGCCGACCAGGCCGACCGGGGCGACCTGGCGATGCTGCCGCCGACGTACCTCACGTGCCTGGAGATCGGGCGCCTCGGCTCGCCCGAGGAGGTCCTGGAGGTGGCGCAGGGACGGACCGTGGAGATGTTCACGCCGACCGTGGAGCCGCTCGGCGACGGCTTCACGCTCTCGCTGCCCGACCGGCTGCGGCCCCTGGTGGCGGAGCGGCCGCGGTGAGCGAGCCCTGGACGGGAGGGTCCTTCGGTGAGCGGGCGCGCTGCGTGCTCGCCGACAACGCCGACATGATGACCCTCGACGGCACCAACACCTGGGTGCTGCGCGAGCCCGGCGCCCGGCGCTCGGTCGTCATCGACCCGGGCCCGTCGATCCCGGCCCACCTCGACGCCATCGCGGAGGCCGCGGGCGAGGTCGGCGTCGTGCTGCTGACCCACCACCACCACGACCACGCCGAGGCCGCCCAGGAGTTCGCGGAGCGGATGGGCTGCGGCGTACGCGCCCTCGACCCGGAGCTGCGCCTCGGCTCCGAGGGCCTCGGCGACGGTGACGTGGTCGAGATCGACGGTCTCGAGATCCGCGTCGTCGGCACGCCCGGCCACACCGCCGACTCCCTGTCCTTCCACGTGCCGGCCGAGGGCGCCGTCCTCACCGGCGACACCGTGCTCGGACGCGGCACCACCGTCGTCGCCCACCCCGACGGCCAGCTCGGCGCCTACCTCGACTCGCTCGACCGGCTGCACGCGCTGGCCTCGTCGCAGGACGTGTCCTGGATCTGGCCGGGCCACGGCCCCGTCATCGCCGACGCCCTGGGCGCCCTCGACTTCTACCGCGCGCACCGCCGCGACCGCCTGGGCCAGGTCGAGGCCGCGCTCGCGTCGCTGAAGGACTCCCCCCACCCCGAGGGCATCGCGGTCGACGAGCTGCCCCGCCGCGTCGTCGAGATCGTCTACACCGACGTCGACCCCGTCCTCTGGGGCGCCGCCGAGCTCTCCGTCCGCGCCCAGCTCGCCTACCTCCAGGGCCGCTCGTCCTGAGGCGCTGGGGCGGGGGAGTTTCACCGGGTACCCGGTGAAACTCACGCTTCCGTCATGAAACTTCGTACCGGAAGCGTGAGTTTCGTGCGGGCGCTGGTGCAGGTGGGACGCCAGGACCAACGGACGTGGGATCAGCCGACCGTCGTCACCAGGAGCATGAGGAGCACGACCACGGCTCCGACCGCGCCGAGGATGAGCCCTGCGCCGAGCCACCGCCACCGACGGACCGCCATGGCGATAGTGCCCAGACCGACGATGCAGGCGACCCCCGTCAGGAGCACCGCGGAGGAGTCGTCGTTGCTGGCCGAGTCGCCGGCGATCCCCGGGACTGCGAGCAGCCAGACCACCGTCGCGGCCGCGCCGAGCACCGTTCCGCCGACCAGCAGCAGGCTTCGGCTGGTCCGCCGTTCGCCCGGCGCGTCGCCCGTCGTGCCCCTGCGCCCACCGGCTCGGCGTCGCCACCACGTCGTGGTCGCGTACGCGAGCATCGCCGCGGCCAGCACCAGACCGATGGTCAAGGCGACCCGGGTGCTGGACCACGGCCAGTCCGGCTCGGGCCGCTCGACGGTCGGCTGCTCCAGGCTCATCAGGTCCGTGGCGACGCTGATCGGTGGCACGTCGGCCTCGATGGTGCCGACGACGTCGTACGACGGGTCGTCGCCCACGCCGATCACGGCCAGCTCGGATGCCGACACCTCGCCCTCCTCGTCGGACGGCTCGGTCACCCGCGCCACGAGGTGACGGTCGTCGATCCACCCGAGGGGCTCGACCGTCTGCGAGGCCATGCCCTGGTCGGGCAGGTCGAGGCGCTCTCGGGTCGGGTCGAGGTGGACGGAGTAGCCGCGGGTGCCGCCGGCCGTGCGCACGTCGTACAACTCGCCGCCGACGAACGTGGCACCCACCGAGAACCGCTCGCCGACGTGGAGCACACGTCGTTCGACCGAGGGGCCGTCGACCACGAGCATGCGACTGTCGCCGACGATCGCGACCGTCCCGTCGTCCGCGGGCGCGTAGGAGACCGACGCGTTGTTGGGCAGCACCGGCAGGGGCTGGGACGTGTCGGCCACGGGGCCGATGAGCCCGGCGACCGGCGTCGTCCCTCCCGACGATTCCCCAGTCCACCCGGACACGTCGTCACCCACCCACGCGAGCCAGTCACCGCTGGGGGACCAGTCGAAGCCACCGACCGCGACACCTCCGTTGCTGGGCAGCGGGATCTCGCGCACGGTCCCGGTCTGCAGCTCCACCACGCGCACCCCGCTCGCCACCGCGGCCTGCGGCGAGTCGGTCTCGAAGCGCACCCACGCGTACGCAAGCCGCCGTCCGTCCGGGGACAGGGACAGCGGCGCGTCGTCCCCGGTCGAGGAGCTCGGGCTGTCTGCCTGGAGCTCGAAGAACCCCGGCAGCTCGAGCAGGTGGTAGTCCCCGTCGTCCGCGTCGACCACGACCGGGAGCCCGTCCTTCTCGAAGGCGAGCGCTCCGGTTCCGATCGCCAGGTCGGTCTCCACCTCGTCGCTCACCCAGGACCCGTCGTCCTCGCTCCGCTCGGCCAGCCGCTCGGGGACGGCCCACACCTGGTCCGGCACGGCGCCCCCGGCGCCGTCCGCGACCGGCGGGTCGACCCGGTCGGGCAGCCAGGTCAGCGCACCCGCCAGCAGGGCGACGGCGAGGACGGAGCCGGCGACGACCAGGCGGTCGCGGCGGCGGGCGCGCCCGGCGCGCTGCCAGGTGTCGTGGTCCACCTGCGCGACCGGCGCAGTGTCGCCAAGGCGCGCGAGCTCCTCGCGGAGACGGTCCAGCGTCATGACGCGTCCCCGATCAGCTCGGCGAGGTCGGGGGACAGGGTGCGCAGACGCGCGAGCGCCTGGCGGCAGATCGACTTGACGGTGCCCGACCCGATGCCCAGCGCCTGGCCGGTCTGCACCTCGGTGAGGTCCTCGAAGTAGCGCAGCACCAGCACCGTCCGCTGCCGCGTCGTGAGCCGGGCGAGGGCCTGCTCCAGGCTGAGGCGCAGGTCGGCGTCGACGCCCGGCGAGGCGCCGTCGTACGACCCCAGCGACGTCTCCTGCAGGCGGCGTTGGCGCCACCACGAGACGTTCTGCGTGTAGAGGATGCGGCGCACGTACGGCTCGGGGTCGCCCTCGATCCGGTGCCAGGCCTTGGCCGCCTTGAAGAGTGCTGTCTGCACGAGGTCCTCCGCGAGGTGGGCGTCCCCGGTGAGGAGGTACGCCGTACGCGACAGGGCAGGGGTGCGCGCGACGACGAACGCGTCGAAGTCGTGCTGTCGGCTCACCCGTGGCCCCCTTCCACCCCTGACGACGCGAGGAGGGCTGGGCCCGGGGGTCGGTGGAGGCGACATTTCTCGGGAAGCCGGCGAGGCCGTCGCCCCACGCGTCCCAGTGCCGTCACGAAACTCACGCTTCCGGTACGAAACTTCGTACCGGAAGCGCGAGTTTCACCGGGTACCCGGTGAAACTCCTCGACTCAGCGAGCCCGGCGCGCCAACCGCTCGACGTCCATGATGACGACCGAGCGGGGCTCGAGGCGCAGCCAGCCGCGGGCGGCGAAGTCGGCGAGCGCCTTGTTGACCGTCTCGCGGGAGGCGCCGACCAGCTGGGCGAGCTCCTCCTGGGTGAGGTCGTGGTGGACGTGCACGCCGTCGTCGGCGGTGCGGCCGAAGCGGTCGGCGAGGTCCAGCAGCGCCTTGGCGACGCGGCCCGGCACGTCGGAGAAGACCAGGTCGGCCACGACGTCGTTGGCCTTGCGCAGACGGCCGGCGAGCTGGGTCAGCAGGCCGCGGGCGACGACCGGGCGGCCCTCGAGCCAGCGCAGGAGGTCCTCGTGGGAGAGCGAGGCGAACGTCGTGTCGGTGACGGCGGTGACCGTGGCCGAGCGCGGGCCGGGGTCGAAGAGCGAGAGCTCGCCGAACATCTGGCCGGGGCCGAGGATGGCCAGGAGGTTCTCGCGACCGTCGGAGGAGGACCGGCCGAGCTTCACCTTGCCCTCGAGCACGATGTAGAGCTTGTCGCCCGAGTCGCCCTCGTGGAAGAGCACGTCGCCGCGGCGCAGACGCGCCTCGGACATGGACGCCCGCAGCGCCGTCGCGGCCTCGTCGTCGAGCGCGCTGAACAGCGGGGCCTGACGGAGTACGTCGTTGTCCACGGATCCTCCTGGTGTGGTGTCACGCTGATCCTAGCCAGTGGTCGATCTCACAGACGAACAAGACCCTCCGCGAGTCCGCAGGTCAGCGCCGTCGACGGGGCTGTCGGAGCCGCGCCGTAGGCTGGGGCCGTGCCCGCGCCCGAGACCCACACCGGCCTGGTCCGGCGCGCACGCAGGACCGACCGGCTGCTCGCGGAGGTCTACCCGGACGCCGGCATCGAGCTCGACTTCGACAACGCCTTCGAGCTGCTGGTCGTCACGGTGCTCAGCGCGCAGACCACCGACCGCCGGGTCAACGCCGTGCGGCCCACCCTCTTCGCCGCCTACCCCGACCCCGCGTCGATGGCGGCCGCCCCCCGCGAGCACCTCGAGCAGATCGTCGGCCCGCTGGGCTTCTTCCGGGCCAAGACCGAGTCGCTGCTCAAGCTCAGCGCCGCCCTCGTCGAGCGCTACGACGGTCAGGTGCCGGGCCGCCTCGACGACCTGGTCACGCTCCCGGGCGTGGGCCGCAAGACCGCCAACGTCGTCCTGGGCAACGCCTTCGACGTCCCCGGCATCACCGTCGACACCCACTTCGGGCGCCTGGTCCGCCGCTTCCGCTGGACCGAGGAGACCGACCCGGTCAAGGTCGAGCACGCGATCGGGGCGCTCTTCCCCAAGTCCAGCTGGACGATGCTCAGCCACCACCTCATCTGGCACGGCCGCCGGATCTGCCACGCCAAGAAGCCGGCGTGCGGGGCCTGCCCCGTGGCCCGCCTGTGTCCGTCCTACGGCGAGGGGCCGACCGACCCGGAGGCCGCGGCCGCCCTCGTCAAGACCCAGGGACCGGCGTGAGGCGGCTGTCAGCGGCCGTGGCGCCACTGCTCGCCCTGGCGCTCGTGCTGGCCGGCTGCTCGGACAGCAAGGACGAGGAGCTGCCGCCCGAGGTCCTGCCCGACGTCACGCTGCCGCGGCTCCAAGGCTCCGGCTCGGTCGACGTCTCCACGCTGCGCGGCCCGATGGTCGTGCCGCTGTTCGCCAACTGGTGCGGGCCGTGCCGCAAGGAGCTCCCGCTCTTCGAGCGGCTCTCCCAGGAGCACGGCGACCAGGTGCAGGTGCTCGGCCTCAACTGGTCCGACCCTCGCAAGAGCAAGGCGCTCGCGCTCCTCGACGACACCGGCGTCACCTTCGACGTGATCGCCGACCCCAAGGGCGAGACCGGGGAGCCCCCCAACCAGCGCATCCCCGCGCTCCCGACGATCTGGATGATCGACGCCGAGGGCAAGGTCACCTACCGCCAACCCGAGGCGATCAAGAGCTACGACGAGCTGGTCGCGCTGGTCGAGGACCACCTGGACGTGGACCTGTGAGCGCCGAGCTCCCCGACTGGCTCAAGCCGGTCGAGGTGGGCGCGCGCACGATCACCGTCCACGAGCTCACGCGGTTCATGCCGCCCGAGGACTCCGACCCCCGTCGCGGCGCGGTGCTGATGCTCTTCGGCGAGGGGCCTGAGGGCCCCGACCTGCTGCTCACCGAGCGTGCCCACCACATGCGCTCCCACCCCGGCCAGGTGTCGTTCCCCGGCGGCAGCATCGACCCCGGCGAGACCGCCCGCGAGGCCGCGCTGCGCGAGGCCCAGGAGGAGACCGGGCTGGACCCCGCCGGCGTGCAGGTCTTCGCCGAGCTGCCCGAGCTGTGGCTGCCGCCGAGCAACTTCGCCGTCACCCCGCTGCTGGCGTGGTGGCGCGAGCCGAGCCCGGTCTCGGTCGTCTCGCCCGACGAGGTGCACGCCATCTACCGCGTCCCGCTGCGCGAGCTGGTCGAGCCGACCCACCGGATCGCGGTCCGCCATCCCAGCGGCTGGGTCGGCCCCGCCTTCCTCATCGGCGACGACAAGGACGTCATCCTGTGGGGGTTCACCGCCGGGATCATCGCCCGGCTCTTCGACTTCCTCGGCTGGACCGAGCCCGCCGACGAGGACCCGCCCATGCACGACCTGCCGCCCTACATGCTGCTCGGCGCCCCCGCCACGCCCCCGCCCGGCCTGAAGCCCAACACCCGCTTCGAGGAGCGCCGGTGAACGCCCTCGACTGGCTGCTCGTGGTGCTGGTCCTGGCCTACGCCCTCTCGGGCTACTGGCAGGGGTTCGTCACCGGCGCGTTCGCCACCGCCGGCCTGCTGCTCGGCGGCCTGCTCGGGATCTGGCTGGCGCCGGTCCTGCTCGGCGACGTCGACCCCTCGCTACTGGTGTCGCTGGGCGCGCTGTTCATCGTCATCCTGTGCGCCTCGCTCGGCCAGGCGTCCTTCCAGTACGCCGGCTCCAAGGTCCGCGACCGCATCACCTGGCAGCCCATCCGGGCCATCGACGCCGTGGGCGGCGCCGCGCTGAGCGCGGTCGCCGTACTCCTCGTCGCGTGGGCGCTCGGAGTCGCGGTGTCCGGCTCGCGCATCGGGTCGGTGACGCCGATGGTCCGCGGCTCCTCGGTGCTGGGGGCCGTCGACAAGACCCTGCCGCACGCCGCCTCGGGGGTCCTGCAGACCTTCAACGACGTGGTCGGCACGAGTTTCTTCCCCGACTACCTCGAGCCGTTCGCCCCCGAGCGCATCGTCGACGTCGGCCCCGGGCCGCGGCGGCTGCTGCAGGACCCCGACGTCGTCGCCGCCGAGGAGAGCGTGCTCAAGATCCGCGGCACCAACAGCTGCGGGCGCGGCGTCGAGGGCACCGGCTTCGTCTACGCCCCCGACCGGTTGATGACCAACGCCCACGTCGTGGCCGGCGTGGACGACCCCGAGGTCGAGATCGGCGACGCGACCGTCGACGCGGAGGTCGTCGAGTACAACCCCGACCTCGACATCGCGATCCTCGCGCTCGAGACCGACGACATCCCCGCGCTGCGCTTCGCCAAGGTCGCACCCGGCGACGGGGTGGCGATCCTCGGCTACCCCCAGGACGGCCCCTACGACGTCCAGCCCGGCCGGGTCCGCGACGACCAGAAGCTGCGCTCACCCAACATCTACGGCGACGGCACGGTCATCCGGCAGGTGTTCTCCCTGCGCGGGCTCGTGCGTCCCGGCAACTCCGGCGGGCCGATCGTCACCTCGCGCGGCGCGGTGGCCGGCGTGGTGTTCGCCGCGTCGGTGACCGACAAGGACACCGGCTACGCGCTCACGTCCGCGCAGGTCGCCGACAGCGCCGCGATCGGTCGCACCAACACCGAGACCGAGTCGACCGGCGACTGCGCCGGATAGTGGAGCGACGAAGTCGCTACGCCTTGCCCTTCAGGGCGCGGGGGATCTCCTTGCCCTGGGCGATCGCCTTCTCGGGCGCCTTGACCTTCTTGACCTTCTTGATGCCGGCGAAGACCAGCAGCCCCGCAACGAGCAGGTAGAAGGCGAAGACGATCAGGAACGCCCAGTGCAGGTCGAGGCCGGATCCGTTCCAGTTGATGAGGTAGGCGAACGCGACCGACAGCATGATCACGGCGAGCACCGCCACGAAGCCCGCGGCGGCGAACAGGCCGATGCCGATGCCGCCGGCTTTGACGCTCACCTTGAGCTCGGACTTGGCGAGCTCGATCTCCTTGGACACCAGCGCGGAGATGTCGCGGCTGGCGTCGACGACGAGACGGCCGATGGTGGGATCGCCGTCGGCGGGCGCCTTGACCGGTTCGGATGACATGCAGGGTTCCTCTGGTCTCGAAGTGGGAGCCCCGACCCTACAGAACCACCGAGCGACTCCGCCTCCTCAGGAGGGGTGTGGTCGGTCGCGCTGGAACACGTCGGGCACGCCGTCCCCGTCGTCGTCGCGCGACTCGCGCTCCTCGATGCGGCGGTAGACCCGGTTGCGCAGGCGCAGCACGACCGAGGCGAGCAGGGCCGCGGTGAGCGATCCCACGAGCACCCCGACCTTGACGTGGTCGTCGCGCTCGCTGCCCTGGCCGAACGCCAGCTCCCCGATGAGCAGGCTGACCGTGAACCCGATCCCCGCCAGCATCGCCATGCCCAACACGTCGACCCACGTGAGCTCGTCGTCCAGCTCGGCGCGCGTGAACGTCGCCAGCAGCCAGGTCGAGCCGAGGATCCCGATCGTCTTGCCGACCACGAGCCCGCAGACGATGCCGAGCGCCACCCGGTCGCCGAGGGAGTCGACCAGCCCGCTGAGCCCGCCGACGGTGACGCCCGCGGCGAAGAACGCGAAGACCGGCACGGCGATCCCGGCCGAGATGGGCCGCACGAGGTGCTCGAGGTGCTCGGCCAGGCCGGGTCGCTCGTCGTCCCGGTCGCGGCGCAGCACCGGGACCGTGAACCCGAGCAGGACGCCGGCCACCGTCGCGTGCACCCCGGACTCGTGGACCAGGACCCACGCCACCAGCGCCAGCGGGACCAACAGCCAGCCGCTGCGCACCCGCCGCTGCACCAGCACGGCGAAGATCCCGATGGGCAGCAGCGCGAGCCCGAGGAAGAGCAGGTCGAGCTCGGCGGTGTAGAAGATCGCGATCACCGTGATGGCGAGCAGGTCGTCGACGACGGCCAGGGTGAGCAGGAAGGTCCGCAGCCCGCTCGGCAGGTGGGTGCTGATGACCGCCAGGACCGCCACCGCGAACGCGATGTCCGTGGCTGTCGGGATCGCCCAGCCGCGCAGCGCGCCGTCGCCGCCGAGGTTCCACAGGACGAAGATCAGGGCCGGCACGGCCATCCCGCCCACGGCCGCCGCGATCGGGACGGCGGCGCGGCGCGGGTCGCGCAGGTCCCCGGCCACGAACTCCCGCTTGAGCTCGAGGCCCACCACGAAGAAGAAGACCGCCAGCAGCCCGTCGGCGGCCCAGGCGCCGAGCGTGAGGTCCAGGTGCAGCGAGGCGGGTCCCACCCGCAGGTCGCGCAGCGACTCGTAGGCGTCGCTCCACGGGGTGTTGGCCCAGATGATCGCCACGAGAGCGCCGACGATCAGCAGCACCCCGCCCGTGGTCTCGGCCCGCAGGATGGCCGCCGTACGCGAGTGCTCGAGGAAGGACCCCGGCGCGAACAGCCGGGGACGGGACGGAGCCGGGGAGGGCGGGGGTGCGGGGCTCATGCGGCTCCAGGGGTCGGCGGGATCGTTGCCGACCAGACTTCCCGGCGCACCTGCGGCCATCGTACCGCTCCAGGGGGAGCAGGGATTTCAGCATCTGCTGGTATCCCTGACGTTCTGGGCCAGAATTCCGCCCCAGAACGTCAGGTTTTTCAGCAGATGCTGAAACACCTGCAGGCCGGCCTCAGCCCTCGTCGTCGCCGGAGCCCGAGCCCTCCTTCTTGGAGATCAGGTCCATGACGGTGGAGTCGGCGAGCGTGGTGACGTCGCCGACCTCGCGGTGCTCGGCGACGTCCTTGAGCAGGCGGCGCATGATCTTGCCCGAGCGGGTCTTGGGCAGCTCGGGCACGACCATGATCTGCCGCGGCTTGGCGATCGCGCCGATCTCCTTCTGCACGTGGCGGCGCAGCTCCTCGACGATGTCGTCGCCGCCGTCGCCCGCGGAGTCGCGCAGGATCACGAACGCGCAGACGGCCTGGCCGGTGGTCTCGTCGGCGGCGCCGACCACGGCCGCCTCGGCGACCTTGGGGTGCGAGACCAGGGCCGACTCGATCTCGGTCGTGGACAGGCGGTGGCCCGAGACGTTCATGACGTCGTCGACGCGGCCGAGCAGCCAGATGTCGCCGTCGTCGTCCAGCTTGGCGCCGTCCCCGGCGAAGTAGAAGCCCTGCTTGCGGAAGCGCGACCAGTAGGTCTCCTTGAAGCGGTCGTCGTCGCCCCATAGGGTGCGCAGCATGGCGGGCCACGGCTCCTTGACGACGAGGTAGCCACCGGAGCCGTGGGGCACGGACTCGCCGTCGTCGTTGACGACGTCGACCGAGATGCCCGGCAGCGGGGTCATGGCCGAGCCCGGCTTGCCGGCGGTGACGCCGGGCAGCGGGGAGATCATGATCTGGCCGGTCTCGGTCTGCCACCAGGTGTCGACGATCGGGCAGCGCTCGCCGCCGATGACCTCGCGGTACCACATGTAGGCCTCGGGGTTGATCGACTCACCCACTGACCCCAGCAGCCGCAGCGAGGACAGGTCGAAGCCGTCAGGGATCTCGCGGCCCTGCTTCATGAACGTGCGGATGGCGGTGGGCGCCGTGTAGAAGATCGTCACGCCGTAGTCCTGGATGATCTCCCACCAGCGGCCGCGGTGCGGGGAGTCGGGCGTGCCCTCGTACATCACCTGCGTCGCCCCGTTGGCGAGCGGTCCGTAGACCATGTAGGAGTGCCCGGTCACCCAGCCGACGTCGGCGGTGCACCAGTAGACGTCCGTCTCCGGCTTGAGGTCGAAGACCGCGTGGTGCGTGTACGACGTACCGGTGAGGTAGCCGCCGGTGGTGTGCAGGATGCCCTTGGGCTTGCCGGTCGTGCCGGAGGTGTACATGACGTAGAGCGGGTGCTCGGCGTCGAACGGCTGCGCCTCGTGCTCGCTCGAGGCGCCGTCGACGGCCTCGTGCCACCACACATCCACGTCGTCGTCCCAGTCGACGTCCTGGCCGGTACGGCGCACGACCAGCACGTGCTCGACGTCGAAGCCGTCGCCGGAGGCCTTCGTGCGCGCCTCGTCGACCGCGGGCTTGAGGGCCGAGGGCGCGCCCCGGCGGTAGCCGCCGTCGGCGGTGACGACGACCTTGGCCTCGCAGTCGACCAGCCGGGTGGCCAGTGCATCGGAGGAGAAGCCACCGAAGACGACCGTGTGGGGGGCGCCGATGCGTGCGCAGGCGAGCATCGCGACCACGGTCTCGGGCAGCATGGGCATGTAGATCGCCACCCGGTCGCCGGCCTCGACGCCCAGCGCCAGCAGGGCGTTGGCGGCGCGGCAGACCTCGGCCTGCAGGTCGGCGTAGGTGATCGTGCGCTTGTCGTCGGCCGGCTCGCCGACCCAGTGCAGCGCCACGCGGTCGCCGTTGCCGGCCTCGACGTGGCGGTCGACGCAGTTGTAGGCGGCGTTGAGCGTGCCGCCGGTGAACCACTTGGCGAACGGCGGGTCGTCCCAGTCGAGGACGCGGTCCCACGTCTGGGACCAGTCGAGACGCTCGGCGGCCTCGGCCCAGAACGCCTCGCGGTCGGAGGAGGCCCGCTCGTAGGCCTCGGCAGTGACGTTGGCGGAGGCGGCCAGCTCGGCGGGTGGCTCGAAGGAGCGGTCCTCGCGCGACAGGTTCGACAGGGTCTCTTCGCTCACTTCTCACTCCTGGGACAGACGCTGATGGGTGGCACTCGCCACAGTAGGACGCGAGGCCCACGGTGGCCACGCGGGGTTGTCGCCGGGTTGGCGCCGGTAGGAAGTGCGGGGGCCGGGCGGCCGTGCGGGCCGCCCGGCCCCCGATCGTGCCGGAGAGGTCAGTGCACGATCATCTTCTCCGAGCCGGCGCCGGTCAGCGCGCGGACCTCGAGCTCGGTGTAGCGGTCCTCGGCGGTGGGCTCCTTCGACGTGATCGTCCCGAGGAAGCCGAACAGGAAGCCCAGCGGGATGGACACGATGCCGGGGTTCTCCAGGGGGAACCACGAGATGTCGACGCTGGTGGGCAGCAGCGACAGGTTCTTGCCCGTCGGGTCCAGACCCTTGCCCGAGACGACCGGCGAGAAGATGACCAGGCCGATCGAGGACACCAGCCCGCCGTAGATGCTCCACAGCGCGCCGCGGGTGTTGAAGCGCCGCCAGAACATGTTGTAGATGATCGTCGGCAGGTTCGCCGACGCCGCCACCGCGAAGGCCAGGGCCACGAGGAAGGCGATGTTGAGGTTCTGCGCCGGGATCGCCAGCAGGATCGCGACGAGCCCGATGCCGGCCGCCGCGTAGCGGGTCACCTTGATCTCCTGCTCCTCGGAGGCCTGACCCTTCTTGATGACGCTGTTGTAGATGTCGTGGGCCACCGAGGCCGACGACGTGAGCGTCAGGCCCGCCACGACCGCCAGGATGGTCGCGAACGCGACCGCCGCGATGATCGCCAGCAGTACGGCGCCGCCGGTCGAGCCCGCGCCACCGCCCACGGCCTCGGCCAGCAGCGGGGCCGCCAGGTTGCCGGACGCGTCCAGCTCGCCGGAGGCACGCAGGCCCGGGATGTCCAGCAGGGCCGCGGCACCGAAGCCGAGCACCAGCGTGAACAGGTAGAAGGTGCCGATCAGGCCGATCGCCCAGAGCACCGACTTCCGTGCGTCGCGCGAGGTCGGCACGGTGTAGAAGCGGATCAGGATGTGCGGCAGCCCCGCCGTGCCCAGGACGAGCGCGATGCCGAGGCTGATGAAGTCGATCTTGCTGGTCGCCGTGGCGCCGTACTTCAGCCCGGGCTCGAGGAACGCCTGGCCCGAGCCGGAGTTGGAGGCCGCGGTGCCCAGGAGCTCGGAGAGGTTGAAGTCGAACTTCGCCAGCACCAGCACGACGATGAGGGCGGAGCCGGCCATGAGGAGGACGGCCTTGACGATCTGCACCCACGTGGTGCCCTTCATGCCGCCCACGGTGACGTAGAAGATCATCAGCGCGCCCACGCCCAGGATGACGATGTTCTTGACCGCCTGGTCGCTGACGCCGAGCAGCAGCGCCACGAGGGCGCCCGCCCCGACCATCTGCGCGAGCAGGTAGAAGATCGAGACGACGACGGTCGAGGTCGCCGCCGCCATGCGCACGGGGCGCTGCCGCATCCGGAACGCCAGCTGGTCGGCCATCGTGTAGCGCCCGGAGTTGCGCAGCATCTCCGCGACCAGCAGCAGCGCGACCAGCCAGGCCACGAGGAAGCCGATGGAGTAGAGGAAGCCGTCGTAGCCCGACAGCGCGATGGCGCCGGAGATGCCGAGGAACGACGCCGCCGACATGTAGTCGCCGCCGATCGCGAGACCGTTCTGCACCGGCGAGAACGAGCGGCCGCCGGCGTAGAAGTCGGCCGTGCCGGAGGTCTGGCGGCTGGCCCAGAACGTGATGCCGATGGTCAGGGCGACCACGGCAAGGAACAGGATCGTGGTGAGTACCTGGTCGTCCATGTCAGAGGCCTTCCTCGTAGCGCTCGTTGAGCTGTCGCGCCAAGGGGTCGAGCTTGGCCTCGGAGAACCGGCTGTAGAGCCACGCCAGCAGGAACGTCGTCACGAACTGCAGCAGCCCGAAGACCAGCGCGACGTTGATGTTGCCGAGGAGCTGGTGGTCCATGAACCCGCCGGCGTAGTTGGACATCAGGATGTAGAGCAAGTACCACGACAGGAACGCGAGCGTCGCCGGGAACACGAAGCCCCGGTAGAGGCGCCGGAGCTCGACGAACTCCGGGGCGGCCGCCAGCTCGTCGTAGACCGGCGCATGGCGGTCTGGCTGGGAGTGCGGGTTGACGTCGGACGCCACGGGAGGACCCCTTTCGAGCGGCTCAGGGTGAGCACGATGTGATGGGCGTCACCGTAGGAGCGCGCGCCGCCGAGGGAGAGGGGTCGCGCCCGGGGCTGCGGCCAGCGGGTCCCGCGCTGCGACGAACGGTCGGTTGCGGACGACGAGCGGCACGTCGGTCGTCGTGGGTTGAGGAGGTCGCGCAGCGACCGTCTCGAAACCCGGTGAGGGGTCGAGTCCCTTCCGTGGGTTTCGAGACGGGACTTCGTCCCTCCTCAACCCACGGGGGCGTGAGCGCGTGAGGTCCGTGAGGGCGTGAGGACAACGTGACGTCGGCTTTGCGGCTGCTCGTGGGCGGGCGAAACCTGCGCTGCCTTGGATGAGGGCATCCGCACCCCCACAGGAGCCCGACGATGACCCTCACCACCGACCCGCCGCCCACCGCGCCCGCCGCCGCCACCAGCGCAGCGGCCCCACCCGCCCGGCGCACCGGCCGCTGGATCGACGACTGGCGCCCCGAGGAGCCGGAGTTCTGGGCCGAGACCGGTCAGCAGGTCGCGCGCCGCAACCTGCTGTGGTCGATCTTCGCCGAGCACCTCGGCTTCTCGGTGTGGCTGATCTGGTCGGTCTCCTCGGCCTTCCTGCTCTCGGTCGGCTTCTCCTACAGCCCCCAGCAGCTCTTCGTGCTGGTCGCGCTGCCCAACCTGGTCGGCTCGCTGCTGCGGCTGCCCTACACGCTGGCGGTGCCGAAGTTCGGCGGGCGCAACTGGACGATGGTCAGCGCCGCGCTGCTGCTCATCCCGACGCTCGGGTTCGCCTACGCCGTGCAGCACCCGGAGACGCCGTTCTGGGTGTTCTGCCTGATCGCGGCGACGGCCGGCCTCGGCGGCGGCAACTTCGCCAGCTCGATGGCCAACATCAACTTCTTCTACCCCTCCGCCAAGAAGGGCGCCGCCCTCGGCCTCAACGCCGCGGGCGGCAACCTCGGGGTCTCGCTGATCCAGCTGTTCCTGCCGGTCATCGTGGGCGGGGCGGGGATCTTCGGGATCGTCACGGCGTCGGCCGGGGGAGTCCACCTGGAGCGCGCGGCCTGGGTGTACGCCGGCCTGGCGGTCGCCGCCACACTGGCGGCGTACCTGTTCATGGACAACCTCGGCACGGCCGCCTCCAAGCCGCGCGAGCAGCTGCAGGTGGTCCGCAAGCCGCACACCTGGATCATGGCGTTCCTCTACATCGGCACGTTCGGCTCGTTCATCGGCTACTCCGCGGCGATGCCGCTGCTGATCAAGCTCAACTTCTGGGTGCCGGAGCCGGCGCCGCTGGGCACCGGCATCTACTTCGCCTACTTCGCGTTCCTCGGGGCGCTGGTCGGGTCGATGACGCGGCCGCTGGGCGGTTGGCTGGCCGACCGCTACGGCGGCGCCAGGGTCACGCTGGGTGCGTTCACCGGCATGGTCGTCTTCACGCTGGCGGTCCTGTGGACGCTCACGCAGCTCACGCCCAACCCGACCGCCGAGCCGGGCATCGCGAGCGACAACCAGTCGTGGTTCCCGTGGTTCCTGGGCTTCTTCCTCTGCGTGTTCGCCGCGACCGGGATCGGCAACGGCTCGACGTACAAGATGATCCCGGCGATCTGGCGCACCGAGGCCGAGCGCGCGACCGAGCCGGGTACGCCGCAGCGTGCCGCCGCGCTGCTGGCCGCCACCAAGCAGGCGTCGGCCGCGATCGGCGTGATCGGCGCCGTCGGCGCGGTCGGCGGCTTCCTGATCCCGATCGCGTTCAGCTCGCCGTGGGTCGACGACCCCATGTCGGCGACCAAGGGCGCCTTCGTGGTCTTCACCGCCTTCTACGTCGCCTGCGCGGCTGTCACCTGGGGGGTCTACCTGCGGCGTCCCTCGACGGCGAGGGCGACCAGCCTCGCGGGCGCCGGCATCTGAGCCCTGATGACCCACACCCACTGTCCCTACTGCAGCCTGCAGTGCGGCATGTCCCTGGAGCGCACGGGGCGGGCCACCCTCGAGGTGCGGGCCTGGCCGGACTTCCCGGTCAACGAGGGCGCGCTGTGCCGCAAGGGCTGGACGGCCGCCGGGCTGCGGGGGAGCCGTGAGCGGCTGACCTCCCCGCTCGTGCGCGACCGGGCCTCCGGCGAGCTGCGCACGGCGTCGTGGGACGAGGCCCTCGACCTGGTGGCCGGTCGGCTGCTCGCCCTGCGCGAGTCGCACGGCCCGGACTCGGTGGCCGTCTTCGGGGGCGGGGGGCTCACCAACGAGAAGGCCTACCAGCTCGGCAAGCTGGCCCGGGTCGCGGTGGGCACCTCGCAGATCGACTACAACGGCCGCTGGTGCATGTCGTCGGCCGCCTCGGCCGCCAACCAGGCCTTCGGCATCGACCGCGGGCTGCCGTTCCCCCTGGCCGACGTCGAGCAGACCGACGTCCTGGTCCTGGTCGGCTCCAACCTCGCCGAGACCATGCCCCCGGCGGCGCGCCACCTCGACCGGCTGCGCGAGCGCGGCGGGCACGTGGTCGTCGTCGACCCGCGGCGCACCGCGACCGCCGAGCGGGCGGACACCTTCCTGCAGCCCGTGCCGGGCACGGACCTGGCGCTCGCGCTCGGCCTGCTGCACCTCGTGGTCGCCCTGGGCGGCGTCGACGAGGAGTACGTCGCCGCGCGCACCACCGGGTTCGACGCCGTGCGGCGCGCGGTCGCCGCCTGGTGGCCCGAGCGGGTCGAGCGGGTGACGGGGGTGCCCGCCTCCGAGCTGCGCGCCCTGGCCGGCCTCCTGGTCGGCGCGGACAAGGTGACGGTGCTGACCGCCCGGGGCGCCGAGCAGCACGCGCAGGGCACCGACACGGTGCTCGCGTGGGTGAACCTCACGCTGGCGCTGGGGATGCCGGGCCGCGCGTCGGCCGGCTACGGCTGCCTGACCGGTCAGGGCAACGGGCAGGGCGGGCGCGAGCACGGCCAGAAGGCCGACCAGCTGCCCGGCTACCGGATGATCGACGACCCGGCGGCGCGCGAGCACGTGGCGCGCGTCTGGGGCTTGCCCGCCGCCTCGCTGCCGGGGGCCGGCCGGTCGGCGTACGAGCTGCTCGACTCGCTCGGGACCGACGGTGGGGCCAGGGCCCTGCTGGTGTTCGGCAGCAACATCGTGGTCTCGGCGCCCAACGCGACGCACGTGACGCGGCGGCTGGAGGCGCTCGACCTGCTGGTCGTCGCCGACCTCGTGCTCTCCGAGACCGCGGCGATGGCCGACGTCGTGCTGCCGGTGACGCAGTGGGCCGAGGAGACCGGCACCATGACCAACCTCGAGGGTCGCGTGGTGCTCCGCGAGCGTGCCGTCGCGCCGCCGGACGGCGTGTGGACCGACCTCGAGGTGATGGCGGGCCTGGCGTCGCGGCTGGGGTCGCCGGTCGACTTCTCGGCCGACGCCGAGGAGGTGTTCGCCGAGCTGGGCCGCGCCTCCGCCGGCGGGCGGGCCGACTACGCCGGCATCACCTACGACCGGATCCGCGAGGAGCACGGTGTCTTCTGGCCCTGCCCGAGCGCCGAGCACCCGGGGACGCCGCGGCTCTTCGCCGACTCGTTCGCGACGCCGGACGGCCGCGCGCGGTGCGTGGCGGTCGAGCACCGCGGACCGGCCGAGGTCGTGTGCGCGGACTACCCGGTGCACCTGACGACCGGGCGGGTGCTGGCGCAGTACCAGTCCGGCGCCCAGACCCGGCGGATCCGCGACCTGCCCGACGACGGCCCGTTCGTCGAGCTGCACCCGATGCTGGCCGACCGCATCGGCGCCCACGACGGCGACCTCGTCGTGGTGACGACCCGGCGAGGGGAGCTCAAGGCGCCCGCCCGCGTCGTGTCGACGATCCGCCCCGACACCGTCTTCGTGCCCTTCCACTGGGTCGGCGCCAACCGCCTCACCCACGACGCGCTGGACCCGTCGAGCCGGATGCCGGAGTTCAAGGCCTGCGCCGCGGCGGTGCGCACGTGAGCGCCGTCGGTCGGGTCGTGGTCGTCGGCAGCGGCATGGCGGCCACGCGGCTCGTGGAGGAGCTGGTCGCGCGGGGCGCAGGCGCGGACGTGGTGGTGCTCGGCGACGAGCCGCACGCGCCGTACAACCGGATCCTGCTCTCCGCCGTGCTCGAGGGCACGCACCCGGCCTCCGCGCTGACGCTGCGCGAGCCGCGCTGGTACGCCGAGCACGGGGTGGACCTGCGCCTCGGCGCGCGCGTCCTCGGCGTCGACCGCGAGCGCCGCGACGTGATGCTCGTCGATGGCACGGTCGTGCCCTACGACCGGCTCGTGCTCGCCACCGGCAGCATCCCCTCGCTGCCGCCGATCCGGGGGCTGGTGCGCCTCGACGGCCGCCTCCGCGAGCGCGTCCACGCCTTCCGCTCGCTCGACGACTGCACCCGGCTGATGGGCGCGCTCACCTCGCTCGGCGTCCCGGACCCGTGCGGTTTGGTCACCAACCGCACGTCCGGGGGCCGGGAACCTGCGGTTTGTGACCAAACCGCAAGGTTGAAGCCGGCCCGGGCGGTCGTGGTCGGCGGCGGCCTGCTGGGGCTGCAGGTGGCGCGGGCGCTGAGCGTCCGGGGGCTCGACACCGAGATCGTGGAGGGCGGGGAGCACCTGCTCCGCAGCCAGGTGGGGAGCCCGGCGGGCCAGGTGCTCGCGCGCGACCTGCGGCGGCTCGGCACGACGGTCTACACCGGGGCGCGAGCGGTCCGCCTCACCGACCTCCCCGCCGACACCGGCACCGACACCGACACCGGCGGCGTCGGCCTGCGGCTCGACAACGGCTACACGCTCGAGACCGACCTCGTGGTCCTGACCGCCGGCGGCCGGCCCTCGACCGCACTGGCGCGCGGGGCCGGGCTGGAGGTACGCCGCGGGGTCGTCGTCGACGAGCACCTCGCCTGCGTCACCGACCCCGACGTCCACGCCCTCGGCGACTGCGCCGAGCACGCCGGTCGCACCACGGGCTTCGTGGCCCCGGCGTGGGAGCAGGCGGCGCTGCTGGCCCACCACCTCACCGCACCCTCGACCGCCCTCACCTACACCGGCAGCCGCACCGTCGCCCGGCTCCGCGCGACCGGCCTGGACGTGGCCGTCCTGGGCGACCCCGAGCGGGCGACCGCCGACGGCGGCGACGTCGTCGAGGTCACCAACCCCGTCGTCGGCTCCCACCGCAAGCTGGTGGTCCGCGACGGCGTCATCGTCGCGGCGACGCTGGTGGGCGACCTGAGCCGGATCGGCCTCATCACCCAGTACTTCGACCACGGCACCCGCCTGGCCGGCACCGAGCCCGGCCAGCTGCTCATGGGCGACCGCACCGCGCCGCCCTCACGCCTGGCCGACGACGCCGAGATCTGCGCCTGCGCGGGCGTGAGCGCCGGGAGGATCCGCGCCTGCGCCTCGCTCGACGAGGCCCGCGACACCACCCGCGCCACCACCGGCTGCGGCGGCTGCGCGTCCGCCGTGCGTGAGCTGCTCGCCACCCGACCCGCCCTGTCCGGCACCACCTGAGGGAGATCCCATGTCACCGCACCACAGGAAGACGCTCGTCGTCGCCGGCCACGGCATGGTCGGCCACCGCTTCGTGCAGGCCGCGATCGAGCGCGGCCTCACCGAGACCTACGACGTGGTCGTCGTCGGCGAGGAGCCGCGGGCGGCGTACGACCGCGTGGCGCTGACGTCGTTCTTCGAGGTCGGCGCCGACGGGCTGTCGCTCCTCCCGGGCGGCGCGTACGACGACCCGCGGGTGCGGCTGGTCCTGGGCACCTCCGTCGACGCCGTCGACCCCGAGACGCAGACGGTGCTCCTCGGCACCGGCGAGGTGCTGGTCTACGACGAGCTGGTCCTGGCCACGGGCGCGACGCCGTTCGTGCCGCCGGTGCCGGGGCGCGACCTGCCCGGCTGCTTCGTCTACCGCACCATCGAGGACCTCGAGGCGATCCGCGAGGCCGCCTCGGTGGCCACCGTCGGGGCGGTCATCGGCGGCGGGCTGCTCGGGCTGGAGGCGGCCAACGCCCTGTCCCAGCTGGGGCTGGAGACCCACGTGGTCGAGATGGCGCCGCGGCTGATGGCCGTGCAGGTCGACGCCGCCGGCGGGGCGACCCTCGCACGTCACGTCGAGAAGCTCGGGCTCACCGTCCACACCGGCGCCCTGACCGAGGGCGTGCTGGGCGAGGACCGCGTCACCGGTCTGCAGCTCAAGGACGCCGAGCCCATCGAGGCGCAGGTCGTCGTCTTCTCCGCCGGCATCCGCCCGCGGGACGCACTCGCCAGGGACGCCGGGCTCGACCTCGCCGAGCGCGGCGGCGTCCTGGTCGACGAGCGGTGCCGCACCTCCGACCCGCACGTCTGGGCGATCGGGGAGTGCGCGGCGCCGGGAGGGCGGATGTACGGGCTGGTCGCGCCGGGCTACGCGATGGCGGAGGTCGTCGTCGACGCCCTGCTCGGAGGTCCCGGCCAGTTCACCGGCGCCGACATGTCCACCAAGCTCAAGCTCCTCGGCGTCGACGTGGCCTCCTTCGGCGACGCACACGCCGCCACCGAGGGCGCGCTGGAGCTGGTCTTCGCCGACGCGGTCGCCGGGCACTACAAGAAGCTCGTGGTCTCCGAGGACGGCAGGCACCTCCTCGGCGGCGTCCTGGTGGGCGACGCGTCGGCATACGGCGTGCTGCGGCCGATGGTCGCCAGCGGCATCGAGCTGCCTCCCAACCCCGAGGACCTGATCCTCCCGGCGAGCCGGGGCGTGCCCGAGATCGGGCTGCCCGACGAGGCGGTCGTCTGCTCGTGCAACAACGTCACGAAGGCGACGATCCTGGACCACGTGGCCCGGGCGGAGGAGCCCTGTGCCGACGCCACCTGCGTCACGAGGTGCTCCGGAGCCGGGAGCACCTGCGGCTCCTGCAAGCCGACGGTCAAGAAGATCGTCGAGGACCACTTCGCCTCGGTCGGCAAGGTCGTCGACCGCAGCCTGTGCGAGCACTTCGCGCTGACCCGCCAGGAGCTCTTCGACGTCGTGGCCGTGCACGGCTACCGCAGCTTCGACGAGGTCGTGGGAGGCCACGGGAGCGGCCGCGGCTGCGACGTCTGCAAGCCGACCGTCGCCTCGATCCTGGCCAGCCAGCTCAACGGGCACGTCCTCGAGACCGGGCGCGGCACGCTGCAGGACACCAACGACGCCTACCTCGCCAACATCCAGCGCAACGGCACCTACTCGGTGATGCCGCGGATCGCCGGCGGGGAGGTGACGCCCGAGGGGCTGATCGTGCTCGGGGAGGTCGCGCGCGACTTCGGGCTCTACACCAAGATCACCGGCGGCCAGCGCATCGACCTGATGGGCGCCCGCATGGAGGAGCTGCCGGCCATCTGGCGCCGCCTGGTCGACGCCGGCTTCGAGTCGGGCCACGCCTACGGCAAGTCGCTGCGCACCGTGAAGTCCTGCGTGGGCTCGACGTGGTGCCGCTACGGCGTCCAGGACTCCACCTCGCTGGCGATCATGCTGGAGAACCGCTACCGCGGCCTGCGGTCGCCGCACAAGATCAAGGGCGGCGTCAGCGGCTGCGCCCGCGAGTGCGCCGAGGCGCGCGCCAAGGACTTCGGGGTGATCGCCACCGAGAAGGGCTGGAACCTCTACGTCGGCGGCAACGGCGGCGCCTCGCCGGTGCACGCGGTCCTGCTCGCCGGTGACCTCGACACCGAGACGCTCGTGCGCTACCTCGACCGCTACCTCATGTACTACATCCGCACCGCCGACCGCCTCCAGCGCACCGCGCCCTGGATGGCCTCGCTCGACGGGGGGATCGAGCGGGTCCGCGCGGTCGTGGTCGAGGACTCCCTCGGGCTCGGCAGCGAGCTGGAGGCGGCGATCGAGGCCCACGTGGACGGCTACTTCGACGAGTGGAGGGCGACGCTGGACGACCCCGACAAGCTCGCCCGGTTCGTCTCCTTCGTCAACGCCCCGGACGTCCCCGACCCGCACATCACGTTCCGCGAGGAGCGCGGCCAGCCGGCGCCGGGGGACTCCGCCGGGCCGGTGGTCCTCGGCGCGACCATCGGAGTCGGCGCGCCCGCGGTGACGTCATGACGACGACCCACGCGGCGACGTACACGACCGTCTGCCGGCTCGACGACATCGAGCCCGAGGGCGGCGTGCTGGCGCTGGTCGCGGGCGAGGCCGTGGCGGTCTTCCGGACCTACGACGACCGGGTGTTCGCGCTGTCCAACTACGATCCCTACTCACGGGCGTCGGTGCTGGCCCGTGGGATCGTCGGGACACGTACGGTCGAGGGTGACGAGGTCACCTTCGTGGCCTCGCCGATGCACAAGCAGGCGTTCGACCTCAGCACCGGGCAGTGCCTCGACGACGCGGCGGTGCGGGTCCCGACGTACGACGTCCAGGTGACCGAGGACGGCACGGTGCTCATCGGCGGGCTCATCGACGAGCCGGCCGCCAGGCTGACGGGAGGTGGCACATCGAGCTCGTAGAGGAGACCGACGCGACGGTCGGCGCCACGCTGCCCCTGGCCGGCTACCGGATCGGGGTCACCGCCGCGCGCAAGGTCGACGAGCAGGTCCAGCTCTTCGAGCGCCGCGGCGCCACCTGCGTGTGGGCCCCGGCGCTGTCGACCGAGCCCAACCAGGTCGACGACGCCTCGCTGCGCGCCGCGACCGAGGAGGTCCTGAGCAAGCCGGTCGACGTCTTCCTGGCGACGACCGGCATCGGCATGAAGGGCTGGTTCGCGGCGGCCGAGGGTTGGGGGATGCTCGACGAGCTGCTCGCCGCGCTCGGCCGGTCCGAGATCCTGGCGCGCGGCCCCAAGAGCGTGGGCGCCCTCCGGCGCCGCGGCCTGCGCGAGCTGTGGGCGCCGGAGTCGGAAGAGTTCGAGGACGTGCTGGAGCACCTCCGCGGCCGTGACCTGACCGGACTGCGGATCGTGGTGCAGGAGCACGGCCAGTCGCTGTCGATGGTCGCGCACGCGCTGCGCCGGCGCGGCGCCGACGTCACCACCGTCACCGTCTACCGGGTCGCGAGCGCGGAGGACCCGGGGCCGATGTTCCACCTGGTCGACGAGATCGCCGACCGTACCGTCCACGCGGTGACCTTCACCTCCGCGCCGGCCGTCGCCGCGCTGATGCAGGCGGCCGGCTCCACCGGCCGCCGTGAGGAGGTCGTGGGGGCCTTCCAGGCCGACGTGATCGCCTCCTGCGTCGGCCCGGTCACCGCGGCGGCGTTCGAGATGTGGGGCGTGCCGACGATCTACCCCGACCGCTCCCGGCTGGCCGCGATGGTCAAGCAGCTCGAGACCGAGCTGCCCTCGCGCACGTCCGGCTCGTCGTTCGAGGTGGCCGGCCACACCCTGCTGCTGCACGGCGACGAGGTGCTGGTCGACGGCGTCGAGGTCAAGCTCTCGGCGGCGCCGTTCGCCGTGCTCCAGGCGCTGCTGGTCAACCCCGGCCACGTGGTGTCGCGCCGCGAGCTGCTCGCCGCGCTGCCGTCGGGCATCGCCGGCTCCGAGCACGCCGTCGAGATGGCGGTGGCGCGGCTGCGCGCGGCCGTCGGCACCAAGATCGTGCAGACCGTCGTCAAGCGCGGCTACCGGCTCGCGGTGGCGACATGAGGCTCGTGACCGTCGCGCACGGCACCCGCAAGGCGTCCGGCAACGAGGTGGCGCGCGAGCTGACCGCCGCGGCCGGCGAGCGGCTCGGCGTCGAGGCGGTGTGCTCCTACGTCGAGCTGTCCGACCCGCTCTTCGAGGCGGTCGTGGCGGCCTCGGCCGAGGCCACCGTCGTCGTGCCTCTGCTGCTGTCGACCGGCTTCCACGTCCGCCAGGACCTGCCGCGGATGGCGGAGGCCGCCGGCGGGCCGCTGGTGCTGGGCCGCCCGCTCGGGCCGCACCAGCGGATCGCCGAGGTGCAGCTGGCGCGGCTGGTGTCGGCCGGTGCGTCACCCGGTGCGGGTCGGCTCGTGATGGTCGCCGCCGGCTCCTCCGACCCGCTCGCCACCCGCGACCTGACGCGCGCCGCCGAGCTGCTGGGCCGACTCTGGGACGGCCCGGTCGAGGTCGCGACCCTCTCCGCGCTCGGCAGCCGCCCGGCCGAGGTCGTGCGGCCCGGCGACGTCGTGTCGCCGTACCTGCTCTCGCCCGGCTACTTCGCCGACCGCGCCCGGTCGGAGTCGCTCGACGCCGGCGCCGTCCTCGTCGCCGACGTCATCGGACCGGACCCTCTCGTCGCCGACCTCATCGCGCAGCGGACGCTCGCGCTCGACGCCGTGCGGCGGTCGGCGTAGGAGCAGGTTTACCAGCATCTGCTGAAAAACCTGCTCCGCCTACCCCCGGTCCAGCTCGAGCGCCTCGGGCGTGTGCAGCCGCACCATGAACCGCCGAGCGTGGGCGGGCACCCGCGAGGCGGTGGCACGCGAGACCAGCACCATCGTCACGAACGCCAGCGGCACGCTCCACGCGGCGGGCTGCTCGAGCAGCACGCCCGGCCAACCGTCGGAGGAGCCGTCGACGAGCGTCCACAGCACGCCGACCCCGGAGCCCAGACCGCCGGCGAGGAGCCCGGCCACCGCGCCGACGTCGGTGAGGCCGCGCCACCAGATCCCGAGCAGCAGCAGGGGGCAGAACGTCGAGGCCGCCACGGCGAAGGCCAGCCCCACGGCGCGCGCGACGCCGACGCTCGGCAGGGCCAGCGCCACCGCCAGCGGGACCGTCACCGCGATCACCGCGCCGACGCGGAACGCCGCCACGCCCGACAGCCGTCGCGCGCGCAGCAGCCGCGGGGTGAGGTCCTGGCTCAGCACGCCGGCCACCGCGATGGCCAGGCCCGACGACGTCGACAGGAACGCCGCGAACGCCCCGGCGGTCACCAGTCCGGCCAGCAGCTCGCCCCCGACACCGGGCACCATGAGCCGTGGCAGCTCGAGCACGAGGACGTCCGAGCGGCCGGACGCGGCGAGCTCGGTGGCGTAGACCCGCCCGAGCGCGCCGTAGACCGGCGGCAGCAGGTAGAACACGCCGAGCAGCACCAGCACCACCAGCGTCGTACGGCGTGCGGCGCGGCCGTCGGGGTTGGTGTAGAACCGCACGACCACGTGCGGCAGCCCCATCGTGCCGAGGAACGTCGCGACGATGAGCGAATAGGTGAGGTAGAGGCCCTCGGTGCCGCCGCTCGCGAGCGGGACCGACCAGTCGGCGTCGGCCGGCATCCGGCTGCCCGGCGCGCCCTCGCCCGCCCAGACGACGAGCAGGACGGCGGCCGGCAGGAGCAGGGCGGTGAGCTTGAGCCAGTACTGGAATGCCTGCACGAAGGTGATGCTGCGCATCCCGCCCGAGGACACGTTGGCCAGCACCACCAGCCCGACGATCACCGGCCCCAGCCACGTCGGGGCGCCGACCGCGGCGCGCAGCGTGAGCCCGGCTCCGTGGAACTGCGGCAGGAGGTAGAGCCAGCCGATCGCCACTACCATCACCGAGCACAGCGTGCGCACGCGCCGCGACCCCAGCCGGGCCTCCGCGAAGTCCGGCAGGGTGTAGGCGCCACTGCGACGCAGGGGCGCGGCGACGAGGACCAGCAGCAGGAGGTAGCCGGCGGTCCAGCCGATCGGGTACCACAGCATGTCCGCGCCGAAGGTCAGCACCAGCCCGGCGACACCGA
This sequence comes from Nocardioides sp. 503, assembly GCF_004522095.1. Lineage (GTDB taxonomy): Bacteria > Actinomycetota > Actinomycetes > Propionibacteriales > Nocardioidaceae > Nocardioides. The sequence goes on from NZ_SPUI01000004.1 coordinate 297,079, forward strand.
GGAAGGACGCGGCGGAGAGGTACTCCCCACCGATCGCCGACGCGTTGAGCCCCGGCCGCACCGAGCGGGACGCCACGAAGAAGTCGCTCGTCGTCCGTGAGAACCGCAGTCCCCACGTGCCGATCAGCAGCGTCGTGACCGTCACCAGCACCACCGCGACCAGGCCGGTCACGCTCTCGGTGCTCATCGAGGACTCATCGGGTGCTCATCGAGCGCTCATCCGTCGGCCTCGCTCATCAGCTCGGCGAAGTCGCGCTCGTTGCGCTCGGCCCTCCGCACGTAGGACCAGCCGAGCAGCACCAGCAGGGGGTAGACGAGCGCGCCGAGCAGCAGCCACGCCAGCGGCACCGGACCCACGCGTACGGCGGACAGGCGCGGCAGCAGGTGGAAGGCCAGCGGCAGGCTGCCCACGCTCACCACGAGCAGCGCGATCGTGCGCAGGGCCAGCCGCAGCTGCTCGCGCAGGAGCGAGCCGAGGTAGACGTGGCCGAGCCGGGTCTCGTCGTCGATGTCGCCGGTCCGCGCGCGAGGGGCGTGCCGCCGGGGCGGCCCCGTCACCCGCACCCGCTCGGGCCGCCCCTCGCTCACGACTCCCCGCGGTGCAGCAGCAGGTCGCGCAGCTCGCGGGTGTGGCGGCGGCTGACGCCCAGCTCGACGACGTCCGCCGCCCCCGGCGGGCCTCCGACCACGACCGAGCACCGGCCGGAGTCCATGCGCACCTCCCGCACGTGGGCCAGCGCGACCAGCAGCGAGCGGTGGATGCGCACGAACCCGGCCGGGCGCCACTCCTCCTCCAGCGTGGAGAGCGGGGTGCGGATGAGGTGCGAGCCGCCGGCGGTGTGCAGCCGTGCGTAGTCGCCCTGGGCCTCGACGTGGGTGACGTCGGCCCGGTCCACGAAGCGCGTCACCCCGCCGCGCTCGACGGGGATCTGCGCGTCCTGGCTGGGGCCCGGTGACCGGTCGCCGCCCGCCACCACGCGCCGTACGGCCTCGGCGAGACGGTCGGCGCGCACCGGCTTGAGCACGTAGTCGACTGCGTGCAGCTCGAAGGCCTCGACGGCGTGGGCCTCGTGGGCGGTCACGAACACCACCGGCGGCGGGCTGCGGAAGCGCGAGAGGACCTGCGCGAGGTCGAGGCCGGTGAGCCCGGGCATCTGGATGTCGAGGAAGACGCAGTCGACGTCGGTCTGCTGCAGGGTGCGCAGCCCCTCGGCGGCGGAGTCGCAGGTGCGGACCTCGCCGACCCGCTCGTCGCGCGAGAGCAGGTAGGCGAGCTCGTCGAGGGCCGGCCGCTCGTCGTCGACGACCAGCACCCGCAGCAGCGGCGGCGTCACACCTGCACCCCCGGCGCGAACTTCGGCACCCGCACGATCACCTTGGTGCCGGCGCCCGGCGCGGTCTCGACGACCAGGCCGTAGTCGTCGCCGTAGGTGTTGCGCAGCCGGCTGTCGACGTTGCCCAGGCCGACCGAGTCGAGCGCGGTGTCGCCGGCGAGCGCACGCCGTACCTTGTCGGGGTCCTCGCCGACGCCGTCGTCCTCCACCTCGATCACGCACTCCTGCCCGCGGTCCAGCGCCCCGATGCGCACGTGCCCGGCGCCCTCGACGTTGGCGAGGCCGTGGCGCACGGCGTTCTCGACGAGGGGCTGGATGCAGAGGAAGGGTACGGCGACCGGCAGCACCTCGGGCGCGATGCTCAGCGTCACGCGCAGCCGCTCCCCGAAGCGCGCCTGCTCCAGCAGGAGGTAGCGCTCCACCGAGCGCAGCTCCTCGGCCAGCGTCGTGAAGTCGCCGTGGCTGCGGAAGGAGTAGCGGGTGAAGTCGGCGAACTCCATCAGCAGGTCGCGGGCGCGGTCGGGGTCGGTGCGCACGAAGCTGGCGATGGCGCCCAGCGAGTTGTAGATGAAGTGCGGGCTGATCTGCGCGCGCAGGGCCCGCACCTCCGCCTCGATCGCGCGGGTGCGCGACGCGTCGAGCTCGGCCAGCTCGAGCTGACCCGAGACCCACTGCGCCACCTCGTCGGCGGCGCGCGCCAGCCCGGCGGTGGGGTAGGGCGCGAAGGCCTGCAGGGTGCCGACGATCCGCTCCTCGACGACCAGCGGGCTGACGACCGCCGTGCGCACGGGGCAGCCGGTCTCCTCGCACTGCAGGTCGGAGCGGTCGAAGACCCGGGTCGCGCCGCGGTCGAGGGTGGCCGCGACCAGCGCGGCCGCCTGGTCGGTGTGGTGCTGGCCGGTGCCGTCCCAGGCGAGGGCGGCGGCGGTGTCGGTCAGCGCCATCGCGGGCGTGCCGAGCAGCGAGCGCAGGTGGCGGATGGAGCGCTCGGCCGAGTCGGTGGTCAGCCCCTCACGCAGGGCCGGTGCGGCCAGCGACGCGCGGTGCAGCGTGCGGAACGTCGCGCGGTCGGCCTCGGTGCCGAGATGGGTCCGCCGCCAGGCCCTCATGGCTCAGCGGAAGTCGATGAGGAGCATGCCGCTGTCGTCGTCCGTGGGCGGCGGGACCGGCCCGTCGGCGGGGTCGTGGTCGCCGTCGCGATGCCCGCCCTGCCGGTCGTCGTGCCGGTCGGAGGGGCGCTCGATCGTCAGCGGGTCCGGCTCGGGCCGGTCGACGACGGTGGCGCGGAAGCAGCGGGTGACGTAAGGCAGCTGCATGCCGTCCATGCCGCGCCCGTAGTCGTCGTACAGAGCCAGCACGTCGGCCAGCCGGGCGACGCGCGCCTCCTCGTCGAGGGCGATCACGTCCGAGCGGGAGCGCACGAGGTCCTGGATCGACTCGCGGTGCACGGTCTGCCAGTGCTTGAAGTCCTGCTCCTCGGCGCTGCGGAAGTGGCGCGAGCCCGCGAGCACCGCGACGGGGTCGACGTCGTCGCGGCCGGTCGAGCCGATGATGCGGCCGAGCTTGCGCACCCAAGGGATGCGCTCGTCGCGGTCGTTGCGCACGATCGCGAGGTGGCCTCCGGGCTTGAGGACCCGCGCGATCTCGGGCAGCGCGCGCTCGTGGTCGAACCAGTGGAACGCCTGCGCCACCACGACGACGTCGTAGGAGGAGTCGGACGCGGGGATGTCCTCGGCGCCGGTGAGCGAGGCCCGGACGTCGGGCAGCCGGCGCTGCAGCACGTCGAGCATCGCGGCGTCGGGCTCGGTGGCGTGGACGTCGTGCCCCAGGGCGACCAGCTGCTCGGTGAGCTTGCCCGTGCCGGCCGCGAGCTCGAGCACGGTGAGCGGCTGCTCGGCGGTCAGCCAGGCCGCGGCGTCCCGGGGGTAGGTGGGGCGGCCGCGGTCGTAGGCGTCGGCGACGCTCCCGAAGGAGCGGGCGGGAGGCAGGTGGTCGGTCATCGGGGTCGAGGCTACCCGCGGATAGCCTTCGGCCGTGGCTTCCGATCCCCTTGCGTGGCTGGTGTCTCTCGAAGGCGTCCCCTCGGCGTACGCCGCCGTGCGCGACGGCATCGACGTCATGCTGCGCGACCGGGGGCTGCGGCGTACCTCCCCGGAGACCACCGCCGAGTCCCTGCTGCGCGGCGCCCACGCCAGCGCGGTGCTGGAGGGCTCGTCCTCGACCCTCGCGCAGGTGCGCGAGGGCGCCGGCGACGAGACCGCCCAGGACGTGCTGCGGATGTCGACCGAGATCCTCGGCCTGGCGCCGCTCGTGGGTCGCAGCCCCGCCCAGGCCTTCGCCCGGCTGCACGCGCTGGTGTCGTCGGGGTCGCTGCCCGACGACCAGCGTGGCCGCCCGCGCGACGCCGAGTCCGCGGCCCGGCTGCGCGACATCGGCGCCCTGCTGACGCGCCCCACCGACGCGCCGGCCCTGCTCGTCGCGGCGCTCATCCACGGCGAGCTCGTCACCGCGGCGCCGTTCGCCTCCCACAACGGCGTCGTCGCCCGCGCCGCCGAGCGCCTGGTCATCGTCGCCCGCGGCGTCGACGAGAAGTCGCTGGTCGTTCCCGAGGCCGGCCACCTCGCGCTGCGGCCGGCGTACGAGTCGAACCTCGTCGGCTACGCCGAGGGCGGCGCGGCCGGCATGCACGCGTGGGTGCTCTACGCCGCCGAGGCGTTCGCCGCCGGCGCCGAGGCCAGTCCGTTGCGGCGGGCGGCGGGCTGAGGCGCGCGCAGTTTCCCCAAGGTATGCAGGGAAGCTGTCACTTCCCTCGGTGTGCAACGCGAGGGAAGTGACGTTCGGGCTAGGTAGGTCGTCGTCGACCTGGCACCGGGGCGGCGGTCGACCGAGGGAAGTGCGGCTTCGCCTGCATACCTTGGGGAAACGGCAGGAGCAGCACCCAGCGACCAGCATGCAGGTGGCGCCCGGGTCTCGAGGACCCGAACGCCACCGCTGACACGTGAGCACGAGGCTACCAAGCGTGCATCGTCTAAATGCTGCTCCGGGAAGACCCCGGTGACAGCGCCCTCTAAGAAGGGAGATCGCCGCGTGGGTACCGGGCTCGCGTGCTGCTCTTGAGTTGTCTGTTCCCAGTTCTACGCCCCTCGGGCAGCGGGTACAAGGGTTGACATTCGCTCAGGGGGCGAGACGCGCCCGGAGCTCGCGGCCCAGGGGCGGCTGGCTGGTGCCGAGGTCGCCCGGCAGCACCGGCTCGCCGTCCGGCGTACGGCCGGAGAGGTAGAACGTCACCCGGTCGACGTCGTCGCCGAGCACGTCGGCGAGGGTCGCGACCGCGGTGCGGAGCACAGCCAGGAACGTCGGGGAGTCGGCGACGTCGACGACGCCGTGGAGCGAGCCGCCGCCGTACTGCTGGTGGTGGTAGGTCAGCGAGTGCGACGAGACGCCGGTCAGCGCTGCCACCGCGTCGCCCACGGCGTGGGTCACCGACGACTCGTCCGGGCGGCTGCCGAAGACTCGCGACAGCAGACCCATGGCGTCAGTCCCCTCGGCTCACCGGAACGTCCACGGCGGTCGCCGACCCGCCGGGACCGACGAGGAACGGCGCGAGCGTGGACTGGTACTGCTGCAGGGTAGCCGCGTCGGCGCCGCCGGCGGCCATCTGCTCGCGCACGGAGCTGATGTACTCCTGGTAGGAGTGGTTGGTGGCGGGGTCGAACACGTGGCTGGGGCTGTCGAGCGTCACCGTGCTCGCCGGGGTGGGGAACTGGCCCGAGGTCGTGACGCCGCCGAGGTCGAGTCGCGGCACCCAGTCGTTGCCGTGCTGGATCTGGAGCACCTGCACGCCGGGAGCGACCTGCATGTGGTCGATGGGGGCGCCGTACGTCAGCACGTGCGTCACGCCGTAGCGCTCGACGATCGCGGGGTCCGAGGCCAGCTGCCCGGCGATGATGCCGCCCTGGCTGTGGCCCACGAACATGACCGGCGAGCCGGCCGGGATGCCGGCGTTGTCCATCGCCAGACGCACCGACTCGGCGGCGGCCGTGGGGTTGCCGGCGACGAGGCCGAGGTTGGCCGAGAGGTCGCGCGGCTGACCGCCCGCGGAGGGCGACCAGCTCTCGGTGCCGGGGATGGCCACGATGTACGCCGGCGTGCCGGTGCCGTTGTCGACCTTGGTGATCCGCACGTCGCCGTCGCTGCCGGGCGCCATGCCGACGTTGTAGCCGTCGGCCACCCCCTGCATCAGCGACGGCAGGTCGGTCGGGCGGGTCACGGCCGGCTGGAAGGGCCCGGCCGCGGTCGGGTCGGTGGGGGCGTCGACGGGGGTGCCGGCCAGTCCGCGTCCCTCGCCGAACCAGCGCTCGTCCTCGCCGGTGACCAGGTTGACCACGCTGCCGACCCCGGCGCCGGCGGTGGCCAGGGCGCTGGCGGCGATCTCGGCGACGGACCAGTCCTCCTTGCCGGTGAGGACGTCGCCGATCTTGCCGACCAGGCCACCGGCGTGGTCGAGCGTGCGGCCGATCCCGGAGAAGAACGCGCCGAGGTGCTGACCCAGCCAGGCGCCGAGTCCGCCCTGCTTGGTCTGCTCGAGGGTGCTCGGCGCGCCGCCCGCCACGGTGGTGCCGCCACCGGAGCCCGAGTCGGAGGTGGCGTCCTGGGCCTCGGCCTCCTGACGGATCTGCAGCGCGAGGCCGGTGAGGTGCTGGGCGGCCTGGTCGAGGCTGGGCCGCTCGACGCCCTGCCACGAGTCGCGGGTGCGGTCGGCGTCGGAACCGGTCCAGTCGAAGGCGTACAGCAGCGCGTCCAGCCGGGTCGCCAGCTCCTTGATCTCCTGGGCGCCGTTCTCCAGCTGTCCGCTCGCCGCCAGCCCGGCGGCGGTGTCCATCCCGTGCGTGACCACGCTCATGACGCGTCCTCCAGCGCCCGGACGAGCGCCTCCATGGCGCCGGTGACGTCCCAGATCACGAGGTCCGCGACGGCGCCGGGGGCCTGCGGCCGGATCGTGGTGCTGCCGTCGCCGTGCTGCTCGACCGACCACAGCTCGTCGGCGGTGGTCAGCCAGCTGCGGACGACGACGCTGCCGAGCCGGTCGCCCTCACCCACCACCGTGGCGATGACGACCGAGGCCTCGCACGCCTGCACGAAGCCGGGACCCGGCTCGCGGGGCTCGGGCGCGGGACGCCCCTGGGGATCCTCGCGCAGGGGCCCGACCGGCGGCAGGAGCTCGCGGATGGTGGGCCAGAGCTGGTCGGTCGGGAAGCTCGTGGAGACCCCGTCCTCGACCGCCACCGACTGCGCGCCGGCAAGCTCGATGTCGACGCGACGCGTGGTCTCCGCGTGGGTGACCGCGACCCGCAGGGCGACGGTGGGACGTCGCGGGCGACCCGCGTCGAGGGGGCCGGGCTCGTGCGGCTGGGCGGACGTCATGGGCTGACGCTAGGGGTGCGCGGGTGGTCGCGGCAGGTGGAAGGTTCCGTCTTGCGCGGGCCCTCGCGGCGTGTCGGGTCAGGCGCCGAGGCGGCGGCGTCGGGCGGTCGCCCACCACAGCCCGCCCGCGGTGACGGCACCCCCGAGCGCCAGGACGGCGAGGGTGGGCTTCGCGGGAGGCAGCCGCAGGCGGCTGCGCAGCGCCACGGGCCGGGTGAAGACCAGGACCGGCCAGCCCTTTGACTGGGCGATCCGACGTAGCTCGCGGTCGGGGTTGACGGCGTGGGCGTGCCCGACCGCCTCCAGCATCGGTACGTCGGTGACCGAGTCGCTGTAGCCGTAGCTCTCCGCCAGGTCGTAGCCGACCTCCTCGGCCAGCCGGCGCATCGCGACCGCCTTCTCGCCGGCGTAGGCGTAGTAGTCGATCTCCCCGCTGTAGCGGCCGTCGACGATCTCCAGCTGCGAGGCGATGACCCGGTCGGCGCCGAGCATCTCCCCGATCGGCTCGACCAGCTCGCTGCCCGACGCGGACACGATCACGATGTCGCGGCCCGCGGCGCGGTGCTCCTCGATCAGCGACACCGCCTCGTCGTAGACCAGGGGGTCGACGATGTGGTGCAGGGTCTCGGCGACGATCTCGCGCACCGTGGCGACGTCCCAGCCCGCGCAGAGCTGCGACATGAACTGCCGCATCTTCTCCATCTGGTCGTGGTCGGCGCCGCCGACCATGTAGACGAACTGGGCGTACGTCGAGCGCAGCACGGCGCGTCGCGAGATCAGCCCTCCCGCCTGGAACGGCTTGGAGAAGGCGAACGTGCTCGACTTGGCGATGATCGTCTTGTCGAGGTCGAAGAAGGCCGCGGTCTGCGCCATGGGTCCATCGTAGGCGGCCGGTACGGGCCGCTCGGGACGCACAGGCGTGGGTTGCCGCATGGGTTGTCCACAGGCGGCGCGCGGCCCGGTTGCGGTGTCGGCGTGCGCGAGGACGCTGGTGCCATGACCTCTCCGCTCTTCGTGACCCGTGACGAGACCCTCCTCGACGAGCTGCTGCGCCTCGCGGCGGCCGCCGGGATCACCCCCGAGGTGGCCAGCGACTCCGGCGCCGCCCTCCGCTCCTGGACCTCCGCGCCCCTGGTGCTGGTGGGTGCGGACGCCGCGGAGGAGACGTCCCTGCTGGGGCCGACCCGCCGCCCCGGCGTGCACGTCGTGAGCTGGGGCCAGGTGCCCCACGAGCTGTTCCGCACGGCTCTGGCGCTCGGCGCCGAGAGTGTCACCGAGCTGCCGCGTTCCGACACCTGGCTGACCGAGACGCTGACCGACCTCGGCGACCAGGCGCCCGCGCGCAGCCTCGTCGTGGGGGTCGTGGGCGGCTCCGGGGGAGCCGGGGCCACCACCTTCGCCTGTGCGCTCGGCCAGGTCGCGGCCCACCGCGGCCACGCGGTGGTGATCGACTGCGACCCCCTGGGCCCGGGTGTCGACCGGGTGCTCGGCCTGGAGTCGCACGACGGCTTCCGGTGGGACGCGCTGTGCCAGACGACCGGCCGGCTGAGCGGTCGTGCGCTGCGCGAGGCGCTGCCCAAGCGCGGCTCGCTGGGCGTCCTGTCCTGGTACGCCGGCACGGCCGGCTCGCTGCAGGCCTTCGCCGTGCGCGAGGCGCTGTCCGCCGCCCGGCGGGGTCACGACGTCGTGGTCGTCGACCTGCCGCGCTCCGCGCCGCCCGTGCTCGAGGAGGTCGTGGCCCGCTGCGACCTGGTTCTCCTCGTGGTGCAGCCGACGGTGGCCGGTGTCGCCTCCGCCGCCCGGCTCGCGACCCAGCTGGGCCGCGGTCCGCAGCTGCGCCTCGTCGTGCGTGGACACGGCCTCGACCCGCGCGACGTGGCCAAGGCGACCGGGGTCCCGGTGCTGGCCGAGATGTCCGACCAGCGCGGCCTCGCCGAGGCGATCGACCTGGGGCTGGGCCCGGTGCGGTCCCGGCGCGGCCAGCTCGGGCGAGCGGCGGCCGACGTGCTCGACCGGGTCGCGGTGATGGGTCGCGCGGCGTGAGCGTCGACCCCGGTGCCGTCGGCCTGGTGCGCGACCGGCTGGCCCGCGAGCCCGGCGAGCTCACGCCGCACCGCGTGGCGGAGGCGCTGCGCACCGCCGGGCGGCCGGTCGGCGACGCGACCGTGCTCGCGGTCTACGAGACGCTGCGTCGCGACGTGGTCGGCGCCGGTCCGCTGGAGCCGCTGCTGCGGCTGCCGGACGTGACCGACGTGCTCGTCAACGGCGCCGGCCCGGTCTACCTCGACCGGGGTCGAGGTCTGGAGGTGACCGACGTGCGGCTGCCCGACGAGGACGCCGTACGCCGCCTGGCCCAACGCCTGGCCGGCGCCGCCGGCCGACGACTCGACGACGCCGCCCCCTTCGTCGACCTGCGCCTGGCCGACGGGACCCGCTTCCACGCGGTCCTCTCGCCCCTCGCTCGGCCCGGCACGCTGATCTCGCTCCGCGTCCCGCGGCGGCGGGTGTTCACCGTCGAGGAGCTGGTCGCGACGGGCTTCCTCACCGACGCGTCGGCGCGGCTGGTGCGGGCAGTGGTGTCGGCCCGGCTGGCGTTCCTGGTCAGTGGCGGCACGGGCACGGGCAAGACCACGCTGCTGGCCGCCCTGCTCTCGGTGGTCGCGCCCGCGGAGCGGCTGGTGCTCGTCGAGGACTCCTCCGAGCTGCGACCCGAGCACCCCCACGTCGTCGGGCTGGAGGCGAGGCCCGCCAACGTCGAGGGGTCGGGTCGCGTCGACGTGCGCTCGCTGGTGCGCCAGGCGCTGCGGATGCGGCCGGACCGGCTCGTCGTGGGGGAGGTGCGTGGGGCGGAGGTCGTCGACCTCCTCGCCGCCCTCAACACCGGTCACGAGGGCGGCTGCGGCACCCTGCACGCCAACTCCGCAGCCGACGTGCCGGCGCGCGTCGAGGCGCTCGCCCTCGCGGCCGGGCTCGGTCGGGCCGCGACCCACAGCCAGCTCGCGTCGGCGGTCGACGTCGTGCTCCACCTGGCCCGCGGGCGCGACGGGCGCCGCCGGCTCGCGGAGGTCGCCGTCCCGTGGCGGGGGACCGACGGGCTGGTCGCCATGGAGACCGCCGTCGAGGTCGACGCCGCCGGGGCCGCGCGCGCCGGGCCGGCCGAGGAGCACCTCGCCGCGCTGGTCGCGGCCCGCGCCGCATGACGGACCCCCGGTCCTGGGTCGCGGTGGCGGTCGTCGCCGCGGTCCTGGCGGTGCTCCTGGTCTGGCCGCCCGGTCCCGGGGCGCCGGGCCCGGCAGACGACGGCCGGCGACCCCGCTGGTGGTGGTGGACGGCGGCGGCGCCGGCAGCGGCGGTCGCGCTGCTGCCGGGGCAGGCGCTGGTCCTGGCGGTGCTGGCCGCCGGGGCGGGCGTCGCCGCGGTGGTGCTGCTGCGCGCCCGCCGCGACCGGGTGACGGCGCGGGCCACGTCGCACCGCGTGCTGGAGCTCTGCGAGCACCTCTCCTCCGACCTCGGGGTCGGTCAGCCGCCGGGCGCGGTGCTGGTCCGGGCCGCCGAGGAATGGCCGGTGGTCGCCCCCGTCGCCGAGGCGCACCGCATCGGCTCCGACGTGCCCGCCGCCTGGCGCGAGCTCGCCGGGCTGCGGGGAGCAGACGACCTGAGGCTGGTCGCGGCGGCGTGGCAGCTGACCCACCGCACCGGTGCCGGACTGGCCGATGCCGTCGACCGGGTGGCGCGCGGGCTACGCGCCGCCCAGACGACCCGCAGGATCGTCGACGGTGAGCTGGCCTCGGCGCGCGCCACCGCCCGTCTGGTCGCGGGGCTGCCGCTGCTGGCGCTGGCCATGGGCTCCGGCGCCGGCGGCGACCCGTGGGGGTTCCTCCTGGGTCGGCCGCTCGGCCTGGCCTGCCTGACCGCGGGCCTCGCGCTGGGCTTCGCCGGCCTGTGGTGGATCGAGGCGATCGCACGCGACGTGGAGCGCACGGCGTGACCTGGGTGGCGACGATCGCGGCCGCGCTGGCCGTCGTCCTGCTGCTCCCGGCGCTCGAGCGAGGGTCGGGACCGGCCGACGCTCCGCCTCTGCGGGCTTCGGGGGACGAGGCGTCGCGACGTTGGCGACCCGCCCTGGTGCTGCTCGCCGCCGTCGGGGTCGCGCTGTTCGTGGGCGGGACGGCGGGGCTGGTCGGCGGACCGGTCGCCGCGGTGGTGGCCTGGGTGGTGCTGGGGCGCAGCGAGCCGACCACCCTCCGCCGGCGCCGCGAGCGGGTCGCCCGCGAGCTGCCCCACGTGGTGACGCTCCTCGCGGCGGCCCTGCGCGCGGGAGCCACGCCCGCGGAGGCCACGCGCCTGGTCTGCCGCGCCCTGCCCGGGCCGGCGACCGAGCGGCTGCAGCGCGTCGTCGCCCACCTCGACCTCGGCGCCGACCCGGGCCAGGTGTGGTCCGAGGTCGCCCGTGAGCCGGGCCTGGCGCCGCTCGGACGTGTGCTGGCCCGGTCCCAGGCCACCGGCGCCTCGGTCGTGGTCGCCGTCGAGCGGCTCTCCGACGAGCTCGCGATGCAGGGGCGAGCGGCCGTCGAGGACCGCGCCCGCGCAGTCGGGGTCAAGGCGGCGCTGCCGCTCGGCCTGTGCCTGCTGCCGGCGTTCCTGCTGATCGGCATCGTGCCGCTGGTGGCCGGGCTGCTCGGCACCGTGACGCGGTGAGCGGCCACCTTCCGTCCACAGCCGTCGGCTCGGGCCTGCGCCCTGCACAGGCACCGGATCGACCCGACCCGGTTGTCGGCCGGGTCACCAATGCTCCTGACCAGACGGCCGCACCGCGGCCACCATCCTCAGGAGTGAGCACATGACGCACCGCAGCATCGCCCGACGCACCACCGACGAGCAGGGCATCACGACCGCCGAGTACGCCGTCGGCACGGCCGCCGGCGCCGGCCTGGCCGGCCTGCTCTACAAGCTGCTGACGGGCGGTTTCGGCGACCGGCTGCTCAAGACCCTGTTCGACCACGTGCTCGGCCTGCTGGGCATCGGATGAGGCGTCGCACCGAGCGCGGCGCCGTGACCGCCGAGCTCGCGCTCGGGCTGCCGCTGCTGGTCGCCGTGACGATCGGGCTGGTGTGGCTGCTGGCGGTCGGTGCGGCGCAGGTGCGCGCCGTCGACGCCGCCCGCGAGACGGCGCGGACGGCGGCCCGGGGCGACAGCGACGCCGAGGCGGTGGCGGCGGGCCAGCGCGTGGCCACGGCCGGCAGCCGGGTCTCGGTGAGTCGTCGCGACGGCCGGGTGGTGGCCGTCGCCTCGGGCCGGGTCGCGGGCCCCGGCGGCCTCTTCGGCTTCCTGCCGGGGGTCGAGGTGCGTGCCGAGGCCGTGGCCCTCGACGAGGGAGCCGGGCCATGACAGCTCGACGGCGGGCGCGCGGGTCACGGCGCGGCGAGGACGGTGCCGCGACCCTGTTCGCGGTGTCGTGCCTCGCCGTGCTGCTGGTGCTGGGGGCTGCCCTCGGCGTGGTCGCGGCCGTGGTCGTCGCCCACCGTCAGGCTCAGGCGGCGGCCGACCTCTCGGCGCTCGCCGGGGCGCAGGTGCTCGGTCGTGGCCGCGACCCGTGCGCGGCCGCAGACGAGGTCGCCGCCGCCAACGGCGCCCGGCTGGCCTCGTGCGTGGTGGCGGGGCGCGAGGTGCTCGTCGAGGTGACGGCGCCCGGACCGCGCTGGCTCGGGCAGGACACCGACCCGTCCGCGCAGGCCCGAGCAGGGCCGGCGCAGGTCACGACCACGCAGCACCGGCTGCCGACCTCGGCGACCGGAGCCGACCCCTAGTCGCCGACGGCCGCGAGGGCGCGGTCGAGCCACTCACCCAGGAGCCTGCGCTCGGCGCCGGACAGGCCGGGCAGGTCGGGGGCGAGGGCGGCCAGGGTGACGATCGCGGTCGTGAGCCGGTCATCGGCCTCGGGCACGGGGTCGGAGGAGAGGAGGTGGCCGGCCACGGCGTCGAAGAGGGCGTCGACCAGCCCGAGGTCCCGCTCGGCGACGGGCTTCTCGAGCAGCGCCAGCACGGTGCCGGTCCCGGCGGCGTGGATCATGTCGAGGGCGCGCGCCTCGTCGACGCGGAGCAGCCCCGCGGCCGCGAGGCGGTGGACCCGGGCGCGGAGCACCTCGATGCCGGCCACCGTCGCCGCGGACGGCTCGCGGCGTCCGGCGGCGTTGCTGATCAGCGCGTAGAGCCCGGGGTTAGCCAGTCCGAACTCCACGTGCAGTCGCCACCCGGCGCGCAGGTCGGTCACCGGGTCGAGGTCGGTGTCGGCGACCGCCGCCCGCTTGGCCGCGACGTAGGTCGCCATCACGTGCTCGGCCACCGCCTCCACCAGGCCGTCCTTGTCGCCGAACAGCCGGTAGATCGTGGGCGCCTGCACCCCGGCGGCCTGGGCCACCCCTCGGGTGGTGAGGGCGCCTGCGCCGTGCTCGTTCAGCAGCCGAGCCGCGGCGCCGACCACGCGGGCACGGACGTCGTCCTGGGTCGTCATGGCGTCGCCGGGCATGGAGCGATGGTATCGCTGCTGTGTTTCCAGTGGTATAACGGTGGTAACAAAAATATGTTACCGTCGATACTCACTGGAGGAACCATGCTCGTCATCACCGGCGCCACCGGACGACTCGGCTCGCGCATCGTGAAGCAGGTCCTGGCCCGGGTGCCCGCCGACACCGTCGCGGTCAGCGTGCGCGACCCGGCTGCCGCCGCGCACCTGGCCGAGCGCGGGGTCCGCGTCCGCGCGGGCGACTTCACCGATCCCGCGTCGCTGCGCAGCGCCTTCGAGGGCGCCTCCCGGGTGCTCGTCGTCTCGGCCGCCATCCGCGGCGACGCCGCCGTGGCGGCCAACCTCGCCGCGATCGACGCGGCACGCGAGTGCGGGGCGGAGCGGGTGCTCTACACCAGCCACCAGGCCTCGTCGCCCACCTCGCAGTTCCTGCCGCAGCACACCCATGCCGCCACGGAGGAGCACCTCGCGAGCGCGGGCCTCCCGTTCACCGCGCTGCGCAACGGCTTCTACGTCAGCACCCTCGAGCACTACCTCGGCGCCGCGGTCGAGACCGGCCGCCTCGAGCTGCCCGAGGACGGCCCCTTCTCGTGGACCCACCACGACGACCTCGCCGAGGCCGCCGCGCTCGCCCTGGTCGGGCCCGAGCAGGCAACCGGGCTGGACGGGATCACCCCACCCCTGACCGCGCCGGAGGTCCTCGACCTCGCCGGCGTCGCCGACGTCGTCGGCGAGGTCCTGGGCAGGGCGGTGACCCGCGTCGTCGTCACCGACGACGTCTGGCGGGCCGCGGCGGTCGAGCGGGGGATGCCGCCGTTCGCCGCCGACTTCACGCTGGGGATGTTCCGCGCGGCCCGGGCCGGTGAGTTCGCGGTCACCGACCCTGCGCTGGAGACGCTCCTGGGCCGGTCGGCGACCAGCGCGCGGTCCGCGATCGCCGAGATGTTCTCGGGCCAGGGGGAGTCCGGCGCGCGCTGAGCGGCGGCCCCGACGTGCCGGTCAGGCGTGCGGGCGGTCCCGGTCGTCGTCGTCGAGGTCGCGACGGCGCTCGGCGTCGGCGCGGTCGAGCTTCTCGTTGAGCTCGTTGAGCTTGTTGGTCTCGCGACGACGCGCCAGCTGCCGCTTCGCGCCGAACTTGGACACCGAGATCCCGAAGAGGATGGCCACGCCCGCGCCGACGCCGAGCAGGAACAGCAGCAGCGCTCCCACCTCGGTGCCGAGCAGCTCGAGCCTGCCGCCGTCGGTGAGCTCGGCGGTGAAGACGGCGGCGACGATCAACAGCGCACCGCCCGTGACGAGGAGCAGGCCCAGGATCAACATGGGGGGAGGCTACTGGACCGCGCGGGTCTCAGGGCTTTCCGAGCAGGACGTCGAGCAGCCGGGCCGCGCCGACCTTGTCGAGCGGGTTGTTCTGGTTGCCGCACTTGGGCGACTGGATGCACGACGGGCAGCCCTCGGCGCACTCGCAGGACGCGATGGCGTCGCGGGTGGCGCTCAACCAGGCGCGGGCCGCCTCGAAGCCCCGCTCGGAGAAGCCGGCTCCGCCCGGGTGGCCGTCGTAGACGAAGACGGTGAGCTGTCCGGTGTCGCCGTGCAGCGCGGTGGACACCCCGCCGATGTCCCAGCGGTCGCACGTCGCGAAGAGCGGCAGCAGGCCGATCGAGCAGTGCTCGGCGGCGTGGGCGGCCCCGGGCAGGTCGTGGGTGGTCAGGCCGGCCTCGGCGAGCAGGTCGTCCGGGACGGTCCACCAGACCGCGGTGGTGCGCAGCGCGCGCTCGGGGAGGTCGAGCAGCTCCTCGCCGATCACCTCTCCGCTGGGCTGGCGGCGCTTGAGGAAGGAGACGACCTGGTGCGAGACGTCGACCTCGCCGAGCGAGAGCCGGGAGCGGCCCCAGTCGTCGTGACGGTGCTCCTGGACGATCGTGATGTCGGTGATCTCGCGGGCCGACGTGGAGTAGCCGGGGTCGGCGCGCGACATGACCGCGACGTGCTCATCGAGGTCGAGGCTCTCCACCAGCCAGGTCTCGCCCCGGTGGACGTAGACGGCGCCCTCGTGGGCGGTGCTGTGGACCCGGCCGCCGTCGACGGTGCCGACGACCCGGCCGGTGGCGGCCTCGACGAGCTGGACCGGGGAGCCGCCCACCGACCGGATGTCGGTGAGGTCTGCGGCCCGGCGCCGGTCGGTCCAGAACCAGCCGCGGGGCCGGCGGCGCAGGAGACCGGCCGCCACCAGCCCCTCGACGACGTCGGGCGCGGTGTCACCGAAGAGCGGGAGGTCCTGCTCGGTGAGCGGGATCTCCTGGGCGGCGGCGCAGAGGTGGGGGCCCAGGACGTAGGGGTTGTCGGGGTCGAACACCGTCGCCTCGACCGGGCGCCCGAAGAGCGCCTCGGGGTGGTGGACGAGGTAGGTGTCGAGGGGGTCGTCGCGCGCCACGAGGATGCCGAGGGCGTCCTGGGCGCCACGACCGGCGCGGCCCACCTGCTGCCACATGGCGGCCCGGGTGCCGGGGAAGCCGGCCATCAGCACGGCGTCCAGCCCGCTGATGTCGATGCCGAGCTCGAGGGCGTTGGTGGCGGCCAGGCCCAGGAGCTCGCCGTCGCGCAGCGAGCGCTCGAGGGCCCGGCGCTCCTCCGGCAGGTAGCCGCCGCGATAGGCGGCGACCCGGCGCGGCAGGGACGGGTCGACCTCGGCGAGCAGGTCGGCGGCCGTCAGCGCCACCTGCTCCGCGCCGCGACGCGACCGCACGAAGGCGAGGGTGCGCACGTCCTCGGCCACGAGGTCGGCGAGCAGGTCGGCGCACTCCGAGGAGGCGGCGCGGCGCACCGGGGCGCCGTTCTCGCCGGCGTAGGAGGTGAACGGCGGCTCCCACAAAGCCAGTGACACCTCCCCGTGCGGGGAGCCGTCGTCGGTCACCGCGCGCACGGGCAGGCCGGTGAGCCGGCCCGCCGCCGTCGCGGGCTCGGCCACGGTGGCCGACGCCAGCACGAACGTCGGGTCCGCGCCGTAGTGGGCGCAGATCCGGCGCAGCCGCCGCAGCACCTGGCTGACGTGGGCGCCGAACACCCCGCGGTAGTGGTGGCACTCGTCGACCACGACGTAGCGCAGCGAGCCCAGGAACGCCGACCAGCGGGCGTGGCCCGGCAGCAGCGAGCGGTGCAGCATGTCGGGGTTGGACAGGACGTACTCGGCGTGGTCGCGCGCCCAGTCGCGCTGGTCGCGGCTGCTGTCGCCGTCGTGGGTCGTGACCCGGACGTCGAGGCCCAGGGACGTCAGCCCGGTGAGCTGGTCCTGGGCGAGCGCCTTGGTGGGCGCGAGGTAGAGCACGGTGGCGCCGCGCTGCCCGCGGCGCCCGCGCGAGGTGCGGACGTCGGTCAGCGCCGGCAGCTGGTAGGCCAGCGACTTGCCCGAGGCCGTGCCGGTCGAGAGCACGACGTGCTCGCCCCGGTGTGCCGCGTCGGCCGCCTCCACCTGGTGGCGCCAGGGCCGCGACACGCCACGGGCCCCGAACGCGGCCCGCACGTCCTCGGCGACCCACGCCGGCCACTCGGCGGCGACGGCGGCGCGCGCGGGCAGCGTCTCGAGGTGGGTGAGCCGGCCCTCGCGGCCCGGCACGTCGACCAGTCGCCGCAGTCGCTCGGATCCGCTGCGGGCGCGGGACGAGGCGGTCGAGGTCACCTGTCCAGTGTCGCAAAGACCACCGACATCGCGGCCGGACCGGGGCGTTGACGACGGTGCTCGGTGCCGCTGCGGAGGCCGATCGGGGGCCTCGGTTGAAAACGACTCTTTACTTCTTTGTGCAGGTGACCGGTCGGCGTGGTTTCATATTCCTGGCCGAGTGTCGGGGAGGCCGCCCGATCTTGGTGTCTTGAACTCGGTGCCTTCTGGGAGAGAACGTGGATCTGACTCTTGATACTCGCGAGGTCGGTGGTCGCACCATCGTGGCCGTCGGCGGCGAGATCGACGTCTACACGGCTCCCAAGCTGCGCGACCGCATCACCGAGCTGGTCGCCGACGGCGTCTACGACCTGGTGATCGACATGGAGGCCGTGGAGTTCCTCGACTCCACCGGCCTGGGCGTCCTCGTGGGCGGCCTGAAGAAGGTCCGTGCCCACGACGGCTCGCTCCAGCTGGTGTGCAACCAGGACCGCCTCCTCAAGATCTTCCGCATCACCGGCCTCGCCAAGGTCTTCGTCATCCACGAGTCCGCCGAGGCGGCGCTGGCCTGAGCGCCACCCCGCGACGCACTCGTCGCGGCCGAGGAGTTTCACCGGGTACCCGGTGAAACTCACGCTTCCCGTACGAAGCTTCATGCCGAGAGCGTGAGTTTCCGGCGGGCACTGGGACGCGAGGGGCGTACGGGGACGCCGCGGGGCACCTGGCCCTCGCGCCGCTCAGCCGAACCCCGTCGTGGTCGAGCAGCCGCGCGCCGCTCGCGCAGTGGCGTGTCTCACACCTGGTCCCCCTGAGCGCCGCTTGCGTGCGTAGACTCCGGCACGTTCGTGACCTGAGCCACATCCCTGGCTCCCACTGATCTCTCGCAGGAGGACGCACATGGCCGGGATTCATCCCGCTGTCGTGGAGCTTTCCGGCGGCAACCTCGTCCTGGTCCTCGTCGTCGCCCTGATCGCGCTCGGCGCGTTGGGCATGGCGTTCATGTTCCGCCAGGAAGTGCTTGCTGCCGGTGAAGGCACCGACAACATGAAGAACATCGCTCAGGCCATCCAGGAGGGCGCCAACGCCTACCTGACCCGGCAGTTCCGCACGCTCGCGATCTTCGCCGCCATCGCGTTCTTCGCGCTGCTGGCGCTGCCCGCCGACGACGTGGCGGTCCGCATCGGCCGCTCGATCTTCTTCCTCGCCGGGGCCGGCTTCTCGGCCGCGGTGGGCTACCTCGGCATGAACCTCGCGGTGCGCGCCAACCTCCGCGTCGCCGCCGCGGCCAACGAGCCCGGCGGCCGCGAGCCCGCCATGACGATCGGCCTGCGCACCGGCGCGATGGTCGGCATGCTCACCGTCGGCCTCGGCCTGCTCGGCGCCAGCATCGTCGTGCTGCTCTTCAAGGACGAGGCGCCCCACGTGCTCGAGGGCTTCGGCTTCGGTGCCGCGCTGCTCGCCATGTTCATGCGCGTCGGCGGCGGCATCTTCACCAAGGCCGCCGACGTCGGCGCCGACCTGGTCGGCAAGGTCGAGCAGAACATCCCCGAGGACGACCCGCGCAACGCCGCGACCATCGCCGACAACGTGGGCGACAACGTCGGTGACTGCGCCGGCATGGCCGCCGACCTCTTCGAGTCGTACGCCGTCACGCTGGTCGCCGCGCTGATCCTCGGCTCGCAGGCGTTCGGTGACGCCGGCCTGGTCTACCCGCTGCTGATCCCCGCCATCGGCGCGCTGACGGCCGTCGCGGGCGTCTACCTCACCAAGCCCAAGGCCGGTGAGAACGGCCTGACCACGATCAACCGCGCCTTCTACATCACCGCCGGCGTGGCCGCCCTCGCCTCGGTCGTCCTGTCGTTCCTCTACCTGCCGGGCAGCTTCGGCGAGTTCGAGAACGTCCAGGGCGTCGACATGGCCGGCGCCGAGGGCGACCCGCGGGTCATCGCCTCGCTCGCCGTCGTCATCGGCATCGTCATGGCCGCCGGCATCCTCGCGCTGACCGGCTACTTCACCGGCACCGAGTACAAGCCGGTGAAGGACGTCGGCAAGACCTCGCTCACCGGCGCGGCCACGGTGATCCTGTCGGGTCTCTCGGTCGGCTTCGAGTCGGCGGTCTACACCACGCTCGTCATCGGCGCCGCTGTCTTCGGGGCCTACCTGCTGGGCGGTGCCACCCTGACCGTCTCGCTGTTCGCGGTCGCGCTCGCCGGCTGCGGCCTGCTGACCACGGTCGGCGTCATCGTCGCGATGGACACGTTCGGCCCGGTCTCCGACAACGCCCAGGGCGTCGCGGAGATGTCCGGCGACGTCAGCCCGGAGGGCGCCCAGATCCTCACCGAGCTCGACGCGGTCGGCAACACGACCAAGGCCATCACCAAGGGCATCGCCATCGCCACGGCGGTGCTCGCGGCCACGGCGCTCTTCGGCTCCTACGCGACCTCCGTCGCCGAGGCCGTCGAGGACGCCAACATCGCCAGCGACGAGTTCCTGAGCTTCCAGGTCTTCGACCCCGCGGTCCTCGTCGGCATCCTGCTCGGCGCGGCCGTGGTCTTCCTCTTCTCCGGCCTCGCGATCAACGCCGTGGCCCGCGCCGCCGGCGCGGTCGTCTACGAGGTCCGTCGCCAGTTCCGCGAGATCCCCGGGATCATGGAGGGCACCGGCCGGCCGGAGTACGGCAAGGTCGTCGACATCGTCACCAAGGACTCGCTGCGCGAGCTCATCACGCCCGGCATCCTCGCGGTCCTCGCCCCGATCGCCGTCGGCTTCGGCCTCGGCGTGACGGCGCTGGCCGGCTTCCTGGCCGGCGCCATCGGCACCGGCACCCTGATGGCGGTCTTCCTCGCCAACGCCGGTGGGGCCTGGGACAACGCCAAGAAGCTCGTCGAGGACGGCAACCACGGCGGCAAGGGCTCCGCGGCCCACGAGGCGACGATCATCGGCGACACCGTCGGCGACCCGTTCAAGGACACCGCCGGCCCGGCCATCAACCCGCTGATCAAGGTGATGAACCTGGTGTCGCTGCTGATCGCCAGTGCGGTGGTGTCCCTGAGCGTCGGCGAGGACCAGAACGACGCCGCGCGGATCGTGATCGCCCTGGTGGCGACGGCGATCATCGTCGGCGCGGTCTACATCTCCAAGCAGCGCGAGTCCGTGATGGGCGACGACGCCGGCACCCCGCCGACGGCGACACCCACGCAGCCGGTCGCCGGGGACCCCACGAGGCCCACCCCGACGGTCTGACAGCATCGCCCCGCTGACCCGCCCGAGACTTTCGGGCGGGTCAGCGGCGTCTGCGGTGAGTTTCGGGCGGGTCAGCAGTGGGTGCGAGGATGCTTCGGTGTCCTCTGATCGGATCGCGCTCATCTCGGACGTCCACGGCAACCTCACGGCGCTGGAGGCGGTGCTGGCCGACATCGACGCGCGGGGGATCACCCGGGTCTTCAACCTCGGCGACTACGTCGGCAAGGGTCCGCGCGGTCGCGAGGTCGTGGAGCGCTGCCAGGAGCGGTGCGAGGTGAACATCCTGGGCAACTGGGACGACTTCCTGTCCGACCCCGACCGCGAGTTCGACAACGACGACCTGCGGTGGTGGAACGACCAGCTCGGCCCCGGCCAGGGCGAGTGGCTGCGCGGGCTGCCGTTCTGCCACGACTTCCTGGTCAGCGGCCGGCAGACGAGGCTGATGCACGCGTCGGCGCAGACGGTGCACCGCCGGGTGCGCTACGTGCACGACGAGGCGGAGTTCCTGGGGCAGTTCGCCAACACGGCCGCCACCGGTGACGGGCCCGTGCCCGACCTCGTGGGGTACGCCGACACGCACGACCCGTTCTACGAGACCCAGCACGAGCGCCGCACGCTCTTCAACACCGGCAGCGTCGGCAACTGCATGGGCGACCCCACACCGCTCTACGTCGTCCTGGAGGGCGTCCTGGACAGCCCCGACCCGGCGCCGTTCTCGATCGCCTACGTCCGCGTCCCCTACGACGTCGAGGCCGAGCTCGCGGTCGCCCGGGAGATGGGCGTCCCGCAGCTCGCGGGCTACGAGGCCGAGCTCCGCCACGGTGTCTACCGCCACGACCTCGAGCGGCTCGGTCCGGACGGCCGGCTCTCGGAGTACTACCACGCACCCCAGGACAGGACCCCCGCATGAGCCTCGACTTCACCGCCCCGCTGCGCGACTCCCTCGAGCGGGCCGGCTTCACCTACGACGGTGTCGCCGACCTGCTCGGTCGCGAGGCGCACGACGCGCTCATGCGCAACGAGACCACGCCAGGCCGGCGGCGTACGACGGGTGGCAGCGCCGCCGAGACGCTGGTGCGCCTCTTCCTGCTGCAGGTGCCGGTGCCGCTGGCTGATGCGGAGCGGGCGCTGCCCGGCCAGGTCGACCGCCTGGCCGCGGAGGGGCTGCTGGAGCAGAGCGTGAGCGAGGTGGCGGCGCGCCTCGACATCCGCCCGTACGCCGCCGACGACACCGACCTGTGGGTCGTCAGCGACCTGACGCCGGGTCTCGACGGCGGCCCGCAGCGCGTCGGCGCCGACCACGTGCTCGGCATCAGCGGCGCGTCTTCGTCGCTGGCCCAGCTGACCCTGCGCCGCCCCGTGGCCCGCTCGCTCGACCTCGGCACCGGCTGCGGCGTCCAGGCGCTGCACCTGGCCGGGCACAGCGAGCGCGTGGTGGCCACGGACGTCAACGCCCGCGCCCTACGGCTGACCCGTCTCAACGCCGCGCTCAACGGCGTCGCCGACCGGGTCGAGGTCCGCGACGGCTCCTACTTCGAGCCGGTGGCCGGCGAGCGCTTCGACCTCATCGCCACCAACCCGCCGTTCGTGATCTCGCCCGGCACCGGCGAGCGGCTGGTCTACCGCGACTCCGGGCTGCCCGGCGACCGGGTGGTCGAGGACATCGTGCGGGCGGCGCCCGCCCACCTCACGGAGGGCGGCTGGTGCCAGGTGCTCGCCAACTGGGTGATCGCCCGCGACCAGCCCTGGGACGAGCGGCTCGAGGGCTGGCTGGCGGGCGACTGCGACGCGCTGGTGGTGCAGCGCGAGGTCCTCGACCCCGCGGCCTACGTCGAGCTGTGGCTCAAGGACGCCGGCCTGCACGGAGCGCCCGACTACCTCGACCGCTACGACACCTGGCTGTCGTGGTTCGACGACCAGGGCGTGGAGGCCATCGGCTTCGGCTGGGTCAACCTGCGCGCCAGCGGGGGCGGCGAGGTCCTCTCCGAGCTCCTCGACTGGCCCTACGAGGTGGAGCAGCCGATCGCACCGGCCATCGAGGCCTGGGGCGAGACCGTGCGTGCCGACGTGGGGCTCGACAGCCTGCTGGTGACGCGCGAGGACGTGCGCCAGGAGACCGTCGGCCCGGCCGGCGCCGAGGACCCCGAGGCGATCGTGCTGCGCCAGCAGCGGGGCCTGCGCCGGGCCCGCCAGGCCGACACGGTCGAGGCCGCGCTGGTCGGCGCTTGCGACGGCGACCTCACCCTGGGCCAGATCCTCGACGCCGTCGCCCAGCTCACCGGGGCCGACGCCGACCAGGTGCGCACGACCTACCTCCCGGTCGCGCGCGACCTGGTCCGCGAGGGGTTCCTGGACCTCGCCTGAGCGCGGTCAGGCCTCCGCGAGCAGCTCCGCGAGCTTGTCCGTGGCGCGGTAGCCCGGCGGCACGCCGTCGACGAGGCACGCGATCGACTCCGAGTGCTCGAGGCGGAGGGGGAGGATCTCCCGGTAGGCCGGCGAGTCGTACCACTCCTGGGCCGCAGCGCGGTCGGGGAAGGCGATGACGACGAGGTCGCCGTCCCAGACCCCCTCGAGGGCGGTGACGGGCCCGCCGTGCACCAGGAAGCGTCCGCCGTACGGCGCCAGCGTGGCGTCGATCCGGCCGATGTAGTCGATGATCTCCGCGCCGAGGTCGACCTCGCGCAGGTAGGCGAGGGCGTAGGCGGGGACGGGGGTGGTGGTCATGGCAGCTCCTTTATCTGGATGGAGGCACCACCTCACCGCTGGACGCGGCAGGAGTCGATTACCTCCGACGTCATGGGCCCGGCTACGTCGCCTCGCTAGCGTGACGGCCATGAGCGACTCACCGGGCGGCCTGCTGCGCGAGTGGCGGCGGCGTCGCAACCTGTCCCAGATGGAGCTGGCGCACCGCTGCGGCGTCTCCACACGGCACGTGAGCTTCATCGAGACGGGTCGCTCCCGCCCGACCAGCACGATGATCCTGCGGCTGTGCGACCAGCTCGCGGTGCCGCTGCGCGAGCAGAACCACGTCCTGCTCGCCGGCGGCTTCGCCCCCGCCCACCCGGAGCACGGCCTCGCCGACCCGCCCATGGCCGAGGTGGCGGCTGCGATCGAGGGCATCCTCGCCGCGCACCTGCCCTATCCCGCGCTCGTCGTGGACCCCGGCTGGGACCTGGTGAGCGCCAACGACGCCGTCTACGCCCTGCTCGACGGGGTCGCGCCGCGCCTGCTCGAGCCGCCGGTCAACGTGGTCCGCCTCAGCCTGGAGCCCGACGGCCTGGCCCCGCGGATCCGCAACCTCGACGAGTGGCGCGCGCACCTGCTGGCACGCCTGCGCCGGGAGTACGACGCCAGCCGCGACGAGCGGCTGGGCGCACTGCTCGCGGACCTGGACGTGCCGGGCCCGACGCCGATCGCCTCGCCGGGCCTCGTGGTGCCGTTGGTGCTCAGCGCCGGCGACGCCGAGCTGCACCTGCTCTCGACCACGACGGTCTTCGGCACCCCGCGCGAGGTGACGCTCAGCGAGCTGGCGATCGAGGCGTTCTACCCCGCGGACGAAGCGACCCGGCAGCTCCTCGCGTGTTGACGCGAGGGGCGGCCGGGTCGTCCGAGGCCCAGGAGCGGGTCAGAGCTTGATCTTGACGACCTTCTTGGAGCCCGCCACCGACGCGCTGCCGGCGTAGACGATCGTCAGCTTGTGCTTGCCCTTCTTGAGCTTGAGCTTGATGACGACGACGCCCTTCTTCTTGACGACGACGACGCCCTTGCCCACCACCTTCTTGCCCTTGAGCACGGTGATCTTGCCGGTCGGGCGGGGCACTCCGGCCACCTTGACCGTGACGGTGAAGGTGCCCTTCTTGACCGCGCCGCCGACGGTCGAGGCCGCCTTCGCGACGACGACGGGCTTGCTCGTGTAGACCGCCGACGCGCGCATCCCGTCGGGGTCCTCGATGGTGATCCGGTAGCTCAGCCGCTTGCCCGCCGCGACCGCCGGGACCCGGAACTTCTGGAAGTAGTCACCGTCGGAGTAGTCGTCGGCCGGCTTCCCGTCGAGGAACCACTCGATGATGGTGGAGTCGCGGTAGGCGGCACCCCCGAAGTTGGGGCTCCAGGTCCCGTAGGACGTGGTCACGACCTGCCCGACCGCCACCTTCCCGGTCAGCGCCGGCGCCTTCACCAGCGCGGGCGCCGGCAGCATCAGCGCGACGTCCTCGATGACGCCGCCGGGGATCTCCAGCCCCGGGGCGGTGATCGAGCCGTTGGCCGCCACGGTGACGACCACGGGCTTCGACGGGTCGTCGAAGTTGGTGAGGAACGTCGTCTGGAAACCCGCCTTGCTGAAGCGCAGCTGGTACTTGCCGGCCTTCACCGGGAGCTCGTACTCGCCCGCGTCGAGGCTCGCACCCTCGGCGTCCACGCCGGTGGTGCCGGTGGCGGCGTTGCCCGCGGCCGTGCCCAGCACGGGCACCGCGGCCACGGTCACGCCGTTGAGCGGGTCGAAGGACCCGTCGGCGGCGTTGGAGACCGTGCCCTTGAGGTCGAACCTCGTGTCCGAGGCGACGACGGTCATCTCGACCGCCGCGAGGGGGAGGGTCACGCCCTCCCCGTCGACCTCGACCTGGCCGCCGGTGCGCACCTTGACCTCCTTGGCGGTGGCACCGCCGAAGAACGTCTGCGCGTAGGTCGGCGCCGCGACCACGTTGTCGGTGAACTTGAGCGTGTAGGTGCCCACCTTCAGTGACAGCGAGTAGGTGCCGACGCTGCCGGCGGTGCTGCTGCTCGTCGTCACCGCGACCCGGGTCGCCTCGCCGACGGGGAACGCCTCCACCGTGATGCCGCCGATGCCCGCCTGGGCGGTGGTGACCACCCTGCCGGTCACCGCGTAGGTCGTGGCGTTGGTCAGGACCTGCTGGTCGAGGCCCTCGGTGAGCGTCTGGGTGCCGATCGTCATCGTGCCGTTGCTGGCGACCACGATCTGGGCGCGCTCGGTCCCGTTCTCGCCCTCGGGGTCGAGGTAGTAGGTCTTGAGGTAGCCATCGGTGCCGGCCTTCACGAAGGAGACCTCGTAGGTGCCGGGCCTCAGCTCCAGGGTGTAGGCGCCCTCGCTGTCGGTGGACACGGAGTCGCTCACCGCGCCGCCGGACTTCGCCTCAGCCGTGACCGTGATGCCGGGCAGCGGCTCGTCGTTGGCGTCCACCACGCTGCCCACGAGCGGGAACTCCTCGTTGCCCGTCACCGCTGACATCGCGACGTCGGCCAGCGCGGACGGCTCGCCGTCGACGTAGGTGGTGCCGCCCTGGCCCACCTGGACGGGGGTTCCGGGAGCCGCGCCGGCGCCGTACCAGCGCGTGACGTACTGCGTGCCGCCCGTGATCCCGCTGAGCTGGATGACGTAGGAGCCGATCTTGACCTGAGGGTCGTAGACGCCCGTGCTGCTGGTCGTGTCCGTCGCGACCTCGGAGCCCGGGGTGGTCTCTCCCTCGGCGTAGACCTTGACGGTGACGCCCGCGAGCGCCGCCGTGCCGTTGGTGACCTTGCCCTGCAGCGTGTACAGCGTGCTGCCCGCGAGGGTGACGGGCTCCAGCAGACCGCCGACCACCTCGGCGCTGCCGACCTTGACGACGCCGGTGCCGGTGACCTCGACGATGACCTGGGTCTCGCCCTCGCCGTTGTAGGTCGCATCGCCGAAGCCGGTGCCGCCCTCGTAGGAGAGCAGGTACTTGCCGGCCTCGAGCGGGAGCACGTAGACGCCGTGGTCCTCGCCGACGAGCCCGGTGGTGTCGGTGACGAGCTGGTCCGATGCCGTGCCGGCGGTCGGGCTGGCCGTCACGACGATGCCGTCGACGGGGGCGCCGATCGCGTCGACGACCGAGCCACGCACGTCGAACGTCGCGTCGGCCGGCGGGACGGCCATCACGACGGGCGGCAGGCTGGCGACGGTGCCGCCGGCGTAGGTGACGACGCCGCCCTGCCCGATCTTGACCGGGCTGCCGGTGGGTCCCTCGCCCAGCCAGGCCACGATGTAGTCGGTGCCGTCGGCGACGTTGTCGGTGAAGCGCAGCTGGTAGGTGCCGATCCGTAGGTTCGGGACCGTGTAGGCGCCACCGGTGGTGGACGTGACCGTCGCGACCTCGGACCCGGAGGCGGTGTCGCCCTCGGGGTAGACCGTCACGGTGATGCCGACCAGGCCAGTGCCTCCGGCGTTGGTGACGGTGCCGGTGAGCTGGTGCTCGGCGGCACCCGTCAGCTCGATGTCGTCGAGCACGCCGCTGGGGACGGGGATCCCGTTGATGCTGACCACGCCGTTGCCGCCGACCGTGACGGTCGCAGGGGTGCTGCCCTCGCCGTCGTACGTCGCGTCGCCGAAGTGGGTGCCCCCGTCGAAGGAGATCTGGTAGCTGCCGGCTTCGAGGGCCAACGTGTAGGAGCCGGGCCCACCGCCGGCCGAGGCGGTGGTGACGGTCACGTCCTGGTCCGTCGGGGTCGGCGCGATCGCGTCGGCGGTCACCTCGACGCCGTTGATGCCGTCGCCGTTGACGTCGGCGACCACGCCGCTCACGTCGTACGTCGCGTCGGCCGGCGCCTCGGACATCTCCACGTTCGGGAGGGTCGTGACGGTGGCGTCGTTGTAGGTGAGGACACCGCCCTGGCCGACCTTGACGGGGAACGGGAGGCTCTTGAGCACGTAGTCGGTGCCGTCACCGTCCTCGTCGACGAACACGAGGTCGTAGGTGCCGATGGGCAGGCTGAGGCCGTAGACGCCGGTCGCGTTGGTGGTGGCGGTGTCCACGGCCTCGGACTGGTCGCCCTCCGGGAACGCTCGCACGGTGATGCCCGGGAGGTCCTGGCCACCGACAGCCTTCACGACCTTGCCTCCGACCGCGTAGAGACCGCTCTTGAGCGTCGTGCTGTTGAGGCGGTTGGCGGTCAGCTCCTCCGCCGGGTCGACCGTCAGGGCGCCGGTGGCACCGACGGTGACGGTGGCCTGCGTCGTGCCGCCGTCGCCGGTGTAGGGCGCGGTGGTGAACCCGGTGCGGGCGAAGCTCACGTGGTAGGTGCCGGGCCGCACCGAGACGCTGTAGGCGCCCT
This sequence comes from Nocardioides sp. 503, assembly GCF_004522095.1. Lineage (GTDB taxonomy): Bacteria > Actinomycetota > Actinomycetes > Propionibacteriales > Nocardioidaceae > Nocardioides. Next base: position 324,347 of record NZ_SPUI01000004.1, read on the forward strand.
CGGCGTTCGTGGTGCCCGTGCCGCTGTCGGTGCTGGCGCCGACCGGGTCGACCGAGACGGTCACGCCGGCGACCGGGTCGCCGTTGGCGTCCAGCACCTCGCCGGCGACGGGGAACTCCGCGTCGGCGGGGACGGGCGCGAGCGCCACGGTGCACAGGCTGGCGCACCCGGTGGCGGCCCCGTCGGCGAGCAGGCTGCCGTCGGTGCCGACGGTGATCTCGACCGGGTCGCCGGCGCCGCCGTCGTAGGAGGTCGGGAGGTACTGCTCGCCCGGGTCGGTGTACTCGATCGTGTAGGTGCCGGCCGGCAGGTCGAGCGAGTAGGCCCCGCCGGCGCCGGTGGTCGCGCTGTCGGTGGCGGCGTCCGGGTCGCTCGCCGGGTGGGCGTCCACGGCGATGCCGTTGAGCGGGGTGGCGCCGTCGGTGACGAGGCCGCTGACGGGGTGCGTGGCGGTGGAGGTGAGGGTCACGTCGTCCAGCACGTTGTCCTCGACCGGCTCGCCGCCGACGGTGATGTCGCCGTCACCGTCCACCACGAGGGTGGTGCCCTGACCGCCGCCGTAGCGGGTGGTCTGGAAGTCCGTCTTGGAGAACTCCAGCCGGTAGCTGCCGGCGGCGAGGCCGCCGAGGCTGTAGGCGCCCTCCGCGTTCGTCGTCGTGCTGGGGCCGGCCACGTTGAAGTTGGGTCCCGGGTACGCCTTGACGGCGACGCCCGAGAGCGGGTCGCCGAGGCCGTCGTAGACGGCGCCCTGGGCGACGTTCGGTGCGGCGTGCGCGGGGGCGGCCCCCAGCAGCTGCGCGACCGGCAGGACGAGCAGCGTCGCGAGCAGGGCGACGAGCAGACGGGCGAGACGCGACGGCGCGACACGGAGCAACATGGTGATCCTCTGGTGAGGGGCGGCGGTGCTGGACGAGCTGCGCCACCTGCCCGGAGAGGGGACGCGCACCCTCGATAGTGACCTACCCGACGGCTCCTTGTAGCCACTTCGCCCGATCTCCCCCGGGGCGGGCGAGCACGGCAGGGTCGACACCACGCGCTACCGTGACTGGCCGTGGGCCCCTCCCGGCCCTCGCAACACACGGTGAACGCAGGAAGAAAGAGCAGCAGTGGCACACAAGTTGGTGATCGTCGAGTCCCCGGCGAAGGCCCGCACCATCGGCGGGTACCTCGGCGACGGCTATGTCGTCGAGTCCTCGATCGGGCACATCCGCGACCTGCCCAACAACGCCGCCGACACCCCGGCCAAGATCAAGGACAAGCCCTGGGGCCGGCTGGCCGTCGACGTCGACGACGGCTTCACGCCCTACTACGTCGTGCCGCGCGACAAGAAGGCGCACATCTCCAAGCTCAAGAGCCTGCTCAAGGGCGCCGACGAGCTCTACCTCGCCACGGACGAGGACCGCGAGGGCGAGGCCATCGCGTGGCACCTGCTCGACGAGCTCAAGCCCAAGGGCATCCCCGTGCACCGCATGGTCTTCCACGAGATCACTAAGGCCGCGATCCTCGCGGCGGTCGAGAACCCCCGTGAGATCAACGACGACCTCGTCGAGGCCCAGGAGGCGCGCCGCATCCTGGACCGCCTCTACGGCTACGAGGTCTCCCCGGTGCTGTGGAAGAAGGTCATGTCCGGGCTCTCCGCCGGGCGCGTCCAGTCCGTCGCCACCCGGCTGGTCGTCGACCGCGAGCGGGAGCGCATGCGCTTCCACATGGCGTCCTACTGGGACCTCGAGGGCACCTTCGACGCCGGCTCCCAGCACGAGCAACGGATGTTCCCCGCCAAGCTGCACTCCCTCGACGGCACCCGCGTCGCCCGCGGCTCCGACTTCGGCCAGGACGGCCTGCTCAAGGACGCCGCCAAGGTCGTCCACGTCGACCGGGCCCGCGCCGAGGCCCTGGTCTCCTCGCTCGCCGACTCGACCTACGACGTGCGATCGGTGGAGTCCAAGCCCTACAAGCGCTCTCCCTACGCGCCGTTCCGCACCACCACGATGCAGCAGGAGGCCAGCCGCAAGCTCGGCATGAGCGCCTCGGTCGCGATGTCGGTGGCGCAGCGGCTCTACGAGAACGGCTTCATCACCTACATGCGCACCGACTCCACCACGCTCTCGGACGGCGCCATCAACGCCGCCCGGACGCAGGTGCGCGAGCTCTACGGCGCCGACTACGTGCCCGACGCGCCCCGCACCTACACCTCCAAGGTCAAGAACGCCCAGGAGGCGCACGAGGCGATCCGCCCGGCCGGCGAGTCCTTCCGCACGCCCGCGCAGACCGGCCTCACCGGCGAGCAGTTCCGGCTCTACGAGCTGATCTGGATGCGCACCGTCGCCTCCCAGATGAAGGACGCGGTCGGGCAGTCGGTCTCGGTGCGCCTCGGCGGCACGGCCGCGACCGGCGAGGACGTCGTCTTCGCGGCGAGCGGTCGCGTCATCACGTTCCACGGCTTCCTCAAGGCCTACGTCGAGGGCACCGACGAGGGCGCCGCCAAGGACGACGCGGAGACCCGGCTCCCCGCGCTCGTCGAGGGCGACTCGGTCAGCGCCGCGTCGGTCTCGGCCAACGGCCACGAGACCAAGCCGCCCGCGCGCTACACCGAGGCCACCCTGATCAAGGAGCTCGAGGACCGCGAGATCGGCCGCCCGTCGACGTACGCCTCGATCATCGGGACCATCCTCAACCGCGGCTACGTCTACAAGAAGGGCACCGCCCTGGTCCCCGCGTGGCTGGCGTTCAGCGTCACGCGGCTGCTGGAGGAGCACTTCCCCCGCCAGGTGTCCTACGAGTTCACGGCCACCATGGAGACCGTCCTCGACGACATCGCCGGCGGCCGCAAGGACCGGGTCTCCGAGCTCGGCGAGTTCTACTACGGCTCCGACGACGTCAAGGGCCTGCACGCCCTGGTCCACGAGCTCGGCGACATCGACGCCCGCGAGCTGGCGACGTTCCCCATCGGCGACCCCGAGCTCGGCATCAACCTGCGGGTGGGGCGCTACGGCCCCTACCTCGAGGGCCCCGACGACGAGGGCAACCCTGTCGGCAAGCGGGCCAACGTCCCCGACGACCTGCCGCCGGACGAGCTCACGATGGAGAAGGCCAAGGAGCTCTTCGCCAACCCCGCCGGTGAGGAGATCGAGCTGGGCGTCCACCCGGAGACCGGGCTGCGGGTGGTCGCCAAGAACGGCCGCTACGGCCCCTACGTCACCGAGGACCTGCCCGAGGACGCGAAGAAGAACGACAAGCCCCGCACGGGCTCGCTGTTCAAGTCGATGTCGCTCGACACCATCTCCCTCGACGACGCGGTCAAGCTGCTGTCGCTGCCGCGCGTGGTCGGCACCGCCGAGGACGGCGAGGAGATCACCGCCCAGAACGGCCGCTACGGGCCCTACCTCAAGAAGGGCACCGACTCCCGCTCGCTCACGAGCGAGGACCAGCTGCTGACCATCGGCCTCGACGAGGCGCTGAAGATCTACGCCCAGCCCAAGCAGCGCGGCCGTGCCGCCGCCGCGCCGCCGCTCAAGGAGCTCGGCAACGACCCGGTCTCCGGACAGCCGGTCGTGGTCAAGTCGGGTCGCTTCGGGGAGTACGTCACCGACGGCGAGTACAACGCCACGCTGCGCAAGGACGACACGGTCGAGTCGATCAACCTCGAGCGCGCCGCCGAGCTGCTGGCCGAGCGGCGCGAGCGCGGCCCGGCCAAGAAGGCCGCCAAGAAGGGCGCGAAGAAGGCGCCTGCCAAGAAGGCTGCCACCAAGAAGGCCACGACGAAGAAGGCCGCGACGAAGAAGGCTCCTGCCAAGAAGGCGGCCGCCAAGACGGCGACGAAGAAGGCCGCCGCGAAAAAGTCCTGAGACACGAGTTCTCACGTTCTTCAGGTGCGGGGGTCCCAGGTGCACTAGCGTCGCTGCCACCGTAGCCCGGACGAAGGAGCAGCAGTCGTGCGTACCAAGATGGTGGCGGCCCTCGCCGTCGTAGTGACTCTCGGACTGGCCGGTGGCGGGTTCACCCCCGCCGTGTCCGCGGAGGCGCCGGCCCGCAAGGCCAAGCCGTACGTCGTGACGCTGAAGGCCCTGCCGGCACAGGCAGACGCCGGACAGCGGCTCACGCTGGCCGGCAAGGTCTCCGGCCCCGAGAACGCCCGCAAGCCCGTCCTCGTCCAGCGCCGCTACGCCGGCGGTGCGTGGGTGGTCGCGGCGCGGGCGACCACCACCAAGCGAGGCACGTTCAGCGTCAAGGTGCCGGTGGTCAAGGGCGGCACCACCTCCTTCCGGGTCCTCAAGCCACGGTCGGCGAAGCGCGCCCAGGGCGTCAGCCCGGCGCGGAGCCTGACGGTCTACCAGTGGCTCGACGTCGTCGACCAGCCGGCGATCGTCCAGGGGGCGGTGGCCGTGCTCGACAACGACGTGACCATGAACGGCAAGCGCTACCCGGGCTCGGTCCTCGCGCCCGGCTTCTCCTCCGACCCCGTGCTTCTCGCTGTCGTCACGATGGGGCTCTGCACCACGATGGAGGCCTACTCGGGCTTCCTGGACGCGGACAAGCCCCTGCTGGGTGGGGGCGAGACGCAGAAGCTGATGCTGTCGCGGACCACGGTCCACCAGCCGCCGGTCCCCGGCCCCCTCTTGACCACTCCGGTCGGCCAGGTGCAGCGCGCCACCCTCAACGTGACAGGTGCCCAGGTCGCCATCATGAGCTTCGCCGTCGAGAGCACGGAGGCGACGAAGGGCCAGCTGCTCTCGGTCCTGGGCTCCCCGCGGGTCCGGTGCCGCACCGACGTGCTCCCGTCCGTCCCGGTGGCCTACCTCCAGGGTGCTGCCAGGCCGGTCACGCTGCGCTGAGCACCTGCAGCGGGGGCCGTCGGCGCCGACCTGCCTTGGAGACCGTCGGCGGTCCCCCGTAGGTTCGGCGCGTGAGCTCGTCCGGCGTCTACACCCGCACCGGCCTCTTCGTCTGCTTCGAGGGCGGAGAGGGGTCGGGCAAGTCGACCCAGTCGCGACGCCTCGCCGCGGCCCTCGAGTCCGCCGGCCACGACGTCGTCCTGACCTTCGAGCCGGGCGACACCGAGGTCGGCCGGGCCCTGCGGCAGATCGTGCTCAGCCCCGAGACCGGTGAGCTCTCCGACCGCACCGAGGCCCTGCTCTACGCCGCCGACAAGGCCGAGCACGTCGACACCGTGGTGCAGCCCGCGCTCGACCGGGGCGCCGTGGTGATCACCGACCGCTACGTCGACTCCGCCCTGGCCTACCAGGGAGCCGGCCGTCCGTTGGCCGTCAGCGAGGTGGAGCGGGTGATGCGCTGGGCCACCCACGACCTGCGCCCGCACCTGACCGTCGTGCTCGACCTGGAGCCCTCGGCCGGGCTCGGTCGCTTCGAGGGGCGCGACCGCATCGAGGGCGAGTCCCTGGAGTTCCACCAGCGGGTGCGCGCCGCCTTCGTGGCGATGGCGGCAGCCGACCCCGAGCACTACCTCGTCGTCGACGCGCGCGCCGACGTCGACGAGGTCGCGCGCGCCGTCGCGGAGCGCGTGGCGCCCCTGCTCGGCCGGGCCTCGCGACGGGAGCCCGCATGACCGTGCTTCGTGACGCTCCCCCCGCGGGGAGCGTGTGGGAACAGCTGGTCGGGCAGCGGCACGCCGTGACGGCGCTGCGCACGGCGGTCGGCGGCCAGGGGATGAGCCACTCGTGGCTGTTCACCGGTCCGCCGGGGTCCGGACGCTCCAACGCCGCCATCGCCTTCGCCGCGGCCCTGCAGTGCGAGCAGGGCGGCTGCGGGACGTGCCACGAGTGCCACACCGTGCTGGCCGGCAGCCACGCCGACGTCTCGGTGGTCCGCACCCAGAAGCTCTCCATCGGCGTCGACGAGGTCCGCGACCTGGTCCGCCGCGCGGCGCTGGCCCCGGTCGGGCGGCGCTGGCAGGTGATGATCGTCGAGGACGCCGACCGGCTCACCGACCAGGCGTGCAACGCGCTGCTCAAGGCCATCGAGGAGCCGACCGACCGCACCCTGTGGATGCTGTGCGCGCCCACGGTCGAGGACGTGCTGGCGACGATCCGCTCCCGTTGCCGGCTCGTCACGCTCGCCACCCCGTCCACCGACGAGGTGGCCGCCTTCCTGGTCCGCACCGAGGGCGTGGGCGACGCGCTGGCGTCGTACGCCGCCCGCGCCAGCCAGGGCCACATCGGGCGCGCCCGGGCGCTGGCGCGCGACGAGGCGACCCGCAACCGCCGCCGCGAGATCGTGTCGCTCCCGGCGCGGCTGACCTCGCTGGGCGCCTGCATGAACGCCTCGGCCAACCTCGCCGCGGTGGCCAAGGAGGAGGCCGACGCCCTGACCGGCGAGCTCGACGCCGCCGAGAAGGTCGACCTCGACGCGACCTACGGCGTCGTGGAGCGAGGCCGCCGCCCGCGCGAGTACGCCCCGGCGCTGTCGGCCCTCGACAAGGCGCAGAAGACCCGGGCCAAGCGTCGCCAGCTCGACGTCGTCGACCGCGGGCTCATGGACCTGGTGTCGGTCTACCGCGACGCCATCGCCGTGGGCGTGGGAGCCGCAGGGCCCCTCGTCAACGAGGAGATCCGCGGCGACATCGAGCTCATCGCGGCCTCGTCGAGCCCCGAGCTCAACCTGCGCCGCATCGGCTGGATCTTCGAGGCCCGCGAGCAGATGCTCGACTTCAACGTGCCGGTGGCGCTCGCCCTGGACTCCATGATGGTGGCCCTGCGGGTGCCCGAGAGGACCAGCCGATGAACCGCACGGCCAAGATCGTCGTGGTGTCCCTCATCGTCCTGGCGATGGTCGGGTCCGGGTGGCTGGGCGTCGTCTACCTGCTGCTCGGGCACGACTCCGACGACTCCGGCGGCTCGTCCGGACCGGCCCCCACCGTCGTCTCCACCAGCCCCGCGGAGGGCTCCACCGAGCCGCCCAGCCCCGACCTCGCGCCCTACTACTCCCAGGAGGTCGACTGGGAGTCCTGCGGTGACAACCAGTGCGGCAGCCTCACCGTCCCGATCAACTACCGCGACGCCGGCGGCGACACGATCGAGCTCGAGCTGGTCAAGGTCCCGGCCGGCGACCCCGACGCCCGCGTGGGCTCGCTGGTCGTCAACCCCGGCGGCCCCGGCGCGTCGGGGGTCTCCTACGCCGAGCAGGCCTCGGACGTCTTCCGGGACCAGCTGACCGACCGCTTCGACGTCGTCGGCTTCGACCCGCGCGGCACCGGCGGGTCCGACCCCGTGGACTGCCTGCCCGACGAGGAGATGACCGACTTCCTCGCCCTCGACCCGGTCCCGGACGATGCGGCGGAGACCGACGAGCTCGTCGACGGGCTGGCCGACTTCTTCGCCGGCTGCGTGGAGCGCTCCGACGCCCTCATCGGCCACGTCACGACCACGGAGACCGCGCGCGACATGGACGTGCTCCGCGCGGCCCTGGGCGAGTCGACGCTGACCTACCTCGGAGCCTCCTACGGCACCAAGCTCGGCGCCACCTACGCCGAGCTGTTCCCGACCAAGGTCGGCCGGCTGGTGCTCGACGGCGCCGTCGACGTGGGCCTCGACTCGCGCGAGCTCGGGCTCGGGCAGGCGCGCGGCTTCGAGACGGCGCTGCGCTCCTACGTCGCCAACTGCGTCGAGGAGGAGGACGACTGCGTGCTCGGTGACTCCGTCGAGGCCGGGCTCGACACGATCTCCGGGCTGCTCGACGACATCGACGCCAAGCCGCTGCCGACCTCCGACGGTCGCGAGCTCACGGTCGGCAGCGCGTTCTTCGGCGTCGTCACCCCGCTCTACAACCGGGACTACTGGTACCTCCTCGACCAGGGGCTCTCGACGGCGCTGGACGGCGACGGCAGCACGCTGATGCTGCTGGCCGACGCCTATGCGTCGCGCCAGGGCGACCAGTACCTCGACAACAGCACCGAGGCCATCTACGCGATCAACTGCCTGGACGACTCCTTCGCCATCGAGCCCGGAGAGGTGGCGGCAGAGCTGCCCGCCTACGACCGGGCCTCGCCCACCTTGGGCGACGTGTTCGCCTGGGGGCTCGTCGGGTGCGAGGGCATCCAGGTGGAGTCCACCGAGCCGCCGCTCGACATCCGTGCCGAGGGAGCCGCACCGATCCTGGTCGTCGGCACCACCCGCGACCCGGCGACGCCCTACGAGTGGGCCGTGGGGCTCGCCGAGCGGCTCGACTCCGGCGTCCTGCTCTCGCGCGACGGCGACGGCCACACCGCCTACAACTCCGACAACGAGTGCATCGACACCGCCATCGAGGCCTACCTCATCGACGGCACCGTCCCCGAGGACAAGACGGAGTGCTGAGCCTCGGGGGTTGAGGAAGGCGCGCCAGCGCCTGTCTCGAAACCCGGTGAGACGAACGTCGACCGTCCCCACAGGCTGGTTTCGAGACAGGACTTCGTCCTTCCTCAACCCCCGAGGGCTAGAGGGGCTCGGCGATGCGCTGGATCCGCGCGGTCGCGAGCTCGATCATCAGCTGGGCCGCGGGGGAGAGCACCGCGCCGGCGCGGTGCACGACCGCGAAGTAGTCGTAGAGCCGCGGTCGCAGGGACACGTAGCCGGCGTGCGGCGCCAGCCGGGGGAGCAGCACCTCGGCCGCACCGCGCGGCAGCACCGTGTCGCCGTACCCGCGTCCCATCAGCTCGACGGCGATCTCCGGGTCCTCGACCTCGATCCGCGTCGTCGGGTTCAGGCCGGTGCCGTGCAGCATCTGCCGCAGCAGCGTGCGGACGCTGTCGTCGTGGCGCCAGCTGGTGTCCGGCATGACCAGCTGCGCCTCGGCCAGCCGCCGTGCCGTGACCGGCCGCTCCAGGTGGGTCGGGTCGGCGCTGACGTAGACGACCTCGTCGCGGGCGACGGGGCGGACCTCCATGCCCTCGCTCGTGACGCTGGGCATGGCGATCATCGCGGCCTCGAGCCGACCGCGCCGCAGGTCCTCGTGCACCTCGCTGGAGTTCTGGCCGATGAGCTCCACCCGGACGCCGGGGTGCCGCTCGAGCACGTCGGCCACGAGGTCGGCGCCGGCGTAGAGCCGCGCGACGCCGAACATCCCGAAGCGGATGGTGCCGGTCTCGATGCGACGTACCTGCTGGGCCGCCAGCCGGGTTCCCTCGGCCGCCGCCAGGGTCCGCTCCGCGTGGGGCCGCAGCGTGTCCGCGACCGTGGTCGGGATGACCCCCCGTCCGACGCGGCGGAAGAGCTGCACCCCCAGCGTCTGCTCGAGCCCCCGGATCTGCTCGGACACGCTGGGCTGCGCGTAGCCGAGCTCCTCGGCGGCGGCCGTCAGCGAGCCCTGCTCGTAGGTCGCGAGGAAGCACCGCAGCTGATGCAGTGAAAGCATAGGCAGATCCTTGGGATGACGAAGGAAAGCAAGGCTACCTCTATCAATGATGGTCCCGCAGACTGGAGACATGTTCGCTCACACCTGCACTTCCTGCGGGGACCGCTTCGCCATCTTCGACAGCCAGGTCCTCTCCGTCGCCAACACCGAGGCTGGCATCCTGGTCAGCTTCACCTGCTGGTGCGACGCGCCGCAGACGCAGCTGACCGGCCGCGCCGTCGCCACCCGCTCCGCGAGCATCCTCGCGGCCTGAGCCCGCCGGTTTCGCGCCACCTCCGGTGGCTCCGTATACTTCCGCGGGTTGCCCGGAACATCTCGGGCGGCAGGCCGCCTTAGCTCAGTCGGTAGAGCGAGTCACTCGTAATGACTAGGTCGTCAGTTCGATTCTGACAGGCGGCTCACCAGAAGGCCCCCGACCTGCGAACGAGCAGGTCGGGGGCCTTTCCTGTGTGTGGCCGCAGCTTGTCAGCCCGTGACCTTGCGCCCCTTGCTGGTCCTGATCACGCTGAGGTAGCTCGCCTTCGTCGCAGTGACGCGCACCGCGATCACCGTGCGGCGGTCGGTCTTGCGGAGCCTGTAGCGGGCCTTGGTGGCGCCGGGGATGGCCTTCCCGTCGCGCAGCCAGCGGTAGCGGAACCTGACCGAGCTCGGGCGCCAGCCGCTGGTCCGCGCGGTCAGCTTCCGACCGACCTTCGCCGTCCCCGACGCCGTGACCCGGCCGACCTCGAGGGCTCGCTTCGCGACGATGGTGGTGGAGGTGCTGACGTACTTGTTCGGCCAGCCGGGGCGGCTGACCGTGACCCGGACCGCCAGCCTCTTGTTCACGTCGACGGCCCGCACCTGGTAGCGGCTCGCGGTCGCGCCTGCGATGGAGCCGGCCCCGCGCATCCACTGGTACCTCAGCGTCGCCTTCGGGTCGGCGGTGACGCGCGCAGGCGCCGAGAGGACCCGTCCGACGGTCGGCTTGCCGGCCGGGGCCGCGGCGGCCGGCAACGCCTGGGCCGGTCGGGCTCCACGGACCTGCGCGACGGCTCGCTGGAAGGTGTCGCTCCCGTCGACGTAGTCGCCGTCACCGTCGGTCCGGTAGATCTTCAGACGCGCATCCACGCGGGCCCCGGAGTGGGCGGCCGAGACGGGGAACGTCGAGGTGGCGGAGTTGTACGACGTACGCCGTGGCTGCGGCACGCCGTCGACGAACCAGCTGATCTCGTTGTACGTGTTGGCCGGCTTGCCGAAGCTGGCCGTGAGCGTGCCGCCAGGAGCAGCGGCGCCCGTGATCTTCAGCTGTGAGGTCGGCTGCACGTGAGCGGTCCCGACCATGGTGGACGGCGTCGTCAGCGTGGCGGGCTTGTAGCCGGGCAGGCTGGCGGTCACCGAGGCGTAGACCCACTTCCCGGACTGCGCGGCCGTCGGGACGAACGTCGCCGAGGTGGCGCCGGGGATCGCGGTGGGGGAGCCGGAGGTGTGGGACATCCACTGGTAGCGGAAGGTGGCGTTCGTGGGCCGCCATCCCTCCTGGCCGACGATCGTCAGGGGGTCGCCCACCTGGTAGGAGCCGAGGACGAACGGGTCGACCGGCGCCATGCCGAGGCCCGCTCTCGGCAGCGTGACGGTGACCGACCTGGACGGCGCGGCCGCCGTCGAGGTCCACGTCTGTGCGGTCTGCCACGAGGTGGCGTTGGGCCAGCACCTGTCCTGGTGGCGCACCTCGGGCTGCCAGTAGAACTCCGCCGAGGTGGACTCGCCGTAGTAGGAGTCGGAGAAGCAGACGCGGTACTGGCCGCCGACCGGCACCTGCCGGGAGAAGCGCCCCTGGCTGTCGGTGAGCTTCGGTCCGAACTGGAGCGTCGTCCACTCGCCCCCCTCCAGCGTGTAGAGCTCCCAGTACACGTTCTCGAGCGGCTTGCCGCTCGCGTCGAGCGCGGTGCCCGTGATCGTGCCGGTGGCGGCCTGTGCCGGAATGGCGGCGGTCGGTACCAGCAGCAGCGCGAGAAGGACGACCAGGAGAGGACGGAGGAGGGAGCGGAGGGGACGCATGGCGCGGAATCTACGTCGGTGGAGGAGACGGCGAGCCCCACGAATCCGCGGACTTCCAGGTCGCCAGGTCGCCGGACGGCGTCGCCGACCTGACCTACGTCCTGGAGTCGGTCGCGCCCTCGAGCGAGGTCGACCTGGAGATCGACGACGTGAGGATTTTCGGGTCCGAGAACCTCGAGCTCGTGGAGGCGTTCCTGCTGCCGTCCCAGCTGTCCCTCATCGGCAACCACTCCTCCTGGCCGCCCCGGGCCGACGTCATCGCCTCCGACTTCGAGGCCGTGTGGAAAGCGCGGCGACCAGCCGAGGGGATGGTGGTGAAGAAGGCCGAGGACGGGGCCCAGGCAGGGCTCGTTCTCCACCTGCGCCGTGAGGATCCTTCACAGCTGGCGGGCTTCGAGAACATCGAGGTCTCCTACGTCGCCGACGGAGTCCACTACGTGGCGGAGAGCACCATCGCCTTCGGGGCGAAGCGCCGGTGCTGAGGCGGGCGAGCGTCGCGCCCCTGTCGTGCTTGTCGTGCTTGTCGCGGACCTACTCGCTGCCGGCCTGCTCGATGACGAGGATGCGCGCTGTGCCCAGGGGCTCGGCGACGTGCTCGTCGCCGACCTCCACGATGCACACGAGGCCGGCGCGCAGATCCTCGTAGGACTCGACTCCTGCCGTGCGGTGGTGCATCCGGACGGTTCCGTCGAGGACGACGAAGACCTCGGGGCCGTCGTTGACGTGCCAGTGGTAGGACTCGTTGGTCCAGTGGAGCCTCACCGTCGCGTCACCCAGGTGCGCGAGGTCGAGGGCTCCCCAGGGCCGGTCGGCGGTGAACAGGGCGGCGTCGATGATCTGCACGTTTCGTCCTTCGGCTGTGTGCGTGAGCGGCCGGCCCCCCAGTCTGGCTCATCGGGGCGAGCGGCGGCTGATCGCGCGCTCCTTGCCGCGGCGGCGTGTCATGAGGTGACCGGCTCCGATCGCCGGCGATGACCGCGAGCGGCCGCCCTCGACCGGTACCGTGAGCCTGGCGACGGCCCGTCCAGGTGGCCGCAGACGAAGGAGCCCGAGCACATGAGCTTCATGGACAAGGTCCGCGGTCAGTTCATCGACATCGTCGAGTTCCTCGACGACAGCCGCGACACGCTCGTGTGGCGGTTCCCCCGCCAGGGCAACGAGATCAAGAACGGCGCCCAGCTCGTCGTGCGCGAGGGCCAGACGGCGGTGTTCGTCAGCGAGGGTCAGATCGCCGACGTCTTCACGCCCGGCACCTTCGAGCTCACCACGCAGAACCTCCCGATCCTCAGCACCCTCAAGGGGTGGAAGTACGGCTTCAACTCGCCGTTCAAGGCCGAGGTCTACTTCGTCGGGACCCGCCAGTACACCGACATGAAGTGGGGCACCCAGAACCCCTTCACGGTCCGCGACGCGGAGTTCGGCATGGTCCGGCTGCGTGCCTTCGGCACCTACGCCCTGCGCATCACCGATGCCGGCACGCTCCTGCGCCAGCTCGTCGGCACCGACCCCGACTTCCGCACCGACGAGGTCTCGGAGTTCCTGCGTCAGAACATTGTCGCCGCCGTCACCTCCGCGCTCGCGACGGCCAACGTGCCGATGCTCGACCTCGCCGCCAACCAGCAGGCGATCTCCCAGCAGCTCGTCGGCACCCTCAGCGCCAGCCTGGCGGAGTTCGGCATCGCCCTCCCGCGCTTCGTCATCGAGAACATCTCGATGCCCGCCGAGGTCGAGGAGGCACTCGACAAGCGCAGCCAGATGGGGATCCTGGGCAACCTGGACCAGTACACCAAGTTCCAGGCCGCCAACGCGCTCGAGGACGCCGCCAACAACCCCGGCGCCGCGGGGCAGGGCACCGGGATGGTCGTCGGGATGGGTCTGGGCCAGGCCGCCGGCGGCGCCCTCGCCGGCGCGCAGCAGTCGGCTCCCGCCGGCCCGCCGCCGCTGCCCGGCGCCGGCGGGACGCAGTGGTTCGTCGCCGTCAACGGCCAGCAGGCCGGACCGTTCCCCTTGTCGGCGCTGCCGGCCAAGGTCGCCGCCGAGCAGCTGGGCCGCGAGACGCTGGTCTGGTACGAGGGGATGCCGTCCTGGAAGCCCGCCGGCGAGGTGCCCGAGCTGGCCTCGCTGTTCGGCACCAACCCGCCGCCGCTGCCCCCGCAGGCCTGAGGTGACGAGCGCTCCGCCGCCGCTCCCGCCGGGTGGCGCCGACCCCGCCCCGCCCGCTGGCTCCTCCGCCCCCGCGGGGCCTCCGCCCCCGCCCCCGCTGCCGAAGGCCGCGCAGGCGCTGTTCGCGTCCTGCCCGACGTGCGGGTCGCAGGTGACCTACGCCCCGGGCACGTCCGTCCTCAAGTGCACCGCGTGCGGTGCCGAGCACCCGATCGCGGCCGGAGAGGACACCACCATCGACGAGCACTCCTTCGACGAGTGGATGGAGCGCAACTCCCACGTCAAGGTGGCCTCCCTGGTCGGTCAGGTGCTCCGCTGCCAGGGCTGCGGCGCCCAGGTCGAGGGCGCCCAGCTGGCGGAGACCTGCCAGTTCTGCAACGGCCACCTGATCGCGCTGTCGACGCCCGAGGGCATGGTGGCCCCCGAGGCCGTCGTGCCCTTCCACATCCCCGGGGACGCCGCCCAGAAGGCGTTCGCGGAGTGGATCAGCTCGCGGTGGTTCGCCCCCAACGCGCTCAAGAAGATCTGCTCGGCGGAGTCCCTCAGCGGCACCTACGTGCCGCACTGGACCTTCGACGCCGCCACGGCCTCGACGTATGTCGGCGAGCGCGGCGAGTACTACTACGTCACCCTGACCCGACAGGTCTCCGACGGCAAGGGGGGCACCCGCACCGAGACCTACCAGGAGCGTCGGACGCGCTGGTACGACGCGTCGGGCCAGGTGTCGCGCGCCTTCGACGACGTCCTCGTCCCGGCCTCGCAGCGCCTCGACCAGAAGCGCCTCGACGAGATGGGCCCGTGGGAGCTGGGCACCGCCGTGGCCTACCAGCCCGAGTACCTCTCCGGCTTCTCCGCCTTGCGCTACGACCTCGACCCGCCGGACGCCTCCACCGAGGCACGCAAGGAGATGCGCGCGACCATCGAGCAGGACGTCCGTCGCGACATCGGCGGCGACGAGCAGCGCGTGCACCAGGTGGACGTCACCTACTCGAGCGTCACGTTCAAGCTCGTGCTGCTGCCGCTGTGGCTGGCGACGTACCCGCACGCCGGCAAGCAGTGGCAGGTGATGGTCAACGCCAACACCGGCAAGGTGACCGGCGACCGCCCCTACTCCGTCGTCAAGATCACCCTCGCGGTGCTCGTGGCGGTGGCGCTCATCGCCCTCGTGCTGGTGCTCGTGCTGGGCAACAGGGACGGCTCGACGGCCGCCGCCGCACTGTCCGACGTGCGGTCGGTCGCCGCCGTGGCGTGGTCGCCCGGTGCGGGCCCCCCGGCGTGACAGCGGCGTAGCTCGTCAGTCGGGGAGCGGGTATCGCGCGATGCCGAGGCGGCAGCGTCAGCCGGCGTCGGCGGAGGGCTCCGGAGCTAGGTTGGCCCGGTGCCCGACCCCCTCCTCGACCGCCAGATCGCCGCTCTCGCCGCCGCCGGGCCGGTCGCGGAGCCGCCGGGGCCCCAGGTGCGCGAGGTGCGGGACCTGACGGTGCCGGCGGCCGGGGTGCCGGCCCGTCTCTACTCGGGCGAGCTCGACGACTGCGTGGTGGTGTTCCTCCACGGCGGCGGTTTCGTCAGCGGGGGCCTGGACAGCCACGACGCGCACGCGCGGGCGCTCTGTCGTGACACCGGTCGGAGCGTGTTGGCCGTGGACTACCGGCTGGCGCCGGAGCACCGGTTCCCCGCGGCGTACGACGATGCCGTGGCGGCGGTCCGGTGGGCGCGCGAGGAGCTGGGGGAGCGGGTCGCGGTCGCGGGGCCGAGCGCCGGGGCGAACCTCGCGATGGGCGCCGCGCTGGCGCTGGCCGGGACCGACGCCGCGCCGGTGGCGCAGCTGCTGGTCAACCCGCTGGTGCACGGCGACCCGGCGTACGCCTCACGCAGCGAGCTGGCCGACGCCTACGGCCTGACGTCGCAGCGGCTGGAGTGGTGCGTGGGGCAGTACCTGGTCGACCCGACGCAGCGCGACGACCCACGCTTCGCGGCGCTGCTCTCGCCCGACCTCGGCCTGCTCCCGCCGACGGTCCTCGTCGTGGCCGGGCGGGACCCGCTGCGCGACGAGGGTCGTGAGCTGGGCCGTCGTCTGCGTGCCGCAGGGGTGGCGGTGGAGGCCAGCGAGGAGCCCGGGATGCCGCACGGCTTCTGGCGGTTCGCCCTGCTGTCGGACGCGGCGGGATCCGCGGTGGCGCGGATGAGCGCTCTCTTCCGCGCTCGTCTCGACGAGGCGTCCGGTCAGGGCCGAGGGGCGGTGCCGCCGGGGCCGCGGCCTGGGAGAGACTGACCCGGTGCTGCACCTGCGGATCACCTCCCCGGCGGACCTGACCGAGGAGGTCCTGGCGTTGTTCGCCGACGACCCCGCGGTGAGCCAGCTCGCCGTGATGCGTGGTGCGTCGCTCGAGCCGGTCGGTGACATCGTGCTCGCCGATGTCGCCCGGGAGGCGGCCAACGAGCTCCTCGACCGGCTCGACGCCCTCGGGGTCCCCGAGTGCGGCACCATCCACGTCGACCCCGTCACGACCTGGGTCTCCCGTGCCGGGTACGACGCCGAGCGGCACACCCCCGGCGCCGGCGCGGACGCCGTGGTGTGGGCCGACGTGACCCAACGCGCCTACGACGAGTCCGAGCTCAACTGGACCTACGTGTCGTTCATGACCCTGGCCACGATGCTCGCGAGCATCGCGGTGCTCGTCGACTCCCAGGTCCTGGTGATCGGAGCGATGGTCCTCGGACCGGAGTTCCTGCCGATCGCCGCGCTGGGACTCGCCCTCGTACGACGGCGCGGCGGGCTCTTCCGCCTCGCGGCCCGCACCTTGACCGTCGGCTTCGTCGTCGCGATCGCCGTGACGACCGTGGCGGCACTCGCTGTGAGGGCCCTGGGCTGGGCGGTCGTCGGGGACGTGACCGGACCCAGGCCCGGCACCGACTTCATCTACTCCCCGGACAAGTGGTCCTTCATCGTCGCCGTGATCGCTGCCGCCGCCGGGGTCCTGTCCCTCACGTCGGCGAAGGTCGGTGGTCTCTCCGGCGTCTTCATCTCGGTCACCACCGTGCCCGCCGCCGGCAACGTCGCCCTCGGGATCGCGTTCGGGGCGGGCGACGAGGTGTGGGGCAGCACGATCCAGCTGGCCCTGAACATCAGCGGCATGATCGTCGCGGGCTGGGCGACCCTCGCCCTCCAGCACCTCATCTGGAACCGCAAGGGGCGTCACCGCCAGCTCGTCCTGCGCGGCTGAGCGCGCCCTCTGCCGAGCGCCCTCGCCTCCCGTAGCCTGAGCCGGTGCCCAGCCCCCGTCGCCTGCTCGGGGCCCTGGCGCTCGTCGCTCTCACCGGCGCGCTGGTCACGGCCTGCGGCGACCCCAACGCGGGCGATGCCGCGCGGTCCGAGCTCGAGGCGTTCCTCGACGACCGACCGGTGGAGGGCTACCGCGCGGAGACGGTGCACGCGGAGAACACGCTGCCCTTCTCCGGCTCGCTGGACGTGGTCGTGGCCGCGGTCGAGCCCGAGGCCCTGAGCCCTGACGGCTACGAGTCGGCGATGCGCGACGTCGCCGAGCAGGTGTGCGAGTTCTCGCCGGAGGCGGACGTCAGCGTGGAGTGGGCCTTCGGTCTCGGCGACTACTCGACGCCGCTGCCCTGCCCCGGCGACGGTCCCGAGGAGCGGCTCGCCGACGCGGCGGCCCTGCTGGTGGAGGCGAGCGAGGTGCCGGGCGTGGAGAGCATCCACTACGGCTTCTCCGGCACCCTCGACGTGGTGGCCCCGGCCGGCGCCGACCTGGTGCGCGTCAGGACCGTCGTGGAGGGGGTGGCTCGTCGCCACACCGTCGCGCTCGACGACGAGGACCCCTACGTGTCGGTGTCGGGTCGTCCGGGTGAGAGCGCTCCAGGGTCGACCCCGCGCTCGGCGAGCCCGACCCTCACGCCAGCCGGCTAGCGGCTGGCGGTCAGCTGTCCCAGGGCCGCGAGGCCCAGCTCGCGGGCGTGGACCTCGGCGCTGTCGATGAGCGGCAGCGGGCTGTCCTCGGGACTGATGAGCAGGCCGATCTCGGTGCAGGCGAGCACGACCGCGTCGGCGCCCTGGTCGGCCAGCCGGCCGATCGCGGCGACGTACGTCGCGCGGGAGGCATCGGTGACCACGCCCTGGGTCAGCTCGTCGAAGACGATCGTGTCGATCCTGGCCCGGTCGGCGGCGTCGGGCGCGACGGCGGCGACGCCGTGCGTGGCCAGCCGGTCGGCGTAGAAGGACTCCTCCATCACCCACTTCGTGCCCAGGATGCCCAGCGTCTGCCAGCCCTGGCGCCGCGCCTCGGCCGCCACCGCGTCCCCGATGTGGAGGAGTGGGACGTCCAGCGCGGCCTCGACCTGGGGTGCGACCTTGTGCATGAGGTTGGTGCAGATGGCGACCGTGGTGGCGCCGCTGCGCACGCAGTGCCGGCCGGCCTCGGCGAGGAGCTCGCCGGCGCGCTCCCAGTCGCCGTCGAGCTGGCACTGGCGGATCTCGTCGAAGTCCAACGACTGCAGGCTGATGGGGGCCGAGGCGTGCCCGCCCCGGGCTGCGGAGACGACCTCGTTGATGATCCGGTAGTACGTCGCGGTCGAGTGCCAGCTCATGCCGCCGATCAGGCCCAGGGTCTCCATCACCCCAGTCTGCGCGGGATCGGCGCTCTTAGGTATCCGTCAGTTGTCGAGGGCGACCATGAGCGCTTCTAATGGGGTGATGGATCCCCGCCGCGTCCTCGTCTTCCGCGCCGTGGCGCGGGCCGGCTCGCTCAGCGCTGCCGCCCGCGAGCTCGGCACCACCCAGTCGGCGGTCAGCCAGCAGCTGAGCCAGCTCGAGCGCGAGGCCGGGGGTCCGCTCCTGGTGCGCACCAGCCAGGGCACCCGGCTCACCGAGGCCGGGACGGCGCTGCTGCCGCGCGCCGACGCGGTCCACAGCGCGCTGCACCTCGCCGGTGAGGAGCTGGGCGCCCTCGCGAGCCTGCGCACCGGCAGCGTGCGGCTGGCGTCGTTCCCCTCCGCCGCGGCCACGCTGGTCCCGGCCGCGGTGCGGGCGCTGCGCGACGACCACAGCGGGGTCCAGGTGACGCTGGTCGAGATCGAGCCGCCGGAGGCGTGGACCGCCGTCCTGGCCGGGGACGCCGACGTGGCGCTGGTGTTCGGCTACGACGGACCGCCCGAGGACGACGGCGCGCTGAGCTGGGTGCCCCTGGGCATCGAGCCCCTCCACCTCGTGCTGCCCCCGGATGCCGGGGCGCCGGCGCGGGTGGGCGCCGCCTGGCTGCGCGAGCAGGGGTGGGTCGCCGGCTGTGAGCGGTGCCGGCAGCACCTGGTCGAGAGCTGTCGCGCGGCCGGCTTCGAGCCGCGACTGCTCCACGAGAGCGACGACTACGTCGTGGCGCAGAGCCTCGTCGCCCACGGGCTGGGCGTCACCGTGCTGCCCCAGCTGGCCCTCACGGCCTTCCGGCACCCCGAGGTCGAGGTGCGGCCGTCGTCGGGGTTCGGCGAGCGGCACGTCGGCATGGTGCACCGCCCCGGCGCCGAGGGCGTCCCCGCGATCCGGGCCCTCATGGAGCGGCTGCAGGCGGGCGCGGCTCGGGTGCTCCGGCCGCGCTGAGGCCCTTGCTTTCAAGAGTGCGAACTTGTTTCATGTACCCGGACGGTCGTCGCTCGGTGACCGGACTCGCCGCCGCGAGCGCCCGGAAGGAACCCGATGCCCCACCGCCTGTCCCCGAGGTCCCTCGCCGGGGCGCTGCTCGCCGTCGTCCTGGCCGTCGGCGGCCTGGTCGCCACCGGCTCGGCGCCGGCGCCCGCGGGCGCGGGGGCGCCGGAGGGGCGCACCTGGGTGGTGGACGCGGTCGACGACGCGCTGGGCAACCGGTGGCTCTCGGAGGACACCGGCGCGTCGACGGTCACCGTGGCGGCGGGTGACACGGTCGAGTGGCAGTTCGACCGCGCGGTGATCGACCACGACCTCACCTCGCGCGACACCCAGAGTGCCTGGGCGACACCGCTGGCGGAGTACCGGCCGCCGGGCGGAGCCGCCGTGCGGCGCACGTTCGCCGAGCCCGGCGTCTACGACTACCTCTGCTCCATCCACGGCACGCTGATGCACGGCACCGTCGTGGTGGAGGAGCCGAGCGAGCCCGGCGCCGCGCCCACCGTGACCGCGACCGCCGCACCGACCTCGGGGCCCGCGCCGCTCGCCGTCACCTTCACCGGTGACGCGGAGGACGCGCAGGGCGGTGCGCTCACCTACGCCTGGGACTTCGGCGTCCCCGAGAGGGACGACGACACCGCGGTCACGGCCGACGCGGGCTACACCTACCAGCAGGCCGGCTCGTACGTCGCCACGCTGACCGTGACCGACACCGACGGCAACGCCGGCACCGACTCCGTCACGGTCGAGGCGACCGGGGGGAGCGACCCGGCGCTGCCGGCCATCGACGCGACCGGCGCCCCGTCTTCCGGCTCGGCACCGTTGGCGGTCGCGTTCTCCACCGCGGTCACGACCAGTGGCCCGGTCGCGTCGTTCGCCGAGGGCCTGGCGACGTACCCGGAGCTCACCGGCACCGCCACGCTGGTGCGCAACCGTGGCCGGACGACGGCCGTGCTGCAGGTCGCGGGCCTCAAGGCCGAGGCCCACCACATGGTGCACGTGCACGAGCAGCCGTGCGCCGCCGAGCGCGGCGGCGCGCACTTCCGCTTCGACGAGGCCCTGCCGTTCGGCGAGACCAACGAGATCTGGCTGCCCTTCCACTCCGACGCCGAGGGGCGCAGCGGCGTCGTCGAGGTCACCGCTCCGCAGCGCGCCGGGCCCGACGCCGTCTCGATCGTGGTCCACGACCCCGACAACGCCGCCCACCGCATCGGCTGCGTCGACCTCGTGCCCGGGACCAGTGACCTGACGTACGCCTGGGACTTCGGCGACGGCGCGACGGGGACCGGCAGCGACCCCGACCACACCTACGCCGCGCCGGGCACCTACACCGCCACGGTCTCGGTCGGCGGGGCGCACTCCGGCGGGGGTCACGCGGCCGTCACGGACACGGTCCGGGTCGTGGTCGGCGCCGCCGACACCGGGGCGCCCGGCACCCGCATCCTCGGCGGCCCGGTGGGCGCCGTACGGCGGGACCGCGCGACGCTGCGCTTCGCCTCCAGCGAGGCCGGCAGCACGTTCCGCTGCAGCCTGGACGGCCGTCCCTGGGTCGGCTGCGCGGCGGTGGTCAGCTTCCGTGGGCTGCCGGAGGGGCGGCACGTCGTGCGGGTCCGCGCCACCGACGCCGCCGGCAACACCGACCCCACCCCGGCGGTCCGCCGGTGGACGGTGGACGCCACGAGGCCGACGGTCCGTGCGCTGCGCCCGTCCGGTGTCGTGCGTGACCGCACCCCTGTCGTCAGGGCCCGGATCACCGACCGGGTGGCGGGCGTCGTCGTCCGCGGGGTCGTCCTGCGCGTCGACGGTCGCGTCGTCCCGCGCGTCCGGTACGTCGCCGGCCGGCTGACCTGGACGCCGCGGCGTGCGCTCTCACCGGGTCGTCACGCCGTGCGGCTCGCGGTCTCCGACCGCGCCGGCAACCGCAGGGTCGTGTCCTGGCGGTTCACCCTCCGCGGCTGAGCCGACGCCGCGCCCGCCGCGCCACGTGCCTCACCTACGGTGGCGACATGGTTGCGAGCCCCACGTCGGACGGACCGCTGCTGCGCGTGAGCGTCGGCGGCCGCTGGCGGGACGGCAGCCGCGACCTCCGGCGCCGGATCCTCGCGGAGGCGGACGAGCACGAGCTGACGGTGCTGGCCGCGGAGTCCCTCGGCTACGGACCGGCGACGGCGCTGACCGCCGCCCCGCTGGTCGCGGGCGCCGAGCTCGCAGGAGCGGAGCCCGACTACGCGCTCTCGCTCACGGTCGACCGCGACGTCGGGTCCGCGGCCGGCGTCGACGAGCCGGTGTCGCCGGCCGTCGGTGTCGCCTGGGCCGTGGCGGAGGCGCTCGGTGGCGAGCACCCCACGGCCGTCGAGGTCGAGGTGACGAGAGCACTCACCGGAGAGTCCGTGCGCAGACGCCTGTGGTCGACAGGCCTCTGGCTCTCCTACGTGACGGGTCCACTGGCCGCGGGGATCCCCGTGATGGTCACCCTCTCCTCCGGCTCCCCGATCCCGGAGGCGGCCGTCGACCGGCTCGTCCGGACGGTGTCGCAGGAGTCGGCGGCCTTCCCGCTCGAGTCGCTCACGGTCTCCGACGACCGCCGGCGGGTGGAGCTGCGGCTGTCACTGCCGGTCTGGGACCGTCAGGTGTCCGGCTACCTCGCGGCGCAGGCGGTGGTCGCGCACGACGGTCCCTTGACAGCGAGGGTCGTGCGCGGGTGATCATGCAGGCATGTCTCGGATCCTCGTACGGCTCGCCCTCGCGGCCGCCTCCCTGCCCCTGCTGACCCTCGCGCCTCCCGCCGGCGCCGCTCCCACCGAGGAGCGACCCGCGACCTCCCAGCGCGCTCCTGCCATCCACGAGTCGGTCGCCCAGATCGTCCGGGAGAAGCCGGCCGAGACCTTGCGCACGAAGGGATGCTGGCGCCGCGTCTCCGGCCTGCCGGCATCGCAGACCGCACGGGTCAAGGTGTGGATCGAGCGCCTCACCGTCGCGGGTGACTGGGTGAAGGTCGGCGACTCCACGACCTCGACCATCCTCTCGGGCTGCGGCACGGGCAAGACGACGATCCACACCATCTCGTGCAACCGGTCGGTCAACGAGTACTCCTACCGCTCCCGGGTCGACGTCGACCTGGTGGGCCGGGCCGACAGCGCCGAGGTCGCGGTGTCGCGCGTCGACAAGATCCAGTGCTTCGTCTGAGACCGCTCAGCCGGAGGTGACCTGGCCGGCCGCGACGTGCCAGCGCTGGTCGAGGCTGACGTTGTCGAGCAGGCGCCGGTCGTGGGAGACCAGCAGCAGCGCGCCGTCGTAGGCCGCCAGCGCCTGCTCGAGCTGCTCGATGGCAGGCAGGTCGAGGTGGTTGGTGGGCTCGTCGAGCACCAGCACGTTGACGGCGCGCGCCTGGAGCAGCGCCATGGCCGCGCGGGTGCGCTCGCCGGGCGAGAGGCGGCCCACGAGGGCGCCGACCTGGTCGGCCTTGAGGCCGAACTTCGCCAGCAGGGTGCGCACGTCGGCGGGGGAGAGGTCGGGGACGGCGGCCTCGAAGGCGTCGCCCAGCGTCGCGTCCTCCGGGAGGACTGCGCGGGCCTGGTCGATCTGGCCGACGGCCAGTGAGGCGCCCTGCGAGGCGCGGCCGGTGTCGGGTGCGAGCTCGCCGAGCAGCAGGCCCAGGAGCGTGGTCTTGCCGGCCCCGTTGGGTCCGACGATGCCGATCCGGTCGCCGGCGTTGACCTGGAGCGACACCGGCCCGAGCGTGAAGCCGCCGCGGCGCAGCGACGCCTCGTCCAGGGTGGCCACCACCGTGCTCGACCGTGGTGCGGCCGCGATGTCGAAGCGCAGCTCCCACTCCTTGCGCGGCTCCTCGACCTCCTCGAGGCGGGCGATCCGCGACTCCATCTGGCGCACCTTCTGCGCCTGCTTCTCCGACGACTCGCTCTGCGCCCGCCGGCGGATCTTGTCGTTGTCCGGGCTCTTCTTCATCGCGTTGCGCACCCCCTGCGAGCTCCACTCCCGCTGGGTGCGTGCCCGCGACACGAGGTCGGTCCTGGTGCTCTCGAACTGCTCGTAGGCCTCGCGCGCGTGGCGGCGTACGACGGCGCGCTCCTCGAGGAAGGCGTCGTAGCCGCCGTCGTAGACCCGGACCTGCTGCTGGGCCAGGTCCAGCTCGACCACCCGCGTCACGCACCGGGCGAGGAACTCGCGGTCGTGGGAGACCAGCACGATCCCGGCGCGCAGCCCCGTGACGAGCCGCTCCAGGCGCTCGAGGCCGTCGAGGTCCAGGTCGTTGGTGGGCTCGTCGAGCAGGACGACGTCGAACCGGCTCAGCAGCAGCGCCGCCAGGCCCACCCGCGCGGCCTGCCCGCCGGACAGCGAGGTCATGAGCGCCTCCGTGCCGACCCCGAGTCGCAGGTCGCCGAGCACCGCCGGCACCCGGTCGTCGAGGTCCGGCGCGCCCGAGGCGAGCCAGTGGTCCAGCGCGGCGGCGTAGGCGTCGTCGGCGCCGGGGGCACCCGACCCGAGCGCCGCGGCGGTCGCCTCCATCGCCTCGGCCGCGGCCTGGGCGCCGGTACGCCGCGCGAGGTAGCCGCCGACGGTCTCGCCGTCGCGCCGCTCGTGCTCCTGCGGGAGCCAGCCGACGAACGCGTCGGACGGGGCCGTCGACACCGTGCCGGCGAGCGGCTCGTCGTGCCCGGCCAGCAGGCGGAGCAGCGTGGTCTTGCCGGCGCCGTTGGCCCCGACCACGCCCACCACGTCGCCCGGGGCGACGGTCAGGTCCAGGCCCTCGAAGAGGGTGCGGTGGGCATGTCCCCCGGACAGGCCCTTGGCGACCAGGGTGGCACTCACGCCTCGATCGTAGGAGCAGGCGCCGCGACGACGACGAGCGAGTACCGGCCCCGCCGGATCAGGAGCGGCAGAGCGCTGCCTCGGTGGCCTCGCCGACGGCCTTCACCATCTCGAGCCGGGTCGGGAGCGCGTTGACGGTGACCACGGCCCAGCGGCCGTCGCTCGTCACCAGGTTGCGCGTCTCGAAGCCCTGGATGTCGCCGCCGTGGCCCCACGCGACCACGCCGCAGCTGGTCGTGACGCGGGCGAGGCCGAGCCCGTAGCGCCAGCCCGGTTCGGGCTCGAAGCCCGGCGCCCGCACGGTCCTCTGCATCTCGCGCAGCTGGGCGGCCGGCAGCAGCCGGCCGTCGAGCAGGGCCTTCATGAAGCGACCCAGGTCCCGGGGCGTCGCGACGAGCTGTCCGGCGGCCCAGCCGAGGGAGGGGTCCATGCGGGTGACGTCGTGCCAGCGACCGCCGGGCGCGTCGGCGAGGTAGCCGCGAGGGTGGCTGCCGCGGAGACGCTGCTCGCCGACCCCGGGCCAGTACGTGTCGCGCAGGCCGATGCGCTTGATGATCCGCTGGGTGACGAGCTCGCCGACCGGCCGGCCGGTCACCCGCTCGGCGAGCAGGCCGAGGACGACGTAGTTGGTGTTGCTGTACTCCCACCTCGCCCCCGGGCGGAAGTGTCGCCGCTCGGCGAGCGCGGCGTCGAGCAGCTGGCGCGGCTCGAAGTAGGTGTGGGCCACCGAGCGCTTGGTGCCGCCGGCGTCGATGACGAGGGTGTCGTAGTCCGGCAGGCCGCTGGTCTGCTGCAGGAGCTGGCGCACGGTGATCCGGCGGCCGTCGTTGCCGTGGCCGCGGACGACGCCCGGCAGGTAGCGCTCGACCTTGGCGTCCAGGTCGACGCGACCCTCGCCCACGAGCTGCAGGACGACGGTGGCGGTGAACATCTTGGTGTTGCTCGCGATCCGGACCCGGGAGTCCCGCGGGATCGGGGCACCGGTGGCGAGGTCGCCGACGCCCGCGCGATAGGTGCGCACGGCGCCGTCGCTGCCGCGGACGGTGGCGGTGGCGCCCGGGAAGCCGGAGCGCGAGACCAGGCGGTCGAGGTGGCGCTGGATGACCCGCGGGGCGGGCGCCCTGTCGGTGCTGGTGGTGGCGCTGGCCCGGGTCGGCTCGGCAGAGGGCGCGGCGCCGACGGCGCTCGCCTGCGGCGCGAGGACCGCCAGGGACAGGCCGGCGAGCAGGGCCGCGAGGCCGGCGCGAGGGACGAGGGACTTCATCGAGATCACTCCAAGGGGTAGGGGAGGTGGTGTCCTCCACGCTGCCGGGACGGCGTGCCGCTTCCCATCCGGCGGGCTGCCCTCTTGGGGGTGGAGCTGGCTGCACCCCGTGCCGCACCCGGGGTTTCGCAGGCACCCGCTCTGGGGGATGCTGTGGTGCCCGCGTCCAGGCGGGTGGAGTCGTCCACGGGAGCTGCGTTGACCTTGCTGGTGATCGGGCTGTTCGGGCTCGCGGTGCTCGGGATCTCCCTGGTCGCCGGCGACCTCTTCGACGGCGCACTGGACGCGCTGGCCGGTGACGTCTTCTCCAGTGCCGTGCTCGGGGCCTTCGTGGCGGCCACCGGCTTCGGAGGAGCGGCGGCACAGGCCGCCGGCGCCCCGCTGGTCGTGGCGCTCCCGGTCGGGCTCGTGGCCGGCGTCGCCTTCGGCTGGTTCGCCGTCTGGCTCACGCGGCTCATCCGCGACGGCGGCAGCGACGCGACCCTCACGACCGACGACACGATCGGGCGCGACGGCAGGGTCGTGACCGGCATCCCCGCCGACGGCTTCGGCGTGGTCACCATCCTGGTCGGCGGGCACACGATGCGGCTCAACGCCCGCGCCGACCAACCGCTCGACCCCGGCACCGCGGTCCACGTGACCAGCGTGCTCTCACCCACCGCCGTCACCGTGGCGCCGGTCTGGCAGCCACTCGGCTGACCGCGAAAGGATCCCCATGGACTTCTGGCTCCCGATCGGTGGACTCGTCCTCCTCGTCGTCCTGCTCGTCCTGCTGGTGACGAGCCGCTACAAGGTGGCCGGACCCAACCAGGCGTTCATCGTCACCGGCCGCAAGGGCAAGGCCGTGCTCAACCCCGAGACCGGGGCGCTGACCACCGACCTGTCCGGGCAGAAGGTGATCCTGGGGGGCGGCACGTTCGTCATCCCCTTCGTCCAGAAGCTGGCGACGCTCGACCTGTCCTCGCGCCGGATCTCGGTGCAGATCCGCGGTGCCGTGTCCGGCCAGGGCATCAAGCTGAACGTCGAGGGCGTCGCGATCGTCAAGGTCGGCGGCAACGCTGACCAGATCCGCCTGGCGGCGCAGCGCTTCCTGAGCCAGCAGCAGGACGTCGAGGCGTTCACCCAGGAGGTCCTGGCCGGAGCGCTCCGCTCGATCGTCGGTGGGCTCACCGTCGAGCAGATCATCCGCGACCGGGCGGCGTTCGCGCAGCGCGTGGCCGACGAGTCCGAGAACTCCCTCACCGGGCAGGGCCTGATCCTCGACACCTTCCAGATCCAGGACGTCACCGACGACGGCAGCTACCTCGCCGACCTCGGTCGCCCCGAGGCGGCCCGGGTGAGCCAGGCCGCGCGGATCGCGGAGGCCAACGCCCGTCAGGCCGCCGAGCAGGCGACCATCGCGGCCGAGCAGGAGATCGCGGTCTCCCAGCGGGCGCTGGCGCTGAAGCAGTCCGAGATCCAGGCCGAGACCGACGCCGCCGCGGCCACCGCCTCGGCGGCCGGCCCGCTGGCCCAGGCCGACCGGGACCAGGCGATCCTGCTGGAGCAGGAGAAGGTCGCCGTGCGCCAGGCAGCGCTGACCGAGCGCCAGCTGGAGACGCAGGTGCGCAAGCCGGCCGACGCCGCGCGCTACAAGGTCGAGCAGGAGGCCGAGGCCAACCGCTCCGCCGAGATCGCCCGCGCCGAGGCCGGCCGGGCCGCCACGATCGCGGCCGCCGAGGCCAGCGCCGAGCAGACCCGCCTCAGCGGTGAGGCGGAGAAGTCCCGCCGGTCCGCGCTGGCGGAGGCCGAGGCGATCGAGGGCGCCAAGCGCGGCGAGGCCGAGAAGGCCCGCCGAACGGCGGAGGCGGACGCGACCCGCGCCGAGGGTGAGGCCACCGCGGCCGCGACGCTGGCCGTCGGGCAGGCGGAGGCCGAGGCGATGGACAAGCGGGCCGAGGCGTTCGCGCACTACAACGACGCGGCGGTCCTGCAGATGCTGATCGAGGTCCTCCCGCAGATCGCCCGCGAGGTCGCGGCGCCGATCGCGGCCATCGACCAGCTCACCGTCATCTCCTCCGACGGGGCCGGCGCGCTGCCGCGCCAGGTCAACGACAACGTCGTGCAGACGCTGAACATGCTCAAGACCTCCACCGGCCTGGACCTGGAGGCCCTGATCAAGAAGTCGATCAGCAAGGCCGCGGAGGGCAGCGGCCTCGACACCACGGCCGCCACGGCGGACGGCGAGGCACGCTGACCCGGCTCACCGCCGGGGACAGCGGGTGCGGTGCACCCGCCACACCCCGGCGGCGACGAACGCCAGCCCGCCGAGCACCGTCGCGGCGGCGACGCCCGTGAGGGCGACGTCGGCCTCGCCGGAGCCGGACAGGTGCTGCACGCGCCACAGCCAGGCGTAGGAAGCGGCCAGCACCGGCACCCAGAACCACGCGTCCACGAGCGCGACGGCCACGGCGCTGCCGGCGAGGAAGAGCACCAGCACCAGCGAGCGCGCCAGCGTCCACCCGGTCAGGGCGAGCGAGGCCAGGACGAGGGCGCCGGCCGCTTGGGTGGCGACGTAGCGCAGCAGCAGCACCGACCACAGGGGTCGTACGGCGCGCAGCGTGAGGTCGGGCGTCTGGTCGACCAGGGGTGCGGCCAGCACCAGTGCCGCCGCGGGCGGTGCCAGGTCGAGCGCGGGGATCTCGGCGGCGAACGACGGCAGCCCGACGTAGGTGGCCGCGACCAGCTGCACGACGCCGGCGAGGGCGAGCGCCAGCATCAGGGTGCGCGGCACGCCCCAGGCCCGCAGTACCGCGAGCCGGCTAGACACCCGCGGGCAGCCGGAGCTCGCCGAGCCGGCAGGTGCGCAGCCGGTCGTAGGTGGCGACCACCCAGGGCCGTTGCTCGTCGGTGCCGGAGGCCAGCCAGGCGCGGTCCTGGTCGTCGGCGCCCGGCTCGAGGAGCCCGGCGCGGACCAGGAGCCACCGCGCCAGCAGCCGCCGGGCGTCGAAGGACGCCTCGGGTGGCGGGGCGTCGCCGCGGTAGGCCGGGCACTCGGCGGGGGTCGCCAGGGACCGCGCCGCGGTCTCGTCGGAGACCTCGCCCGCCAGCTCCTCCTCCACGTAGAGCTGGAGACCGCCGTCCCCCGGGGCCGGGTCGGTGCCCGGCCGGGGCTGGACGAAGCGCACGGGCAGCGCGATGTCGAGGTCGGTCAGCGCGACCGCCTGCCGCTGCATGCGGCGGACCAGGTCGTCGAGCGGACGGGTCGTCTCGCGGGCCAGGCAGACGCGGGGAGCGTGGCCGCGGCACACCAGCGCGGGCTCGGCGAGGGGGCGGGTGCTCTCGTGGGTCCCGTGACCGAAGGCGACGTAGCAGGCGCCGCCGCCGAGGACGAGCCCGAGCACCACGGCCCGCGTGGTCCAGGACCGCCACACCGCCGCGCGGTTGGACAGGGTGAGCAGCGCGGCCGCGACCCCCAGGGCCGCGCCGGCCTGCAGGGCGTGGGTGGTGACGTCGAAGGTCTCCCCGGCGTAGGAGCCGGTCAGGCCTCCGGCGCGGAAGACCTCGGGGACCACGCCGACGGCCCCCAGGACGCCCAGGCCGAACGTCGCCGCGGCTGCCACGGGGGCCAGCCACCGGCGTCGCCCCGCGCCGCCGAGCAGCGCGCCGACCGCGACCTGGGCGGCGAGCACGCAGAGCGCGGGCAGCAGCACCCAGAGCGTCCGTGGGTAGGGCACCGAGCCGGCCGCCTGCGCCGCGACGGTGGTGCCGAGGGTGGTCGTCAGCATGGCGGCGGCGCCCAGCCCCCAGGTCGCGAGCGCCGGGCGCAGCCAGGGCCACCACGGGCGCCGCGCGGTCTGGACGAGCGGCTCCACCCCGGAGGTCGCCAGGCGTACGTAGGCCGTGCACGCCACACCGGCGGCCACCGGGCCGATGAGCGTCAGGCTGAACGTGCCCCGGTCGAGGGCGAGCTTCCAGGAGCCGAGCCAGTCCGTGCCGTCGCTGAGCACCGGCACCAGCCCCACCGCCACGAGCCCCAGCAGGGTGAGGACGACGGTGCGCCGGTCGCCCAGCCAGGTGAGGCCGCGGGTCATGACCGCCCCCGGGCGAGGGTGGCGAGGAACGCCAGCTCGGCCGACCGCTCCGGTCCGCCGTGCTCGACGACGAACGGGGCCGTCTCGCCGTGGTGGAGCACCCGCCCGTCGTCGAGGACGAGGATGCGGCTGGTCATCCGCTCGACGTCCTCCATCACGTGGCTGCTCAGCACCGTGACCGTCGCGCCCGGGAGGTCGAGCAGCAGCGTGCGCAGCCCCGCGCGCTGCTCGGGGTCCAGGCCGGTGGTGGGCTCGTCGAGGAGCAGCACCGCCGGCTCGGTGACGAGCGCCGTGGCGAGGACCAGGCGCCGGCGCATCCCTCCCGACAGCCGCCCGACCCGCTCGTCGCGTCGGGGCTGGAGCCCCACCGCCGCGAGCAGCTCCGGCTCCCGGAGCGCGGCCACCCGCCGCGGGACGCCCCGCAGCCAACCGACGTAGGACAGCGCGTCGGCGACCCGGAGCTCGGCGGGGAGGTCGAGCGACTGCGGCATCAGGCCGATCCTCCCGACGAGCTCGCGGCGGTGAGGGCCGTAGAGGTCGGCGCCGTCGAGGGTGACGGCGCCGGCCTGGGGGCGCCGGGCCCCGGCCAGGGTGAGCAGGAGCGTGGTCTTGCCGGCGCCGTTGATGCCGACCAGCCCCGTCGAGCCGGGCCCGAGCGCGAGGTCGTCGATGGCGACCGCGTCGGCGGTCGCGGGTGGGTAGCGACAGCGCAGGCCCACGGCCCGCAGCGAGAGCGCCTCGGGCACGGCGCGCCTCAGAGGTCGAAGGTGAAGAAGGGTCGGCGGCTGCAGGCGTCGGGGCTCCAGGCCTGGTCCTCGCAGACCTTCGAGTGGACGCGTCCCTTGGAGGCGTCGGCGTGGGAGGTGGAGTAGTCGTCGTTGTCGTACTGGTCGACCCAGCTGCCGCTGGTGGTGCGCGAGCTCTGGTCGGTCTTGCCGCTCTCGGTCCAGGACTCGCCGTCGGCGTCGGGCACGCGGTAGGTGTAGTTGGTCTGGGTGTAGACGCCGTCGCCGCCCTCGCGGGCGTCGCGGTAGTTGGTGTGGTTCTTCAGGAAGGTGTTCTTCGTGTAGGACGTGCCGTAGGCCATGCCCTGCGTCTTGCCGTCCTCGACGGCCTTCAACGGGCTGGAGCGGGAGTACCAGTCCTCGGAGGCGGCGTGCGCGGCCGGGACCGTCGTCACGACGAGCGCGCTGAGGGCGCCGGCCGCGAGGACCCGGACGTCGAGGAGCGAGGCGGTGGGGGAGAGGGTGCGGTTCATCGGGGGGACCTGCCTTCGGAGTGGTGGTGGGGTGGTCGTGCGTCGGGGGCCTCGGGCCGCGGGGAGGCGGGGACGAGGAAGAGGAGCTCGAGGGGGACGTCGAGCGCGGCGGCGATCCGGGCGGCCAGCGCGGGGCTGCAGGCCGTCTTGTGGCCGGTGACGAGGTGGCCGACCATCGACTTGCTGCACCCGCTCTGACGGGCGAGGTCGGACAGCGAGAGCCCGCGGCGACGGATGGTCGCCGCGAGCATCTCCGGTGAGCTGAGCTGCATGTCACTGTCCTCCGCAGCGCTTCGTCGTGGATGGCCTCTGGGTGCTCCGCATCGTGACCCGCGCCACGGACGCTGTCAATCAGGCGTAGAGATAGCCTCTACCCAAGGTAGACGCTATGGTCGGACCGATCCGCCGATCAGGCGCAGAACCCGCCTCCTCGGGCACAATCGGCGGTAGACGCTTTTCCTCAGCCCGATCACCGGAGGGATCCGCACAGCCCGTGTCCACGACGTTCTGGGAGCTCCTGCAGCACTACTGCGACGACACCGGCGCCACCGAGGCCGCGGTGCAGCGCAAGGCGGGGCTCAACCACGGGACGTTCACCGCGTGGCGCGCCCGCGGGGTCCCGGCACTGCCGAAGGTGGAGGTCGTCGTCGCCCTGGCCGACGCCCTGAAGGTCGACTACGAGGACCTGGTGGGGGCGCTGCTCGTGAGTGCCGAGTACCTGCCCGCCCACGTGGCCCGGGCCCGCGCGGACGAGGCCGGCGGCGCGCGGCGGGCACTCGCGGCGCGACCCGGGGTCTCGCGGGGCCGGCGGCTGCGCGACGAGCAGGACGACGCCGCCACGCGACTGCCCTCGTCCGGCCCCTCCGGCCCGCCGCCGGCCGGCTGACGACGACCGACGCGTGTCGGCGGGGGCGGCTACGGTCGCGAGGCATGGCAGGCAGCTGGAACCCCTGGCGGGCGCTGGCCCGGCGCCCCGACGTGACGGTGGTCTACGCCGACCCCGGTGAGGGCAACGTCGGCGTCGTCGACCTGGACGCCCGGGTGATCACCCTGTGCCCGAGCCTGCTGCAGGACGAGCGGCGCTCGACGCTGGCCCACGAGCTGGTCCACCTCGAGCGCGGGACGCCCTGCGACCCCGGCGAGGCCGAGGAGCGTGAGGTCGCGAGGCTGGCGGCGGTGCGGATCATCCCGCTCCCGGACCTGGTCGAGGCCGTGAAGTGGAGCGACGACCTCGAGGAGCAGGCCGGTGAGCTCTGGGTCGACGAGGAGACCGTGCGGGTGCGGCTGGGCCACCTCACCGGGCCCGAGCGCCAGGCGGTGGCGCGCGCCCGTGCCTGCCGGGAGGGGCAGGAGGCCGACGACGCTCCTAGGCTGAGCCGATGACCCGACCGCCCGATCGCGCCACACCCGGCAGCCCGGCCCACCTCGCCGCCCAGCGAGCCGACCTCCTCCGCTTCGCCAGCGGCTCGCGCACCGAGGGCGGCTTCGGCTACCTCGACGCCGCGGGGGTCGTCGACCCGGCGCGGCCCGTGGAGCTGTGGATCACGTGCCGCATGACCCACACGTTCGCGCTCGGGCTGCTGGCCGCCGAGCCGCCGGCGCCCGGAGGTCCGGGTCCTGACGACCTCAGGTCACTCGTCGCCCACGGGGTGCGCTCCCTGCGCACGACGCTCGCGGACGACGCGCACGGAGGCTGGTTCGCGGCGGTCGGCGACGACGGGGTGGTCGACGCGAGCAAGCAGGCCTACGGTCACGCCTTCGTCGTCCTCGCGGCCGGCTCCGCCACGGCGGCGGGGATCGAGGGCGGCGCCGAGCTCCTGCAGGACGCGCTCGCCTGCCTGGACGAGCGCTTCTGGGACGACGACGAGGGCCTCGTGGTCGACACGTGGGACCGCACCTGGTCCGACCTGGACCCCTACCGCGGGGTCAACGCCAACATGCACACGGTCGAGGCGCTCCTGGCCGCCGGCGACGTCACGGGCGACCCCTCCTGGCACCGGCGCGCCGGTCGCGTGGCCGCCCGGGTCATGGCCTGGGCCGGGGACAACCAGTGGCGCATCCCCGAGCACTTCGACGAGCAGTGGCGACCGCTGCTCGAGCACCACCGCGACCACCCGGCCCATCCCTTCCAGCCCTACGGCGCGACCGTCGGCCACGGGCTGGAGTGGGCGCGGCTCATCGCCGCGGTCGACGAGACCCTGGCCGAGCAGGCGCCGGCCGGCGCGCTCGATGCCGCCGTGGCCCTGGCCGAGCGCGCCGTCGCCGACGGGTGGGCCGTCGACGGCGAGGAGGGCTTCGTCTACACGACCGACTGGCAGGGCACGCCGGTGGTGCGTGCGCGGATGCACTGGGTGGCGGCGGAGGCCGTCAACACCGCCGAGGTGCTCGACCGGCTGACCGGCGACGACCGCTGGGCCGAGCGCGCGGCCGGCTGGTGGGCCCACATCGACCGCAGCCTGGTCGACCACGAGCACGGCTCGTGGACCCACGAGCTCGACGAGCACAACCGACCGGCCGGGGAGACCTGGCCCGGCAAGCCCGACGTCTACCACGCCTACCAGGCGGCGATCCTGCCCCTGCTCCCGGTGACCCCGTCGTTCGCCTCCGCGCTGGCCGCGCAGGGTCTAGCCTCTGGCGCGTGAACCGACGCGAGCGATGGGTCAACTCCTGCGTGCACGCGGTGTGGGCGCGGATGCAGAGGGCCGGCGAGATCGTGCCGGGGACCCGCGCCGCCGAGGCGTTCGGCAGCCTGGGGGAGGGCAGCAGCATCGGCTTCCCGGCGGCCACGGTGATGGGCGCCCGGTCCATCCACATCGGCGCCCGCACGCTGGTGGGACGGCAGGTGACGCTGTCCGTGGGCTACGGGCCCGACGACGCGCGTCTCCCCGAGCGTGGCCTGGTGATCGGCGACCGTTGCGTGGTCGGGGCACGCACGAGCCTGACCGCGCACTCCTCCATCGTCATCGGTGACGACGTGTGGTTCGGGCAGGACGTCTTCGTCTCCGACGCCAGCCACGGCTACCAGGAGCTCGGGGTGCCGATCGGGCTCCAGCTGGGCGAGCACCAGCCGGTGACGGTCGGGTCCGGGTCCTGGGTCGGCCACGGCGCGATCATCCTGCCGGGCTCCACGATCGGCCGGAACGTCGTCGTGGCGGCCGGCTCGGTCGTGCGCGGCACGGTGGAGGACAACGCGGTGGTCGGCGGCTCGCCGATCCGGGTGCTGCGCCGCTTCGAGCCGGGGGTGGGCTGGCTGTCGGCCGCAGGGGACCTACGGCCGGTGCTGCCGGCGTTCCTGCCGCCGAAGGTGCAGGTGGGAGGCCCTCACCCGCGCGGGTGAGAACGCTGCCGAAACGCGGTGGCGGGGCCGAGGAGGTGACATTCTGGCCTCAGCCAGGCCTCCCGGACGCGTCGGGTGGCCGGGCCCAGAGACGAGGTACTCATGGGGCCGTACCCCAGCGATCCCCCGATGGCGCTTCCCCTGGAGGTGGGCGTCGAGGAGCACGGCAGCCATCACCTGGTCCTCCTGCGCGGCGAGGTCGACATGGGCTCGGTCGGTGCCGTCCGCACCTGCCTGCGCGAGCTCATGCTCGCTGGGCACACCGACGTGCTGGTCGACCTGCGCGGGGTCACGTTCATGGACTCCACCGGACTGGGCATCCTGGTCGCCGCGCGCAAGCAGGCGCGGGTCTTCCGCGGGTCGCTCGGACTGGTCGCTCCCAGCCCCCCGGTCGCACGCGTGCTCTCCCTGACCTCGCTCGACCGGGTGTTCCCGTGCTTCGCGACGCTCGACGAGGCCCTCGCGCCGCAGGGCGAGCCCACGGCGTCGTAGCCGGCCGAGGTGACCATGGGTGACCACGGGCACGACGCTGCCACGACGCGCCCCGAGCCGGCCGTCCCCGGTCCGGGCGCTGCCCTGCCACCGGGCCTCCCGGTGACGCCGACCCCGGACGACGGGCACCGGCTCAGCTCGACCCGGGTCTGGGACGAGGGCGAGCGGCCCCACGCGCCGGCGCCGGACCCCGACCGCGTCTACTCGGCGCAGGAGGCCGGGCAGGGTCAGCACCTCGTGGACGTCCACGACCACCTGCGCGCCGAGCTGGCGCAGCTGCACTCCGTCGTCGAGCAGGTCACGGCCGGCGGCATGGACCCCGGGGCGGCCCGCTCGCACGTCAACACGATGACGATGCGCCAGAACAGCTGGGCCCTGGGCGCCTACTGCCAGAGCTACTGCCGCGTGGTCACGACGCACCACACGCTCGAGGACCAGATGATGCTCCCGCACCTGCGCCGTGCGGATCCCGCCCTGGCGCCCGTGATCGACCGGCTCGAGCTGGAGCACCGGGCCATCCACGACGTCCTGGAGGGCGTCGACCGGGCGCTGGTCGCGTTCGTCACCGAGCCGCACGGCGTCCAGCGACTCCGCGACGCGGTGGACCTGCTCACCGACACCCTGTTGTCGCACCTGTCCTACGAGGAGCGCGAGCTGGTGGAGCCCCTCGCCCGCCTGGGAATGACCTAGCCCGTGGTGCGCGAGAGGTCAGCCCTGCGCGACGGCCTCGCGCATGGCGTCGGCGCCGAGCTCGGCGCCGTAGGCCGGCTTGTCCC
Source organism: Nocardioides sp. 503 (assembly GCF_004522095.1). Taxonomy (GTDB): domain Bacteria; phylum Actinomycetota; class Actinomycetes; order Propionibacteriales; family Nocardioidaceae; genus Nocardioides. Next base: position 359,566 of record NZ_SPUI01000004.1, read on the forward strand.
GGTCGAAGCGCCGACCCTCCGCCAGCGGACCGGCGTCCACCACGTCGAACCCGAGCTCGTCGACGAGCTCGGCCACGACCTGCTTGGCCTCCTCGTCGTCACCGGCGATGGGGATCGCCCGGCGCGCGGGGTCGCCGGCGGTGGTCGCGGCGGAGACGATGTGGGCGGCCTGGATGGCGTTGAACGCCTTGACGACCCGCGAGGCCGGCAGGTGCGCGGCGAGGACCTCGCTCGGGCTCGTGCGGCCCTCGTCGATGTCCGGGACGCGGCCGTCACGCTCGAAGTAGTAGTTGTTGGTGTCGATCACGACCTTGCCTGCCAGCGGCTCGACGGGCACCTGCTCGACGTTCTTGAACGGGATGGTGACCACGACGAGGTCACCCTCCGCCGCCGCCTCCTCGGCCGTGCCGGCCCGGGCGCGGTCGCCGAGCCGACCGACGAGGTCGGCCAGGGTCTCCGGTCCGCGGGAGTTGCTGAGGACGACGTCGTGGCCGTTCTCCACCGCCCGCTGGGCGATCGCCGCTCCGATGTGTCCGCTGCCGATGAGTCCGATGGTGGTCATGGCTGTCCCAACCGTCCAAGGGGCGAGGATCTTCCCGCACCCCCGGACGTGCGAGCGGTGCGAGGACGGTCGGGCTCATCCGGGCGGGGGTGCCGCGGCTGCACGGGCATCGAGGACACTGGACCGCGCGGCCGCCCCGGTGGCGACCGAGCGTGCACAGGAAGGCGGGACCCGCGCAGGTGACGATCCCACTCACGCCGCCCGGCGACCACACCCCGGCGTACGCCGCGACCGACCTCACCACCTGCGACACCGAGCCGATCCACGTGCCCGGCGCCATCCAGCCCCACGGGCTCCTGCTCGCCGTCGCCGACGAGACGCTCGAGGTCGTCATGGCCTCCGTCAACACCGGCTCGCTGCTCGGGCACGCCGCCGACGACGTCGTGGGCCGGCCGCTCACCGACGTGCTGGGTCCGCGCGCCGCCGAGCTGGTCGCAGCGCGGGCCGGCGACGGGTTCCCCGGCGAGCCGTTGGTCGTGCTGCTGGACGAGGTCGTCCTCGGCGACCTCGCCGGGCGCGAGTGCGACCTGCGGGTGCACCGCTCGGGCGAGCGGACGGTGGTGGAGGTCGAGCCGGTCGAGCGGGTCCGGGCGACGCCGATGAGCTACCAGTCGGCCCGGAGCGCGATGTCGCGCCTGGGAGCGGCGACGACGGTGACGGGCCTGGCCCGCCAGATCGCCCGCGAGGTGCGGGCGCTGAGCGGCTTCGACCGGGTGATGGTCTACCGCTTCGACGAGGAGTGGAACGGCGAGGTGGTGGCCGAGGAGCGTCGCCCCGACCTCAACCCGTTCCTGGGGCTGCACTACCCCGCCAGCGACATCCCGGCGCAGGCGCGCCGTCTCTACACCGTCAACTGGCTGCGGCTGATCGCCGACATCTCCTACGTCCCGGTGCCCCTGACCCCGATCGTGGACCCCGGCACCGGCGCGCCGCTCGACCTGTCCCACTCGTCCCTGCGCAGCGTCTCGCCCATCCACGTCGAGTACCTCTCCCACATGGGGGTCACGGCCTCCATGTCGGTCTCGCTCGTCGTCGAGGGCGAGCTGTGGGGCCTGGTCGCGTGCCACCACTACTCCGGTCCGCACCGACCGCCGCAGGACGCCCGGTCGGCGGCGGAGTTCCTCGCCCAGGTCGCCTCCCCGATGATCGCCGACCGCGAGCGCGCCGACGACCGGGAGGCGGCGCTCGCCACCCAGGCGATGCTGGCCGAGATCACCGCCCGCGTCTCCGCGAGCGCCGAGGACCCCCTGGACGCGATGCTCGCGGACCCGGCCCTGCTGGGGCTGATGAACGCCACGGGGCTCGCCCTGAACTTCGACGGGGTGGTGCGCACGCTGGGGGAGGTGCCGGACGAGGAGTCGCTGCGCCGGATCGCGGGCATCATCGACCGCCCGGACCGCTACGCCATCCAGACCAGCCACCTCGGGGGCCTGGTGCCCGAGCTCGACCACCTGGCGCCGGTCGTCTCCGGAGTGCTGCGCATCGGCGCGTCCCCCGAGCGCTGGCTCATGTGGCTGCGCCCCGAGATCGAGCAGGTCGTCGACTGGGGAGGCGACCCGACCAACAAGCAGCTCGCCGCCGCCGAGGGTCCCCACGTGCGGCTCAGCCCGCGCCGCTCCTTCGAGAAGTGGCGCCAGGTCGTGCGCGGCCACAGCGAGGCCTGGAGCCACTGGGAGGTCGAGGCCGCCGACGTGCTCGGGCGGCACATCAACGGGCTGCTGCTGCTGCGCTCGCGCGAGCAGATCGCGATGGCCGAGTCGCTGCAGCGTCACGTCGTGCTCGACCACGCCCCGGACTTCGCAGGCGTCGACCTCGTGGCCAGCTACCGGCCCGCCACGACGTACCAGCTGGGCGGCGACTGGTGGGACGCCTTCGAGCTGGCGCCCGGGCGCCTGGCCCTGGTGATCGGCGACGTCGCCGGTCACGGGGTCTCGGCGGCCTCGGCGATGATGCAGCTGCGCACCGCGCTGCGCGCCTACCTCTTCGAGGGCCACCCCCCGGCCGCGTGCCTGGACCGCCTGGACCTGCTGATGGACGGGCTGCTCGACGTGCAGGTCGCCACGGCCGTGGTGGCGCTGCTCGACGTGGCGACCGGCGAGGTGGAGATCGCCAACGCCGGGCACCCCTCACCGCTGCTCGGCGCGCCCGGCGGCGCGGACGAGGTCGTCGGCGACGTCCGTCCGCTGCTCGGCGTCGGCGAGGGGGCGGCCGAGTCGGTGCGCCTGGTCCTGCCGGCGGGCACGACGCTGCTGCTCTACACCGACGGGCTGGTCGAGCGCCGCGGCTCCGACATGGTGGAGCGCACCGACCGGCTGCGGGCGATCATCTCCGCGACGACCGCCGGGGAGCCCCTTCAGGCGATGGTCGACCGGGTGCTGGCGATGCAGGAGAGCGACGCCGACGACGACACCACGCTCCTGGCCGTACGGCGGACCTGATCAGACCGGCCGCCGGCCGCTGACCGCGCAGCCGGCGATCTCCTCGTCGTGGTGCACCTGCGCCACGAGGCCCGCGGCGCTGACCAGCCCGGCGGTCCGCACGGCCTGGTCGCGACCGGTCTCGACGAGCAGCAGGCCGTCGGGGGCGAGCCATGCGGGCGACTCGCGCACGAGACGCCGCTGGACGTCGAGGCCGTCGGTGCCTCCGTCGAGCGCCACCAGGTGCTCGTGGTCGCGAGCCTCCGTTGGCATGGACGCGATGGCCGCGGTCGGCACGTAGGGCGCGTTGGCCACGAGCACCGCGACCCGCCCGCGCAGGCTCCGGGGCAGCGCCTCGAACAGGTCGCCGGCGTGGACCCGCTCGGGCGGCAGGTTGCGTCGGGCGCAGTCGACGGCCGCGGGGTCGAGGTCGGCCGCGTGCACCTCGATCCCCGGCTCGCGGGCCAGGAGCGCGGCGCCGAGCGCGCCGCTGCCGCAGCACAGGTCGACCACGACCGCTCCCGGCGCCAGTCGGGCAGTGGCGAGGCGGAGCAGGAGACCGCTGCGACGCCGCGGCACGAAGACGCCCGGCGCCACGGCGTACCGGCGTCCGTCGAGCTCGGCCCAGCCGACCACCTGCTCCAGCGGCAGCCCCGAGACCCGGGCGTCCACCATCCGCTCGAGGCGCGCGGGATCTTCGCCGGCCTCGGCCACGAGCAGCGCGGCCTCCTCCTCCGCGAACACGCAGCCCGCCGCGCGCAGCCGCGTGGTGAGCGCGTCGAGGGCCGGAGTGGTCACGACCGGCATCGTGCCACCCGACGATCCGACCCGGTGCGCGCAGAACTAGAACACGTTACGGTTTCGGTCGTGACCCCTGACGTGTTCGGACCCGCCACGCTCGGCCCCGTCCGGTTGCGCAACCGGACCGTCAAGGCCGCGACCTTCGAGGGCCGGGCCCCGCACGGGCAGGTGACGGACGCGCTGATCGACTACCACCTCGCGGTCGCCGAGGGTGGGATCGGGCTGACCACCGTCGCCTACCTGGCGATCGCCCCGGAGGGCCGGACTCATGCCGAGCAGATCGTCGTGGGCCCCGACACCGCCGCCGGGCTCGCCCGTCTGGCCGACGCGATCCACGCCACGGGCGCCGCCATCGCCGGTCAGGTGGGGCACGCCGGCCCCGTGGCCAACGGCCGATCCAACGGCGTCAAGGCGATCAGCGCCAGCCGGATGCCGAGTCCGCTGTCGATGCAGATGATCCGCGCGGCGAGCGAGCAGGACCTGACCCGCGTGACGGCGGCGTACGTCGCGACGGCTCGCACGCTGGTGGCCGCGGGCTTCGACGTGCTCGAGCTGCACATGGCGCACAGCTACCTGATCTCCTCGTTCCTCGCCCCGGGCCTCAACCGCCGCAAGGACCGGTGGGGCGGCTCGCTGGAGAACCGCGCCCGGCTGGCTCGCCAGGTGGCGCGGGCCGTGCGGGAGGAGGTGGGCGAGGCGGTGGCCGTGACCGCCAAGGTGTCGCTGAGCGACGGGTTCAAGGGCGGCGTCACCACCGACGCGGGTCTGGAGCTCGCGCAGCTGCTGGAGGCCGACGGTCACCTCGACGCGCTGCAGATGAGCGGGGGCAGCTCGCTGATGAACCCGATGTACCTCTTCCGCGGGGACGTGCCGCTGAAGGAGTTCGCGGCGTCGATGCCGCTGCCGGTGCGCCTCGGCATGCGTACGCCGATGGGCCGCTCGTTCCTGAAGAAGTACGACTTCGAGGAGAGCTACTTCTGGGAGAAGGCCCTGCGCTTCCGCGAGGCGCTGACGATGCCCCTGATGCTGCTCGGCGGCATCAACCGACTCGACACGATGGAGCGCGCGATGAAGCACGGCTTCGACTTCGTCGCCATGGGCCGCGCCGTCCTGCGCGAGCCGGACCTGGTCAACAAGCTGCAGGCCGGTCGGCAGACCGCCGGCGTCTGCATCCACTGCAACCGCTGCATGCCCACCATCTACTCCGGCACGCGGTGCCCGGTGGTCGCGGGTCACTGACCGCCGAGCCCTTCCCCAAATCTAGAACGTGTTCTAGGTTGACGCCATGCCTCGAGACAGCCGTGACCGTCCGCTCCGCGTCGTCGTGTGGTCCACCGGGACCATCGGGCGGCACGCGATCGCGGGCATCGACGCCCATCCCGACCTCGAGCTCGTCGGGGTGTGGGTCTCCAACCCCGACAAGGACGGCAAGGACGCCGGGGTGCTCGCCGAGCTGGGACGCGAGCTCGGGGTGCGGGCGACCACCGACCGGGACGCGCTGATCGCGCTGGCGCCGGACGCGATCGTGCACACCGCCATGGCCGACGACCGGGTCTTCGAGTGCATCGAGGACCTCATCTCGTTCGTCGGCGCCGGCATCAACGTCACCAGCAGCGGGCCGGTGCTGCTGCAGTGGCCCGAGAAGATCCTGCCGCCCGAGCTCCTGGCGCGCATCGACGACGCCTGCCGCGCAGGCAACGCCAGCCTGCACGTCAACGGCATCGACCCCGGCTTCGCCAACGACGTGCTGCCGCTGGTGATGACCAGCCTGAGCCAGCGCATCGACGAGGTGCGGGTGATGGAGATCTGCGACTACTCGACCTACTACCAGCCCGTCGTCATGGGCGAGATGTTCGGCTTCGGCAAGCCCATGGACTTCCGTCCGATGCTGTGGGAGCCCGGCATCCTCACGATGGCGTGGGGCAGCGTCGTGCGCCAGATCGCCGCCGGCCTCGACATCGTGCTCGACGAGCCGCTGACCGAGGAGGTGGACCGCCGGGCGGCCGAGGTGTTCACGCCGTCGGTCTCCGGCGACGTCGACGCCGGCACCATGGGCGCGGTGCGCTTCCAGCTGGTCGGCAAGGTCGACGGCACGCCGCGCGTGGTCCTCGAGCACATCACCCGGACCGCGCCCGACCAGGTGCCGGAGTGGGAGACCCCACCGGCCGGCAGCGACGGCTGCTACCGCATCAAGATCACCGGCGAGCCGATGATGCAGGTGGACTTCACCCACCACGGCGAGCACGGCGACCACAACGTCTCCGGGATGATCACGACCGCCCAGCGCATCATCACCACGCTGCCCGCGGTGGTGGCGGCCCCGCCCGGGCTGGTCACCGCGCTCGACCTGCCGCTCGTGACCGGACGCGGACTGGTGACGCGATGAACACCCCACGGGGGCCCCGCATGAGCATCCTGGACCGCTTCGCGGTCACCGACCAGGTCGCCATCGTCACCGGCGCGGGCCGCGGCCTCGGAGCGGGTACGGCGGTCGCGTTCGCGGAGGCCGGCGCCGACGTGCTCATCTCCGCGCGCACCGAGCGGCAGCTCGACCGGGTCGCCGAGCAGATCCGCGCCACCGGGCGCCGGGCGCTGGTCGTCCCTGCCGACCTGAGCGACCTCGACGCGGTCGCCGGCCTCGCGCAGGCCGCCTACGACGAGTTCGGGCGGCTCGACACGGTCGTCAACAACGTCGGGGGCACCTTTCCCACGGAGTTCCTCAAGACCAGCAACGAGTTCCTCAACGAGGCGTTCAGCTTCAACGTCACCACGGCGCACGCGCTGAGCCGGGCCGCCGTACCGCTCATGCTGCAGTCGGCGCCCGACGCGCAGAAGAGCATCGTCACCATCAGCTCGATGATGGGCCGCACCGCCGACCGCGGCTTCATCGCCTACGGCACGGCCAAGGCCGCCCTGGCGCACTGGACGAAGATGGCCGCGCAGGACCTCGCGCCCCGGATCCGGGTCAACGGCGTCTACGTCGGCTCGATCATGACCAGCGCCCTCGAGTACGTCGCCGGGCAGCCCGAGATGATGGACCAGCTCGAGTCGAAGACGCCTCTGGGTCGCGTCGGGGAGCCGGAGGACATCGCGGCCGCGGTGCTGTACCTCAGCTCGCGTGCCGGTCAGTACGTCACGGGCAAGCTGCTCGAGGTCGACGGCGGCATCCAGCAGCCCACCCTCGACCTCGGGTTCCCCGACGTCGGGCAGTAGCGTCCGTGCCGTGAGCCCGGACCCCGCAGCCCGCCGCGACCCCGGCGTCAGCACGGCGCACGCCGTCTCGCCGGACTCCGGGGAGCACTGGACCGCCGAGGGCGCGTGGCGGGTGGCCGACGGCATCTTCCGGATCCCGCTGCCGCTGCCCATGGACGGCCTGCGCGCGATCAACGTCTACGTCATCGAGACCGACGACGGGCTGACCCTCATCGACGGCGGCTGGGCCATCCCGGTGGCGCGCGACCTGCTGGAGCGCTGCCTGAAGGACGTGGGCTACGGCTTCGGCGACCTGCGCCGCTTCCTGGTGACCCACGTGCACCGCGACCACTTCACGATGGCGACCGTCCTGGGCCACGAGCTCGGCATCGACGTCGCGCTGGGCGCCGACGAGAAGCCGGCCCTCGACCTGCTCAACAACGCGGCGTCGATGACGCAGAACCCGTTCGTGGAGGTCCTGGTCTCCGCCGGCGCCCGCGCCGTCGCCGACGAGTGGGTGCGCGGGGACGCCGGCGCGGAGCCGCCGGACATGAGCATCTGGACGCACCCCGACACCTGGTTGGAGGGCGACCACGAGATCGCGGTGGGCCAGCGCACCCTCGACGCGGTGCACACGCCCGGGCACACGCCCGGTCACTTCGTCTTCGCGGACACCTCCGCCGGGCTGCTGTTCGCCGGCGACCACGTGCTGCCGACGATCACGCCCTCGATCGGCTTCACGGTGCCGGCGACCGACCAGCCGCTGGGCGACTTCATGGCCTCGCTGACCAAGGTGCGCGCCCTGCCCGACCTGACGATCCTGCCGGCGCACGGCCCGGTGGCGCCGTCGTCGCACACCCGCGTCGACGAGCTGCTGGCCTTCCACGAGCGGCGCCTCGCGGAGAGCCTCCGGCTGGTCGGCACCGGCACGGTGACGGCGTACGACGTCGCGCAGGGACTGGGCTGGACCCGCCACGAGACGCCGTTCGAGAAGCTCGACGTCTTCAGCCAGGGCATGGCCTCGATGGAGACCAAGGCGCACCTCGAGCTGCTCGTCGCGCGCGGGCAGGTGACGCGTGAGGCGGCGCCCGACGGCGTGCGGTACGCCGCCGGGCCGGCCTGAGGCTCACCGCAGGAGCGACCTGCCGGTGGGCTCCGCGCGGATCGACTGGCGCACGGGGCCGGCCGGCGGCGGGCCGCGCTCGACGCGCACCGTGACGTCACCGTCGTCGCGCAGCGGCAGGGCCGGGAACGTGTTGGCGGCGTCGAGACCGACCAGCACCGCGAGCGCCTGCCCGCGCGGCAGGTCGGGACGCCCGTCGTAGACGGTGACCGAGAGCTCGCCGTGCGCCGCGCCCGGAGGCGTCCGCGAGTCGGCGACCTCGATCGCCCCGTCCGGCGCGAGCAGGTAGACGTCGTCGAACTCGGCCATCGTCGCGTTGGCCGCGTCGGCGTGCCGCCCCCAGACGGGGCCGCCGTAGAAGGCCTCCAGCGCGCGGCGCCGGCCCTCCATGTCGGTGAAGCCGCGCAGCCAGACGAACCTGTCGGGCCGCTCGAGGTCGCGGAACTGCCCCAGGACCCACATCCCGCAGGCTTCCTGGGTCTCCACGAGCTCGCGGTCGAAGAGCTCGACGAGCTCGTCGCGACGGCCCGGGTGCAGGGTGTACTGCCGCAGCTCCACCACGCCGATCTCGGGTCGCGTCGTCATGGCCGGGACGCTAGTGGCCGTCGCCGACAGCCGGTCTCCGCATCGGCAGGTGCGGGATGCCGTCCTCGAGGAACTCCGCCCCGTCCACGACGAACCCCAGCGACCCGTACCAATCGCTCAGCGGCGACTGGGCGTCCAGCACGACGTCGCGGCCCGGGCAGGCGCCGATCGCGGCCAGCATGAGCGGCGCCGACAGACCGCGGCCGCGCGCGCTCGGGTCGAGCACGACCCGACCGATCCGCCACACGCTGTCGTCGTCGAGCACGCGCGCGTAGCCGACGAGCCGGTCGCCCTCGCGCTGCAGGACGTGCCGCGCGCCCGGCTCGACGTCGCGGCCGTCCAGGTCGGGGTAGGGGCAGGCCTGCTCGACGACGAAGACGTCCTGGCGCAGCCGCCACACGGCGTAGGCCGTGCGGGCGTCGAGGTCGTCGAACCCGACGACCTCGATGGTCGGCCCCGTCATGTCGGCCCCGTCATGTCGGCCCCGTCATGTCAGCCCAGCCACGCGATCATCTGCCGCCAGGCCCGCCGTGCCTCGGGGATGAGCGGCAGCAGCGGGTAGACGTGCAGCAGCCCCGGCTCCTCGACGTAGGTGAGGTCCCAGTCGGTCTCGGCGGCGCGCCGGGCGAGCAGGCGGCAGCCGGGCACGAGCAGGTCGCGGGTGCCGCAGAACATCAGCGTGGGCGGGAGCCCGTCGAGCCGGCCGAGCGCCGGCGACGCCTCGTAGCGCGTCAGCTGGTCGGGTCCGCCGGCCCACCACTCCGCGTAGGCGCGGAGCTTGCCGATGAACAGCCACGGGTCGTAGGCGTCGAGCGCCTCGGTCTCCGCCACCGTGCTGGTGGACAGGTCGACCCACGGGGAGAACAGCACCATCCGCGCCGCCTGCGCGCCGCCCCGGTCGCGCATCGCCTGCGCCACCCCGAGCGCGTAGCCTCCGCCGGCCGAGTCGCCCAGCAGCACCAGCGGCCCCTCCTCGGCCCAGCCCACCGCGTGGTCCACGACCGCTCGGTGCGAGGCGTGCACGGTGTGCTCGGGGGTGAGTGGGTAGTCGGGGACCACCACGCGCGCCCCCAGCTCGGTGGCCAGCCGGAGGACGTAGCGCACCTGGAAGGGGTCGGCCGGCGCCATGAACGCGCCGCCGTGCACGTAGTAGAGCGTGAGGTCGGGGTCCAGCCCGCGCGGCGTCACCGTGTACGACGTGAAGTCGCCGTCGGCGCCGGGCAGGGTCTCGGTGGTGACCGTGAAGCGACGGTCGAAGCGCGGGACGGCGTTGGTCGGCAGCCCCCGGTCGAGCGTGGTGTGCCACTGCTCGACGCGGGCGCGCTCCTCGGCGACGTCGTCCATCTCGCGTGCCCCGCGCATCCGCGGCAGGGCCCAGGCCAGCAACTGGTGGCGGCGACTCGGCATGGCGCGAGCCTCGCACACGCCTGTCACAGATCCCCGGCGACCGGTGTCTCGTGGGCAGCGACCCGTCCACGAAGGAGCCCCGCATGCCCAGCACGTTCCGCATCCCCCAGGCCACGATCTCCGGCCTCTACGGCAAGGCCATGACCACCTACGCCCGGCGCGCGTGGGGCCAGGTCCCCGACAACGCCTACGTCCTGTGGCACCACCGCAAGGTCCTCAAGGCGGTGTTCGCGTTCGAGGGCAAGGTGGCGAGGTGGGACGAGCTCGACCCGCACCTGAAGTCCTACGCCCAGCTCGCCAGCGCGGCCGTCATCGGCTGCTCGTGGTGCGTCGACTTCGGCTACTTCATGGGGCACACGGAGGGCCTCGACCTGGCCAAGCTGCGCGAGGTGCCGCGCTGGCGCGAGTCGTCGGCGTTCACCGAGGTGGAGCGCGACGTCCTCGAGTACGCCGAGGCGATGAGCGTCACGCCGCTGGCCGTGACCGACGAGCTCACCGCCCGCCTGCTCGACGCGCTCGGAGCGCCGGCGGTCGTGGAGCTGACCCAGATGGTCGCGCTGGAGAACATGCGCTCGCGCTTCAACTCCGCGGCCGGGCTGCAGAGCCAGGGCTACTCCGACGTCTGCGACCTGCCGATCGTCGTACCCTCCACCCCATGACCGGCGCGACCGAGACGTTCGTGCGGCACCGCAACCTGCTGTTCACCGTCGCCTACGAGATGCTCGGCTCGGCGGTCGACGCCGAGGACGTGCTGCAGGAGACCTGGCTGCGGTGGGCCGAGGTGGACCAGGAGTCCGTGCGCGAGCCGCGTGCCTACCTCGTGCGCGTCACCACCCGGCTCGCGCTCAACCGCATGCGCACGACGGCCCGGCGTCGGGAGGCCTACGTCGGCCCGTGGCTGCCCGAGCCGCTCCTCACGGTGCCGGACGTGGCCGAGGACGTCGAGCTGGCCGACAGCGTCTCGACCGCGATGCTGCTGGTGCTGGAGACGCTGACGCCCACCGAGCGTGCGGTGTTCGTGCTGCGCGAGGTCTTCGACGTCGGCTACGACGAGATCGCCGACGCCGTGGGCAAGACCCCGGCCGCCGTGCGGCAGGTGGCGCACCGCGCCCGCAGCCACGTCGAGTCGCGCCGGCCGCGGGCCCGGGTGACGCCGGGGGAGCAGGAGGCGGTGTTCGCCCGGTTCCTCGAGGCGGCCGCGACCGGCGACCTGCAGTCGCTGATGGACGTCCTGGCCCCCGATGTCGTGCTCCTCACCGACGGTGGCGGCATCCGGAAGGCGGCCCTGCAGCCCATCTGCGGCGCGGACAAGGTGGTGCGCTTCCTCACCGCGGTCGCCGGCGGGGGTGCGGAGTCCGCCGACGTCGTCGAGGTCAACGGCGGCCCGGCCCTCCGCCTGTTCTCGGCCGAGGGTCTCGACACCGTCGGCACCTTCCTGATCGAGGACGGGCTGGTCACCGCGATCTACTTCGTGCGCAACCCCGACAAGCTCCGGCGCCTGGACCGGGAGACCTCGCTCACCCGCTGAACGCTAGGGTGGGGACCACACGACAGGGGAGCAAGCGCGAGCTTGCTGAGAGTGCGGACCAGCCGCAGACCCTTGAACCTGCTCCGGTTAGTACCGGCGAAGGGAGTCACACATGAGGTCCATTTCCGCTGCCCGCATACCGCTGGGCCTGGCCGCGCTCGCCCTGGTGGCCACGTCCTGCTCCCTGGTCGGGTCCGGTGACGACGACGAGGGTCGCGACGCCGGGGGATCGTCCGGGAGCCCCCAGGCCGGCGGCACCGTCGTGCTCGTCACCCACGAGTCGTTCGCGCTGCCCGACGAGGTGGTGGCGGCGTTCGAGGAGGAGTCGGGCTACCAGCTGGAGGTCCGGGCCTCGGGCGACGCCGGCACGCTGACCAACAAGCTCGTGCTCACCGAGGGCAACCCGACCGGCGACGTCGCCTTCGGCGTCGACAACACCTTCGCCTCCCGCGCCCTCGAGGCCGGCGTCTTCGACGGCCTCGACCTCGACCTGCCCGCCGGCGCTGAGACCTACGCCCTGGACGGCGACGACGACCACGCGCTCGCCCCGGTCGACAACGCAGGAGTCTGCGTCAACGTCGACGACACCTGGTTCGCCGACAAGGGCATCGACCCGCCTGCGACGCTGGCCGACCTGACCGACCCGGCCTACGAGGACCTCTTCGTGCTGCCGTCGGCCGCGACCAGCTCGGTCGGCCTCGCCTTCCTGCTCACCACGATCGACGAGTACGGCGACGACTGGCCCGACTACTGGTCGGACCTGATGGACAACGGCGCCCGCCTCACCAACGGCTGGTCGGACGCCTACCAGGCCGACTTCACGCAGGGCGGCGGCAAGGGGGACCGCCCGATCGTCCTGTCCTACGACTCCTCGCCGGCCTTCACGGTCGACGGCAAGGGCGGCACCACCACGAGCGCGCTGCTCGACACCTGCTTCCGCCAGGTGGAGTACGCCGGCGTGCTGGCCGGGGCGAAGAACCCCGACGGCGCGAAGGCGCTGGTGGAGTTCCTGCTGGGTCCGCAGGTGCAGGCCGCGCTGCCCGAGAGCATGTACGTCTTCCCGGTCGTCGACGGCGTCGAGCTGCCGGCCGACTGGGCGAGCTTCGCGAAGCAGTCCGACGAGCCGCACGAGGTGGACCCGGCCGAGGTGGCCGAGCAGCGGGACGCCTGGCTGACCGAGTGGCGCGACGTCACCACCGGCTGACCGTGTCCCTGTCCCTGTCGCTGCCTCCCGCCGTCCGGCGGCCCGCCTCCCTGGTCGCGCTGGCGGCGCTGCCGGTCGTGGTGCTGGGCTGCTTCTTCGTGCTGCCGGTCAGCGGCATGGTGGCGCGGGGGTTCTGGCCCGACGGCGAGCTCGACGTCGGCGCCGTCCTGGAGGTGCTGACCCGCTCGCGCACCGGCCGCGTGGTGTGGTTCACCGTGTGGTCGGCCGGGCTGGCGACGGTCGTGTCGGTCCTGCTCGGGCTCCCGGCGGCGTACGCCCTGCACCGGCTGGACTTCCCGCTGCGCCGCACCGTGAGGGCGCTGCTGCTCGTGCCGTTCGTGCTGCCGACGGTCGTGGTGGGGGTGGCGTTCCGCCAGCTGCTCGGGGAGTCCGGACCGCTGGGGTTCCTGGGGCTGGACGGCACGCCGGTCGCGATCGTCGCCGGCCTGGTGTTCTTCAACGCCGCCGTGGTGATCCGCGCCGTCGGGGCCTCGTGGGAGTCGCTGGACTCGCGGCCGGCCGAGGCCGCCGCGGCCCTCGGCGCGAGCCCGGCCCAGGTCTTCCGCACCGTGACGCTGCCGACGCTGCGCCCGGCGATCGTCTCGGCGGCGAGCGTGGTGTTCCTCTTCTGCGCCACGTCGTTCGGGGTGGTCCTGACGCTGGGCGGGACGAGGTACAGCTCGGTCGAGACCGAGATCTACCTGCTCACCACGGACCTGCTCGACCTCCCCGGCGCCGCCGCCCTCTCGCTGGTGCAGCTGGCCGCGGTCGTGGCCCTGCTGGCGGTCGCCGCCCGGCTGCGCCACAGCGCCGACCCGAGCGTCGTGCGCGTCCCGTCGCGCCCGCGGCGGCCCGCGCGCACCGACCTCCCGCAGCTCGCGATGACGGTGCTGCTCCTGGCGCTCGTGGCCGCACCGATCGCCACGCTCGTCGTGGGCTCGCTGCGGGTCGGGGACGCGTGGAGCCTGGGCAACTACCGCGCCCTCGACAGCGTCGGCGACCAGCAGGCCCTGGTGGTGCCGGTGACCGACGCGCTCGTCACCTCGCTGCGCACGGCGGTCGACGCGACCTGGATGTCGCTCCTGCTGGGGCTCCTGGTCGCCCTGGCCGTCACCAGGCGCTCGCGCTCGCGCGCCGAGCGCCGGCTCCGCACGGTGCTGGACGGCTTCTTCATGCTGCCGCTGGGCGTCTCCGCGGCCACGCTGGGCTTCGGCTTCCTGATCACGCTGGACCGGCCTCCCCTCGACCTGCGCGACTCCGCGCTCCTGGTCCCGGTCGCGCAGGCACTGGTAGCGCTGCCGCTGGTGGTGCGCACGCTGGTGCCGGTGCTCGACGGCATCGACGACCGCCAGCGCCAGGCCGCCGCGTCGCTGGGGGCCGGCCCGTTGCGCACCCTGCTCACCGTCGACGTGCCGGTGCTGTGGCGTCCGCTCCTGGCGGCATCGGGCTTCGCCTTCGCCGCGTCCCTGGGGGAGTTCGGCGCGACCGCGTTCCTCGCGCGCGACGAGAGCGCGACGCTCCCGGTCGTGATCTTCCGGCTCATCGGCCACCCGGGCGCGATGAACTACGGCATGGCCCTCGCCGCCTCCGTCGTCCTCGCCGCCACCACCGCCGCGGTGATGCTGGCGGTCGAGCGGCTGCGCGTGCCGTCCCTGGGAGCGCTCTGATGAGTCTGTCGCTCGCGCACGTCTCGGTGGACTACGACGGGGTCCCCGCCGTGGTCGACGTCGACCTCGAGCTCCCGGCCGGCCAGGTGCTGGCGGTGCTGGGGCCGTCGGGGTCGGGCAAGTCCACGCTGCTGCGCGCGGTAGCCGGCCTCGAGCCCGCCCGCGGCACGATCGCCTGGGCGGGGCAGGACCTCGGCGGCGTACCGACGCACCGGCGGGGGTTCGCCCTGATGTTCCAGGACGGCCAGCTCTTCGGGCACCTGACGGTCGGGCGCAACGTCGGCTACGCCCTGCGCCTGCGCAAGGTGCGCGACGCCGAGGCGCGCGTGGCCGAGCTGCTGGAGCTGGTCGGGCTGGCCGGCTACGCCGACCGGTTGCCCGGCACCCTGTCCGGCGGTGAGCGCCAGCGCGTGGCTTTGGCCCGCTCGCTCGCCGTGGAGCCTCGGCTGCTGCTGCTCGACGAGCCGCTCTCGGCCCTGGACGCTGGGCTGCGCGAGCGGCTGGCCGGCGAGCTGCGCGACATCCTGGTCGCCGCCGGCACGACCGCGCTCATGGTCACGCACGACCACGAGGAGGCCTACACGGTGGCCGACCGGATCGCGGTGATGCGGGCCGGTCGCCTGGTGCAGAGCGGCGAG
Organism: Nocardioides sp. 503; assembly: GCF_004522095.1. Lineage (GTDB taxonomy): Bacteria > Actinomycetota > Actinomycetes > Propionibacteriales > Nocardioidaceae > Nocardioides. Next base: position 374,690 of record NZ_SPUI01000004.1, read on the forward strand.
ATCGCACAGGTGTGGGCCGCGCCGGCCGACCCCGAGACGGCGCTGTTCCTCGGCTACGCGCGGGTCCTGGTCGACGACGCCGCCCAGCGGGTGCTGGCCGCCGCCGGCCTGCCGCCCGCACCGGCGGTCGCCGTACGCCGCTCGGCGCTGACCGTGGACGCCTCGCCGGGTCCCGGCCGACTCCACGACCTGCGGGGAGTCGTCCTGTCCGCGCGGATGACCCCCGACCAGGTGCGCCTCGTGGTCGGCGTCGAGGGCGTCGGAGAGCTGGACGCGGTCGCCTCGGTGGGCGCGCACCCCGCGGCGGGGGAGCCGGTGCGGCTGGTCGTGGACCGCTCACGACTCGCGGTGATCCGATGAGGCGATCCCCCGGCCGGTCCCTACACTGACCCGGTGTATCGCCGCGCCTACGTGACCTGTATCGGCATCGCCGCGGTGATGGGGATCCTCGCGTTCGTGGTGTCCAACCACTACGGCCGCCCCTTGCTGGACCCCGAGGGCAAGTTCCTGGGGCCCTCCTGGGCGCGACTGCCGCTGCTGCTCTTCGGGGCCCTGCTGCTCGACCTGCTGCCGCGGACGCTGTGGTACTCCAAGCTGCGACCCTCGGCGATGTCAGGCATCGTGCGCCAGCGGCTGCGCACCCACTGGAACCGCGAGCGGGTCACGCTGGTCGCCGTCGGGATCGTCTCCTTCTACATCACCTACGTCAGCTACCGGAACCTCAAGTCGTCCCTGCCGTTCGTGCGCGGCGACGTGGAGTACGACCGCGAGCTGATGTACCTCGACCGGGTGCTGTTCTTCGGCCAGGACCCGCCGGTCGTGCTGCACGCCGTGCTGGGGGAGAGCGTCTCGGCGCACTTCCTGTCCTACATCTACCTGTGGTTCCTGCCGCTCGTGCCGCTGGCGCTGACCGCCTGGCTGGTGTGGTCGCGCAACATCTCCTACGGCTACTGGTTCGCCACCTCGCAGTGCCTCGCGTGGTCGCTCGGCACGCTGTCCTACTACGCGCTGCCCACCAAGGGCCCGGGCTTCGAGTACTTCTCCCGCTACACCGACCTCACCCACACGCCGACGACCGACCTGATGAACAGCCTCGCCTTCGCGCGGGCCGACGTCATCCACGGCGGCGTCACCGGCATCGTGCAGTCGGTGGCCGGCTTCGCCAGCCTGCACTGCGCGATCACCCTGCTGGTCGCGCTCATGGTGCAGTTCACCCTGCGCAACCGGGTGCTCAAGATCGTCTTCTGGGCCAACTTCTCGATCACGGTGGTCGCCACCATCTACTTCGGCTGGCACTACCTCGCCGACGACGTCGCCGGCATCATGATCGCCTTCGTGTCCTTCTACCTGGGCGGTCTCGCCACGGGTCAGAAGTTCGACAAGCGGAGCCTGCGCTCCCACCCCACCACCACCACCTCGGCCATCCCGGTCGAGAAGGCCTGAGCCTCCGTCAGCTCGCCACGGCGGGGTAGTCCCTGACGTTCGTGTCGCTTTGGATCGATCCAACACGACACGAACGTCAGGGACTACCGCCATTTGTGCGAATTACAAGGTTGTAGTTCGTCAAGTCGACACGCCGATGAATCTGAGAAATCTTGTGACAAGTGGTGCTTTTGTGACAGTTGAGCACTAGCGTGCCGGGTGTTGCTCACTTCCCCGACACGTCTGGAGACCGCCGTGCGCTCCCGCGCGACTGCCGCCGCCCTCTGCCTCGCCCTCGCCGCGGGTGTCGCGACCACTCAGGTCGCGCACGCCGACGAGGACACTCCGCTGCCGTCCCGGTCCGAGGTGCGCGCCGCCGAGCAGGCGGTCGCGGTCCGCACCGACGACGTCGCCTCGATCCAGGCCGCGATCGACGCGGCCAACGACCGGCTGCGGGCCTCCTCGATCGCCGCGGCGCAGGCCGCGGAGGCGTTCAACGGCGCCCGCTACGAGGCGGGGCTGGCCCGTGCCGCCGCCCGCGAGGCCGAGCGGGAGGAGGCGGCCGCGGCCGCCGACGTCGCCCGGCTGCGTGAGGTCTACGCCAGCTCGGTCGTCACCTCGGTGCAGTCGATGCCCACCCTCAACGCGGTGTCGGGCGTGATGGAGTCCGAGGGGATCCTCGACGTCCTCGAGCGCATGGACACCATGCGCGACACCGAGTCGGCGCTCGACAGCAACTACGACGAGTTCAAGGCGGCCTCCGCCCGCGCGACCGAGGCCAGCGACCTGGCCGCCGAGGCCCGCACGCAGGCCGAGCGCACCGAGACCGCCGCCCGCGACGCCCGCGACGAGGCGCAGCACGCCGCCGACGCCGCCGCGTCGGAGGCGCAGACCGTCGCGGCGGAGAAGTCCTCGCTGCTCGCGGACCTCGCCCGGCTCCAGGACATCAGCGTCGGCCTCGCCGAGCGCCGCCAGGCCGGCCTCGAGGCGGCCGCCGCCGCGGCCGCCGCGGACCGGGCCGCCGCCGCGCAGGCCGCTGCCGAGCAGGAGGCCGCGGCCGCAGCCGCCGCCGCCGAGGAAGAGGAGGAGGCCCCGCCCGCCGACGAGGCCGCCCCCGAGGCCCCCGCCCCCGAGGCACCCGCCACCGAGCAGCCCGCCGCCGAGGAGCACGCCGGCGCGAGCCACCCCACCGCGCCGCCGGCCTCCTCCGGCGCGAGCGCCGCCATCGCCTTCGCCCGGGAGCAGATCGGCGAGCCCTACGTCTGGGGCGCCGCCGGCCCCGGCTCCTGGGACTGCTCGGGCCTCACCATGGGCGCCTGGCAGCGCGGCGGCACCTCGCTGCCGCACTACTCCGTGGCCCAGTACGACGCGTCGACGCCGATCTCGGCCGGCGAGCTGGAGCCGGGCGACCTGGTCTTCTGGGGCTCCTCGAGCAGCTCCTCGTCGATCTACCACGTCGCGCTCTACATCGGCGACGGCCGGATGATCCACGCGCCGCGCACCGGTCGCCCGGTGGCCGAGGAGTCGCTCTACTACTGGACCCCGCCCAACTTCTTCGCCCGTCCCTGACGCTCGCGGGGGCGCGCCGGTAGCGTGCGGCCATGGCCACCGACACCGCGCCTCCGTCCTCGACCACGCCCGACCCCGCCCCGGAGCCCACGCCGGAGCCTGCCGACGGCTACGTCCAGCCGCAGGTCGACGTGGCCGCGCTGCAGGCGGTCCTGGACGGCAAGTACGCCGAGATCCGCAACCTGGTCCGTCACAACCTCACCGACTACGCCTCGGTCCTCGAGGACGCCGAGACGCTGTCGACCGACGACTACCGCGAGCGGGTCAAGGAGATCGTCGTCGAGATGGCGGCGACCGGCCAGACCGGCATGGGCTTCCCGGAGCAGTACGGCGGCGGCGGCGACATCGGCGCCTCGATCGCGGCGTTCGAGACGCTCGCCTTCGGCGACCTGTCGGTATTGGTCAAGGTCGGCGTCCAGTTCGGGCTGTTCGGCGGCGCCATCCTGCAGCTCGGGACCCAGGAGCACCACGAGGCCTACCTGTCGCGGCTCATCACCGGTGAGCTGATGGGCTGCTTCGCGATGACCGAGAGCGGACACGGCTCCAACGTCCAGGCGCTCGGCACCGTGGCGACGTACGACGTGGCGACCCAGGAGTTCGTCATCACGACGACCCGCGAGGACGCCCGCAAGGACTACATCGGCAACGCCGCCAAGCACGCCGAGGTGGCCGTGGTCTTCGCGCAGCTGCACGTGGCCGGTGGCTCCGAGGGCGTGCACGCCTTCGTCGTGCCGATCCGCGAGGGCGGCGAGCCGTGCGCGGGCGTCCGGATCGAGGACGACGGCCTCAAGATGGGGCTCAACGGCGTCGACAACGGGCGCCTGTGGTTCGACGAGGTGCGGGTGCCGCGCACCGCGATGCTCAACCGCTTCGCTGAGGTCACCCCGGCCGGCGTCTACGAGAGCGCCATCGAGAACCCCAACAAGCGGTTCTTCACGATGCTGGGCACGCTGATCCAGGGCCGCGTCTGCGTGGGCGGTGCCGGCATCAACGCCGCCAAGGTGGCGCTGACGATCGCGACCAAGTACGCCCTGCGCCGGCGGCAGTTCGAGGCGACCAGCGAGGACGAGGAGGAGCTGCTCCTCGACTACGGCCTGCACCAGCGCCGGCTCTTCCCGCTGCTCGCGCGCACCTACGCGCTGCACTTCACCCAGGAGCGCGTGGCCGGTGAGCTGCACGACATCCTCTCCGGCGTCATCGAGGGCGAGCAGCGGCAGCGCGAGCTCGAGTCGCTGGCCGCCGGCGTCAAGGCGCTCGGCACCTGGCACGCGACGCGGACCATCCAGGAGTGCCGCGAGGCCTGCGGCGGTGCGGGCTACCTCGCGGTCAACCGCTTCGCGGCGCTGAAGGCCGACACGGACGTCTTCACGACGTTCGAGGGCGACAACCACGTGCTGCTGCAGCTCGTCGCCAAGGGACTGCTGACCGACTACTCCAGCGAGTTCGCCGACCTCGACCAGTTCGGGATGGTGCGGTTCGTGGCGGGCCTGGCGGTCGAGACCGTCCTGGAGCGCACGAGCGTCCACAAGCTCCTGGAGCGCATCAAGGACGTCCTGCCCGGCGGCGACGACGGCTGGGACCAGGAGGCCGGGCTGCTCGACGCCGACTACCAGCTGGCGATGCTGCGCTTCCGCGAGGAGCACATGCTCGGCGGTGTCGCCCGCCGGCTCAAGCGCGGCATCGACAACAAGATGAACCCCGGCGCGGTGTTCTCCCAGGTGCAGGACCACGTGATCGGCGCGGCCCGCGCCCACGTCGAGCGCCTGGTCCTCGAGGCGTTCGTGGCCAAGACCCGGGCCCTGCCCGACGGGGACCTCAAGGTCAGCCTCAACCTGCTGTGCGACCTGCACGCGCTGTCGACGATCGAGGCCGACCGGGCGTGGTTCATGGAGCACGGACGGCTGACGGTCGCGCGCTCCAAGGCGATCAGCCGCGAGGTCTCGTCGCTGTGCCGCAAGATCCGCCCGGTGGCGGGCGACCTCGTCGACGCGTTCGGAGTGCCTCACGAGATGCTGCGCTCACCCGACCTCGTGGGGCCGGTCGGGCCGTGACGCCGTGACGCTGCCCGGCCGACGCCTGCTCGGGCTCGGGGGCTGGTCCGAGGACCCCCTCTGGGCGACGGTCTACCCGTGGCTGGTGGGCCACCCGACGGTCGGGCGCGTCGCCTGGGCGGTCGGACTGCAGAGCGACCTGGACCGGCTCTACGCCGCCACGGACGAGCTCGGGCGGCTTCCTGCCGGCACATCCGTGCTCGACGTGCCCTGCGGCGGTGGCGTCGCGCTGCGCGGGCTGCGGCCCGACCAGGGGCTGCGCTACGTCGCGGCCGACATCGCGCAGCCGATGCTCGACCGCACCACCGACGCCGCCTTCGCCCTCGGCGTCGAGGACCAGGTGGAGACCCGGCTGGCCGACGTCGAGGACCTGCCCTTCGAGGACCACGCCTTCGATGTCGTGGTGTCGTTCACAGGCCTGCACTGCTTCCCCGACCCGGCGCGGGCGGTGGTCGAGATGATGCGCGTGCTGCGCCCGGGAGGGACGATCACCGGCAGCACCCTGCTCAACGACTCCGGCCTGCGCCACGCCCCCCTGCGTACGGCGGGCCGGCTGGCCGGCGTCCTCGGCCCGGGGTGCACCTCCGAGGACCTGCGCCTGTGGTTGACCGCCCAGGGCGCCGTCGACGTCGCGCTCGAGCCCTCCGGCGCGATGTCGTACTTCCGCGCCGTCAAGCGCTGAGGCGCGGGAGTGAAACTCATGGCCTCCGGAGCGGCCCTCAGTGCGCGGTGCCGCCGGTGTCGAGGAAGCGCTTGAACGAGGCGTTGACCTCGAGCTCGGCCTCGGTGCGGCCGACCCAGTCGGCGCCCTCGACGGACTTGCCGGGCTCGAGGTCCTTGTAGACCTCGAAGAAGTGCTGGATCTCGAGCCGGTCGAACTTCGGGACGTGGTTGATGTCGCGCAGGTGCTCCTGGCGCGGGTCCTTGGCGGGCACGCACAGGACCTTGTCGTCGCCGCCGGCCTCGTCGGTCATGCGGAACATCCCGATCGCGCGGCACTTGATGAGGCAGCCGGGGAAGGTGGGTGCCTGGAGCAGCACCAGGGCGTCCAGGGGGTCGCCGTCCTGGCCCAGGGTGTTCTCGATGTAGCCGTAGTCGGCGGGGTACTGCGTCGAGGTGAACAGCATCCGGTCGAGGCGCATGCGGCCGCTCTCGTGGTCCACCTCGTACTTGTTGCGCTCGCCCTTGGGGATCTCCACCAGCACGTCGAACTCGAGCACGTCTTCCTCCGATATGTCAGTCGCCTGCGGCAGGCCCGGCGAGGCCGGGGATCATTGTCCCGCACAATGGCTGCGCACACGCAGTCGGGAGGCAGTCGGAGGTGAGAGGTGCGTCGCACGATCGGCACGGTGCTGGTGCTCGCCCTCGTCCTGGGCGGCCTCGCCGCCTGGCACTACGACCTCCTCGACCGCTGGCTCGAGCCTGACTCCTCCTCGCCCGACCCGGCCGTCATCGCCCCGCCGCCGGGGCTGGACCTGCCCGCCGTCGTCGCCCCGGACGCGGTCGCACCTGCGGCCCGGCCCTCCGCGCTGAGCGCCGCCAAGGTGCGACGGGCGCTCGCGCCGTACCTCGCCGATCCTGACCTCGGCCGCCACGTGCTGGCCACGGTCGCGCCGCTGTCGGGCGGACGGCCTGTCGTGGTGGGGGGTGCTGGGGCCGCGGTCCCGGCGTCGACGACCAAGCTGGTCACGAGCACCGCCGCGCTGCTGGCGCTGGGCCCCGACCACACCTTCCGCACCACCGTCGTGCGCGCCGGCCCGCGCCGCATCGTGCTGGTCGGGGGCGGCGACCCGTTCCTGGCCCGCGCGCCCGCCGCGGCCGGCGACGACCAGCCCTACCCCGCGCGCGCAGACGTGGCCACGCTGGCCGCGCGGACGGCGGCGGCGCTGCGCGAGCAGGGCGTGCGCCGGGTCCGCGTCGAGTACGACGCCGGGCCGTTCACCGGCCCGTCCGCGAGCCCCCAGTGGGAGCCTGACTACGTCCCCGACGGGGTCGTCTCGCCGATCTCCTCGCTCTGGGTCGACGAGGGCCGCCCGGAGGCGGGGTTCGGCCGTGTGGCCGACCCCGCAGCGGATGCGGCCCGGGCGTTCGCGGCGGCCCTCGCCGCGGCCGGGGTCGCGGTCACCGGGGCGCCCGCCCCGGGCACGGCGCCGCCCTCCGGCGAGGCGGTCGCCGAGGTGACGAGCGCGCCGCTGAGCCAGGTCGTGGAGCGCGTGCTGATGGTCAGCGACAACGAGGCCGCCGAGGTCCTGCTGCGCCACGTCGGGCTCCAGATGAGCGGCGAGGCGTCCTTCGAGGGCGGCCGGCGCGGCGTCGTACGGGTCCTGCGCGAGGCGGGCGTCCGCCTCGCCGGCACCACCCTGTACGACGGCAGCGGCCTGTCGCGGCGCAACCGGATGAGCCCCGCGGTGCTGGTCGACGTCCTGCGCCTCGCGAGCGAGCGGCCCGAGCTGGCCGCGGTGCTCAGCGGGCTGCCCGTGAGCGGCTTCAACGGCTCGCTCGCCGACCGCTTCCTGGCCGGCCCGGCCGAGGGCCGCGGGCGCGTGCGGGCCAAGACCGGGACCCTGACCGGGGTGGCCTCCCTGGCGGGCGTCGCGACCGACGTGTCCGGACGGCCGCTGCTCTTCGTGCTCATGGCCGACCGCGTGGGCCGGCTCAAGGGCACCGACGCCGAGGTGGCCCTCGACGCCGCCGCGGCGGCGCTGGGCGCGTGCCGCTGCGGCTGAGCCGGGTGTGCCCTCCCAGGCAGCGGATAGGTTCGGGGCATGACGTCGAACCCCCAGGACTCGATGGTCGACTGGGACTTCGCCGTCTCGATCGGCTCCAAGATCGCCGGTGACGGCCCGGAGACGAGCCGCGAGGAGGCCGCCGAGGTGGTCGCCGAGCTGCGGGCCGGCGCCGACCGCTCCACCGGGCTCGTGCGGGAGTTCACGGGCCTGGTCGCCCGCGACCACACCGCGCCCGTGCTGGTCGTCGACCGCGCCGGGTGGGTGCGCGCCAACGCCGACGGGTTCCGCGTGGTGGTGGCCCCGCTGATCGAGAAGCTGGCGTCGAAGAAGCCGCCCACCGGGCTGGCGCTCAAGGTCGGCTCCCGCATCACCGGCGCCGAGGTCGGCGGCCTGCTCGGCTTCATGGGCTCCAAGGTCCTCGGCCAGTTCGACCCGTTCTACGAGCCCGACGGCCGGCTGCTGCTGGTGGCGCCCAACATCGTCCACGTCGAGCGCGAGATCGGCGCCGACCCGACCGACTTCCGGCTCTGGGTCTGCCTCCACGAGGAGACCCACCGGGTCCAGTTCACCGCCGTGCCGTGGATGCGCGGTCACCTCTTCTCCGAGATCGAGGCGATCGCCTCGACCGTCGAGCCCGCCGGGGTGCTCGAGGACGGCTTCCAGCGGCTGGTCGAGGGCATCAAGGACGGCGCCCGCGGCGGCAGCCTGGTCGACGTGATGAGCACGCCCGAGCAGCGCGAGATCATGGACCGCGTCACCGGCGTCATGTCGCTGCTGGAGGGCCACGCCGACGTCGTCATGGACGGGGTCGGCCCCACGGTGATCCCCAGCGTCGACAAGATCCGCCGGGCGTTCAACCAGCGCCGCAAGGGCATCGGCACCCTCGACCGGGTCCTGCGCCGCCTGCTCGGGCTGGACGCCAAGATGGCGCAGTACCGCGACGGGGCGGCGTTCGTCCGCACGGTCGTCGACAAGGTCGGCATGGACGAGTTCAACGCCGTCTGGGCCGGCCCGGAGAACCTCCCGTCCAAGGCCGAGATCGCCGACCCGCAGGCCTGGGTCGCGCGCGTCCTCGGATGAGCCTGGACGCCGACGTCGCGGCGGTCCGCCTCGCCGTACGGCGGCGCGGGCTGGTCGACCTCGGCGGCGGCCCGGTCCTGGTGGCCTGCTCCGGCGGCGCCGACAGCCTCGCGCTGCTGGGGGCCACCGTCTTCGAGGCCCGGGGGACGACCCGGGTCGTCGGGGTCACGGTCGACCACGGGCTCCAGGACGGCTCGGCCGACCACGCCGCGCGCGTGGTCGCCCAGATGGTGGCCCTGGGCGCCGACGAGACGGCGTCCGTGCGCGTGCAGGTCGAGGCCTCCGGCCAGGGCCTCGAGGCGGCGGCCCGCGAGGCGCGCTACGCCGTGCTCGAGCAGATGGCGGTCCACTTCGGCGCCGCCGCGGTGCTGCTCGGCCACACCCTGGACGACCAGGCCGAGACCGTCCTGCTCGGGCTCGCACGGGGCTCGGGTGGCCGGTCCATCGCCGGCATGCGACCCGCCTTCGACGTCTTCCGCCGACCCCTGCTGGGGGTGCGCAGGTCCCAGACCGAGGGCGCCTGCCGGGCCGAGGGCGTCGAGTTCTGGACCGACCCCCACAACGACGACCCGAGGTTCACCCGCTCGCGCGTGCGCCACACGGTGCTGCCCCTGCTCGAGCGCGAGCTGGGTCCCGGGGTCGCCGAGACCCTGGCCCGCACCGCCGAGCAGCTGCGCCCCGACATGGAGGCGCTGGACGACCTGGCCGCCGCCGCCCTGACCACCCACTACGACGACGAGGCCGGACTCCAGGTCGCCCCGGTGCGGATGCTGGCCCAGGCCGTGCGCACCCGGATGCTGCGACTGGCGGCGCTGCGGGCCGGCTGCCCGCCCGGCGAGCTGTTCGCCGTCCACGTCGACGCGCTCGAGCGCCAGGTGTGGAACACCGACCGGCTCCCCAAGGAGATCCAGCTGCCCGGCCACGTGACGGCGTACCGCGAGGGAGACCACCTGCGGTGGCGCCGGCGGCCTGTGGAATCCTGACGCCATGGACGCAGCCCATGTGGAGAACGACCTCGTCAACGTCCTCTACACGGAGGCCCAGATCCTCGAGCGGATCGGCGAGCTCGCCGAGGAGATCGAGCGGGACTACGCCGGCAAGGAGCTCCTGATCGTCGGCATCCTGCGCGGCGCCGTCATGGTCATGGCCGACATGGCGCGCGCGTTCACGCGGCACGTCGAGATGGACTGGATGGCGGTGTCCTCCTACGGCTCCGGCACGAAGTCCTCGGGCGTCGTGCGGATCCTCAAGGACCTCGACACCGACATCTCCGGTCGCCACGTCGTGATCGTCGACGAGATCATCGACACCGGGCTGACCCTGTCCTGGCTGACCTCCAACCTGTCGAGCCGCAACCCCGCCAGCGTCGAGATCTGCACGCTCCTGCGCAAGCCCGAGGCCCTGCAGATGCCGGTGGACGTCAAGTACGTCGGCTGGGACATCCCCAACGAGTTCGTCGTCGGCTACGGCCTCGACTACCGCGAGCGCTACCGCAACCTGCGCGACATCGGGACGCTCGCCCCGCACGTCTACTCCTGACCCCGTCCCGACGGCTACCCTCAGCACACCGAGCGCCTCGACCCGGAAGCAGGCACGTGCGCGAGATCGTCGTCTTCAGCGGTAGTGCCCACCGGGCGCTCGCCACGGGCATCTGCGAGCACCTCGGCGTGGAGCTCTCGGCCGTGGAGCTGACCCGCTTCTCCAACGACTGCCTCCAGGCCCAGCTGCAGGCCAACTGCCGCCAGCGCGACGTCTTCCTCGTGCAGCCGCTGTCGCCTCCGACGCAGGAGCACCTCATGGAGCTGCTGCTGATGATCGACGCCGCCCGCGGCGCCTCGGCCGCCTCCATCACCGCGGTGATCCCGTACTACTCCTACGCGCGCTCGGACAAGAAGGACGCGTCGCGCATCTCCATCGGGGGCCGGCTGGTCGCCGACCTGCTCACCGCGGCCGGCGTGCACCGGGTGATCACGATGAACCTGCACGCGCCGCAGGTGCACGGCTTCTTCTCGGTGCCGGTCGACCACCTCACCGCGCTGGGCGAGCTGGCCGACCACTTCCAGGGCCAGGACCTCACCGACGCGGTCGTGGTCTCCCCGGACTTCGGCAACGCCAAGACCGCCACGCAGTTCTCCCGGCTGCTGGGCCTGCCGGTGGCCGCCGGCAGCAAGAAGCGCCTGGCCGACGACCGGGTGGTCATCGACGAGATCGTGGGCGACGTGGCCGGCAAGCGCGCGATCGTCCTCGACGACGAGATCTCGACCGGGGGCTCGATCCTCGAGCTGCTGGACCGGCTGGCGGACGAGGGCTGCACGAGCGCGGCGGTGGCCTGCACCCACGGCCTGTTCGTCGGCAAGGCCCTCGAGCGGCTCCAGGGCCACCCGATGATCTCCGAGGTGGTCACCACCGACACGGTGCCCAGCCCCACGGGCTGGCCCGAGCTGCGGGTGCGCTCGGTGGCCGGGCTCTTCGCGGCCGCCATCCAGCGCATCCACGAGGGCGAGTCGGTCAGCAGCCTCTTCGACGGCGTCGACCCCGCCCATGCCTCCCCCCAGCCCCGCCTCTTCGACTGAGCGGCGCCCCCGGCTGCAGGGTCGTGTGCCGCACGCAGCGCCCTGGCGCGCTGTCCGACACACGACCCGTCCGCCGCCCCGCCGCGCGGAACCACCGCGCCCCGCGGGTCGTTCCACCCATGTGCCTGCGAGAATGGACCCTGTGATCGGCGTGTACCGTCGAGTGTTCAGTCCTGGGCTCACGTCGACAGGCCCAGTACAAGCGAAGAGAAGTCTGTGAAGCGCATTTTCAAGGGTCCCTGGGTCTGGATCGCGGTCGCCGTCGTCGGTGTCCTCCTCGCCCTCCAGTTCCTCGCGCCCGGGGGAGGCTTCGACGAGGTCCCGACCTCGCGCATGGAGTCCTACATCGCCAAGGGCCAGGTCAAGGAGATCACCTTCGTCGACGGGGACCAGGCCATCCAGGCCACCCTCGACTCCGGTGTCCGCAAGAGCGGCGACAAGGTCGTCGCCTACTTCGTCAAGGGCCAGCAGCAGGGCATCATCCGCCAGGTCGACGAGCAGGTCCGGCAGGGCGCCATCGAGGAGTCCAACTCCGAGAACCCCCAGCCCAGCCTGCTCGGCTCGATCCTCGCCACCCTGCTGCCGTTCGCGCTGATCATCCTGCTGTTCCTGTTCCTCATGAACCAGGTCCAGGGCGGCGGCGGCCGGGGCGTCATGCAGTTCGGCAAGTCCAAGGCCAAGCTGATCACCAAGGACATGCCCAAGACGACGTTCGCCGACGTCGCCGGCGCCAACGAGGCGATCCAGGAGCTCGGCGAGATCAAGGAGTTCCTGCAGGAGCCGGCCAAGTTCCAGGCCGTGGGTGCCAAGATCCCCAAGGGCGTGCTCCTCTACGGTCCTCCGGGCACCGGCAAGACCCTGCTCGCCCGCGCGGTGGCCGGCGAGGCCGGCGTGCCGTTCTACTCCATCTCCGGCTCCGACTTCGTCGAGATGTTCGTCGGCGTCGGCGCCAGCCGCGTCCGCGACCTCTTCGAGCAGGCCAAGGAGAACGCCCCCGCGATCGTCTTCATCGACGAGATCGACGCCGTCGGGCGTCACCGCGGCGCGGGCATGGGCGGTGGCCACGACGAGCGCGAGCAGACCCTCAACCAGCTGCTCGTCGAGATGGACGGCTTCGACGTGCGTGGCGGGGTCATCCTCATCGCGGCGACCAACCGGCCCGACGTCCTGGACCCCGCGCTGCTGCGCCCGGGCCGCTTCGACCGCCAGATCGGCGTCGACGCCCCCGACCTGGCCGGCCGCAAGAAGATCCTCGAGGTCCACTCGCGCGGCAAGCCGATGTCGCCCGACATCGACCTGATGTCCTACGCCCGCCGCACTCCCGGCTTCACCGGCGCCGACCTCGCCAACGTGCTCAACGAGGCCGCGCTGCTCACGGCGCGCAACAACGAGCTGGTGATCACCAACCGCTCCCTCGACGAGGCCATCGACCGGGTGATCGCCGGCCCGCAGCGCAGCTCGCGGCTGATGAGCGAGAAGGAGAAGCTCATCACCGCCTACCACGAGGGCGGCCACGCCCTGGTGGCCGCGGCGCTGCCCGGCACCGACCCGGTCCACAAGATCACGATCCTCCCGCGCGGTCGCGCCCTCGGCTACACGATGGTGCTGCCCGACGAGGACAAGTACTCCCAGACCCGTTCGGAGATGCTCGACCAGCTGGCCTACATGCTGGGCGGCCGGGCGGCGGAGGAGATGGTCTTCCACGACCCCACCACCGGCGCCGGCAACGACATCGAGAAGGCCACCTCGCTGGCCCGCGCGATGGTCACCCAGTACGGCATGACCGAGCGTCTCGGGGCGATCAAGCTCGGCGACGCCAGCTCCGAGCCGTTCCTCGGCCGCGACATGGGCCACCAGCGCAACTACTCCGAGGACGTCGCCGCGATGATCGACGACGAGACCAAGAAGTTCCTCGCCGCCGCCCACCAGGAGGCCTTCGACATCCTCGAGGAGAACCGCGACGTCCTGGACGCGCTGGTGCTCGCGCTGCTCGACCGCGAGACCCTCGACAAGGCCGAGGTCGCCGAGGTCTTCGTGCCCCTGCGCCGCCGCCCTGAGCGTCCCGCATGGACCGGCTCCCCGGACCGCAACCCCTCGGCCATCCCGCCGATCGAGATCCCGCAGGAGATCCGGGACCGGGTCGCGGCCAACGGCCAGGGACCCGACGCGGAGAGCGCCGGCGCGATCCTCACTCCGCCGGGCTCCGGCGGCGACGTGCACGGCGGCACCCCGCCGACGGCCGGTCCCCCCGAGCCCGGCTCCGGACTGCCGGGCTGAAGCCGTGACCGACCCGATCAGCGTGCCTGCGCGCGCGCCGGAGGAGATCCCGGACTTCGACCACGACCGCGCCGCGGCCGCCGTCCGCGAGCTGCTGTTCGCGATCGGCGAGGACCCCGACCGTGAGGGGCTGCGGGAGACCCCGGCCCGGGTCGCGCGCGCCTACGCCGAGCTGACCCAGGGGCTGCGTCAGACCCCCGAGGACGTGCTCACCACGACGTTCGACCTCGGTCACCAGGAGATGGTGCTGGTGCGCGACATCGAGCTGTGGTCGATGTGCGAGCACCACCTGGTGCCGTTCACCGGGGTCGCCCACGTGGGCTACATCCCGGCGGAGTCGGGCAAGATCACGGGGCTGTCCAAGCTGGCCCGGCTGGTCGACGTCTACTCCAAGCGCCCGCAGGTCCAGGAGCGCCTCACCACCCAGGTGGCCGACGCCCTCATGGACATCCTGGCGGCGCGGGGGGTCATCGTCGTGATCGAGGCCGAGCACCTCTGCATGACGATGCGCGGGGTCAAGAAGGCCGGCGCGCGCACCATCACCTCGGCCGTGCGGGGCACGATGCTCTCCGACCCCGCCACCCGCAACGAGGCGATGGCGCTCATCAACAGCCGGCGCGGCTGAGCCTCACTTGCGCCGTCAGCCCGCGGTGCCGCGAGCGGTGTCGCCGGGCTTCTTGCGGCCGGCCCCGGGGCCGCCGCCCTCGTTGTTGAGGCCCTTCTCGATGAAGACCAGGTTGTGGTAGGCGTGCACCGCCACCACGTGCCGGTCGCTGTAGCTCGGCTCGTAGTCGGCGTCGAGGAACTCCTCGTAGTTCAGCCCGTCCAGGAGGTCCTTGACCAGGGCCATCGTCGTGGTGGGGTCGTGGCGGTCCTCGCTGCCGCCCCACTTGGGCCAGTAGGACGTCTGGGTGTCCTCGATGGCGTAGATGCCGTCGTCGGCGAGCAGGGGGAACAGCAGCCGGAAGGTCTCGCGGATGTGCTCGGGGCGGTGGCTGCCGTCGTCGATGACGACCTGCGGGCGGCCGTTCTCGGCGACGATCCGCTCCAGCACCTCGGGGTCGACCTGGCTGCCCTGGTAGGCCTTGATCCGGGGCGCCTCGACGAACGACTTGTCCTCGATGTCGAGACCCACGACCTGGGCGCGCGGGAAGAAGTGCTTCCACATGCGCAGGGACCGGCCGCCCTGCTTCTCGCGGGCGTAGCCGCCGATGCCGATCTCGAGGAGCGTGAACCGCTCGCCACGCAGGTGCTCGAGGTGGCGCTGGTAGTGCGGGGTGTAGAAGTGCCGGCCCCACTTGTCCGTGCGGAACTCCTGCGCGAGCTCGGTCAGGTCCATCGCCTGCAGGCGGCGCCGCCGCTGCTCGGCGGGGCTGAGCGGCTCCGGGGCGGGGGCGGCGACACCGGTGCGGCCGGCGACACCGCGCAGCCGACGCCAGAGCGCCTGCGGCACGAGGGGCTTGACCACGCGTACCGCCAGGGTCCGCAACGCTTGGGGCATGGTGTCTCCTGCTGGTGGGGGGCTCGTCGTCGTGCCGGCGCTCGGCCGGCGGGGACAAACTACCGTCCCCGATCGGGTGGTCGGTCCCGCACGCCCAGCCACTAGCCTCTCCCCATGGCGACGACCCCGGTGCTCATGGGTGTCGTCAACGTGACCCCCGACTCGTTCTCGGACGGCGGCCGCTGGCTGCGTCCCGACGACGCGATCGCCCACGGCCTGGCCCTCCTGGGAGACGGCGCCGACGTCCTCGACATCGGCGGGGAGTCCACCCGGCCGGGTGCCACCCGACCGCTGGTGGCCGAGGAGCTCGACCGCGTGGTGCCCGTGATCGGCGCGCTGGCGGCCGAGGGTGCCACGGTGTCGGTCGACACGATGCGCGCGGAGGTCGCCGAGGCGGCCGTCGCGGCAGGGGCCACGATGGTCAACGACGTGTCCGGGGGGCTCGCCGACCCACGGATCCTGCGGGTCGTCGCCGAGGCGGGCGTCACCTACGTCGCCATGCACTGGCGCGCCCACGCCGACCGGATGCGCGACCTCGCGGTCTACGACGGGCCGGGCGGTGTCGTCGCGGCGGTGCGCGACGAGCTCGCCGCCCGCGTCGAGGCCGTCCTGGCCGCCGGCATCTCCCCGGAGCGGCTCGTGCTCGACCCCGGTCTCGGGTTCGCCAAGCTCGCCGAGCACAGCTGGCCGCTCGTGCGCGACCTGTCCTGGCTGCACGAGCTGGGCTTCCCGGTCCTGGTCGGGGCCAGCCGCAAGGCGTTCCTGGGCCGGCTGCTCGCGGACGCCGAGGGCACGCCCCGCCCGGTCGACGAGCGCGAGCACGCCCACGTCGCGGTGGTCCTGCACTGCGCACGGCAGGGTGTGTGGGGGATGCGCGTGCACGACGTCCGCGCGAGCCGCGACGCCTTGGCGGCGTACGCCATGCTTCACCCGACGGAAGGCGCCACATGACCGACGAGCTCGCCGTGCTCGGCATCGAGTGCTACGGCCACCACGGGGTCTTCGAGTTCGAGAGGCGCGAGGGCCAGACCTTCGTGATCGATCTCTCCCTCGGTATCGACACCGCCCCTGCGGCGGCCTCCGACGACTTGCACGACACCGTCGACTACGGGAGTCTCGTGGCCTCGGTGAAAGCCGCCGTGGAGAAAGATCCGGTCGACCTGATCGAGACCCTTGCCCAGCGGATCGCGGGTGTCTGCCTCTTGGACGCTCGTGTTGAATGGGCGCGGGTGACCGTTCACAAGCCGGATGCCCCCATCGAGGCGACGTTCTCGGACGTAGCGCTCACGATCACCCGGAAACGCGAGGGCCGCCGTGACTGAGACCCCCAACCCGAACATCATCGACGCCGACACCCTCACCGGTGAGATGCGTCCGATCCGACGTGCGGTGCTGGCCCTCGGCTCGAACCTCGGCGACAAGATGGCCAGCCTGCAGGGCGCGGTCGAGGCGATCGCCGACACCCCCGACGTCTGGGTCACCGCCGTCTCCCCGGTCTACGAGACCGAGCCCGTCGACTCGCCCGCCGGCGCCGAGAGCTATCTCAACGCCGTCCTGCTGGTGGACACCACGCTCGCCGCGCACCGGCTCATGGACCGGGCGCTGGCGATCGAGGACGCCTTCGACCGGGAGCGCACCGAGGTCCTCAACGCCCCGCGCACCCTCGACGTCGACCTGATCGTGGTGGGCGACCGCCGCAGCGACGACGAGCACCTGCGCCTGCCGCACCCGCGCGCCGCGGAGCGACCGTTCGTGCTGAAGCCGTGGCACGACGTGGAGCCGGACGCGGTCTTCCCCGACCGGGGTCCCATCTCCGACCTGCTGGCCGGCCTGGGCACCGACGGGCTCGTGCGGCGCGAGGACCTCGCGCTCGACGTGGAGTGACCCAGGCCTCCGGCCCCGACGGTGGCCCGCCCCCGGGCTCGCTGCGGCCGACCCCGCCCGCGGTGGTGGCGGCGTGGGCGGTCGCCGGCCTCGCGGTCGGCTGGCTGGTCCACCCGCTCTCCGAGCGGCTCGGCGGCACGGCGCCCGTGGTCTCGTGGGCGCAGCCGCTGGCGCTGCTGCTCGTGGCCGCGATCCTCGGCGGCACCGCCCACGCCACGTGGCGCTCGGTCCACGTGCGCCGCGAGCGGCTCGACGCCCACCAGGCGGTCAACCGGCTGGTCCTGGCCCGCGCCTGCGCCTACGTCGGCGCGCTCGCGGGCGGTGGCTACCTCGGCTACGCGCTCAGCTGGCTCGGCTCGGACGCCGAGCTCGGCGACGAGCGGCTGCTGCGCTCCGCGGTGGCCGCGGTCGGCGGGCTGGCCGTGGCCGTCACCGCCCTGCTCCTCGAGCGCGCCTGCCGGGTCCCGGACGACCCGCCCGCCGCCTGAGCCGACCTGACCGCCGCCCCAGGCGTCACACCCGCCCCATGACAGGCGGCGCGTCGGCGCGGAAGAGCCCGTGCGGAGACCTACTGTCGGCACATGGCTTCCCCGTCCAGCACGCCCGTGCGTCGGCGCCAGCGGTCCACCCGCCTGGTCGTCGCCGGCACGCTGCTCCTCGTCGCCGCCCTGGCTGTCGCCGCGGCCGCCCTGACCGGCTCGTGGCTCACCGCCACGCTGGCCGGCGTCCTCGCGGTCGGCCTGGGGGCTGCCGCGACCCGCATCACGCACGCCGAGCTCGCCGACTCCCGGCGCGAGGCGGCGCGCGACCGCGCCACGCAGGCCCAGGGCTACCGCGACATCACGGTCGCCCGCACCGCCGAGAACGCCGCCTACGTCGCCGCGACCTCGGCCCGTATCTCCGGCCACGAGCAGACGATCGCCACGCTCGAGCGCGACCTGGGCGACGCCCAGGGCTGCCTGGTCGAGGCCCACCAGAAGCTCGCCGTCGAGCAGCACCGCGCCGAGGACGCCGAGCGCGACGTCGCCACGCTGCGCACCCGGCTCGACGACGCCGAGCAGCGCGCCGCCGAGGCGATCGTCCGCGTGGCCGAGATCGAGCGCGAGCTCGACGTCGTCACCGCCGAGTGGCAGGCCGCCCAGGCCACGCGCAAGCACGCCTGAGCCCCCGCGCGGCGCACCGCTGACGTCGTACTGGGAGGATCGTCGTTCGTGAGCACCGACGAGTCCCGTTTCGAGAGCGACCCCGAGGAGCTCCTCCCCGACAGCCCCGGGCTGCCCGGCGGCTGGTCCGTGGACTCCCCGGACCCCGGCGACCGCTTCACCCTGGCGCGGCTCACCCACCTGCTCCGCGCCCACGAGCAGCACGGGCGGGGCTGGGCCGGCTCCGGTCTCGACGACGTCCTGGTCGAGGTCTCCGAGGCCGGGCTGCGCACCCGCGAGAACGTCGTCGTGCGCGACGCCGCCGGCGAGATCCAGGCGTGGGGAAGCGTCCACGACCGAGCGGGCGGCCGGATGCTGTTCGTGCACATCGTGGCCCGCGACCTCACCGAGGGGCTCGGCCGCTCCTGCTCCGACGTCCTCGTCGAGTGGGCGGTGGGGCAGGCCCGCGCCGTCGGCGCCGCCCGCGGCCTGGAGGTGCAGCAGATCGACACCGGCTCCTTCGCCGACGACGACCGCCAGCACCGTTGGCTCGAGGCCGGCGGGTTCACCCGGGTCCGCACCTGGTGGCAGATGAGCCGCCCCGTGACCGCGGACGAGGCCGACCTGGTGCCGTCCCCGGAGCGCTGGGAGAGCGAGAAGGCGCGCTTCCGGCTCGTGCGCCGCGGCGCCGACGGGATGCCCGACGAGGACGACCTGCGCGAGGTGCACGACGTCCTCGAGGGCGCGTTCGTCGACCACTTCAACTCGTGGGCGGAGACCTTCGACGAGTTCCTCAACCGCCTGCGCGAGGATCCCGGCCACCGCTGGGACCACTGGTGGCTCGCGGAGGTCGACGACGGCGACGGGGTGACCCCGGTCGGCGCGCTGATCGGCACCCACTCCGAGTCGGCCAACGGCCCCGACGGCTCCTACGTGTCCTACATCGGGGTGCTGGAGCAGGCGCGCGGCCGCGGCGTCGCCAAGGGCCTGCTGCGCACGATCATCGCCGACGCCGCCGCCCGCGGGCGGGACCGCGTGACCCTCGAGGTCGACGCCGACTCCTCCACCGGCGCCGACGGCCTCTACGTCTCGATGGGCTGGGTCACCAAGTACGTCACCGAGTCCTGGCACCGGGATGTGACCGTCCTCCCGGGCGCGACGGAGGAGCGCACGGGATAGCCGGGCCAGGTCGAGCAAGCCCCGCGACCGAGGTACGAGGTCGCGACGGGCGCGTCGAGACCGAGCCCGTCGCCGACGGCTGGGGCTGCGGAGCGTGGACCGGTACCAGCATCTGCTGGTACGCGCCCGGCTACCGCACCAGCGACGCGCGGAGCGCGCGGTGCACGCCGTTGGGGGTGAGCACCCCGACGAACCTCGGGCCGTCCTTGACGCCCACCATGAGGCGGTCGTCGCGCAGCATCAGGGCGAGCGCCTGCTCCAGGGTGCTGTCGAGGTCGATCGTGGAGGCGAGGTCGCCCACGCTGACGCCGTCCAGGGGCTCGAGGTGCGCCAGGTCGATGGGGGTGACGCTGAGCCGGCGCAGGCCCCGCTCGGAGCCGACGAAGTCGGCCACGAAGTCGTCGGCCGGGTGCGCCAGCAGCTCGACGGGCGTCGCGTACTGCGCCAGCCGACCCCCGACGGCGAAGATCGCGACGCGGTCGCCCATGCGGACGGCCTCGTCGATGTCGTGGGTCACCAGGACGACGGTCTTGCCCAGGTCGCGCTGCAGGTGGAGGAACTCGTCCTGCAGACGCACCCGCACCACCGGGTCGACCGCGCCGAACGGCTCGTCCATCAGCAGCACGGGCGGGTCCGCGGCCAGTGCCCGGGCCACCCCCACCCGCTGCCGCTGACCGCCGGAGAGCTGGTGCGGGTAGCGCTCGCCGTACGTCGCCGGGTCGAGCCCGACGAGGTCCAGCAGGTGGTGCGCGCGCTCGCGGGCGACCGACTTGGGCTCGCCGTAGAGCAGCGGCACCGTCATCACGTTGGCCGTGATCGTCTGGTGCGGGAAGAGCCCGACCTGCTGGATGACGTAGCCGATGCCGCGCCGCAGCCGGACCGGGTCCTCGCCGGTGACGTCCTTGCCGTCGATCTCGATGCGCCCGGTGGTGGGCTCGATCAGCCGGTTGATCATCTTCAGCGTGGTGGACTTGCCGCAGCCGGACGGGCCGACCAGGCACACGAGCTCGCCGCGGCGGATCTCGAGGTCCAGCTCCTGCACGGCGACCGTGCCGTCGTCGTAGGTCTTGCCCACACCGCTGAGGCGGATCATCGGTGCGGAGTCCTCGCCCGGGCCGTCGGAGCGGGTAGCGTCCATGCGGTGACCCTACCCGCGGCGCTGCTGACGACAGCGGTGTCGACGCGCGAGCCGAAGTGCTACTCCAAGGACGTCAACGCCTGGTTCTGCCTCGACTACGTCCGCGACCGCAGCGACGAGATCACCGAGGCGACCACCACGCACGTGCAGATCACCGTGGCCGCGGTGCTGCTCGGGCTCCTCATCGCCTTCCCCCTCGCCCTGCTCGCCCGCCGCTACCCCCGGCTCGAGTCGACCGTCCTGGGCGTCAGCACCGGCCTCTACACCGTCCCCTCCCTCGCGCTGCTGCCGCTGCTGGTGCCGCTCACCGGGCTCACCAAGACCACCGTCGTGATCGGCCTGGGCCTCTACTGCCTCACGATCCTGGTGCGGGCCTTCCTCGACGGGCTGCGCTCGGTCCCCGACGAGGTCCGTGAGTCGGCCACCGGGCTCGGCTACGGACGCGCCAAGCTGCTGCTCAAGATCGAGCTGCCGCTGGCCCTGCCGGTGATCATGGCCGGGCTGCGCGTCGCGACCGTCTCCACCGTCGCGCTCACCACGATCGGCACCGTCGTCTCCGAGGGCGGTCTCGGCTTCCTCATCGCGGAGGGCAAGAGCACCCAGTTCAACGCCGAGCTGATGACCGGGGCCGTCCTCTGCGTCGTGCTCGCGCTGGTCCTGGACCTCCTGCTGGTGCTGGCCCAGCGACTGCTCACCCCCTGGGCCCGACAGGGGGTCCGCGCATGAACGGCGTGCTCGACTACCTCTTCGACGCCGCGAGCTGGACCGACGAGGGTGGGCTGCTCGAGCAGCTGGTCCAGCAGCTCCTGCTCACCGTGACCGCCCTGGTGGTCGCGATGGCGGTGAGCCTGCCGCTGGCGCTCTACCTGGGTCGCATCGGCCGCTTCGGCTTCCTGGCGATCAACGTCTCCAACATCGGTCGCGCCGTGCCGACGTTCGCGCTGCTCGCCCTCCTGGCGCGCTTCTCCTGGCCGGGGTCGGCGGAGTTCGGCCCCTACGGCCGCGCCGGCCTGGCGACCCTCGTCGCCCTGGTGCTCTTCGCCCTGCCGCCGCTCATCACCCAGTCCTACGTCGCCATGCGCGAGGTCGCCCCCGAGGCCAAGGAGGCCGCCCGCGGCATGGGCATGACCGGCAGCCAGCAGTTCTGGCGCGTCGAGCTCCCCCTGGGCCTGCCCCTGGTCATGTCCGGCGTCCGGCTCGCCCTGGTCCAGGTGTGGGCGACCGCGACGATCGCCGCACTCGTGGGCGGCCCCGGGCTCGGCAACGTCATCCGCCTCGGCTTCGCCAACACCGACCGGCGCAGCGAGGGCATCGCCGGCGCCCTGCTGGTCGCGGCCATCGCGCTGCTGCTCGAGGGCGCCATGGCCCTCGCCCAGCGGGCGGCCGACCCGGTGCCGCAAACCCGTTCCCGGGCGAGGAAGCAGGGGCTGTCCCCGGTGCCGCCTACAGTGGGTGCGGCCGCCGAGAGCGACGGCTGAGCGGTCCTCCGCTCGCTCCACCGGACACGCGTGGCACCGCCACGGGACACAGAAGGTCACCACCATGAATCTGCGCCGCTCGCTCGCCACCGCCGGCATCCTGACCCTGCTCGCCTCCGTCACCGCCGCGTGCGGCGACGACGAGAGCGACGGGGGCGGCGGGGGAGGTGCCGGTGACGGCGCCTCCGTCACCATCGCCACCCAGAACTTCCCCGAGGCCAACCTCGTGGGCTCCCTCTACGACGTGCTGCTGTCGGAGAAGGGCTACGACGTCGACGTCAAGGCCGTCGACGCCCGCGACGCCTACATGAGCATCTTCCCCGGCGACGTCGACATCGTCCCCGAGTACATCGCCGGCATCGGCGACTTCCTCAACACCGAGGCCAACGGCGAGGACGCCGAGCCGATCACCACCAACGACGCCGAGGCGTCGCTGGAGGCGGTCCGCCCGCTCGCCGAGGCCAAGGGCATCACGCTGCTCGACCCGTCGGAGGCCAGCTCCCAGAACGCGTTCTTCGTGACGCAGGACTACTCCGAGTCCGAGGGCGTCACCAAGCTCTCCGACCTGACCGGGCAGAGCATCGTGCTCGCGGGGTCGCCCGACTGCAAGGGTCGCGCCGACTGCGAGGGTGGCCTCACCGGCGTCTACGGCATCGAGATCAGCAAGATCCTGCCGCTGGGCTTCGCCTCGCCGGAGACCTACCAGTCGGTCAAGGACGGCGAGTCCCAGCTCGGGCTCACCGGCACCATCGACCCCAACCTCGAGGACGAGGGCCTGGTGCTGCTGGAGGACGACAAGGGCATCCAGCCCGCGCAGAACTACGTGCCGGCCGTGTCCAGCGACTTCCTGGCCGACCACGAGGACGTCGAGGGCCTGCTCAACGACCTGATGGCGGCGCTCGACAACGACACCGTCAACGACCTGCTCGGCCGCGTCACCATCGACCGCGAGAAGGCCGAGGACGTGGCCAAGGAGTTCCTGGAGGACGAGGGCCTCATCTAGCCCCCACCTCGCTGAGGCGCCTGCTCGTCCGACGAGCGGGCGCCTTCACGCGTCCCGACCCCCGTCCGCCGGGCCGGCGACGCCGTCCCGGGCCGGCGCGGCGCTTACACTTCACGCCGCGCCCGGTCGCCGGGACCCGGTGCAGGAGAGAGGCCCAGTGACGGACAGCGAGACCCCCGGGTCGTCCGCGGACGACCCGGTCGGCACCGGCCGGACCGCTGCCACGGCTGTCCCCGAGGACCGGCACCGCGGCACCGCCTCCGCCGTCACGTGGCTGCCCCGCCTGGCCGCCGCCGGGGCGCTCGCGGCGACGCTGACCTGGGCCGTCGTCGTCGTGCTGTGCGCACGTCGCGGCCTCGACCTGACCGACGAGAGCTTCTACCTGCTCAGCTACCGCTGGTGGAACGTCAACTTCGACGCGTTCTCCGGGGTGCAGTACGTCTACGGCCCGGTCTTCCAGCTGCTCGGCTACGACATCGGCCTGCTGCGCATCGTGCGCCTGGTGGTGACGGTGGCGGCCCATGCCTGGCTCGGCTGGGCCTTCATGGCGTGGCTGCGGGTCCAGCGCCCCACGGCGCCCACCACGCGCTGGTGGGAGGTCGCCGGGGCCGCGACGATCACGTCCTGCGCCGGCATCACCTACTCGTGGCTGCCGTTGAGCCCCGGCTACAACGACCTGGCGCTCTCGTGCGCCTTCGTCCTGGCCGGCGGCACGCTGCGCATCGCCCGCGACAACGCCCTGGACCGACCGCCACCGGCGTGGGTCCCGCTGGGCATGGGCGCCACGGCGGTCGTGATGTGCCTGGCGAAGTGGTCCTCCGCGGCGCTCGTCCTGCTGGGGATCGTGGTCGTCCTGCTTATCGTCCACCTCGCCGAGCGGCAGGGGACCGCGCGGCTCGGTCGTCTCGTGGGCCTGGGCGTCGCCGGGGTGCTGCTCATGGGCGCGTTCGTGCAGTTCGCGCTGGTCCCGTTCCAGACGATCGTGCCGCCCATGCTGGAGGTCAACTCGAGGGTGGCCGACTCGACGAACTCGCCGAGCAACCTCCTGGTCCGCTACCGCACCGGTGGCAGGACCCTCGTCGACGACGTGGTCGACCAGTACTGGCCGCTGCTGCTCGCCGCCGTCCTCACGCCGCTCCTGGCGCGCTGGGTCAGGGCGTCGGTGGCGCTCGCCGTGGTGGCGCTCGGGTGGAGCGTCGTGCAGGTGGTGCGCCACGACGGCACGCTGGCCGGGTCGCCGCAGCTGCTGACGTTCACCGTCACGATCTTCGCGCCGCTCGCCGCGGTGCTGCTCGCGGCCCTGACGACCGGCCTCGTCTCGGCCGTGCGCCGGCGCCGCAGCGGGGCGACGGCTGCCGGCACCTGGCGCCCGCACCTGGCGCGCGCCGTCGTCGTCGTGATGCTGCTGGTCCTGCCGGTCGCGGTGTCGGTGGGCACGGGCAACCTGCTGCAGTTCATGGCGGTGCTGGGCCTCGCCGCCTGGGTGGCCCTCGCCATCATGGTCGTCACGGCGCCGTGGGCGCGCCAGCGCGCCACCCAGGTGCTGCTGACCGGGGCCGTGGTCGGCATCGTCGTGGCCACGACCTGCATCGCCGTCGACGGCCTGTGGAACCGCCCCTACCGCACCTCGGGCTTCGCCGACAGCACCGCCTCGGCCCAGGACGTGCCCGCCCTCGACTCGGTGCGTCTCGACCCCGACGACGCCGCGTCCTACACCGCGCTGCGCGAGCGCCTGCTGCCGTACGTCGAGAAGCCCGGCCGGGCGATGATGCCGTTCGACGGCATGGCCGGCCTGGTCTACCTCCTCGACGGCCGCCCCGTGGGCGAGGCGTGGTACTCCCGCCTCGACACCGCCCGCTCGACCGCCGGGGTGGTGCGCACCTGTGACGACGACCGGTGGTGGGGCGCCCGCAAGCCGATCGTGCTGTTCAACCGGCCCGTGACCGACCGCGAGCGGACCGCGCTGCGCCACTGCGGCATCTACCTGGCGAGGTACGAGAAGATCCGCGTCACCGTGCCGATCCCGGACGTGGTCGTCTACGTGCCGCGCGAGGGCCCGTGACCTCGCACGCCTGCGCCGGCGTGACGGTGTCCTATCGTGTCGTGGCCGAGCCGCACCGGGCGCCCGCCGGCCCGGTGCCCCGATCCTCCAGGGAGAGATGACGAGCATGACGCAGAATCCGGTCGAGGAGACGCCTCGCCGTCTGGTCTCGATCATCGTCCCGGCCCTGGACGAGGCCCCCAACGTCCCCGGGCTCATCGAGCGCTTCGGCCACCTCGCGCAGGCGCACGCCGGCTACGACTTCGAGCTGGTCGTGGTCGACGACGGCTCGACCGACGGGACCGCCGACCTGGTCGTCGCGGGCGCGGACCCCGCCCACCGCACCGTCGTGGTGCGGCTGGCGCGCCGCTTCGGGTCGCACTACGCCATCTCGGCGGGCTTCGAGGCCTGCCACGGCGACGCGGCGATCGTGCTCGGCGCCGACCTGCAGGAGCCCCCCTCGCTCATCGACGACTTCATCGCGGGCTGGGAGTCCGGCTCCGAGGTCGTCTGGGGCGTACGGCGCACGCGCGCGGGCCGCTCGTGGACGCAGGAGGCGTTCTCCAAGACCTTCTCGGTGCTGTTCACCCGCTACGCCGAGCTCCAGAACTACCCCGCCGAGGGGCCCTCGGGGGTGCTGGTGGACCGCTGCGTCATCGACGAGGTCGCCAAGATGCCCGAGCACAACCGCAACGTGCTCGCCCTGATCGCCTGGCTGGGCTTCACCCAGACCCGGGTCGACTACGACCAGGTCGCGCGGACGCACGGCGAGTCCCGGTGGACCCGGCGGCGGATGCTGCAGCTGGCGGTCGACTCGCTGATCCAGTTCTCGTCGATGCCGCTGCGCCTGTGCACCTTCGCGGGGCTGGGCGTCGCCCTGCTCGGCGTCCTCTACGCGATCTTCCTGGTCGTCCGCGTGCTCGTCGGGGTGGAGACCCCGCCCGGGTGGTCGACCGTGCTCGTCGCGGTGCTGCTGCTCGGCGGCATGCAGCTGACCGTGGTGGGCGTGATCGGGGAGTACCTCTGGCGCGCGGTCGAGGAGACCCGCGCCCGGCCGTTGTTCGTGGTGCGCGACGTCAGGACGGTGCCGGCGCCCGACGGTTCTCCGCCACGCTCGCCGTCAGTCCGGCCCTGATCAGGTCGAGGTCCTCGTCGGCCATGCCCGGGTAGAGCGGCAGGGTCAGCGTCTGGTGGTGGGCCCGGGTCGCCTCGGGGAAGCGGGCGCTCGCCTCGCCGAACCTGCCCACGAAGTACGGCTGCAGGTGCATGCCGTAGGTGCCGAGCGTGGTCTCGATGTCGTGGGTGCGCATCGACCGGATGACGCCGTCGCGGTCGATGTCGTCGGCCAGCGTGACGACGTAGGACTGGTAGGAGTGGAGGATGTGGGCCGGCGCCGACGGCGGAGTGACGCCGGCGACCGACGCCAGCCGCTCGGTCAGCGCCGCGGCCAGCCGGCGGCGCTCGGACAGGATGTGGTCGAGCTTGCGCATCTGGGCCACCCCGATCGCTGCGTGCACGTCGGAGAGGCGGTAGTTGAAGCCGGCGTCGACGAACTCCATGAACAGCTCGCCGCGGACGGCGCCGTGGGTGCGCAGCACGTTGATGCGCTCGGCCAGGTCGGCGGACGCCGTCGTCACCATCCCGCCCTCGGCCGAGGTCACGATCTTGCGGGGGTGGAAGGAGAAGACCCCTGCGGTCGCGAGCGAGCCGGCGTCGCGACCGCGGTAGGTGCCGCCGAGGGCGCAGGCGGCGTCCTCGATCACTGGCAGGTCGTGGCGGGCGGCGACCTCGTTGATCGGGTCCATCTCCGCGCACAGGCCGAAGGCGTGGACCGGCATCACCGCCGCGGTGCGCTCGGTGATCGCGGCCTCGAGCAGCCGCGGGTCGAGGTTGAAGGTGTCGGGCTCGATGTCGACGAACACCGGGACGGCGCCCTGCTGCACCACGACGTTGGCGGTCGCGGGGAAGCTGAAGGCCGGCATGACCACCTCGTCGCCGGCACCGACCCCGAGGCCCACCAGCGCGAGGTGCAGGCCGGTGGTCGCGGAGCTGACGGCGGCGGCGTACGGCGTGCCGGTGACGGCCCGGACGGCGTCCTCGAGCTCCCGGGCGCGCGCGCCCTGCGTGAGCATGCCCGAGGCGAGCACGGTGGTGATCTCGGCGAGCTCGTCGCCGTCGATGAGGGGGACGTTGAGCCTCAAGCGAGGACCCCGCGGTACCAGTCGACGGTCTCGGCGAGCGCGTCGTCGCTGAGCGTCGGGATGTCGCGGCCGATCACCTTGCGCAGCTTGGTCGCGTCGGCGAGGTGACGGCGCACGTCGCCGGGTCGGGGAGCGGTGTGCACGACCGGGTGGTCCGGCGCGCCCATGGTCTTTAGCAGGCGGCGGACGAGCTCGTTGACCGAGGTCTCGACGCCGCTCGCCACGTTGAGCACCTCGCCGCGGCACTCGGGGGCGTCGTGGATCTCGACCATCAGGTCGGCGGTGTCGCGCACGAAGATCAGGTCGCGGGTCTGCTCGCCGTCCCCGAAGATCTCGATCGGCTGGCCCGACATGACGCGCTTGACGACGATCGGCACGATGCCGGCGTAGGAGCCGGGGTTCTGACGCGGGCCGATGTTGTTGAACGGGCGGACGACGGTCACGTCGATGCCGAAGGTCTGCACGTAGGACTCGATGATCCGGTCCGCGGCGCTCTTGCTCGCCGCGTAGGGCGTGATCGCGTCGTGCGGGTGGTCCTCGTCCATGGGGATGTAGCGCGCGCTGCCGTAGGCCTCGGAGGTCGACACGTGCAGCAGCCGCTCGACGAGGCCGCGGCGGGTGAGCTCGCTGACCGTCAGGGCGATGGCCACGTTGGTCTGCACCGTCCACGCGGGGTAGACCAGCGACGTCGGGAGGGGGATCACCGCGAGGTCGAAGATCGTGTCGACGCCACGGCGCTCGACGATGTCCTGCATGGCCGGGAGGTCCGCCGCGTCGAGGCGGATGACCTCGACGTCGGCGTCCGTGGCCAGCGCGTGGCGCAGGTTGCTCGCCTCGCCGAGGAAGAAGTTGTCGACCACGGTGACCCGCGCGGGGTCGTCGGCGACGATGCGGTCGACGAGGTGGCTGCCGATGAAGCCGGCGCCGCCGGTCACCAGGATGGACTTGGACTTGACTGACATGACCTGCTCGTTCGCGAAGGGGGTCGGGCGTAGGCTCTGCTGGCGCGGGCAGGCTACCAGCGAGGCGCCCCACGGCCCGGATCGGAGACGACGTTGACGGCACCTGGCGACGCCCGGGACGACGGGCCTCTTCCCGCCAACCCCTACCACCCGCTGGCCTGGATCGTGGGGGAGCCGGACATCGGCGAGGACGTCTGGATCGGCGCCTTCACGGTGGTCGACGGCAGCGGCGGTCTCACGGTCGGCTCGGGCTGCGACATCTCGGCCGGCGCCCAGATCTACACCCACTCCACCGTGGCGCGCTGCCTCAGCGAGGGTGCCACCGCGACCGAGCGCCGGCCCACCTCGATCGGGCGCCACGTGCACGTCGGCGCGAACGCCGTGGTGCTGATGGGCAGCGAGATCGGCGACTTCTCCGTGGTCGGCGCCGGGGCGGTGGTCCGCGAGGGCACCGTCGCGCCGCCCTACAGCCTGCTGGTGGGGGTCCCGGCCCGGGTCGTGCCCGACGGCGCCCGTCGCTTCACGGCCGGGTAGTCGCGCCCCGGCCGCAGGGACCCGCCCGTCAGCCGCGCTTGCGCCTGGCGGCCTTGACCGCCGGGACGAGCTGGGAGGCCAGCGCCGGCGCCAGGAGGCTCACGAAGGTCGCGGTGATGTGGGAGCCCTGCCGGTAGGTGAGGACGTTGCGCAGCACGGCCCGGCACCTCTGCTCGGGGCAGACCAGGGGGTTCATGTCGATGAACGTGCCGTCGACCCGGGCCGCGGCGTCGCGCATGGCGACGTTGCTGCTCATCTCGGCGAGGTCCCACGAGCACGTCTCGCCCGGGTCGTCGTCGAGGTGCTCGGCGACGCACTCGTAGGCGTTGGGCGCGACCTCGACCGACGGGCTGGGGGTGTCGGAGATCGCGATCACCTTGGTCCCGGCCTCGGTGAGGGGCTTCCAGTAGCCGACGTAGCCCTCGACCAGGCCCTCGAGCGTCTCCTCCCCGTCCTCGTCGACGGCGCCCTTGCGCAGGCCCGAGGTGATCAGGACGTCCGGGACGTCACCGGGGCTGCTGATCCGGCGGAAGACCTCCTCGCCCCACTCGCGGCACTCCTCGAAGGGGTCGCCCTCGACCAGGGTCATCGTGTCGGTGAAGGTGCACCCGCCCTTGGTGTAGAGCCGCACCCGCCAGCCGTTGGCCTCGGCGATCGCGTCGATGGCCGGCATCCACTGTGCGACCTTCGAGTCGCCGACGACCGTGACCGAGGTCTTGCCCGACGGGTCGCCGCTGTCGCACGACTTGACGCCGGTGTCGTAGACCTCGACGGCGCACCCCTGCGCGTACAGCGTGGGGGAGTCGAGCACGGCGTCGACGGGGTCGGGCGTGATCGCGTCGAAGAGCGGAGGGCCGTCGACGCCGACCCCGGCCGTGACCCGGCCGGTGAGGTCGCGCGGTGAGATCTCCACGGCGGTGCCGGGGTCACCGGACGTCGCCCGGCTCGTCGAGACCGCGTGCTGGAGCAGCAGCCCCGCGACCACGGCCGCCAGGGTGCAGTTGAGGCCGATCGACAGCGCCAGTCGCGGCGACGCGGCGATCGCGGGTGAGCGCCGGATCGGGTTCTCCACGAGGCGGAAGGACAGCCAGGCCGGGAGGAACGACAGCAGCACGAGGCCCAGGCCCTGGGCCGTCGACAGCTCGCCCCACCGCCAGGTGCCGAACTGCAGGACCGGCCAGTGCCAGAGGTAGAGCGAGTAGGAGAGGCCGCCGACCCAGACCAGCGCCGGGAGGCTGAGCAGGCTGCTGGCCCACCCCTGGCGCGCCGCGAAGCCCGCGACGACGACCGCCGCGGTGCCCAGGGTCGGCACCAGCGCCCCGGGGAACGGCCAGGGGGTGCCCTCGCCCTGCAGCAGCAGGCCGCCCAGGACCACGGCCAGGCCGAGCCCGCCCAGGACCTGCGCGGCCCGTGCCGGCAGCCGCCGCCACTGGCCCGCCCCGAGCGCCACGAGGGCGCCGAGGCCGAGCTCCCAGAGCCGGGTGGTGGTGACGAAGAACGCCTCGCTGGGTCGCTCCGAGGTCATGTAGGCGGCCCACACCAGCGAGGGGACGACGATGACGACGACGAGGCCGAGCGCGAGGAAGCCGCGCGAGGCGGTCGGCGTCGCGCGCCGGCCCCGCGAGGCCAGCACGCGGGACGCGGCCCATGCGAGGCCGAGGATGATCGGCGGCCAGATGAAGTAGAACTGCTCCTCGACCGCCAGCGACCAGAAGTGCTGCACCGGCGAGGGCGCGACGTCCTGGGCCATGTAGTCCACCGAGCGGTGGGCCAGCACCCAGTTGACGACGTAGAGGGCGGAGCCGACGACGTCCTGGGCGATCGCGCTCCACTGCACGCGCGACACCCCGAACCACGCCGCGACGGTGGTCACCAGCAGGACCAGGCACGCGGCCGGCAGCAGGCGCTTGGCGCGACGCGCGTAGAAGCGGGGCAGGTCGATGCGGCCCCGGCTCTCGAGCTCGAGCAGCAGCTGGGTGGTGATCACGAAGCCCGAGACCACGAAGAAGACGTCGACCCCGGCGAAGCCGCCCGGCAGGAGCGCGAGACCGGCGTGGTCGAGGAGCACCGCGGTCACGGCCAGCGCCCGCAGGCCCTCGATGTCGGGGCGGAACCGGTGGCCCGTCGCGGGTGCCTCGCCACCGGTCGTCACAGCAGTGGATCGTCGCACAGTGCGCGGTGCCCTCGGGCGGCCAGGCGTCACGCTCACGGGCGGGTGGCGTGCTGTCGGACCCGCTCGAGAGCCCGGTGGTAGACCTCGTCGAGGACGACGGACTGGCCCTCCCACGTCCACTCGGCCAGCGGCGCCGCCCCGTCGTACGCCGCCCGGTAGCGCGCCGGGTCGGCCAGCACGGCGCGGACGGCGCGGGTCAGGTCGGCCGCGTCCCCGGCGCGGAACACCTCGCCCTGGCCGGTCTCGCGGACCTGGCGCGACATGGCGCGCACGTCGCTCACCACGATCGGCAGCCGGGCGTGGCTGTACTCGAAGAACTTCGTGATGAGCGCGATCTCGTGGTTGGGGAAGTGCTCGATCGGGATCAGCCCGACGTCGGCGACCGACAGGTAGGCGACGACGTCGTCGGGGGAGACGTAGGGGAGCAGGTGGACCCGGTCGGCGACCCCGAGCTCCTCGGCTCGCCGCAGGACCTCCAGGACCGGCTCGGACTCGGGGATGGCCGTCACGATCGCGAACGCGGCGCCGGGCAGGTGGGGCAGCGCCTCGACGACCGTGCGGAGCCCCCGCTGGCGCGAGGGGGAGCCGGCGTAGACCAGCAGGGCGGTGTCCGGCCCGGCCCCGACCAGGGCACGCATGTCGGGCACCGGCTCACCGGTGCGGGACGCCAGCGGCAGCAGGGGGCAGTTGAGGACGACCGTGGGCGGGCGCGGCAGGCGGTGGCGCTCCTGGAGGAGCTGCCCGAGCTCCTCGGAGACGGTGACGACCTCGTCGGCGTAGGCGGAGAACTCCCGCTCGTGGGCCATCTGGGCCGGGTGCCAGCGGGGGTGGTTGCTCCAGGGCCGGGCGCCGGGCAGGTACTCGTGCGCGTCCCAGACGAGCGCGACCGCCCGGTCCTGGAGGGCCGCGCGGAGCTTGGCCCGGGCGCCGATCCCGAGCATGCGGAAGTCGTTGGCGTGGATCAGGTCGGGCGCCAGCTCGTCCACCACCGGTCCGTAGGCGGCCTCCCAGTCCCACAGATGGGGGTCCAGCCGTCGCCACGAGCGCTGTCCGAGCAGCCGCGTCCACAGCCAGGTGGTCGTCCGGTCGAGCGGAGCCGCCATCGCGCGCCGCTTCTGCCGCACCGACGTGGTCGCCGCCACCCGGAGGGCGACCCACCGCGACAGCAGCCCGTTGCGGACCCGCACGGGCAGCGCCACGGTGCGGGCCAGCCGGCTCGACAGCGAGGCTCCCTCGGGCGCGCGGAGCCGCGCGGACCCGGACCGGGTCTCCGCGTCGAGCCGGCGCCGCTCCACCCCGAGCTCGTACTGCTCCAGCTCCCGCGCGGAGCCGAAGGCCAGCGGGTTGCGCCACCGCGGGTCGCGGGCCTCGTGGCGACGGCGGTGCGTCAGCACCTCCAGCAGCAGGACGCGCGCCCCGCCCAGCTGCCAGGTCTCCCCGTGCCCGCCGCGGGGGGCGAGGCCCAGGACGTGCACGTCCCAGCCCTTCTCCGCCATGGACACCGCCTGCTTCTGCACGCGCGAGTCCCGCCGGACGTCGTTGTCGACGAGGATCACCACGCGCTTGCGGTCCGGACCGCCGCGCTCCGGGGTCGAGGCGTCGCCGCCGTGCGTCGACCCCTGTGGCGTCGTCATGACCCGGCCCCCATCGATGTCTCGTGGTGCCGGACGTCCCGGCAGCGAGCCGTACACTACCGAGACCGTGACGTCGTCCAGACCGTTGAAGGGGCTCAGTGAGTCGTTCGAGCCGTAGGCTGCTGTTCCTGGCGTTCGGCTTCCCTCCGGCGCTGAAGAGCTCGACGTACCGGCTGCTCGCCATCGCCAACGGCTTCGCCGCGGACGGCTGGGACGTCACCGTCGTCAACGCCGCCCGCCCCCTCTGGGAGGACGAGTTCGGGCTGGACGAGAGCCTCCTTGCGGTCGTCGACCCGGCCATCCGGATCGTGGAGCTGCCGCTGCGCCGGGCGGACCTCGAGACCGACATCCGCGCCTTCAGCGAGGAGCGCGCCCTCCACCCTGGCCGGTGGCTGCGGCAGTGGCGCGAGCAGAACCTCGAGAGCTTCCCCGAGCCCACCTTCGGCGGCTGGCGCGACGAGCTCGAGACCGCGGTCCTCGCCCTGCACGACGAGACGCCGTTCGACCTCGTCGTGGTGAGCTGCGTGCCCTACGTCCTGCTCGCGCCGGCGCTGCGGCTCCACGAGGAGCACGGCGTGCCCTTCGCGGTCGACTTCCGCGACGGCTGGACGGTCGACGTCATCAACGGCGGCACCGCCGTCGAGGACGACTCGCCGGAGGCGCAGTGGGAGAGGCGTGCGCTCGAGGCGGCGGTCTCGCTGTGGGTGGTCAACGACCCGATCGCGGGGCACTACCGCGCCCGCTACCCCGAGCTCGCCGACAAGGTGCGCGTCGTGCGCAACGGCTTCGACCGCGCCAGCGTCCCCGACCTGGCCCCGAGCGCCGCGACCGCGCCGCTCTGCTTCGGCTACGTCGGCACGATCAACTTCAAGCCCGACTTCGTCCGGGCCGTGCTCGACTCCTGGCGGGCCGCCCGTGAGTCCTCGCCCCTCCTGCGCGACGCCCGGTGGGAGTGGCGCGGCAACCTCGGCGCCGGCGCGAGCCGCGGGTCCTCGACCGTCCTGGAGCTGCTGCTGGACGCGGAGGACGACGGCGTCGTCTACGGCGGTCCGGTGCCGAAGAACGAGCTGGTCGACCTCTACCGGCGCTGGGACGCACTGACCTTCATGGTCATCGGCGGCGCCTTCATGACCTCGGGGAAGGTGTACGAGTACATGGCGACCGGGCTGCCGATCCTGTCCGTCCACGAGGTGGAGCACGACGCCTCCACGCTGCTGGAGGGTTATCCGCTCTGGTCCGGCGTCGGTGACGTGGACCCGGGGTTCCTGGAGCAGGCCTGGGCCCGCACCGCCGAGCTCGCGGTCGCCAGCACCGACGCGGACCGCAGCGCCGCCCGCGCCTACGCGGACCGCTACGAGCGGGTCGGCACCGTCGCATCCGCCGTGCAGGCCCTGAGCGAGCGGGTCCGATGACGAGGGTCCTGCTCCTGTCGTCCAAGCGCCGCAGCACCCGCCTCTACGCCGAGGCCGTGGAGGAGCTGCGGGCGCTCGGCGCCGAGGTCCGCCTGGTGACGATGTCGCGCACGGTCCCGCCGGAGGTCGGCCTCGACGGGGTGCGCAGCCTCTGGTCCGCGAGCGAGGGCTACGAGCCCGACTTCTGGCGGAGCACCGCCTTCGCCCCGGTGGCCCGGCGGATGTGGACCTACGTCAAGCACGACGAGTGGACTCTGGAGCAGGCGCGGCAGGCCGACCTGCTGGTGGCCGTCGACCCGTCGGCGATCTACGCCGTGTGGCAGCTCGCCTCGACGAACCCCGCGGCTCTCGCCCGGTCCGGTGTCTACGCCGCCCTGCGCGCCCTGCGCGAGGGGGCGACGCCCGAGAGCGTCCCGGTCCCGACGCCGGTCCCGGTACCGGTCGCCGGGACCGTGCCCGACCAGCCCACCCCGGAGCCGCCGCGGCGCCAGGGGCTGCTTGTGAGCCTGCGGGCCGCTCGCCCGCGCCGCCGGGCGGCGGTCGTCGTGCCCGAGGCCCCCGCACCGCCGGAGCCGGGTGCCCGCGCGCGGACGGAGTCCGCGCGGGTCGTCGCCCTCCTGGCGGCCGGCTCGCGCACCGAGGCCCTCGCGCTGCAGGACCGGCTCGGCCCGACGTTCAAGAACCGGCGGGCGCGCGCCGACTTCCACGGCATCGTGGCGGCCTACGAGCTCGGGTCCGGACGCACGCCGCCACGGCTGCTGGAGGCGGCCCGCGCCGAGCTCGGCCACGCCGACGCGCAGTGGGAGGCCGGACGGACCAAGCCCGCCGTCGCGTCCTACCTCCAGGCGGTGCGGCTGCTCTTCTACCCCGGCGTCCACTTCGACTCGGTGGCCTCCCCGCTCAGCGCCGACCCCCACGGCTTCGCCTCCGTGCTGGCCGACAGCGCGCTGCACCGGGCGCTGAGCGTCCCGCGGGGCAGGGCCAGGCCGGCCGCCGCGCTGCCCACCGACCGCGGTCCGCGGGTGCTGGTGGTGGTCAACGGCAACACCAACTTCGTGAGCGAGTTCGCGTCGCGGCTGCACGCCGAGCGGGGCGCCGAGGTCCGCTACCTCACGCCGGAGGACCTCGGGGGCGCCGCTCACTACGTCCGCGACGGCACGCCCCGTCTCCTGCACTCGCTCCTGACCGACGAGCTGGTGCGCGAGGAGGCCGAGGAGGTCCTGCGCCCCCACCTGGACTGGGCCGACGTCGTGCTCGCCGAGTGGTGCACATCGATGGCGCTCTTCCTCACCCTGGTCGACCCCGGCGACGCCCGGGTGGTGGTCCGGCTGCACAGCTTCGAGGGCTGGACGAAGTGGCCGCACCTGCTCGACGTGAGCCGCGTCGACGAGGTCGTCTACGTCGGCGAGCACCTGCGCGAGCTCGTCGAGGCGGTCGTGCCTCGGATGGGGCCTGAGGACGGACCGGTCAGCGCCGTCGCCAACAATGTCGTGGACCTGCGGCGCTTCGAGCTGCCCAAGCACCCCGACGTCCGCCACACCCTGGCGATGGTGGGCTACGCCGGCGTGGCCAAGGACGTGCGCTGGACCCTGGAGCTGCTGCGCCGCCTGCGCGCGCACGACAGCCGCTACCGACTGCTCCTGTTCGGGGAGGACCTGCCCGAGACCGGGACGGCGATCTACCGCGAGTACGAGCGCCACTACCGCTCCGAGGTCGCCGAGCTGGAGGCCCTCGGCGCGGTCGAGCGGCGCGGCCGCACCGTCGACGTGCCGGAGGCGCTGCGCGAGGTCGGCGTCATCGTGAGCTCCTCGGTCCGCGAGAGCGAGCACATGGCGGTGAAGGAGGGGGCGGCCAGCGGCGCGGTCGCCCTGGTCCGCGACTGGCCGTTCTTCGAGCAGCAGCAGTGCGGCGCCCGGACGACCTACCCCGCCTCCTGGGTGGTCGGGAGCCTGGACGAGGCCGTCGAGCGGGTGCTGGCGGTCACGGCCGACGAGCAGGTCTGGTCCCAGGAGTCGGCCGTCGCCTCGGGCACGGCGCTGACCTCGTGGGACGCCGACGTCACCGCGCCCCACCTCGCCCGGGTGCTGCTCGGATGACGGTCTCCCAGGGGGTCCCCGGCGTCGAGGGGCCGGCCACCGCCGCCCCGACGTCGGGCAGGCGCTTCGAGCTGGACGTCCTGCGCGTGCTGGCGATCCTCGGCGTGGTCGCCATCCACGTCTTCGGCCTCATCCTGGGCCGCCCCGACCTCCGCGGCACGCCCACCTGGACCTTCGCGGTCGTCCTGGACCTGGGCGCCCGGTGGTCGGTGCCCTTCTTCGTCCTGGCGAGCGGACTGCTGGTGCTGGCCCCGCGCTCCCATGCCGCCGGGCCCGCCGCCTTCTACCGCAAACGCGTCACCCGGCTCCTGCCCGCCCTCGTGGTCTGGCACGTGGTCTACCTCGTGGTGGTGCGGTTCTGGATGCAGCACGAGGAGCCGCGGGCCGACTTCGTGATCGTCAACTTCATCGACGGCAAGGTCTTCACCGCCCTCTACTTCCTCTGGCTGATCCTCGGCCTCTACGTCGTCGCCCCCGTGCTGGCGGCCTTCCTCTCCGCCGGCGGCCAGCGGCGGGCCGCGACGGCCGCCGCCGTGGCACTCGTCTGGTGCGGCACCGTGACCGCGCTGCCGGCGATCACGTCGCTGCTCGGGGAGCCCCGGCCGTGGTCGCAGGGCGCGCTGACGTGGTGGCTCGCCTTCGTCGGCCTGTTCCTGGCCGGCTACGCCTGGGGCACGGCCCGGCCGGCGTCGCGGCGGTGGCTGTGGACGGGTCCGCTCGGGATCCTGCTGATCGCCGAGGCCGTGTGGCAGTTCTCCGTGACGCCGGAGCACCGCTGGCTCCAGGCGGCCCTGCCGCCGACGTACACCGGTCTGGGCGTCGCGGTCGGGTCGGTGTGCCTCTTCGTGGCCGGCGTCGACCTGCTCGCCCGGCTGCGCCCCTCGGCCGCCGTCCGCCGGGTCGCCGGCGCGCTGTCGGACGCGACGTTCGGTGTCTTCCTCGTGCACCTGCTCGTCGTCGCGGTGCTGCGCCAGCGGTGGCCCGAGTGGTACGCCAGCCCGACCCCGGTCGACAAGACCGAGATGTACGTCGTGGTCGTGGTGGCGGCCTTCGCCATCAGCCTGCTGGCCCGACAGGTCCCGGTCCTACGACGGGTCTTCTGAGCGGCCGCTGCAGCTGCGCCGACGCCTGATACCCCTAACTTGGACTCGCTCCGCCGACCTGCGAGCATGGCCGCGCCCACCACGACTCAGGAGGCCTGCATGACCGGCTCTCAGCCCAGCCCGATCCCCGCCGCCAAGCCCGTCATCGACGAGGTCGACATCGAGGCCGCGGTGCGCGTGCTGCGCAGCGGCATGGTGGTGCAGGGACCCGAGGTCAAGGCCTTCGAGGAGGAGTTCGCCCCCCTCGCCGGCGCGGCCCACTGCGTGGCCGTCAACTCCGGCACCTCCGCCCTGCACCTCTCGCTCCTGGCGCTCGGCCTGGGCCCCGGTGACGAGGTCATCGTGCCGTCGTTCTCCTTCGCCGCGACCGCCAACGCCGTGCGCCTCGTCGGCGCCGAGCCGGTGTTCGCCGACATCGCGCGCGACTCCTTCAACGTCGACCCGGCCGCCGTCGAGGCACTGGTCGGCCCCCGCACCGCCGCGATCATGCCGGTGCACCTCTACGGCCTGCCCGCCGACATGCCGGCGCTGGTGGCCCTGGCCGAGAAGCACGGGCTCGCGATCGTCGAGGACGCCGCGCAGGCGCACGGCGCCGCGATCGGCGACCGCGCCGTCGGCGCCTGGGGCAAGGCCGGCTGCTTCAGCTTCTACCCCACCAAGAACATGCACTCCCTCGAGGGCGGCATGATCTCCACCGACGACGCCGAGCTCGCCCGGATGCTGCGCCTGCTGCGCAACCAGGGGATGGAGCAGCGCTACGCCAACGAGGTCGTGGGCACCAACACCCGCATGACCGACGTGGCCGCCGCCATCGGCCGCACGCAGCTGGCCCGCCTCGACGGCTGGACCGAGCAGCGCCGCGACAACGCCGAGGTGCTCGACGCCGGCCTGGACAGCGTCGACGGCGTCACCGTCCCGCCCGTGCCGGCCGACTACCGCCACGTCTACCACCAGTACACGATCCGGGTCGCCGAGGACCGCGACGGCGTCTCCGAGCGCCTGCGCGAGCTCGGCATCGGCAACGCGGTCTACTACCCGACGCCGATCCACCGCCTCACGCCGTTCCTCAAGGACGGCGCCCCGGACCCGCGCTGGGAGCTCCCGGAGACCGAGCGGGCCGCCCTCGAGGCGCTGTCGCTGCCGGTGCACCCGTCGCTCGCCAAGGACGACCTGGACCGCATCGTCGAGGGCGTCGCGTCCGCCGTGGGTGCCGCGTGAGCACGGCGTCGCTGCGTGCCGGCGTCATCGGCCTGGGGGCCATGGGCCGCAACCACGCCCGCGTCCTGAGCACCCTGGAGGGCGTCGAGCTCGTCGGGTGCTCCGACCCGCTGGTCACCGACCAGCGCGTCAGCCACGGCAGCCCGATCCACACCACCGTCGAGGACCTCGTGGCCGCGGGCCTCGACTACGCGGTGGTGTCCTGCCCGACCGCGCTCCACGAGGAGGTCGGCCTCTACCTCGCCGAGCAGGGCGTGGCGGCGCTGATCGAGAAGCCCCTCGCGCACTCCGACGAGGGCGCCCGTCGCCTGGTCGACGCCTTCGAGTCCCAGGGACTCGTCGCCGGCGTCGGTCACATCGAGCGCTACAACCCCTCCCTGCAGAGCCTGCGCGAGCGGCTCTCGGCCGGCGACCTGGGCGAGATCTACCAGGTCGTGACCCGCCGGCAGGGGCCCTTCCCGGCCCGCATCGCCGACGTCGGCGTGGTCAAGGACCTGGCGACCCACGACATCGACCTGACCGCCTGGGTCACGGGCCGCGCCTACCTCTCGGTCTCCGCGCGCACGTCGCGGCGCAGCGGCCGCGAGCACGAGGACATGGTCGCCGTCGTGGCCGAGCTCGAGCAGGACGCGATCGCCAACCACCTGGTCAACTGGCTGAGCCCGCTCAAGGAGCGCTCGACGGTCGTCACGGGGGAGAAGGGCTGCTTCGTGGCCGACACCCTCACGGCCGACCTCACGTTCTACGCCAACGGCGCCATCACCTCCGAGTGGGAGACGATGCGCAACTTCCGCGGCGTCAGCGAGGGCGACATGACCCGCTTCGCCATCTCGCGCCGCGAGCCGCTGCTCGTCGAGCACGAGCGCTTCCGCGACGCCGTGCTCGGAGTGGGGGACGACATCGTCACCGTCCGCCAGGGCATGCGTACCGTCGAGGTCTCCTCCGCCGTGCTGCGCTCGGCCCAGGACGGCACCACCGTCTCGGTCAGCTCCGCCCTCCCCGCCTGACCCCTCTCCGAAGGACATCTCGTCACATGGACATCTGCGTCGTCGCTCTCGGCAAGATCGGGCTGCCCCTGGCGGTCCAGTTCGCGAGCATGGGGCACCGCGTCGTCGGCGCCGACGTCAACGCCGCCGTCGTCGACCTCGTCAACCGGGGCGAGGAGCCGTTCCCCGGCGAGGCCCACCTCGGCGAGAAGCTGCGGGAGGCCGTCGACGCCGGCCTGCTCACCGCGACCACCGACACGGCCGACGCCGTGTCGCGCAGCGAGGCTGTCGTCCTCGTCGTCCCGCTGTTCGTGGATGCCGAGAGCAAGCCCGACTTCGGCTGGATGGACGCCGCCACCCGCGACGTGGCCCGCGGGCTCAAGCCCGGGACGCTGGTGAGCTACGAGACCACCCTGCCGGTCGGCACCACC
Organism: Nocardioides sp. 503; assembly: GCF_004522095.1. Lineage (GTDB taxonomy): Bacteria > Actinomycetota > Actinomycetes > Propionibacteriales > Nocardioidaceae > Nocardioides. The sequence continues at coordinate 414,507 of NZ_SPUI01000004.1, forward strand.
CGCACCCGCTGGGCGCCGATGCTCGAGGAGGGCTCGGGGCTGACGGTCGGCACCGACTTCCACCTCGTGTTCAGCCCCGAGCGCGTGCTCACCGGGCGGGTCTTCGCGGACCTGCGCCGCTACCCCAAGCTGGTGGGCGGCGTCGACGACGCCTCGACCCTCCGCGGCGTGGAGTTCTACGAGGCGACGCTGACCTTCGACGACCGCGACGACCTGCCGCGGGCCAACGGCGTGTGGGACCTCGGCTCGGCCGAGGCGGCGGAGCTCGCCAAGCTCGCCGAGACCACCTACCGCGACGTCAACATCGGCCTGGCCAACCAGTTCGCCCGCTACGCCGACACGATCGACGTGGACATCAACCTGGTCATCGACGCCTGCAACTCCCAGCCCTACAGCCACATCCACCGCCCCGGCATCGCCGTCGGCGGTCACTGCATCCCGGTCTACCCGCGGCTGTACCTGTGGAACGACCCCGAGGCCACCGTCGTGCGGGCCGCCCGCGAGGCCAACGCCGGCATGCCGCACTACTCCGTCGACCTGCTGGCTGCCGCGCACGGCGACCTCGCCGGCGCGGCCGTGCTCGTCCTCGGCGCGGCCTACCGGGGCGGGGTCAAGGAGACCGCGTTCTCCGGCGTCTTCCCGCTGGTCGAGGAGCTGCGGGCGCGCGGCGCCACGCCCTACGTCTCGGACCCGATGTACACCGAGCAGGAGCTCGAGGCCCTCGGGCTGCCGCCGCACCGCGGCGAGGAGGTCGTGGCCGCCGTGATCCAGGCCGACCACGAGGAGTACCGCACGCTCGCACCGTCCGACCTGCCCGGCGTGGGGGTCCTGGTCGACGGTCGCCGAGTCACCGACGCCGCCGCCTGGGCCGGCCACCGGCGCGTGGTCATCGGCGGCTGAGCGCCCCGGGGCTCAGCGCTCGGTGAGGACCCCGTCGCGCTCGTCGTAGAGCGCGTCGGTCCGGGGGCAGCGCCACGTGCCCTCGCCGTCCTCGACCAGGCGCACGCCCGCGCGACCCACCCAGCCGATGCGGCGTGCGGGGACGCCGACGACCAGCGCGAACGCCGGCACGTCACGGGTCACCACGGCGCCGGCGGCCACGAGCGCCCAGCGCCCGACCCGCACCGGTGCCACGCAGACCGACCGGGCGCCCAGCGAGGCGCCCTCCTCGACGACGACGCCGACCGGCTCCCAGTCGGCACCGCGCTTGAGGTTGCCCTCGGGGTCGACCGAGCGCGGGTACTCGTCGTTGGTCAGCACGACCGCCGGCCCCACGAACACGCCGTCGCCCAGCTCGGCCGGCTCGTAGACGAGCGCGTAGTTCTGCAGCTTCACGTTGTCGCCGATGATCACGCCGCTACCGACGTAGGCGCCACGGCCGACGATGCACCCGGAGCCGAGCCGGGCGCCCTCGCGCACCTGGGCCAGCTCCCACACGGTGGTGCCGTCGCCGAGCTCGGCGCGGGGGTCGACCTGGGCGGTGTCCTTCACGGTGCTCGTCACGCCGGTGCCTCTCCTGGGGTGGTGGGTGTCGCCGCCAGCCTAGACCCGTAGAATCGCGGCCCGGACGGCAACTCCGTGACGGCGAAGGGCGACGATGACTCAGGTGGACGTGACCGTCGTCGTCCCGGTCTTCGACACGATGCCCTACCTCACCGCGACGCTCGACTCGCTCGTCGCCCAGAGCATCGGCGCCTCCCGGATGCACGTGGTCGCCGTCGACGACGGGTCCACCGACGGCAGCGGCGAGGAGCTCGACCGCTACGCCGCCGCGCACCCGGGCCTGCTCACGGTCGTGCACCAGGCCAACTCCGGTGGGCCCGCCGGCCCCTGCAACGTCGGGCTCGAGCTCGCGCAGGGCCGCTACGTCTTCTTCCTCGGCTCCGACGACTACCTCGGCGAGGAGGCCCTCGAGCGCATGGTCGACCGGGCCGACGCGTGGGGCTCCGACGTGCTGTGCGGGCGGATGGTCGGGGTCAACGACCGCTACGTCAGCCAGCGCCTCTACCGCGAGGACGCCGAGGACGTGCCGTTCCCCGGAGAGCTCCTGCCCTACGCGCTGTCCAACACCAAGCTGTTCCGCCGCGCGCTGCTCGAGGAGCACAGCATCCGCTACGCCCTGGACCTGCGGGTGGGCAGCGACCAGCCGTTCACCGTCGAGGCGCTCCACCACGCCGCGCGCGTCTCGGTGCTCGCGGACTACACCTGCTACTACGCGGTGCGCCGCGCCGACGCCCGCAACATCAGCTACACCTCCACGTGGCGCGCGCGCCTGGAGGACATCGGTGCGGTGATGGACCACATCGCCGAGCTGCTCCCAGCGGGGGAGGAGCGCGACGGCGTGCTCGTCCGGCACTTCGACAGCGAGCTGATCAAGCTGGTGGAGCGCGACCACGCGGTCCTGCCCGAGAGCGACCGCGCCCCGCTGCGCGCCGGCCTGCGCGCCTTGATGGACCGCTACTTCACCGACCGCATCTACGCCCGGCTGGGGCCCCTGACCCGGCTGCGCTACTGCGCCGTCCGCGCCGACGACCCCCAGGCCATCGACGACCTCACGACGGTGGATGCCGACGAGCTGCCGCTCGTCCTGGACGGTGAGCACGTGTCCTTCCACCTGCCCGACCACGTCGACGACTCGCTCCCGCCGGACGTCCTGCAGCTGCCCCTCACGCACGCCCGCCGGATGGTGTTCCGGGTCTCCTCGGACGCCCGGGTGACGTGGGCCGAGGACCGCCTGCACCTCGAGGTCCCCACCCGGCTCGACCCGCGCAGCACCCCCTACGTGCGGGCCGCGCTGATCGCAGCCACCGGCCTGGAGGGCCGGCCCGCGCTGAGGCGTGACCGGCGGGCGGCGTCCGACAAGCCGTCGCGGCGCGTCGACATCGCCGCCGACGGCACCCTGACCTGGTCCGGCGACGTCGTCGCCGAGCTCGGCGACCGCGACCACGCCCTGTGGGAGCTGCGCCTCCAGCTCGACGTCGGCGAGCACACCTACGCCCTTCCCGTCTACGCCGAGCCGATCGAGCCCCAGCAGGTGCGCCGCGGCGGCATCGGGCGCCGCCGCCACTACGACGTCGAGGTGCTCGTCGACTCCGAGTCGCGGGTCCTGGTCTCCTGCGAGAAGCGGTGACCGCCGCCCACCCGGCGAGCCGGGTCGCGGTCGTCCTACCCCACGGAAGGAGGGGCTGAGTGCGCGCGCGCCAGCGAGTGACCGACACCGCACGCCGGGTGGCGAAGATGACGCCCCGCGGCGTCCGCGGACCCCTGGGCCGCGCCAGCCACCGCTTCCGACCCGCCTACACCGGCCCCCGCGTGACCGTCGTGCTGCCCGTGAGCGACGCGGACACCACCCGCATCGGCGCCTGCCTCGACAGCCTGCGCGCCTCGGTCCACCGCAACCTCGAGGTGCGGGTCCAGCCCTGGGGCCCTGCCACCGAGGTACGCCGCGTGGCCCGCGAGCACGCCGACGCCGACTGGCGCATCGTGGTGGCGCGGCACACCGCGGCCGACGTCGCCGAGGCCCGGCACGCCGGTGCCCGCGCCGCCCGCGGCACCTACCTCCTCTTCGTCGGCGGCGGCGACACGATGCTGCCGTTCGGCATCGGCCGCCTCGTCAACGCGCTCGAGCGGTCCGGGTCGGACCTCGCGGTCGGCCGCATGCAGGTGCCCCTCGCCCCGGGGGCCCGCGTCGACTCCCCGTTCGGCGCCGCGCACGAGGTGACCCAGCTCGGCACCGAGCTGGCGGCCAACCCGGTCGCCGTCACCGACCTCGGCCTGGGCAACCGGATGTTCCGCCAGTCCTTCTGGCGCGAGTCCGGACTGGCGTTCACCGCCGAGCGGCCCAGCGGCGAGGACGTGGCGCTCGCCTCCTACGTCCGGGCCCGCACCTTCGACCTGCTGGCCGACGAGACCTACGTGCCGACCAACCGTCGCGACGGTGTGAGCGTCGGCTCCATGCCGGACGTCCTCGCGCAGCTCGACGCCTGGCTGCTGGACCACGAGCGCACCTGGGCCCAGCTCAACCGCGTCGCCCACCCGGACGCGCGCGACTGGTGGCTGTGGGGCGTGCTCGACACCGCGATCCAGCCGTTCATCGACGACGTGGAGCGCGCCGACGACGACCAGTGGCGCCGCCTGCGCGACCACCTTGAGCTGCTTCTGGACGCGGCGGGCGAGGCCACGTGGGCCTCGCTGGGTGCCGAGTCCCGGGTCAAGCTCTGGCTGCTCCGCCACGACCGCCGTGCCCGGCTCGAGGAGCTGGTGGTGTCGCGACTCTTCGAGCGGGGCAGCCGCCCGACCTCGGTCGTCGACGGGCGCGTCGTGGCCGACCTGCCGTTCCGCGGCGACCCCGAGGTCGGGGTCCCGGACGACTGCTACGTCATGACCGAGGCCGAGACGCCCCTCGTGGTGGACCTGCGCGGGGTGCGCTGGGCGGCGCCGGACCGGCTCGAGCTCGAGCTGCTGGCCTACGTCGACCACGTCGGCCTCCCTGAGCCCCCCGAGGTGTCGGTCGACCTCGTGCGCCCCGGCGGCGGCCGCCTGGCGGTGCCCGTGCGCCAGTACGTCGACCCGGGTGCCAACCAGACCGAGCGCCGCAGCTACCAGGACGTCAGCCACGGCGCGCTGGTCGCCGAGGTGGACGCCGCGGCCTTGGCCGAGGAGTCGCGAGCCGCCCTCGCCGAGGGCCGGTCCGAGGTGCCGTGGCGCCTGGAGGTCCGGCTGGCCACCCAGGGGCTGACCCGCACCGGCACGATCACCCGCGTCGACGACCGGGGCTCGGCGGCGCTGGTCGCCTCCGAGCACCTCGCGCCGCGCCTGCAGGGCGACCTCCGGGTGGGGCTGGTCCGCAAGGGCGCCCTGGGCATCACCGTCGAGGCCCGCACGGTGGCGGGTCCGTGGCTCGTGGAGGCCACCGTCACCGGCCGCCGGGTCCGCGGCGCCCTGCGCCCCGGGGCCCAGGAGCTGCGCACGCTGCGAGTGCAGATGGGCAGCATCGCGGGCCGCGCGCCGCTCACCCGCGACGGCGACCTGCTCCGCTTCGACCTCAAGGTCCCCGAGCCGTGGTCGGGACGGGCCCACGTCCGGTGGGACGTCACCGCGCTCACCGCCGGCAACGAGGAGGTCGCGGTCGCCTGGACCCACGAGGGGCCGTGGGTCGGCTCCGGCTCCGTCGTGCTGGCCCGCTCGGCCACCGGCGACGTCGACGTCCTGGAGACCGAGGGAGCGCTGGTCGTGGAGCGCCTGGACCTCGGGCCGGGACGCCTCGAGGTCGTCGGCCACTGGCTGGGCACGGCCCCGCCGTCCGCCCGGCTGGCGCTCGTCGGGGCCGGGACCCACCAGGTCGCCGACGTCCTGCCCGACGGCTCCGCGGACGGCCGGGTCCGTGCCGACGTACCGCTGCTCACCGACGCCTGGGGCCTCGGCGAGAGGTTGGTCCCGGGCGGGCGCTACCAGCTCGAGCTCCGAGGCGCGTCGCCGTCGGCGCGGGTGCTGCCGGGGGCCGAGCTGGTCGACCGGCTGCTGGACTTCACCGTGGCCCACGGCTACCGGTTCCGCCCGGCGCGCAACGGCTCCGAGGTCGCCGTCCAGCTGCTCCCGGCGCTGCGTGACGACGAGCGTGGCCAGTTCGCCCAGGCCTCCCTGCAGCGCTGGGCCCGCGAGACCGACCTGCCCGTCGACCCCGACCTGGTCTACCTGCAGTCCTACAGCGGCGCCTCCGCCACCGACAGCCAGCTGGCGATCTTCCACGAGCTGCGCCGGCGCCACCCGCACCTGCGGGTCCGCTGGGGTGTCGCCGACGCCGCCTCCTGGGTGCCCGACGGTGCCGAGCCCGTGCTGATGGGCTCCCGCGAGTGGTACGAGGTGCTCGCCACCGCCGGCCACCTGTGCCTCAACATCGACTTCGACCGGTGGTTCGCCAAGCGTCCCGGACAGCGGGTGCTGCAGACCTTCCACGGCTACCCGGCCAAGTCGATGGGCATCCGCATGTGGGAGGCGAAGGGCTACCCGCCGCGCCGGGTCCAGCTGGAGCTGGACCGCACGTCGCGTGACTGGGACCTGATCCTGACCCCCGCGCCGGAGATGGACGAGCACTACCGCCGCGAGTACCGCTACGACGGGGAGATCCACAGCTCCGGCTATCCCCGCGACGACGCCCTCGTGGCGCCCGGCGGCGACGAGGTCCGTGCGGCCACGCGCGCCCGGCTCGGGATCTCCCCGGACCAGACCGCCGTGCTCTACGCCCCGACCTGGCGCGACGACCTCGCCACCAACTGGCGCAACGCCGAGCTCGTGGCCCACCTCGACGTCGAGGCGGCCAGCCGGCGGTTGGGTCCCGACTACGTGCTGCTGATGCGCGGGCACCGCTTCCACCAGCGTCCCGAGCCGCGGGACGCGGGGTCGGCACGGATGATCGACGTCTCCGGTCACCCGGAGATCAACGACCTGGTCCTGGCCTCCGACGCCGCGGTCCTCGACTACTCCTCGCTGCGCTTCGACTTCGCGCTGACCGGGCGGCCGATGATCTTCCTGGTGCCCGACCTGGCGACCTACTCCGGCGGCGTCCGCGGCTTCCTCTACCCCTTCGAGGACTCCGCGCCCGGCCCCCTGGTCGACACCGCCGACGAGGTCATCGCCTGGCTGCGTCGCCTGCCCGAGCTGCAGCGCGAGTACGCCGCCCAGCAGGAGCTGTTCCACCGCACCTACAACTACCTCCAGGACGGCCACAGCGCCGAGCGCGTGGTCCAGGCGTTCTGGGGCTAGCCCTCCGGCTCGTCGTCGTACGCCGTCTGGTGCATCGCGACCGCGATCGGGTCCTCGCGCCGCAGGTCGATGACGTGGCCGGTGCCGCTGGAGAGCAGGGTGTCCAGCGAGGCGCGCGCGACGACGGAGGACTCCAGCAGGCTGCCGGCCGGCTCCTCGCCGAACGCCTTGGTCCGCATGGGGGTGCCGGTGCGCTCGGGGTTGACGCAGTTGACCCGGACGTGGTCGGCGGCCCACTCGTCGGCGAGCGCCTGGGTGAGGTTGACGGTGGCGGCCTTGGCCGAGGAGTAGAGGCTGTAGCCGCTGCGACCGCGCGTGTAGGAGCTGGACGTGAAGAGCAGCAGGCTGCCGCGGGTCTGCCTCAGGAGCGGGAAGAACTCCTGGGCGATGAGGATCGGGGCGATGTAGTTGATCTCGGTGGCCGCCCAGATCGTCTCGTCGCTGGTGTCCATCAGGCTGCCGCGAGGCAGGACCCCGGCGGTGTTGACGACGTAGTCGACCCGGCCGTGCTCGGCCACGACCTGGCGGGCCGCCTCCGCGACGTCCTCGCGACGCTCGACGTGGGTGCCGGTCGAGGAGCGGCTGAAGGTGACCACCTCCGCGCCCATCTCGCGGGCCAGGCCGGCGAGGTCGGCGCCGATGCCGTAGCTGCCGCCGAAGACGACCATCACCTTGCCGGCCAGGGCCTCGCGGTAGGCCTCCGGCTCCCGGGTCGGCGGCAGGTCGGTCTGGGTCAGCTGGAAGAGCTTGTCGGCGAGGTAGAGGTCGATGGGCTCGGTGACCTTCATGTTGCGCTCGTCGCCGGGGACCACCGAGATGGGGACGTCGGGCCGGTAGCGCAGCACCACCGTGCAGTCGTCGGTGGCCTCGAAGTGGGGGTCGAGCGCGGCCTTGGCGTAGGCGTCCTTCAGCACCGAGGCGCGGAACGCCTGCGGGGTCTGGCCGCGTCGCAGGGCCGCCCGCGGCGGGATGTCCTTGATCGTGTCGTCCGGGCCGACCTCGATGATCGTGTCGGCCGACGGGATGGCCACGTCGACCGCGTCGTAGCGGGTGAGGGCCTGGAAGCAGTCGCTGATGATGCGCGGGCTGAGCAGCGGCCGCACGGCGTCGTGCAGCAGGACGTGGCAGTCGTCCTCGCCCAGGGCGTCGAGCGCCCGGCGCGTCGTCTCGTTGCGGGTGTCGGCGCCCTCGAGCACGGCGGTGACCTTCTCGTAGCCGCCGGAGCGCACCATGGCGTGCACGGCGTCGAGGTGGCCCGGGGTCATCAGGACCAGCACCTCGTCGACGTCCTCGTGGGCGTCCAGGATCGCGAGCGTGTGCTCCATGATCGGTCGGCCGGCGATCTTGATCAGCTGCTTGGGGACGTCGAGCCCGACGCGGACGCCGACCCCTCCGGCCAGCAGCACGGCGACGTTCTTCACGAGCGGATCACTGGTGCCCTTCGGTGTTCGGCGGGGGGGGTGCTGCGGGAGGTTCGGCCAGGGGCCGAGGCGCGTCGAGACTACAACGGGGCCCGGGCGGCGGTCGGATCGGCGGCGGCCACCGGGATAGGGTCTGAGCGCCCCGAGAAGGTCGTCGGGTGGAGGCGGATCAAGGAGTTGACGGGTCGAATGCGCTCATCGGGCACGGCGACAGCACTGCCGGACGGAGCGGGGCTGCTCCACGTCGGCATGCCGAAGACGGGCACGACCGCCTTGCAGGCGGCGCTCTTCGACGCGCGGCCGCAGCTGCGTGAGCTCGGCGTCCGCAACGTCTCCCGCGGCCGCCACGACATGCGGGTCGCGCTGACCGCGGCCGGCACCCTGCCGCCCTACTGGGACACCGAGCCCTTCGCCACCCGCTGGCAGCAGCTGTCCGAGCGCTTCCGGACCTCGACCGACCGCTGCACGATCTGGTCGAGCGAGACGCTGACCCAGGCCGGCCCCGAGCGCGTGCGCTACCTCGCCGACCAGCTGCGTCGCGACGGCCACGAGGTGCACGTCGTGCTCACCCTGCGCGCCCTCGCGCCGCTCCTGGCCTCGCAGTGGCAGGAGGTGCTGCGCCGGCGCGGCACCGACCCGCTCGACGTCTGGCTCCACCGTCACTTCGACGCGGTCGACCTCGACGGGACCACCCACGTGACGTGGACCCGGGTCATGCCCGAGCTGCACCGGCTCAGCCTGCGCCGGGTCCTCCAGGAGTGGGGGCCGGTCTTCGGCGAGGACCGCATCACGTTCGTCGTGGGCGAGCCCTCCGACCGGCTCTTCAACCTGCGCGTCTTCGAGGGCCTCATGGGCGTCCCGGAGGGCACCCTGCTGCTGCAGGACCTCGACAACGCCTCGCTGCCCTACCCCGAGGCGGAGATGGTCCGCCACTTCAACCTCGCCTACACCGAGGGCGGCGGCGACCACGCCACCTGGATGTACACCGTCGGCGGCCCCGGCCAGCTGGCGCTGCGCGAGCTGACCGGCCTGGCGCCGTACCCGATCCGCACGCCGCGCTGGGCCGCCCGCCGGGCCAACGAGTACGTCGAGGGGTGGATCGAGGCCGTCGAGGCGTCCGACGCCCGCGTGATCGGCGACCTCGCCAACCTGCTGGTCGACCCCGAGGACCACCCCGACGACACGACGCCGCCCGAGACGGTCAGCGTCGCCTCGGCCGGCCGCATCGCCGAGATCCTCTTCGCCTCGGGGCTGGAGCACGACCCCGCCACCGCCGCCACGCTCGAGGGGACCTCGGGCAGGGAGCTGCTGCGCGAGGTGGGGCGCCGGGTCCGCGGCCGCATCGGGCGGCGGGCATGAGCGCGCGACCCGTCTCCGGGCTGGTGCGTCGCGCCGCGCAGGTGCCGGGGCTCGGTCGTGCGGTCGCCGGCGCCCGTCGCGTCCGGGCGGGCCTGCGGACCCGCTTCCCGCACCGGCGCTACCGCGAGCTGGCCGGGCTCGTCGCCGCCGCACGCGACCGCGACGACGCCACGATCGCCGTGCTCGGGCCTGCCGACCCGCGCCTCGTCGCGGCGGTCCGGGCCGGCTCGCCCCGGGCGAGCGTGACCGAGGTCGTCACCGGGGGCAGCGAGCGGCACGTCGCGATGGCCGCGGCCGGTCCCTACGACGTCATCCTGGACCGCGTCGTGCCGGAGGGTCGCCGGGACCGGTTCGAGGCCACGTTCTTCCACCTGCGGCCCGAGGGCACCTACGTCGTGCCGGACGGCGCCCCCGAGCTGGGCGACCACCCCGGGCCGCTGGGCCAGCTGCTGGACCCGTCGGGCCCGGTGCCGCGGGGGCCGCGCAAGGACAAGCTGCGCCTGGCGGACTTCCGGCTGTCCCTCGACAAGCACGTCACCCGGCGGGTGGTGGCCGCCGACCTCCTGCTCAGCCACGACCTGCCGGACGTCTACGTCAAGCTGCGTGAGGGCGAGCTCGACACCTACCTGGGGCTCGCCCCCACCCCGCACCGGCTGCTGCGCACGATCCCCGCGGAGCCGCCGCCGCCCGCGCCCGCCGGGCGCGAGGGGCCCGACCCCCGCGACCCGCCGATGCACCGACCCATCAACGAGGCGACGATCAGCCTGCGCGACTACCGCGACGTGGTCGTCTTCCCGCGCCAGATGATGGTCTGGGACCGGCTGCTGCTGCCCGAGACGTTCCGGCACAACCAGTGGCCGGTGCTCGAGCACACCCAGCTCGTCGACCACGGGCCCCTCTTCGCTCGGCGCCGGACCCCGCTGCAGGAGGAGCCGCCGGTCCTGGCCGGCACCTACCTGCACCTCGACAACGAGTTCCGCGGCCACTTCGGCCACCTGCTCACCGAGAGCCTCTCGCGGGTCTGGAGCTGGCCGCTGGCCCTCGAGCTCGACCCGGAGGCGCGGGTCCTCGTCGGGACGACCAAGAAGCGCCCGCGGCCGCTGGAGTACGAGCTGGAGCTCTACGAGGCGTGCGGGATCCCGCGTGACCGGGTGGTGGTCGCCGACGGCCCGGTGCGCGTTGAGCGGCTGATCTCGGGCACCCCGATGTTCAGCCATCCCGAGTACGTCCACCCGGCCATCGCCCAGACCTGGCGCGAGGTGGGCGACCGCCTCGCCGACGGCGCCGAGGACCAGGACTGGCCGCGTCGCTTCTTCGTGTCGCGCCGCACCGACAAGCGCTCGTGCACCAACGGCGCCGAGGTCGAGGCGATCTTCGCCGAGTACGGCTTCCAGCCGGTCTATCCTGAGGACTACTCGCTGGGCGAGCAGGTCCGCCTCTTCCGCGCCGCCGAGGTGATCGCGGGCTACGCCGGCAGCGGGCTGTTCCAGATGGCGTTCGTGACCGAGCCGACGCACGTGATCATGGTCGGCGCCGCGTCCTACACGATGCGCAACGAGTACCTCATGGCCGCCGTCCACGGCCACCGGCTCGACGGGGTGTTCTCGCGGGTGCCGGGCAAGAAGGTGCAGGTCAGCTACACCTTCGACCACGAGCGCGAGGGCCCGTTCCTGCGCGCGATCCTCGACGAGCTGCCCTGAGCCTGTCGTCCAGGTCACAGGCACCGCTGTTCCCTGGGGCGGCCGGCGGACGTAGCCTCGGAGGAGCAGGCATCGGTATCACCGTCCGGTACCCACACCGGCTCCGTCGCTGACGGAGTGGTCGGAGGGATTGGAACGACAGATGTGGAGCAGCAAATGGCCGTCCCCTCCGGGCGCACGCACGACCCCGCGGCGCACGCCTCGGCACCGACCGTCGGCGTCATCGGCGCCGGCCGCGTCGGCTCCGTCCTCGCGGCCCGCCTCCGCGCCGCCGGCCACGAGGTCGCCTCGGTCGCCGGCGAGTCCGACGCCTCCAGCCAGCGCATCGCCGCGCTGCTGCCCGGCGTCCGCACCGACAAGCCGAGCGCGGTCGCGCGCGCTGCCGACGTGCTGCTGCTCACCGTGCCCGACGACATGCTGCCCAACGTCGTCGCGGTGCTCAGCGCCAGCGGCGCGATCCGCGAGGGCCAGTACGTCGTCCACACCTCGGGCCGCCACGGGCTGGCCGTCCTCGCGCCCGCGGCCGCCGTGGGCGCCCGCGTGGTGGCGATGCACCCCGCGATGACCTTCACCGGCACCGCGCTCGACCTCGACCGGCTCGACGGCTGCGTCTTCGGCCTCACCGCCGGCGCCGAGGAGCGCGGCTTCGCCGAGTCGCTGGTCGCCGAGCTCGGGGGCCGCGCGATGTGGGTGCCCGAGGAGAGCCGCACGCTCTACCACGCGGCGCTCGCCCACGGCGCCAACCACCTCGTCACGCTCGTGACGGAGGCGATGGAGATGCTGACCGCCGCCGGCGGCGACGACCCGGCGGCCACGCTGCGCCCGCTGCTCACCGCGGCGCTCGACAACGCGCTCGACCAGGGTGACGCCGCGCTCACCGGACCGATCGTGCGCGGCGACGCCGGCACCGTCGAGGCCCACCTCCAGGAGATCGCGCTCAAGGCGCCGCAGACCCTGCCGTCCTACGTCGCCCTCGGCCGCGCGACGCTGAGCCGCGCCGTCACCGATGGCCGCCTGCTGCCGATCCGCGCCCTCAAGATCAACCAGCTGCTCGACGAGGCGCTCGCCGACAGCACGGCGCGCCCGCTCTACCTGCGCGACGCGCGCTGAGCCCACCATGACCAGGCCTGTCGTCGTGACCACGCGCGCCCAGCTCGCGGCGCTCCTGGCGCCCGCGCGCGCCGAGGGCGCCCGCGTGGGGCTCGTGCCCACCATGGGGGCGCTGCACGAGGGGCACGCCAGCCTGATGCGGGTCGCGCGCGAGGCGGTGGCCGACGGACCGGTGGTCGTCTCGATCTTCGTCAACCCGATGCAGTTCGGCGCCGGGGAGGACCTCGACCGCTACCCACGCACCCTGGACGACGACCTCGACGTCTGCGCGCACGAGGGCGTCGATGCGGTCTTCGCGCCGTCCGTCGAGGAGGTCTACCCGGGCGGAGACCCGCAGGTGACCGTCGACCCGGGCCCGCTCGCCGAGACGCTCGAGGGCCGGATCCGGCCCACGCACTTCCGCGGCGTGCTGACCGTGGTCGCCAAGCTCTTCGGGCTCGTGCGCCCCGACGTGGCGGTCTTCGGCCAGAAGGACTACCAGCAGCTCGCCCTCGTCCGCCGCATGGTCGCCGACCTCTGCCAGGGCGTCGAGGTGCTGGGCGCCGAGACCGAGCGCGAGGCCGACGGCCTGGCGCTGTCCAGCCGCAACCGCTACCTCGACCCCGAGCAGCGCCAGGAGGCGGTCGTGCTGAGCCGGGCGCTGCTGGCCGCGCGCGCCGAGGCGACGTACGGCGCCTCGGCGGCGCTCGCCGCGGCGCGCGCCGAGCTGCGCACGGCCAAGACCGTCGACCTCGACTACCTCGTGCTCACCACCCCCGAGCTCGGCGACCTGCCCGACCACGTCGCGCCCGGCACCGAGGCGCGCATGCTCGTCGCCGCCCGCCTCGGCGCCACCCGCCTCATCGACAACATGCCGCTGGTCATCGGGACCGCCGGCACCTCCGAAGGGAGCAGCTGATGCTGCGGACCATGATGAAGAGCAAGATCCACCGCGCCACGGTGACCCAGGCCGACCTGCACTACGTCGGGTCGGTCACGGTGGACGAGGACCTGCTCGACGCCGCCGACCTGCTGGTGGGCGAGCTGGTGCACATCGTCGACGTCACCAACGGCGCCCGGATCGAGACCTACACGATCGCCGGCGAGCGCGGCAGCGGCGTGATCGGCATCAACGGCGCCGCGGCCCGGCTGGTCCACCCCGGCGACGTCGTGATCCTCATCGGGTACGGCCAGATGGAGACCGCCGAGGCGCGCGAGCTCAAGCCGCACGTGGTGTTCGTCGACGCCGACAACAAGATCCTGGCCACCGGCTTCGACCCGGCCGAGACCTTCGGGGACCCCGGGCTCGTCCGCGGCGACACCACGACCACCCGCTAGCCTCGGCGGATGCCTTCGGAGCGCTCGTTCGACCCGCCCGTACGCCGGGTGCCTGCGCGCCTCTCCGCGCCCGACCCGGGCTGGACCACGCGCTCCGACGTCGTCGTGATCGGCTCCGGCATCGCCGGGCTCACGGCCGCGCTGCGGCTCAAGGACCACGTCGACAAGGTCCTGGTCGTCACCAAGGACGTCCTGGCCGCCGGCTCGACGCAGTGGGCGCAGGGCGGGATCGCGGCCGCGCTGGGCGAGGGGGACACCCCCGAGGAGCACGAGCTCGACACCCTCGTCGCGGGCGCCGGCGCCTGCGACCCCGAGGCCGTGCGGATCCTGGTCAACGAGGGCCCCGAGGCCGTGCGCGAGCTCATCGCTCTCGGCACCAACTTCGACCACGACGCCGACGGCCTGATCTCGCTGACCCGCGAGGGCGGCCACCACCGCGACCGGATCGCGCACGCCGGCGGTGACGCCACCGGTGCGGAGATCCAGCGCGCGCTGATCGAGGCGGTCGCCGCCGCGCCCGAGATCGAGGTCGTCCAGCACGCGCTGGCCGTCGACCTCCTGCTCGCCGAGGACGGCGGCGTCGCGGGCGTGACCCTGCACGTCATGGGGGAGGGCCAGCGCGACGGCGTCGGCGCCGTGCACTGCCGGGCGGTCGTGCTCGCCAGCGGTGGGCTGGGCCAGGTCTTCAGCCAGACCACCAACCCCTCGGTCTCCACCGGCGACGGCATGGCGCTGGCGCTGCGCGCGGGAGCGACGCTGCGCGACCTGGAGTTCGTGCAGTTCCACCCGACGGTGATGTACCTCGGCGCCGACTCCCACGGCCAGCAGCCCCTGATCTCCGAGGCCGTCCGCGGCGAGGGCGCCTTCCTCGTCGACTTCGAGGGCGACCGGCTGATGAAGGGCGTGCACCCGCTCGAGGACCTCGCCCCGCGCGACGTCGTCGCCAAGGCGATCATGAAGCGGATGCTCGAGACCGGGCAGCCGCACATGTGGCTCGACGCCCGCCATCTCGGTGAAGCCTTTTGGGCGAAGCGGTTCCCGACCATCCTGGCCACCGCCCGCTCGCACGGCGTCGACCCCGTGACCGACCTGATCCCGGTCGCGCCCGCGTGCCACTACGCCTCGGGCGGGGTGCGCACCGACCTGCACGGACGCTCCGGCGTGCCCGGGCTCTACGCCACCGGCGAGGTCGCCTGCTCGGGCGTGCACGGCGCCAACCGGCTGGCCTCCAACTCGCTGCTGGAGGGTCTGGTGTTCTCCCGCCGCATCGCGACCGTGCTGCCCGGCGAGCTGCGCCCGTGGGCCGACCCCGTGGCCGACCAGCGGCCGGCGGGGCTCGTGCCCGGCGGCGTACGCACCGAGCTGCAGGAGGTCATGACGTCCAAGGTGGGGGTCCTGCGCACCGCCGCGGGGCTCGCCGACGCCACCGGGCTGCTGGACAAGCTCGCGGGGACGCCGGCCGACGCCGTCGACCTGGCGTCGTGGGAGACCACCAACCTGCTCACGATCAGCGCCGCCCTGGCGGCTGCGGCGATGCTGCGCGAGGAGACCCGCGGCTCCCACTGGCGTGAGGACTTCCCCGAGCGCGACGACGCCCGCTGGGCGGGCCACTTCGACACCGTCTTCGAGGACGGCTCCTCGGTGCTGACCTTCCGACCCGAGCCCGCAAGCGATGGAGGAGCGTCATGATCGCCCGCACGCCGTACGACGAGATGCCCGACCTGCTGCGCCAGGAGCTGGACCTGGCCGGGCTCGACGGGCCCGCCGTGCACGCGGCGATCGCCGCAGCCCTCGACGAGGACCTGCCCGAGGGCGAGGGCGGCGAGGACGTCACCAGCGCCGCGACTATCCCCGCCGAGGCCCGCGGGGTCGCCGACTTCGCCGCGCGCGAGCCCGGAGTCGTGGCCGGCCTGACGGTGGCCGCCCTGGTCTTCCACTACGTCATGGCGGACGTCGAGATCACCGACCGGCTCCCCGACGGCGCGGTCGTCGCGCCCGGGGACGTCGTGATGCGCGTGGCCGGACCGACGCGCGGCCTGCTCACGGCCGAGCGCACGGCGCTCAACTTCGCCAGCCACCTGTCGGGCGTCGCCACCGCGACCTCGCACTGGGTGGCGGCGCTGGAGGGCACGCGCGCGCAGGTGCTCGACACCCGCAAGACGCTCCCGCGCCACCGGGCGCTGCAGAAGTACGCCGTGCGGTGCGGCGGAGGCGTCAACCACCGGTTCAGCCTCTCGGACCGCGCGATGGTCAAGGACAACCACGTGGTCGCCGCCGGCGGGGTCGTCCCGGCCTACCAGGCCGTGCGGGCGGCGTACCCCGACCTGAGGGTGGAGGTGGAGGTCACCGACCTCGACCAGCTGCGCGAGCTGCTGGAGGTCGGCTGCACCGAGATCCTGCTCGACAACATGATGACCGAGACCATGGCCGAGGCGGTCCGGCTCACCGAGGGCCGGGCCACGCTGGAGGCCTCCGGCGGGCTCACGCTGGAGCGGGCCCGGGAGGTCGCGCTCACCGGGGTGGACTTCATCTCGGTCGGTGCGCTGACCCACTCGGTCAAGGTCTTCGACATCGGGATGGACCTGCAGGACCGATGACCCTGCTCGCCGCCGACATCGGCAACGCCCACACCGTCCTCGGCCTCGTGGCCGACGGCGTGGTGAGCGCCGAGTGGCGGGTCTCGACCGACGAGCGGCGTACCTCCGACGAGTGGGCCGTCATGCTGCGCGGGCTGCTGGGCGATGCGCTGACCGAGGTCGACGGCATCGTCGTGTGCTCCACCGTGCCGGCCGTCCTGCACGAGTGGCGCGACATGCTGCCGCGCCACTTCGCGGACGTCCCCTACGTCGTCGTGGAGCCCGGGGTGCGCACCGGCGTGCCCGTGCTGATGGACAATCCGCGCGAAGTCGGGTCGGACCGGATAATCAATGCGCTCGCGGCCGCGACGGTTTATGGGGGACCGGCGATCGTGGTCGACTTCGGCGGCACGGCGACCACCTTCGACGTGGTCACCGCGGCCGGCCAGTACGTCGGCGGCGCGATCGCTCCCGGCATCGAGATCTCGCTCGAGGCACTCGGCCGCCGTGGGGCCCAGCTGCGCATGGTCGAGCTGCAGCGGCCGCGCTCGGTCATCGCCAAGAACACCGTGGAGGCGCTGCAGTCGGGGATGGTGTTCGGCGTGGCCAGCCAGGTGGAGGGCATCGTCGAGCGGATGACCGCCGAGCTCGGGCTGACGCCCCAGGAGGTCCGCGTCGTCGCCACCGGATATCTGGCGCCGTTGGTGCTGGAGGTCTGCCGGTGCTTTACCGACCATTCGCCCTGGCTCACGCTGATCGGCCTGGAATTGGTGTTCCGGCGCAATACCTGAGGCTTTGCTTCGGTGCGTTGAGCTCGAATTCCCTTTTCGTCATCGGTAATGCCAAGATGGGGTGCCCGAATATCCCCCCATGAATGAGGTCCCCCGTTATGGCGCAAAAGGTCAACATCGTTCTCGTCGACGACATCGACGGCTCGGACGCCACCGAGACGGTGGTCTTCGGCCTCGACGGAACGTCGTACGAGATCGACCTGAACGACAAGAACGCCGCGGGCCTGCGCGACGCGCTGAGCCCCTACGTCGGCCACGCCCGCAAGTCCGGCAGCGCCGGCCGTCGCGCCGCCAAGAAGTCCGGCTCGGCCGCCGCCAACGGTCCGAGCGCCCGCGAGGTCCGCGACTGGGCCCGCTCCAACGGCTACACCGTCCCCGACCGCGGCCGCATCCCCGCCGACGTCCGCTCGGCCTTCGACTCCGCCAGCTGATCCGACGCGTCCGGCGGCGTCCCCGACCCGCTGTAACGCGGAGTTATCCGCTCTGGTGCCCCTCTGCAGGGGAGCCCTAGAGCCGATAACTCCGCGTTACAGCCGCGGGGGCGGCCGCACGGACGCGTGTTCGCTCTGGGCGGACGCGGTTGGGCGCTCACCGGGAACGCGTAGGCTGTCCGTGGGGTTAGTTCTCTATGTTCCGGTCGTCCGACCCAGGACGGACCGGCCCCATTGATCTTCAGGAGCGATGCGCATGTTCGAGCGGTTTACAGACCGAGCCCGCCGGGTGGTCGTGCTGGCCCAAGAAGAGGCCCGCATGCTCTCCCACAACTACATCGGGACCGAGCACATCCTGCTCGGCCTCATCCACGAGGGCGAGGGCGTCGCGGCGAAGGCGCTCGAGAGCCTCGACATCTCCCTCGAGGCGGTGCGCGCCCAGGTCGAGGAGATCATCGGTCAGGGCCAGCAGGCCCCGAGCGGTCACATCCCCTTCACCCCCCGCGCCAAGAAGGTGCTCGAGCTGTCCCTGCGCGAGGCGCTGCAGCTGGGCCACTCCTACATCGGCACCGAGCACATCCTGCTCGGCCTGATCCGTGAGGGCGAGGGCGTCGCCGCCCAGGTGCTGCAGAAGCTCGGCGCCGACCTCAACCGGGTCCGCCAGCAGGTCATCCAGCTGCTCTCGGGATTCCAGGGCAAGGAGTCGACCGCTGCCGCGGCCGCCCAGGGCGCCGCCGGGGACGCGCCGTCCTCCTCGCTGGTGCTCGACCAGTTCGGCCGCAACCTCACCCAGGACGCCCGGGAGGGCAAGCTCGACCCGGTCATCGGTCGCGAGGCCGAGATCGAGCGGGTCATGCAGATCCTGTCGCGGCGCACGAAGAACAACCCCGTCCTCATCGGCGAGCCCGGCGTCGGCAAGACCACGATCGTGGCCGGCCTCGCGCAGGACATCGTCCGCGGCAGCGTCCCCGAGACGCTCAAGGACAAGCAGATCTACACGCTGGACCTCGGCGCGCTCGTGGCCGGCTCCCGCTACCGCGGTGACTTCGAGGAGCGCCTGAAGAAGGTCCTCAAGGAGATCCGCACCCGCGGCGACATCGTGCTGTTCATCGACGAGATCCACACCCTGGTCGGTGCCGGTGCGGCCGAGGGCGCCATCGACGCCGCCAGCATCCTCAAGCCGATGCTGGCCCGTGGCGAGCTGCAGACCATCGGCGCGACCACCCTCGACGAGTACCGCAAGTACCTCGAGAAGGACGCCGCGCTCGAGCGCCGCTTCCAGCCGATCCAGGTCGCGGAGCCGTCGATCGCGCACACGATCGAGATGCTCAAGGGCCTGCGCGACCGCTACGAGGCGCACCACCGGGTCACGATCACCGACGAGGCGCTGGTCTCGGCGGCGACGCTGGCCGACCGCTACATCTCCGACCGCTTCCTGCCCGACAAGGCGATTGACCTGATCGACGAGGCCGGCTCGCGGCTGCGGATCCGCCGGATGACGGCGCCCGCCGACCTGCGCGAGTACGACGACAAGATCAGCGAGGTGCGGCAGCGCAAGGAGGCCGCGATCGACGGCCAGGACTTCGAGGCGGCCGCGCGTCTGCGCGACGAGGAGAAGCAGCTCATCCAGAAGAAGGCCGACCGCGAGAAGCAGTGGCGCGCCGGCGACATGGACGAGGTGGCCGAGGTCGACGAGGAGCTGATCGCCGAGGTGCTGGCGGTCGCGACCGGCATCCCGATCGTCAAGCTCTCCGAGGAGGAGTCCACGCGGCTGCTCAAGATGGAGGACGAGCTCCACAAGCGGGTCATCGGCCAGGAGGAGGCCGTCCGGGCACTGTCCCGCGCCATCCGCCGTACCCGCGCCGGTCTGAAGGACCCCAAGCGCCCCGGCGGGTCGTTCATCTTCGCCGGCCCGTCCGGCGTCGGCAAGACGTGGCTGTCCAAGACGCTGGCGGAGTTCCTCTTCGGCGACGAGGACGCGCTGATCCAGCTCGACATGTCGGAGTTCAGCGAGAAGCACACCGTCTCGCGGCTCTTCGGCTCGCCTCCGGGCTACGTCGGCTACGAGGAGGGCGGCCAGCTCACCGAGAAGGTGCGCCGCAAGCCGTTCTCCGTGGTGCTCTTCGACGAGGTCGAGAAGGCCCACCCGGACATCTTCAACAGCCTGCTGCAGATCCTCGAGGAAGGTCGCCTGACCGACTCGCAGGGCCGGGTCGTGGACTTCAAGAACACCGTCATCATCATGACGACCAACCTCGGAACCCGCGACATCAACAAGGCCGTCAACCTGGGCTTCCAGCAGTCCGGCGACGCGGCCGGCTCCTACGAGCGGATGAAGAGCAAGGTCGCCGACGAGCTCAAGCAGCACTTCCGGCCCGAGTTCCTCAACCGTGTCGACGAGATCATCGTCTTCCCGCCGCTGTCGAAGGACCAGATCATCTCGATGGTCGACAACATGATCGCCGCCGTCGAGCTTCGGCTCCGCGACCGCGACATGAGCCTCGAGCTCACGCAGGCCGCCAAGGACCTGCTGGCCGAGCGCGGCTTCGACCCGGTGCTGGGCGCGCGTCCGCTGCGACGCACGATCCAGCGCGAGATCGAGGACACCCTGGCCGAGAAGATGCTCTTCGGCGAGGTGGGCCCCGGCCAGATCATCCTGGTCGACGTGGAGGGCCAGGGCGCGACCGCGACCTTCACCTTCCAGGGCCAGAAGGTCGGCGTCCTTCCGGACCTGCCGCCGTTCGAGGCGGCCGAGATCGGTCTCTCCGAGGGTGACCTCATCGAGGGCCCCGACGACTCCGACGGCCCGGTCGACGTGCCGCGCGAGAACGAGGCGTAGGCGCCAGCGACACCCGCACCACCAGGAAGCCCCACCGGTACGCCGGTGGGGCTTCCTGCGTCTCCGGGCCCGGTCGGGTCAGGGCAGGGCGTACCCGGCGTCGGTGCGCACCGCGAGCCGGTCCTCGACCAGCCCGGCCAGGCAGCGCACGCGCTGCACGTCGTCGGACCAGACCGCGTCCAGCCGGGCCGTCGGCACGGGGCCGTCGCTGTCGCGCAGCACGGCCAGCAGGCGGCCGCGGCACTGCCGGTCGGTGCCGGCCCACGTCTGCGCCCGGCGCGGGGGTCCGTCGTACGCCGGGTAGCCGGCGGCGCGCCAGGCGCAGAGGTCCGCGACGGGGCAGGCGTCGCAGCGCGGGGCTGACGCGGTGCAGACGAGGGCGCCCAGCTCCATCAGGGCGATCGACCAGGTGGCGGCGGTCGGCTCGTCGTCGGGGAGCAGCTCGGCGGCGGTGTCCCGCTCGGCGCGGGTCACCGAGGCGCCCGGGAGCTCGACGCCGCCGACCGTCCGGGCGAGCACCCGTCGCACGTTGGTGTCCAGCACCACGTGCCGGCGCCCGTAGGCGAACGTCGCGATGGCGGCGGCGGTGTAGTCGCCGACACCCGGGAGCGCGATCAGGTCGTCGTAGGACTCCGGCACGACCCCGCCGTGCTGCTCCACGATCGCGACCGCCGCCGCGTGCAGGCGCAGGGCCCGCCGGGGGTAGCCGAGCCGGCCCCAGGCGCGCACCGCCTCGCCGGTGGGCTCGGCGGCCAGGTCGGCGGGGGAGGGCCAGCGCTCGAGCCACTGCGCGTGCACCGGCAGGACCCTGGCCACCGGCGTCTGCTGGAGCATGAGCTCGGAGACCATGACCGACCAGGGCGACGCCTGGGCGCCGCGCCAGGGCAGCTCGCGGGCGTGCTCGTCGTACCAGCGCAGCAGGGGTTCGTGGAGGTCCATTCCTCCCCATTGTCCCTGCGGTGTGGCACCACGCTCCAGGGCGGTCGGCTGACTAGCGTTCTGTCATGCCTCCGCCCCTGACCCGTGGTCCGCTCCCGGCGTCGGTCTACTGGCGTCGCCGCCTCGTCGTGCTCAGCGTCGCGGCCGTCCTCGTCCTCGCCTTCGCCCGGGTGCTCGGCGGCGGCAGCGACGGCTCGTCGGGCGAGGACGACGCGGTCACGCCGGCCGCCGCCGACCAGACGAGCTCCGAGCCCAGCGAGAGCCCGTCGGCCACGCGCAAGCGCACCCCGCGCCCGACCCCCACCGCACCGACCACGAGCGCCGCACCGGTGCTCGCGGAGCCGGAGGGCCGCTGCGAGGACTCCGACGTCACGGTGACCCCGAGCGCCACCGGCGCGGTCGAGGGCCGGGACGTCGTGCTGCTGCTCGACCTGCGCACGACGGTGGCCGAGGCCTGCACGTGGCGCGTCTCGCCCACCAGCCTGACCCTGCGGGTCCGCTCCGGCAAGGACGCGATCTGGTCCTCGGCCCAGTGCCCCCAGGCCATCCCGGTCGCCGACGTCGTCGTACGCCGCGCCACCAGCACCGTGCTCCCGGTGACCTGGAACGCCCGCCGCTCCGACGAGGACTGCAGCCGCCAGACCCAGTGGGCTCGCGACGGCTTCTACTTCATCGCCGCCGCCGCCCTCGGCGGGGAGCCCACGGAGGCGCAGTTCGAGATGGCCAAGGCCACCCCGGCGAGCAAGCCAGGCTCGGGCCTCAGCGTCGCCCCCAGCGGCAGGCCCGTGGTGACCGGCGGCGGTGGTGGCGGCAAGCCCAACAAGCCCGACGACGACGCGCAGCCGTCCGGCGCCGTCGAGCCCGGCGACGGGCGCTGAGGCTGGTCTGTAGCGGCGGTGGGTCGCGCGCGCAGTTTCCCCAAGGTATGTCGCTGAGCTGTCACTTCCCTCGGTGTACGACGCACGGGAAGTGACAGCTCACCGTGGGAGGTGAGCCCGCCCGGCTGTTTCGCCTCGGCTGCGCCGTTTCCCCAAGGGATGTCGTCGAGATGTCACTTCCCTCGGTGGACAGTCGTGGGGAGCGTCAGCTTCCCTGCATACCTTGGTGAAACTGACCGCGGCTGGGAGCACCATCGGGGGGTGCCGAGGTCGCCGGGCGCAGTTGGTCCGCGCCCATGGCTGGGTCTCGACACGCCGGTCGCGGGTTCGTTCCTCACCCGCGCGGCTCGCTCGACCACCGTCAGCGGGTCCGCTGGCGCGTCCCCGCTCCGCTAGACGTAGCGCTCGAGGATGGTGGACTCGGCGAGGCGGGAGAGGCCCTCGCGGACGCTGCGGGCGCGCAGCTCGCCCACGCCCTCGACGGCCTGGAGGTCGTCGATGCCGGCGGAGAGGAGCTTCTGCAGGGTGCCGAAGTGCTCGACGAGGCGGTCGACGACCGACGAGGGCAGGCGGGGGACCTTGGCGAGCAGGCGGTAGCCGCGGGGCGCCACGGCGCCGTCGAGGTGCTCGCTGCTGCCGAGGCCGAGCACCTTGGCCGCCGCGGCGGGGTCGACCAGCTCCGTGGCCGAGAGCGCCTCGAGCTTGTTGAGCAGCTCCTCAGGGCTCTTGCTGCGCCGCCCGGTGGTGACGTAGTCGCGGATCACCAGCTCGCGCTCGGTGTCGACGCCGGTGACGAGCTCCTCGAGCTGCAGGGAGAGCAGCCGGCCGTCGGTACCGAGCTCGAGCACGTAGTCCTCGATCTCGCGCGCGATGCGAGTGACCATCTCGAGGCGCTGCGCCACGACCGCGACGTCGCGCACGGTGACCAGGTCCTCGATCTCGAGGGCGGAGAGGGTGCTGGAGACCTCGTCGAGGCGCAGCTTGTAGCGCTCGAGGGTCGCGAGGGCCTGGTTGGCCCGCGAGAGGATCTGGCCCGAGCCCTCGAGGACGTGGCGGGTCTCTCCGACGTAGGCGGCGATGATCTGCATCGACTGGGAGACCGAGATCACCGGGAAGCCGGTCTGGCGCGCGACCCGGTCGGCGGTGCGGTGACGGGTGCCGGTCTCCTCCGAGGGGATGGTGTGGTCCGGCATCAGGTGGACCGCGGCGCGCATGATGCGGCTCAGGTCGCCGTCGACGATGATCGCGCCGTCCATCTTGGCCAGCTCGCGCAGGCCGGTGGCGGTGAACGGCACGTCGAGGGTGAAGCCGCCGGTGGCGATCGAGTCGACGGTGCGGTCGTGGCCCATGACGATGAGCGCGCCGGTGCGGCCGCGAAGGATCCGCTCGAGCCCGTCGCGCATGGCGGTCCCGGGGGCGATGGAGGCCAGCGTCTCCCGCAGGCGCAGCACCTCGTCGCTTCTGTCGGTCGGCACGGTTCTCCTCGGTGGTCGGGCCTCGTCGAGGCCCGGGGGTCGAGCCTGTCGACCCGTCGTGTGCGGACCTGCAGCCGGCCGCCCTGGGAGTTTAGCCGTCGTCGGCGCTGCGGAGCCTCCCGTTTGCCGGACGGGAGACACCGAGCAGTCGCAGGGCCGAACCGACGTCGGGCGCGTCGACCACGCGCATGCCGTCGACCATGCGGTCCTGCGACACCGGGCGTACGCCGCCGGCGCTCTCGGGACCCGTGGGCACCACCGCCATGCGGAAGCCGAGACGGGCGGCCTCGGCGATGCGCTGGGGCAGGTCGCGCACCCGGCGCAGCTCGCCCGCGAGCCCGATCTCGCCCATGGCGACCACGCCGGCGGGTGGGGCGGTGCCGAAGGTGGCGGAGGCCAGCGCGAGCGCGACCGCCAGGTCGCTGGCCGGCTCGGTGAGCCGCGCGCCACCGACGGTCGAGGCGAAGACGTCGTGCTGGTGGAGGCGGATGCCGCAGTGCTGCTGCAGGACCGCCAGCACCATCGCGATGCGCGAGCCGTCGAGCCCCGAGGTGGTGCGGCGCGGTCGCTCCATCGCCGAGATCGTCACCAGGGCCTGCACCTCGGCCAGCATGGGACGCCGGCCCTCCATCGTGACCGCCACGCAGGTGCCGGGCACCCGGCCGTGGTGGTTCTCGATGAAGAGGCCGGTGGGGTCGGTGACCGCCGTGATGCCCTCGGAGCCGAGGTCGAAGCAGCCGACCTCGTCGACGGGGCCGAAGCGGTTCTTCACCGCGCGCAGCATCCGGAAGCGGGAGTTGCGGTCACCCTCGAAGTGCAGCACGACGTCGACGAGGTGCTCCAGCACGCGGGGGCCGGCGATCGAGCCGTCCTTGGTGACGTGGCCGACCAGCACGACGGTGATGTTGCGGGTCTTGGCGACCCGGATCAGCGCGGCGGCGACCTCCTTGACCTGGGTGACCCCGCCGGGGACGCCCTCGAGCCCCGGGGCGCCGATGGTCTGCACGGAGTCGACGACCAGGAGCTCGGGGCGGACGGTCTCGATGTGGGTGAGGATCGCACCGAGGTCGGTCTCGGCGGCGAGGTAGAGCTCGTCGAAGACCCCGCCGGTGCGGTCGGCGCGCATCCGCACCTGGGAGGCGGACTCCTCGCCGGTGACGTAGAGGGTGCGGCGGCGGTAGCGGGCGGTCTGCGCCGCGACCTCGAGCAGCAGCGTGCTCTTGCCGACGCCGGGCTCGCCGGCCAGCAGGATCGCGGCGCCGGGCACCAGCCCGCCGCCCAGCACGCGGTCGAGCTCGGGGACGCCGCTGCCGCGGAACGCCGACTCCGCCACGGAGACCGAGCCGATCGGCACCGCGGCCTGGGTGACCGCGCTGGCGGCGGTGCGGCCCGTGGTCACGGCGGCGGCCTCGGCCACCGAGCCCCACGCCTGGCACTCACCGCAGCGCCCGACCCACTTGGTGGTCTCCCATCCGCACTCGGAGCAGCGGAACGCGGAGCGAGGGGGCTTGGCCATGGTCGCCACGCTAGGCGTTGCCGCCGACAGCCCGCCGCCGCCCCGCGTCGTCCACCCCTGGGAATGGCCTGACGCGGCGTCGTACGCCGTTATGCTCCCCGTTGGAACGATCAAGACCTCGGGAGGTGAGATGAGTCGGATCCCCGGGCGGGTGCCCACCGCCGCGCCGACCCTCGCCGACGTGGCCGAGCTCGCCGGCGTCTCGCGCCAGACGGTCTCCAACGCGGTCAACAACCCCGACCTGCTGCGCGCCGACACCCTGGTGCGGGTCCAGGACGCCATCGAGGAGCTGGGCTACTCGCCCAACCGCGCCGCCCGCAACCTGCGCACGCGGTCCTCGCACCTCATCGGGATGCGGATGAGCCCGGGCCAGGAGTTCACGGCCAACGCCGCGATCGACCGCTTCGTGCACTCGCTCGTGGAGACGACCGGCGAGGCCGGCTACCACGTGCTGCTCTTCGCCGGTGACGGCAACGACCCGCTGCGAGGCTACGACGACCTGCTCCGCTCGACCGCGGTGGACGCCTTCGTCGTCACCGACACCTACCTCGGCAACCCCCAGGCCGCCTGGCTGCGCGAGCGCCGCGCGCCGTTCGTGTCGTTCGGACGCCCCTGGGACGACCCGGACGCCACCCACCCGTGGGTCGACGTCGACGGCGCCGCCGGCACCGAGCTCGCCACGCGGCACCTGCTCGACAAGGGCCACGAGCGCATCGCGTGGATCGGCTGGCGCAAGGACTCCTTCATCGGCGAGGACCGCCGCGCCGGCTGGAGCCGCGCGCTGAAGGACCGTGGCCTGTCGACCACCGGGATGGCCTCGCGGGTCGAGGACACCGTCAACAGCGGGCGCGAGGCCAGCGCGGTGCTGCTCGACGAGGCGCGGCCCTCGGCGTTCGTGTGCGCCTCCGACACCTTGGCCATGGGCGTGCTGCACACGCTCGCCGACCGCGGCCTGCGCGCCGGCGCGGACATCGCGGTCATCGGCTTCGACGACTCCCAGGTGGCGCAGGTCGTGCGCCCCGGGCTCACGTCGGTGCGCCAGCCGCTCGAGGACGCCGCCATCCAGGTCGTCGACGCGCTCGAGGGCCTGCTGGCCCACCCTCCCCGGGTCGGTCCGGGGATCCTGCTGGCGCCGACGCTCGCGGTGCGCGGGTCGTCGTAGCCCCCGCGCGAGGCCGCGGCCTCAGAACGTCTTGGACCACACGTTGACGGCGTAGTCGACGTCGGTGCCCTCGTGGTGGCGCAGGGCCTCCTCGGCGACGTCCGGCTTGAGCTCGATGCGCACGACGGCCTCGAGGTCGGTGCGCGAGGAGAACGACCAGCCCATGTCCACGGGCGTGCGGGTCCAGCCTCGCGTGGCCCAGAAGCGCTCGATCTCGGACGGTGGCGGCAGGTGCGGGTAGCCCCGGCGGAACCACGCCCCGAACGTCGACCGCGAGGCGTCGTTGTCGATCACCAGCGCGACGCCGCCGCGGCGTACGACGCGGTCGAGGTCGGCGAGGCCGGGCTCGCAGCCCGGCCCGAAGAAGTAGGCCCACCTCGCGTGCACGACGTCCACCGACGCGTCGGGCAGCGGGACGGCCTGCGCGGTGCCCTGCAGGACCGTGACGTTCTCCCACGAGCGGGTACGCCGCCGGGCCAGCGCGAGCAGGTCGGGGTGCGGCTCCACGCCGACGACGCGCCCGGCCGGGCCGACGTCCCGGGCGAAGCCGGGCAGGTGGAAGCCGGTGCCGCAGCCGAGGTCGAGCACGGTCGCGTCCTGCCAGACGGCGAGCTCGCGCAGGACGGCGGCGAGGCGGCCGTGGGGGTCCACCGCACGGTTCTCGACCTCGTAGGTCGCGGTGTTCTCCCAGATGTTGGGGCTCGCCACGGTGCCCCGTGGCGTGGGGACGCGGGTCAGAGACGGACCAGGCCGTCGGGTGTCTGCACCTGCACCGCGAGGATGCCGGGCGTGCCGTGCGGGGCCACCCAGTCGACCTTGACGTCCTCGAGCGGTGCCTCGACCGTGTGGCCGAGCCACTCGCTCACCCGCTGCGGGTCGCCTGCGATCTCCAGCGTGGCCAGGGAGAGGGCACCGTCGGCGCCTGCGGAGGGGTGCAGCTCGGCGGGGGACTCCCACTGCACGAAGAACGGCAGCTGCGGGTCGGAGATCAGGCCGTTGACGCCGATCTGGCGCCAGCGCAGCTCGGTGCCGTCGGGACGGTGCCGGCTGCCGACGACGGCCGCGCGCCCGAGGCGCTCCTCGACGGGGGCGATGTCGTCGACGGCCACGACCCAGCCGAGCCAGCCGCCGCCGAGGGCGGAGCGGGCGCGGACGGCCTGGCCGAAGGGCGCCTTGTCGGAGGCGGGGTGGTCGAGGACCTCGACGATCTCGAGGTAGGTGTCGCCGGCGAGGGCGAGCGTCATGTTGCGGGTGCCGAAGCGAGGGTGGATCCCCCCGTCCACGAACTCCCGACCGAGCAGCCCCCCGATGCGCTGGGCGGTGCTGGCGAGGCCGTCCGGCCCTGCTGCGAACGAGAGATGATCCAGGCGCATGCAGGCATTCTGCGCCACGCAGATCAGGCCCATGAATAGGGGGGTCTAGGTCTCTCGACGTCGAGAAACCTGGCCCGAGCCGACGCCTAGCGGGGGTCGGCGGGGTGCAGTGCGAGCGCGGATCGCGAGCGCACGTGGGCGTCGCAGTGCCGGACCAGCTCGTCGTAGGCCGCCTTGCCCATGAGCTCGGTCAGCTCGGCCTCGTGGGTCACGTAGACCGCCTCCACCGCCACGTGGGCCTCGGTGTTGCCCGAGCAGTACCAGTCGAGGTCGTGACCACCGGGACCCCAGCCGACGCGGTCGTACTCGGTGATGGTGACCTCGGTGTAGGTGCTGCCGTCCTGACGCTCGACGTTGCGGAAGCGCCGCCGGATCGGCAGCTGCCAGCACACGTCGGGCTTGGTCTCCAGCGGGTTGCGGCCCTGCTGGAGCGCCAGCCCGTGCAGGGCGCAGCCCGCGCCGCCCTGTCCGTTGGCGGGAGCGAAGTCGGCGCGGTTGTGGAACACGCACGCCTGCTGGCCGTCGACGGTCAGCGTGCGGGTCTTGCGCTCGCCGTCGTCGTCGGTCTCGATCCAGTCCTTGCGCTTGACCGGCCGGCCCGGGTGGAACTGCCACTGCGTCTCGTCGAGCTGGTCGACGAAGGTCTTGACCCGCTCCTCGTCGTCCTCGTCGGCGAAGTGCGCGCCCAGCGTGCAGCAGCCGGTGTCGGGTGCGTCGGCGTAGATGCCCTGGCAGCCCTGGCCGAAGATGCACATGTAGCTCGACGTCAGCCAGGTGAGGTCGCAGCGCATCACCTCGGTCTCGTCGGCGGGGTTGACGAACTCCACGAAGGCGCGGGGGAAGACCAGGTCGACTTCGGGCATGGGCGCCAGCCTACGGCTGCGGTGCGGACCGCCCATGCGGCGGCGGTACGTTGGTCGCATGCGCCTGGGCGTCCTGGACATCGGCTCCAACACCGGCCACCTGCTGGTGGTCGACGCACACGGCGGCGCCGCGCCGCTCCCGGCGTACTCCTACAAGCAGCCGCTGCGCCTCGCCGAGCACCTCGACGACACCGGCGCCGTGACCCAGGCCGGCATCGACGCGCTGGCCGCGTTCACCTCCGAGGCGCTGGTGGTCGCCGAGGACAAGGGCTGCCAGGAGATGCTGTCCTTCGCCACGTCCGCGGTGCGCGACGCGGTCAACTCCGACGAGGTGCTCGCGCAGGTCAGCGACCGCACGGGCGAGGAGATCGCGGTGCTGTCCGGCGAGGCCGAGGCGCGCCTGACCTTCCTCGCCGTGCGACGGTGGTTCGGGTGGTCGGCCGGCCGGCTGGCGGTCTTCGACATCGGCGGCGGGTCGCTGGAGATCGCGGGCGGGACCGACGAGCGCCCCGACGTGGCCTGGTCCCTGCCCCTCGGCGCGGCCAGGCTGGCGCGCCAGCTCGTCGGCGAGCACACCGTCGACGAGCAGACGATCCGCCGGCTCCGCAAGGAGATCCGCACCGAGATCGCGCGCGACGCCGGCAACCTGCTCCGGGCGGGCGCGCCGCACCGCGCGGCCGCGACGTCCAAGACCTTCCGCTCGCTGGGCCGCATCTGCGGCGCGGCGCCGTCGAGCGACGGACCGCTCGTTCCCCGCACGCTGCCGCTGGATTCGCTGCGGGCGTGGATCCCCAAGCTGGCGGCGATGCCGTCGACGGAGCTGGCGTCGCTGCCGGGGGTCTCCCCGAGCCGCACCCACCAGATCCTGCCGGGTGCTCTCGTCGCGGAGGCGTGTATGGACATCTTCGACCTCGCCGAGCTCGAGATCTGCCCGTGGGCGCTGCGCGAGGGCGTCATCCTGGAGCGGCTCGACGCCCTGAGCGTGCTGGACTGACGTGGCCACCCGCATCGGTCTCTCCACGGCCTCGGTCTACCCCGAGTCGTCCGCGCACGCCTTCGCCTACGCCGCCGACCTGGGCTACGACGCCGTCGAGGTGATGGTCGGCATCGACGCGCTGAGCCAGCAGACCTCCGCGGTCAAGCAGCTCGCCGAGCACCACGGGCTGCCCGTGAGCGCCGTCCACGCCCCCTGCCTGCTCTTCACCCAGCGCGTCTGGGGCACCGAGCCGTGGGGCAAGCTGCAGCGCTCCGCCGAGATGGCGCACGAGGTGGGCGCCGAGGTGGTCGTCGTGCACCCGCCGTTCCGGTGGCAGCGCGAGTACGCCCGCGACTTCGTCAACGGCATCGCCGCCCTGGAGAACTCCACCGGCATCGCCTTCGCGGTGGAGAACATGTACCCCTGGCGGGCCTCCTCGCGCCGTGGCATGGAGATGTACGCCCCCGGCTGGGACCCCTCCGCGGAGCCCTACGCCAACACCACCATCGACCTGTCCCACGCCGCCATCGCCGCGTCCGACCCGATCGAGATGGCCGATCGGCTGGGTGAGCGGCTGCGTCACGTCCACCTCACCGACGGCAGCGGGTCCGCCAAGGACGAGCATCTGGTGCCGGGCCGTGGCGTCATGGACGCCGGCGCCTTCCTGCGTCGGCTGACCCGGGTGGGCTTCGCCGGCGAGGTCGTCGTCGAGATCAACACTCGCCGCTGCAGCAGCCACGAGGAGCGCGAGGCCGACCTGCGCGAGTCGCTGGAGTTCGCGCGCGAGCACCTCGCGGTGCCGGCCACGTGACGTCGGCCCCCGCTCCTCGGCGAGGGCGCCGCCCGGGTGCGCCGGACACCCGCGCGGCGATCCTCGCCGCCGCCCGTGAGGGGTTCGCCGCCTCCGGCTTCGGTCGTACGTCGGTCCGCTCCATCGCCGCCGCGGCCGGCGTCGACGCGGCGCTGGTGCACCACTACTTCGGGACCAAGGACGACCTGTTCGTCGCCTCGCTCGACCTGCGCGTCGACCCCCGCGAGGCCGTGCTTCCGGTCGTCGCGGGAGGGCCCGACGGCGTCGGCGAGCGACTCATGCGCCTGTTCGTCTCGGTGTGGGACGACCCCGACACGCGGCTGCCGATGCTCGCGCTGCTGCGCGGGGTGGGGGAGCCCCAGTCGCAGCAGCTCCTGCGCGACGGCTTCCTGCGCCTGGTCCTCCAACCGGTCGGCGACGCCCTCGGGGTCGACGAGCCGGCCCGCCGGATGAGCCACGTCGCCTCGCAGCTGCTCGGGCTGGTCGTGATCCGCTACCTGCTGGAGATCGAGCCGCTCGCCTCGCTGCCCGCCGAGCAGGTCGTGGCGACGTACGCGCCGGTGCTCCAGGGCTACCTCACCGGTCCGCTGCCGTAGGCGTCGCGTCGGCTCAGTCGACCGGTCGCACCGGCGGCGGGGGCCTGCCGGACCAGAAGTCCTGGACGCCGCGCCACCACCGCAGGCTCTCCGGGCCGAGCCAGCCCACCGCCAGGTCCATCGGCAGCCCGGCGCGGAGCAGGGCGTTCTGCAGGTCCTCGAGGTAGCCGATGGTCGCGAGCTCCCGCACGCGGTCGTCGCCCTCGACGTGGAGCCGCTCGATGGCGGCGAACGTCGCCGGCAGCTCGGCCGTGCGACCCGCCGCGAGGAGGGAGACGACGTGGCGCGAGAAGGCCGCCGCGTCGGAGTAGTGGAGCCGGCCGCCCTCGTCGGCGCCCTGCTCCTCGGCCTCGTCGCGCCAGACGGGCTCGAAGGACGGGCAGGCCTCGAGCAGCAGTCCCACCACCTGTTCCCGCTCGATCGTCATTGCGCCATCCTGCCCCGAGGTGCACAATTCATCACATGATGAATTCAACGATCGAGGTCGAGGGGCTGACCGTGGTGCGCGGCGGGCGCCCGGTCCTGACGGACCTGGACCTCCGCGTCGGCGCGGGCGTCACCGGGCTGCTGGGACCGTCGGGGTGCGGCAAGTCCACGCTCCTGCGGGCCCTCGTCGGCGTCCAGCGGGTCGCCGGCGGCAGCGTCACCGTGCTGGGGGAGCCGGCGGGCAGCGCGGGCCTGCGCCACCGGGTCGGCTACGTCACCCAGGCCGCCAGCGTCTACGACGACCTGACCGTCGCCGAGAACCTCCGCTTCTTCGCCCGGGTCCTCGGCGTCGACGCCGGCGCGGTCGAGCGTGCCGTCGAGGCGGTCGACCTGGCCGGCCACCGCGACGCGGTGGCGGGACGGCTCAGCGGCGGACAGCGCAGCCGGGTCAGTCTCGCGGTGGCGTTGCTGGGCGAGCCCGACCTGCTGGTCCTCGACGAGCCCACGGTCGGCCTCGACCCGGTGCTGCGGCGCGACCTCTGGGAGCTCTTCCACGGGATCGCGGAGCGGGGCGCCACCGTGCTCGTCTCCAGCCACGTCATGGACGAGGCCGAGCGCTGCGACCGGCTGCTGCTCATGCGCGAGGGCCGCATCCTCGCCGACGACACCCCCGCCGCGATCAAGCAGCGGGCCGGGGCCACCGACGTCGAGACGGCGTTCCTCACCCTGGTGGAGGCGGCGGCATGAGCGCCCGTACGACGACCGCCGTCGCGCGCCGCGTCCTGACCCAGGTCCGCCGCGACCACCGCACGCTCGCGATGCTGCTGGTGCTCCCGACGCTGCTGATGACGCTGCTGTGGTGGATGTACGCAGACGCCGGCCCCGCCTTCGACCGCCTCGGACCCGCCCTGCTGGCGATCTTCCCGTTCATCGTGATGTTCCTCGTGACCAGCGTGACGACGCTGCGCGAGCGGTCCAGCGGCACGCTGGAGCGGCTGCTCGCGATGCCGATGGGCAGGCTCGACTTCCTGCTCGGGTACGCCGTGGCGTTCGGCGCCGTCGCGGCCGCCCAGTCCGCGATCGCCGTGGGGGTCAGCGTCGGGCTGCTCGGGCTCGAGCTCGCCGGGCCGGTGTGGCTGCTCGCCGTCGTGGCCGTGGTCGACGCCGTGCTGGGCACCGCGTTGGGTCTCTTCGTCTCGGCGTTCGCGCAGACGGAGTTCCAGGCGGTGCAGTTCATGCCGGCGCTCGTCGTCCCGCAGATCCTGCTGTGCGGGCTGCTGGTGCCGCGCGACGACATGCCCGACGTCCTGGGGGCGGTCTCCGACGTGCTGCCGCTGTCCTACGCCGTCGACGCGATGGCGCACCTCACCTCGTTGTCGTCCACGGGCGAGGTGTGGGGCGACCTCGCCGTCGTGGCGGGGTTCGTCGTGGCCGGGCTCGCGCTCGGCGCGGCGACGCTGCGCCGACGTACGTCCTAGCCGACCGGCTATCCCACGAGGCCGGTCTCGTAGGCGGCCACGACGAGCTGGGCACGGTCGCGGGCGCCGAGCTTGAGGAAGAGCCGCGACACGTGGGTCTTGGCGGTCAGCGGGGAGAGCACGAGGTGCTCGGCGATCTCGTGGTTGGACATCCCGCGGCCGACGAGCCCGAGGATCTCCCGCTCGCGCGGCGTGAGCGCCGTCAGCCGCTGGTCGGGCGGCGCCGGAGCGGGGACGGGCTCGCGGGCGGCGGTCGACGACACGTAGGCCTCGATGAGCGCACGCGTGACCCGCGGCGCCAGGAGCGCCTGACCGGCGTGCACCAGGCGCACCGCGTCGATCAGCGCGTCCGGCTCGATGTCCTTGAGCAGGAAGCCCGACGCGCCCGCGCGCAGCGCGCCGAAGACGTACTCGTCCAGCTCGAACGTCGTCAGCACGATCACGCGGCTGCCGGCCAGGCGCGGGTCGGCGGTGATGCGCCGGGTGGCCTCGAGCCCGTCGACGTGCGGCATCCGGATGTCCATCAGCACCACGTCGGGCAGCGTGGCGCTCGCCCGGGCCACCGCCTCCTCGCCGTCGACGGCCTCGCCGACGACCTCGAGGTCGGGCTCGGAGTCCAGCAGCGCGCGGAAGCCGGCCCGCACGAGGGTCTGGTCGTCGACGAGCAGGACCCGGATCGGCCCGCTCACGTCGGAGCCCCCGCCGGGAGGGACGCGGACACGCGCCACCCGCCCTCGGGTCGGGGACCGGCCTCCAGCGTCCCGCCGGCCGCGAGGGCGCGCTCGCGCATGCCGCGCACCCCGTTGCCGGAGCCGCTGTCGTCGGTCGGCGCCGTGCCGGTGCCGTCGTCCTCGACCTCGATCAGGACCCGGTCGTCCGTGCGCGCGACGCGCACGCGGGCCGTCGTCGTCCCCGCGTGGCGCAGCACGTTGGTGAGCGCCTCCTGCACGATCCGGTAGCCCGTGGCGCCGATCGAGGCCGGCAGCGGGAACGCGCCCGGGTCGATGGTGACGTCGACGTCCACCCCGGCGGCGGCCAGGCCGTCGCGCAGGTCGTCGAGCGCGGCGAGGTCGGCGGTCGGCCGGATGGGGGCGTCCTCGTCCTGGGGGTCGCGCAGGATGCCGAGCATGGAGCGCAGGTCGTCGAGCGCCTCGCCGCTGACCCGCTTGATGTCGCGCAGGGTCGCGCGCGCCCGCTCGGGGTCGCGCTCCAGCAGGTGCGCGCCCACCCCGGCCTGCACGTTGATGGCCACCATCGCGTGCGCGACGACGTCGTGCACGTCGCGGGCGATCCGCAGCCGCTCCTCGCCGACCCGGCGGCGGGTCTCCTCCTCGCGGGTGCGCTCCGCGGTCTCGGCCCGCTCGACGAGACCGGCCAGCATCGTGCGGCGGTCGTGGGCCATGACGCCCAGGGCCAGCGGCAGCACGACCAGGCCGAGGTTGCGCGCGGTGTCGACGTCGAAGAGCGAGTGCGGGCTGTACGTCGCCAGGATGTAGGCCACGAGGAGCATGCTCGGTGGCGCGGCCCAGAACGAGCGCCGCCCGCGCAGGCTGGCGAGCGCATAGGCGCAGACGACCGGCGAGACCGCGATCGTCTGGTAGACCGGCGTCGTCTCGGTGACGCCGAAGAGCAGCACCATCGCGGCGGTGAGCGCCAGCTCGGGGTGCTGGCGCCGCACCAGCACCGGCAGGCAGATGGCGACGATGGCCACCACGCCGGCCGCCGACGGCTCGCCCTTCTCGCTGCGGAAGAGCTCGATGAGCATCGGGCCCACGCACAGGACGAACGCCCCGACGTCGAGGACGCGAGGCGGGAGGTGGGGCCGGGTCACCCCCCGACGGTAGCGGTGGGTGACCCGGCCCCGCGTCGTCCTCAGGGAGTATCCGCGAGCACGCGAGCGCGCTCCTCGGCAGGCACGACGGGTCCCTCCGACAGACCCACCCGGTCGTGGAGACGGCGCAGCCACATGGGCGCCCACCAGTTCCACTTGCCCAGCAGGCCCATCAGCGACGGCACCAGGAGCGACCGCACCACGAAGGCGTCCACCAGGACCCCGACCGCGGTGGCGACGCCGATCTGCTGGATGAACGAGATCGAGCTGGTGCTGAAGGCCCCGATCGCGACCGCCAGCAGCAGCGCGGCGGCGGTGACCACCGAGCCGGTGCGGCCGAGCCCGGTCGCGACGGCCTCGCTCTCCGACAGCCCCGCCTCGCGCTCCTCCTTGATGCGCCCGAGCAGGAAGACGCCGTAGTCGGTCGACAGGGCGAAGACCAGGGCGGCGGCCACGAGGAAGTCGGTGGGCTCGATGCCGCCGTTGGGCGTGTAGCCGAGCAGCCCGGTCAGCCGGCCGTCCTGGTAGACGAAGGTGAGCGCGCCGAGCGCGACGCCGACGGTGAGCGTGTTCATCACGACCGCCTTGAGCGGCAGCACCACCGAGCCGGTCATCAGCCACAGGACCAGCAGCGTGAGCAGCACCAGCAGGGCGATGGCGAGAGGCAGGCTGCCGCTGATGGCGGCCTGCTGGTCGACGAACTCGGCGGCCGGTCCGGCGACCAGGGCGTCGACGCCCTCGACCCGGAGGTCACGGAGCTCGCCGACCACCTCCTGGGCGCGCTCGCCCGCGGCGGACCCCTCGACCGGCAGCGCGAGCTGCCACGTGCGGTCGTCGAGCGCGACCGGCTCCGCCGCGTCCCGTACGCCGTCCAGGCCGCCGGCCTGCGCGGCGTACTCCGCCACCTGCCGGCCGTCGTCGGCCTGGATCGCGACGGTGACCGGGGTCGTGCCGGTGCCGGCGAACTCGTCGGCCAGCCGGTCCGACACGATCCGCGCGCTCTGGTCGGTGGGGACGACGGTCTCGTCGACCGGCGTCCACTCGGCCCGCAGGGCGGGCGCCGACAGGACCACCATCACGACGGCGGTGGCGGCCGCGACCCGGCCGGGGCGGCGCATGACGGCGTGCGAGAGCCGGTACCAGCGGCCCTCGGCCGCCGCCCCCGAGCCGGCCGAGCGGCGCTGGAGCCGGGCGCCCATCAGGGCGAAGAAGGCGGGCGACACGACCAGGGCGGCGAGGGCGGCGACGACGGCCACGACGGCGCCCGCGATGCCCATCGACTTCAGGAAGCCCATCGGGAAGATCGTGAGCGTCACGAGGGCGACGGCCACGGTGGCCGCGGAGAACACCACGGTGCGCCCGGCGGTCTGCATCGTCGCGACCACCGCGGCGGGCGTCGGCCCGTGCCGGGTGAGCTCCTCGCGGTAGCGGGTCAGGAGGAAGAGCGTGTAGTCGATGGCCAGGCCCAGCCCGAGGCCGATGACGAGGTTGAGGGCGAAGACGCTCAGGCCGTAGACCTGGTTGACCCCCGCGAGGGTCAGGAAGGTGCCGAGCACGGTGGTGACCCCCACGACCAGCGGCAGGAGTGCGGCGCGGCCGCCGAAGAACAGCAGGGAGAGCAGCAGCAGCAGCGGCATGGCGAACAGCTCGGCGCGGGCGAGGTCCTCGCCGACGCTCTCGCCGATCTGGAGGCCGGCCGTGGCGCCGCCGCCGACCGTGACGTCCCCGTCGTCGGCGAACTCCTCGATCGCGTCGGCGGCGACGTCGTCGTCGGTCGCGGAGGCGTCGAGCGTGCCGAGGACGAGCGTGCTGGTGCCGTCCTCGGAGGGGCCGCCGGGCGTCACCTGGGCGACGCCGTCGACGGCGGCGAGCCGGTCGCTCACCTCCTCGACCCGGACGGGGTCGGTGTCGTCGACCAGGACCGCGAGGCCCGGGTCCGGGGCGAGGCCGGTGGCCGCCTCGACGCGCTCCACGGCCCTGGCCGAGTCGGAGTCGCCGGGGACGAACCCGCCGGAGGAGTCCAGCGCGCCCGCCACCGGGCCGCCGAGGGCGCCGGCGACGAGCACGAAGAGGAAGAGCCCGACGAGGACTCGGCGAGGACGCGCGATGATGCGGTGCAGGAGGGTGAGGGTCATGCCGACGATCCTTCGGGCTGCGGCTCCCGGGCGCGTCGTGCTGGGGGATGCTCCCGCCGGGCGGCGTACTCCGAGCGGTGTACGCCGCCGGGAGGCGCGTCGGCGGTGCGTGCCGGGGGCTGAACTAGCCTGGGGAGCATGTCCCTGCTCCGCCAGCCGATCCTCCTCCTGTCGCGCAGCGCTCAGGTCAAGAAGCTCGTCAGCACCCTGCCCGTGACCTCCGGCGTCGTCACCGGCTACGTCCCGGGGGAGACCACGGACACGGCGGTCGACGCCACGCGGCGCCTGGTCGACGACGGGCTCGAGGTGACGCTCGACTTCCTCGGCGAGGACACCGTCGACGCCGCGCAGGCCGAGGCCACCGTGGCGGCGTACGTCGAGGTCCTCAAGGCGCTGGGCGCCGCCGGCCTGACCCGGCACGCCGAGGTGTCGGTCAAGCTGTCCGCGATCGGCCAGGCGCTGCCCGACCACGGCCACAAGGTCGCGCTGGAGAACGCCCGCACGATCTGCCGCGCCGCGCGCAACGCCGGCA
Source organism: Nocardioides sp. 503 (assembly GCF_004522095.1). Classification (GTDB taxonomy): domain Bacteria; phylum Actinomycetota; class Actinomycetes; order Propionibacteriales; family Nocardioidaceae; genus Nocardioides. Next base: position 451,804 of record NZ_SPUI01000004.1, read on the forward strand.
CGACGGTGACCCTCGACATGGAGGACCACACCACCACCGACTCGACGCTGGCCATCCTGCGCGACCTGCGCAAGGACTTCCCGGAGACCGGCGCGGTGCTGCAGGCCTACCTGCACCGCACCGAGGACGACTGCCGCTCGCTGGCCTACGAGGGCTCGCGGGTCCGGCTGTGCAAGGGCGCCTACAACGAGCCCGAGTCCGTGGCCTTCCAGGACCGGGTCGACGTCGACAAGTCCTACGTGCGCTGCCTGAAGATCCTGCTGGCGGGCGACGGCTACCCGATGGTCGCGACCCACGACCCGCGCCTGGTCGAGATCGCCTCGTCGCTGGCCAGCCGCTACGGGCGGGCGCAGCAGACCTACGAGTTCCAGATGCTCTACGGCATCCGACCCACCGAGCAGCGGCGCCTGGCCGAGGGCGGCGACAAGGTGCGCGTCTACGTGCCCTACGGCGGCGAGTGGTACGGCTACCTGATGCGTCGCCTCGCCGAGCGGCCGCAGAACCTGTCATTCTTCCTGAGGTCGCTGATCTCGAAGAAGTGAGACCGCAGCGCGCGCGACGAAGGAGCGGGCGCGTGGCGGGCGAAGATTGAGCAAGCCCCGCGGCCGAGGAACGAGGCCGCGACGGGCGCGTCGAAATCCAGTACAGGGAGTACACATGAGTTCGCAGACCGCCATCCTCGGCGCCGGCGTGATGGGCGAGACCCTGCTCTCCGGCCTCGTCCGCGCGGGTCGCCGGGTCGACCGCCTGCTGGTCGGCGAGAAGCGCGCCGAGCGCGCCCGCGAGCTCGAGGAGCGCTACGGCGTCTCGGTGGTCACCAACGTCGAGGCGGCCGGCAAGGCGGACACCCTCGCGCTGGTGGTGAAGCCGCAGGACATGGGCGACCTGCTCGAGGAGATCGCGGGCGTGCTGCGCCCCGGCCAGCTCGTCGTCTCCCTCGCCGCCGGCATCACGACCGCCTTCATCGAGTCGCGCGTGCCCGAGGGGGTCGCCGTCGTCCGCGTCATGCCCAACACGCCCGCGCTGGTCGACGAGGGGATGTCCGCGATCTCGCCGGGCTCGCACTGCGACGACACCCAGCTCGCCGAGGCCGAGTCGCTCATGGCGTCGGTCGGCAAGGTGCTGCGGATCCCCGAGCGCCAGCAGGACGCCGTCACCGCCATCTCCGGGTCCGGCCCCGCCTACATCTTCTTCGTCGTCGAGTCGATGATCGAGGCCGGCGTGCACCTCGGGCTGCCGCGCACGACGGCGAGCGAGCTCGTGATCCAGACGCTGGTCGGCTCCGCCAAGATGCTGCGCGAGACCGGCACCCACCCGACGGTGCTGCGCGAGCAGGTCACCTCGCCGGGCGGCACCACCGCCTCCGCCCTGCGGGAGCTGGAGATCCACCGGGTGCGGGCGGCGTTCCTGGCCGCCATGGAGGCCGCGCGCGACCGCTCGCGCGAGCTCGCCCAGGGCAGCTGAGACGACCGGTGCCCGGCCTGCCGCACGTCTGGGGCGCCACGCCCGAGGAGGTACGGCGCGACTACCCAGCCGACCGGCTGCTCGACGGGACGACGGTGGCCATGACGCGCGCCGTCGCCGTCGCCGCGCCGCAGGAGCTGGCGTGGCGCTGGCTGTGCCAGATCGCCGTGGCGCCGTACTCCTACGACCTGCTCGACAACCGGGGGCGGCGCAGCCCGCGCGAGCTGACGCCCGGGGCCGACCGGCTCGAGGTCGGGCAGCTGATGATGATCTTCCGGCTGACGTCGTTCGAGGCCGGACATCACTGGACCGGGGTGACCACGCCGGCGGCGAGCCGGCTGTTCGGCCCGGTGGCCGTCACGTACGCCGCGGAGCGCGACGGTGACGAGAGCCGGATGGTCTGCCGCCTGGCCTGCCAGGTGTCGGGGCCGCTCGCCCGGCTGCGGCTGCCCTTCCTGGCCTGGGGGGACCTGGTGATGATGCGCAAGGAGCTGCTGACGCTGGGCTCGCTCGCGGAGCGCGACGCCGCGCGCGCGGGCCCCGGGGGCTAGACCGAGCGCAGCGTCGTCATCAGGTCGAGCAGGTCGTCGACCAGGCCGCGCACGACCGGCAGCCGCGAGAGGCGCGCCAGTCGGTCCAGCATCGGCACGACCTTGTCGACGAGCGCGTGGCTGCGGGCCTGCCCCGCGCTGTCGTCGTAGACCCAGAACAGCACGACCCCCATCTGCACCATCCACAGCAGCTCGGGCAGCTCGCGCCTCAGGGCGGGGGCCAGCTTGAGGTCGGAGCCGTCGACGACCTGCGCCATCACGGCGATGCTCGCCTCCCGGGCGCGGGCCGACTCGGGGCTGAAGGGCGACAGCGGGCTCGTCGGCTCGGCGGCGTTGCGGAAGAACTGGCCGGCGAACTCGTGGTCCGGGGCGGCCACCTGGAGCCAGGTCTCCAGGACCGCGTGCAGCCGCGCGGCGAAGGACCGCTGCCCGGCCAGGAGGGTCGAGGCGGCCGCCGCGTGCTCGGCCTGGATGCTGTCGTAGAACGCCTGGATGAGGTGTTCCTTCGACGCGAAGTAGTAGTAGGCGTTGCCGACCGAGACCCCCGCCTCCCGGGCGATGGCGCGCATGGTGGTCTTGTCGTAGCCGTCGCGACGGAAGAGCCGCATCGCCGCCTCGGCGATGCTCGCGCGGGTCTGCTCAGCCTTGGGGGAGCGGGCTGCAGGTTCCGGCACAGCGATCAGGGTAGTCACCGCCTCGGTCGGCGCCCGCGGCGAGCAGCGACCGCAGCCCCGCGGCGGAGTACGCCGCCCCGCGGGCCAGCGGCAGCCAGGCCGGTCGCGCCAGCCGCTCGGCCAGTCCGCGGTGGGCGCGGGTGGCCCACAGGCACATCACCCAGGCGTGCTCGTGGGTCCAGAACGAGCCGTCGTCGGCCACGACCGTGATCTCCGTGAGCGTGCGGTCGTGGTCGAGCGTGGGGAACCGCGCCCGTGCCTGCGGCGACGCGGCCGCGACCAGCTCGACCGGCACCAGCGTCGCCTGGCCGGTGAGCCAGTCGCGGAACCGGGCGCACAGCGGGCAGCCGGCGTCGTACAGGACGGTGAGCATGACCCGTCGAGCCCTCAGGCCCGGCCGGGCGCGGGGTAGGGGTGGGTGTACGACGCCACCGGCGGGAGGTGGCCCTGCGGTGCCACGGGTGCGGTGCGCAGCGACTCCATGCGGCTGCGCCGGCGGATCGCGTTGAAGACGTAGACGTTGAAGAAGTGCAGGACGCCCAGGGTCAGGGTCACCACGCCGATCTTGACGCTGAGCGTCTCGAAGAGGCCGCCGAGGTCGCGCACCGGGTCGCTGATGCGCAGGTAGAGGCTGACGAAGCCGAGGTTGAGCAGGTAGAAGCCGACGACCAGCAGCTTGTTGACGGCGACCGCGAGCTCGTCGTTGCCGGCGAAGACGTCGGCGAGGAAGACCTTGCCGTTGCGGGCGAGGGTGGTCGCGACCCAGACGATCAGCGGGACGCTGACCGCGAGGTAGGCGAGGTAGGTGCCGACGGTCCAGTCCATGGTGCGCTCCTTGTTTTGAACGTGTTCAACTCGATGGTATCGACAGTAGACCAAGAGTTGAACGCGTTCAAGTCTGGCTCTACAACCCGATCGCGGCCTCCGCGGCGGCGAGCACGGGAGCGGTGACCTCCCGGCAGCGCGCCGCGCCGGCGGCGTAGACCTCGGTGACGTGGGTCGGGTCCGCGGCGAGGTCGGCGTAGCGCTGCTGGACCGGCTCCAGGACCGCGACGACCGCGTCCGTGACCGACCGCTTCAGCGCGCCGTACGTCGTCACGGTCTCCGGGTCGCCGCCGCACGCGGCGAGGATCTCGAGCAGGTTGGTGACGCCCGGCTTGGTCTCGCGGTCGGCGCGGACCGCCGCCGGCCCGGTCTCGCTGTCGGTCACGGCGCGCGCGACCGTGCGCCGTACGACGTCGGGCGGGTCGAGCAGGCGGATCGTGCCGGCGCCGTCGCTGCCGGTCTTGCCCATCTTGGCGCGCGGTCGGCCAGGTCCATCACCCGCGCACCGGCGGGCGGCGTGGTGATCTCGGGGATGGCGAACACCGGCCCGTAGGTGGCGTTGAAGCGCATCGCGAGGTCGCGCGTCAGCTCGAGGTGCTGGCGCTGGTCGTCGCCCACCGGCACCTGGGTCGGGCGGTAGAGCAGGATGTCGGCGGCCATCAGCACCGGGTAGGTCAGCAGCGACGTGCGGGTCGAGCCGACGCCGCGGCCCTTCTCCTTGAACTGGATCATCCGGTTGAGCTCGCCCGTCGTCGCGACGCACTCGAGCAGGTAGGCCAGCTGGGCGTGAGCCGGCACGCGGCTCTGCACGAACAGCGTGCTGGCGTCCAGCCCCACCGCGAGCAGCAGCGTGGCCTGCTCGCGCACCAGGCCGCGCAGCACCGACGGGTCGTGGGGGACGGTGAGCGCGTGCAGGTCGGCGACGCCGTAGAAGCAGTCGGCGCCGTCCTGCGCCGCCGCCATCGGGCGCAGCGCGCCGAGCAGGTTGCCGAGCGTCAGGTGGCCCGTCGGCTTGAGCAGCGAGAGCCGACGGGTGGTCGTGGGGTGTGTGGACATGGAGATGCTCCTGGGGGTGAGAGCCCGCAGGTCGACCGTGCCCGACAATGCACGACGGCCGCCCGCAGGCGGCCGATGAAGGGTGTGCTTCGTAGGGGTCCGCCGGTCAGGCGGGCCACCACTGGGTGGGTCGGGTCGTCAGCACCCGCTCAACCTACCAAGGACGGCGAGTAGGTTGCTGCCATGACGACGCCGGCAGAGTGCACCGGGCCGGCGACGGTGGTGTTCGACGAGAGCCTCACCGCCTACGACTTCGGCCACGGGCACCCGATGTCGCCGCTGCGGGTCGACCTGACCATGCGGCTGGCGCGCGAGCTCGGTGTCTTCGACCACGGGCTGCGGCTCGTCGACGCCCCCATGGCCGACGACGCCCTGCTGGCCACCGTCCACGACCAGTCGCTGATCGACGCGGTGATCCGGATGAGCGAGGCGCCCGGACCGGGCGAGGAGCAGCACGGTCTCGGCACCGACGACAACCCGGTCTTCGCCGGGATGCACCGAGCCTCCGCCCACATCGTCGGCGCCACCCACGAGGCGTGCCGCCAGGTGTGGTCGGGCGAGTCGCTGCACAGCGCCAGCATCTCCGGCGGGCTGCACCACGCGATGCGCGCCCGCGCCAGCGGCTTCTGCATCTACAACGACGTCGCGGTCGGCATCCAGTCGCTGCTCGACCAGGGTGCCGAGCGCGTGGCCTACGTCGACGTCGACGTCCACCACGGCGACGGCGTCGAGCGGATCTTCTGGGACGACCCGCGCGTCCTCACGATCTCCCTGCACGAGACCGGCCAGATGCTGTTCCCCGGCACCGGCTTCCCGGTCGACCTCGGCGGCCCCGACGCGCAGGGGACGGCGGTCAACGTCGCCCTGCCGCCCGGCACGAGCGACGCCGGCTGGCTGCGCGCCTTCCACGCGGTCGTGCCGCCGCTGCTGCGCGCCTTCGACCCCGAGATCCTGGTGACCCAGCACGGCTGCGACTCGCACGCCGACGACCCGCTGGCGCACATGATGCTGAGCGTCGACGGCCAGCGGGCGGCGTACCTCGCCCTGCACGAGCTGGCCCACGAGGTCGCGGGCGGCCGGTGGGTCGCCACGGGCGGCGGAGGGTACGCCGTCGTGGAGGTCGTCCCGCGGGCCTGGACCCACCTGCTGGCGATCGTCGGCGGCCGGCCGCTCGACCCCGCGACCGAGACCCCGGCGGCCTGGCGCGCCCACGTCGAGGAGCTCCTCGGGCGCTCCGCCCCGCACCGGCTGACCGACGGTCGGACCCCGGCCTACCGGCGCTGGGAGGACGGCTACGACCCCGACACCTGGCTCGACCGCGCGATCCACAGCACCCGCACGGAGGCCTTCCCGCTGCACGGCCTCGACCCCGAGCTCTGACCGGCCGGCGACGTACGGATCGGCGCGTCAAGCCGACACGCCGTCGCCCCAGAAGTTCCTTTGGTGAATCCCTTCCCCATCCGTCACTCCTGGCCCTATCCTTCCCACGATGCGCCCGTGTGATCATCGGTGGGGAAGCCGATGGCGGTCGCCACAGAAAGTTGGTGCGCCATGGCAGCGAACTCCTCCGGGGACCGCGCCGATTCACGGTTCCTGACCATCGCCGAGGTGGCCGCGATGATGCGGGTGTCGAAGATGACGGTCTACCGCCTCGTGCACAACGAGGAGCTCCCCGCGCTGCGGGTCGGACGCTCCTTCCGGGTGCGCGAGGAGGACGTCGACGAGTACCTCCGCAAGAGCTTCTACAGCGCCGGCTGACGGCGGTGGGGCGGGCCCGGTGGGCCCCTCCACCCAGGCGGATTCTTCCTGACGCACCCACGCCGATAGGCTGGCCCGGTTCTCCAGGCAACTCCTGGAGCGGCTGATCAACCTGGAGAGGTTTATTCGTGGGTTCTGTCATCAAGAAGCGGCGCAAGCGTATGGCCAAGAAGAAGCACCGCAAGCTGCTGAAGAAGACGCGCGTCCAGCGTCGCAAGCTCGGCAAGTAAGCCCGTCGTTCGGGTCTCGGACGCAGCCATGGCCGGTGACGGCAGGGTCGTTCTCGTCACCGGGGTCTCTCGTGACCTCGGCCGGAAGGCCGCGCGCGCCATCGCCTCCGAGCCCGACGTCGCGCGCGTCATCGGCGTCGACGTCGTCCCCCCGCGGGGCGACATGGGCGACGTGTCGTTCGTGCGCGCCGACATCCGCAACCCCGTCATCGCGAAGGTCATCGCGAAGGAGGACGTCGACACCGTCGTCCACATGAGCGTCATCTCGACCCCCGGCAGCGCCGGTGGTCGCAACACGATGAAGGAGCTCAACGTCATCGGGACGATGCAGCTCCTGGCGGCGTGCCAGAAGGCGCCGGGGCTGCGCCACCTCGTGGTGAAGTCGACGACGACGGTCTACGGCGCCAGCAACCGCGACCCGGCCATGTTCACCGAGGACATGGAGCCGCGACGCGCGCCGCGGGCGGGCTACGCCAAGGACGTCGCCGAGATCGAGGGCTACGTCCGGGGGCTGGCGCGGCGTCGTCCCGACCTGCGCGTGACGCTCCTGCGCGCCGCCAACGTCATCGGGCCCCACGTCTCGAGCCCGATCACCTCCTACTTCCGGCTCCCGGTCCTGCCCACCGTCCTCGGCTTCGACGCGCGCCTGCAGTTCCTGCACCAGGAGGACCTGCTCTCCGTGCTCCGCCACAGCGTCGTGCGCGACGTCCACGGCACTTTCAACGTCGCCGGCGACGGGATCCTCATGCTCTCGCAGGCGGCGCGCCGCCTGCAGCGGCCGACCGTGCCGATGCCGGGCTTCGCCGTGGGCGGCCTCGGGTCCTTCCTGCGCTCGGCGCGCGTGGCGGACTTCTCGCCCGAGCAGCTGTCGTTCCTCACCTACGGCCGCGGCGTCGACACCACCCGCATGCGGGAGGTCCTCGGCTTCGAGCCGCGCTACACCACGGCGGAGGCCTTCGCCGACTTCGGCAGCCGGTTGCCGGTCACCGGTGGTCGCTCGGAGAAGGTCCTCTCCGCGCTCGCGCGCCAGCTGCCCGACCCCGACGCGCGCCCTCGGCCCGAGACCGCGTCAGACCCCGCCGCCGTCACCGCCCCGGGAGGTGCCCGCCGTGGGTGACGCCGAGATCATCCCGATCGGGACCCGAGGCCGCCCCGGTCGCGGCACGGGCACCCAGCCCAGCTCCGCCGCCCGCGGGCTGGCCCCGAAGTCGCCCACGAAGCCCGCGACGGCCGCCACGAAGGCGTCCCCCCGCCGAGCCGGCCCGGTCACGGACCCCGCAGCGCCGGCAGCTCCCTCCGAGCCCACCGCGCCGGCGGCGGCGTCGACCGCGACCCGCCCGCCGGCTCGCACCGAGGAGCGGCACCCGCTCGCCGGCGTCCCGGGGAGCGACTGGCTGGCGGCGTTCCAGCAGGCGGCGCTCGAGGTCTTCGGGGAGCAGTGGGAGCCCCAGCTGGCCCGCTTCCTCGCCTTCCTGCGTCGTCGGGTCACCGGCGACTACGTCGTCGACGAGTACGGCTTCGACCAGGAGGTCACGCAGCGGTTCTTCATGGCCGCCCTGCGACCGATCGCCGAGAAGTGGTTCCGCCTCGAGGTGAGGGGGATCGACAACATCCCCGCCGAGGGTGGCGCCCTGGTCGTCTCCAACCACTCCGGCACCATCCCGGTCGACGGGCTGATGACCATGGTCACCATCCACGACCAGACCGGGCGCTTCCTGCGGCCGCTGGGCGCCGACCTGGTCTTCCAGATGCCGCTCGTCAGCAGCTTGGCCCGCAAGGGCGGCGCGACCCTGGCCTGCAGCGAGGACGCCGAGCGCATGCTGCGCGGCGGCGAGCTGGTCGGGGTCTGGCCCGAGGGCTTCAAGGGCATCGGCAAGCCGTACGCCGAGCGCTACAAGCTCCAGCGCTTCGGACGCGGCGGCTTCGTCTCGGCCGCCCTACGGACCGGCGTCCCGATCGTCCCGCTGGCCGTGGTCGGCGCGGAGGAGATCTACCCCCTCGTCGGCAACATCCCGGGCCTCGCCCGGGTCCTGGGCGTCCCCTACCTGCCGATCACGCCGTTCTTCCCGCTGCTCGGACCGCTCGGCCTGGTGCCGCTGCCGTCGAAGTGGCTGCTGGAGTTCGGCGAGCCGATCCGCACCGACGACTACGAGGGCGGCGCCTCGGAGGACCCCATGCTGGTCTTCAACGTCACCGACCAGGTCCGCGAGACCATCCAGCAGACGCTCTACTCGCTGCTGATGCAGCGCGAGTCGGTCTTCCGCTAGTCGGCGACCGGCCCGTCAGGGGAGCAGCGGCCCGGTGACGTTGCCGAGCAGCTCGTCGAGGTCCTCGGCCAGCTCTTCGGGAGTGGTCGGCGGCGGACCGGCGCTCTTGATGCCGTCGGTCAGCTGGCCGAGAGGCCCTTGACTGGTGCCGCCTCCGTTGCCGCCGCCGTTGCCGCCGGTGGTGCCGCCCTGGGGTCCGGCGCTCGGGGAGACGGTCGGCGGTGTCGGCACGTCGGGGCCGACGGTCGTGCCACCGGGCAGCGTCACGCCGCTGCCGCCCCTGCCGCCGGGGGTCGCCTTGCCGTCGGGTCGTTCGGGCCCGGGCTGCCCGGCACCGGGGGAGGCGAGGCTCGGCCCGAGCAGGTGCTCGCTGAGGGACCTGACCGTGTCGACGGCGGCGGCCGGCACGGGGGCGAGGCCCGGGGCGCACGTGGGACACACGTAGATCGCCTGCTGCTCGATCTGGCCGAGCACCTGGACGGCCTGGATGAGCGCGCCGCGCGCCTCGTCGGGCACCAGCGACTCCAGGCCCTCGAGCTCGGCGAGGCTGTCGGCGGTGAAGTCCCGCAGCTCGGCGATCGGCGACTCCTCGCCGGTGCTCTGGTAGTCGGCGATGAGCGCGTCGGAGGCGGCGCTGGCCTGGTCGGAGAAGGCGTGGAGGGTGTCGGCGATCGCGGCGCCGTCGCCCCGGTCCTGGGCCAGCTCGTCGGCCTCCTCCAGTCGCCCGGAGGCGTTGTGCAGGAGGGCGGACCCGCGGTCGCCGTCGTCGGACTGGACGCCGGCGCGGGCGTTCTCCAGGGCGCGCTTGAGGGGGTAGAGCGTGTCGCCCGGCAGGGCGGTCTGGGCCGCCATCGCCATCGAGGTCGTCGCAGCGACGATCGCGAACCCGCCGATCGCGACCGCGACCCGGCGCTCGCGCGGCGTACGTCGGGGGGTCACCGTCAGCCGGGCGCGGGTCTCGGCGTCGGTCGCCGGTGCGAGCGCGGAGTCGGCGGCCGTCATCAGCCGCTCCCGCAGGCCGGCGACGAACTCCGGGCGGGCCTCGACCGGCGGCACGGCCCGCAGGCCCTGCACCAGCTCGAGGAGGTCGACGTAGCGCGCATCCGTCGGCCCGCTGGTCGCCTCGACCAGTGAGCTGAACTCCTCGGCGCGACGTCGCGCCGTGAATGCGGGGGTCATCGGATCCGTCCTGGAGTGCCGCGGGGTGCGGTGGTGGGGCGTGCTGACATCGGGTTCAACGACCCGGTCGGCTCAGGAGTTACGGCGAGGAGGGGGCACCGGCGAGTGGTGTTCGACACCCCTCTCAGGCGCTGGAGAGCGAGTGTCGTCATGAGCCGCGGATCCCGTCGGGCATCAGCTTGGCGAGGTTGCGGACCCCGCGCAGCTGCAGCTGCTTGACGGCGCCGTCGCTGCGCCCGAGCGCGGCAGCTGTCTCGGCGATGCTCATCCCCTGCAGGAAGCGCATCACCAGGCAGTCGCGCTGCTCGTCGGGCAGCTGGGTCAGCGCCTCGAGCAGGATCTCGTTGGTCATGCTCGCCAGCACCGTGGACTCCGGCCCCTCGGTGCTGTCGTCGTGGGCGCCCATGTCCTCGGTCGTCATCTCGAGGCGCGTGCGGCCGGCCTTGAAGTGGTCGGTCGCGAGGTTGCGGGCGATCGTCATCAGCCAGGCCCCGAAGTCCTTGCCCTGCCAGCGGAAGCCGGTCATGCTCCGCAGCGCCCGGAAGAAGGTCTCCGAGGTCAGGTCCTCGGCCAGCGGCCCGGAGCGGGTGCGGTAGAAGAGGAAGCGGTAGACCGAGGGCTGGTAGTGGTCGTAGAGCATCCCGAACGCCTCGGTGTCGCCCTTGCGCGCGAGCTCGACCAGCGCGATCAGGCGCGTGCGCTCGGCGGCGTCGTCCTCCGACGACGCGGCCAGGTCGGCGTCGCCGTAGCCCCCGGGGCCCTGGGTGCCCCGGCCGCTGCCGCCGCCGCCCAGCGCCTCGCTGAGCAGGATCGCGGCACGCAGGGCGTCCAGCCCGAGCGCGACCTCACGACCGTACGACGGCATGCGAACAGTCACCCTCCCGCTGGAGGCTCCCCCCGAAGCCTTACCGGATAGTAGGCCAGCACCCGGCCCCGGGGGAACCGTCCGCGGCAACTCGTGGCGGCGCTCAGCGGCGCCGGCGCAGGGCCACCGCGGCGGCCACGCTGCCCGAGACGGCACCGGTCACCGCGCCCACCACCAGGCCCGCCCGAGCCGCCTTGCGGCCGGTCCGGTAGTCGCGCACCCGCCACCCCTGGGCCCGCGCGTGCACCCGAAGGCGGGCGTCGGGGTTGATCGCGACCGGGTCGCCGACCAGGCTCAGCATCGGCAGGTCGTTGAAGGAGTCGGAGTACGCCGAGCACGCGGCCAGGTCGAGCCCCTCGCGGGCCGCGAGCGCCTTGATCGCCTCGGCCTTGGCCGGGCCGTGCAGCATGTCGCCGACCAGCAGCCCGGTGTAGACCCCGTCGACGTGCTCGGAGACGGTGCCCATCGCGCCGGTGAGGCCCAGGCGTCGCGCGATGATCGTGGCGATCTCGATCGGCGCCGCCGTCACCAGCCAGACCCGCTGCCCCTGGTCGAGGTGCAGCTGCGCGAGCGCGCGGGTCCCGGGCCAGATCCGGTGCGCCATCGCCTCGTCGAAGATCTCCTCGCCCAGCTCCTCCAGCTCGGCGACCGTGTGGCCGGCGATGAAGCTCAGCGCCGAGTTGCGCGCCTGGGCGACGTGCTCGGGGTCCTCCACGCCCACGACCCGGAAGTAGGCCTGCTTCCAGGCCGCGCCGAGGATGTCGCGCGTCGTGAAGAAGTCGCGGCGGTGCAGGCCGCGGGCAAGGTGGAAGATGCTGGCGCCCTGCATCACGGTGTTGTCCACGTCGAAGAACGCCGCCGACGTCGAGTCCGAGGGCGTCACCAGCGCGGTCTCCACCTCCGCGGCCGCGGCCGCCGCCTCTCCCGCCAGCGTCGAGCGCTGCTGCAGGTTGAGCTGTCGCGAGCGGTCCGGCGGTGGCATCGGCACACAGTAGCGCCGCCTCGGGCCCCGCACCGGTGGTCGAGCAGCGACGAGCGCCAGCGAGGAGCGCGCGTCGAGACCCGGTGACCCTGCGCACTTGCCGGCGCCGATGTGGGTCGCGGTTGCTCCGGCGCTGCGCGCCGGGTTGCCCGGCTGCGCGCGGGGGGTGGGGGTGCGGCCTTCTCGGACTGAGCCACGGGGCGTCCCGGTGCCCTGGGGTGGGCCCGTGGGGGACGAGCTCGCCGTGTCGCCGGGCAGCAGCAGTGCCGGGTCGCGGTGGTCTTCCCGGCGCCACGCCTCCCCTTCAGCCCCACGGGCCCACCCCTGGTCCCCGTGCCACCCCGTGCCGGGGGCAGCTCCTCGGCGGCTTCAGGGGAGGTGGATGTTGCCTCGGGTCGGGCGTGTGCGGCTCACTGCCTGGTGGTGCGTACGACCGACCCCGTGACCCATCCATCTACGTAGCGAGGTGACGCCAAGGCCCGCCTCGCAGGGGATGGTGGAGGACCGGGTCCGTGGGTGCGCCGCGCCGGGAGGTTCTGGGCCTTTCCCCTCGCTTCTGGGCCGGAATTCTGGCCCAGAACGTCAGGTTTTTCAGCATCTGCTGAAAACCTGCGCCGCCACCGACGACGCAGGAGACCCCCGGCGGGCTGGCGGTCGTCGAGCTCGACCGGGGGAGGTTGAGGGCCACACGGGAATCGCCGTCTGTGGAAGTATCTGCCCATGTCCAGCGCAGACGCGGCACGTGCAGACGCGGCACGTGGTGTGACGGACGTGGCCGAGCTCGTCACGCTCGCAGCCGAGGAGAGCCCGGAGCGGCTGGCGCTCGTGGAGGCCGAGGGCCGCAGCCTCACGTGGGCGCAGCTCGAGCAGGAGGTCGGTCGGGTCGCCACCGGGCTCGGGGCCGCGGGCATCGTGGCGGGCTTCCGGGTGATGCTCGTGCTGGGCAACCGGATCGAGTTCGTGACGACGTACCTCGGCACGCTGCGCGCGCAGGCGGTCGCGGTGCCGGTCAACCCCCTGTCGACGCCGGGGGAGCTGGCGCGCATGGTGGCCGACTCCGGTGCCCGCATGGTCGTCGCGGACGGCGACACGGTGACCGCGGTGCGCGAGGCCTCCGCCCTGCTGCAGCGCGCGCTCGACGGTGACGTCGACGGCATGGGCGAGGTGGACCCCGACGTCGTCGCGCGCCTCGTCGTCCCGCGCGTGGTGGTCGTCGGCACGACGCTGCTGCCGGGCGAGCGCTCCTACGACCACCTCCGCGCCGACACCCCGCGCCCGGTGCCGCCCCTGCAGGATCCCGAGAAGCTCGCCGCGCTCCTCTACACCAGCGGTACGTCGGGCCGCCCGCGCGCCGCGATGCTCACCCACCGTGCGCTCGTCGCCAACATCGAGCAGGCCGCGGCGGTCGAGCCGCCGATGATCCACGGCGACGACGTGGTGCTGGGCGTGCTGCCCCTCTTCCACGTCTACGGGCTCAACGCCGTGCTGGGGCTGGTGCTGCGCCACCGCGCCAAGCTGGTGATCGCCGAGCGCTTCGACCCGCAGGGCACCCTCGACCTGATCGAGGACCAGGCGTGCAGCGTCGTGCCGGTCGCGCCGCCGGTCTTCGCCCACTGGCGCGACGTGGACGCGCTCGAGGAGCGGCTCGGACCGGTCCGGCTGATGCTGTCGGGGTCGGCGCCGCTGGCCACCGAGGTCATCGAGGACTTCACCGCCCGCACGGGCATCCCCCTGCACCAGGGCTACGGCCTCACCGAGGCCTCGCCGATCGTCACCAGCACGCTGCGCTCGTCGGCGCTGAAGAACGGCTCGGTGGGCGCCGCCCTCGACGGCATCGACATCCGCCTGGTCGACGAGGCCGGCGCGGTGCCGGTCGGCGACGACCCCGGCGAGATCCAGATCCGCGGGGCCAACCTCTTCAGCGGCTACTGGCCCGACGGCGCCGACGGCCCGGACGAGGAGGGCTGGTGGTCGACGGGGGACGTCGGCTTCCTCGACGCCGCGGGCGACCTGTTCCTGGTCGACCGGATCAAGGAGCTGGTGATCGTGTCGGGCTTCAACGTCTACCCCGTGGAGGTCGAGGAGGTCATCGGCGAGACCCCGGGCGTCACCGAGGTCGCCGTGATCGGCGCCGACGACCCCACCTCCGGCGAGGCGGTCATCGCCTACGTCGTCGCGCCCGGGCTGGACGCGGCGGCCGTCGAGTCCGCCGTGCGCGAGCACTGCGCGACGCGGCTGGCGCGCTTCAAGCAGCCGAGCCGGGTGGAGGTCGTCGACCGGCTGCCGCTGACCGTCACCGGCAAGGTGCAGAAGGGCCGCCTGCGCGGCCTCGAGCGCCGCCGCGCCCTGGGCATCCTGGAGTGAGCATGACCGCCCGGATCACCCTCTACGGCCGTCCCGGCTGCCACCTGTGCGACGACGCCCGGGCGGTGATCGAGAAGGTGTGCGCCGACACCGGCGAGGAGTACGTCGAGGTGTCGGTCGACGACGACCCCGAGCTGCAGCGCCGCTTCACCGACGAGGTGCCGGTGACCTTCGTCGACGGACGCCAGCACGACTTCTGGCGGGTCGACGAGGCCCGGCTGCGCGCCGCCCTGGGTCGCTGACGCGGCCGACCCACCCCCCAGCGGGTGGCACTTCTCACATGTGGTAGCCCGTGGGGGGAGGCGGCCGTCCGCTCGTTTTGTTCTCGCGTTCACAAACTCCTACAGTGATCGAGCCGCATGCCCGACCGCCTGCGAGGGCGGCTCCCAGACGTGGCGTGCGACTGGAAAGTGGACCGCTGTGACCGCACGGACAACGAGTGCCAAGACGTTGGGCGCGAGGACCTTGGGCGAAGGCGCCCGGGACATCCCCGAGGCCACCGTCGCGCGCCTGCCCGTCTACCTCCGAGCGCTGACGAGCCTGGCCGAGGCCGGCACCCGCACGTGCTCCAGCGAGGACCTCGCCGCCGCGGCCGGCGTCAACAGCGCCAAGCTCCGCAAGGACCTGTCCTACCTCGGCAGCTACGGCACCCGCGGGGTCGGCTACGACGTGGACTACCTGCGCTACCAGATCGCCCGCGAGATCGGCGTGACCCAGGACTGGCCGGTCGTCATCGTCGGCATCGGCAACCTCGGTCACGCGCTCGCCAACTACTCCGGCTTCCGCAGCCGCGGCTTCCGGGTCGTCGCGCTGCTCGACGCCGACCCCGAGCGCCACGACGAGGTCGTGGCTGGCGTCGACGTACGCCCCTTCGACGACCTCGAGCAGATCGTCACCGACCACGGCGTCGCGATCGGGGTCATCGCGACCCCCGCGCTCGCCGCCCAGGACGTCGCCGACCGCATGGTCGCCTGCGGGATCACCAGCATCCTGAACTTCGCGCCGTCGGTGCTCTCGGTGCCCGAGGGCGTCGACGTGCGCAAGGTCGACCTGTCCATCGAGCTGCAGATCCTGGCCTACCACGAGCAGCGTAAGGCCCAGACCGCATGAGGGGGCGCGCATGAGCATCCTGGTCGTGGGGATCTCCCACAACTCCGCCCCCGTCCACCTCCTCGAGCAGGTGGCGCTGGACGCCGACGGCGTCGTCAAGCTGGTCAGCGACGCCGTGGCCAGCGAGCACGTCACCGAGGCCACCGTCATCTCCACCTGCAACCGGGTCGAGATCTACACCGAGGTCGACCGCTTCCACGGCAGCGTCGAGGAGCTCTCCCGCCTGCTCGTGGAGCGCGCCGGCGAGAGCACCGAGGCGATGCTCCCGCACCTCTACGTCCACTACGACGACGGCGCCGTGTCCCACCTCTTCCAGGTGGCCGCCGGCCTGGACTCCATGGCCGTCGGCGAGGGCCAGATCCTGGGACAGACCCGGGAGGCGCTGCGCCTGGGCCAGGAGCTCGGCACCGTCGGCTCGGCCCTCAACGTGCTCTTCCAGCAGGCCTTGCGCGTGGGCAAGCGCTCGCGCGCCGAGACCGGCATCGACCAGGTGGCCCCCTCGCTCGTCACCGCCGCCCTCGACCGCTCCAGCCAGGTCGTCGGCGACGTCGCCGGCAAGCGGGTGCTGGTCGTCGGCGCCGGCGCCATGGCCGGGCTCGCGACCGCCACCGTCTCCCGGCTCGAGGCGGGCGAGGTGACCGTGGTCAACCGCACCGTGGCCCGCACCGACCGGCTCGTCGCCGAGTACGCCGTGCGCGCCGCGCCGATGAGCGACCTGGCCGCCGAGATCGCCCGTGCCGACCTCGTCATCACCTGCACCGGCGCGACCGGTGTCCTGATCACGCGCGACATGGTGCAGGCCGCCAACCCCGAGGGCCGTCCGCTCTCGGTCATCGACCTCGCGCTCCCGCACGACGTGGAGCCCTCGGTCGCCGACCTGCCCGGCGTCACGCTCGTCGACCTGGCCGAGCTGGCCGCCGTGCTGCACGAGTCCGACGCCGGGCGCGAGGTCGTCGACGTACGCCGGATCGTCACCCAGGAGGTCGCCGCCTTCCTGGCCGCGCGCCGCCAGGCCAGCGTCACCCCCACCGTCGTCGCGCTGCGCTCGATGGCCACCTCGGTCGTCGACGCCGAGATGAGCCGCCTCGTCGGGCGGCTGCCCGACCTCGACGACGCCTCGCGCCTGGAGATCCTCCACACCGTCCGACGCGTCGCCGACAAGCTCCTCCACGAGCCCACGGTCCGCGTCAAGGAGCTCGCCAACGAGCAGGGCGCGGTCTCCTACGCCGCCGCGCTGGCCGAGCTGTTCGCGCTCGACCCCGAGGCCGTCGAGGCCGTCACCCGACCGGAGGGCCTCGCATGAGCGCCGCGCTCCGCATCGGCACCCGCGCCTCCCTGCTGGCCACCACCCAGGCCGGCCACGTCGCCGACCTGATCCGCACCCACCTGGGCCGCGAGGCCGAGCTCGTCGAGGTCAGCACCGTGGGCGACCGCACCCAGGCCGCCGGCATCCCGCTGGAGACCATGGGCGGCACCGGCGTCTTCGTCAGCGCCCTGCGCGACGCGCTGCTGGACGGCCGGGTCGACGTGGCCGTCCACTCGCTCAAGGACATCCCGACCTATCCCGCCGACGGCATCACCCTGGCCGCCGTACCCGTGCGCGAGGACCCGCGCGACGTCGTAGTCGCCCGCGACGGGCTCACGCTGGGCGAGCTGCCGGTCGGCAGCCGCGTCGGCACGGGCTCGCCGCGCCGTGTCGCGCAGCTGCACGCGCTCGGCCTCGGTTTGGACGTGGTCGGCGTTCGTGGCAACGTCGACTCCAGGATCGGCAAGGTCCGCTCGGGTGAGTACGACGCCGTCGTGCTGGCCCGCGCGGGACTCGCCAGGATCGGCCGTCTCGACGAGGCCACCGAGGTGCTCGACCCGTTGCAGATGCTCCCCGCCCCCGGGCAGGGTGCGCTCGCGATCGAGTGCCGGTCCGAGGGCGACCTCGCGGACGCGCTCGCAGTGCTGCAGGACCCGACGACGCGCGCGGCCGTCGACGCCGAGCGTGCCGTGCTCGCCACGCTCGAGGGCGGTTGCTCCGCACCCATCGGAGCACTGGCAGAGGTGGCCGAGGGAGAAGACGGCGACGAGATCTGGGTGCGAGCGATCGCACTCTCACTGGACGGGGGCCTGTCGGTTCGGATGTCCGCATCCGGCGCCCCCGCCGACGCGACCAGCGTCGGCACCCGCCTGGCGAGCGAGATGCTCGCCGACGGAGCAGGTCAACTGAATCAACCGGCAGAACCATCAGCAGAGGTGCAGAACGCATGACGCGAGGCAAGACCACTGGTACCACCCAGGGCACGACCCTGGGCTCCAAGCCGGCCGCCAGCCGCGGCTGGGTGTCGTTCGTCGGCAGCGGACCGGGCGACCCCGACCTGCTGACGGTGCGCGCCGTCGACCTGATCAAGCAGGCCGAGGTGATCGTCACGGAGTCCCCGGAGCACGCCCCGCTGGTCCGCACGCTGCTGGGCCTGCCCGAGCCGGTCGAGGACGAGACGGGCGAGGCCGGCGATGCCGGACCCACCGCGGGGCCGACCCCCGTCGTCGGGCCCGAGCTGGTCGACGGCGGCTTCGGTGAGGACGGTCAGCCGCTCACCCACGCCGCCCGCGCGAAGGTCGTCGTGCGCTACGCCAAGAAGGGCTTCCGCGTGGTGCGGCTGCTCTCGGGCGACCCCTTCCTCTACGCCTCCGGCCCCGAGGAGGCCCAGGCCGTCGCCAAGGCGGGCCTCGGCTTCGAGGTCGTGCCCGGCGTCTCCTCGGTGAGCTCGGTCCCGGCCTACGCCGGCATCCCGCTGACCACCAAGGACCACCGCGAGATCTCGGTCATCACCTGCGGCGACAAGATCGACTGGTCGGCCCACGCGGGCGACCGCACGCTGGTGCTGCTCTCGGCCGTCGGCCAGATCGGCGACATCGCCAAGGCGCTCATGCTCGCCGGCCGCTCGCCGCAGACCCCGGTCGCGATGACCCGGGTGGGCACGACGACCGGCCAGGAGACCGTCACCTCGACGCTCGAGCACATCGCCGCCGACGCCCGCGCCGCGCGGATGACGCCCCCGGCGATCACCGTCGTCGGCAAGGTCGTCGACCTGCGCGAGACGCTGTCGTGGTTCGAGAGCAAGCCGCTCTTCGGCTGGCGCGTGCTGGTGCCCCGCACCAAGGAGCAGGCCGGCACGCTGTCGTCGCGGGTCCGCGGCTACGGCGCCGTGCCCGAGGAGGTCCCGACCATCTCGGTCGAGCCGCCGCGCAACCCGCTCCAGATGGACAAGGCCGTGCGCGGCCTGGTCGAGGGCCGCTACGAGTGGATCGCCTTCACCTCCGTCAACGCCGTCAAGGCGGTCCGCGAGAAGTTCGAGGAGTACGGCCTCGACGCGCGCGCCTTCTCCGGCCTGAAGATCGCGGCCGTGGGCGACAAGACCGCCCAGGCCATCGCCGCCTGGGGCCTGCGCGCCGACCTGCTGCCCTCGGGCGAGCAGTCGGCGGCCGGCCTGCTGGCCGACTGGCCCGAGTACGACGACGTGCTGGACCCCATCAACCGGGTGTTCCTGCCGCGCGCCGACATCGCGACCGAGAACCTCGTCGCCGGCCTGGTCGACCTCGGCTGGGAGTGCGACGACGTCACGGCCTACCGCACCGTGCGCGCCACGCCGCCGCCGGCGCCGACGCGCGACGCGATCAAGACCGGCAAGTTCGACGCGGTCGTCTTCACCTCGTCCTCGACGGTGCGCAACCTGGTCGGCATCGCCGGCAAGCCGCACCCCTCCACGATCATCGCCGTCATCGGTCCCGCGACCGCCAAGACGGCCGAGGAGCACGGCCTGCGCGTCGACGTCCTGTCGCCCAAGCCGGACGTCGAGGCCCTGGTCGACGCGCTCGCCGACTTCGGCGCCGCTCGCCGCCTGGCCATGATCGAGGCCGGTGACCCCGTCACGAAGCCCTCGTCGCGCAAGCCGTCCGCACGGCGCCGGACCCGCGAAGCGGGTACGGCGCCCTAGCGCGGAGGTCGAGCGGGCCCGTCGGAACGAACCGGCAACGGCCCTGTCGAGACCCGGTGAGACGAACGCAGACGGCAGGAACGGAAGGCGAGGAGCGATGACCGAGCACGTGGAGGCCCCGGTCGTCCGGCCGCGCCGGCTGCGGACGACGGCGGCGCTGCGCCGGATGGTCGCCGAGACCGAGGTGCGCCCGCGCCAGCTGGTCCTGCCGATGTTCGTGCGCGAGGACATCGACGAGCCCCAGCCGATCTCGTCGATGCCCGGCGTCGTCCAGCACACCCGCTCGACGCTCAAGGCCGCGGTCGCCGAGGCGGCCGAGCTCGGCATCGGCGGGGTCATGCTCTTCGGGGTGCCGGCCACCAAGGACGCCACCGGGTCCGGCGCGCTCGACCCCGACGGCATCCTCAACGTCGCGATCACGGACGCGGTCTCCGAGGTCGGCGACGCGCTCACGGTCATGAGCGACCTGTGCCTCGACGAGTTCACCGACCACGGCCACTGCGGTCTGCTCACGGCCGACGGTCGCGTCGACAACGACGCCACCCTGGCGGCGTACGCCGAGATGGGCCGCGCCCACGCCGCCGCCGGCGTCCACATGGTCGGGCCCAGCGGGATGATGGACGGCCAGGTCGGCGTCGTCCGGTCGGCGCTCGACGACGCGGGCCACACCGACGTCGCGATCCTGGCCTACTCCGCCAAGTACGCCTCGGCGTTCTACGGTCCGTTCCGCGAGGCCGTCGGCTCGTCGCTGCAGGGCGACCGACGCACCTACCAGCAGGACTCCGCCAACGCGCTGGAGGGCGTGCGGGAGGTGCTCCTCGACATCGAGCAGGGCGCGGACATCGTGATGGTCAAGCCCGCGCTGGCCTACCTCGACGTGATCCGCCAGGTCCGCGACGCCGTCGACGTGCCGGTCGCCGCCTACAACATCTCCGGCGAGTACTCCATGGTCGAGGCCGCCGCCGCGCACGGCTGGATCGACCGCGAGGCGGCGATCCTGGAGACCCTCGGCTCCATCCACCGCGCCGGCGCCGACGTGATCCTCACCTACTGGGCCGCCGAGGCCGCGCGCCTCCTGCGCTAGAAGCGGACGAGCGTCGACGGCGTGACCGCGGCCGTGACCGCTCGGTCGTGCGGCTCGGCAGGGACGTCGCGGTCGAGCTCGCCGTCGTGGAGCAGCACGCAGGTGAAGGTGCCGACCGGCACCCGCGCCAGCGCCCGGTCGTAGGAGCCGCCGCCGCGGCCCAGGCGCAGACCCCTGCCGGACACCGCCAGCCCGGGCACCAGCACGACGTCGGGGGTGGCGACCGCCTCCACGCCGAGACGCGGCCCGGCGGGCTCCAGCAGTCCGTAGCGAGCGCGGACGAGCCCGTCGTCGCCGGTGTGGACCGCCCAGTCGAGGTCGCCGTCGGGCAGCAGCACCGGCAGCAGCACCCGCGTGCCGGCCTCGTGCAGCGCGGCGAGCAGCGGCCCCGTGCCGGGCTCGCTCCCGACGCCGACGTACGCCGCCACGCCGGCCGCGCGGCGTACCTCCTCGGTGGCCATCAGCCGCGCCGCGACGGCCCGGGCCGAGCGCCCGATCTCGGCCGGGGAGAGGCGGTGGCGTGCGGTCGTGACCTGGTCGCGCAGGGCCACCTTGGCGAGCCCCGTCCCCAGGGGTTGCGGGCTCGGTTGTGGGGTCTGCACGGGACAAGCCTACGATCGGTGGTATGGGTAGCACTGGCTTGAACAAGGCGCGGGCCAAGATGGTCGAGGCCGGCGTCGACGAGGTGGCGATCGAGACCTTCGCCCACTACTTCCGGCTCCTCGAGCACGGCGAGACGGGGATGATCCCCGAGTCGTCGATCGACCCGGTGGACATGCCGTCGCTCGACGACGTCGAGGTCGACGACGAGGCCGCGGCCCAGGCCGTGCGCCACACCGCGGTCATCAAGCTCAACGGCGGGCTCGGCACGTCGATGGGCATGGACCGCGCCAAGTCGCTGCTGTGCGTGCGCCGCGGGCTGTCGTTCCTCGACATCATCGCCCGGCAGGTGCTGCACCTGCGCGAGCAGCACGGCGCCACCCTGCCGCTGATCTTCATGAACTCCTTCCGCACCTCGGCCGACACCATGGCCGCCCTCGGGCGCTACGAGGACCTGCCGGTCGAGGGGCTGCCGCTGGAGTTCCTGCAGAACAAGGAGCCCAAGCTGCTCGAGAAGGACCTCGCTCCGGTGTCCTACCCCAAGGACCCCGACCTCGAGTGGTGTCCGCCGGGCCACGGCGACGTCTACACCGCCCTGCGTGGCACCGGCCTGCTCGACCAGCTGCTGGCCCAGGGCTTCAAGTACGTCTTCATCTCCAACTCCGACAACCTCGGCGCCGTGCCCGACGCGCGCGTGGCCGGATGGTTCGCCGGCAGCGGTGCGCCGTTCGCGATCGAGGCCGTGCGCCGTACCCCCTCGGACCGCAAGGGCGGCCACTTCGCGCGCCGCAAGCAGGACGGCCGCCTGGTGCTGCGCGAGACCGCGCAGACCCCCGCCGAGGACGCCGAGGCCCTCGCCGACCTGGACCGCCACCGCTTCTGCTCGACCAACAACCTCTGGGTCGACCTGGCGGCCCTCAAGCAGGCGCTCGACGTCCGTCAGGGCATCCTCGGGCTGCCGCTGATCCGCAACGTCAAGAACGTCGACCCCGGCGACCCCTCGACCCCGAAGGTGATCCAGGTCGAGACCGCCATGGGCGCCGCGATCGAGGTCTTCGAGGGCTCGCAGCTGATCGAGGTCGGGCGCGACCGCTTCGTGCCCGTCAAGACGACCAACGACCTGCTGGTGCTGCGCTCCGACGTCTACGACATCGGCGGGGACTTCGTGCTCGACCAGGTGGCCGACGAGCTGCCGTTCGTGGACCTCGACGGCTCCTTCTACAAGCTGGTGCGCGAGTTCGACAAGCGCTTCCCCGAAGGCGCCCCGTCCATGCGCCAGGCGTCCTCGCTCAAGGTCGAGGGCGACTGGACCTTCGGCCGCGGCGTACGGGTCGTGGGCGACGTGGAGCTCGAGGCCACCAAGGCCGAGCGCGTCGCCCCCGACACGGTCCTGAGCGGCCCGGCGGATGCCTGACGGACTCGTCTCCGTCGACGAGTTCCTCGCGCGGGTCCTGGCCGACCTCCGACCCGCCGACCCGGTGGCGGTGCCGCTCCTCGACGCCCTCGGGCTGGTCTGCGCCGAGGACGTCACCGCGCCCCTGTCGCTGCCGCGCTTCGACAACTCCGCCATGGACGGCTACGCCGTGCGCCTCGCCGACGTGCTCGGCGCGAGCGAGGACGGCCCGGTCGTGCTGCCCGTGGTCGGCCAGATCGGCGCCGGCCAGGCCGGGCCCAGCAGCATCGCTCCGGGCCAGGTCGCCAAGATCATGACCGGCGCGCCGGTGCCCGACGGCGCCGACGCCGTCGTGCCCTACGAGTGGACCGACCGCGGCGCCGACACGGTGCACATCACCCGGGCGCCGTCCGAGCGCCAGCACATCCGCCCCGCCGGCGGGGACGTCACCGAGGGTGACCACCTGATCGCCGCCGGCACCCGGCTGGGGCCGCGCCACCTCGGCCTGCTCGCGTCGGTCGGGCGTCCGCACGTGTCGGTGCACCCGCGCCCGCGCGTGCTCATCCTCTCGACCGGCTCCGAGCTGCGCGACCCGGGCGGGCCGCTCGGCGCCGACTCGATCTACGACGGCAACTCCTACCTGCTGGCCGCCTCCGCACGCCGCTTCGGCGCCACCGACGTCCGCATCGGGATCGTGCCCGACGACCAGGACGCGTTCCTCGCGCTGCTGCACGACCGCCTCGACGAGGCCGACGTCGTGGTGACCAGCGGCGGGGTGTCGCAGGGGGACTTCGACATCGTCAAGGCCGCGCTGCGCACGCTCGGCACCGTGTGGTTCGGCGGCGTCGCGATGCAGCCGGGCAAGCCGCAGGGCTTCGGCGTCGTGGGGGAGCGGCGGGTGCCGATCTTCACCCTCCCGGGCAACCCGGTGTCGTCCTACATCTCCTTCGAGCTGTTCGTCCGCCCCGCGCTGCGCACGCTGATGGGCCTCACGCCCGCCGCCGAGCCGACGACGACCGCGACCCTCGAGGGTTCGGTGTCCTCGCTGTCGGGCAAGCGGCAGTTCCTGCGCGGGCGCTTCTCCCGAGACGCCGACGGCCCGACCGTGACGGTGCGCCCGATCGGGGGCACCGGCTCGCACCTCGTGGGCGACCTCGCCGCGTCCAACGCGCTCATCGTCGTGCCCGAGGAGCTCACCGCGCTCGAGCCGGGCGCCCAGGTGCAGGTCGTCCTGCTGGATCGAGGTACGCATGAGTGAGACCCCCCGGCTGACCCACGTCGACGAGACCGGCGCGGCCCACATGGTCGACGTCTCCGCCAAGGACGTCACCGCCCGCGAGGCCACCGCGTCCGGGCGGGTGCTCGTCTCCGCCGAGGTCGTCGCGCTGCTGCGCGGCGAGGGGATGCCCAAGGGCGACACCCTCGCCGTGGCTCGGCTGGCCGGGATCATGGGCGCCAAGCAGACGCCCGCCCTGATCCCGCTGTGCCACCCGCTCGCGCTCTCCGCGGTCTCGGTCGACCTCGTGGTCACCGACACCTCCGTCGACATCTCCGCCACGGTGCGCACCACCGACCGCACGGGCGTGGAGATGGAGGCGCTGACCGCGGTCTCGGTCGCCGCGCTCACCGTCATCGACATGGTCAAGGCCGTCGACAAGGCCGCCGTCATCACCGACGTGCGGGTCGAGGCCAAGTCCGGCGGGCGCTCGGGGGAGTGGACGCGATGAGCGCCCTGGCCGGCGCCGTGGTCGTGGCGTCCAACCGCGCCGCCGCCGGGGTCTACGAGGACGCCACCGGCCCGCTGATCGTCTCGTTCCTCGAGGAGCTCGGCTTCGCCGTCGGGGCGCCTGCGGTCGTGCCCGACGGCGACCCTGTGGGTGCGGCCATCGCGGCCGCGGTCGCCGCCGGCGCGCGTGTGGTGCTCACCACCGGCGGCACCGGCCTGACCCCGACCGACCGCACCCCCGAGGCCACCCGTGCGCTGCTGGACCGTGAGGTGCCCGGCATCGCCGAGGCCATCCGGTCGGCCGGCGTGGCCGCCGGTGTGCCGACCGCCGTACTCTCTCGCGGGGTGGCGGGGGTCGTGGGCGCGGCGCTCGTCGTCAACCTGCCGGGCTCGCGCGGCGGCGTCAAGGACGGGCTCGAGGTGCTGCGGCCGATCCTGGTGCACGCGGTCGAGCAGGTCGTGGGCAGTGACCACTAGCCGTCCCGGGGCGTGGCCGGCCCGGCTGACCTCGGGCACCGACCCCGTCGTGGTGCTGCGACCGCTGGCGCTCTCCGACGTCGAGTCGTGGCGCCTGGCCCGGCAGCGCAACGCCGCCTGGCTAGCTCCTTGGGACGCCACCGCACCGCCGGGCTCGACCGCCCGGGTCTCGTCGTTCCGCTCGCTGGTGCGACGGCTCCGGCGGCAGGCCCGGCAGGGCACGACGTACCCCTTCGCGGTGGAGGTCGACGGCCACTTCGCGGGTCAGGTCACGATCAACAACATCGTGCGGGGCTCCGCGCAGTTCGCCTCCGTCGGCTACTGGCTGGACCAGCAGTTCGCCGGTCGTGGCGTGATGCCGCGGGCCGTGGCGATGGCGGCGGACCACTGCTTCACCGCCGCCGGGCTGCACCGGCTCGAGGTGGCCATCCGCCCTGAGAACTCCAACTCCCTGCGGGTGGTTGAGAAGCTGGGGCTCGCCGAGGTTGGCTTCGCACCCCGCTTCCTGCACATCGACGGTGCCTGGCGCGACCACCGCATCTACGCCGTGACGGTCGAGGAGTGCCCCGAGGGCATGCTGGCGCGCCTGGAAGCGTCGGATTCACACCAGTAACAGCAGCAATTTGCGACACACGGGTAGACATCCGTCCCAGTCCGGGGTAGCGAACCTAACCTCGGACTCGTGGACCTGAGCGCACTGATCTTCGTAGCCCTGGCGGTGTCCTGGGCCGTCTACCTGATCCCCAAGGCGCTCAAGCACCATGACGACGCCGGCCGCAGCCGGTCCGTCGAGCGCTTCTCGCACACGATGCGGGTGCTGGCGCGGCGCGAGCCCACCAGCCGCACCAGCGCGCGCCTCGTCGTGACCCCCGGCAAGCCCGCGTCGACCGCGGTGCCCGTCGTCGAGGCCGCGCCCGCCGACGCCCCCGCGCCGGTCGCGGCCGCCACGCCCGCGCCGCGCCCCCCGCGCGCCGAGCAGCAGGCCCGCCGCACCGCAGCCGCCCGCGCCGCCAAGCGCCGCCTGCGCGTCGTGTCCCTGATCGGGCTGGTCAACCTGGTCGTCGTGGCGCTGGCCGTCGGGGCGTTCGTCCCGTGGCCCTACGTCGCGATCCCGGTCGTGGTGCTGGCCCTGTGGCTGGTGGCCTGCCGGCTGATGGTCAAGCGCGAGCGCGCCGTCGACGCCCCCATCGTCACCATCCCCGTCGTGATGCCCGACGAGCCGGCCGAGGAGGGTCCGGTCACCGAGGAGATCGCCGCGGTCGTCGAGGACGCCCCCGTCGAGCGCGAACCCGGCGCCTGGGACCCGGTGCCCGTCACGCTGCCGACGTACGTCTCCAAGGAGCAGGCCACGCGCCGCACCGTGCGCACCATCGACCTCGACTCCACCGGCGTCTGGACCTCCGGTCGCAGCGAGTCCGACAGCGCGCTCGCCCGCGAGGCCGAGGAGGCCGACCGCACCGCCAAGGCCGCCCGCAAGGACGACGAGCGCCGCCGCGCCTCCGGCTCCTGACCGATTCGGAAAGCCCCTGGGGCTGGTGCTAACGTTTCGACCCGCGCCGTCGGTCACCCCGTACGGCGTGATGGGGCTGTGGCGCAGTTGGTAGCGCGTCTCGTTCGCAATGAGAAGGTCAGGGGTTCGAATCCCCTCAGCTCCACCACCGGACGAAGAGCCCGCAGGTCACCTCGATCTGCGGGCTCTCGCCTTTCCCGCCGTCGCGGAAGGTGCGCTAACTGGCGCCTTCCAGGCCCCTGAGCCGTCGTTCGCACAGCGCGGCGCCGACCAGCACCGCGACTCCGGTCCAGCACGTCGCGCGACCCGCCCACTCCATGGGGGGCACGCTCAGCACGAGGGCGCCGACGAAGCTGACCGCGACGCCGACCGCGATGAGCACCCAGCCGCTGAGGCGGATACGACGCACGCCGCTGGGGACGCGAGATGACTCAGGCACGAGGTGAACCTGGCAACGGCTCAGAGGCTGGGGAGCGGGACGGTGACCCTCTGCAGGAAGTGGTCGGACGCGATCTGGGAGGCCCGGTGGTAGGTCTGGTTCACGTAGCTGCACGAGCCCTTCACCGAGCCGAGCGTCAGGACGTAGTCACGGCGCAGCGGCGTGCGCGGCACGGGGAAGACCGACTGGCTCGTGGTGGGGTACGCCGCACCGGAGATGCGCTTGGTGGCGTAGGCGTCGTAGAAGCCGGCCTGCATCAGCAGCCAGTGCGCGTTGTCGTAGGGGATCGTGTTGGCGGTGGAGTTCAGGTCGCCGGCCAGGATGACGGTGTCGCCGAAGGTCGTCCGGAGCCGGCGCAGGTGGGCGATCGTCTGCTG
Source organism: Nocardioides sp. 503 (assembly GCF_004522095.1). Classification (GTDB taxonomy): domain Bacteria; phylum Actinomycetota; class Actinomycetes; order Propionibacteriales; family Nocardioidaceae; genus Nocardioides. The sequence goes on from NZ_SPUI01000004.1 coordinate 478,718, forward strand.
GGTCTGGCGACCGCGCAGCTTCCAGTCCCGGATGTTGCCCGCGGGCTGGCCGACGGCGAGGTGGTTGGAGGTCAGGACGAACGGCGCCTGCGTGCCGGTCACCGACTGCAGCCGGACCCAGGGCACCAGCGAGTCCATCTTGGCGACCGAGTCCATGACCCGGTCCATCCCGGAGTCCAGCTCGGTGTACTTGCTGGCGTCGTAGAACACGCGCGTCCCGATGTGGCCCGGGGTGCGGCCGGCGGGCGGCTTGTAGTCGCTGTCGGCCAGGGCGTCGACCCACTGGGCGGTGGTGTCGGGGTCCTTGTCGTTGAGCTCGTCGAGGATCCACCGCTGCTGCGTCTTGGGGCCGAAGCCGATGCCGGCCTTGCCGCTGGCCTCCTGGATGGCGATCGCGTGGGCGCCGCTGCGCAGGATCTCGGTGATCACGTTGGGTCCGCGACGGCCCCAGTAGGTCAGCGAGCTGGGGTTGGTGTCGCCGGTCCAGGTGCGCACGTTGAACGTCGCCACGGTGGCCTGGTCCTTGGCCGCCGCCGTGCACTGGCTGGTGATCGGCGCCTGGATCCACTTGGCCGGGCTCTGGCTGCGCGAGCGGTTGCGCTTCACGTAGATGACCTTGACGAAGGAGTACCTGCCCGAGGCCGTCGTCGCGCCGAAGGCGTGCGAGACGATGACCGACTGCTTGCGGCGGTTGAGCTTGTAGGACTTCAGCATCGTGTTCATCTTGCGGCCGGGGCTGACCTGCACGACGACCTGGCGGAAGCGCGACGCGGGCCCGGGGCGACGCCAGCTGACCTTGATGCGTCCGTTGGCGGTGGGCGCCAGGCGGAGCTTCAGGTTGCCCGCGCCGTTGACCTGGCTGCCCGAGGCGGTGCCGGTCGGGTTCGTGTCGCGGCGGTGCTGCTGGGCCGCCTGCCGGGCGTCGGCGGGCGAGGACAGCAGGGTGACGGCGAGGACCAGGGCGATCCCAGAGACGACAGCCCCCGAGAGGAGGCTCGTGGCCTGGCGGGCGAGAAGCGGCGATGACATGGGTACTCCGGACGCGGGATGCGGTTCCTGGGCAGGGACCGTGCAGGCCCCATGGTAGGTGGGGAGGCCTGGCGCGTGGGTTTCTTCGGGAAAGCAGGTCGCGGTTAGTGTTTCGACGCGTGAGTGCCATGACCGAGACGCGCGTGCCCCCGCGTGCCCCGTCCAGGAGCTTCCGCCCCGACATCGAGGGCCTGCGCGCCGTCGCCGTCCTGTCGGTCCTGATCTACCACGCCAACCTCGCCTGGGTCCCCGGCGGCTACGTCGGCGTGGACATCTTCTTCGTCATCTCCGGCTTCCTCATCACCTCGCTGATGGTGCGCCAGGTCGAGCGCCAGGGGCGGCTTGGCCTCGCCGACTTCTGGGCGCGTCGGGCCCGCCGCCTCCTGCCGGCGAGCACCCTGGTGCTGGTGTTCAGCGCGGTCGTCGCGCTCGTGTGCCTGCCGGTCAACACCCGCAAGGACTTCGGCGGGGACATCGTCTCCGCCGCCCTGTACGTCGTGAACTGGCGGCTGGGCGCGCGGGAGGTCGACTACCTCGCCGAGAACGTCGGCGCCTCGCCGGTGCAGCACTACTGGTCGCTCGCGGTGGAGGAGCAGTTCTACATCGTCTGGCCCCTGCTGATCGCGGCCCTGGTCGCCCTCTTCCGCACCCGCTGGCGCCCGGCGCTGCTGGTCGGGATCACCGCGGTCACCGTGGCCTCCTTCGTCTTCACGCTGTCCTACACCGTCGCGCAGCCCGACCTCGCCTTCTTCGTCTCCACGACCCGGATCTGGGAGCTGGGCGTGGGCGCCCTGCTCGCCATCGCGTTCCCGGTGCTCGTGCGCCTGCCTGCCGCGCTGCGCGGGGCGCTGGGCTGGGTCGGGCTGGCGGCCGTCTGCTACAGCGTCCTGCAGCTGGACGACGCCACGGTCTGGCCGGGGACCGCGACCCTGCTGCCCGTGCTCGGCACGGCCGCGGCCATCCTCGCGGGCGGCGGTGCCGCGCCCCGTTGGGGCGTCGGGCTGGTCCTGGGGCTGCGCCCGGCGGTCTGGATCGGCGGACTCTCCTACTCGCTCTACCTCTGGCACTGGCCCTTCCTGATCGCGGCGGAGGGCCTCTGGGGGGACCTACGGGTGCGCCAGGCACTGCTGGTGGTCCTGGCCTCGGCGATCCCCGCGTGGCTCTCCTACCGCTACGTGGAGACCCCCTTCCGCCACGCGCCGCGCTTCGCCCTGCCGCGCCCCGCGCTGCTCGCCGGAGCCGCCGGGATGGCGGTCTCGATCGTCGCGGGGTTCGCGCTGGTGGCCTCCTTCGGCCTGGTCGACACCGTCGAGGAGGCGACGGCCGAGGAGGCGCCCGGTGCGCTCGCGCTGAACGACCCGCGCTTCGCCGACACCGACTGGGCGGCCCTCAAGACCGTCGACGTGCTGCGACCCTCACCGCTGGATGCCTACGCGGACTACCCGTCGATCAACCGGGACGGCTGCGTCGCCTCGATGATCGAGGAGGACTTCAAGCCGTGCGAGTACGGCGACCCGGACGCCGAGCGCACCGTCGCCCTGGTCGGCGACTCCAAGGCCGCGCAGTGGTTCCCGCCGATCCGCGCCATCGCCGAGAAGGAGGGCTGGCGGCTGGTCGTCATGTTCAAGAACGGCTGCCCGTTCGCCGCCTCGCGGGTGCTGGTCAACGGCCAGCCCAGCCCCAGCTGTGCGTCGTGGCAGCCGTGGGCGATGGAGCAGCTCGAGGAGCTGCGCCCGGACGTCCTGCTCACGGTCACCAGGAACTCGCGGGCGCTGCCGCCCGGCGGCACGACCGAGGACGACGCGCGCCCCGAGCCCATGGTGGAGGGCCTGGTCGAGTACTGGCAGCGCCTGGTCGACGCCGGCATCATGCTGGTGCCGATCCTGGACACGCCGATCCCGGTGAGCAAGACGGTGCCCGACTGCGTGCAGGACCACCTCGACGACCTCACCCAGTGCGTGTCGCTGAAGAAGAAGGGCACGCCCAGGTCCGGTGCCCCGGCCCAGCTCGCCGCGGCGGAGCAGGTGCCGGAGGCGAGGATCGTGGACATGTCCCCGGTGGTGTGCCCCGACGGCGTGCACTGCCCGCCGGTGATCGGCAACGTGCTCGTCTACCGCGGCGGGACCCACCTCAGCAACACCTACGCCAAGACCACCACGACGATCCTGGCCGAGAAGCTGGCCGAGGCGACCGGCGGACTCTTCGGCTCGGCCGCGCCGGCGAGCGGCTGACGGACCGGACGGCCGACGGCCGGACGACGGAGCGTGCGGTCTAGCGCACCATGCTGTTGTCGTGCATGACGGCCACCTTGGCCTTGACGCTCAGCAGGGTCTCGATGATGAAGTCCTCACGACCCCCGTCGAGCCGGCTGATCGGCACCGCGACGCTCAGGGCGTCGAGGGCGGGTCGCGCGAAGGGCAGCGCCACGCCGAAGCAGCGCACGCCCATGCAGGACTCCTCGCTCTCCACGGCGTAGCCGTGGACCGAGGCCTGGTCGATGATCGTCAGCACGGCGTCCTTGTCGGTCGTCGTGTGCGGCGTGAGCGCGGTGATGCTGTCGGGCACCAGCTCGTGGCGAGCGGGCTCGGGCATCTCGGCCATGATCGCGCGCCCCAGCGACGTGCTGTACGCCGGCAGCCGGCGGCCCACCGCCGAGTGCATGCGCAGCGGGTGCACCGACTCGCGCTTGGCGGTGTAGATGACGTCGGCGCCGTCGAGCCGGCCGACGTGGACGGTCTCCTCGGTGGCCGCGGCCACCTCGTCCATCACGGCCTTGGCGCGGGCCAGCACCGGGTCGCCGTCGAGGTAGGCCGAGCTCACGACCAGCGAGTGGATGCCCAGCTGGTAGACGCTGCCCGTGGGGTCGGTCTGCAGCCAGCCGCGCGCCGTCATCGTGCGCAGCAGCGCGTGCAGGCTGCTCTTGGGGATCTGGAGACGGGTCGACAGCTGGAGCTGGGTGCCGGGGCCGTGGGCGGCGATCTCGTCCAGCAGATCGAGGGCGCGGGCGGCGGACTTGACCGGTCCCGCGACCGCCTCGCGGGTGGGCGTCTTCTCGAGCTGCATGGCGAAGCCTTCTTCTGGTGGTGGGGCCGTTCCCCGCACAGGCGACCACTGTACGCGAAGTTCGCATACGTGGACTAGTTTCAACCCCTTGACCAGTGACGGCGGTCACGTGTAGCGTCCCAGTTCACAAGTACGAACACAGTTCATGAGTCCGAGGGAGCATCTGAGTGATCCAGGTCCGCTATTCATCATCGCCGTCGAGCGTGGAGACCGCCCACGCTGCGGACCTGCGCGAGCGCTTCCTCGTCGACGAGCTCTTCGTCCCCGGCGAGGTGTCCGGCGTCTACACCCACGACGACCGCATGGTCGTGGGCGGCGCCGTCCCCGGCGCCGACCAGCTGGAGCTGCCGGCCTGGGAGGACGTCCTCGGCGTGACCTCCCACCTGGAGCGCCGCGAGCTCGGCATCATCAACGTCGCCGAGGCCGGCCACGTCCTGGTCGACGGTGAGAAGTTCGAGCTCGGCCACCTCGACGGCCTCTACGTCGGTCGCGGCGCCGAGGTCGTCTTCGCCGGCCCCGACGCCGCGTTCTACTTCGTCTCCGCGCCGGCCACGGTCACCTACCCCACGACCACGCTGGGTCACGACACGATCGAGCCGGTCGCCATCGGCACCGCCAAGGCCGCCAGCGAGCGCCACCTGTTCCGCTACGCCTGGGGCGAGGAGCTGCGCACCGACCAGCTGCAGTTCGGCGTCACCGTGATCGCCGACGGCTCGGTGTGGAACACCCTGCCGCCGCACCTGCACGAGCGGCGCACCGAGGTCTACCTCTACGTCGACCTCGACGAGGACGACCGGGTCTTCCACTTCCTCGGCCAGCCCGGCGCGACCCGCCACCTGCTCGTCAAGAACCGCGAGGCCGTCATCTCGCCGCCGTGGTCGATCCACGCCGGCGCCGGCACGAGCTCCTATGCCTTCGTCTGGGCCATGGCCGGCGAGAACAACGCCTACACCGACCTGCGGTCCGTCGCGCTGGAGGAGCTGTGAGCTCGCCGTTCGACCTGACCGGGCGCTGCGCCGTCGTCACGGGCGCGGGCCGCGGCCTCGGCCAGGGCGTGGCCCTCGGCCTCGCGCAGGCCGGTGCCGACCTGGTCCTGCTGGGCCTGCCCGGCAGCCAGACCGAGACCCAGCAGCTCGTCAAGGAGCTCGGCCGCGACGTCGAGGTGCATGACCTCGACGTCGCCGACCTGGACGCGATCGAGAAGGTCGCCGCACGGGTGACCTCCGAGCACCAGGTGGACATCCTCGTCAACAACGCCGGCATCATCGACCGGGAGGACTCGGTCGACGTCACCCCCGAGGCCTGGGGCCGCGTGCTGGACATCAACCTCTCGGGACTCTTCTTCCTCTGCCAGCAGCTCGGCCGTCCCATGGTCGAGCGCGGCAGCGGCAAGATCGTGAGCATCGCCAGCCTCCTGGCCTTCCAGGGCGGGCTGCGCGTGGTCTCCTACGCCGCCAGCAAGCACGGCGTCGCCGGCATCACCAAGGCCCTCGCCAACGAGTGGGGTCCCCACGGCGTGCAGGTCAACGCCATCGCGCCCGGCTACATGGCCACCGACAACACCACCGCCCTGCGCGAGGACGCCGACCGCTCGCGGTCGATCCTCGAGCGCATCCCGGCGGGTCGGTGGGGGACCCCCGACGACGTCGCCGGGTCCGCGGTCTTCCTGAGCTCCTCGGCGGCCGACTACGTCAACGGCCACGTCCTCGTGGTCGACGGAGGCTGGATGGCCCGCTGAGCCCCCACGTTCCGACCGCACCTCCCACGACGGCCGCACCCGCGGCCCGCCTCACCCCTTCTCGGACCACCACCGCCGGAGTCCCTGGCACCAAGAGATAGAGGAACGACGATGAAGTTCAACTCACGTCCCGCCGTAGCACTGGTCAGCCTGTCGCTGGCCGCCGTCGCCCTGGCGGGCTGCAGCGAGGAAGCCTCCGGAGGAGGCAACGACGAAGCCGGCAGCTCGGGTGCGTGCAAGCCCGCCGACGTCAAGCTCGTCGGTCAGGTCCGCAACGAGTCCAACCCCTACGAGGCCGCCTGGCTCGACGGCGGCGACGCCTTCGCGAAGTCGGTCGACCTGAGCCAGGAGCGGCTCACCTACGACGGCGACTCCACCAAGCAGCAGGAGCAGGTCAGCCAGCTCCTCGCCGGTGACACCGAGTGCCTGGTCATGAACATCCTGCCCAACGGCGACTCCGACACCCCGCCGATCGTGGAGCAGGCCCAGGAGGCCGGCGCCTACCTCGTCACGCAGTGGAACAAGCCGGCCGACCTCAACGTCGCCGACTACGACCACTGGGTCAGCCACATCACCTACAACGGCGTGGAGTCCGGCAAGCAGATCGGCGACGCGCTCTCCGAGGCGATCGGCGGCTCGGGTGGCATCATCGCCCTGCAGGGCATCCTCGACACCGGCGCGGCCAAGGACCGTTTCGCCGGCCTGGAGGAGTCGCTGGCCGCCAACCCCGACGTGAAGCTGCTCGACGAGCAGACCGCGAACTTCTCGCGCCAGGAGGCCCTGGAGGTGACCAAGACGCTGCTCACCAAGCACGGTGACGACGTCAAGGGCATCTGGGCCGCCAACGACGACATGGCCCTCGGTGCCCTCGAGGCGCTCAAGCAGGCCGGCAAGGAGGGCGAGGTGGCCGTCGTCGGCATCGACGCCGTCCCCGACGCCCTCACCGCCATCGAGGACGGCTCCATGACCGCGACCGTCTCCAGCGACGGCCCGTGGCAGGGCGGCATCGGCCTGGCCATCGGCTACTGCGTCGCCACCGGCGAGCTCTCCATGGACGACGTCGCCGACGAGGACCGCGCCTGGTTCGCCGAGCAGTTCCTCATCGAGAAGGACAACGTCGCCGAGTTCATGACGCCCGCGACCGACGAGGCCGACTTCGACTGCGACAACGTCTTCAGCCGGTCGCAGGGCGCGATCTCGTGACCCTGACATCCCCCGCCGAGCACGTCGACACCGTCGTGGCGCGCCCCCAGCCTCGGCGGGGGGTGTCGTTCCGGGACGCCGGTCCTCCGATCGCACTGGTCGTCATCTTCCTGGCCTTCTCGGTCCTGAGCGACGACTTCCGTACCTTCACCAACGTCCAGAACATCATGGACACGGCCGCGGTCCTCGCGGTCGTCACCTGCGGCATCACGTTCGTCCTGATGATGGGGTCGATCGACCTCTCCGCACCCGGTCTCATTGGCGCCTCCGCGATCACGGTGGCGCTGCTGGTGGCCAACAACCGCAACGGCAACGACCTGGGACTGCTGGGGGTCCTGGTCGCCGTCCTCGTGGCGGCGGCCCTCGGCTGCCTGAGCGGGCTGGCGCTGGTGCTGCTCAAGGTGCCGTCGTTCATGACGACCCTGGGCGTCTCCGCCGTCGGCCTCGGACTGGCCACCCTGATGTTCAACGGCGTGCAGCCCAACATCACCGACGAGATGCTCAAGAGCTGGGCCATCGACCGGCTCCTCGGCTTCTCCTACCTCACCTGGATCGCCGCGGCCTGCATCCTCGTGGGCTGGCTGGTCCAGCGCTACTCGCGCCTGGGTCGCTACGCCTACGCGATCGGCGGCGCCGAGGAGGTGCTCTCCCTCTCGGGCATCAGCGTGAAGCCCTACAAGGTGGCCGTCTTCACCATGGCCGGCGCCTTCTACGGGCTGGCCGGCGTCATGGTGACCAGCCAGCTCGGCGCCGGCCTGGTCCAGGCCGGCCAGGGCCTCGACTTCAAAGCCATCACCGCGGCCGTCGTCGGCGGCACGCTGCTGACGGGCGGTCGGGGCGGTGTCCTGCACTCCACCGTCGGCGTCCTGCTCGTGGTCGTGCTGACCAACGGCCTGGTGCAGGTCGGCGTCAGCCCCTACTGGCAGGGCGGCGTCCAGGGCCTCATCGTCGTCGCCGCGGTCGCCGCGGCCGTCCTCCCGCAACGTCGAAGGAACCAGGTGGTCAAGTGAGCATCGATCTCCAGCAGGAGCAGACGGTCTCGGAGCCGGCCCCCGTGCCGGCCCTCGAGGTCCGCGGCCTGGTCAAGCACTACCCCGGGGTCAAGGCGCTCGACGGCGTCGACCTGGTCGTCCGCCAGCACGAGGTGCTCGGTCTCGCGGGCGAGAACGGCGCCGGCAAGTCCACGCTGCTCAAGGCGCTGGTCGGCCTGGTGCGTCCCGACGCCGGCGAGATCTACGTCCGCGGCGAGCGGGTCCGGATGCGCAGCGTCGTGGAGGCCGCCGAGAACGGCATCGGCATGGTCTTCCAGGAGCAGTCGCTGGTGCCCAACCTCACCGCCGCCGAGAACATCGTGCTCGGCTCGGAGGGCCCGGCCGTCCGCCGGGGCGTCTACCGCTGGGAGACCATGCGCAAGATGGCCCAGGAGCAGCTCGACAAGATCGGCTCCGACATCAACCCCCTGGCCCGCACCGACTCGCTCTCCTTCGCCGACCGGCAGATGGTGGAGATCGCCAAGCTCCTCCGCATCGAGCAGCGCAGCCAGCACCCGCCGGTGATCATCCTCGACGAGCCCACCTCGGTGCTGGAGTCGAAGGAGATCGAGACCCTCTTCGCCCAGGTACGCCGCCTGCGCGAGTTCGCGTCCGTGGTCTTCGTGTCCCACCGCCTCGACGAGGTCCTCGACGTGTGCGACCGCGTGAGCGTGCTGCGCGGCGGCCAGTCGGTCGGCGAGCTGCCGACCGCTGGCGCCGTCCCGGCCGAGCTGCACCGGATGATGATCGGGTCCACCGGCTCCGACGACCACTACCACGGTGGCGGCGCGCAGCCGGCCGACCGCAGCGAGCCGCTCCTGAGCGTGCGTGGCATGTCCGGCGCGACGTTCCGCGACGTCGACCTCGACGTCGCCCCCGGCGAGATCGTCGGCATCGTCGGCGTCCACGGCTCGGGCCGCGAGGACGTGTGCCGGGCGCTGTTCGGCGCCGAGCCCACGACCGCCGGCGAGGTGACCCTGGACGGCAAGAGGCTCGACCTGTCCGGCACCCGCGCGGCCTGCGCCGCCGGCATCGGCTACGTGCCGGCCGAGCGCAAGACCGAGGGCATGGTGGGGCCGATGTCGGTCGCCGACAACATGGTCCTGACCAAGCAGGGCGCCCGCTGCACCGGACCCCTGGTCTCCCCGCGCAAGCAGGCGACGCTGGTGGACCGGTGGATCGACCGCCTCTCGATCCGCACGCCGCACCGCGGCACCGCGATCCAGCGGCTCTCCGGCGGCAACCAGCAGAAGGTCGTGCTCGCGCGCTGGCTGATCGCCGGCGACATCAAGCTGCTGCTGCTCGACCACCCCACGCGCGGCCTGGACATCGGGGCGCGCTCGGAGGTCTACCGGCTCATGCGTGAGCTCGCCGGCAACGGCGTCGCCACCGTCCTGCTCGCCGACAGCCTCGAGGAGGCCATCGGCATGTCCGACCGGATCGTCGTCATGAGCGACGGCCGGGTCACCCAGCACATCGACTGTCCCGCCGGCGCCAAGCCGACGCCGCTCGACCTCGTCAAGGAGATGGTCTGACGTGTCCACCCCCGTGCTGGCCACCCCGGCCGCCGACGTCGGCCACGCCGACAAGAGCGGCCCGACCCTGGGGCAGCGGCTGACGTCGTTCATGCCGCTGATCGCCCTGGTGGCGCTGCTGGCCGCCCTGTCGATCGCCGACCCCGACTTCCTGACGCAGCGCAGCCTCACCGCGGTCGTCCGCACGTCGGCGCCGCTGGTCGTGCTCGCCGTCGGTGCGACCCTGGTCGTGCTGTGCGGGGGCATCGACCTCTCGATCGCCGCCCTGACCTCGCTGTCCACCGTGTTCTTCGCGCTGTGGCTCCCGGACCTGGGCGGGCTCACCACGCTCGCCGTCATCGCGGCCACCGCCTGCATCGGGGCGGTGCAGGGCCTCACCCATGTCGTCCTGCGGATCCCGTCGTTCATCGTGACGCTCGGCGGCATGAGCATCTTCTCCGCGGTCGCGCTCGTGATCTCCGACGCCGGACCGGTGCGGATCACCGACCGGGCCGCCACCGAGTGGCTCACCCTGTACGTCGGCGGCTACGTGCCCATGGCGTTCGCCGTCGCCGTCGTGGTGGTGGCCGCGATCGCGCTGGTCCTGCGGCTGACGCCGATCCAGAGCTGGATCACCGCCACTGGCTACTCCGAGCCGGCGGCCCGGCTGGCCGGCACGCCGGTCGACCTGGTCAAGGTCGCGGCGTTCACGGTCTCCGGCGCCTGCGCCGGCCTGGCCTCGGTGATGCTCGTGTCGCGCAACTTCAGCGGCAGCCCGACCATGGCCGACAACCTCCTGCTGCCCGCCGTCGCGGCCATCGTCGTCGGCGGCACCGCGATCACCGGTGGCCACGGCAGCGTCTGGCGCTCGCTGGTGGGCGCCCTCGTCATCACCCTGCTCCGCGTCGGCCTGCCCATCGTGGGGGTGCCGTCGGCCTGGGAGCAGATCCTCTACGGCGCGATCATCGTCGCCGCCGTCGCCCTGACCCTCGACCGCTCCAAGGTGCTGATCATCAAGTAGCCCGCTCCCCACGCCCCCTCGCACCCGCACCCGCACACGCACACGCCCTCAGGAAGGCCACCATGCCGAACGACCAGCTCCTCCCGAACGTCCGCTCGTTCCTGTCCTCGCCCAAGCAGCTCCTCATCGACGGGGAGTGGGTCGACGCCAAGGACGGCAAGACCTTCGCGACCGTCAACCCCGCCACGGAGGAGGTGCTCGTCCAGGTCGCCCAGGCCTCCGCCGTCGACATCGACCGCGCCGTCGTGGCGGCCCGCACCGCCTTCGAGTCCCCGTCGGCGTGGTCCAAGTTCACCCCGCGCGACCGCTCCCACCTGCTGTGGCGCATCGGCGACCTGATCGACGCGCAGGCCGAGGAGTTCGCGCAGCTGGAGTCCCTCGACAACGGCAAGAGCCTCGAGGCCGCCCGCGGCGACGTCGGGGTCGCGGCCGAGCTGTTCCGCTACTTCGCGGGCTGGGCCACCAAGATGGAGGGCACCACCATCCCGATGTCGGTGCCGGGCCGTGAGTTCCACGCCTACACCCGCCGCGAGGCGATCGGCGTCGTCGCCGGCATCGTCCCCTGGAACTTCCCGCTGACCATGGCGGCGTTCAAGATCGTCCCCGCCATCACCGCGGGCAACACCGTGATCCTCAAGCCGGCCGAGCAGACCCCGCTCACCGCCCTGCGCCTGGGCCAGCTGCTGCTGGAGGCCGGCGTCCCCGCCGGCGTCGTCAACGTCGTGCCGGGCTTCGGTGACGCCGGAGCCGCGCTGGTCGACCACCACGACGTCGACAAGGTCGCCTTCACCGGCAGCACGGAGGTCGGCAAGAAGATCGCCGCCGGCGCGTCCAAGAACCTCAAGAAGGTCTCGCTGGAGCTCGGCGGCAAGGCGCCCAACATCATCTTCGCCGACGCCGACCTCGACGCCGCGATCGCCGGCGCCGCGCTGGCCGGCTTCTTCAACGAGGGCCAGTGCTGCGTCAACGGCTCGCGCCTCTACGTCCAGCGCGAGGTCTTCGACCAGGTCATCGAGGGCGTGGCCGCCGCGGCCCGGGCCATCACCGTGGGCGACGGGTTCGACCCGAACACCACGATGGGCCCGCTCGTCTCGCAGGAGCAGCACGAGAAGGTCATCGGCTACGTCCGCGGCGCCGTCGCCGACGGGGCGACCCTCGCCGCCGGCAGCAGCGACCCCGCCAAGGACCAGGGCTACTTCTTCGCGCCCACCCTCATCACCGACGTCACCGAGCAGATGGCCATCCAGACCGACGAGATCTTCGGCCCGGTCATCACCGCGATCCCGTTCGACACCGAGGACGAGGTCGTCGCGGCCGCCAACAACACCGTCTACGGCCTGGCGGCCGGCGTCTGGTCGAAGGACCTGGGCACCGCCCACCGGGTCGGCTCCAAGCTCCGCGCCGGCACGGTGTGGCTCAACACCTGGCACGCCGACGACGTCACCCTGCCTCGCGGTGGCTTCAAGCAGTCCGGCTGGGGCCGCGAGCTCGGGTCGTTCGGCCTGGACGACTACACCGAGCTCAAGACCGTCATCGCCGAGCTCCGGTGACGGCTCCCGACGTGCTGGGGACCCACCGGGTCGTCCCGGTGGTGGTCCTCGACGACGCCGGCAAGGCCGACGAGCTCGCCGCGGCGCTGGTCGCCGGCGGGCTCCCGGTCGCGGAGGTCACCTTCCGCACGCCGGGCGCCGCCGCCGTGCTGGGCCGCATGGCGGCCCACGACGAGGTGCTCGTCGGCGCCGGGACGGTCATCACCGCCGACCAGGTCGACCAGGCCCACCAGGCGGGGGCGCGGTTCGTGGTCTCGCCGGGCCTGAGCGCTGCCGTGGTGCGCCGCTGCCAGCAGCTCGACCTGCCGGTCTTCCCGGGCGTCAGCACCGCCTCCGAGATCATCGCGGCCCTCGACCTGGGCCTCGACACCGTCAAGTTCTTCCCGGCCGAGGCCTACGGCGGCCTGGGCACCGTCAAGGCGCTGTCCGCGGCGTTCCCGCAGGTGCGGTTCGTCCCGACGGGCGGCATCACCGCGCAGAGCGCACCGGCCTACCTCGCCCACCCCGCGGTGCGCGCCGTCGGCGGCAGCTGGATGGTCGCACCGGCCCTGCTCGCCGCGGGGGAGTGGGACCAGGTGGCCGCCCTGTCGGCGGACGCCGTACGCCTCACCGCCCCCACCCCCGACCTGCAAGGAGCGTCGTCATGATCGAGACCCGTCCCGCCGCCGAGTGCGAGCTCGACATCGTCGCGCTGGGGGAGGTGATGCTGCGGCTGGACCCGGGGGAGAGCCGCGTGCGCACCGCCCGCCGGTTCGAGGCCTGGGAGGGCGGCGGGGAGTACAACGTCGCCCGCGGCATGCGCAAGGTCTTCGGGCTGCGCGCCGGGGTCGTGACCGCGCTCGCGGACAACGAGGTCGGCCGCCTGGTCGAGAACCTCATCATGCAGGGGGGCGTGGACACCTCGCTCATCCGCTGGGAGAAGTACGACGGCATCGGCCGGACCGTGCGCAACGGGCTGAACTTCACCGAGCGCGGCTTCGGCGTCCGCGGGGCGCTCGGCGTCTCCGACCGGGCCAACACCGCGATCAGCCAGCTGGCCCCGGGCGCGGTGGACTGGGACGACCTGTTCGGCCGCCGCGGCGTCCGCTGGCTGCACACCGGCGGGATCTTCGCCGGGCTGTCCGAGAGCGCCGCCCTCGTCGCCGAGGAGGCGATGTCGGCCGCGCAGCGCCACGGCACCGTCGTGTCGTTCGACCTGAACTACCGCCCCAGCCTGTGGGCCGGCATCGGGGGCAGCGACTACGCCCGCGACGTCAACACCCGGCTGGCGAGCCACGTCGACGTGATGATCGGCAACGAGGAGGACTTCACCGCCTCGCTCGGGTTCGACGTCGAGCACGTCGACGAGCACCTGCGGACCCTGCCCATCGACAGCTTCGCCGCCATGGTGAGCACGGTCGCGGAGAAGATGCCGTGGCTGTCCGCGGTCGCCACGACCCTGCGCACGGTCCACTCCGCCAGCGACAACGACTGGCAGGCGATCGCGTGGTCGCCGGAGACCGGGGTCCTGACGTCCACGGCCCGCGACCACCTGGCCATCCTCGACCGGGTGGGTGGCGGTGACGGCTTCGCGTCCGGGCTGGTCTACGGCCTGCTCTCCGGCGAGGACCTCCAGGAGTGCCTCGAGCTCGGTGCCGCCCACGGCGCCCTGGCCATGACGACGCCCGGAGACACCTCGATGGTCACGCGCGAGGAGGTCCGCTCGCTGGCCTCCGGCGGCAGCGCCCGGGTCCGCCGCTAAGCAGCTGCTCCACCCGCGACCCCACGACCCGGGTCCCGTCCTCCTCGGCGGGACCCGGGACGTGGGGTCGTTGCCAGTTCACACATGTGGACGAAGATCATAAATAGTTCACAAATCTGTATCAAGTTCTTGACTCTGTGTGACCGTGGTCATAGCGTCGGGCCACCGTGAGCGTCGGCTGCCGACGCTCCGGTGCCGCAGAGCCCAAGCCAAGCCAAGGGATCCCAGATGAACCTGCTCCGCCGGTCCGTACGCCGCTCGTCAGCCCGCCTGACCTCCCTCGTCCTCGCGCTGGCCGTCGGCCTGGGCGTGGGCCTGCCGGTGGTCGCGGCCACCGCGGCCCCGGCCCCGCTGGCCGCGCCCGCGGACGGCAGCCTCAAGGTGCTGCTCTTCTACAAGGCCAACTTCCACGCCTCGCAGGTCCAGGCCCGCCAGGCCGTGCGCAACCTGACCGCCGAGCTGGCCACGCAGTACAGCCAGACCGTCGAGATCCAGGAGACCGAGGACCCCGCGGCGTTCACGACGGAGAACCTCGCCACCAAGGACGCCGTGGTGTTCGCCCAGACCGGTGGCGTGCTGTTCAACGAGGCGCAGCGCGCCGCGCTCGAGGCCTACATCCGCGGCGGCGGCGGCTACATGGGCATGCACTACGCCGGCTGGTCGGTCGGCACCAGCGAGCACGACGTCAACCCGTTCTACCGCCGTCTCGTCGGCGCCATGTCCGAGGGCCACCCGGAGAACCCGGCGGTCCGTCCGGGTCGGGTCGTCGTGAAGGACACCGCCTCGCCGCTGACCCAGGGGCTTCCGGCGGACTTCACCCGCAGCGACGAGTGGTACGACTGGACGGTCAACCCGGCCCCCAACGTCCACACGCTCCTGGAGGCCGACGAGGAGTCCTACGGCGGCGGCCAGCTCGGCAGCTCGCACCCGATCACCTGGTGCCAGGAGATCGACGCCGGTCGCTCCTGGTACACCGGCATGGGCCACGAGGGCACCGCCTACTCCGAGCCGAACATGCTCACCCAGATGCGCCACGGCCTCGCCTACGCCGCTGGGCTGCTGCCCGCCGACTGCTCGCCCCCGTCCAAGGCCGCCAACGGCGCGATGAGCGAGGTCACCCCGTGGCCCCTGATGCCCATCAACGCCGCACTGACCTCCGACGGCACCGTCCAGTCCTTCGGCAGCACGTCCACGGGCTGCACGGACAACGCGCCCTACGACTTCGACGGCAACGGCTGCATCTCCCAGGGCGGCCAGTTCGAGATCGACATCTGGAACCCCGAGGTGCCGCGCACGCTCGCGAACCTCGACCACGGCCTGATGCCCAACACCACCTACACCGACCTCTTCTGCTCCATGCAGGTGCAGGACCCCCACCGCGGCGCGACGATGACCGTCGGCGGCGACGACAGCCTCGGGGGCAACGACCCCAACGACGCCGCGATCGGCGTCACGAGCTACACCACCAACAACGGCCTGCAGAACGAGGCCCCGATGAACTTCCCGCGGTGGTACCCCACCGGCACCACGATGCCCAACGGTGACATCGTCGTGCAGGGCGGCTCCTCGCGCGGTGGCCCCGGCGGCCCGGGCGTGCTGACCCCCGAGATCCGCACCGCGGACGAGGGCTCCGGCTGGCGCCTGCTCGACGGCGCTCGGAGCCCCGCCGCCTACGGCGACGGCGGTGCCGACCACCCCGGCCAGGACGAGAACCGCTGGTGGTACCCGCGCGCCTTCGTGGCGCCGGGCAGCGGCAACCTGTTCAACATCAGCGGCACCCAGATGTTCGAGCTCGACCCCAGCGGTGACGGCGAGGTCACGCTGCGCGGCACGCTGCCCGCCGCCATCGGCAACCAGGGCGCCCAGCTCGGCAACCCGGTGGGCGCCACGTCCACCGCGACGATGTACCGCCCCGGCAAGATCCTGCAGGTCGGCGGCGGCTGGTGGGCCAACGGCGGCGGCCCCGCCGGTGCGCGCGCCGGCTTCACCGTCGACATCACCGGCGGCACCGCGGAGCCGGTCGTCGAGGCGACCCAGCCGATGACCTACCGCCGCCACTGGGCGACCTCGACGGTCCTGCCCGACGGCGACGTCCTGGTGACCGGCGGCAGCCGCGAGAACAACGGCGGCGGCGGCGTCGCCACCAACCCCGAGATCTGGGACCCCGAGACGGGCGAGTGGACGGTCGTCGAGGTGCCCAACCAGCACGCCCGGCTCTACCACTCGACCGCGCTGCTCCTGCCCGACGGTCGCGTCATGATCGGCGGCGGCGGGGCCCCCGGCCCGCGCAACTACACCGACGTGGAGTACTACTCCCCGGCCTACCTGTTCGACGGCGAGCAGCCGGCCGAGCGGCCCGAGATCACCGACGCGCCCGAGGAGATCGGCTACGCCGGCACGTTCGACATCGCGTCGTCGACCGACGTCTCGCGGGTCACCCTGGTCCGCAACGGGTCGGTGACGCACGGCTTCAACAACGACCAGAACTTCCAGGACCTGGAGTTCACCCAGGACGCCGGCTCGGGCGAGATCACCATCACCGCCCCGACTGACGGCACCTACGCCCCTCCGGGCGCCTACATGCTCTTCGTCTTCGACGCGGACGGCACCCCGTCGGTCGCCTCGATGATGGACCTCGACCCCGAGGTCGAGATGGACGTGCGGACCCCGCAGGTCGTCGACCAGTTCGAGTACCCGCGGGTGCCCACCGACTGGCGCGGCGGCAACCCCGCCGGGGTCGTCGACGTCGCGGCGGACAACGGCCGCATGGCGCCGTGGTCCGTCGACAGCCCGGTCCAGCTGGTCCGGGCCCGCAACGAGGCCAACGGCGGCCTGGGCGCCACCGGCTACCACCTCGCCCTCGGCGGCTCCGGCAGCCTGGAGCGCACCCTCGAGGGCCTCGAGCCCGGTCGCGACTACCGGCTCTCGCTGCGCTACGCCCGTGACGGCCGCAGCGCCGGCGCGGCACCGGCGACCGGGCGGCTGGCCGTCGGCTCGCTCGACACCACCCTCACCGCCACGACGGACCGCTCCTCCAGGACGCGCTTCGACACCTACGTCGGGACGTTCACCGCCTCCAAGCGCTCCGAGACGCTCACCTTGAGCCAGACCGGGGCGGGTGCGGGGCTCGTGGTCGACGACCTCGTCGTCATCGGGGTCGACCCGGGGCTGAGCGACGTCCCGATCCACTACGAGTTCGAGGAGGGTGAGGGCACCTCGGTCGCCAACACCGGCACCGACGACTCGGTCGGCGCCGCCACCCTGACGGGAGCGACCGGCTGGTCGCCCAACGGCGTCGTGGGCGGAGCCCTCGAGCTGCCGGGCGGCACCAACGCCAACACCGTGGACCTGCCCGACAACCTGCTCCAGGACGAGGACAGCTTCACCACCTCGTTCTGGGTCCGACCCGACACCAAGGGCAACTGGATCAACCTGTTCCACATCGGTGACGGGCTGGAGGGGGCCGGGAGCTTCTTCCAGGTCCAGATGCAGACCCAGGCCGACGGCAACACCGGCCTGGCCGCCACCTTCAAGGCGAAGGGCTCCAACCTGCAGGAGCGGATCTACGCCAACCCCACGCGCGACGTGGACGCCGGCGCCTGGAACCACGTCGTGGTCACCCGTGAGGGTGCCACCGCGACGCTCTACCTCAACGGCGAGGAGATCGCGTCCCGCGACGACCTCACCATCGACATGACCGACGTGGGCCCGACCAGCAACAACTGGCTCGGCCGCAACGGCTACCCGGACCCGGCCTTCGACGGTCTCATGGACGAGGTGCGGCTCTACCGCAGCGCGCTCACCGACACCGACGTCGCGGCCCTGTACGCCGACGGCGCCTCTCTCCGCACGACCACGACCGTCACGGTCGACCCCGCCTCGCCCTCGCCGTTCGGCGAGCCGCTGTCGGTGTCGGCGCAGGTCGAGGACGAGGCGGACGCGGCGGCCGGTGGCGAGGCCGAGCTGTGGGTCGACGGCGCGCGCGTCGGCGTACCCGTGGCCCTGGTGTCCGGTGCGGTCACGTTCCCCGAGCTCACCCTGAGCCCGGGCGAGCACGAGATCGAGGTCCGCTACCTGGCGGCCGACGGCTGGCGACCCTCCCGAGCGAGCGTCACGCACACGGTCGAGCGGCCGCCGCCGGGTGAGGGCGTGCCGATCCACTACGCCTTCGACGAGAACGCCGGCACGACGTCGGCCAACACCGGCAGCGACCCCTCGGTGGGTGCCGCGACGCTCCTCGGCGAGACCGGCTGGGCGCCGGGCAAGCACGGCGCAGCCGCGTCGCTGCCCGGCGGCGGCGGTGGCAGCAGCAACTACGTCGACCTGCCCGACAACATCGACGCGGGCCTGGACGAGGAGTTCACCGTGTCCCTGTGGGCCCGGCCGGACGCCCTGCCCAACTGGGTCCCGCTGCTCCAGATCGGCAGCAGCACGGACACCTTCTTCCTGCTGCAGTCCTCCACGCAGGCCAACGGCCCCACCGGGTTCGCGGCGACGTTCAAGGCGCCGGGCAACCCGACGCAGGAGAGGCTGACGCTGGGCGGGGGCACCGATCTGCCCATCGGCGACTGGACGCACGTGGTCTTCACCATGAGCGGCTCGACCGGGCGGATCTACTTCGACGGCGAGCTGATGAACACCCGCAACGACTTCACCCTGGGCATCGGGGACATCGGAGTGGGTGGGGAGACCACGGTCAACGCACTCGGCAGCACGAGCTGGCCCGACCCGAAGTTCGACGGCCTGATCGACGACTTCCGGATGTACGGCTACGAGCTGACCGAGGACCAGGTCTCCGAGCTGTACGAGGCGCCGGTCGGGTCCGCGGACTCCTACAGCACCGGCCAGGGCCAGGCCCTGACGGTCCCGGCGCCCGGCGTGCTGGCCAACGACACCGACGCCCAGGACGACGTGCTGACGGCGACCGACGCCACCCAGCCGACCCACGGCCAGGTGACGCTGGAGACCGACGGCTCGTTCACCTACACCCCCGCGCCGGGCTTCTCCGGCACGGACCGCTTCACCTACAAGGTCCGGGGTGGCGAGCTCTCCTCGAGCCCGACGGAGGTCACCATCACGGTGGCCCCGGCCTCCGGGACCACGGTGTCCGCGACGGCCGGTCGGGTGACCTACGGCCGGGCCGGCACGGTGGCGGTCACGGTGACGCCGGCGACGGCGACCGGGCGGGTGGAGGTGCTGAGCGGTTCGAAGCTCCTGGGCTCCGGCACGGTCACGGCCGGCAAGGGCTCGGTCGTGCTGCCGGCGAGGGCACTGCCCCCGGGCACGCACGCGCTGACCCTGCGCTACGCCGGGGACGAGGCGCACGCGGCGTCGACGGGCCAGCTCCGGCTGGCGGTGGTCAAGGCCGTGCCCAGCATGAAGGTCAAGGCCCCGACGAAGATCAAGAAGGGCAAGCGGGCCACTGTCTCGGTCACGCTGGCCGCGCCGGGCGTCACGCTCACCGGCCAGGTGCGCGTCACGGTGAACGGCAAGAAGGTGGTCGGGACGGTCCGCAACGGACGGGTGGTCCTCCGCCTGCCGAAGGCGGCGCGCGTCGGTCGTCTCAAGGCGACGGTCGCCTACCTCGGCAGTCCCTACGCGGCAGCCGTGACCCGCAGCGTCACGATCCGGGTCACCCGGTAGCCACCAGGTAGCACGACAGCGGGCCCGGAGGACATGTCCTCCGGGCCCGCTTCGTCGTACGCCGGCCGGCAGCCGGCTGGCAACCGCCCTATGTAACACGTCGTCCCCGGTACTTCCCGCCCGTTGCAACGGGATGGAAGTACCGGGGACGACGTGTTACATGCTCTCTGAGGTCAGCTCTCGTCGGCGAGGGCCGCCACGACCCCGGCGCGGCTCTGGTCCTCGCTGGCGAGCACGCCGCCGTTGGCCACGATGTCGGGGGTGATCTCGGAGAAGACCATGCGGACGTCCTGGCGGCGCGCGCCCAGGATCTCGACGGCCTGGTCGGCGACGGCGGCGGCGAAGGCGCGGCGCTGCTCGACGGTGCGGCCCCGGAGGAGCTCGACGGTGATGTTGGGCATGGGTGGTCCCTTCTCGTCGGTCGCCGGCGCGGAGGTCCACATGGGCGGCCTGGGTTCATTGATGTGAACCACACGATACGGGATTCCAGCCGCAGTTCACATTCTTGACATTGGTTCAGCGCGCTGGTTCAGTGACGGTCGTCACGGCGCCCGACCGGCGACCTCGACCCCCCTCGGACCCAGCCCGCGCTCCAGCCCTCGACCCAGGACGTGACCCGTGAACCGGTGGCGACGCGTCGCGCACCTCGTCCTCGTGGCGGTGGTGGCGCTGCTGGTGCTGGGCACCGCCGCGCCGGCGAGCGCGCACGCGACGCTGGTCGCCAGCGACCCGGCCGAGGGGGCGGTGCTGGAGTCCGCCCCCGAGCGCATCGGGCTCACCTTCGACGAGGCGGTCGCCGGCGTGCCCGACGGCGTCCAGGTCTTCGACGCCGAGGGCGAGTCGGTGGCGTCGTCCTCGTCGGTCAGCGGCAAGGAGCTGGCCGTCGAGCTCGGCGAGGACGTCGGCGACGGCACGCTCGTGGTGGTCTGGCGCGTCCTCTCCGAGGACGGGCACCCCATCAGCGGCTCCCTCAGCTTCTCCGTCGGCGCGCCCAGCGCCCGCGTCACGCCTCCGGCGCAGACCACGGCCACGGACGCCCCCTGGACCCTGGGCGCGGCCCGCGTCGTCGGCTACGTCGGGCTGCTGCTGACGGCGGGGCTCACGGTCTTCACGCTCCTCCTCCTGACCCCGGCGGTGCCGGCGGCGGCCCGCCGGCGGCCGGCACGCGTCGCCCGCCTCGGCGCCGTCGCGGCGGCGCTCGGCTGGCTGACCGGCCTCCCGCTCACCGTCGCCTACCAGGTCGGCGGCGGCCTCGACTCCCTCTCCCGGTCGGCGACCTGGTCGGCCCTCCCACCCACGGAGTACGGCGTGACGGCCGCGGTCGTCCTCGGCTCGGTCGTGGCGGTCGTGCTGCTCGGCCACGGGGCGCCCGGACGTGGACGCGGGCGGGCCGCGCTCGGGGCGGGCGCGGTGGCGCTCGCGGGGCCGGCCCTCACCGGCCACACCCGCGCGGCCAGCCCGGAGGCGCTGGCGGTCGCGGCGGACGCGCTGCACTTGGTGGCGGGCAGCGTCTGGCTCGGCGGGCTGGTGGGTCTCGCGCTGGTGCTCCCGGGGCTGACCGGGCGCGACGCCGCCGGGGGAGAGGTCCTGGCCCGCTTCTCCGGGGTGGCGGCCGGTGTCCTGGCGGCGTTGACCGTCACCGGTGTGCTGCTCGCCTGGCGCATCGTCGGTGCCTGGCGCCCGCTGGTCGACACCGACTACGGGCTGCTCCTGCTGGGCAAGGTCGCGCTCGTGCTGGTCGCGGTGGCGATCGCGGCGTGGAACCGCTTCGCCCTGCTGCCGCGCCTCCAGCGCGCGGTCAAGCGCCGCGACCGCGACAGCGGCAGCCGGCTGGTGGCGCGCTCGACGTTCGCCGAGGCCGGCGTGCTGCTGGCGGTGCTGCTGGTCACCGGCGTGCTGGTGGACGAGAGCCCGGAGCCCGAGGCCGCCGCCGCGAGCGCGGCCGACCCCACCCGCGGCGGCCCCCAGGTGGCGCCGCTGGACGACGTCACGGTGGAGGCCGAGCTCTCCCCGCAGGCCGTCGGACCCACCACGCTCACCCTCCGGCTGCGCGACTCCACCGGCGCGCCGGCGGTGTTCTACGAGCCGCCGCGGGCGCGGCTGTTCTCCGAGCAGGTCGACCTCGGGACCGTGCCGCTCACCTCGACGGTCGCCGGCACCCACACCGCGCAGCTCGTGCTGCCCTCGCCCGGGACCTGGCGGCTGCAGGTCTCGCTGCGCACCGGCGAGTTCGACAACCCCGTGACCTACCTGGAGTTCGTCGTCGGCGAGCCGTAGCCGCGGGAAGGGCAGCGCCCCTCGGGGCGTTGACCCGGGGTGAGGCTCTCGCTGCTGGACCGCTCCCGGACCCGGGCGGGACGTCCCGACGCCGAGGGGGTCACCGGCACCGTCGCACGCGCCGTCCACGCCGAGACGGTCGGCTACGAGCGGTTCTGGGTCGCGGAGCACCATGCCGTGCCCGGCATCGCGTCCGGCGCCCCCGCAGTGCTGCTGGCGGCGGTCGGCGCGGCCACCTCACGGATCCGCATCGGGTCCGGTGGCGTGATGCTGCCGCACCACCAGCCGTTCGTCGTGGCCGAGCAGTTCCGCGTGCTCGAGGCGCTGCACCCCGGTCGCGTCGACCTGGGGCTGGGCCGGTCCCTGGGCTTCACCGCGCCCGTCCGCCGCGCGCTGCGCCACGAGGCGGACGCGCCGGACACCTTCGAGGCCGACCTGCTCGAGCTGCGCGGTTACCTCGAGGGCACCGCGGCCCTGACCGTCCGACCTGCCACCGCGCCGGTGCCCATGCACGTGCTGGCCACCGGGCGCGGGCTGCGGCTGGCGGCCGGGCTGGGCCTGCCGGTGGTGCTGGGCGGCCCGATCCTGGACGACCCGGACGTCGGCGAGGCGCTGGCCGCCTACCGTCGGGACTTCCGACCCCACCGGGGCAGCGCCGCCGGCGTCACGGTCTCCCTGGACGTCACGGTGGCCGCCGACGACGCGACGGCCCGCGAGCTGGCGCTGCCGGAGGCCTGGGCCATGGCGCGCTCGCGGCAGACCGGCGAGTTCCCGCCCCTGGAGAGCCCACGAGACATCCGCTCGCAGCCCTGGCCCGACCAGGTACGCCGACGGGTGGATGCCTCCCTGGAGCGGGCCGTGGCGGGCGGGCCGGCCACCGTGCGCCGGGCGCTCGGGCGGCTCGCCGAGCGCACGCAGGCGGACGAGCTGATGGCCAGCACGTCGACGTACGACCGCGAGGCGCTGCTGGCCTCCGACGCGGCGCTGCGCGACCTCGTCGGGTGAGCCGCCTCAGCCCGTCGTGCGGCTCAGGGGCAGCCGGACCGTGAACGTGCTGCCCGCGCCCAGCGCCGAGTCCAGCAGGATCGACCCGCCGTGGCGCTGCACGATCCGGCGCACGATGCTCAGCCCGAGCCCGGTGCCCGGCAGGGCCAGGGCCTCGGGGTTGGTCGAGCGGAAGAACTCCGAGAACAGCTCCTCCTGGTCGTGCTTGCTGATGCCGTAGCCGGTGTCGTGGACCACCAGGCGCACGAAGCGCTCCGTCCGCGCGGTCGACACGGTGACGGTGCCGCCGGCGGGGGTGTACTTGACGGCGTTGCCGACCAGGTTGAGGGCCACCCGCTCGAGCTCGTCGCGGTCGCCGCTGATCAGCAGCGGTCCGGCGTACGGCAGCACCCGGAGGGTGACGCCCTTCTCCACCGCCAGCGGGCGGATCGAGGACGCGGCGTCGACGGCCGCCTGCTGCAGGTCGACGACGCCCGAGACGGTGGGGACGTCGGCGTCGGTGACCTGCTTGAGGGTGAGCAGGTCGTTGATGAGCGTCATCACGCGCTCGAGGTTGCGACCGATCACGCGGAAGCTCGACTCCGGGGCCGCGGCGGGGTCGTCCTCGACCAGCTCGAGGTGGCCCTTGATCGACGTCAGCGGGGTGCGCAGCTCGTGGGACACCGTCGAGATCAGGTCGCTCTTGTAGTGGTCGAGCGCCTCCAGCTGGCCCACGAGCACGTGCTCGCGCTCGAGCAGCCGGGCGTTGAGGACCGCCTGCCCGAGGTTGCGGGCGATCTGGCCGGCCGCCTGGACCTCGTGGGGGGAGAAGTCCGGACGACCCACGCGCCGTACGGCGATCAGGTAGCCCAGGCAGTCGGGTCCGGCGCCGAGAGGAGCGAGCAGCAGCGTCTGGGCGCCGAGCGGCCTCAGGTAGTCGGTGAGCGCCTCCTGCTGCGGTCCGGTCGGGTCCAGCCGGCGCGCCCGACGGGGCACCCAGCCGGCGCGCCCGCCCGCCACCTCGACCCGTTCGCCGGTCTCGAGGCGGGGCCGGGTGGGTGCCGCGGTGCGCCCGGTCAGGACGGGAGTGACCCGCGCCGCCGAGGAGTCCTCGATCCGCGCCAGGGCGATCTGCCCCTTGGCCCAGGCGTCCCGGGCGGAGCGCGCGACGATCTCGAGCAGCTCGTCCGGTGCGGGCCCGAGCTCGTCGGGGTAGCGGGCGCCGATGCCCGAGACCCGGTCGCCGTCCCCCAGCGCGCGCAGCCACAGGCTGTCGGCGCCGAGGGCCTCGGCGATCGGGTGGGCGCTGCTGCCGATGACGTGGGTGACCTCGAGCGAGCGCGTGGCGTTGCTGTGGATCGCCTCGACGGCGGCGGCCAGCCGGACCTGCTCCTCCAGGTCGGAGGCCCGGCGGGCGTTGTGCAGCGCGATGCCGGCGAGGTCGGAGTACATCTCCAGCAGCTCGCGGCGCGCCTGGTCCGGCCGCCTGCCGTCGACCGGCATGTCCACCGACAGCAGGCCGAGGAGCTCGCCCGCGGGGGAGCGCAGTGGTGAGCGCAGGGTGTCCTCGGGTCGCCATCGGTCGGGGTCCGGCTGCTCGTCCGTCTCCGGGTCCGCCGCGGGGAACCACCCCGTCGACACGTCCCCGAGCCGCTCGGCGGGGATGAACAGCAGGGAGCCCCATCGCTCGGCGAGGGCGAGCTCGTCCTCCATGGAGGCCAACGAGACCTCGTGGCCGAGGAGCTGCTCGCGGGCCTCGGCGCTGCCGGAGACCGCCGAGATGTGGAAGGTCAGGTCACGGGTGAGGTAGCTGATCGCCGCCACCTCGAAGCCCACGGCCTGCGCGACGCCCTCGGCCACCGCGTCGAGCACGGAGTCGACGTCGGCGCCGCCGTTGATGCGGCGCATGATCTGGTAGATCGGTCGGAGCTCTCCGACGTGTGCTCGGACCGGGCTCACGGCCACCTCCCCCACGAGCCGTCAGTCTCGCAGGTGGGCGGCGGTGCTCAAGAGACCGGCGTGGGGGCGTCCTTGTCCTGACCGTCGCGCTGCAGGCCGGGAGGCAGGTGGCCGGTCTGCTTGGCGAAGACGTGGGCGGCCTGGCGGGTGGCGAACATCCGGGCCAGCGCGATGAGCGTGCCGCTCACCGCGGCCCAGGTCACGGCCTCCCACACGTTGACGTCGGGATCGGCCGGGTTGGCCGGCGGGTTCTTGCCGGTCGCCGCCTTCCAGGACGCGTTGAGGCCCTTCTTCGCCATGGCGGCGGCGCCGAGGGCGGAGGCGAGCGAGACGGCGGAGAAGAGCTTGGAGCTGTCGGAGGCCATGCGGGGGCGGTACCCACGCGTGCCCGGTCCCATCCGGACCACGGAATCTCCCGCCGTCGAGCCGTCGTCTTTCCTAGGCTGGGCGGATGCAGATCGCCGTCCTGGGACCCGTCGAGGCGCGCGACGGCGACCGCGTGGTCGACCTCGGGACCCGGAGGCAGCGCGCCATCCTCGCGGCCCTGGCGGTCGCCGACGGCGGTCCCGTGCCGACGCCGACGGTCATCTCGCGCGTCTGGGGCGAGCACCCGCCGGCGGGGGCCCTGGCCACGCTGCACGGCTACGTCGCCGCCCTGCGTCGTGCCCTGGAGCCCGAGCGGGCTCCGCGCCAGTCGCCACGCCTGCTGGTCACCGTGGAGGGCGGCTACGCGCTGCACGTGGCGCGGTCCGACCGCGACGTCTCCGTGCTCGAGCGGGCGGTCGCCGAGGCCCGGTCGCTGCTTGGCGACGTGCCCGACCACCTGCGTCCACGGACGGGCGGCCGAGGTCCGGAGCCGCTCCTCGAGGCGCTGGGCCTCCTCGACCACGCGCTGGGTCTGTGGCGCGGCGAGCCCTACGTCGAGCTGGGCGACGACCCCACCGCGGTGGCCGAGCGCGCCCGCCTCGGAGACCTCCGTGCGGCGGGCGAGGAGCTCCGGGTGGTCGCCCGGCTGGGGCTCGGCGGGCACGCCGAGGTGGTGCCCGAGCTGACCCGGATGACCGTGGCCCACCCGCTGCACGAGCGGTGGTGGGCGCTGCTGGCGGTCGCCCTGGCCCGCAGCGGGCGTCAGGCGGACGCGCTCTCCGCACTGCAGTCGCTGCGCGCCCTGCTGGCCGACGAGCTCGGGGTCGACCCCAGCCAGGCGGTGCGCGAGCTGCACCTCGCGATCCTGCGCCAGGACCCCACGCTCGACTGGGCGGGTGGCGAGGCGGGCCGGCAGGCCCACGGCCTCGACCGGGCCGCGGTCGTCCGTCGCACCCGCTACCGCGAGTCCCCGCCCCTGCCCCGCTGGCCCCTGGCCGGTCGCGTCGCCGAGACCGCCCGCCTGCGCGAGGTGCTGGCCCAGGTCGCCGGCGGACGGCCCTACGTCGTGCTCCTCACGGGGGAGGCGGGCGTCGGCAAGTCGCGGCTGACCCAGGAGCTGTCGGCGCTCGCCTTCGAGCAGGGCTTCACCGTCGCGGTGGGTCAGTGCTCGGCCGACGGTCCGCCTCCGCTGTGGCCGTGGCGCTCGATCGCCGCGTCCCTGGGCGAGCAGCTCACGGACGCCCCCGACGTGCAGCGTCTCCTCGACACCGCCCCGGCCTCGGAGTTCGCCACCTGGGACGCCGTGGCCCGGGAGGTGTGCCGTACGGCGAGGCGCAGCCCGCTGCTCCTGGTCCTCGAGGACGTCCAGTGGGCCGACGAGCCCACGCGCCGCCTGCTGGTGCACCTGCAGTCCGTGGCCCGTCACGAGCCGCTCTGCGTGGTCGTCACCGCGCGCGTCGACGCCGTGACCGACCAGGCCCTGAGCGACCTCGCGGCCGAGCTGGCGCGCGGGCAGACGCTCCGCCTGGACCTGGCCGGGCTGGCCGAGGAGGACGCGGCGGCCCTGGTCCGGGCGGTGGCGGGCACCGCGGACCGCGACTCCGTGCGGACCCTGTGGGAGCGCGCCTCGGGCAACCCCTTCTTCCTGACCGAGCTCGCCCTCTCGGGCGGTGCGCTGTCGGGCTCGCTGGCCGACGTCGTGCTCAGCCGGTTGCGCGCCCTGCCGGACGCCACCGTGGCGATTCTCGAGGCCGCGGCGGTCGTCGACGTCGTGTTCGACCTGGACCTGCTCGCGCTCACCGTCGAGCGCACCCAGGGCGAGACCGTGGAGCTGCTCGGTCCCGCGATCGAGGCGGGCCTGGTCGTCGACGAGGGCCGCGTCGACGCCGCCTACCGCTTCGCGCACGGCGTCGTCCGGGAGACCCTCCACGAGCACCAGCCGCAGCAGGTCCGGGCCGGCTGGCACCGGGCGGTGAGCCGGGTGCTCGAGCGGCACAGCGGCCTGCGCCGTCCCGACCAGCGCGCCGTCCTCGCCCACCACTGGGAGCTCGCGGGCTACGGCCACGTCGGGGAGGCGTGGCGCTCGGTGCTGGTGGCCGCCGAGCAGGCACGGCTGGACGGCGCCTGCGACGAGGAGGCGCGGCTGCTGCGCCGCGCCGTGGGGTGGCAGGAGCTCGACCTCGGCAGCGGTGACGGTCAGCGCTTCGAGCTGCTGATGATGCTGGCCGACGCGTGCCGGTGGAGTGCCGACTGGAGCGGTGTCTCCGACGCGGTGGACGACGCCGTGGCGGTGGCCGAGCGCCTCGGGGACCCGGTGCTCGCGGCGCGCGCCGCGATCTCGACGATGGAGGGCGCGCTGTGGCAGGTGCGTCCCTTCGGGGTCGTGCACCGGCCGATCGTCGAGGCGCTGGAGCGCGCGCTCGCCGCGCTGCCGGAGGCCGAGCGCGGCCTGCGGTGCCGGGCCCAGCTGGCGCTGGCGATGGAGCTTTACTACGGCGGCGACGTCCAGCGCATCGACTCCCTCGTGGCGCAAGCGCTCGCCGTCGCCGGGCACCTCGAGCCGCGGCTGCGCGCGGTCGCCTACCTCGGCGCGTTCTCCGCGCGCTCCCGCGCGGACGCGATGCGGGACCGCGCCCACTACGTCGCCGCGGCGCGCGAGGCAGCGGACGCCGCGGGTGACACCCGCCTGCGGCTGCTGGTCGACGCGCTGGGCGTCTCGGTCGCGAGCGAGCTCGGAGACGCCGCCGAAGTGCGTGCCGCGCTGCCGCACCTGAGCGACCAGTGCCAGCGGCGAGGGCTGGCCACGGCCGAGGCGTTCCTGCGGGTGCTCGAGGTGCCGTGGCTGACCATGTGGGGCGACCTGGAGGCCGCCGACGCGTCCCTGGTCCGGCTCGGCGAGCTCGCCCAGCGGCTGCGGATGCCCAACCTGGTCGACGCGCTCACCGTGACGACGGCGGCGCGGCACATGCTGGCCGGCGAGTACGACGAGCTCATCGCGGCGATGGGCGCCCTCGTGGCGGACACCTCCATCCCGGCCGGCCCCGTGGCCGTGGTGGTGCTGCTGCGGGCGGGGCAGGTCGAGGCGGCCCGCGCCGTCCACGAGCAGCAGGGCGTCGACCTCTCCGAGGAGACCTTCGTCGGTCTGGTCTACGCCTGCCTGGCGTGCGAGATCGCGCTCGGCCTCGGGGACCGGGACCTCGCCGCCGCGGCGTACCCACTGGCCGCGCCGTACGCCGGCCGGATGTGCGCCGCGGGCAGCGCGGTGCCGATGGGACCGGTCGACGCCTTCCTGGCGTGGGGGGCGGTCGCGCTCGGGGACGACGAGGCGGCGTCGGCACACGCCGACGCCGCCGTCGCCCTCGCCCGCGAATGGGGGCTGGCGCGGGTGGAGTCCGAGGTGGTGCAGGTGCGGGAGCGCTACGCGGTCTGAGCGGCGCGGCGCCCGTCCGGTGCCAGGGCGACCAGCAGCTCGCGCACGGTGCGCCGGGGGCGCGCCCCCACGATCGAGAGCACCAGCTCGCCCGAGACGAAGACGAGCAGGGTCGGGAGGCCGGTCACCCGGTAGGCCGCGGCGGTCACGGGCTCCGCGTCCACGTCGAGGCGGACGAAGCTCATCCAGTCCAGCTCGGCGGCCAGCTCGTCCAGGACCGGCTCGAGCTGGCGGCACGGGCCGCACCAGTCGGCGTGGAAGTCGACGAGCACCGGGGTCACCGCGCCCAGCACGACGTCGCCGAAGTCGGCGTCGCCGACCCGGGCGACGACGCCGTTCACGCGCCCACGTCCTCGGGCACGAAGACGAACGCCGCGCGCTCCAGCCGGCCGAAGCGCGGTCGTCCCAGGCGGAGCAGGACCCGGAACGGGAGCCCGGCCTCGGCCAGGAGCGGTCGGCTGACCTCGTCCGGAAGCGCTTCGACGCACCACGGAAGGAGGCGAACGAGGTCCCCGGGTGCCAGCCCGCCGCGGAGCTCGGTGCGCTCGAGCTCGGCCCACTCCTCGCCGGGCACGTAGCGCTGGAGGATCTCGATCGCATCCTGCTCCTCGTGCCCGAGGTGGGCGCCGAGCTCGTCGCGGGCGCGCGCCAGGTCGGCGGCCAGGCCCGTCTGCGCCGTGGGGGAGGGGCCGGCGGCCAGCGAGGAGAAGCCGCTGCGCACCGCCTCCAGCAGCGGGTCGATGGTGGCGTGCTCGGCCTCCATCTCGTCGAGCACCCGGGCCGCGTCGAGGTCGCCCGCGGCCTCGACCTTGCCGCGCAGGAGTGGCCAGAGGTGCTCGTCCTCCTTGTGGTGGTGGTCGTGGAGCAGGCGGGCGAAGAGGTCCCACCGCTCGAGGAGGGCCCGCCAGGTGGCCCGCTCGTCCAGCGGGGTCAGCCGCGCGGCCGCGACGAAGCGGGCGAGGTCGCGCCGGAAGCCGTGGTGCAGCACGTACATCATCGACAGGTCGGCCGGGCCGGCCGGTGCGGCGGCCTGGCCGGGGAGGAGCGTGGTCACGGGTGGACTCCTTCGGAGGGTCGGTCGTGGTGCCGGGTGAGCACCTCGGGCAGGTGGAGCAGGTCCGCGCGGTCGGCGCGGCGGTAGGAGGGGGTGAGCACCGGCGCGAACGGCCGCAGCGCCCCCATGAGCCGGACGTGCGTGGTCGTCGTGACCTCGCAGTGCCGGTCGTCGACGGGCGTGACCCGGCGGGTGCCCCGGACGAGCACCGCGCCGGACCCGCCGTCGTACGACGCACTGAGGGGGGTGGTGCGTCGTACGACGGTCTCGGTGCGGAAGGTGAGCCCGGCGAAGCGGAGCTCCTCCCGCAGGATCTGGCCGGGGCGCGCGCGCCCCGGCGGCTCGCAGGTGAAGCGGAGGACCTGGGCCCGCCACTGGGGGTCGTTGCCCCAGTCGAGGACGAAGCCGGCCACGACGGCGGCGGGCAGCGGCACCCGCACCGAGGACTCGAACGTCGTCTCGCGCCCGGCGCTCATCGCCGCACCCGCACGGGACGCGAGGTCGCGGTCGCCGAGCCGTGCCCGGCCTTGCGGGCCGTGGCCCGGACGACCAGGGACCGGCCGCGGTCGGCCCGGACGACGCGGTGGGTGCGCCCGCGTCCCACGACCTTGCCGCCGCGCAGCCACTGCAGCAGCACCTGGGGACCCGGGACGTTCCAGGCGCCGGGAGCGGCCCGCAGCATGCGGCCCACCACGGCCTTGCCGGTGATGGTGGGGCGTCGGGTGTTGCGCACGGCCACCGGCGCCGGAGCGCTCAGCGGAGCCGGTGACCAGTGCGGCTCGGAGCCGCCGGGCAGGACGAGCGTGGAGGGGACGGTGCAGTCCAGCCCTCCGGAGCGGGTCCAGATGCCGTCGTCCTCCTGCCAGGCCAGCGACGCGTCGTCGGGGCCCCAGGTCGGGTTGGTGATGCCGGGGACCGACCCGATCTGGCAGGCGTCCTCGTCGCGGGGACGGGCGGGGGGCGGCCCGCTGGTGGCGTCGCCCACCACCCGGAACCACGCTAGGTAGGTCTCTCCGCCGTCCTCGAAGACCCCCGCGAGCAGCCGCCCGTCCCGGCTCAGCTCGGTGTTGCCGAAGTCGCCCGTCTCGGTCGAGAACCAGTGCTGCTGGCGTCCCCCGAGGTCGTGCAGGTTGACGTGGGAGCCGGCACCACCTGTCTGCAGGGTCCGGGAGCTGCCGACCCAGGAGGGGTCCCAGAAGAACGTCGAGCCGTGCTGCGCCGGGCTGGTCAGCCGGTCGGCGGCGGTGTAGCCCGTGGCCGAGCGGAAGCCGGTGCCCGGGCCCAGGTGCTTGGTGAACGTGTAGGCGATCCGCCGGCCGTCGGGGGAGATCGCCGCGTCGACCGGCATGCCGTCGATGCGGACGCCCATCGAGGTCGGCAGCGAGCCGGGGTCGATGCGGTTGAGGACGCGGCCCTGCTGGGTCATCCGCACGAGGTCCTGGTTGTAGGTGGCGACGACGGTGCCGGCGTCGGACTGTGTGGGGGAGCCGTAGGGGAACGCCGCGGTGCCGTCCTGGGTGAGCCGGCGCGCTCCGGAGCCGTCGCCGCGGGCGATCCACACGTCGTGGGAGCGGATGAACACGATCGTGCCGGCAGCAGTGCCTCTGCGTGCGGCCCCGGCGTCGGAGCCCGGCGCCGTGGCCGAGGAGGGGGTGGGCGAGGCGGTGAGCGCGGCCAGGGCCACGGCGCTCGCGAGGAGGGCGCGGGAGGTGCGGGACATCGGTGCTCCAGGGGGTCGGTTGCTGGTCGTCCCGACTCTGGACCTGCCCCCTGGGACCGCCCTGGGAGCCGAGTCCCAGCGCCGTCCCAGAGCCGTCCCAGCGCGCTCGCCCACGGTGAGGGCTCCTCCCACCAGAAAGAGACGGACCATGTCTGCACCTCCCACCCCCTCCCGCCGCGTCGCCCTGGCGCTGCTGGCCGGACTCCTGCCGCTCGCCGTCCTGCTCGGCCTGCTTCCCGCCTCCTCCGCCGTCGCCTCGGCGCCCGGCGGCGGCGGTGGCGAGCCGCCCCCGCTCGACGTCACCGTCACCAAGACCCAGGAGCCGCGCTACGGCGACGACCTGGTCTTCACCGTCCGTAGCAGCGGCAGCGAGCAGACCGCCACGGTCGTGCGTGGCGACGAGGTCCTCGCCTCCCAGGAGATGACCAACAGCATCGCCCACTTCGCGATCCCCACGCTCGGTCGCTTCCGGGCCGGGACCGAGTACCGGCTCAAGGTCTTCGTCGCCACCGAGACCTCGTCCGGTGAGAGCCAGCTGACGGTGAAGCCGTGGTACGTCGGCGCCCACGTCACCATCGCCAACCCCACGATCAGCTACAGCGCCCCGCTCTACGGAGACCTGGTCCCGGACCGCGAGACGGTGGTCGAGCCCGACGGGGGCACCATGGCGATGTTCCAGGGCGAGGCGGTGCGCAGCACCTACGTGATCCGTCGCGACGGCACCTTCGCACTACGCGACCTGAGCATGACGCCGGGCGTCTACCCGCAGGCCCACGTCTACTACTCCGGCGACGCGAGCTACGGCCCGACCTCGGTCGGCATGGGCTCGTTCCTGGGCGAGGTCACGGTCGTGAGGATGCCGACCACCACCTCGGCCGCCATCAGCGGCTCCGTGGTCAGCCAGGGCGACCCCGTCTCCGTCCTGGGCGCGGCGCGGTCCGCCGACCCCGGGACGGTGGCCGACGTGAAGGGCGACCTCGTCGTCTGGGCGGCACCGGCCGGCTCCCAGGACTTCACCGAGATCGCCCGCGCCGCCTACCCCGGCGGCAACCAGGCGCTCCCCGTGTCCCTGACCGGGTGGGCGGCGGGTCGGACCGGCACCTGGACGATCCGGGTCGGGCACTCCGGCACCGACATCTCGGCGCCGTCGGTTGCCGAGGACCTGCTGCTGACCGTCGACGCTCCCGGCGCCATGGCCACCACGACCGGTCTCACGCTCGACCGCGCGACCACGACGGCGTACGGCGCACCGGTCACCGCGACCGCGCGGGTGACCGCGGCCGACGGCAGCGTCCCCACCGGCGACGTCGCCTTCCTGGTCGGCGGCGCTCGCGTCGCGACCGTGCCCGTGCGCCCCGACGGCAGTGCCGTCGCGAGGATCCCCGCCGGCGCCGCCGGCACGCGCGCGGTGTCGGCGACCTACCTGGGGACGACCGGCCACGCGGCCTCGTCGAGCAGTGCGCTGCCCGTGCGGGTGGCCCGGGTCGGCTCCCGGACGGTCGTCACCTCGGCGAAGGCGCGGCACCGCAAGGTCCGGCTCGGCATCCAGGTCACCTCGACGGCGCCCGTCGCCGGCACGGTGCTCGTGCGCCTGGGCAGCAAGGTCGTCGCCCGAGGTGTGCTGAGGGCGTCCGCTCGCGGCCGGCTGGTGCTCGTGACCAAGCGGCTTCCGGCCGGACGGCGGACGCTCGTCGTCAGCTACGCCGGCTCACGCGACGTGGTGGCGTCCCGGTCCCGCGCGAAGGTCGTGCGGGTGCGCTGACCCGACTACGTCTCCTCAGAAGGCGGAGGAGGACACGAAGCGCTCGACCTCGATGCGGATGGCGACGCGGGTGGGGTTCTCCCGCGGCGTGCGGTAGCGGGCGGCGTACCGCTCGCACGCGCGGGCCACGGACGCCGGATCGCTCAGCACGGTGCCGTGACCCTCCAGGGTCGACCAGCGGCCGCCGTCGACCTGGCAGGTGGCGACGAGCCCGCCGCCTGCCAGGTTGCGGGCCTTGCGGGAGGCGTCGTTGGTGATGACCCAGGCGCACTGCTGCTCCACGTCCAGCGCCACGCCGACCGGGACGACGTGGGGCCGCCCGTCGGGCCGCAGCGTCGTGAGGGTGCACAGGTGTCGCTCGGTCCAGAAGTCCAGCAGCGGCTGGGGGAACGCGTCCCAGCCGGGTCGCCACGCGGTCATGCCCGAGAGCCTAGGGCCTGCGCGCGGCGCCGCGGCCTCAGCACGTCTCGACCCTCAGATCCAGCGCTTGAACCAGATCCGGTCGAGCCACTCCCCGCGGGTGAGGAGCTCGTTGGTGTAGATGGGCCAGAACCAGGCGAAGTTGACCAGCACCAGCACGAAGAAGGACCCCGCCACGACCACGCCCGCCGTCCGTCTCGAGGACGGCAGCCGGGAGGGCCCGATCAGCCGGCCCATCGTCAGGGTGATGGCCACGACGATGAACGGCAGCATCGCGACGGCGTAGAAGAGGAAGATCGGGCGGTCGTCGTAGCGCAGCCACGGCAGCCAGGTCGAGGCGGTGCCGACCACCGCGAAGCCGAAGCGCCAGTCGCGGGCGCCGACCCAGCGGACCACGGCGTAGAGCAGCGCCAGGATGCCGCCCCACCACAGCATCGGCGTCCCGAGCAGCAGCACCTGCCGCAGGCAGGTGCTGTCGGAGGGCGCCTGACAGCCGTCGGTGCCGGGGGCGATGTCGGTGTGGGCCGCGACCCCGACGGGCCGGTTGAGCAGCAGCCAGCCGGCCGGTTGCGAGCGGTAGGGGTGGTCGCTGCAGTTGAGGAAGTGGGTGTGGAAGGTGAACAGGTCCTGGTGGTAGCTCCACAGCGACCGCAGGGACTGCACCACCTCGCCAGGGCCTGTCGCGTCGGGCTGGGACGCGGTGGGCCAGCGGTCGTCGCCCAGGGTCGGCTCGTCGTCGCAGGTGGCCCCCTCGGCCACGAAGCGGGTGTACTGCGTGCTGGAGAGGTGCTCCTCGTACTCGCCCGCGTGCACGAGCCAGCCGGTCCAGGTGCCGACGTAGACCACGAACGCGACCAGGACCAGCTGCGCGAACGCCGGCAGCCCGTCGGCGACCGCCGAGCGCAGCAGCGGCCAGCGGACCCCGAACGAGCGGCGGGCGCCGGCGCTCCACAGCCAGACCATGACGCCGAACGCCGCCAGCGGCACGGCCGCGGTCCACTTGGTGCCGATGGCCAGGCCGAATAACACCCCGGCCAGCACCAGCCAGGGCCTCAGCAGCACCGGCCGGACGGGTCCCCACGAGGACCGGGCGAGCGGGCCGTCGACCGCGGCGGCCAGCCGGGCGCGGTACCAGTCGCGGTCGACCACCAGGCAGGTCACGGCGCAGAGCAGGAAGAACGCCAGGAAGATGTCGAGCAGCGCCAGCCGCGAGAGCACGAAGTGCAGCCCGTCGAGGCTGAGCAGCAGGCCGGCGACGCAGCCGAGGGCGGTCGAGCCGGTCAGGCGGCGTACGAGCCGGCACATCACGAGCACCATGAGCGCGCCGACGACGGCGGCCGAGACCCGCCAGCCGAACGGGTCCATGCCGAAGGCCTTCTCGCCCAGCGCGATGACCCACTTGCCGGCCTCGGGGTGGACGATCATCGAGGGGTCGTCGGTCCAGACGCCCGACGTCTTCCCGTCCAGGATCAGCTTGTCGGCGTCCTCGACGTACTCGCGCACGTAGCCGTGGTTGGCCATGGACCAGGCGTCCTTGGCGTAGTACGTCTCGTCGAACTCGAACTCCTTCGGCGTGCCGAGGTGCCACAGCCGCAGGAACAGCGCGAGCAGCGTGACGCCGAGCGCGGCGCCCCACGAGGTCAGCGGGTCGTCCAGGTCGCGACGACGACGGGCCCGCTCGCGTGCCGGCGGCACCGGGCGCCCGTCGGCGGTGGTGGACAGGCCCTCGCTCGGCGCGCGGTCCACGGTCGTCACGGGGCAGGACTCTACGTGCC
The DNA here is from genome assembly GCF_004522095.1 of Nocardioides sp. 503. Taxonomy (GTDB): domain Bacteria; phylum Actinomycetota; class Actinomycetes; order Propionibacteriales; family Nocardioidaceae; genus Nocardioides. The sequence continues at coordinate 513,998 of NZ_SPUI01000004.1, forward strand.
GCGGTGGCATGATCGCCGCGTGACGAACGACGAGCGCGGACCCGGTGTGCTCGTGCTGGCCGCGACCCCGATCGGCCGGGTCGCGGACGCGCCGCCGCGCCTGTCGGAGGAGCTGGCCGGCGCCGACGTGGTCGCGGCCGAGGACACCCGGCGGCTCAAGCGCCTGACCTCCGACCTGGGCGTCACCGTCACCGGACGGGTGGTCTCCTACTTCGAGGGCAACGAGTCGGCGCGCACCCCCGTGCTGCTCGAGGCCCTGCTCGACGGCAAGCGGGTCCTCCTCGTCACCGACGCCGGCATGCCGAGCGTCTCGGACCCCGGCTACCGCCTGGTCGCCGCCGCGGTCGAGGCCGGGGTGCCGGTCACCGCCGTGCCGGGGCCCTCCGCGGTGCTGACGGCGCTCGCGGTGTCGGGGCTGCCGGTCGACCGCTTCTGCTTCGAGGGCTTCCTGCCGCGCAAGCAGGGGGAGCGGGGGCGCCGGCTGGCCTCGCTGGCGGGCGAGGAGCGCACGATGGTCTTCTTCGAGGCCCCCCACCGCACCGAGACGGCCCTGCGCGCGATGGCCGAGGCCTGGGGCGAGGACCGGGCCGCCGCCGTGTGCCGCGAGCTCACCAAGACCCACGAGGAGGTGCGCCGCGGTCCGCTCGGCGAGCTCGTGGCCTGGGCCGCCGAGGGCGTCCGCGGCGAGGTCACGATCGTCGTCCAGGGCGCCGACGGCGGACCGTCGGTGGCCTCCGACGAGACCAGCCTGCGCGACGCCGTGCGCGAGAGGGAGGATCGGGGCATGAACCGCAAGGACGCGATCGTCGAGGTCGCCAAGCTGGCCGGCGTGCCCAAGCGCGAGGTCTACAACCTGGTGCACGGCGCATGACGCGACGCATCCGCACGCTCACCCGCGACGGCCTGACCTTCGACGTCCTCGACGAGGGCCCGATCGAGGGCGACGTCGTCGTGCTGCTGCACGGCTTCCCCGAGCGCGCCACCTCCTGGCGCCACGTGGCGCCGCTGCTGCACGCCGCGGGGCTGCGCACGCTCGCGCTCGACCAGCGGGGCTACTCCGAGCGCGCCCGCCCCTCCGGGCGGCGTGCCTACCGGCTGACCGAGCTGGTCGACGACGTGGCCGCGCTCATCGAGCGGGTCGGGGGGTCGGTCCACGTGGTCGGGCACGACTGGGGCGCCGCCGTCGCCTGGGGGCTGGCCGCGCGCCGCCCGGTGCTCGTGCGCAGCCTCACCGCCGTGTCCGTGCCCCACCCCGCGGCGTTCCAGAAGGCCGTGCTGACCTCGCCGCAGGGGCTGCGGTCCTGGTACATGCTGCTGTTCCAGGCGCCGTACGTCGTGGAGCTCGCGGCGCGCCGCCGCGGCGGCCCCTTCGACCTGGGCCTGGCCTCGGCCGGGATGACCCGCGAGGAGGTCGCCCGCTGCCGCCGCGAGGTCGTCGACACGGGGGCACTCACGGGCGGGCTGTCGTGGTACCGCGCGATCCCCTTCGTCGACCGCGAGCTCGCCACCCAGCACACGACGGTCCCGACGACGTTCGTCTGGAGCGACGGCGACACCGCGATCGACCGGCGCGGCGCCGAGCTGACCGAGTCCTACGTCGACGCGCCGTACTCCTTCGTCGAGCTCGCCGGCGTCACCCACTGGATCCCGACCCAGGCGCCCGAGCAGCTGGCCAGCGCCGTGCTGGACCGCGTGTGGTCGGTGTGAGCGAGGAGCCCACCCGCAGCCGGGCCGCGACCGAGGAGCGGAGCGGCAGCCGCCGCGACCGGGAGCGCCCGCCGGCCCCCGAGCCGCTGCCGCACCCCGTCGTGGACAACCACTGCCACCTCGACATCGCCGACGGCGACTGGGTCCCGACGGCCGACGCGATCGCGGCGGCCGCGGCCGTCGGGGTGGCGCGCATCGTCCAGATCGGCTGCGACCTGCCCGGAGCCCGGTGGGCGGTGCGGGCGGCCGCCGAGCACGCGGCGCTCGTGGCCGGCGTCGCGCTGCACCCCAACGAGGCGCCCCGGCAGGCCGAGGCCGGCACGCTCGACGAGGCCCTGGCCGAGATCGAGTCGCTGGCGCGCACCCACGACAAGGTCCGGGCGATCGGGGAGACCGGGCTCGACCACTTCCGCACCGGCGAGGAGGGCCGCGCCGCGCAGGTCGAGTCCTTCCGCCGCCACATCGACCTCGCGAAGCGGCTCGACAAGACGCTCGTCATCCACGACCGCGACGCCCACGACGAGGTCCTCGCGGTGCTCGACGAGGAGGGCGTGCCCGACCGGTGGGTGATGCACTGCTTCTCCGGTGACGCCGGCTTCGCGCGCCGGTGCCTGGACCGGGGTGCCTATCTCTCCTTCGCCGGCACCGTGACGTTCAAGAACGCCCAGCCGCTGCGCGACGCCCTCGTCGTCGTGCCTGCCGACCGCGTCCTCGTCGAGACCGACGCGCCGTTCCTGACCCCGACGCCCTACCGCGGGCGCCCCAACGCCTCCTACCTCGTCCCGCTCACGATGCGCACCATGGCGGAGGTCCGCGGCGCGGACCTGGAGGCGCTCTGCGCCGCGGTCGACGCCAACACCGAGCGCGCCTTCGGCGGCGCCTGGTAGCCCCTGAGAGGGGGTTGGCGCGCCGAGATCTCGGTCACCCGGCGCCCCTGGAGGGACCGCGAGGGTTTGCCATCTGCACCGGCGCACTGTTGTTCTGGGTCGCAGACGGCCGGGATCGGGGAAGGATCCGGGCCAGCGTGCACCACCAGAAGCACCGCGCTGGCGCCCCGAGGACCGGAGAGGACGACGGTCGGAGCATCGTGACCCCCAGCACCACCAGCACCACGCCCAGCAGCACCCCCAGCACCAGGCGCAGCAGGTTCGGCGCCGTCCTGCGCAGCCGTCGCGTCCTCGTGACGCTCGCCGTCGTGGCCGCCCTGGCGGTCGTCGGTACGACGTACGGCTACGCCTCCCTCGGCACCACGCTGAGGGTCTCCGTCGACGGCCAGACCCGTGAGGTCACGGCGTTCGGCGACACCGTGGGAGAGGTCCTGGAGGCTGAGGGCATCGAGGTGGGGGAGCGTGACGTCGTCGTCCCGAGCCTCGACGAGGAGGTCGAGGACGGCAGCCTCGTGAGCGTCAAGTACGCCCGGCCGCTGCAGGTGGTCGTCGACGGCGTCGAGCAGACCCACTGGGTCACCGCCACGGACGTGACCTCCGCGCTCGGCGAGATCGGCATGAGCGTCACCCGCGACGCCGAGCTCTCGACCAGCCGCGGCGCCGAGATCGACCGGGACGGGCTCGAGCTGGAGGTCGTCACCGCCAAGCGGCTCACGTTCAAGGTCGCGGGCCGCAAGCCCGTCACCCGCCGGGTCACCGCGCTGACCGTCCAGGAGGCGCTCGGCGAGCTCGGCGTGCCCGTCCAGCGCACCGACCGGGCGAAGCCCGACTTCGGGACCGTCGTCAAGGACGGCGACCGGATCGTCTTCACCGACATCCGGGTCGTCCGCAAGAGCGTCAAGGGCGAGCCCCTCGACTTCTCCACGATCGAGCGCGAGGACGACTCCAGCGCCGAGGGCGAGACCTCCGTGGTCCGCGAGGGCCGCTCCGGCCTGCGCAACGTGACCTACCGCCTGGAGTACCGCAACGGCGAGCTGGTCGTGCGCAAGGTGCTGCGCCAGCAGGTGCTGCGCAAGCCGGTCGACGAGATCGTCGAGGTCGGCACCGCGTCGCCCATCGAGACCGGCAACACCGTCTGGGACGCGCTGGCCCGTTGCGAGTCCGGCGGCAACTGGTCCATCAACACCGGCAACGGCTACTACGGCGGCCTGCAGTTCAACGTCGGCACCTGGCAGGCCTACGGCGGCACCGGCCTCCCCAGCGACAACAGCCGCGAGACCCAGATCGCCGTGGCGACCCGGCTGCGCGACGCCACCGGCGGCTACGGCTCCTGGCCCGGCTGCGCGCGCAAGCTGGGGCTCCCCACCTGAGCCCGGGTCGCGGCCACTACCGTGGCCGTCATGTCTGACACCTCTGCCGGTCCGAGGCTTCTCGGGCCGGCAGAGGTGCGTCAGCTCGCTGCCCGCCTCGACCTGCGCCCCACCAAGCAGCGCGGGCAGAACTTCGTGATCGACCCCAACACCGTGCGTCGCATCGTGCGCGAGTCCGGCGTGGGGCCCGACGACGTGGTGGTGGAGGTCGGCCCCGGCCTGGGCTCGCTGACCCTCGGGCTGCTCGGCGTGGCCTCCCGCGTGGTGGCGATCGAGGTCGACGAGCTGCTCGCCGGGCTGCTGCCCGAGACCGTGGCGACGTACGCCCCCGAGCAGGCCGACCGCTTCGAGGTGCTGCTGGACGACGCCATGCGCATCGCCGCGCTGCCGGGTCCCGCGCCGACCGCGCTGGTCGCCAACCTGCCCTACAACGTCTCGGTGCCGGTCCTGCTGCACCTGCTCCAGCTCCTGCCCTCCCTCGAGCGGGGGCTGGTGATGGTCCAGGCCGAGGTCGCCGACCGGCTGGCCGCACCTCCGGGCTCCAAGGTCTACGGCGTCCCGTCGGTCAAGGCGGCCTGGTACGCCGACGTCCGCCGGGCCGGCGCCATCGGGCGCAACGTCTTCTGGCCGGCGCCCAACGTCGACTCCGGGCTCGTCGCCTGGACCCGCCGCGAGCCGCCGGCCACGTCGGCCAGTCGCGAGCAGGTGTTCTCGGTCGTCGACCTGGCGTTCGCCCACCGGCGCAAGGTCCTGCGCGGCGCCATCCGCCCCCTGGTCGGCTCCGCCGAGGAGGCCTCGGCCGTGCTGGAGCGCGCGGGCGTCGACCCCATGGCCCGGGGCGAGTCCCTGTCCGTCGTCGAGTTCGCCAGGATCGCCGAGGTGCTCCACCCGTGACCGCCATGACCACCCCGGGTGCGACGCCCGTGACCGTGCGCGCCGCCGCCAAGATCAACCTGCACCTCGGGGTCGGCGCCGCCCGCGAGGACGGCTTCCACCCGCTCACGACCGTCTACCAGGCGGTCGGTCTCTGCGACGACGTCACGGCCCGCGACGACGAGCCCGGCTGGGACCTGCGGCTGCAGGTGGCCGACTGGGTCGACGCCGGCGCGATCCCCGTCGACAGCGGCAACATCGTCACGCGCGCCGCGTCGCTGCTGGCGCGCCACCACGGCATCGCCGCCGACGGGCACCTGCTCATCGAGAAGGCCATCCCGGTCGCGGGCGGCCTGGCGGGCGGATCGGCCGACGCCGCCGCCGCGCTGGTCGCGCTGGACCGCCTCTGGGACGTGCAGACCAGCGACGAGGACCTGCTCGCGATCGCGGCCGAGCTGGGCAGCGACGTACCGTTCGCGCTGCTCGGAGGCACCGCGCTCGGCACCGGCCGCGGTGAGGTCGTCACGCCCCTGACCGACGCCGGCACCTGGTGGTGGGTCCTGGTGCCGAGCCTCGAGGGGATGTCGACCCCGGAGGTCTACGCGCACTTCGACAAGCTCTTCCCCGACGCCTCGCCCACCCCGCCGCCCGCCGATGAGCTCGTCGCCGCCGTCGCCTCGGGTGACGCGCACCGGCTGGCGCGGCTCCTGCGCAACGACCTGCAGGAGCCCGCGATCGACCTGCGGCCCGACCTCGGGCTGCTCCTCGACCAGGGCGAGGAGGAGGGCGCGCTGCGCGGCCTCGTCAGCGGCTCCGGCCCGACCTGCGTCTTCCTGTGCGAGTCCGCCGACCATGCCCGCGACCTCGCGGGCGCGATGATGCGCCTCGGGCACGGCATCGTCCTGGTCGCCAACGGTGCCGTGGCGGGCGCCCACGTCGTCGGAGGACACCATGGCTAACCTGCTGAACCTCGAGCGCGTCTCCAAGTCCTACGGCGTCCGGCCGCTGCTGACCGAGGTGTCGCTCGGCATCGGCGCCGGCCAGCGCATCGGCATCGTCGGTCGCAACGGCGACGGCAAGACCACGCTGCTCGAGGTGATGATGGGCCTCGAGGAGCCGGACGCCGGCCGGGTGTCGCGCCAGCGCGGCCTGCACGTCGGCTACCTGCACCAGGGCGACGAGCTGGTCGACACCCACACCGTCCGAGAGGCCGTGCTCGGCGGGCTCGCCGACCACGAGTGGGCCGCCGAGCAGCGCACCCGCGAGATCGTGGAGACCCTGCTCGCCGGGGTGTCCCTCGACCGTCCCGTGGTCGGGCTGTCCGGTGGCGAGCGGCGTCGCTGTTCGCTGGCCGCACTGCTGCTCGGCGACCACGACCTGATCGTGCTCGACGAGCCCACCAACCACCTCGACGTCGAGGCGGTCGCGTGGCTGGCCGCCCACCTCTCGGCGCGGGAGTCGGCGATGGTCGTCGTCACCCACGACCGGTGGTTCCTCGACGAGGTGTGCCAGTGGACCTGGGAGGTGCACGACGGCGTCGTCGACGCCTACGAGGGCGGCTACGCCTCGTTCGTGCTGGCCAAGGCCGAGCGCCAGCGCCAGGCCTCCGCGTCGGAGTCGCGACGCCAGAACCTCGTCCGCAAGGAGCTGGCCTGGCTGCGCCGCGGCCCGCCGGCCCGGACCTCCAAGCCGCAGTTCCGCATCGACGCCGCCAACGCGCTGATCGCCGACGTACCGCCGCCGCGGGACCGGCTGGAGCTGCAGCGGTTCGCCTCCCAGCGGCTCGGCAAGGACGTCGTCGACATCGAGGACGTCGACCTGGTGCGCGGCGACCGCACGCTGCTGTCGCACGCCACCTGGCGGCTCGGCCCGGGTGACCGGGTCGGCATCGTCGGGGTCAACGGCGCCGGCAAGACCTCCGTGCTGAGCCTGATCTCGGGGGACCTCGCCCCGCAGTCGGGCCGCGTCAAGCACGGTCGCACGATCGCGCTGAAGCACCTCTCGCAGCAGCTCGACGACCTCGACCCCACGGGTCGGGTGCTGGAGACCGTGGAGAAGGTCAGCCGCGTCACCCGCACCCGCGACGGCGAGATCACCGCCACCTCGATGCTGGAGCGCTTCGGCTTCACCGGCGACAAGCTCACCACCCGCATCGGCGACCTGTCCGGTGGCGAGCGACGCCGCTTCCAGCTGCTGCGGCTGCTGCTCGACGAGCCCAACGTGCTGCTGCTGGACGAGCCCACCAACGACCTGGACATCGACACCCTCAACGTCCTCGAGGACTTCCTCGACGGCTGGCCGGGCACGCTGATCGTGGTCTCCCACGACCGGTACTTCCTCGAGCGCGTCACCGACTCCGTCTGGGCGCTGCTCGGCGACGGCCAGATCTCGATGCTGCCGCGGGGCGTGGACGAGTACCTCGAGCGGCGTACGGCGGACCTCGCCGCAGCCGCGGCGCCCGCGGCGACGCCGGCCGCGGCGGGCGGGGGAGAGCCCAAGCGCAAGGTCGGGGGTGCCGAGGAGCGCACGGCCCGCAAGACGCTGGCCCGCCTCGAGAAGCAGCTGGCCCGCGTCAACGCCCGGGAGGCCGAGCTCAACGCCCTCATCGTCGAGCACGCCCAGGACTACACCCGCGTCGCCGAGCTCAGCGCCGAGCTCCGCACCCTCCTGGCCCAGAAGGACGACTTCGAGCTCGAGTGGCTCGAGGCCGCCGACATCCTCGAGGGCTGACTCCCCGCACCCCTGACGCTGCGCCACTCAGTGCCCCGTCGCCCCCTCGCGTGCCCGCTCGGGCAGCAGGAACGTCAGGGCGAAGGCGAGCGCCATGAACCCGGCGGCGAGCAGCATCGAGACGCCGGCGGCGTCTCGGTAGGCGCCGACCCGGGTCGCCGCGTCGCTGTGGGCCAGGACGTGGAGGAAGGCCGTGCCGAGCGCGGCGATGCCGAACGCGCCGCCGAGCTGCTGCACGGACGTGAGCACGCCCGAGGCCGAGCCGGACTCCTGGTCGTCCACGCCGGCCAGCACCAGGTCGAAGAACGGCGCCATGGTGAGTCCCATCCCCAGGCCGACCACCGCGAGCGCGGGCGCCATGGAGCCGATGCCCACGGAGTCGCCCGCCAGGCCCAGCGTGAGCACGAAGCCGCCGAACCCGGCCGCCGCGACGGCCTCGCCGATGTGCATCAGCCGGCGGCCGCCGAGCCGCGCCGTGAACGGCTCCGAGGCGACGAACCCCACGACCATCCCGACGGCCTGCGCGACGCCGGCGAGGCCGGCCTTGAGCGGGGAGTAGCCGAGGCCGAACTGCACGAAGAACGTGAAGGCGATGCTCATGCCCATCAGCGACCCGAAGAGCGCCATCCCGGTGACGATGCCGCCGGTGAACGCCCTCTTGCGGAACAGCGAGGGCGTCACCAGCGTGACCAGCCCCGCCCGGTCGCGGGCGACCTCGATCCGGGCCAGCAGCGCGAACCCGGCGACCCCGGCCGCGATCATCGCGAAGGTCCAGGCGGGCCAGCCGTGCTCCTGGCCCTGGATGAGCGGGTAGACCAGCAGGAACATCGACGTCGCGGCGATCGCGACGCTCGTGAGCTCGATGCGGATCGTGGGGTCGGGGCGCGAGGCGGGCAGCAGCCGGAGCCCGGCGACGAGGGCCACCAGGCCGATCGGCACGTTGATGGCGAAGATGGTCCGCCAGCCCCAGCCGAACAGGTCGGCGTCCACCAGGAACCCCGCGAGGATGGGGCCGCCGACGGCGGACAGCCCCATGACGGGGCCGAAGGTGCCGAAGGCCTTGCCCACCTCGTCCTCGGGGAACATCTCCTTGATCAGGCCGAGCCCCTGGGGCAGCATCACCGCGCCGACGAGCCCCTGCAGCACCCGGCTGCCGATCAGCATCTCGGGCGACTGCGCCAGCGCGCACACCAGGGAGAGCAGCGTGAAGCCGGCCATCCCCACGAGGAACATCCGGCGCCGCCCGAAGATGTCGCCCAGGCGCCCGCCGAGCAGCAGCCCGCTGGCCATGGCGAGCGTGTAGCCAGCCCCGAGCCACTGCACCAGCGTCTCTCCGCCGCCGAGGTCGGCGACGATCGTGGGTCCCGCGATCGAGGTGATGAGCGCGTCGAGGAGGTCCATGACCTCCGCGGCGAGCACGACGAACAGGGCGGGCCAGCGCAGCGCGTACGCCGCGCGGGCCAGGCCTCCGGTGCCGGCCGCGGCGGCCGCGGCCGACGGCTCGGGGGGAGTGGTGGACATGGTGGCTCCTGAGCTGACGAGGACGGCGAACACTGTTCGCACACGAGGACGAACAGTGTTCTACACGCGAACAGTGTTCGCGTCAACTAGGATGGGCGTGATGAGCCCGTCCCGCAGCCCGTCCCCTGCCCAGGTCCGCGCGCGCGCCGCGCGGCTGCGTCGACGTCCCACCCTCGGCCTGGAGGCGATCGTCGACGTCGCCCTGGAGATCGTGGACGCCGAGGGCGTCGAGGCGGTCTCCATGCGCCGCGTCGCCGCGGCGTTCGACTCCGGGCCGGCGAGCCTCTACGCCTACGTCGCCAACAAGGACGCGCTGCTCGGCCACGTGCTCCGGCGCGTGATCGACGAGATGGAGCTGCCCAGCGGGGGGACCTGGCAGGAGCGGCTGCGCTCCTGGGCGTACGAGTCCCGGGCCGTCATGGCGCGTCACGGCGACGTCGCCCGGCTCACCTTCGGCACGGTCCCGGTCACCGAGCGGGTGCTCGACGGCATCGAGACGAACCTGACCGCGATGATCGAGGCGGGGGTCCCCCCGCAGGTGGCGACGTGGGCCCTCGACATCCTCTCGCTCTACGTCGGCGCCGACGTCTTCGAGGGCTGGCTGATGTCCCAGCGCTTCGACGACGGCTCGGGACGCGACGCCGAGGAGATCGGGTCGGAGTACTTCGAGGCCGTCCAGCGGGAGTTCGCGGCGCTGCCTCCGGAGCGCTACCCCTACCTCGTGCGCCACCTCCCGCTGATGATGAACGGCGACAGCGACGCCCGGTTCGCGTTCGGCATCGACATGCTCATCGCGGGCTTCGCGGCGCAGATCCCCGCGCCGTCCTGACGTCGCCTCAGGCGTACGGAGCCAGCAGCGTGCGCAGCAGGCCCGCGAGCCGCTTCTGCTGGGCCGGGGCCAGGTCGGCCAGGAGCGCGCGCTCGGCCTCGAGCAGCGCCTCGAAGGCGGCGTCGACGGCGGTCTTGCCCTCGCGGGTGAGTCGGACGATCACCCCGCGCCGGTCCTCGGGGTCGGGATAGCGCTCGACGAAGCCCCGGGCGGCCAGGCGGTCGACGCGGTTGGTCATGGTCCCGCTGGTCACGAGCGTCTCGCGCAGGAGGCGTCCCGGCGACAGCTCGTAGGGCGCGCCGGCGCGGCGCAGCGCGGCGAGCACGTCGAACTCCCACGACTCGATCCCGTGCGCGGTGAACGCGGCGCGGCGGGCCAGGTCGAGGTGGCGCGCGAGGCGGCTGATGCGGCTGAAGACGGCGACCGGCTCGAGGTCGAGGTCGTCGCGCTCGCGCGCCCACGCCTCGACCAGCTCGTCCACCTCGTCCCGCATGGCAGCAGCGTAGCGGATGCGTCGAGAATCTTGACATCGAGATAAATCGGTCGCACGATGGAGCGATGGCACCGACTCCGACCCACAGCTGGGCCCCCGACCGCTACCTCACCTACGCCGACGAGCGCGGCCGCCCGTTCGTCGAGCTGCTGGCCCGCGTCGACGCCGACGCGCCCGCTCGCGTCGTCGACCTGGGCTGCGGCCCGGGCAACCTCACCGCGCTGCTCGGCCGGCGCTGGCCCGACGCGGAGGTCGTGGGCGTCGACTCCAGCGAGGAGATGATCCGCGCCGCGCACGAGGCGCAGCCCGACGCCCGGTTCGAGGTGGGCGACGTCCGCACCTGGCAGCCGCCGGAGGGTGGTGTCGACGTCCTGGTCAGCAACGCCACGCTCCAGTGGGTGCCGGGGCATCGCGAGCTCCTGCCACAGCTGGTCGAGGCCGTGCGGCCGGGAGGGTGGCTCGCCTTCCAGGTGCCGGGCAACTTCGACCAGCCGAGCCACACGCTGCGCGCGGAGCTCGCGGCCGAGGAGCCCTACGCCCAGCACGTGCAGGGCATCGCCAGCCCGGCCAGCCACGACCCGCAGGTCTACCTCGAGGACCTCACCGGCCTCGGCTGCGAGGTCGACGCCTGGGAGACGACCTACCTGCACGTCCTCACCGGCGAGGACGCCGTCTTCACCTGGGTCTCGGCCACCGGCGCCCGGCCCACGCTGCAGGCGCTTCCCGACGACCTGCGGCCCGCCTTCGAGGACGAGTTCAAGCGCCGCCTGCGCGCGGCCTACCCCGAGCGCGACGGCCGGGTCGTGCTCCCGTTCCGACGGATCTTCGTGGTTGCGAGGCGCGCGTCGTGAGGCTCCACCACGTCCAGGTCGCCTGCCCTCCGGGCGGCGAGGACGTCGCCCGCCGCTTCTACGCCGGCGCGCTCGGCCTGCAGGAGGTCGACAAGCCCGAGGCGCTGCGCGCCCGAGGCGGCGCCTGGTTCCGCGCCGTCGACGAGTCGGGGGCGGTCACCGCGGAGATCCACGTCGGGGTGGAGGACCCCTTCGCCCCGGCGCGCAAGGCCCACCCGGCGCTGGTGCTGAGCAATGCCGCCGACCTCGACGCCGTACGACGCCGCCTGGACGACGGCGGCTACGACGTCGACCTCAGCCAGCGCGACACGTTCCCCGGACACGACCGGGTGCACACCTTCGACGGGCACGGCAACCGCGTGGAGCTGCTCGTCGCCCGCGACTGATCAGAGCAGCGAGAGCGTGCCCAGCTCGCGGATGGCCGCGCACGAGCGTGCCACCATCGTCGCGAACATCCGGTCGCCGCGCTCGCTGCGCGTCCCGTAGGCGCACCCGAAGGTCGCCACGAGCGGGCCCTGCACCATCGCGAACCGGTAGTCGTCCCAGCACTCCTCGAGACCGTGCCCGCTGACGCCGTAGCCCAGCAGGGCCTGGTGGTACGCCGCCACGAGGTCGCGCTCGTGCACCCGGCGCACCTCGGGGTCGAGCGACGTCCCGACGAAGTAGGCGAGGTCGCGCGCAGGCAGGCCCAGCGACAGCGTCTGCCAGTCGAGGGCCACCGCGCCGCCGTCGGGGTGGAACATCAGGTTGTCGAGCCGGTAGTCGCCGTGCACCAGTGCGTAGCGCTCGCTGCGCGCGTAGCTCCACGGGCCCACGACCTGGGCCACCTCGCGCAGCGTGACGCGGTCCTCCTCCGAGACCAGGTCGCCGAGGCCGTCGACGAACAGCTCGGTCGTCGGCCCCGCGAGCTCGGCCAGCAGGTCGATCTGGTCGGTCGGCGTGAGCGCGAGGTGGTCGAAGTCCTCCAGCGTCGGGTCGCACCAGCGCGGACCGTGCAGGCCGGCCAGGTTGACGACCGCGTCGCGCGCCTGGTCGACGGTGCAGCCGCCGATCTGGTCGCCCTGGCGGGCCGGCGCGAGATCCTCCATCACCAGGACGAAGTCGCCGCTGTCGGGAGTGAGGGCGGCGTAGTGGCACACCGGGACCCGCACGGCCACCGTGGGCGCGATGTCGGCGTAGAACGTCAGCTCGCCGCGGTAGGCGCCGGCCAGCAGGTCGCGGGAGCCCTGGTCGGCCGCAGGCAGCTTGACGAGCACGGAGGAGGGGACGCCCTCGCCGGTGAGCTCGAGTCGGTAGCAGGTGCCGATCTGACCGGTCCCGACCGGCGTGGCGACGACGTCGACGACGCGCGCGCCCAGCGCCTCGCTCAGCCAGGCGGCGGTGAGGCCGTCGGCCTCGGTGACCACGCCGGCGCTCACCGGGCCCACCCCGGGTTGGTCGGCAGTGCGTCGAAGCGCCCCTCGGGACGCAGCGACCGCCAGGCCTCGACGACCGGCGCCAGCTCGGCCGGCGTCGCGCCGTGCAGCACCACGCTGTCGGCGCCGGCGTCGAGCTGGTCCAGCACCCGCCGCGCACAGGTCTCCGCGGTGCCGGTGGCCGACGCGGCCAGCCACTCGGCGGGCAGCAGCTCCTCGCGCAGGTAGGTCAGCTGCTCGGTGGTCCCCACGGCGTCGAACGCCCCGGCGTACCCCTGGACCAGCGGGTCCTCGCGGAAGCGCTGCAGGTCGGCGGGGTCCCAGCCGTTGGCCCGCACCAGCACGTCGCCGTAGCCCTGGAGGTACGTCGCCAGCCGCCCGACCAGCTTGCGCAGCGCGAGCTCCTCGGGCACCGACTCCTCGACGACGGCGAGCACCGCCCAGATCCGTACGGCGGACGGGTCGCGGCCGGCGGCGGCGGCCGACTCGCGCACGGTGCGCACCGAGCGCGCGAGCGTCTCGTCGCCCAGGAACGTGTGCAGCACGACCCCGTCGGCCACGCGGCCGGCGAGCGCGAGCGACTTCTCGCCGATCGCCATCATCAGCACCGGGATGTCCTCGTCGAAGGAGCCGTCCTGGCTGAGGTAGGGGTAGCTGCCGGCCGGGCCCTCGTGCCCGAACGCCTCGCCGTGCCACAGGCGCCGGTAGATGCCGACCGCGTCGGTCATCTGCGCCCCGGTGACGCGCGGGACGCCCATCACGTCGAAGAGCAGGTCGAAGCCGCGGCCCAGTCCGAGCGCGTAGCGACCGCCGCTCATACGGTGCAGCGTCGTCGCCATGGTGGCGGTGACCAGCGGGTGGCGGGTGTTGTGGTTGGTGGCCGCGGTGGCGACCCCGATCGTGGTGGACGCGGCCACCGCTGCGCCGGCGAGCACCGCGGCGTCCTTGAGGTTGAAGCGCTCGGAGAGGAACACCGAGCCGATCCCGAGGCGCTCGGCCTCCCTCACCTCGCCGATCAGGTCGGCGGGCGACGCGCTGTGCCCGGCCAGGCCGTAGCAGGCGAGCTCCGGCAGCTCCTGGCGGCCCGCGGGTGTGGTGTGCGTCACGCTGGCGGACGCTAGCAGTACTTGACACGTGTCAGGTGGCGCGCGGCGAAGTTACCCACTGGTAACGTCTGCCGGCATGAGCCAGGTCCTCACCCTCTGGAAGCGCGCCAACGCCCTGCCCGTGCTGGGCCCCGCCGTCGGGCGGCGCCTCTTCTCGCTGGCCTTCAGCCAGCGGGCGCCGTACTTCGCGACGATCCGCCCGCGCTTCGTCGACATCCGCCCCGACCGCGCCGAGCTGCTGATCCCCAAGCGCCGCGGCGTGCACAACCACCTCGGGACCGTGCACGCCATCGCGCTCTGCAACGGCCTCGAGGCCGCGATGGGCGCGCTGGCCGAGGCGAGCATCCCGCCGGGCAGGCGCTGGATCCCCAAGGGCATGGAGGTCGCCTACACCGCCAAGGCCACGAGCGACATCACCTGCATCGCCGAGACCGACCCCGACCAGTGGACCTCCGAGGACCCCGACCTGCCGGTGCGGGTCCGCGGCGTCCGTGACGACGGCACCGTCGTCGTCGAGGGCGTCATCCGGCTCTGGGTCACGCCGAAGACGCGCTGATCCTCAGAGCGGGCCGGTCGCGGTGCCGTCGGCGGCGGGCCGGGTGATCATCGAGACCTCGAGCGGCTTCCTCTCCCCGACCAGCTTGTGCTGCAGCCAGGTCGCGAGCGCGGTGAGCAGCAGGTTGACGAGGATGTAGAGGCTCGCGATGACGATCATCGTGGGCACCCGGTTGTCGAACTCCAGGAAGATCTGCTTGTAGATCCTGGTCAGGCCGGGAGCCAGGACGTACTGCCCGAGGGCGGTGTCCTTGAGCGCCACGATGCACTGGCTGATGATCGCCGGCAGCATGATCTTGACGGCCTGTGGCAGCAGCACGATGTTCATGACCTGCGTCTTGCGCATGCCGATCGCGTAGGCCGCCTCGCGCTGGCCCTTCGGGACCGCGTTGACGCCCGCCCGCAGCACCTCGGCCAGCACGGACCCGTTGTAGAGCGTGAGGGCGATGACGACCGCCCAGAAGGACGACCCCTCCTTGTTGATGCCGAGCACGAACCACGTGAAGACCATGAGCAGGAGCACGGGGACGGCGCGGAAGAACTCGACCACCAGCCAGGAGGGCCACCGGACCAGACGGTGGTCCGAGAGCTTCCCGACGCCGAGCAGGGCGCCGAGCACGCACGCCCCCACGATCGCGGCGCCGGCCATCTTCAGGGTGTTGAGCAGGCCGTCGACCAGGATGACCCGGACGTAGTCGGGGGTGACGAACACCTCCCACTTGTCGCCCTCGAACGTCCCGGCGTCGTAGAAGCGATGGAGGACGAAGGCGAGCACCCCGAGGACGAGGAGCGCCCCGAGCGCGCCGTAGAGGCGGTGGCGACGGATGGTGCGCGGACCCGGTGCGTCGAAGAGCACGCTGTTGCTCATGTGGCCACCCTCCATCGGCGCTCGAGTCTGTAGGACAGGAACGAGAAGACCTCGACGATCACGATGTAGCCGAGCGCGAAGCAGGCGAAGATCCCGAAGCGCTGGGTGGCCCCGAAGTCGTTGAGCAGGCTGCGCATGTTGGCGGTGGCCTCGGCGATGCCGAAGACCGCCGCCACAGAGGTGTTCTTGATGAGGGCGATCTGGACGCTCGCCAGCGGCGGCAGCGCGGCGCGGAAGGCGAGGGGCAGCACGACCTGCCTCATGACGCCACCGAACGGCAGCCCGATCGCGCGGGCGGCCTCGGCCTGGCCCAGCGGCACGGCGTTGATGCCCGCTCGCAGCGCCTCGCACACGAACGTCGAGGTGTAGAGCGTCAGGGACAGCACGGCGTAGCAGAACAGCGAGGTGAAGTCGTAGTCACCGATGCTCACCTTGAACCAGTTGAACTGGATGCTCAAGGTGGGGCCGGCGAAGGAGAAGAACGCGAAGACGATGACCAGGGGCGTGTTGCGGACCACGGTGACGTAGACGCCCGCCGCCGAGCGGAGCACGGCCACGGGGCCGACGCGCATGGCGACGAGCACCGTGCCGAGAAGGAGCGAGAGCACCCCGGACACGAGGAACAGCGCGAGGGTGTAGCCGAACGCCTGCAGGTAGGCGTCGAACTCGTCGAACACGGCCTTCACGGGCTCGCTCCTCTCCTAGGGGCACGCGTCCGGGGCGACGCGCACGCGCCGCCCCGGACGTCAGTGGTCGGTCAGGCTGCCGGGCACTCGTCGAGCGTCGGCGGGTCGGGGGTCTCGACGCCCGAGGGGCCGAGCGTGTCCTCGAACGCCTTCTCCCACGAGCCGTTCTCGAAGCTCTCCTCGAGCACGCCGTTGATCCACTCGCACATCTCGGGGTGCTCCAGGCTGTAGCCGACGCCGATGTTCTCCTCGGAGAACTCGTCGCCGATGACCTTGAGCTGGCCCTCGTTCTGGGCGGCGAAGCCGGCCAGGATCGAGCCGTCGGTCGACATCGCGGAGACCGTGCCGTCGAGGACCTTCTGGACGCACTCGGAGTAGCTGTCGAAGCCGACGCCCTTGGCGCCCTCCTCGTTGATCCGGTCGATCGAGGTGGAGCCCGTCACCGAGCAGACCTCCTCGCCCTTCAGGTCGGCGATGCTCTCGACGTCGCTGTCGGACTTCACGAGCACCTGCTGGCCGGTGGTGAAGTAGGGGCCGGTCTGCCCCACGACCTGGCGGCGCTCGTCGGTGATGGAGTAGGAGGCGAGCACGAGGTCGACCTTGCCCTGCTCCAGGAACGGCTCGCGGTTGTCGGAGATGGTCTCCTCCCACGTCGTCGCGTCCGTGTCCGCCGGGTCGATGCCGAGGTCGGCCACCAGGAGCTTGGCGATCTCGACGTCGAAGCCGGACGGGATGTCGTCGGTCGCGCCCTTGAAGCCGAGACCGGGCTGGTCGTACTTGACGCCCACCGTGATCTTGCCCGCCTCGGCGAGCTCCTTCATGTAGGTGCCGTCGTCGAACTCGTCGGCCGCGTTCTCCTTCACCTCGACGTCGGCACCACCGTCGTCGTCGCTGCCCGCGTCGCCGCAGGCGGCCAGGCTGAGGCTCAGCCCGAGAACCGCGATCGCGGCCTTGATCCTCGTGTGTCGCATCTAGGCAATCTCCTTCAGTGCTTGAGGATCTTGCCGAGGAAGTCCTTGGCTCGATCGCTCTGGGGGTTGGTGAAGAACTGCTCGGGGGTGTTCTCCTCGACGATCCGGCCGTCGGCCATGAACAGCACGCGGTCGGCCGCCGTGCGGGCGAAGCCCATCTCGTGGGTGACCACGACCATCGTCATGCCGCGCTCGGCGAGGTCGACCATGACGTCCAGGACCTCCTTGATCATCTCGGGGTCCAGGGCCGAGGTGGGCTCGTCGAAGAGCATCACCTTGGGCTCCATCGCCAGCGCGCGGGCGATCGCGACGCGCTGCTGCTGGCCGCCGGAGAGCTGCGCGGGGTACTTCGAGGCCTGGTGGCCGATCCCGACGCGGTCGAGGAGCTCGTGGGCGCGGGCGTCGGCGTCGGCCTTGGACTTCTTGCGCACCTTGATCGGGCCGAGCGTGACGTTCTCGAGGATCGACTTGTGGGCGAAGAGGTTGAAGCTCTGGAACACCATGCCGACCTCGGCGCGCAGGTTGGCCAGGGCCTTGCCCTCCTGGGGCAGGGGCTCGCCGTCGAGCGTGATCGTGCCCTTGTCGATGGTCTCGAGGCGGTTGATGGCCCGGCACAGCGTCGACTTGCCCGACCCGGAGGGCCCGATCACGACCACCACCTCGCCGCGGTGGACGGTGAGGTTGATGTCCTGGAGCACGTGGAGCTCGCCGAACCACTTGTCGACGTGATCGAGCACGACGAGCGGCTCTCCCGTCCCCGGGGTCCGTTCCTCGTTCTCCAGCGCAGTCATGCGGGGGACCCTAGCGGCACATAGTCCGATCGGGCCATGTCGAGACAGGGGTGTTGCAGACCCGTGACCCGGGGGATTCGGGCGGGCGGGGGCGCCGCCGTACCCTTTCGGGGTCATGTCTGCCACTCCCGCGAGCCCGCCCACCAGCACTCCCGCCGGCACCGCACGCACCTACGAGGTGCGCACCTACGGGTGCCAGATGAACGTCCACGACTCCGAGCGGCTGACCGGGCTGCTGGAGACGGCCGGGTACGTCGCTGCGCCGGCCGCGACGCAGGCCGACGTCGTCGTGTTCAACACCTGCGCGGTCCGCGAGAACGCCGACAACAAGCTCTACGGCAACCTCTCGCACCTGGCGCCGATCAAGGCCGCCAACCCGGAGATGCAGATCGCCGTCGGCGGCTGCCTGGCGCAGAAGGACCGCGACACGATCACGGCCAAGGCGCCGTACGTCGACGTCGTCTTCGGCACGCACAACATCGGCGCCCTGCCGGTCCTGCTCGAGCGCGCGCGGGTGCAGCAGGAGGCCCAGGTCGAGATCCTGGAGTCCCTGGACGTCTTCCCCTCCACGCTGCCGACCAAGCGGGAGTCGGCCTACGCCGCGTGGGTGTCGATCTCGGTGGGCTGCAACAACACCTGCACGTTCTGCATCGTCCCGGCGCTGCGCGGGAAGGAGAAGGACCGCCGTCCCGGCGACGTCCTGGCCGAGATCGAGGCGCTGGTCGCCGACGGCGTCTCCGAGGTGACCCTGCTCGGGCAGAACGTCAACGCCTACGGCGTGGAGTTCGGCGACCGCCAGGCCTTCTCCAAGCTGCTGCGCGCCTGCGGCTCCCTCGAGGGCCTCGAGCGGGTGCGCTTCACCTCGCCGCACCCGGCGGAGTTCACCGACGACGTCATCGAGGCGATGGCCGAGACCCCCAACGTGATGCCGTCGCTGCACATGCCGCTGCAGTCCGGCTCCGACGCGGTTCTCAAGGCGATGCGCCGGTCCTACCGCTCGACGAAGTACCTCGGCATCATCGAGCGGGTGCGCGCCGCGATGCCCGAGGCCGCGATCACCACCGACATCATCGTCGGCTTCCCCGGCGAGACCGAGGAGGACTTCCAGGCCACGCTGGACGTCGTGCGGCAGTCGCGCTTCTCGGGCGCCTTCACCTTCCAGTACTCCAAGCGCCCCGGCACCCCGGCCGCGACGCTCGACGAGCAGGTCC
Organism: Nocardioides sp. 503; assembly: GCF_004522095.1. Taxonomy (GTDB): domain Bacteria; phylum Actinomycetota; class Actinomycetes; order Propionibacteriales; family Nocardioidaceae; genus Nocardioides. Next base: position 532,862 of record NZ_SPUI01000004.1, read on the forward strand.
CGCCCGACGTGGTCAAGGACCGCTACGGCCGCCTGGTCGAGCTGGTCAACGACATCGCATGGCAGGAGAACCAGCGCCTGGTCGGTCGCCGCGTCGAGTTGATGGTCGCCGAGGGCGAGGGCCGCAAGGACGCCGAGACGCTGCGGCTGTCCGGCCGCGGCCCCGACAACCGCCTCGTGCACTTCCTCGCGCCCGCGGAGCCGGTGCGGCCCGGGGACCTGGTCACGGTCGACATCACCTACGCCGCCCCGCACCACCTGGTCGCCGACAGCGTCGCCGTCGTACGCCGCACGCGCTCGGGCGACGCGTGGGAGGCCCGCCAGGGTCGTCCCGTGGACGCCGGCGTCTCGCTCGGCATGCCCTCGCTCGGCGTCCCCGCGCCGCTCCCCGCCGCGCCGGCCTGCCGCTGATGGCCGCCGACGCCCCGACCATCCTGGCCACCTCCGGGGGCATCGTCGCCGGGTCCCGCACGCGCTGGGAGGTCGGGCCGCTCACGAGGCACGCCGTCGACCTGGCCGGCGTCACCGGCCGGGCTCCCCGGGTCTGCTACGTCGGCACGGCGGGCGGCGACGCGGCGGAGGGGATCCGCAACTTCTACGACATGGCCCAGCTGGCCGGCTTCGCCGGCTCGCACCTGTCGCTCTTCACCATGCCCAACGTCCCCGACATCAGGGAACACCTGCTGGCCCAGGACGTCATCTGGGTGTTCGGCGGCAGCGTCGCCGGGCTGCTGGCGACCTGGGAGCTGCACGGCGTCGGCGACGCGATGCGCGAGGCGTGGGAGGCGGGCGTCGTGCTCACCGGCGTCTCGGCCGGCTCCATCTGCTGGCACGTCGGCGGCACCACCGACTCCTTCGGCCCCGACCTGCGCCCGATCACCAACGGCCTGGCCCTGCTGCCCTACTCCAACGGCGTCCACTACGACTCCGAGGAGCAGCGCCGCCCGCTCTTCCAGTCGCTCGTCGCCGACGGCACCCTCCCGCCCGGCTACGCCACCGACGACGGCGCCGGCCTGCTCTACCGCGGCACCGACCTCGTCGAGGCCCTCGCCGAGAACGGCTCCGCCGGCGCCTACGCCGTCCACCGCGGCCCCGACGGCACCGCCCTCGAGACCCCGCTCGACGTGCGCCGCCTGGCGTAGCGCCGGGCGGTGAGTTTCACCGGGTACCCGGTGAAACTCACGCTTCCGGTAGGAAACTTCGTACCGGAAGCGTGAGTTTCGGGCGGGGAGTGGGCGCCGGTCACGCGGCTGGTCCAGATGCGCCGGTCGACCGCCGAAACTGGCGCCGGACCGACGAAGTCTCAGCGGTCATGGTCCAGATTCGTCGGTCGACCGGCGAAGCTGCACCACCCCCGGGAGCACAGGCTCAGTCGGAGCGCGGGTCCTTGCTGGAGTAGCCGGCCTTGGGCTCGAGGCCGTCGGGGCTGGGCTCGTGGCCGCCGCGGGACTGCTCCGGCGGGGCGTCCTCGGGCGACGTCGCGCGACCCTCGCTGGTGTCGCGGACGCCGGTGGCGGCGTGCTGGCCCGGGCCGGCGTGGCCCTCGCGCTCGCTGCTCACGCCCAGGTCGCCGGACGGGTCCTGGTCGGAGTCCTGGATGTCGTAGTCGTCGTCCGGAACGTCGGGACGAGCCTCGTGACCCTCGGCGCCCTCGGTGCTCATACGGGGTTCTCCCGGTCGGCCTCGTCGGCGCCGCCGGTGTTGTCCTCGTCGGTGTCGGTCTCGGTGGCCTCGGTGGAGGTGTCCTCGCCCTCCTGGACCTCGTCGGGCTCGTCCTGGATCGCGGGGTTGTCCTGCGGGTCGAGGTCGGCCGGCGTCGGGCTGCCGTCGGAGGCCTCCCCGTCCACGCCGTCGCCGTGGTCGATCGCGTCGACACCGCCGGGGTTGGGCTCGCCGGGCTCGATCTCGGGCTCGGGCTTGGGGCCTAGGTCTGCGTCAACCATGCGGCGTACTCCTCAGAATCCGAAGGTGGTGTAGGGCTTCGTGGTACCCGACCGCAGCGACTGCAACACAGCCAGCTCGTGGGGCACGACGGGGTCGGGCAGCGCGTCGAGCGCGCACCAGCGCAGCTCGGCGCACTTCTCGGGCTCGACCACTCGTGGGTCGCCCGTCCAGCTGCGGGCCGTGAAGAAGAAGTCGACCCGCTCGTCGATCGCGGCGGCGTGGCGGGTGCGCTGCATCGAGGTCACGAACTGCAGGTCCAGCCCGCCGACGCCGATCTCCTCGGCGGCCTCGCGGTGCGCGGCGTCGTACGCCGTCTCCCCACGCTCGACATGACCGGCCGCGGCCGCGGCCCAGTGGTCGTCCATGTAGCCGGTGTTCTGGCGCAGCTGCAGCAGCACCTCGGGGCCGGTGACCCCGTCGCGCAGCAGGAAGACGTACGCCGCCGGCACGACCACGAAGCGGCCGTGGGTCTCGTCGGTCCCGGCGTCGGTGACGGGGTCCGTCACTGGGACGGCTGGTCCTCGGTGGTGCCGGCGTTCTCCTCCTGGAGCGGGCCGGTGTGCGGGTCGTCCTGCTCGTCGGGCAGCTCGCTGGCGTGCTCGCCCGGGGGAGTGTCGAAGGGCTCGCCGGTCAGCTCGTCGTCGGTGGTCGGTGACTCGCTCATCGCAGGTCGTCGTTCTTGCCGTCGAGCTTGTCCAGCCCGTCCTTGGCCTTGGCCTGCACCTTGGCGATCTTGTCGGCGTGCTTGCCGCCGGTCTTCTGGTCCGCAGCCGCGGCGGCCTTGTCGATGCCGTCGGAGATCTTGTCCCCGTGCTTGTCCACGGCGTCGGTCAGCTTCTTCTTCGCGTCGTCCAGGAAGCTCATGTCGCTCCTCCGTGTCGGGTGAGGATGGTTGGTTGCCACACTAGCCACATGGCCCTTCCCCCGATCGTCGCGCTCGTGGGCGCGACCGCCTCGGGCAAGACCGGGCTGTCGCTCGACCTCGCGCAGGCGCTGGGCGGGGAGGTCGTCAACACCGACGCCTTCCAGGTCTACCGCGGCATGGACATCGGCACCGCCAAGGTGCCTCCGGCCGAGCGCCGCGGCATCGCGCACCACTTGCTCGACCTGCTGTCGGTGCGCGAGCCGCTCACCGTCGCCCACTTCCAGGACCAGGCGCGCGAGACCGCGGCGCGGCTGCGGGCGGGCGGCACGACCCCGGTCCTGGTCGGCGGCAGCGCGCTCTACACCCGCGCGGTCCTCGACCGCTTCGACTTCCCGGCCACCGACGAGGCCGTGCGGGCGCGGTGGGAGGCCGAGCTCGAGCGGGTCGGCGCCCGCGCCCTGCACGCCCGGCTGGCCGAGATCGACCCGGGCGCCGCCGCCCGGATGGTGCCCGACAACGGACGCCGCGTCGTGCGCGCCCTCGAGGTCATCGAGATCACCGGCGAGCCGTGGTCCGCGGCGCTGCCGGACCTGACGTACGCCGACCCGGCGACCGTCCAGGTCGGGCTGAGCATCGACCGGCCGACCCTCGACCGACGCATCGAGCAGCGCGTCGCGGAGATGTTCGAGGCCGGCCTCGTCGCCGAGGTCGAGCGGCTGCTGGACGAGGGTCTCGCCGAGGGCCGCACCGCGTCGCGCGCGATCGGCTACCGCGAGGTCGCGGCCTTCCTCGCCGGCGAGATGAGCCTCGATGCCGCGCGCGAACGCACGGTCATCGGGACCCGGCAGTTCTCCCGACGCCAGGACGCGTGGTTCAAGAAGGACCCCCGCGTCGTGTGGGTGCCCTTCGACGCCCCCGACCGGCTCGAGCAGGCCCTCGCGGCGGTCCACAACACCTGAGCAAGTTCGGTCGGGCGCCCGGCGCCCCGGTCGCGCCAGACTGGTCGACATGGAGGGACGTGACCGGCTGCGCGAGCTGCTCGACGCCGTGCTGGACGAGGAGCACCGCACGCTGGGCGACATGGCGGGCGGCGCGCACTCCTCGCCCTACCACTTCAGCCGGCTGCTCAGCCGCGACACGGGGGAGCCGCCCGTGGCCATGCGGCGCCGGGTGCTGCTGGAGCGGGCGGCCTGGCGGCTGCGCCGCGGCACGTCGGTCACCGACGCGGCGTTCGAGGCCGGCTACGAGTCGGTCGAGGGCTTCAGCCGTGCCTTCCGACGTGCCTTCGGCCACGTGCCCAGCCAGGCCTCGGTCGCCGAGAGCCCGGGCGGCCACTGGCTGCCCGCCCCCAACGGCATCCACTTCCACCCGCCCACCTCGCTGTGGGTCCATGCCCAGGAGCACTCGATGAACCCCGTGACCGAGCTGATGGTCCAGCACGACCTGGACGACACCCGCGCCCTGATCGACCTCGCCAAGGGCGTGGGGGATGGCGACTACCGCCACGAGCACCTGCCGGGCAACACGGTCCTGACGTGGGACGGCGAGGAGTCGTCGCTCGCGGCCGTGCTCGAGCACCTGGTGTGGAGCAAGGAGGTCTGGCTGGCCTCGGTCGAGGGCGCCGAGCTCCCCGCCCGCGGTGGCGACGACGCGATCTCCCTGCTGGCCCGGCACGACGCCGTCGCGCCGCGCTGGCTGGCGACCGTGCGCGAGATCGACCGGCGCGGGGGCTGGGAGGACCGGCTGGTCGACGCGCTCTGCGAGCCGCCGGAGAGCTTCGTCATGAGCAGCGTGGTCGCCCACGTGCTCACCTTCGCGGCGCACCGGCGCCACCTGGCCCGCCAGCTGCTGCGCGCCGGCGGCCACGCGGTCGACCACGGCGACCCGATCGACTGGCTGCGGGCCCGGACGGGAGTGGCCTGATGGTGCGGACGACGTACTACACGGCGACCACGCTCGACGGGTTCATCGCCGACGAGCACGACTCGCTGGACTGGCTCTTCGTGCAGGACCAGGACGAGTCGGGTCCGCTGAACTACGGCGACTTCATCGCGGGCGTCGGCGCGATCGCGATGGGCGCCACGACCTACGAGTGGGTCCTGGCCCACAACGCCAGGACGGGTGACGCCTGGGCCTACGACGTGCCCGCCTGGGTGTTCACCCACCGCGACCTGGAGCCGGCCACCGACCGCGTCACGATCACCTCCGCGCCGGTGCCGCAGGTGCACGCCGAGATGGCCGCGGCCGCGGCCGGCAAGGGGGTCTGGGTGGTGGGCGGGGGAGACCTCGCGGGCCAGTTCGCCGACGCCGGCCCGCTCGACGAGATCGTCGCCTACGTCGCGCCCGTCACCCTCGGCGCCGGTCGCCCGGTCTTCCCGCGCCGCCACGCCCTGCGGCTGCTGGAGGTCGCCCAGAACAAGGCCTTCGTCTGCGTCCGCTACGAGGTGCTCGGGCCCCCTACGCTGTGGGGGTGAGCACCTCCACCTGGCCCGAGATCAGCACGCTCGACGAGCTCGTCGACCTGCTCGGCGAGCCCAACGCGCGGGCGGTCGGCAAGGGGCGCACGGCGCTGCTCGACGTCGACCGGGACTGGCTCGCCGCCTCGCCGTTCTGTGTCATGGCCACCTCCAGCTCCTCGGGTGCCTGCGACGCCTCTCCCAAGGGCGACCCCGCCGGCCAGCTCGTGCACGTGATCGACGACGTCACGATCGCCCTCGCGGAGCGGCCCGGCAACCGGCGGGCCGACGGCTACAAGAACATCCTGGACAACCCCCACGTCGGGCTGAACTTCCTGATCCCCGGTCGCGGCGACACCCTGCGCGTCAACGGCCGCGCCCGGCTGGTCAGTGACGCGCCGTTCTTCGACGAGCTCGTGGTCAAGGGCCACCGGCCGATCCTCGCGGTGGTCGTCGACATCGAGGAGATCTTCTTCCACTGCACCAAGGCGTTCCTGCGCTCGCGGCTGTGGAAGCCGGAGACGTGGGACCCCACCGGGACCGTGCCGCGCCGCGCCGTGCTCGCCCACGACGTGGAGCCCAGCGGCAAGACCATCGAGGAGCTCGACGAGTACTACGGCCCCTCCTACGAGGAGCAGCTCTACGCATGACCTACGACTTCCTCAAGGGCCACGGCACGGAGAACGACTTCGTGCTCCTGCCCGACCACGACGGCAGCGTCCACGGCGACCTCGACCCGGCGCGGGTGCGCGCGCTGTGCGACCGGCGCGCCGGCATCGGCGGCGACGGCGTGCTGCGCGTGGTGCGCGCCGACGCGATCGAGGCCGGCCGCGGCCAGGACGCCGAGTGGTTCATGGACTACCGCAACCACGACGGGTCGCTCTCGGAGATGTGCGGCAACGGCGTCCGGGTCTTCGCCCTCCACCTGGTGCAGGAGGGCCTCGTCGACCCGGCCGCGCCGATCCCGGTCGCCACGCGTGACGGCGTCAAGGTGCTGACGATGCGCGACGACGGGCTGGTCACCGCCGACATGGGCACGCCGAAGGTCCTGGGCGAGACCGAGGTGTCGGTGCCCGGTCACACCTGGTCTGCCACGCACGTCGACGTCGGCAACCCGCACGCGGTCGCCTTCGTCGACGACCTCGCCGACGCCGGGGAGCTGGTGGTCCCGCCGACCCACGACGAGGCGGTCTACCCCGACGGCGTCAACGTCGAGTTCGTCGTACGCCGGGGGGCGGCCCACGTCGCGATGCGCGTGCACGAGCGCGGCTCCGGGGAGACCCGCTCCTGCGGCACCGGAGCGTGCGCGGTGATGGTCGCCGCGGCCGTCGCCGACGCGGCGCCGCGCGACACGACGTACCGGGTCGACGTGCCGGGCGGCACGCTGTCGATCGTGTGGACGGCCGACGACCGGATGCTCATGACCGGGCCCGCCGTGCTCGTGGCCCGCGGCACCACCGACCTGTAGCGCTACTAGAGTCCGGCTCATGGAACTCACCGGATCTTCTGCCATCGTCACCGGCGGCGCCTCGGGCATCGGCGCGGCCGCCGCCCGCGCGCTCGCCGCCCGCGGCGCGACCGTCGTGGTCGCCGACCTCCAGGCCGACAAGGGCGAGGCCCTCGCCGAGGAGATCAAGGGCGTCTTCGCGCAGGTCGACGTCACGAACACCGACCAGATCGCGGCCGCGGTCAAGGCCGCCGCCGAGATCGCGCCCCTGCGCGCGGTGGTCAACTCCGCCGGCATCGGCTGGGCCCAGCGCACCATCGGCCGCGACGGCCAGCTGGAGTCGGCGCACTCCCTGGAGGCGTTCACCAAGGTCGTGCAGATCAACCTGATCGGGACCTTCGACATGGTCCGCCAGGCCGCCACCGTCATGAGCCTCAACGAGCCCGACGAGGACGGCTGCCGCGGCGCGATCGTCAACCTCGCCAGCGTCGCGGCCTTCGACGGCCAGATCGGCCAGGCGTCGTACTCCGCGTCCAAGGGCGGCGTGGTCGGCATGACCCTCCCCGTCGCGCGCGACCTGTCCGCCTCGGGCATCCGCCTCAACACCGTGGCCCCCGGCCTGATCGACACCCCGATCTACGGCGAGGGCCCGGACTCGGACGCCTTCAAGGAGAACCTCGGCAAGAACGTGCTGTTCCCCAAGCGTCTCGGCACCCCCGCGGAGCTCGCCAGCATGGTCGTCGAGTGCCTCACCAACGCCTACATGAACGGCGAGGTCGTCCGCGTCGACGGCGGCATCCGGATGCCCCCCAAGTAGCCCCCGGGGCGCCGTTGGTCGAGCGGCACTCCTCGCCTAGCGGCTCGTCACTGCTCGACCACCGGACCGGCGAGGTCGGTGAGGTCGAGGAGGAGGTCGGCGCGGCCGGCCGCGGCCTCGACCCGCAGCGCGTTGGACTGGTCCACGCGCTCGACCCAGGCGCGGGCCTCGTCGGGGGTCTTGCCGAAGCGGACGTGGCGCGCGACGAGCCGCTCCAGGCGCAGCTCGTCGTCGACCACCACGTGCCACACGTCGTCGAGCTGGGCGCGCACGCGCGGCCAGGGCTGCTCGGGCAGCAGCAGGTAGTTGCCCTCGGTGACGACGAGCGCGGCGTCGCCGGGCACGGGCAGCGCGCCCGCGAGCGGCTGCTCGAGCCCGCGCTCGAACGCCGGCGCCAGCACCAGGTCCTCGCGGTCGCGGACCCGCCGCAGCAGCGCGGCGTAGCCGGCGGCGTCGAAGGTCTCCGGTGCGCCCTTGCGGTCGCGCAGGCCGCGGCGCTCGAGCTCCACGTCGGCGAGGTGGAAGCCGTCCATCGGGACGACGGTCGCGCCGTGGCGGGCGGCCAGCAGCGCGGCCAGCGTCGACTTGCCGGCGCCCGGGGCACCCGTCAGGCCCAGCATCCGGCCCACGGCCGGCAGGAGGTCGGCCAGCTCGTGGCCGTCGGGGGAGAGGCGCAGCACGCCTCCAGTCTTACGCCGTCCGGCCCATCCGCGCGAGCAGCCGCACCTGACGCGGTGCGTCGGCCGGCGCCTCGAGCGGCGGCTTGCAGATGCCCTCGGCGTAGAGGTGCTCCCCGAAGCCGTCCAGCGCGGTGTCGATGCGGTCCATCTCGGCCTCGTCCCACACGACGTCGCGGCCCAGCGCCCGGGCGACGTCCCAGTGGTGGACGAGGAGGTCGAAGCCGTAGAAGCGGGCCAGGGTGTCGGCGACGGTCGTGCGCCCGAAGTAGCCGTCGTACTCCAGGGTGACGAACGCGTCGTCGGCGACCGTGCGCCGCACCGCGTCGGTGTGGGCGGCCCACATCTCGTCCGGCGTCCCGGCGGGCCTCTCGCCGAGGTCGGCGTCGCGCTGGGCGAAGAAGCCGCGCTGGGTGTCGACGACGTGGTCGACGACGTCGGCGGCACTCCAGCCCTCGCACGGGCTGGGCGCCGACCAGTCGGTGTCCTGGGCGGAGGTGAGCAGGTCCGTGAAGCGGTCCGCGTCAGCGAGGTACTGGTCGGTGAGGTCGGTCATGCCTCCATCGTCGAGGGTGCGGTGTCGGTGGGTCTGGTAAGAATCCGACACATGCCCGAGGAGACGGTCCCACCCCGCGCCGTCGACCCGACCGAGCGCGCTCACCTGCGTGACGCCCAGGGCTTCGGCCCGCCCGTGCACCGCTTCGTGCCCTCGCCCGAGCTGGCCGACGTCGTCCGCCGCTACTGGCTGCCCGTGTGGTCGCTGCCGCCGGGCCGGGTGACGGCGCAGCGGGTGCTGCAGTACCCCGTCTGCCTGCTCGTGGTCTCCGAGGACTACGCCAGCGTCGTGGGCCCGTCCTCGGGGCTGTCGATCAAGGAGCTCGCGGGATCCGGCTGGGCGGTCGGCGCCATGCTCCAGCCGGGCGCCGGCTCGCCACTTCTCGGCGGTCCGGTGTCGCTGACCGACGGGCAGCTCGACCTGGACACCCTCGCGACGATCGACGGGTCCGCGCTCGCCGCCGCGGTCCGCGCCGCGATGTCGCCCGCGCCCGACGACCCCGAGCGACGGCGCTCCGCGGTGCTCACGGTCGAGGCGGCGCTGAGGCCCCTGGCCCCCCTCGACGGGGAGGGACTGCTCGTCAACGCGGTGGTCGAGTACGTCGAGGGCGACCCTCGCGTGCACCGGGTGGGCCAGATCTGCGAGAAGTTCGCGCTCACCGAGCGCAGCCTCCAGCGCCTGGCCGCGCGGCGCATCGGCCTGAGCCCCAAGTGGCTCATCCAGCGCCGCCGCCTCCACGAGGCCGCCGAGCGGCTGAGCGCCGACGGGTCGGTCGACCTGGCCCGCATCGCGGCCGACCTGGGCTACACCGACCAGGCCCACTTCGGCCGCGACTGGCGCCGCGTCACGGGGGTCACGCCCGGCGAGTACGCCGCCCAGCCGCGCCTGTCCTAGGCCGCTCACCCCAAAGGGGTTCGCGCAGCACCCGTCGCCGACCTACTCTGGAGGGCGTATGACTACCGCAAACGCTGACGACTTCTCCCTCGACCACGAGCTCGAGGCCACCGACGACTGGGACGACGCGTCGTCCGAGGACGCGCCCGACGACACCCCCGACTCCTCCTGGGCCGACGACCCGGACCCCGAGGAGCCCACCGCGGGCGCCATGGAGCTGGCCGAGCGCCACCAGCTGCGCCGCGTCGCGGGGCTGCGCACCGAGCTCGAGGACATCACCGAGGTCGAGTACCGCCAGCTCCGCCTGGAGCGGGTCGTCCTCGTCGGGGTGTGGACCGACGGCACCGTGCAGGACGCCGAGAACTCAATGGCCGAGCTCGCGCTCCTGGCCGAGACGGCCGGCTCGGAGGTGCTCGAGGCGATCTACCAGCGCCGCCAGGCGCCCGACCCGGCGACGTACGTCGGTCGCGGCAAGGTGGAGGGCATCGCCGAGATCGTGCACGCCACCGGCGCCGACACCGTCATCTGCGACGGCGAGCTGGCGCCCAGCCAGCTGCGCAACCTCGAGGACCGGGTCAAGGTCAAGGTCGTCGACCGCACCGCGCTGATCCTCGACATCTTCGCCCAGCACGCCCGGTCCGCCGAGGGCCAGGCCCAGGTCGAGCTGGCCCAGCTGAGCTACATGAAGCAGCGGCTGCGCGGCTGGGGTGGCAACCTGTCGCGCCAGGCCGGTGGCCGGGTCGGCGCCGACGGCGGCGGCATCGGCGGCCGTGGCCCCGGTGAGACCAAGATCGAGACCGACCGGCGCCGCATCAACGACAAGATCGCCAAGCTGCGCCGCGAGCTCAAGGCGATGAAGGGCACCCGCGACACCAAGCGCCAGGACCGCCAGCGCCACCAGATCCCCTCGGTCGCGATCGCCGGCTACACCAACGCCGGCAAGTCCTCGCTGCTCAACCGGCTCACCGGCGCCGGGGTGCTGGTCGAGGACTCGCTGTTCGCGACGCTCGACCCCACCACCCGCCGCACGACCACCAGCGACGGACGCGTCTACACGATGAGCGACACGGTCGGCTTCGTGCGCCACCTGCCCCACCAGCTCGTGGAGGCGTTCCGCTCGACGTTGGAGGAGGTCGCCGACTCCGACCTGATCCTGCACGTGGTCGACGGCTCCCACCCCGACCCCGAGGGCCAGATCGGCGCCGTGCGCGAGGTGCTGGCCGAGATCGGCGCCGACAAGGTGCCCGAGGTGGTCGTCATCAACAAGGCCGACGCCGCCGACCCCCTGGTGCTGGCCCGGCTGCGCCAGCGCGAGCCGCACTCGGTCGTCGTCAGCGCCAAGACCGGCGAGGGCATCGCCGACGTCCTGGCGCTGGTCGAGGACGAGCTGCCGCGCCCCGACGTGGAGTTCCGGGCGCTGCTGCCCTACGAGCGCGGCGACCTGCTCAACCGGATCCACCAGCAGGGCGAGATCGCCTCGCTCGAGCACACCGGCGACGGCACCCTGGTCAGCGGTCGCGCCAACGAGGACCTCGCCGGCGACCTGGCGGCGTACGCCACGGACGCGGCGGACGCACCGAGTCGCTGAAAGCACACCAGGCCCGGCCCGCGTGACGGATGATGGTGAGGTGGTCCTCCGGGGGGTTGCGGCGCGCAAGCCGCTCGTGCTGACGCTGCTGGCTGCCCTGCTGGCGACGGTCGTGCTCACCTTCCAGCTCACCGACGACGCGGAGGGCGCCTTCGCGAGGCGCTGCGAGCGGTTCGCGGAGGCGTCGTCCTGGCGGGCCCAGCACGACAACCAGCACGACGGCGACGACGGCGACGACGGCTCCGGCGACCGGGTCGTGGTGATCGGCGACTCCTACTCGGCCGGGCTACGGCTGGACCGGCCCCAGGAGTCCTGGCCGGCGCGCCTGCCCGGCCACGTCCACGTCGACGGCTTCTCCGGCTCCGGGTTCAGCGCCCGGGCCAGCGGCTGCGGTCCGGTGTCCTTCGCCGACCGGGCGCACCGCGCCCTGGCGGACGGTGCCGACCTCGTCGTGGTCGAGGGCGGCCTCAACGACTACGACCGGACCGCCGCCGAGATCACCGCCGGCTTCCTCCGCCTCGTGCGTGCGGTCGGCGACGTGCCGATGCTGGTCGTCGGCCCACCGCCGGCGCCGCTGCGAGGCCGCCACGTCGCGCGCGTCGACGAGATCCTGCGGGACCTCGCCGCGCGCCACGACGCGACGTACCTGTCGATGGCCGACGTCGACCTGCGCTACCTCGACGACGGCCTCCACCTCACCGCGGGCGGCCACGAGGAGTTCGGCGACCTGGTGGCCGCCTCAGTAGTCCAGGTGGTCCAGGTAGAGGTGGCCGACCGCCGCTGAGGTGAGCGGGGAGACGTCGGGGGTGTCGTTCTCCACGATGTACTCCTCCACCGTGTGGCTGCGGAAGATCCGCGCGAAGTCGACCACGCCCGTGCCGAGGTCGGCCATGTCGCCCGTGGCGCCGTCGCGGTCCTTGACGTGGAACTGCCGCACCCGCTGCGGCGCGCGCCGCACCACGTCGATCGCGAACCTGTCGGGGTCGGCCACCCCGAGGTTCACCCCGGCGGTGAAGACCCAGTAGAGGTCCACCTCGAGGTGGACCAGGCGCGGGTCCAGCCGCTCGGTGAGGATCTCCCAGGGCGTCACCCCGCCGCCGAGGTCGGTCGTGAACTCGTGGGCGTGGTTGTGGTAGCCGTAGCGCAGGCCCCAGCGCTTGGCCTGCCGCGCCTCGGCGTTCATCTGGTCGGCCCACTGCTCCCAGTCGGCACGGACGGCCGAGTTGAGGTACGGCACGACGACGTACTGCTGGCCCAGGATGGCGGCGTTCTCCAGCTTGGTGCTCAGCGCCGCCGGGGTGGTGCTGATGCCGTCGTGGCTCGACGTGGCGCGGATGCCCAGCCCGCGCAGGAAGCGCCGCAGCTCGGTGGCGGTGCGGCCGTAGTAGCCGGCCAGCTCGACCTTCTCGTAGCCGTACTGGGCCAGTCGTTGCAGCACGACGTCGAAGCCCGGCTGGCCGCCGAGGGCCGCGCGCAGCGTGTAGAGCTGGATGCTGATCTTGTCGTGCGGCACCGACCGGGGCCGGGAGCGACCCCGCCCCTGCGCGACCGTCGCGGCGCCGGCCTCGGAGGCCAGCCCGGACGTGAGCCCGAGCGCCGCCACCCCCGCCGCCGCTCCGCGCAGCACGTGGCGCCGCGGGGCGCCCTTCTCCACCAACGAGCGCCGCAGCGCTGCCTCACCGTCATACCCGAAACACATGACGTATGTCCATCTTCTCGGATCCCGACCGTTCGGGACCGACGTGCGTGACCCCCCTGGGCCCCCTACGGCGTCAGCTGCTGAACGCCGCGTCGAACGACTGCGCGGGCGGGTCGTAGTCGAACCGCCTGAGGAACTCCAGCGCCTCGGGCGCACCGTGCAGCCGGTCCATGCCGGCGTCCTCCCACTCGACCGAGACCGGCCCGGCGTAGCCGATGGCGGCCAGCGCGCGGAAGCAGTCCTCCCACGGCACGTCGCCGCGGCCGGTGGACACGAAGTCCCAGCCCCGGTGCTGGTCGCCCCAGGGCAGGTGCGAGGACAGCACGCCGTTGCGGCCGCCGCCCAGGCGCATGCGGGTGTCCTTGCAGTCGACGTGGTAGATCCGGTCGGCGAAGTCGGTGATGAACGCGACCGGGTCGAGGTGCTGCCACATCATGTGGCTGGGGTCCCAGTTGAGGCCGAACGCCGAGCGGTGCCCGATCGCCTCGAGGGTGCGCACCGTGGACCAGTAGTCGTAGGCGATCTCGGAGGGGTGCACCTCGTGGGCGAAGCGCACGCCGCACTCGTCGAAGACGTCGAGGATCGGGTTCCAGCGGTCGGCGAAGTCCTGGTAGCCGGCCTCGATCGTGGAGGCGGGCACGGGCGGGAACATCGCGACGTACTGCCAGATGGCGGAGCCGGTGAAGCCGATGACGGTGTCGACGCCGAGCTTCTGCGCCAGCCGCGCGGTCAGCTTCATCTCCTCGGCGGCGCGCTGGCGCACGCCCTCGGGGTCTCCGTCGCCCCACACCTGGGGGCGCACGATGGCCTGGTGCCGCGCGTCGATCGGGCTGTCGCAGACCGCCTGCCCCGTGAGGTGGTTGGAGATCGCCCACACCTTGAGCCCGTGGCGCTCCAGCAGCTCGAGACGCTCGGCGACGTAGTCGTCGTCGTCCCAGCGCCAGGCGTCGAGGTGCTCGCCGGAGACCGCGATCTCCAGGCCGTCGTAGCCCCAGCCGGCCGCCAGGCCCGCGACCTCCTCGAGGGTGAGGTCGGCCCACTGTCCGGTGAAGAGGGTGAAGCGCTTGCCCATGAGGCCTCCTAGGTCGTCTGCTGCTCGTCGGGTGGAGATCGTCACACGTCGACGCAGGTGCCGGAGCGCGCGTCGCTGGCCTCGATCGCGGCCAGCACCCGCTGCACGGCGAGGCCGTCCTCGAACGACGGCGCCGGGGCCACGTCGTTGGCGACCGCGGTCAGCAGGTCGGCCGCCTGCGAGGTGAAGGTGTGGTCCCAGCCGAGCGTGTGGCCCGGCGGCCACCACGCCGCGAGGTAGGGGTGGCTCTCCTCGGTGACGAGGACTCGGCGCATCCCGGTGCCGTCGTCGATGCCGAGCTCGTTGAGCCGCTCCAGGTCGAAGCTGAGCGCGCCCTCGGAGCCGTAGACCTCCAGGCTCAGGCCGTTCTTGCGGCCGGTGGCCATGCGGCTGACCTCGACGCTGGCCACGACGCCGGAGGCGGTCTCGAGGGTGGCCCACGCGGCGTCGTCGACGGTGACGGGCTCACGGCCGTCGCGGCCGTCGCGCTCGGTCACGAAGGTCTGCAGGTGGCCGCGGGCGGTGACGACCCGCTCGCCGAGCAGGGAGTGCAGCTGGTCGACGACGTGGGAGCCGAGGTCGCCCAGCGCGCCGGAGCCGGCCTCGTCCCGGCGCAGGCGCCAGGTCATGGGGGCGGTCTCGTCGGAGAGCCAGTCCTGGAGGTACGCCGCCCGCACCTGCCGCACCCGGCCGATGCGGCCCTCGGCGATCACCTGCCGGGCCAGCGCGAGCGCGGGCACCCGGCGGTAGTTGAAGCCGATCATCGAGCGGCCGGTGGCCGACGCGGCGGCCGCGACCATGGCCTCGGACTCCGCCACCGTGTTGGCCAGCGGCTTCTCGACCAGCACGTGCTTGCCGGCGGCCAGGGCCGCGAGCGCGATGTCGGCGTGCAGGTGGCCGGGGGTGCAGATGTCGACGATGTCGATGTCGTCGCGCTCGATGACCGAGGCCCAGTCGGTGGCCGACTCCGCCCATCCGTAGCGCTCGGCGGCGGTCTTGACCGCCGCGGGGTCGCGGCCGACGAGCACCTGCTGGCGCACCGGGGGCACATCGGGGTAGAACGCGCCGACGTTGCGCCAGGCGTTGGAGTGGGCCTTGCCCATGAAGGAGTAGCCGATGACGGCGACCCCCAGGGGGCGTGGGCCGTCGGCAGGCCCGGTCACGGGGTGGTCAGTAGAGGACATGGGATGTGTCTCCGTCCAGGGAGCGCAGGAACGCGAGCCCGTCGCGTGCGAGGTCGTCCGGCGAGGCCGCGAGCGGCCGCCAGATCGACGCCGCCACGGCGATCGACGCGTTGTCGGGGGTGAAGCTCTCGATGTTCAGCGGGCCGGCGTAGCCGACCTCGTCCAGCGCCGCGACGAGTGCGGGCCAGTCGGTCTGGTCGCCGCCGGGGGCGCCGCGGTCGCTGCCGCAGACCTGCACGTGCACGAGGTGGCGTCCGGCCGCGCGGACCGCCGCGGCGCTGGAGCGCTCCTCGATGTTGAGGTGGTAGGTGTCCAGCGCGAGGCCGACGCCCTGCTCCAGCAGCGGGCCGAGCCCGGTGAGCGCCTGGTCGACGGTGTTGACCAGGGATGTCTCGTAGCGGTTGAGCGGCTCGACGCCGATCCGCACGCCGGCCGCGGCCGCGTGGTCGGCCACGGGCGCGAGGTGCTCGCGCCACTCGGCGTACGCCGCGGTGCGCTCGTCCTCGCTCAGCCGCCACACGCGGCCGGTCTGGGCGTAGAACGGACCGCAGACGCTGGTCGCGCCGATGGCCTCGGCCAGGTCGACGGCGCCGCGGAGGTAGTCCTGGGTGCGTGCGACGGTCGCCGCGTCGGTCGCGACGAGGTCGCGGCCGGGCGCCATGGCCGCTACGACGTACGGCGTGAGGCCGGCCTCGGCGAGGCTCGCGGCGGTGCGGGCGGGGTCGAGGTCGCCGACGTTCTCGAGCGGCAGCTCGACGGCGTCGAAGCCGAGCTCGGCGATGCGCGCGAGCAGGCCGGGCAGCACCGCGTCGGTCAGCGGTGACGTCCACACCCAGGTGTTGATGCCGATCGCGCGCATGGAAGGACCTTCGGAGGGGAGGGGCCGCGGGGGAGGGCCCGCGGCGTGGTGCAGGGGGCAGAGCAGGTGCAGGGAGCGTGGGCCGGCCGGCGGTGAGGAGACCGCCGGCCGGCCACACGGTCAGGGGATCTTGCGGTCCTGCCACACCTGCGGGTAGCCGGGCAGGTCCTCGCCACCGAACTTGGCGTAGTGACCGTCGGGCATCCCGTCGTTCTCCTCCAGGAAGTCGGCCCGCTCGTCCTCGGTGATCGGCGTCTGCGGGAGCACCCACTCGGTGGGGATGGCCTCGCCCTTGACGATCTTCTCGACCGCCAGGAGCGTCGTGCGCCACTGGAAGTTGGAGTAGACGGGGGCCAGGCCGGTGAGGCCGGTCTCCTCCCACTTGCGCAGGAAGCTCATCTCGTCCTCGCCGGTCATGACGGGGAGGTCGACGCCGGCGTCCTCGAACGCCTCGATGGCGGCGACGGCACCGTCACCGGCGTCCATCCACACGCCCTTGACGTCGCCCTTGACGAGCTCGTCGGAGATGATCTGCTTGATCTTGCTCGGGTCGGCGCCGGTGAAGTAGTCCACCGCGTCGATGCCGTTGTCCTTGAAGATCTTCTCGGCGGCGGCCCAGCGCGTCTCGAGCACGTCGACGCCGGGCAGGATGCGCAGGGCCACGACCTTGTCGCCCTCCTCGAGGTTGTCGCTGAGGAAGTTGGCGGTGTCGATGCCCCACGCGTAGCCACCGATCGGGTGGATGAACGAGGTGTAGCAGTCGGTGTTGACGCCGCGGTCGAAGACGATGACCGGCTTGCCGGTCTCGCAGGCGCGCTCGACGGCCGGCGTCATGGCCGCCGTGGAGTTGGGGGAGATGATGAAGACGTCGCAGTTGCCCTCGGTGATGAAGTAGTCGATGTCGGCGATCTGCGTGTTGTCGTCGTCCTGCGCGTCGCGGGTCTCCATCTCGCCGATGACGTTCGAGTCCTGCAGGGCCTTGAGCTGCTGGTTCATGGTGATCCAGCCGGTCTGGCGCCAGGGGTTGCTGATCGAGGCGTTGGCGAAGCAGACCTTCTGCGCCTCCTGCGTCGCGTACTTCTTGGTGTCGGTCATCGGGCCGTCGATGTACTGCAGCCACGGGGTGGCCTCGTCACCCTCGAACGTCGCGGAGCGCTGGGCGTCCTGCTCGTCGAAGTCGGCCTGCACGAACCACTCGGTGTCGGCCGAGGAGTCGGCCGGGGCGTCGGCCGACTCGGAGGTCTCCGGGTCCGCGCCGGCGTCCGGTGCCGGGTCGTCGACCGAATCGTCGGTGCTACATGCCGCGAGCACGAGCAGCGCCGCAGCGGACACGACGGCGCCTCTCAGCAGTGGACTCTTGCGCATCAGTTGTCTCCATTGGTCGTGCCCGGGGTGGGCGTGGTGGGGATCCGAGTAGAGGGGGCCCGGCGGGCGGACCCGCGCGGGCGACGGCCGGCCTGCCAGCCACGGGCGGCGACGGCGACGGCGACGATGATGATCACGCCCTGCACGGTGTCGCGCCACGTGGACTCGACCTCCTTGACCGTGAGCAGCGTGAAGAGGAGCTCGAGGGCGATGGCACCCGCCGCGGCGGAGAGCACCCAGCCGCGGCCGCCGCCGAGCAGGACGCCGCCGAGCACGACCGCGGTGATCGCGGTGAACTCGTAGCCGTCGCCCACCGACGGGTGCACCCCGGCGTAGCCGACGAGCAGGATGCCGGAGACCGAGGCGGCGAGGGAGGAGATCATGAAGGCGCGGGTCTTGAGCCACCACACCGACGTGCCGGAGCGCTCGGCCGACTCGGGGTTGTCGCCGACGGCGAGCAGGTTGCGCCCGAACGGGCGGCGCATCAGCAGGGTCGCGGCGATCGCCAGGACGACCAGGATGATCAGCGGGTAGGGGAGGAACTCCAGGACCGGGACGTTCTCGAAGCGGCCGCGGCCGATCTCGCGGAACTCGTCGACGGGGTTGCCGGTGGCCGCGCCGCCGGTGAGGTAGGAGACCAGGCCGCCCAGCGCCAGCATCATGCCCAGGGTGACGATGAAGCTCGGCACCTTCAGCAGGGTGGTCAGCACGCCGTTGGCGAAGCCGACCGCCGCGCCGACCAGCAGCATCAGCACGGTGACGGGCACGACCTTGTCGGGGTCCTCGCCGATCATGTTGCCGGCCAGGACGACCTGGGTGCCGATGACGGCGCCCATCGAGAGGTCGAACTCGCCGGAGACGATCACGTAGTACTGCCCGATCGCCGCGATCGCGATGGGGGCGGTGCGACCCAGGAAGAGCATGATCACGCCGGGGTCGCCGAAGTTGGGGTTGGCCTGGATGGTCGCGACCAGGAGCACGGCGGCGAGCACGAAGACGGCGCCGCCGGGGGTCAGGACCGCCGCGAGCAGCCGACCGCCGAGGCCGCGCTGGTGCGCGGGGATGGCGGTCCGGGCGGGCGCCGGCGTCGAGGTGGTCACGGGGGTGCTCACTTGGTCTCCTGCAGGACGGCGTCCAGGCCGGTGGGCCGGTCGAAGCGGGCGGGGCGCCGGTCGATCTCGCGACCGGCGTAGACGGCGACGGCGGCGACGATGACGAGGCCGCGGATGACGTCCTTGAGGAAGGGGTTGACCTGCATGACGCCCATGACGTTGTCGAGGACCGCGAAGATCGCGACGCCCGCGAGCGTGCCGACGATGTTGCCCTTGCCGCCGGCCAGCAGCGTGCCGCCGAGGACCACGGCCGCGATCGACATCAGGTCGTAGTCGCCCTGGCTGCCGATGGTGGGGCTGCCGACGCTGAGGCGGGAGAGGAGCAGCAGCCCGGCCACGGCGGCGAGGACGCTGCACAGGACGTGGGCGGCGATGACCGGCACGGAGGTGCGGATGCCGGACAGGCGCGCGACCTCGGGGCTGCCGCCGACGGCGTAGAGGTGGTGGCCCAGGCGGGTGCGGCGCAGCATGACGATCGCCAGCAGCGCGCAGCCGAGCATGATCAGGAAGGTGAGCGGGACCGGGCCGATCTGGGTGGCGTCGATGAGCCGGAAGGAGCGCGGCGCGAGGCCGTGGCTGCCCTGGTAGTTGCTGCCGAGGTAGCCGCTGATGATCAGGCCCATGCCGAGCGTGGCGATGAAGCCGTGGACCTTGAGGAAGCTGACGACCAGGCCGTTGGCCAGGCCGATGACCGCGGCGATGCCGAGGGCGAGGAGCACGGCGGGCACGACGTTGGCCGGCTCGCCGGCCATCTGGCCCGCGGCGACGACGCTGGTCAGGCTGACCACGAACGGCACCGAGAGGTCCAGGCTTCCGACCAGGATCACCAGCGTCTGACCGATGGCGATGAGGCCGAGGATCGAGCAGCCGGTGAGGACCGCGTCGATGTTGCCGCTGCTCAGGAAGTTGCGGCCCTCGACTGCGGTCAGGATCGCTCCGACGACCAGGCTGAGCACCAGGACGGCGACGACGATGCCGGTCGAGGTGAGGGGCTGCAGTCGGCTCCTCATCGGGCGACCTCCTCGGTGGGCGCGTCCGTGGGCGCGGGGGTGGTGGTCGTGGGGGCGACGGTGACGCCGGTGGCGAGCTGGAGGACGGTCTCTTCCGAGGAGCCCGCGGGCAGCTCGCCGGCCAGGCGCCCGTCGCGCATGACCAGGATCCGGTCGGACATCCCGATCACCTCGGGGAGCTCGCTGGAGACCATGAGCACGGCCACGCCGTCGGCGGCCAGCGAGCGCATGAGCTCGTAGATGGAGTGCTTGGCGCCGACGTCGATGCCACGGGTGGGCTCGTCCATCAGCACGACCCGCGGCTCGGTGGTCAGCCAGCGGGCCAGGACCACCTTCTGCTGGTTGCCGCCGCTGAGGAACTGCACCTCCTGGTCCGTCGCGCGGGCCGAGACCTCGAGCGAGGACAGCAGGCCGGGGACGTCGCGGCGAGCCTGCGCCGTACGACGGGGGAAGACGGCGCGCACGACGCCGAGGGCGTTGTCGAGGATGGTCTGGTTGAGCGCGAGGCCGGTGGCCTTGCGGTCCTCGGTGACCATGGCCAGGCCGGCGCGGATCGCCGCGCGCGGCGAGCGCGGCCGGACCTGCGTGCCGGCGATCGACATGGTGCCGCGGGTGAACGGGCGGACCCCGAAGATCCCCTCGAACAGCTCGGTGCGGCCCGAGCCCTGGAGGCCGGCGATGCCGACGACCTCGCCGGCGCGCAGCGTGAGGTCGACGCCGTCGACGTAGCCGTTGCCGGCGTCGCGCAGCTCGAGCGCCGGCTCGCCGACGACCGTGCCCTCGACCGGGTCGGGGAAGAACGAGGAGATGGAGCGGCCGACCATGAGCCGGACCAGCTCGGCGTCGTCGAGGCTCGAGGCCGGCTGCGTGGTGACCTGGCGGCCGTCCTTGAGCACGGTGATCGTGTCGCAGAGGCGGAAGATCTCCTTGAGGCGGTGGGAGACGTAGAGGATGGCGACGCCGCGGGCCGTCAGCGTGCCGATGATGCCGTAGAGGAGCTCGACCTCGTGCTCGGCGAGAGCGGCGGTGGGCTCGTCCATCGAGATGATGCGGGCGTCGTAGCTGACCGCCTTGGCGATCTCGACGATCTGCTGCTCGGCGACCGAGAGCGACCGCACGCGCTGGCCTGGGCGCAGGCCGGTGACGCCGAGGCCGGTGAGGAGCTCCTCGGTGTCGCGGTGCATCTGGCCGACGTCGACCAGGCCGAGGCGGCGCGGCTCGCGGCCGAGGTAGATGTTCTCCGCGACCGAGCGCTCCGGCAGGAGGTTGAACTCCTGGAAGACCGTCGAGATGCCGGCCTGCTGGGCCTGGACGGGGTGGCTGAACGAGACGGCCTCGCCGTTCAGCTCGACGGTGCCGGAGTCGGGGGAGTGGACCCCGGCGAGGATCTTCATGAGGGTCGACTTGCCCGCGCCGTTCTCGCCGACCAGGCCGAGCACCTCTCCGGCGCGGAGCTCGAGGTCGACGTCCTCGAGGACGGTGTGGCCGACGAAGCTCTTGGTGAGCCCTCGGGCCTGGAGGACGACAGATGTTGCGGGCACGGCGCCACTGTGGCACGCGTCACTGACTTCTGTCGAGACTTTGGCAAAAGTTCTTCGCTGGACGTTCAGAACTCCCGCATGGAAGACTCCCGGGGTGCGGACCAGCGACGTCTTCGAGCTCCTGCGCGACGGCCGCCCGCGGACGCGCGCCGAGCTCGCCGACGCCTCGGGCCTGGCCCGGTCCACCATCGCCTCGCGCATCGACGTGCTGATGCGCATGGGGCTGGTGGCACCCTACGGCGGCGGCGTCAGCACCGGCGGCCGCCCGCCGTCGCTCCTCGCGCTCAACCCGCGCGCCTGGGTCGTGGTCGGCGTCGACATCGGCGCCACGCACGCCAGCGCGGCCCTGGCCGACCTCTCGGGCACGATCCTGGTGGAGCGCCGCGCCGACATCGACGTGGCCACCGGCCCGGAGCACGTGCTCGGGTGGGTGGAGGAGGTCGTGGCCGAGATGCTCGCCGACCAGGAGCGCACCGTCTCCGAGCTGGCGGCGATCGGCATCGGGCTGCCCGGCCCCGTCGAGCACGACACCGGCCGCGCGATCAACCCGCCGATCATGCCGGGCTGGCACCGCTACGACGTACCGGCCCGGGTGCAGCGGGCCTTCCCCGTGCCGGTGCTCATCGACAACGACGTGAACATCATGGCGCTGGGCGAGCAGCACGCCCACCTGCCCAACGTCGACAACCTGGTCTTCATCAAGGTCAGCACCGGCATCGGCGCCGGGCTGATCTCCGGCGGCGAGCTCCAGCGCGGCGCGCAGGGCACGGCCGGCGACCTCGGGCACGTGCGCGTCTCGCGCGCCGACGACGTCACCTGTCGCTGCGGCAACCAGGGCTGCCTCGAGGCGGTCGCCGCCGGCCCCGCCATCGCGGAGTCCCTGCGCCGCGCCGGGGTCGAGGTCGGCGCCGGGCAGGACGTGGTCGCGCTCGTCCAGGGCGGCGACGCCCAGGCCGTCCAGGCCATGCGCCAGGCCGGTCGCGACCTCGGCGAGGTCGTCGCCGTGCTCGTCAACGTCATCAACCCCTCGGTCATCGTCATCGGCGGATCGCTGGCCGCGGCGGGCGAGAGCCTGCTCGCCGGCATCCGCGAGGTCGTCTACCAGCGCTCCCTGCCGCTGGCCACCGAGCACCTGCGCATCGTCACCGCCCAGGCCGGTGAGCGCGCCGGCGTCCTCGGCGCCGCGGCCCTCGCCATCGGCCACGTCCTCTCGCCCGACTACATCGAGGCGCGGAGCCTGGCGCTGGCGTGAGGGTGCGCCGGGTGACGTTTCCCCAAGGTATGTAGGGAAGCTGTCACTTCCCGGGGGTTGTACGTCGAGGGAAGTGACGCTCCAGGTGCATCCCTTGGGGAAACTGCGCGCCACGACCGCCCGCCTGGGGACGGCGACCTCAGGCGGTCGGTGGGCGCGGCTAGGGTTCTCGGGTGTCCGAGCCCGCCCCCCCGCTGCAGCAGGTGCTGGCGACGGCGGTCGAGGCGCTCGGCGGCAAGGAGCGCAGCGGTCAGGTGACCATGGCGGAGGCCGTGGCCACGGCGATGACCGGCAAGCAGCACCTCCTCGTCCAGGCCGGCACGGGCACGGGCAAGTCGCTGGCCTACCTCGTGCCGAGCCTGCTGCACGACGAGCGCGTGGTGGTGGCGACGGCGACGCTGGCGCTCCAGCACCAGCTGGTCGAGCGGGACCTGCCGCGGCTGGTCGAGGCGGTCAAGGACGTGCCGGGCGTCGACACGTCGTACGCCGTGCTCAAGGGCCGCTCCAACTACGCCTGCCTGCACCGCGTGCGTGAGGGCGTCCCCGACGAGCAGGGCGCGCTGGTCGACCTGCCGGCCGGGTCGATGGGGCAGAAGATCCTCGAGCTGCGGGCCTGGGCCGAGGAGGAGGCCAAGGACGGCGGCAGCGGCGAGCGCGACTCCGCCCCGCGTCACATGGACAAGGACTGGCGCCAGGTCAGCGTCAGCCACCGCGACTGCCTGGGTGCGGCCAAGTGCCCGTTCGGGCAGGAGTGCTTCGCCGAGCTGGCGCGGGAGAAGGCCCACCGCTCCCACCTGGTCATCACCAACCACTCGCTGCTGGCGATCGACGCCATCGAGGGCGTGCCGATGATCCCCGACTACGACGTCGTGGTGATCGACGAGGCCCACGAGCTGACCGCACGGGTCACCCAGGCCGCCACCGACGAGCTCACCGCCACCGACGTCGAGCGCGCCTCGCGCCGCTCCCAGCGCCACGTCGACGGCCCCGAGGCCGACGACCTCGCCGACGCCGCGGGCGCACTGCGCGACGCGATGACCGGCGCGCGACCCGGCCGGTTCGAGAAGGTGCCGGAGGAGATCGCCGACGCGCTCGCGCTCGTGCGCGACGCCGCGCGCACCTGCTTGTCGGCCTACCCCAAGGGCGAGGGGGGCGACAGCGACGCCGATGCCGGCCGCACCCAGGCACGCGGCTCGGTGCAGGACGTCTTCGTCACCGCCGAGCGCATGGCCGCCGGCTCCGACGCCGACGTGCTCTGGCTCAGCGAGGGCACCGAGCGGATCCCGCCGCGCCTGTGCGTCGCGCCGTTGCAGGTGTGGGGGCAGATGCGCGACAAGCTGCTCACCGACAAGACCGTCGTGATGACCTCGGCCACCCTCATGCTCGGCGGCGACTTCTCGGCGCTCGCCAGCAGCGTGGGGCTCAAGCCCTCGGAGCGGCTGGTCGACGGCTCGTCGGTCCGCAAGAGCGAGAGCGTGCTGCCCTGGGTCGGCATCGACGTCGGCTCGCCGTTCGACTACGGCCAGCAGGCGATCCTCTACGTCGCCAAGCACCTGCCGCCCCCCGGCCGCGACGGGCTGGTCAAGGCGCAGCTCGACGAGATCTGCGAGCTGGTCGACGCCGCCGACGGCCGCACCCTGGGGCTGTTCTCCAGCCGACGGGCCGCCGAGGCCGCCGCCGAGCACGTCCGCGAGCAGCTGCCCCACCTCACGACGCTCGCCCAGGGCGACGCGCAGCTGCCCGAGCTCGCCAAGCAGTTCGTCAGCGACCCCCACACGTGCCTGTTCGGCACGCTGAGCCTCTGGCAGGGCCTCGACGTGCCCGGCGAGACCTGCCAGCT
Source organism: Nocardioides sp. 503 (assembly GCF_004522095.1). Taxonomy (GTDB): domain Bacteria; phylum Actinomycetota; class Actinomycetes; order Propionibacteriales; family Nocardioidaceae; genus Nocardioides. The sequence goes on from NZ_SPUI01000004.1 coordinate 557,039, forward strand.
CGTGCTCATCGACCGGATCCCGTTCCCCCGCCCCGACGACCCGCTGATGAGCGCGCGGCAGAAGGCCGCCGACGCCGCCGGCGGCAACGGCTTCATGCAGGTCGCCGCCACCCACGCCGCGCTCCTGCTGGCCCAGGGCGCGGGGCGGCTGATCCGCACCACTGACGACCGCGGCATCGTCGCCGTCCTCGACCCGCGGCTGGCGACCGCCCGCTACGGCGGCTTCCTCAAGGCCAGCCTGCCGCCGATGTGGACCACCACCGACCCCGCTGTGGTCCGCAAGGCGCTGAAGCGCCTGGCCAAGGTCTGAGCCAGACGCTCCCTCCTGCTCGCCGATGTGAGTGAGGCTGCGCGCCGCAGGGTTGTGTGTCGGAGACCGCGCCAGGGCGCTGCCTGCGGCACACGACCCGCACGTGACAGCCGGGCGCTGCCTGCCGCACACGACCGACGGCCTAGATCCGCGCGCGCCCGTCCCAGCCGCGGCGCGGCTTGCCGGCACCGAAGAACGACGCCACGGTGGGCGCGACGTCGACGGTGCGGGCCAGGGCCGAGGACGCCTTGCGCTGCGGGATGCGCGGGTGGCCGCCGGCGATGAAGAACGGGATCGGTCGGGTGGCCGGGTGCCCGTGGTTGCCCGGGATCGGGTTGTCGGTGACAGGGTTCGGGTCGCTGAAGCGCCAGCCGGCCTTGCAGAACACCACGACGTCACCGGCGTTGGGCCCCAGCCGCAGCGCCTTCGCGTCGCGCCGCGGCGCCGAGAGCACCCCCGGCGTCGCGAGGGCGATCTGCCGCATCCGGTGGATCGCGCGCGGCCGGGCGGCCGAGGCGCCGGTCCAGTAGAGGAGGTCCGCTCCGCCGTTGGCGGAGATCTGCACCTTGCCCGCGAGCAGCGGGTCGGCGTCCATGGAGGCCTGCAGCGAGATCACCTGGTCCGGCGTCGACCAGTCCATCGAGTGGTCGGCCAGCACGATCAGCATGGAGTGGCGCCAACGTCCGGTCGACTTCAGCAGGTCGACGAACTGTCCGACCAGGCGGTCGGTGTCGGCCAGCGCGAGGCGCCGCGCGAGCCGGACCGTCGTACCGGTGAAGTCGGAGTGGCCGAACCGGTCGATGTCACCGAGGTTGACGAACATCAGGTGCGGGTCGTACTCCCGGATCATCGTCCGCGCTGCGCGCATGGTGAAGACGTCGGGCGCGTGGCCCGACACGGGGATGATCGGCGCCGGCTCCCAGCGGTGGGTGGCGCGGGCGCCGAAGACGCCGTAGAGGTACTCCTTGCTGAGCACCGTGCCGGTGCGGTAGCCGCGACGGTTGAGCCGCTGGATCACGGTGTCGACCCGGATGTCGGAGGCACGGTCCATGGTGCGGGTGGCGCCGAGCAAGCGGTCGTAGATCGCGTTGGCCGGCACGCCCGTGCGGTCGGGGCGCATGCCGGTCATCATCATCACGTGGTTGGGGATCGTCTCCATGATCGGCATCGAGACCGCCCGCGGGAAGCGGTAGCCGCCGTCGCGCAGAGCGCGCAGGTTCGGCGTCAGGCCGCTGTCGATCTCGCCCGGGATGCAGCCGTCGATCACGAGCACGTAGGCCCGCTTGCGGTTGCCGGGCGGCGGGCCCGCGGCCGCTGCCGCCGTACCGACCGCGGTGGAGAAGGCCAGGCCGGCGCCGCCGACCTTGAGCAACGTACGGCGCCCGGTGCGGATCTCGGCCAGGCCGGCCTCGAACGGAGAGGGAGGCATCAGCCCACCGGCCGATCCACCGGCGTCACCTTGGCGGTGCCGGCCTTCGTCTGCCACGACGCGGTGTGGCTGACGCGGGTCCGGCGGTCGCGCCGGTCGCCGATCACGAACCAGTCCATCTGGGCGCGCGTGGGGGTGATGTCGAGGACCGAGAAGCCGTGGTCGTCGAAGTTGACGTACTTGATGTGCCGGTTGTTGGCCAGGATCACCCGCTCGACCGCCAGGCTGGCGGGGCTGCGGGGCGGGGTGCCGAGCTGGTCCTTGAGGTTGTTGGACGTGACCGACGTGCACACGAACTCCACGCCGGCGGAGCCGTCGATGACGGGATAGGTGGAGGCGTCGTAGGGCAGGTCGCAGGCCCACGCGCCGTGGATGTCGCCGGTGATGAAGACGGCGTCGGCGATCCGGTGGTCGCGGATGTGCGCGAAGACCTCGCGGCGGTCGTCGGTGTAGCCGTCCCACGCGTCCACGTTGAGCGGGAAGCCGTCGTCGGGCAGGACCTCGAGCACGTTGTTGACCGGGCGGAGCACGTCGTCGGGCAGTCCCTGCAGCCCCAGTGGCGCGATCATCACCGGGTTGCCGATGATCTTCCACTGAGCGCCGCGGCGGCTCAGCGAGTCCTTGAGCCAGCGCATCTGCTGGCGTCCGACGATGGTCCGGGCGGGGTCGCTGATGGCGGCCTCGGTGGCGGGCGCGGGGAAGGGCAGCGCCGTGCTCACCTGCCGGCTGCGGTGGGTGCGCAGGTCGAGCATGCTCAGCTCGGCGAGCCGGCCGAAGCGCAGCCGCCGGAAGAGGCGGTCGCCGTCACCGAGCCGGGCGGTGCCGTCGATGCGCACGGGCATCCACTCGTCGTAGGCGCGGTGGGCGCGCGCCCGGCGGCGGGCGTAGCTGCCCTCCCCGGCGTTGTGGTTCTCCGCGCCGTCGCTCCACTGGTCGTTGGCGACCTCGTGGTCGTCCCAGGTGACGATGAACGGGTACTTCGCGTGCAGGTCCTGCAGGTCGGGGTCGCGCTTGTACTGCGCGTGACGCTGCCGGTAGTCGGCGAGCGTGACGATCTCACGAGCCGGCTCGTGCCGACGCACGTCGACGTCGTCCGAGCCGGCGCCGTACGCCCCGGGTGCGTACTCGTAGAGGTAGTCGCCGAGGTGGATGACCGCGTGCAGGTCGTCGCGGCGGGCCAGGCCGCGGTAGGCGCTGAACCAGCCGGCCTGGAGGTTGGCGCAGGACACCACGCCGAAGCGCAGGTGGCCGGGCAGACTGCGGGTCGCGGGCGCGGTGCGCAGCCGCCCGACGCGGCTCGAGCCGCCGCGGTAGCGGAAGCGGTAGAAGTACCAGGTCGCGGCGGACAGCCGGGTCACGTCGACCTTCACCGTATGGTCACGCCCCGGCCCGGTCGTGAAGCTGCCGTGCCGCACCACCTTGCGGAAGCCGCGGTCCTTGGCGACCTCCCAGGTCACCTCGACGCGCGGGCCCTTGCCGGAGCCGGGGCGGCTGGCGGGCGTGGGAGTGACGCGGGTCCAGATCACGACCCGGTGGGGCAGGGGGTCACCGGAGGCGACGCCGTGCCGGAAGAAGCGACGCCCCGCGGCCTCCGCCGGACCCGACCACGCCCCCGCCAGGACGGCCGAGCCGGCGCCGACTGCGCCGGTGGTGAGGACGGCGCGGCGGCGGAGGGACAGCGAAGGAAGGCTCACGTCAGTAGTCAACGTGAGAGCCGCCGCCGGGTGACGGCGAACGCCGGAACGTCACCCGGCGTTCACCGGTTGTGCGTCAGCGGACCGCGCGGGCCGCCAGCCGCTCGAGCTGCTTGTCGTCGCGGGACTTGCCCTGGCAGGAGAAAGCCGTGCGCTGCCAGCACTTGAACCGGCCGCTGGCGTTGACCAGGGTCACCTCGACGAACGCCACCGTCGACCGGGAGAACGGCACGACCCGCTGGGCGTTGCCCCGCCTGCCGGGACGCACGACCTGGACCTTCTGGGTGCCGTCCTTGAAGTACGTCGTGATGGCCGCACGGGAGCCGCGGGCGGTGGGCTGCATGTCGAGCGAGATCCGCACCTTCCAGCGGCGGGAGCGCAGGCCGGACGCCGGGGTGAGCCGGTAGGTCGCCGAGCTGAGGTGGTTGAGCTCCACCGCGCGCCTGACCACGCTGCGGGAGACCGTCGCGCGGCCCGCCAGGGGAGCCGCGCGGTAGGCGGCACCCTCGGAGTAGGTCTTGCGGGGGCGCCGGTTGGCCGCGGAGAAGGTGGTGAACTCGCGCTGCGCGGACGTGCGGCGCGCCTTCAGGACGCTGGAGACCGCCTGCCAGGAGTACTGGTCGCGCGCCACCGGGCCCGAGCCGTCGGCGCGCCGCCACATGTCGCGCACGATGGTGGGCAGCCCCGCCTGGGCGCCGGGGAAGCGCTCGCTGAGGCGACGGAAGAAGATCCAGATCCCGTAGTGGTAGCCCGTGCGCGGGTCGAACCGGTCCATCGACCTGCGGGGCTGCCGCAGCGGGCTCGCCGCGAGGTACTGGCGGTTGTCGTTGACGTCGTCGTACATCTCGTCCTCGACCCACGCGGCCGTCGCCTCGAGGAACCAGGCGTCCTCGGCGAAGTCGTAGGCGTACTGGACGGCGTGGAAGTACTCGTGGGCGACCGTGACCTGGAGGTTCTCCTCGGGCGTGTGGGCGCCGAAGCCGGCCTCGGCGTAGTTGTTGTCGACGACGCAGTAGGCGTAGCGGTCGAACGGCGGGCGGGCCGGCTTCCGCTCGTCGGTCGTGCAGTAGCCGTAGAGGCCGCGGTCGCCGATGTTGGCGATGTAGATGTCGGTGCGCGCGTCGCCGCCCCTCGTGCCGTCGGGCTCGGGGGCCTTGTAGCCGGCGGCGACGTAGCGGTTGTGGACCGAGGTCGTGGTCGCGAGCGTCTTGGCCGCCCATGCGTCGGTCGTCGCCTCGGGGCCTGACGTCACGTAGTGGACGCACACGACCGCGGAGCAGGACCGGGACACCGGGAAGGTGCCGTAGCTGTCCTGGTCCGACGGCGAGGTGGGCCGGGCCAGCATCCGCTCGGCGGCGGCCTGGTCGGCGCCCTCGAGGTCGTCGAGGCGCAGCGCGAGGTCGCGCAGCGCGAGGGTGGCGTCGGTGTCCTGGTCGCCGTCGAGCGCGGCCTCCGCGGTGTCCAGCGCCTTCTCGGCGGTGCGCGACACGGGCGAGACCGACTTGTCGGCTGCGGCGGGGTCGCTTTCCTCGGCGGCCCCGGCACTGGGTGCCGAGAGCAGCGAGGCGAGCACGGCGAGCAGGCTCAGGACGAGGACGGCGGCGCGGCGGGCGCTCAGGGAAGGCACCCGCGCGAGCCTACATGCGACGGAGGACGGCGGTGACCTTGCCGAGGATGGTCGCGTGGGTGCCGTCGATGGGCTCGAACGCCGCGTTGTGGGGCATCAGCCACACCTGGCCGTCCTTGCGCTGCAGCGTCTTGACGGTGGCCTCGCCGTCGATCAGCGCGGCGACGATCTCGCCGTTCTCGGCGGTCTGCTCGCGCTTGATGACGACGTAGTCGCCGTGGCAGATCGCGGCGTCGATCATCGACTCCCCGGACACCTCGAGCAGGAAGAGCTCGCCCTCGCCCACGAGCTGGCGGGGGAGCGGGAAGACGTCCTGCAGGGTCTCCTCGGCCAGGATCGGGCCACCGGCCGCGATGCGGCCCAGCAGGGGCACGTTGGCGGGCGCCGGGGCGACGTCGCCGATGCCGGTCTCGTCGTAGGTCGACTCCTCGGCGCTGCTCATCGAGCGCCGGGCCGCCATGACCTCGGGCAGGAAGACCTCCAGCGCGCGCGGCCGGTTGGGGTCGCGCTTGAGGAAGCCCTTCTCCTCCAGCGTCTTGAGCTGGTGGGCCACGCTCGAGCTGCTGGTGAGCCCGACCGCCTGGCCGATCTCGCGCATGCTGGGGGGATAGCCCCGCCGCTCGATGCTGTCCTTGATCGTCGCCAGGACGCGCAGCTGCCGGGGAGTGAGCCCCGTGGCGTCCGGGGGTCCGTCGGGGAGCTCGGTGACAGTCTTCTTGGCCATGAGGTGAGGGTCCCACTCTCCGAGGGATTGTTCAAACACCTGTTCGAACGGCGTGTCGCACCCGCCGTTCGAGCACGCTTCGAACATTTGTTCGTGTCGACCCTTGATTTCGTTCGAACACCTGATCTAGTCTCGTACACATGTTCGATCGAACGTCTGATCGATTCGGCTCGTCCGACAGGCACTTGTCGGTGGTCGCCGTTAGACATCTGATCGACAGTTCGACGCAGACCCGAGGCTGACCGCCACTTCCCCAGGAGGTCCCAGATGAGCACCATGATGCTGCACCACCCGAACGCCCAGGCCCGCCAGGCGAGCACGATGCGCCTGACCCGCCGAGGCCGGCTCGTGGTGCTGCTCCTGGCGCTCGGCATCGTTCTGGCCGTCGGCTTCTCGCTCGCCTCCGGCTCTGTCGCCACGGAGGACGCCGGCACCCCCGACGCCACCCGCGTGGTGATGGTCGGCTCCGGCGACACCCTCTGGGACATCGCGGCCGACGTCGCTCCCGAGGGCGACACCCGCGCGATGATGGACGAGATCTCCCGTCTCAACGCGCTGGACTCGAGCATGGTGACGATCGGCCAGAAGCTCATCGTCCCGGACGAGTAAGACCCACCACAGACTTCGTCAGCCGCCTCGACCCCGGCTGACGAGCCGGGGAAGACAAGGGGCGGGGCCACACGGTGGCTCCGCCCCTTGCGGCGTGGAGGACTTCGTCCTCCATTGGGAGTACTCGCTGCGCTCGTACTCCCGGGTTCCTCGGGCCGACGCTCAGCGGGCGGCGCGGCGGCCGCCGCCGGAGGGCGGGGCGGCGACGGGGGAGTCCGTGGGCGTGGGTGGTGTCGGGCTTCCGGTGATGCCGAGCGCTCGCAGCAGCCGCGCGACGAGGATCAGGCCGAGGAAGAGGCATGCCACGGCACCGACCGAGGCCAGGGCGAGGAACGCCCAGGCCTGTGAGTCGCCGCCGCGGGCCTCGGTGCCGAAGTCGATCGCGGCGTAGACGAGGTATCCCCAGGCCAATACGGCGGCGGTGACGCCGAGGGCGTGGACCAGGAGCACGGGACGGAACCCGCGCTGGGGCTTGGCCCCCCGGCGCGACCCGGCACGCTTTCCCTGGCTCACGCGGGCCATTGTGTCTGATGAACCCCCTCGCTCCTACCCGGACCCGCGGGCGGTCGGTGGGCATCGCGGGGAGCTCTCGCGGGCACTGGGGCGCCATGGAGGTCCTGCCCGACATCGTCGGCCCCGCCCCGGTCATCGTCTTCTGCGGCCTGGCCGGGGCCGAGAGCATCAAGAGCCGCGACCACTACTACGCCTCGCCGGGCAACAGCTTCTGGGAGTCGCTGCACCTCAGCGGCCTGTCGCCACGACGCCTGCGCCCCGAGGAGGACTCGCAGGTCGTCGAGCTCGGCCTCGGCCTGACCGACCTGGTGGGGCACTGGGACCCGCGCTGGGTCGAGATCGACGAGCTGGCCGCCAAGGTGGAGCGGTGGGCGCCGGAGTGGCTGGCGTTCACCTCCAAGGGCGTCGCCCACGAGGCCGCACGCGCCCTCAAGACGGCCAAGCCCGGGCTGGGTCCGGCCGACTGGTACTTCGGCGAGACCCAGGTCTTCGTGCTCCCCGGCACCAGCGGCGCCAACCAGCGCAAGGACTACGACGGACGGCCCACCCGGATCGCCTGGTGGCGGGACCTGGCGGCCCTGTCCGGACTCGCGACACGCGGGTGAACGCGAGCCTCTCCGGCCCGTCCCACCCCCGCTGACCTGCACGAACACCGGCGGGACGAACCCGGCGAGGCCAATTCCGCGGACCCTCTTGCGTGTCGCGGCGGCCGGGGCGTACGCTTCCACAACATCTAGTAGTTACAACGATGTAGTTATCCACATCTAGTGCACAGGCGACGGGGTCGCCGCACACAGTTCGGCCGGGATGACGCACAGTTCCGCCGTTGTTATCCACAGTGGAGAGCACGTTCTCCACAGTTTTCAGCAGCTTCAGCACCTCGAGAGGAGGACCCGATGCACTGCCCGTACTGCCGCAGCACCGACACCCGGGTCCTCGACTCGCGGGTGTCCGACGACGGCTGCTCGATCCGCCGCCGGCGTACCTGCTCGGCGGAGAGCGGCGGCTGCGGCAAGCGGTTCACGACCGTCGAGCAGATGCAGCTGACCGTGCTCAAGCGCTCCGGCGCCACGGAGCCGTTCACCCGCGACAAGGCGATCTCCGGCGTCCGCAAGGCGTGCAAGGGTCGTCCCGTCACCGAGGACGCGCTGGCCCGCCTGGGTCAGGCCGTCGAGGACGCCCTGCGGCTGTCCGGTGCCGCCGAGATCCCGGCCCACGAGGTCGGCCTCGCGATCCTGCAGCCCCTCCGCGAGCTGGACGAGGTGGCCTACCTCCGCTTCGCCAGCGTCTACCGCGCGTTCGAGTCCGCCGACGACTTCGAGGACGAGATCGCCAGCCTGCGCGCTGAGCGAGCCGTCCCGGACTCGCCGGCGGAGCTCGCCCACTCAGCCCCCAGCGGCTGACCAAGATCCGCCCGGCAGGTCGTGGGGAAGCGGCCTGCCGGGCGCACCAATCGTCGAGCACCAGCCCACCCGGGGCTGTCGGTGCTCACCGCTTCACTTCACGCAAGACCTCCACCCGCACCAGGAAGCACGAGGAGAACCATGACCGAGACCGTCAGCGGCACGAGCAGGGGCGCGGGAGACACCGTCTTCGGCAAGCGCCTCACCATGGAGCGCGTCTTCAGCACCGCGGGTGTCCACCCCTACGACGAGCTCACCTGGGAGCGCCGCGACGTCGTCCAGACCAACTGGAAGACCGGGGCCACGGTCTTCGAGCAGCGCGGGGTCGAGTACCCCGACTTCTGGTCGGTCAACGCCAGCACCATCGTCACGACGAAGTACTTCCGCGGCGCCGTCGGCTCCGACACCCGCGAGTGGAGCCTCAAGCAGCTCATCGACCGGATCGTCACGACCTACACCAAGGCCGGGCTCGACCACGGCTACTTCGCCACCGACGGTGACGCCGAGGTCTTCGAGCACGAGCTGACCTGGCTGCTCGTGCACCAGTACTTCTCCTTCAACTCCCCGGTGTGGTTCAACGTCGGCACGCCGTCGCCGCAGCAGGTCTCGGCCTGCTTCATCCTCTCGGTCGACGACTCGATGGACTCGATCCTCAACTGGTACAAGGAGGAGGGCTTCATCTTCAAGGGCGGCTCCGGCGCCGGCCTCAACCTCTCCCGCATCCGCTCCTCCAAGGAGCTGCTGTCCTCCGGCGGCACCGCGTCGGGCCCGGTCTCCTTCATGCGCGGCGCCGACGCCTCCGCCGGCACCATCAAGTCCGGTGGCGCCACGCGCCGTGCGGCCAAGATGGTCGTCCTGGACGTCGACCACCCCGACATCGTCGAGTTCGTCGAGACCAAGGCCCGTGAAGAGGACAAGATCCGCGCGCTGCGCGACGCCGGCTTCGACATGGACCTCGGCGGCGCCGACATCACCTCGGTGCAGTACCAGAACGCCAACAACTCCGTCCGCGTGAGCGACGAGTTCATGCGCGCGGTCGAGGACGGCACCGAGTTCGCCCTGCGCGGTCGCAAGAACGGAGAGGTCATCGAGACCATCGACGCCCGCGAGCTCTTCACCAAGATCTCCAAGGCCGCGTGGGAGTGCGCCGACCCCGGCCTGCAGTACGACGACACGATCAACGACTGGCACACCAACCCCGAGACGGGCCGCATCACTGCGTCCAACCCGTGCTCGGAGTACATGTCGCTCGACAACTCCTCGTGCAACCTCGCGTCGCTCAACCTGCTGAAGTTCCTCAAGGACGACGACACCTTCGACGCGCCGCTGTTCGCCAAGGCCGTCGAGTTCATCATCACCGCGATGGACATCTCGATCTGCTTCGCCGACTTCCCGACCGAGCCGATCGGCCAGACCACCCGCGACTACCGCCAGCTGGGCATCGGCTACGCCAACCTCGGCGCGCTGCTCATGGCCATGGGCCTGGGCTACGACTCCGACGGTGGCCGCGCCATGGCCGCGACCATCACCTCGCTGATGACCGGCCAGTCCTACAAGCGCTCGGCCGAGCTCGCCGCGATCGTCGGCCCCTACGCCGGCTACGCCCGCAACGCCGAGGCCCACAAGCGGGTGATGCGCAAGCACCAGGCGGCCAACGACACGATCCGCACCCTCGGGATCGTCGACAGCCAGGTCCACCGGCTGGCCACGCAGGCCTGGGCCGACGTCCAGGAGCTGGGCGCCGTCAACGGCTTCCGCAACGCGCAGGCCTCCGTGCTCGCGCCCACCGGCACCATCGGGTTCATGATGGACTGCGACACGACCGGCATCGAGCCGGACTTCTCGCTGGTCAAGTTCAAGAAGCTCGTCGGTGGCGGCTCCATGCAGATCGTCAACCAGACCATCCCGCGCGCGCTGCGCAAGATGGGCTACGTCGGCGAGCAGGTCGAGGCGATCGTCCACTACATCGCCGAGCACGGCCACGTCATCGACGCGCCGGGCCTCAAGCAGGAGCACTACGAGGTCTTCGACACCGCCATGGGCGCCCGCTCGCTCAAGCCGATGGGCCACGTCCGGATGATGGCGGCCTGCCAGCCGTTCCTCTCCGGCGCCATCTCCAAGACGGTCAACCTCCCCGAGACCGCCACGGTCGAGGAGATCGAGGACATCTACCTGCAGTCGTGGAAGCTCGGCCTCAAGGCCACCGCCGTCTACCGCGACAACTGCAAGGTCGGCCAGCCGCTCTCCGGCGGCAAGGGTGACAACAAGGGCCAGGACTCCAACACCAGCAAGGTGGAGGAGGAGGTCGCCGAGGCGACCAAGGTGATCGAGAAGATCGTCTACGCCCCCGTCCGCAAGCGTCTGCCCAAGTCGCGTCAGTCGCGCACCACGTCGTTCACCGTCGGCGGTGCCGAGGGCTACATGACCTCCGGTGCCCACGACGACGGCCAGCTCGGCGAGGTGTTCCTCAAGCTCGGCAAGCAGGGCTCTACGCTCGCCGGCGTCATGGACGCCTTCTCGATCGCGGTCTCCATCGGCCTCCAGTACGGCGTGCCGCTCGAGACCTACGTCGCGAAGTTCACCAACCTGCGCTTCGAGCCGGCCGGTCTCACCGACGACCCGGACGTCCGCATGGCCCAGTCCCTCATGGACTACGTCTGGCGCCGCCTGGCCCTGGACTACCTGTCCTTCGAGGAGCGCTCCGCGATGGGCATCTACTCCGCCGACGAGCGTCAGCGTCACCTCGAGACCGGCTCCTACGAGCTCGTCGAGGAGACCGGCTCGGCTGCCGAGCTCATCGAGGACTCCACCGTCGACGAGGCGCCCTCGCGCGGCTCCGAGACCGTCGAGGGCCAGGTCGTCGAGACCAAGGACTCCAAGGGCGCCGAGCAGCGCGAGGTCCCCGCGACGATCCATTCCGGCCAGGAGGCCCACACCTCCGCCGAGTTGCTCGAGAAGCTCACCGGCACCGCGGTCGACTCGCCGCTCTGCATGACCTGCGGCACCAAGATGCGTCCCGCCGGCTCCTGCTACGTCTGCGAGGGCTGCGGCTCCACCAGCGGCTGCAGCTGACCGATCGACCAGCGAGGGCCCGACACCGATGGTGTCGGGCCCTCGCTCGTTCTCCGGGGCTGGCCTTCAGATGGCTGTGAGTAGTCGCCGCTGAGACTCGGACGACGTCACGGCCCACCAGGCCGGGGCGGTCAGCGCTGCGGGATGGACCGCTCGGTCTCCGACGACTTGCGGTTGCGGACGATGACGACCGGGACGGGGGAGTGACGGCTGACCTGGTCGGCGACGGAGCCGAGGGCGAGGCCACGGAAACCGCCGAGGCCGCGGGCGCCGACGACGACGAGGTCGGCGTCGGCGTCGGTCGCGCAGTCGAGCAGCGCGTTGGCGGCGGGGCCGCGCTTGGCGACGTACTCGATCTCGACGCCGGCATAGTCGGCGGCGACCTTGGTGGTGTCGGCCTCGAGGTCCTTGAGGACGGCGGCCTCGAAGTCCTCGATCGGCGGGATGTTGCCGACCGTCTGGCTCTCGGGGCGCGGTGCGGTCTTCATCGACCAGCCGCGGACCACGCGCACGGCGCCACCCACGGCCTGGGCGTGGTTCAGCGCCCAGCGCAGGGCGGGCTCGGCCGCGTCGGAGCCGTCGTTGCCGACGATGATCAGGGGCTTCTCGGTGGTCATGGGCTCATGGTCTCACCGAACCGCGGTTCAGGACGCGGGGCTGATGTTCACCATCCAGCTCACGCCGTGCTTGTCGGCGCACTGGCCGAAGACATCGCCCCACATCTGCTTCTCGAGGGGGACGTGGATCTCGCCGCCCTCGGAGAGTGCGGCGAACCAGGCGCGGAGCTGGGGTTCGTCGTCGCCGCTGAGGCAGAGCGTGACCGTGTCACCGCGGGAGACCGTCATGTCCGGCGGTGTGTCGCCCGCCATGAGCACCAGTCCGTGGGGCGTCTCGAGCTGCGAGTGCATGATCTCGTCCGCCTTGTCGCCCTCGGTGCCGATGTCGCCGAAGGTGTTGATGGCGAGCTCGCCGCCGAAGACGGACTCGTAGAAGGTGATCGCCGCGCGGGCGCCGCCGTTGAAGTGGAGGTAGGGGCTGAGTTGGGTGGTCATGGCAGATGGACCGGGGCGAGTAGGTGGACTCATCGAGAGGTTTCGAGACGGTTGCTGCGCAACCTCCTCAACCTCCGGAAGTCATCTCCAGATCACCAGGGCGCCACTTGGGAGGTCCAGCGTGCAGAGCATGACCTCTCTCGGGAACACCTTCGGCCGACGTACGCTCCTCCGCTCCGGCGCCCTCGGCGCCGGCGCCCTGACGATCGCGGGAGCGCCCGCCGGCGCGGCGCCGCTCGTGCGCCGACGGCTGGAGCTGCCGTCGGGCGTGCAGAGCGGCGACGTGACGACGGGGTCCGCGGTGCTGTGGGCCCGCTCGTCGGGCCGGGGGCGGTTGGTGGCCGAGGTGGTGAGCGGGCGCCGGCGGCGGGTGGTGCGCGGGCCGTGGGCGCACGAGGAGAGTGACTTCACCGCCAAGATCGCGCTGGACGGGCTCACCCCCGGCCGGGAGTACGTCGCCAGGCTGGCCTTCGAGGACGAGCACGGCCACCGGGGCCGGTCGGAGGTGGCGTCGTTCCGGACCGCGTCGGTGCACCCGCAGGAGACGAGCTTCGTCTGGACCGGCGACACCTGCGGGCAGGGCTGGGGGATCAACCCGCAGCTCGGCGGGCTGGTCGGCTACCGGGCGATGCACGAGACCCGGCCCGACTTCTTCGTCCACGCCGGCGACACCATCTACGCCGACGGCCCGCTCGCCGAGCAGGTGGTCGAGCCCGACGGCCAGGTGTGGCGCAACCTGGTCACGCCCGAGGTGAGCAAGGTGGCAGAGACGCTGCGAGAGTTCCGCGGCCGGCACCGCTACACGATGCTCGACGACAACGTCCGCGCGATGTACGCGGAGGTCCCGGTCGTCGCCCAGTGGGACGACCACGAGACCACCAACAACTGGTGGCCCGGCGAGGTGCTCGACGACCCGCGCTACGCGCAGGAGCGCCGCGTCGACGTCCTCGCCGGTCGGGCGCGCCGTGCCTGGCAGGAGAACATGCCGATCGCCGACCCGCGCTCGCACCGCCGCGACCGCGGCCGAGACCGGGGGTTCGCGCCGGCGCGCATCTACCGCAAGATCGCGCGCGGGCCGCAGCTCGACGTGTTCTGCCTGGACATGCGCACGTTCAAGGACCCCAACACCCCCGGTCTCGAGCAGGACCGGACCCGCATCCTCGGCCAGGAGCAGCTCGACTGGCTGGTCCGCGAGGTCCGACGCTCCACGGCGACGTGGAAGGTCATCTCCGCCGACCTGCCGCTCGGTGTCGTCGTGCCCGACGGTCCGGTCGACCAGGAGAGCCTCGCCAACCGCGACCCCGGCGCCCCCCTGGGCAAGGAGCTGGAGATCGCGGAGGTGCTGTCGGCGTTCAAGCGCCACAAGATCAAGAACGTCGTCTGGATCACCGCCGACGTCCACTACTGCGCCGCGCACCACTACGACCCGTCGCGCGCCGGCTTCACCGACTTCGACCCGTTCTGGGAGTTCGTCGCGGGGCCGATCGCGGCCGGCACGTTCGGGCCCAACGAGCTCGACGGCACCTTCGGGCCGGAGGTCGTCTTCCGCAAGCACGCCGCGACGCCCAACGAGTCCCCGCGCCACGGCAACCAGTTCTTCGGCCACGCCGCCATCGCCCGCGACGGGCTGCTCACGGTCAGCCTGCGCGACCTGCGTGGCACGGTGCTGTGGAGCAAGGACCTCGAGCCCCAGCGGCGCTAGCCAGGGAGCGGTAGTCCCTGGATAGTCACGGCCTTCATCCGCCGCCCGGACCGGCGCACGCTGGACCCATGACATCGAACAGCGACACCACCCGGACCAGGACCGCGCTCGTCACCGGAGGCAACCGCGGGCTGGGGCGCAGCTCCGCGCTCCACCTCGCCGAGGCAGGGACGGACGTGATCCTCACCTACCGCGGCAATGCCGACGAGGCGGCGGCCGTCGTCGCCGAGATCGAGGCGGTCGGCCGACGCGCCGTCGCCCTCCAGCTGGACACGACGAGGGTCGACACGTTCGACGCCTTCGCCGCCGACGTACGGCGCACGCTCGCCGACGACTGGGGCCGCGAGCGCCTCGACGTGCTCGTCAACAACGCCGGCGTGGCCGCGCCCACCCCGATCGGGAGCACCGAGCTCGGCCCGGTCGAGCAGCTCGTCGCGGTGCACTTCACCGGCGTCGTGTTCCTCACCCAGGCGCTCCTGCCACTGCTGGCCGACGGCGGGCGGATCATCAACACCAGCACGGGCCTGGCCCGCTTCACCGGCGACGGGGCGCTGTCGGTCTACGCGTCGATGAAGGGCGCGGTCGAGGTCTACACGCGCTACCTGGCCAAGGAGCTCGGCCCCCGCCGGATCACCGTCAACGCCATCGCGCCCGGACCGACCGCCACGGACTTCGGCGGCGGCTCCCTGCGCGACGACGAGCAGGTGCGCGCCCACCTCGGCGCCGTCACGGCCATGGGCCGTGTCGGGCAGCCGGAGGAGATCGGCGCGGCCGTGGCCGCCCTCGCCTCCGACGCCATGGGCTGGGTCACCGGACAGCGTGTCGAGGCCTCGGGCGGCATGCTCCTGTGACTCCTGCTGGGAGACTGGTCGCCATGGACAGGGCCCAGCTCGCCGACTTCCTCCGCACCCGCCGCGAGGCGCTGCAGCCGGAGGACGTCGGACTGCCGCGCGGTCCGCGGCGGCGTACCGGCGGACTGCGCCGCGAGGAGGTCGCCGCCCTGAGCGGGATGTCGGTCGACTACTACGGCCGCATCGAGCAGCAGCGCGGCCCGCAGCCCTCGGAGCAGATGCTGGCCGCGATCGCGCGGGGCCTGCGCCTCTCGCTCGACGAACGTGACCACCTCTTCCTGCTCGGTGGGCACCCCGCGCCGCGTCGCGCCCGCCGCGAGGACCATGTCGACGCCGGGCTCATGCGGATCCTCGACCGCCTCGTCGACACGCCCGCGATGGTCGTCAACGGGGTGGGGGAGACCCTGGTGCAGACGCCGCCCGCGGTCGCGCTGCTGGGCGACGAGACGTCGTACGAGGGGCTGGACCGCTCGGTCGTCCACCGGTGGTTCACCCGGCCGGAGTCACGCGCGATCTACCCCGAGGAGGACCAGCCGCGCCACGGGCGCCAGTTCACCGCCGACCTGCGCTTCGCCTACGCGCGCGACGGCGCGGGCTCCCGCGCGGCCGAGATCGTGGACGCGCTGCTGGCGACGAGCGAGGAGTTCGCGCTGGTCTGGGCCGAGCACGAGGTCGAGCGCAAGCACACCAAGCTCAAGCGCATCGCCCACCCGGAGGTCGGGCTGGTCGAGGTCCACTGCCAGGTGCTCTACGACGTCGAGCAGTCCCAGGGCCTGCTGGTGTTCACCGCCGCACCCGGCAGCGAGAGCCACGAGAGGCTCCAGCTCCTCAGCGTCATCGGCGCCCAGCGGCTCGATGTCGGTGGCGCTTCCTAGGATCGTCTCGACATCGCAGGCGCAGACAGGGGAGGTACGCCGTGCAGCTCGCGGAGGCGGCCCGGCTGGGCCGGACACTGCTAGACGAGCACGGCCTGCACGACTGGGAGCTGGTCTTCGATCGCGCCAAGCGGCGGGCCGGGATCTGCCGTGAGTCCGAGCGCACCATCGGGCTGTCCGCGCCGCTGACCCAGGTCCACGGCGATGCCGACGTCCGCGACACGATCCTCCACGAGATCGCGCACGCCCTGGTCGGCGCGCGCCACGGCCACGACTGGGTCTGGAAGGCGACGGCGCGGCGCATCGGCTGCAGCGGCGAGCGCCTCATCTCCGCCGACACCCCGGGCGTCGACGGCGCCTGGGTCGGCGTCTGCAGCGCCGGTCACCGGGCGACGCGCCACCGCCGCCCGACGCGACCGATGGCGTGCGCCACCTGCTCGCCGGCCTTCGACGCGGCCCACCTCCTCACCTGGACCCACCACGGCCAGGCGGTCGCGATGACGCCGGCCTACGA
The DNA here is from genome assembly GCF_004522095.1 of Nocardioides sp. 503. GTDB lineage: Bacteria > Actinomycetota > Actinomycetes > Propionibacteriales > Nocardioidaceae > Nocardioides. The sequence goes on from NZ_SPUI01000004.1 coordinate 573,414, forward strand.
CGCGCAGCTGCGGCGCATCCTGTCGCGCCCCGCGACCCTCTTCGACGCGCCCCCCTCCGCCGTCGCCGTAGGTGCCCGCATGCGCGTCACCGCGCAGGGGCGCTACGAAGGCGTCGTCGGGACGCTGGTCAAGCGCGGTCGCACCCGCTACCACCTGGCGATCAAGGGCGGCGTGCTCACCGTGCCGTTCCCGCTGGCCGAGCGCGTCGACGCGTGAGCCTCAGTAGGCGTCGGCGATCGTGATCTTGTCGTAGGCCGTCGGCATCGTGTCGGTGGAGTAGCAGTCCAGCGGCACGATCTGGCCGACCTCCGCGGTCTCCGAGCTGCAGCTCACCGTGGCGAGCAGCTCGTTGCCCTGGAAGAGCTTGATCCGCACCGACGCGTCGTCGATCTCGTCGCGCTGGTTCTCGTACTTCAGGCCCTCGACGTCGGCCTCGCCGAGGTCGTCGGCGAACACCTTCCACCCGGCCTGGTACTCGAAGCCGTAGACCTCGAACGCCTCGCCCTCCTCGATCACCAGCGGGTTGTCGACGCCGCCGGGCTCGCGGTCGTTGGCCGTGGCCTCGTCGACGGCGTTGTCGATCTCGTTGGCGGCCAGGCCGACCACCGCCAGGCAGCCGCCGATCAGGAGCAGCCCGAGCAGGCCGAGGACCAGCAGCACGTTGCGCGTGGTGTTGCTCTTCGGCGGCTGCGTGAACCCGTAGGGCCGCGGCGGGTACTGCCCGTACGGCGCCGCCGGCTGCTGCGGCTGGCCGTACGGCGTGCCCGGCTGCCCGTAGGGGGAGGCCGACTGCTGCGGCTGCCCGTACGGCGAGGGCTGCCCCGGCTGGCTCTGGGCGTCGGGCTGCGGCGCGGCACCCTGGTGCGGCACCCAGTTGTGGCCGTCCCAGCGCCACTTGCCGTCGGGGCTGATCTGCTCGCCGCTGCCTTCGCTCATGGGCCGGATCCTATGCGGCTCCAGGTCCCGGTCCGCTCGAGCATCGCGGGGAGCGCGTGGCGAGACCACATGTGCGTCAGCCGAGTCGCTGTCGCGTCCGCGCGGCGGCATCGGCGTAGGCGCGCAGGTAGACCGCGAGACCTACCCCGACCAGCACCGCGGCCGTCCCCGCCGCGACCCACGCGTCGAGCAGCAGCCACACCGCCGCGGTCAGCGCCATGATCGCGAGCAGGACGAAGGGATAGCGGGCGAAGATCGTCGCGAACTCCGGCGGCGCACCCGTCCGCGACGGCAGGGCGCCATGACGGCGCGGGTACCAGGTCACGAACGCCATCTGCGCCAGCAGCAGCAGACCGATGCCCACCACCGACGCCGAGCTGCGCTCCGTGAGCGCGAGCATCGCCACGAGCGCGCCGGCCCAGGCGCCACCGGCCGCCGCGAGCCACCACGGGGGCGGCGCGACGTCGACGTACGGCGCCGCCGCGGTCCGCTCGTCGACCCGCTGTCCCTCGGTCGCGCTGTCGGCGGGCTCGCTGTCCATGCTGGGAACCTAGCGAGTCCCCACCCGATCGCCCGCACCGTCGCGCGCCGAGCGGCGCGGCCGCGCTCAGGACTCCGCGGGCAGCCCGGTGTCCCGGACGAGGTAGATCCAGGGGAAGGCGCGGGCGCCCACGACCCAGCGCTCCTTCTCGTAGCGCCTCAGCGACCCGGTCCAGAGGATCCGCTTGTGCTCCCACTGCGTCGGGGTGCGCACCACCAGGTGGCGCAGCATCCCGGCGCCGATCGTGTGCCAGCCCAGGCGCCCCGCGATCTCGAGCTCGCCCATCTCGTCGAAAGCCGTGACCGGCCCGAGCCACCGCTGCTCGTCGGGGAGGGGGGCGTCGCCGCGGTCGCCGAAGCGCTGCTGCACCGCCTGCCGGCTCAGGCCCAGCCGCCCTCCGATCGCCGCCCAGCTGTGGCCGCTGGCCCGGGCGACGCTCACCGACTGCTGGAGCAGCTCACGGGCGACCACCTCCGCCTCGGCGGCGCGCGCGACGAGGGTCAGCGGGTCGTCCGCGGGGGCCGAGGCCAGGATCGCCGAGCCGATGGCGTCGGAGAGGGAGTGCTCCGGGGCGGGGGAGCGGCCCCGGTCAGCGTTCGTCACGGCTCGGCAGCCAGGCGTCCTGGCCCAGCTCGCGCTCGGTGTCCTTGCGGAAGGTCGCCGACCCCAGCAGGAAGGCGCCCAGGACCATGCACGCGACGCAGATGCCCTGGAAGAGTCCCTTGTCGAAGCCGTCGCGGCCCTGGGAGAGCATCAGGGCCAGGGCCCCCAGCAGGACCAGCGTGGTGCCGCTCGTGAGCGAGGTGCGTCGTCGTGGACGGAGGACGGGTCGTGATGCCATAAGTCAACGATATGTTGACGCAGAGAAAGGTGTCAACTATGTGTTGACGCGAGCGTCGAGCCGGGTCTGGCGGAGCTCTCTCCCGCCGCGATGCCGCTGGCGACACGGATTCCACGCGGTCATCCACAGGCCAGAAAGTCGCGCTTTCCGCGCCCTCGGCCGCTGGCGACGGTGGTCGCCATGTCGAACTCTCGGAAGCTCTGCTCGCTGCCCCTGTCCCTCCTCACCGTCCTCGCGCTCCTCGTCGCCGGGCTGGCGCTGGTCGTCGCACCGCCGGGCGGTACTCCGCCGGCCGGGGCGGCGACCCGCGTCGGCAAGGACACCTGTCGGCGCATCGACCCCAACCTGGTCAACGGCGCCTGCCTGCGCTACGAGGTGGGCGGTCGCACCGGGCTCACCTGGATCGGCACCTACCGCGCCCCCAGCGGCCGGGTCTTCTTCTGCATCGACTTCCTCTACGACTCGCGCCTGCCGCACGAGGCCCGCGAGGTGTCCACGCGGCGGCTGGTCAACCAGCTCGGTGACCGCGTCGGCGACCGGGAGGTCGCGGCGCTCAACCACGTCATCTCGACGTGGGCCGGCCACGGCTCCACGGGCAGCGACGACCGGGACGCCGCGATCGCGCTGATCATCCGGGAGGTGATGGGCGACGGCCGCCGCCGCGACGGCACGGTCGTCTACCCGCAGGGGCTGGACGTGGGCGAGCCGGTGCGCCCGCCTATCGGAGGTCTCGGCGGCGCCGTCATGGGGCTCGCCCAGGCGATGTGGCGCGAGGCCTCGGCCTACTACGGGCCCTACCGGCTGGTCATGGACAGTCGCCGCCGCGGCCCGCTGCACCTCGGCCGCAGCCGCACCTACCGGGTCCGGGTCATGTCGGCAGCGGGCCGCCGGGTGCCGGGCGTGCAGGTGCGGTTCGGCTGCCGCGGGCCCGTGCGGTGCCCGCGCACCCTGGTCACGGGCCGCAGGCCCTCGCAGGTGCGGGTGCGTCCGCGCGACGTCGGTCGCTACCGGATCCGGGCCTCGGCCTCCGGGCCCTCCTCCGACGGCCTGCTCTACCGCACCGCCGACTGGCGGACCCACGGCGGCCCGCACGCCCGCAACGCCGGTCTCCAGCGCGGCTGGATCGCGCAGGAGAGCCGCACCACCGCGGTCGTCGAGGCCGCGGCCCGCATCCGCCGGGCGCGTCCCCGAGTGCTCACGCAGACCTCCGAGGCGGAGGTGACGCCCGGCGCCCAGATCCACGACGTCGTCACCGTCTCCGGTCTTCCCGCCGGCTACGCCGCCCGCGTCACGGCCACCCTCTTCGGCCCCTTCGAGGCCCCTCCCGGTCCCGGCGACTGCACCCCGGCCCGGGTGGCCGGCCGGGTCACCTTCCCCGTCAGTGGCAACGGCACCTTCGAGACGCCGCCGGTCACGGTCGCGCAGGTGGGTCTCTACACCTGGGTCGAGCACGTCCCGGGTGACGACCAGACGCTGCCCACCACCACCCGCTGCGGCCTCGTCGAGGAGACGACCCGGGTCGTCCCGTTCACCCCGACGGTCCGGACGACCGCGTCGCGGCAGCGCGCGTTCGTCGGCGACGCGATCCTCGACACCGTCCTCGTGGACGGCATCGAGCGCAGCCCCGTGACGATCCAGTGGACGCTGCACGGCCCGCTCGCGCCGCGCGCGGGCTCGTGCGGCGGCCTGTCCTGGACCCAGGCCCCGGTCGCCGCCCGCGGCGTCCTCGCGGCCGTCGGCGACGGCCTGCACCGCACCCCGGCCACCGTGCTGAGGCAGTCCGGCTGCTACTCCTACAGCCAGTACCTCCCACCGACCCCGCTCACCAGTGAGGCCAGCAGCCCGCCGGGCCTGGTCACCGAGACCGCGCTGGCCGTGCGCCGCACGCCGCGCGTGACGACGGTCGTGTCCGACCAGCGCGCGCTGGCCGGTCGGCGGATCCACGACCGGGTGCGGGTCCGGGGGTTGGTGCCCACCGACCGAGTAGGGGTCCGGTGGTGGCTGCACGGGCCGGTGGCTCCGCGGGCCGACGGATCGTGCGACGGGCTGCGCTGGCGCGGTGCGCCGGTCCGTGACAGCGGCTCGCTCGTCGCGCGCGGCAGCGGCACCTACTCCACCCGGGGCACCCTGGTGACGACCGCCGGCTGCTACACCTACAGCGAGCGGCTGCAGGCGACGCCCACCACCGAGCCGGCCGAGAGCCGGCCGGGCATCCCGGTCGAGACGGCGCTCGTCACCCGCCCGCCGCTGCCGCGCATCCCCGAGGTCCCCTCAGGACCGGCGCGCCTCGGCGCGCGCCCCGACGGTGAGCTCACCTACCCGACCGTCCGCACCGAGCCGCGCTACCTCTACCGCCCGTACGTCGCCCGCGAGGACGCCTCCTCCGCCCGACGCCGGCCGGCGGGGGAGCTGCGCCTGGACCGGATCGGGCTGCGGGCGCCGGTCGACCCCGTGGGGCTCGACCACGGCACGATGGCGATCCCCAACGACCGGTTCCGCCTCGGCTGGCTCTCGGCCACCGCGGCGGCCGGCGATCTGCTGGGCTCGAGCGTGGTCTCGGGGCACGTGTCGGACCGCAGCGACCGTCCCGGCGCGCTGTGGCGGCTGCGCGAGGCGCGGGTCGACGACGTCCTGCGCTGGACCGAGCCGGGCGGTCGGGTGCACCGCTTCGTGGTGCGGAGCATCCGCCGCTACGACCGCCGCCGCGGCGTGCCCGGCACGGTCTTCCGCACCGACGGACCGCACCTCCTGCACCTCGTGACCTGCACCAACAGGCGCAGCACCGGTGGTGGCGGCTTCCACTACGCCGACAACCTGGTCGTGACCGCGCAGGAGGTGTCCTGACTCACCCCCTCGCGCATGTGAGTTCCGTGGGGGCGTTTGGCACCCTGGAAGGAGATGACTGACGACACCCAGACCGACAACCCGACCAAGATCGACTGGCTCAAGACGCTCGCCGGGGCCTTGGCGGCGGTGACGACCGCCGTCCTGCTCTCGACGCTCGGCGCCGCCGGCACCCTGATCGGTGCCGCGCTCGGCAGCATCGTGGTGACCGTCTCCAGCCAGCTCTACGCGCAGGGCCTGGCGCGCAGCAAGCGCACCATGGCCAAGGCCCAGGAGACCGCGCTGTCCAAGGTGGGCATCGCCCAGGCCGAGGTGCGCCGCGCCGGGCGCCGCCAGGACGAGACCGGGGCCCTGGAGGCTCACCTGGAGGCCGCGGACGACCGCCTCGACCAGGCGCGCGCCGAGCTCGACGTGGCCGCGCCCGCCCGGCTGAGCCTGCGCGAGCGGCTGCTCCTGCTGCCCTGGAAGCGGATCGGCCTCCTGACGGCCGGGCTGTTCCTGGTGGTGCTGGTCGCGATCGCCTCCTTCGAGGCGCTGACCGGCCGGAGCGTGGCCTCCTACACCGGCGGCAGCGGCAAGGACTCCAGCTCGACGTTCACCGGCGGCGGGTCGTCGGACCGGGGTGACCGCAAGGACGACCCGAAGCAGCAGCCCTCCGAGGAGCCGAGCGAGGAGCCCAGCGACGCCCCCACCTCGGAGGCGCCGTCCGAGGAGCCCACCGACGAGCCGTCGGAGACCCCCAGCGACGAGCCGACCGAGGAGCCGTCGAGCACGCCGACCGATCAGCCCACCACGCAGCCCTCGCCCACCGCGCCCACGCCGACGCCGTGACCGACGCCCGCGAGCGGCTGGTGGCCGACCGGGCCCGCACGGCGGCCCGGCTCGCCACGCTGCGCGGCGACTTCCGCAGCGTGGTGGACGCCTCGCGCGACACCAACGCCGACGACGAGCACGACCCGGAGGGTGCGACCATCGCCTTCGAGCGCTCGCAGGTCGACGCGCTGGTGCGCCAGGCCTCCCACCACCTCGAGGAGGTGGACGCCGCGCTGGCCCGGCTCGACGACGGGAGCTACGGCCGCTGCGAGGTGTGCGGACAGCAGATCGCCGCCGGGCGGATGGAGGTCCGCCCGACGGCGCGCACGTGCGTGTCCTGCGCCTGACCTACTGGACCGGGAGTACGAGCGTCAGCGAGTACTCCCCATGGAATGACGAAGTCATTCCACCGACGCGGGGAAGCGCTCCCAGACGCGGTGCGAGGCCATGAGGCCCTGCACCTCGGTGAAGACGGTCGCGGCGTCCTCGCCGGTGACGATCCCCGGCTCGGCCGCCGGGATCCCGGCGGCGGTGAGGGCGTGGGCGCCCTCGCCCCAGGCGCCGATGACCTTGGCGTGGCGGAAGCACTCCTGGAGCATCAGCACGACCCGCGGGTCGACCAGCGGCTGGTCGGGCGTGCCGGCCTTGTCGTCGCGGGCACCCAGCGCGTCGGGCGCCGGCACCGGCGCGCCGGCGACCAGCAGGACGTCGTACTCCACCGAGCGGCCGGTCGCGAAGGTGCGCTGCACCGGCATGTCGTCGACCATCCCGCCGTGGGGCGCGATCAGCAGCGGCACCATGCCCGCGGCGTCGATGGTGCGACGCAGCGCCCGGACCCCGTCGAGGTCGCCGTCGGGGTCGACGACGATCCCGACCATGCGGCCGTCGGGCGGGAACTCGCCGCCGATCTGCGACAGCGCGGGGCTGAGGTCGGGGTCCTCCAGCTTGATGGTGGCCTGGGGCGCGGGCAGCCCGAGACCGGTGGCCACCTCCTGGCACAGCACCGGGTCGATGTTGGCCAGCGACTGCAGCTGCCGCTCCTTGATGGCCTGCTCGTAGCACTTGCCGAGCTCGAAGGTGTAGGCCCGGATGATGTGCTCCTTCTCGACCGGCGTCATGCTCAGCCAGAACTGCCGCGGCTGGCTGTAGTGGTCGTCGTACGACGCCGGGTTCTCGCGCACCTTGGTCGACTCGGCGACGCGCACCGGCAGGTCCTCGAAGGCGTTGTCGTCGGCGCCGGCGAAGAACGGGCAGCCGCCGTCGAGCGAGGCCGGCTTGTAGGGCGCGACGCCGCCATGGACGGCGTGCTGGTGGAAGCCGTCGCGCAGCATGTCGTTGACCGGCGCGTGCGGCCGGTTGATCGGGATCTGCGAGAAGTTCGGCCCGCCCAGGCGGGTCAGCTGGGTGTCGACGTAGGAGAAGAGCCGCGTCTGCAGGAGCGGGTCGTCGGTGACGTCGATGCCCGGAGGCAGGTGGCCGACGTGGAAGGCGACCTGCTCGGTCTCGGCGAAGAAGTTGGTCGGGTTGGCGTTGAGCGTCAGGCGACCGATCAGCTGCACCTCGGCCTGCTCCTCCGGCACGATCTTGGTCGGGTCGAGCAGGTCGATGCCGTTGAACATCTGCTCCTCGTTGTCCTCGAAGACCTGGATGCCGAGCTCCCACTGCGGGAACGCGCCGGACTCGATGGCGTCGTAGAGGTCGCGGCGGTGGAAGTCGGGGTCGATGCCGTTGATCATCTGCGCCTCCTCCCAGGTGAGGGAGTGGACGCCCAGCACGGGCTTCCAGTGGAACTTCACCAGCGACGTCTCGCCCGCCTCGTTGACGCAGCGGAAGGTGTGGACGCCGAAGCCCTCCATCATCCGGTAGGAGCGCGGGATGCCCCGGTCCGACATGTTCCACATCGTGTGGTTCTGCGCCTCGGTGTGCAGCGAGACGAAGTCCCAGAAGGTGTCGTGCGCGCTCTGGGCCTGCGGGATCTCACGGTCGGGGTGCGGCTTGCCGGCGTGGATGACGTCGGGGAACTTGATGCCGTCCTGGATGAAGAAGACGGGGATGTTGTTGCCGACCAGGTCGAAGGTGCCCTCGTCGGTGTAGAACTTCGTGGCGAAGCCCCGGGTGTCGCGCACGGTGTCGGCGGAGCCGCGCGAGCCCAGGACGGTGGAGAAGCGGACGAAGACCGCCGTCTCCTTGCCCTTGGCCAGGAAGCCGGCCTTGGTGACCGAGCCGGCCGAGCCGTAGCCCTCGAACGTGCCGTGGGCGCCGGCGCCGCGGGCGTGGACCACCCGCTCGGGGATCCGCTCGTGGTCGAAGTGGGTGATCTTCTCGCGCAGGTGGTGGTCCTGCAGGAGCGTCGGGCCGCGCGGCCCGGCCTTGAGGGAGTGGTCGCTGTCGCGCAGGCGCGCGCCCTGGGACGTGGTGAGGTAGGCGCCCTGCTGGGCCGCGTCGGTCGGGAGCGCGTCGACCTTCGCCCCGGTCGGGGTCCGGGTGTCCGGGGTGCGCTGGTCCGGCTTCGGCGGCAGCGGCTCGACGGGGGTGGTGGGCTCCTCGAGCGTGGCCGGCGCCGCGCCCGGCGTGCCCGGGATCACCGGCTCCAGCAGCTCGGCGGCCTTGTCGATGGTGGACTTGACGGCCTTGGTGGCCTTGGCGGCCGCCTTCTTGGCGGGCTTGCTGGGAGTCATCGTTTCTCCTGGAGAGGGGGCCCTCAGGTACCCGCGGCGTCCGCGCCGCGACTCCACCCCTTCGGGCGAACGTGCCGACGAGGTGGAGGGGCACCGGGACCTCCCCCACGAGAGGAGCGGGCCCATGTCCGTCCACGACCACCACGCGAGCACGGCCCACGACGGCCGCGACAAGCTCGCCCGCACCCTCGCCCTGGCGACCGGTGCGGTCTTCCTGCTCGTCGGCGTCCTCGGGTTCGTCCCGGGCATCACGACCGACTACGACTCCATGGAGCTCGCGGGCCACGAGAGTGGCGCCAAGCTGCTCGGGATCTTCCAGGTCTCGATCCTGCACAACATCGTCCACCTCCTCTTCGGGGTCGCCGGCCTCGCGCTGGCCCGCAAGGCGACGACCGCGATCCCCTACCTCGTCGGCGGCGGCATCGTCTACTTCGTCCTGTGGGTCTACGGCCTGCTGGTCGGTCATGGCAGTGACGCCAACTTCGTGCCGCTCAACGACGCCGACAACTGGCTGCACCTGGTGCTGGCGATCGGCATGGTTGCGATGGGCCTCGTGGGGCAGCGCGCGCTGCGTGGCTCCGTCGGTAGCCAGACCCCGATGTGAGCAGGCTCGACGACGTCACCCGCCGGGCGGCCTCGGCCGGAGGCGCGGTGCTGGCCACCGGCACGCGCGCCCTCGCCGCCGTACGACCGGCGGCGAAGCCGCTGCACCCGCGCGGCTCGGTGGCCCAGGCCCGTCTGTACCGGCACGGCCTGCAGCCGCCGCTGGGGGTGGAGTTCCTCGACACCGTCTCGACCGACGACGTCGTGGTGCGCGAGTCGCGCTCGGTGGGCCTGCCCGGTTGGCTGCCGGACATCCACGGCCTGGCGATCAAGGTCACCAACCCCGACGGCAGCCACGGCGACCTGCTGTTCTCCACCACCGGGCTCGGCCGTGTCACCCGCTATGCGCTGACGCTCAGCCTGAGCCAGTACGGGCGGCCGATGACGACGCTGCTGCCCTACCGCACCCCGGCCGGCCCGGTCCTGCTCGGTGCGCGGTCCAGCGGCGGCTCCACGGTGGAGATCCTGTGCGCCGTCGGCGACGGCGACTGGCGCCACGTCGCCGACCTGCGGCTGAGCTACCTCGAGGCGGAGGACCAGTCGGTGTCGTTCGACCCGGTGCGCAACCAGGTGCCGGGCCTGGAGCAGTACGGCTGGGTGCGGCGGCTGCGCGCCCCGGCGTACGTCACGGCCCGCAGGAGTCGAGGCGAGGGCGCTGTTGGTGCCACCGGGGATAGTGGACCGGGTGCAGGCCCAGCCGCGTCTCCTCCCCGTCCGTGAGCCCGAGTACCCGACGGGCGTCGTGCTCGTGCTCCACGGCGGTGCCTCGCGCCAGCAGCAGATGATGGTCAGCCCCACGCAGCTGTCGGTCGTCCGGATGATCCCCACGGCCAAGCGGGTCGCCCGCGAGGGGCGCGGCAAGCTGGCCGTCTACCGGCTGCTCAACTCCTACCGCGGCTGGGACACCCACCACACGCCCGTCGCCGACGTGGAGTGGGCGCTGGGGCAGGTGCGGGAGCGGCACGGCGAGCTGCCGGTCGGGCTCGTCGGTCACTCGCTGGGCGGTCGTGCCGCGCTGCTCGCCGGTGACCAGCGGGGCGTCGAGTCGGTCGTGGCGCTCAACCCCTGGGTCTACCCCGACGACACCGTCGACCTGACGGGGCGCAGGGTGCTCGTCGTCCACGGCACCGCCGACCGGATCGCGCTCCCGCAGCGCGCCGAGCTCGTCGCCCGCCGCATCGCCCGCACGACCGAGGTCGGGTTCATCAAGATCCCCGGCGGGAAGCACGCGATGCTGCGCCACGGACGCGCCTTCGACGGCTACGCCGCCGAGTTCACCGCCGTGTCGCTGCTCGGCCACGTGCCACGCGGCTCGGTCTCCGAGCCGGTGATGCGCGTGCTCGACGGCGAGGCCTGGGTCACCGCCTAGGGGTCACGGCGCGACCAGCACCGGGATCTCCTCGCCCAGCCGCGCACCGAGCTCGAGGTCGAGCCCGTCGCCGGACCAGAACGTGCCGGGGTCGTAGAAGTTGGTCGGACGGCGCTCGTCGAGCAGCCCCATCGCCTGGTAGGTCGCCGCGACGACCTCCGCGCAGTAGGTGAGCTCGGCCGGTGCCTTGCTGCGCACCCGCCCGCGCGCCCACCGCGTGGCCAGCTTGGCCGTCGACGGGAACGGCGTGCCGTCCAAGCTGGCGACCGTGCGCAGCACCGCCGCCTCCATCTCGGGCGTCACGTCGTGGTCGAGCTGGCGCAGCCACGCGCGCTGCTCGTAGCGCCCGCACCACTGCGTGACCGCGTCGCGCAGGTCGTGCAGCTGCACGCCGCGGTGGTGGTCGCCGGTCCACACGTCGAGCAGGCCCTTGCCGAGCTCGGCGTGCCACATCAGCGGCGGCAGGTCGTCGATCACGACCGCCATGCCGACGTGGTTGACCGGCGCGTTGGTCACGACCCGGATAGCGTGGTCGGCGGCGGAGCGACCGCGGAAGAGCCAGAGGTCGCCGGTGCGGGTGATCTCGACCGCCGCGTCGAGCGTCAGCCTGGAGGTGTCCAACGTGAGGGAGTCCTGTCGGTGAAGCTGTGGAAGATCCTGGGGATCGCGGGGCTGACCGGGGTGGCCGCCACGGGGGCCATCATCGCCCGTGAGCAGCGCAAGCGCGCGCAGGTCACGCCGGACGACGTACGCCGGAAGCTGCACGAGCGTCTCGCCGACCTCGACGCTCAGCGGTAGCCCACCAGCGTGGGGGAGGCCTCGACCACGTCGAGCGCCACGGGGGCGCCGGCGATCGTGACGGTGCCCGCCACGGGCTGCCAGCCGCCGCCGTCGACGCGCCAGTCGGCGGAGTAGGTCGTGTCCACGGCCGCCCGGACCGCGCCGCTGTCCTGGTAGCTGTGGGTGATCTCCAGCCGTGGGTACGGCGAGCCGGGGCTGCTCGTCGCGAGCCGCTCGCCGTCGCCGAAGCGCCACCCGAAACCGCTCGCGCGGATGCGCAGGTCGACCCGCTGGCCGAGCAGCGTGATCGTCCGCGTGAACGGCGCGTTCTCGGTGTAGAAGTTCGTCGCGAAGTTCACCAGCGTGCGCCCGTCCGGTGGCTGCACCACGAGCCGGGACGGGGGGAGGGGCAGCTCGCGGAACGCGGCCGCGACGACGCCAGGGGTCAGGGCTGGTGCAGTTGCTTCAGCTGCGCAGTAGTCCTCCGGGTCAGCTCCGATAACGCTCGCGGAGCCAGCGCATGCAGCGCTGCCAACCGCCGTCTGGGGTGACTGCGCACCTGTTGTTCCTGCGGCGTCATCCGCTTGGCCATCGCATATCTCGACAACGACCGTCCTGATCTGATTGTCGATGACAACTACCTGCTCGACGTGGGTGCAACCAGCCTCCGCCGCCGTCGGAATGACCATGAGCGAAACACAGCCCATGAGCCACGCAAGAACTAGTCGTCGCCAGTTCATCGGACAAGCCCGATGAACACGACTTTCGTTTTCCCGCCCGCGGCTTTGAGGCGGAACCGAAAGATCGCTTTGTCCTCTGCGTACTCATCGGGGCTTGCGTCAGCAGAGGCGAACATGGTCCCGCCATTCATGGTCACTGCAGCTGTGACCTCGAATGGTTTCAGCTCTCTTGCGTTGTCCACGGTCCAGCCGGTGGTCTCGTACCTTCCCCCTGCGCGGTAGACGTCTTCGATCAGATCGATGTACGGCTCGCAGGACGAACACCCCGGGGATGTGAGGTCCCGTAGCGGTCCCGTCTTCCCGGAGCCAAGAGCAATGTTTCGCTCCCGCACCCACAACCGCACTGCCTCCACTGCTGTGGCCGGGCTAGGAGATACGGCTGGAGAGCTCGCCTGAGTCGGGGTCGGCGACTCACTCGGGCTCGCGCTGGGGGTGGGGTCGACGCGCGGCTTCGGGTCGTCGTCGGAGCAGCCGGCGGCCAGGAGGGCGGCGGCGGCGAGCAGAGCGGCCAGGCGGAGGTGGGTCACGAGCGGTCCTTCCCGAGAAGGTGCAGCCGAAATTACCCCTCGGGGCGCGCGGCCGGAAGGGGCGGCGCGACGCCTGTGGACAACCGGACCCGGGTGGCCGGAAGTGATGGATGCGGCGGGGCCGGGGGCACTACGGTGCTCAGCGTGGACCCGGTGAGCGAGAGCGAGCGCAGCGCGGCGGTGAAGGCCGTGGAGGCGGCGTTGGCCGACGGGCGGATCGTGCAGGCCGACCGCGATCAGCGCGTCGTGCAGCTGCGGGACGCGCAGACGTCGTCCGAGGTGCAGATGGTCGTGCACGACCTGGCCCACCGCGACCAGCCCGGGACGACGCAGACTCCCGCCGCGTCGACCACGTGGTCGACGTACGACCCGCCGGCGACGCCCGCGCCGAGCAACCCCTACGGACCGCCCGAGGGCTCTCCGACGGCGGCCACCGCCAAGCAGTTGTTCGGCACGCGGAAGTCCTCGGGTGGCGCCGGGTGCGCGGTGGTGCTCTTCCTGGCGATCTTCGCGGTGGCCGGCGCGGTCGTCCTGGGCGCGTTCTCGGCGATGAGCGACGACCCGTTCGAGTCCGACCCGTTCGGGTCTGACACGTTCAGCGAGGGCGTCGACCCCGGGGGGCTGCCCGAGGGGGAGAAGCCGAACCTCTTCCGGTCCGCTGACGTCGACGCGCTGCGCGACGCCATCGCGGAGGAGACCGGGGGGACGACGGTGTTCCGGGTGGTGCTCTACCCGGCGTACGCCTCGGTCGCGGTGCCGGCGCGCGCCACCGGCCCCCGCGAGCTGAGCTACTACTACGACGGCGAGTTCGCCACCGACCCGACGCCCGGCCGGTCGAGCTTCGAACGCTTCGACGTGACGCGGATCGACTCGTCGGTCATCGCGCCGCTCGTACGACGGGCCCGCAACAACCTGATCGAGGACCCGACGAGCGTCTACGTGATCCTGCAGAAGCCCGACGAGTTCGGAGCCGCGGACGCGTGGGTCACGGTCCACGTCTCCAACGAGTTCCAGGAGAGCGGCTACCTCGAGGCGGACCTGACCGGGAAGGTCGTCAACCGCTACGTCAGCGAGTAGAGGTAGCGGCTGGTCGGGACCAGGTCGAGGTCGCGGTCGGCGCCGAAGCGCGCGACGCTGGTCATCAGCCGCGTCAGTCGCGCGTCGAGCTCCGCGGCGTCGCCGCCGCTGCCGTAGAACGCGTGCATGTCGCTCATCCCCTCGATCGGGAACAGCTCCTCGACCAGCGCGCTCACCGGTGGTGCGTCCTCGGTGACCGGGCGGACCACGACGTTCTGGAGATAGCCGAACGTCGCCTGCGTGGCGATCGCCACCGGCGTGTGGTCGACCAGCCAGCGGCGCAGCCACTCCTCCTGCGTGAGCTCGGCGGGGCGCCTCAGCACCGCGACGTTGGCCAGGCCCTGCCCACGCGTGCCGTCCCAGACCTCCGGCGGGTCGATCGGCCGTCGTTCCTCGACCTCCCAGCCGGCCACCCGCGTCACCACCCCGGCCAGCACCTTCACGACCGACTCGGCCGCGCCGCACGTCCAGACGCTGACGATCGCGCCGATCGGCTCCGCGAACGTCGGGATGCGCATCGCCGCCGCCACGTGCTCGTCGTCGACGTTGAGCTGCACCCGCTCCGCCCCGGCCGCCGCGAGCGCGTCGCGCAGTGCCGGGACGTGCAGGGCGGTGGTGAGGTCGGGACCCCACAGCGCGAACATCAGCTTGGTCACGCGGGCGAATCTAGCGGCCCCGACCCGCTGTAACGCGGAGTTAGCGGTTCTGGTGCCCCTCTGCAGGGGAGCACCAGAGCAGATAACTCCGCGTTACAGCTGGGGTGCAGCCGCTCGCGCCTGAGCGCGGGCGTGAGCCCGGGCCGCGATGGTGGGGTTCGTGGCCTGGCCGAAGTGCTCGTAGATGCGGTCCGCCATCTCCACGGAGGTCGACGGCGTCATGCTGGCGGCCCACCACGACGAGTTGGTGTCGCGGGGGAGCTGAGGAAGCGAGGAGCGCATCAAGGAGAGGAGCTGGTGCCCACGTGGGCAGGTGATCTGGCCGCGCCCGACGTCGCAGGTCCGGTAGGCGCAGCGCTCCAGCTCGATCGCCGACAGATAGTAGTCGGGCACCCACGCCTCGAACGCCTCGAGGTCGCGCAGCTCCCGGGCGGTGGGCTCGCCGTCTCCCCGTCGGACGATGGCACGGATCTGGTCGTCGAGGTCGGGCGGGGCCAGCCACAAGACGACGTACGGTCGGCGCGTGAAGAGCAGGACACTCAGGATCGTGGAGACGGTGACGGCGCCTGCCATCCACCAGCCGTCGCCTGACATCAGGGGGCCGATGATGGCTCCGCCCAGGGCGAATGCCGGGTAGAGGGGCGTCCAGCCGCCGAGTGTCACGACGAGCAGCAGCTGTTGCAGGATCAGCAGGGTCACGACGAAGAAGGCCGCCGCCTCGGTCGACCCGGGTGCGACCAGCCCGACCACGCACAGCTCGAGGAGGGAGCCGAGGCCGAGGGCCAGCAAGGTGCGGCGACGGTCGAAGCGTCGGCTGGGTCGTCGCCAGGCGATGACCCAGCCGGCCACCGCGACGAGATGGGCGTTCATCAGCACGACGTAGCCCCGTGCCCAGGAATCGCCCGCCAGCGACCAGCCCTGCCAGGTCCCGATCCCCAACGCGATGGCGAACGCGGCACCGACAGCGAGTCGAGACGAGGTCGTGCGCGGCTCCTCGTCGGCGACCCCCGGGGCCGCGCGCCACGCGGACATCAGCAGGCTGGGGATCCCGGTGAGCAGGTCGACGGCGAAGTCGATCGGCTGTGGCGTCTCGGCAGGGTCGTCCAGGAGTGTGAGCCACTCGTCGAGCTCAGCTCGTCGGACGTCACGGGGAAGGACCACGGTGAAGGTCCGCACCAGCAGCTTGGCCACGCCCCGACCCTGCTGTGTCGCCTCGGCCAGCAGCAGGGGACCGACGAGCGCGCCCAGGACCGCGGCCCACGCCGGGTTGTCGCTCAGGAAGACGAGTCCGACGCTGAGGACGAGGAGCGCCACCAGGACGGACCATCCCCGGCGCGGGGGAGGTGGCCGCCTGCTCACGTGGATCCACCGTCCCAGGCCGGTCTGCCGGGCCGCGCCACCCGCGCCCTCTGGAGCCGGGCCAGCTGCGCCTGCCGGTCCGCCTCGGCGAACTCGGCGCCCTCGGCGGTGAACCGCCAGTAGCGGATCGCTGGTCGGCCCACCACGCGTGGGTCCACGTCCTCCCAGGTGGCGTAGATGACTCCGGCACCCTGCAGCCGGGTGAGAAGTGGGTAGACCGTCCCCACGGCGAGACCGGTCTCTCGCGCGAGCTCGTTGCCGTAGCTACCCACCGCAGGGTCGTGCTCGGCGAGCGCCAAGAGGATCTCACGCGCAGCCCGGGTCATTCGGAAGCGGAGCATGGTCATACTCTCCTTCCGATAGAGGGTGCCAGTCAATGGCCTCGTCAGCTCGAATCGAGCTGTAACGCGGACTTACCGGTTCTGGTGCCCCTCTGCAGGGGAGCACCAGAGCAGATAACTCCGCGTTACAGCTGGGGGCCCGGCGACGGCTCAGACGAGCGAGCGGTAGATGTCCACGGTGCGCTCCGCGATGGCCGGCCAGCCGAACGACTCGATGGCGCGGCGGCGGCCGGCGACGCCCATGGCGGCGGCGCGGGCGGGGTCGGTGACGACCTCGTGGAGGGCGGCGGCGAAGTCGGCGACGTAGCGGTCGGGGTCGAGCGGGGTGCCGGTGCCGTCCGTGGCCTGCTCGATCGGGACCAGCCGGCCCGTCTCGCCCTCCACGACGACCTCGGGGATGCCGCCGGTGGCCGTGGCGACGACGGCGGTCTCGCAGGCCATGGCCTCGAGGTTGACGATGCCCAGCGGCTCGTAGATCGAGGGGCAGGCGAAGACGGTGGCCTGGGTCAGCAGCGCCACCACGTCCGGCCGGGGCAGCATCTCGGTGATCCACACGACGCCGGTACGCCGGGCGGCCAGCTCCGTCACGAGGTGCTCGACCTCGGCGGCGATCTCGGGGGTGTCGGGCGCGCCGGCGCACAGCACGATCTGCACGTCGTCGGGCAGCTCGGCGACCGCGCGCAGGAAGAGCGGCAGCCCCTTCTGCCGAGTGATCCGGCCCACGAAGACCACCGAGGGACGGTCGGGGTCGACGCCCAGCTCGCGCACCCGGTCGGGTGCCACCAGGGGCGCCCACTGCTCGGTGTCGATGCCGTTGTGGACGACGTGGACGCGGGCCGGGTCGATGGCGGGGTAGGAGGCGAGCACGTCGTCGCGCATCGCGGCGGACACCGCGATCACCGCCGCCGCGGCCTCGTAGGAGGTGCGCTCGACCCAGGACGACACGGCGTACCCGCCACCGAGCTGCTCGGCCTTCCACGGCCGCAGCGGCTCGAGCGAGTGGGCCGAGACCACGTGCGGCACGCCGTGGAGCAGGGAGGCGACGTGACCGGCCATGTTGGCGTACCAGGTGTGGGAGTGGACCAGGTCGGCTCCGGCGCACGCGTCGGCGATGGCCAGGTCGACGCCCAGGGTGCGCAGGGCCGGGTTGGCGCCGGCGAGCTCGGCGAGGTCGGGGTACGACGCCGTGCCGGACTCGTCGCGGGCCGCGCCGAACGCGTGCACCCGGGCCTCGACGTCGCGACGCGCCCGGAGCGCTCGCACGAGCTCGGTCACGTGGACACCCGCGCCGCCGTAGACCTCGGGCGGGTACTCCTTGGTCAGCACGTCGATCCTCACGTGAGGCACGTTACTCGGACGACGCTTCGGGGATACGGTGCTGTCATGACAGCGCGCAAGAAGGTCCTCGCCATCGTGCTCGCGGGCGGCGAGGGCAAGCGCCTGATGCCGCTGACCGCCGACCGCGCCAAGCCCGCCGTGCCGTTCGCGGGGATCTACCGCCTCATCGACTTCGCGCTGTCCAACGTCGTCAACAGCGGCTACCTCAAGGTGGTCGTGCTGACGCAGTACAAGTCGCACAGCCTCGACCGTCACGTCACGCAGACCTGGCGCATGTCGACGATGCTCGGCAACTACGTCACCCCGGTGCCGGCCCAGCAGCGCGTCGGCAAGCACTGGTACCTCGGCAGCGCCGACGCGATCTTCCAGTCGCTCAACCTGCTCAAGGACGAGAAGCCCGACATCGTGGTCGTCGTCGGCGCCGACCACGTCTACCGCATGGACTTCGCGCAGATGGTCGACCAGCACATCGAGAGCGACGCGACCTGCACGGTCGCGGCGATCCGGCAGCCGATCGAGCTCGCCGACCAGTTCGGGGTCATCGACGTGCTCCCCGAGGACCCGTCGCGGATCCGGGAGTTCCTCGAGAAGCCCACGAACCCCACCGGCCTGCCCGACAGCCCCGGCGAGGTCCTGGCCTCGATGGGCAACTACGTCTTCGACGCCGACGCGCTCATCGAGGCGGTCACGCGCGACGCCACGATGGAGGGCTCCAAGCACGACATGGGCGGCGACATCGTCCCGGCGTTCGTCCGCCGCGAGCAGGCCGGCGTCTACGACTACAAGGACAACGTCGTGCCCGGCGCCACCGACCGCGACCGCGGCTACTGGCGCGACGTGGGGACGCTCGGGTCCTACTACGCCGCCCAGATGGACGTCGTCTCGCCGCTGCCGGTCTTCAACCTCTACAACTTCGCCTGGCCCATCTACACCTCATACGGGCCGCAGCCGCCCGCGAAGGTCGTGCAGGGCGTCGACGGCACCGAGGCCGCGGTCGACGAGGCGCTGCTCTCGCCGGGCGTCGTGGTCAGCGGCGCGCGCGTCCAGCGCTCGGTGCTCTCCCCGGGGGTGCGCGTCGAGGCGGGCGCGGTCGTCGAGGGCTCGGTGCTGATGAACGACGTGCGCATCGGCGCCGGCGCGGTCGTGCGCAACGCGATCCTCGACAAGAACGTCGTCGTCCCCGACGGCGCCCAGGTGGGCGTCGACCACGAGGCCGACCGCGCGCGGGGCTTCGTCGTCGAGGACGGCCTCACCGTGCTCGGCAAGGACCAGTCCTTCTAGGCACGCCGTTGGTCGAGCAGGGCGGCGCGCCGGCGCCGACCGCCCGTCGAGACCCGTGAGGGGTGCAGGGCGCCGGGGAGCAGCGCGTGCCTGGCCGTGGGGGAGCTCGACGGGCGCTCAGGCGCTGCACGCCTTCGCTGCTCGATCACCGGTCGGGCAGGATGCCCGCGGCGCGGGCCGGCTCGGCGTAGGCCTCGGCGAGGGTCGCGATGGTCTGGTGGGCGTTGAGGCCGCTCGGGTTGGGCACGACCCACAGCTGCGCGCCCTCGAGCTCCTCGGGCTGTCGGCCGGCGACGGCTTGGGGGCGGCCCCACCCGGTGCGGTAGGCGGTGATCCCGGCGACGGCGACCACGGCCGGCGTCGTACGGCGGACCAGGGCGGCGAGCCGGTCCTTGCCCTCGCGCAGCTCCTCGGCGCTCAGGTCCGAGGCGCGGGCGCTGGCGCGGGCGACGATGTTGGTGATGCCGATGCCGCGGGCGCGCAGGTAGCCGCGGTCCTCGTCGGTCATCCCGGCCGACGGGCTGATCGGACGCTCCAGGATGCCGGCCTGGAGCAGCGCGGGGTAGAACCGGTTGGCGGGGTGGGCGA
Organism: Nocardioides sp. 503; assembly: GCF_004522095.1. Lineage (GTDB taxonomy): Bacteria > Actinomycetota > Actinomycetes > Propionibacteriales > Nocardioidaceae > Nocardioides. The sequence continues at coordinate 592,727 of NZ_SPUI01000004.1, forward strand.
AGTGGCTGCCGGTGGCGGCGGTCCAGAGGCCGGGGTTGATGCCGACGAAGAGCAGGCGCAGGCGCTGGCCGGCGCCCGGGAGCAGGTCGGGCACGAAGGCGTCGCGGAAGGCGTCCAGCTCGGCACGGGTGAAGCTGCGGCGTCGCTCGGCAGGAGGTGGCGCGGTCACGGCGCCAGCGTGCCAGGGCGGCGGGAACCCGCCGGCGAGGGGTAGCGTCCAACCACCATGAGACGGACCCTCGGACCCCTCCTGCCCCTCACGCTGCTGGCCGCGCTGCTGGCCGGCTGCGGCGACGACGACGGCACCGTCGCCGAGGACCCGCCGCCCTCGTCGCCGTCGGCATCCCCCTCGCAGACGCCTCCCTCCGACGAGCCGTCCCCCGACGAGCCGGCCTCGGACGAGCCGGTGGTCGTCGCCCTCGTGAGCGAGACGGGCGGCGGCGGGACGTCGAGCGACGTGCTCGCCCCCGTCGACGGCCCGGGCCTGGACGCCTTCCTGACGCAGGTGGACTCCGCGACGCTCGGCGAGGAGGTCCGCGCCGCGGTCCGTGGGCACGACCTGCCGAGTGGCCACAGCCAGGGCGCCGCGGTGGTCTCGGTCGGCTGCGACGTGCCGCCCGAGGTCTTCGTGACCCAGGTGGACGGTGCCTGGACGGTCACCCCCGCGAAGGTGGCCAGCCCGCGGCAGGAGTGCTACGCGGCGGTCACCACCGTCGCGGTCGTCGACGTCCCGGGCGAGATCGCCCCCGTCGCGGCCGACCCGGCGGCGTAGACCTCAGCGCGGCCGGCGGTAGCGGACCGTGAGCCCGTTGGCGACCTTGCGCTGGGCGCCGTCCGAGGGGCTGTTGAGCACCCGGACCCCCTCGCCCGGCTTGGGCGCCACCATCGTGCTGGACCCGCCGCCGTCGAGGTTGAGCGCCTCGTCGGCGCCCAGCTCGATCATCAGCTCGGCGAGCTCGACCATCGTGTAGCCACGGCTGAAGCTCTGGCGGCCGTCGACGACCAGCAGCAGCACGTCGCCGGTGTCGCGGTCGTAGCCGATCGCCGTGCGGGGGTGCATCTCCCGGTCGTCGACCACGTCGATGACGCCGTCGCTGACCAGGATCTTGTTGCCGGTGATGGCCAGGCGCGGGGAGCCGACGATGCCGCGCTGCAGCCGCACGCCGTCGCCCTTGCGCAGCTCCATCAGCTTGCGCGCGCCCGCGCCGCGGCCGACCAGGATGATGCCGCGCACGCGCTTGCCCGAGGAGAGCCTCCGGCCGGTCTCGACGACCCGCTTGCGCACGACCCGGACGTAGCGCACGCCGCGGCGGCGGCCGTCGGTCACGCTGTAGCCGGACGTGAGACCCCAGCGGGGCGTGTAGGCCCCGATGCCGCCGGGCGGGACCACGGGGGAGTTGTAGTTGGTGATCCTCATGCCCGGACGGTGCGCGACGCGCAGCACCGGCTCCAGCGGGCCGATGTCGGGGCGTCCGCGGGAGTCGAGGAAGAACGCGGAGTTCCAGCCGGCCCTGGGTGCGTGCAGCAGGCCCCCGCCGGGGCTGCGGCCGATGCCCAGGGGGGCGCCGGTGTCGCCGATGTCGAAGAAGTCGCCGTTGACGCCGGCGATCCCGCCGCCGCGGGCCACGATGTCGCTGACCTCGTCGGTGCGGGCCACGAACCCCGGCGAGCCGTAGCCGAGGCTGACGCCGCGGGTGCGCAGGTTGACGGTCAGCAGGTGGGCGCGGATCGGGCCGCGGGCGTCGACCTGGTCCCAGCGGTGGTAGCGGATCCCGGGCGCGACGCGCCACTCGGCGGCCGGTGCGGTGCTGCGGGCGACGCCGCGCAGGTAGCCCGGGATCGGTCGCCCGATCTCGCCCCGGACCCCGTCGGACGTCTGGGGCACCCGCCGCTCGGTCGAGAGGCGCGTGCCGTCGTCCGCCCCGCCGCCGACCGAGGGCGACGGCGCCGCGAGGAGGCTGCAGCCCAGCAGGAGGGCGGCGAGCCGGGGAAGTGTGCGCACCGTGTCGAGGGTAAAGGGTCAGCGGCCGACAACGGGGAGCGAGACGACGGTGTCGTCCAGCACGACCACGCCGGGAGTGCGCGAGCCCATCGTCACGAACGTGTCGCTGGTCGCCGAGGCGAGCAGGTAGAGCGTCTGTCCCGCGGGTACGTCGACCGCGACCGACGGCAGCGTCACCCGGCGGGTCACCCCGGTGACCGGGGTGGGCTCGCTCAGCGGCAGCACGTTGTTCTGCACCAGGCGCGCGGTGGCGGGGGAAGTCCCGACGGCCAGGCCGTAGAAGGCGCGGTTCTCGACGCCCAGGGCGGTGACGGCGGCGGTGAGGTACGGCGAGCCGGCGACGCGCACCGGGCCGCGCACGACCGGGACGGCCACCGGCGCACCGGCCGGGCCGGTGGTCGTGGCGACCGAGCCGACGGCGTACCGCCGGGTGGGAGCGACCGAGCGCACGGTGGTGCAGCGGCTCGCGGGGGTGGCGAGGTGGATGCGACCGAAGCCGCGCAGGCGGGTCGTGCGGTGCTTGAGCTTGGCGTCGAAGAACTTCACCGTCAGCGCGCGGAAGTCGCCGCCGGCGAGCTTCCTGCTGCACGGGTCGGAGGTGACGTCCACCCCGGCCGGCAGGACCGCGGGCAGGACGTGCCCGCCGTTGTAGCCGATGAAGATGCTCTGCCGGCGGGCCCGCTTGGTCAGGGCGCGCTGCCAGTTGGCGAGGCCCTGCTGGAGCGGGAAGAGGGTGTCGGTGGTGCCCTGCCCGAACAGCACGGGGATGGTGAGCCGGCGACCGTGGTCGACGTGCCACTTCGGCCCGTTCTTGGCGAAGAAGGCCACCAGGTCCTCTCCGCCGGGCAGCGACCCGTCGGGCCAGCGGCCGGTGGTCGCGCCCTCCACGAGCGCCTTGTAGACACGCTCGGGCAGGGCCTGGGACGGCAGGGCGGCGGCGCTCAGCGCGAGCGCCCACTCGGTGCGCGTGACCCCCTCGGGGGCGATGCTCTGGGAGAGGTCGTGCCAGGTGATCTCCGGCGCCAGGGCGTCGAAGACCGGCTTGCCGCGCAGCCGCAGCGACTCGAAGGCGCCCGCGAACTGGTAGCCGCCGCCGTAGCTGCCGCCCACCGCCCCGATGCGCGGGTCGCCCCGGCCGTCCTGGCGCACCCAGCGCAGCCGGCTCACCAGCCGCACCAGCGCGCGCACGTCGCGGCCCTCGAAGGCGGGGTGCTCGACGTGCGCCTTGCCGCCGGACTCGCCCCAGCCGCGCTGGTCGAAGGAGATGACGCCGTAGCCCGCGCGCGTGAAGGCGCGCAGCTCGGCCGGGTCCTTGGTGCGCGAGCCGCCCCAGCCGTGGCTGTGCATGATCATCGGGACGCGGCGCTTCGCGCTGGCCCGGGCGGGCTTGAAGATCGTGTAGCAGATCTTGACGGGCGCGCCGCCCTTCGTCTCCGGGACGCTCCTCAGGCAGCCGTTCGTGACCGTGACGCCCGGCTTGGCCGCCGGCGCCGCTGCTGCGGTGGCCGCCGCTCCCGCCGTGGTGGGTACGGCGGTCAGGGTGGCGGCGGCCAGGGCGAGGCCGAGCAGCGGGGCGAGGCGCGTCTTCATGGGCTGTTCAACTGCCGCGGCGGCGCGAGGTCACGTGGGACCAGGGTCGGGGCCGCTCAGCAGGGCGCGTCGCCGAGGATCGCGAGCCCGCTGCGGTCGCCGGGGCCGAGCTCGGTCGTCTCGGTGGTGGGGTGCATGAGCTCGCCGGGGTCGTCGACGTGGGCCAGCCCGACCAGGTGCCCCAGCTCGTGCAGCACGATGGCCTCCCGCTGCTCGTCCCCGCCGCGCACGGACTCGATCTCCTCGAAGGCCTCCTTGTCGAGGACGACCCGCCCGGTGACGTACTTCTGGAACATCCCGTCGTTGCGGGACATCGGCCCGGCGAGGCCCGCCACGTCGCCGGACAGTCCCGGCACCTCGTCCTCGTCCGCCCAGGCGATGAGCACCGGCTCGGCCCCTCCGGCGAGCCCGAAGCGCCCCTCGAAGTCGCGGTCGTCGGTCGTGCCGCGGTCCTCGAAGACCAGCCCGGAGGCCTCCTGCATCCTGTCGGTGGCGTCGCGGACCAGGTCCTCCCAGTCGTCGGGCGCCCCGTCGGTGTTGACGACGTACGGGATCGGCTCGCAGTGGCTCCAGCCCACCGGCTCGTCGGTGCCCGGCCGGGTGGCCAGGAATTCGTAGGAGCCGCTGCCGTCGCCCTCGACCTGGGTGCCGAACCGGTCGTCGAAGCCCAGCCACTGCCGCACCTGCGCGGAGCCGGGGCCGAGGTTGAGCACGACCAGGGCGCCGATCACGCCGAGGGTGACGAGGACGGTGAGCAGGGTGCGGCGCCGCTCGTGGGCGAGCGGCGCGGGACCGGGGGGCGCGTGGCGCGCACGCCGGGACGGCCGGGCGGCTCGCGGCAGGCCGCCCCGGATCGGGGTCACCGTGCCGCCGTCGGGGCCCTCGTCGGTGGTCTCCATCGCCCGGATCTCACGCAGCAGGTCGCGCTGCCACTGGCGCTCGGCGCGTCGCCGCGACCACCCGCTGTCTCCCACGCCCGAAATCATCGCCTACGGGCGGTCACGCGGTCCCGGCTTCGGCGAGGGCGAGGTCGACTTCCGCGGGCGTCCCCGCGCGCCGTCCCCGGGCAGCCGACCCGGGTGGTGCCCTCGGCCGGGTGGGCGGGACATGCCACGAAACGGGCTGCGGGGCCCGTCGCCCTCCGGGAGCGGCTACGGTGCGGCCGTGACCGTCGACGAGCGCCCGTGGAACGCGTTCGTGGCGGGCGACAACCTCGACGTGCTGCCCACGCTGGAGCCCGGCAGCGTCGACCTGGTCTACATCGACCCGCCCTACAACACGGGCAACGACTTCGCCTACCGCGACGACATCCGCGGCGACGACACCCGCAGCCGGCACGAGGCGTGGGTGGCGATGATGCGCCCGCGGCTCGAGGCGGCGCGCGAGGTGCTGGCCGCCACGGGCGCGATCTTCGTCAGCATCGACGACCACGAGGCGGCGTACCTGCGACTGCTGATGGACGAGGTCTACGGCGATGACAACCTGCTCGCGCAGATCGTGGTCAACCTCAACCCCAAGGGACGCCAGCTGGGGAAGGGCTTCGCCACCAGCCACGAGTACCTGCTCGCCTACGCGCGCGACGCGCGGCGCTGCGTCCTGGACGCGAGCACGAGCGACACCGTGGACGAGCGGGACTTCCCGCTGGCCGACGCGGACGGGCGGCGCTTCCGGCACCTGCCGCTGCGCAACACCAACAAGAAGTTCAACCCGGCGACGGCGCGCACGCTGCACTTCCCGGTGTGGGGCGACCCGGTCGCGGGGACGGTGCGCACGGCGCCGTTCGAGGGGGCCGTGGAGGTGCTGCCCGTCTTCGGCGACGGCAGCCCGGCGGTGTGGCGGTGGAGCCGCCCGCGGATCGAGGAGCGCCCCGACGACCTCGTCTGCCGCACCATCAACGGCGCTCTCGGCGAGCGCGTGGACGTCTTCCAGAAGGACTGGCTGCACCGCGACACCCCGGGCGGGCGCCGCAAGAAGCTGCGCACGATCTGGATGGCCGACGAGGTGGGCTCCACCGACACCGCGGTCGCAGAGCTCAAGGAGATCCTGGGGCACGTCTTCGAGTCGCCCAAGCCCACCGGACTGCTGCTGCGGATCCTGCAGACGATGCCGTCCGACGCGCGGGTGCTGGACTTCTTCGCCGGCAGCGGGACGACGGGGCACGCGGTCGCGCTGGCCAACGCCGCCGACGGCGGCTCGCGCACCTGCCTCTCGGTCAACTCGACCGAGCCGACCCGGGTCGGCTCGAACGCCGAGCTGGCGGGCTACGCCACGGTCGCCGACGTCACCCGCGCCCGGCTGCGGGCGGTCGCGGAGCGGGTCGGTGGTGGGTTCGTCGACCTGACGCCGTAGCGGTCGTCTGCGGCTAGCCGCAGAGCTGGTCGGGCATCGCCACGAACTGGGTCTCGCCCCGGATCGCCATGGCGAGCGTGAGGTAGGGCTCGCCGTTCCTCAGGACGACCCAGGAGCCGGTGCCCAGGTCGTTGTAGCCGCCGCCGGCGGACTGGGCCGCGTAGTCCGCCACCTCGTCGGCCGGCCGCCCGTCGTCCCGGGCGCGCAGCCCGTTGAGCGTCACCTCGATGGCGTCCTGGGTGGAGGGGCCGGTGCCGGTCAGGGCCGGCCCCCACTCCGGGGTCCCGACGGGGTCGCACCCCTCGAGGGTGTCGCCCATCCACTGACCGTCGGGGTCGACGACGTTCAGGACCAGCTCCTGTGGCTTCTCCCCGCGGACCTGGCACGCGAGGGTGACCTTGCCGGGTGCGAGCGGCAGCCTCCAGGTGCCGTCGCGCGCCGGCAGCCGGTGGGCGCCGGTGTCCGCGAACGGCAGCTCGTAGGAGTAGCCGAACGACGAGCCGGGCTTCATGGTGCTCGACAGTCGCACGACGACCCCGGACGGCTGCGCGATGACCTTGGGCGGACTGAGCTCCATGCCGTTGTTCTCGCACGAGAGGTCCATGGAGGGCCGCGCGGACAGGTCGATCACTGTCGGCGCGCTCGTCACCCCGGTCGTGGGGTCGCCGACCGGGGGCGCCGTGCGGTCGTCGTCGGGCGTCGCCACGTAGGCGATGCCGGAGCCGATGACCAGCGCCGCGGCCAGCCCGGCGCCCGCGGTGACCGCGCGCCGTACGGTGCGACGGCGGGTGCCGCGGGCGACCACCTGGTCCAGGTCGAGGGTGTCGGGCGGGGCGTCGACGACGACCGACTCGAAGAGCGTACGGACGTCGTTCACGGCGTCTCCTCCTGGTACGTCGCCAGGGCGCCGCGCAGCGCCTCGAGGCCGCGGCTGGTCTGGCTCTTGATGTTGCCGGTGCTGACGCCGAGCGCCTGGGCGCTCTGCTCCACCGAGAGGTCCTCCCAGAAGCGCAGCACCAGCACGGCGCGCTGCCCGGGGGCGACCTCGCGCAGGGCGGCGAGGACCCGCTCGCGCTCGCCGAGGTCGCTCGCGCCTCCGCCGACCGAGGCCGTGTCGGGCAGCTCGGCCCACGCCGCCTCGCGCCGCGCCGGCCGGCGCCGGTGGTCGAGGTAGAGGTTCAGCAGGATCTTGCGCACGTAGGCATCGGGCTGCCCGCCCCGGACGATCCGGCCCCAGGCCGCGAAGGCACGGGTCAGCGCCTCCTGGACCAGGTCGTCGGCGAGGTGCCAGTCGCCGCACAGCAGGTACGCCGTCCGCCGCAGGTGGGAGCGGCGGGCCGCCACCCACTCGCGGAACTCCGGCTCCGGGTCCTGTCTCATGCCCCTCCCACGGGATCGGCACCCCCGGAGGTTGCACCGGCGCGCAGGCGGTCGAGGACCAGCCGCAGCGGCGGCCAGCCGTCGCGGCCGCGTCGGGTGAGCGCGTACGCGCGGAGCACCACACCGGGGTCGGCCAGCGGCAGCACGCGCACGCCGGGGCCGCAGGCGCGGTCGAGGGGGAGCAGGCCGACGCCGAGGCCGGCGACGATCAGGTCCTCGACCAGGTCGAGGCTGTCGATCTCGTGGCGGATCCGCGGGGTGAAGCCGGCCAGCGAGCCCAGCGTGCGCACGGCGTCCTCGTCGGCGGTGTTGCGGGAGTTGACGATCCAGGAGTGCTCGGCGTAGGCGGCGAAGACGGCCGCGGCGTCGCCTCGTGGCGTGGGGGACCCCACCGGGACGCCCAGCCCCCACGTGAGGTCCCACAGGGGCAGGGCGTCGAGGTCGTTGCGCAGGGCGGCCGGGGCCAGGTTGTAGTCGTAGGTGAGGGCCAGGTCCACGTCGTCGCTGGCGAGCAGGTCGAAGGCCTCCAGCGGCTCGTACTCGCTCACCAGCACCCGCACGCTCGGGTGGGTCGCGGCGAGGTCGTCGATGACCGGCAGCAGCGAGCGGCGTACGGCGGTCGCGAAGCCCGCGATCCGCAGGGTCCCGGCCGGCTCCGCGTCGGGGTCGAGGTCGAGGCGGGCCGCGTCGACCGCGGCCAGGATGGTGACGGCGTGCTCGGCGAGCCGGCGCCCCGCGGCCGTGAGCCGCACCCGCCGGCCGTGCGGCTCGATGAGCGGCGTGTGCACCTCGCGGGCGAGGGCCGCGATCTGCTGCGAGACCGTGGAGGTGGTGTAGCCGAGCTCGTCGGCGACCTCGCGCATGGAGCCCAGCCGGGAGAGCTCGAGCAGCAGCCTGAGGCGGCGGACGTCCATGATCTCATTGTCCGTGAATCGTGAACGATCTGTCCAGGATCCTCACGTGGACGCGGACGGTGGGCGGGGCTGTACTGGAGTCATGAACGCCCGCACCGGTGCCTCCATGGCCGTCGTCTCCATGCTCTGCGTCCAGCTGGGGCTGGCCGTGTCGGTCGGCCTGATCGACGACCTGGGTCCCGAGGGCGCCGCCTGGCTCCGGCTCGCCTGGGCCGGCGTGATCATGCTCGCCGTGGTCCGCCCGCGGCGCGCCGACTTCCCGGCCGGGTCGCTGCTCGCGTGCGTCCTGCTCGGCGTCGTCACCGCCGGGGTGACCATGCTGTTCATGGCGGCGGTCGACCGGCTGCCGCTGGGCACGGCCAGCGCGCTGGAGTTCCTCGGCCCCCTCGGAGTGGCGATCGCGCGCGGCCACGGTGGCCGGCGGACCTGGCCGGCCCTCGCGGCCGTCGGCGTCCTGCTCCTCACCCAGCCGTGGACCGGCGAGGCCGACCCGGTCGGGGTCGCGTTCGCCCTGGGGGCGGCCGTCTGCTGGGCGGCGTACATCCTGCTGACGCAGCGCGTCGGCGACGAGGTCACCGGCCTCAAGGGCCTGGCGATCTCGATGCCGGTCGCCGGCCTGGTCGCGACGCTCGTCGCCGGGCCGTCGGCGTTCGGCCGGCTCACGCCCGAGCTGCTGCTGGTCGGTCTCGGGCTCGCGATCCTGCTGCCGGTGGTGCCGTTCGCCTTGGAGCTGCTCGCGCTGCGCCGACTGACGACGTCGGCGTTCGGCACCCTGATGAGCCTGGAGCCGGCGTTCGCGCTGGTGATCGGGTTCCTGGCGCTGAGCCAGGCGCCGGGCTGGGTGGCGGTGGCCGGGGTCGGGTTCGTGGTCGCCGCCGGGGTCGGCGCCGAGCGCACTGGCGCCCGCGAGCCCGAGGAGCTAGAGGCCCACGGCCTGCTCCAGGTGACCTAGCTCGTCGTCCAGGTGCGTCAGCAGCCGCTGCAGGTGCGGGACGGTGCGGCGGCAGCCGGTGAGGCCGAACGCCATGTTGCCGTCGTAGGACGTGCAGGTGATGTTGAGCGCCATGCCGTTGATCGGGATCGACAACGGGTAGGTGCCGACGAGCTGGGCGCCGTTCCAGTAGTGCGTCGTGCGGGGTCCGGGGACGTTGCTGATGATGAGGTTGTACGGCGGACGCACGATGCCCTGCATCCGCAGCAGCGGCGTCAGGATCGCCGGCGCCTGGCCGATCGCGCTCATGGCGAGGATCTGCATCGGCGTCATCGACGACAACGCCTCCTTGCCGTCCTTCATCGACCGGTGGATCGCGGCGAGCCGCCGCGCCGGGTCCGCCAGGTCGGTGGCGAGCTGCACCATCACCGCGCCGAGCGCGTTGCCGCCCTCGGCCGAGGCGACCTGCGACTGCTTGGCGTTGAGGCCGACCGGGACCATCGAGACCAACGTCTGGTCGGGCAGCGCGTCCAGCTCGAGGAGGTAGGCGCGCATGGCACCGCTGCACATCGCGAGGACGACGTCGTTGACCGTGGTGCCCGTCGCCTTGCCGATGTCGCGCAGCCGCTCGATGGGCCAGTCCTGCGCGGCGAAGCGGCGTGAGCCGGTGATCTTCTGGTTGAGGATCGTGCGCGGCGCGTAGAGCGACAGCGCGGACGTCTCGTTGCGCAGGCCCTTGCTCAGCGTCTTGACCAGCGCCCCGGGCATCCCCGCGGCCTCGGCGGTGATGCCCAGCGCCGAGCGCAGGGCCTGCACCGGCAGGTCGGAGAGCTCGGGGGCGGCGTCGCGGCGCGGCCTGCGCGCGCCGGGCTGCGCCGCCCAGGGCGCCGCCATGCCGCGCTCGTCGGGGTCGGTGGAGAGCACGCTGGCCAGCAGCCGCATCGCGGAGACGCCGTCGACCAGCGCGTGGTGGGTCTTGGTGTACATCGCGACGCGGCCGTCGCGCAGGCCCTCGATGATGTGCGCCTCCCACAGCGGGCGCTCCCGGGCCAGGCGGGTGCTGTGCAGGCGGCCGCACAGGTCCAGGAGCTCGCGCACGCGGCCGGGCTTGGGCAGCGCGCTGTGCCGCACGTGGTGCTCGATGTCGAACTGCTCGTCGGGCTCCCAGACCCACTGGCCGGCCGTGCGCACCGAGCGGTAGGGCCGCTTGAGGAACAGCGGCGCGATCTCCTCGACGTCGCTCATCTGCTCGTACATCTCGCGCACGTAGCCGCGCCCCGCGCCCTCCGGCTTCTTGAAGAGCTGGAGACCACCGACGTGCATCGGCATGCTCCGGTTCTCGGCGAACAGGAAACCGGTCCCGGTGGGATCGATCGGAGTGACCACGGTGAGCCTTTCGTAGGAGCGCATCCTTGCGGGCCGTGACCGCCGCCACAAGCACCGGGGGCCTCCCTCGGCCCTCGGGGGAGGGCGGTGCCGCCCGAGGGGCCGCTGTCCGTCCACAGGAGGCCGCTCCCGCCGGTCCCGTCCCCAGGTCGACGCGCGACCCGGGCCGGCTGTCGTCCGGGGCTCCTAGCGTCGCCGCCATGAAGATCCTCGCCGCCCTGCTCACGGGGCTCCTGCTGACCCTCGGCGTCGCCGGCCTGGCCCGCGCCGACGACGACCACCACGTCCACGAGCCGCCGCTCGCGTCCCTCCCTCGCGTCATCGTCGAGGTGGAGGGCGACGCGGCCGACGGCTTCGGCATCCACTACGACGACGGCACCGCGCTCTTCCCTCCCACCGACTCCGAGGCCTACGCCGAGTGCGGTGAGTACGACCGCCGGGTCGCCCGCGTGCGCTGCCGCACCGAGGTCCGCGTCTGGTACCGCGACCTGGCCGACCTCCGCCGGGCGTTGGAGCACGCTCGTGCCGGCTGACGGTCGGGGTCCGCTGCCGACGTCGTCGGGGCGGGCCGTGGCCGTCGCCGACCCTCCTCTGAGACCATGCCGTCATGGAGGCCGGAGCGCTCGACCGCATGCGGGCACGCGGCCGCACGTCGCTGCGCGAACGGCTAGTCCGGCTGCGGGTCAAGCGATGGCACATCGTCCAGTGCGCGCTCGCGGCGGGCGTGGCGTGGTTCGTCGCGGCCGACCTGCTGGGTCACACCACCCCGTTCTTCGCCCCCATCGCGGCGGTGGTCAGCCTCGGGACCTCCTACGGCCAGCGGCTGCGCCGCGTCGCCGAGGTGACCCTGGGTGTGGCCATCGGCGTCTTCATCGCCGACCTGCTCGTGAGCCAGCTCGGCTCCGGTGGCTGGCAGCTCGTCATCATCGTCGCGCTGGCCATGACCACCGCGTTCCTGCTCGACGGCGGCCAGCTGTTCGTGACCCAGGCGGCGGTGCAGTCGATCGTGGTCAGCACGTTGATCCCCGATCCCGGCGCCGCCCTCACGCGCTGGACCGACGCGCTGGTGGGCGGGGCGGTGGCGCTGGTGGCCGCCACGGTGGCGCCCGCGGCTCCGTTGCGACGCCCGCGCGAGCAGGCGGCGCTGGTGATGGGCAAGGTCGCCGAGCTGCTGCGGGCGGCGGGGGAGGTGATGGTCGACGGCGAGGCCGAGCGCGGGCTGGCGCTGCTGGCCGAGGCCCGCTCGACCGACCCGCTGATCCGCGAGCTCCAGTCGGCGGCCGACGAGGGGATGTCGGTCGTGGCGTCCTCGCCGTTCCGCGTGCGCCACCGCGACGGGTTGCGCCGCATGAGCGACCTGGTCGACCCCCTCGACCGCACCCTGCGGTCCACGCGCGTGCTGGTCCGCCAGACCGCGGTCGCGGCCTACCGGGACCGGCCGGTGCCGGCCTCCTACGCCGAGCTGGCCCGGGAGCTCGCGGACGCGGCGGAGCTGGTGGCCACCGAGCTGGCGGCCGACCGGATGGCGGTGGCGGCGCGCCCCGCGGTGCTCGAGGTCGGGGAGGGCACGGGCCACGTCGAGCGCTCCGACGTCCTGGCCGCCGAGGTGATCCTGGCCCAGCTCCGCTCGATCGTCGTCGACCTGCTGCTGCTCACCGGCCTGGACGAGACGGAGTCCACCGACGCGCTGCCCCCACCGCGGTGAGCGCCGGGGCGGTCCCGGCGCCACACTCCGGGTCGACCCGGTGGGTGCTGCACGTCGACCTGGACCAGTTCGTCGCCGCGGTCGAGGTGCTGCGACGGCCCGAGCTGGTCGGGCTGCCGGTGGTCGTCGGCGGTCGCGGCGACCCCACCGAGCGGGCGGTGGTCTCCACCGCGTCCTACGAGGCCCGCGAGCTCGGCGTGGGCTCGGGCATGCCGCTGCGGCTGGCGGCGCGCAAGGCGCCGGACGCGGTGTTCCTGCCGGTCGACGCGGCGGCGTACGACGCGGCGTCCGCGGTCGTCATGGAGACCCTGCGCGCCCAGCGGTGGGACGGCGCGCCGGTCGACGTCGAGGTGCTCGGCTGGGACGAGGCGTTCGTGGCCCAGCACCCGGCCGAGCACCCGGCCGAGCGTCCGGATGAGCGTCCGGGTGAGGGGGAGGGGGGTGGGTTCCCCCGAGAGCGTGACCAGGACCGGCGCGACCCGGTCGCGTTCGCGGAGCAGCTCCGGGCGGCGGTGCTGGAGGCCAGCGCGCTGCACTGCTCGGTGGGGATCGGCAACAACAAGCTGCAGGCCAAGATCGCGACCGACTTCGGCAAGCCGCGCGGGGTCTACACGATCACCGACGAGACGTGGTTCGAGGAGATGGGCGAGCGCCCGACCCGGGCGCTGTGGGGGATCGGCGCCAAGACGGCGAAGAAGCTCGCCGCGCTGGGCATCGACACGGTGCGCCAGCTGGCCGAGTCCGACGTCCGGGTTCTCGCCGCCGAGCTCGGCCCGACGATGGGCCCGTGGTACCACCGGCTCGGCCGGGGCGTCGACTCCAGCCCGGTGGACCCCCAGCCCTACGTGCCGCGCGCCCACGGGCGCGAGGAGACGTTCCAGGTCGACCTGGAGGAGTGGTCCCTCGTCGAGGACGCCGCCCGCCGGCTCACCCACCGCGTCGTCGCCGACATCGACGCCGAGGGGCGCCCGGCGGCCCGCGTGGGGATCAAGGTGCGCTTCAAGCCGTTCTTCACCGTCACCCGCAGCCTGACGCTGCCGGCGCCGACCAACGACCCCGAGGTCCTCGGTGCGGCCGCGGTGGAGCTCCTCGGGCGCGTCGACCAGGACCGGCCCGTCCGCCTGCTCGGCGTGCGGCTCGAGATGACCGAGCCCGAGGGCGGCTACTGAGGCGTGCGGGGCCCGGTCACGAGCCGGACGGCGCCCTCGCGGCGCGGGTCCGCGGCGGCGCTCAACCGGCCGTCCGCGCCGACCACGGCCGCGCCGACGCCGCCGAAGTACATCGTCGGCTCCGACTCCACCTTGAGCTCCTCCTCCGGGCGCCCCGCCCGGTGCAGGTGCACGCGCGGGTGGTCGACGGCGTCGCGCAGCGAGAGGCCGCCGCTCACGTAGGAGGCCAGCACCTGGGTGATGGCGGTGGTGATCCGGTCGGCCCCGGGAGAGCCGATCGCGAGCGCCGAGCCGTCGTCGTGACGACCGACGGTGGGCGCCATGTTGGACAGCAGCCGGGTCCCGGGCGCCAGCCCGTGCAGGCCCCGCGGGTTGAGCTCCTGCTCGCCGAGGCAGTTGTTGAGCCAGATCCCGGTGCCGCTCGCGATGAAGCCGGCGCCGTAGCCCGACGACACGGTCACCGAGCAGGCCAGGCCGTCGCTGTCGGTGGCCGAGACGTGCGCGGTGGAGCCCGACTCCAGCACCGCGAGGTGGTCGCGGTCGACCTGCGCCAGGAACGCCGCCGCGGCGCCGACGACGTCGTCGGTGTGGTCGAGGACGTCGAGTCGGTGCCCGAGGACCGCGCGCTGCACCCGCACCAGGTGCTCGACGTCCGCCGGCGTCCAGGGCCCGCGCGGACGGTCCTCCAGCAGGCGCAGCATCGCGGCCACGCAGACGCCGCCGACCGACGGCGGTGGGGTGGTCGCCAGGGTCCAGGGCCCGATCCGGGTCGTCAGGGAGGGACGCACCACCGGCGCGTACGACGCCAGGTCCTCGCGGCCCAGGACGCCGCCGCGCCCCAGGACGTCGTCGGCGATCCGCTGCCCGAGGTCTCCGGCGTGCAGGGCCGACGGGCCGTGCCGGGCGATCTCCTCGAGCGAGCCCACCAGGTCGGGCAGCAGCACGAGCCCGGTCGTCACCTGGCCGTGCTCGTCGTGCAGCGCGACCCGGCTGGCCTCGTCCCAGCCGAAGATGTCGTCGTGCACGTGGTCGAGGTAGTAGCGCGAGGCCCGGCTGAGCCGGAAGCCCCCGCGCGCGACGTCCACGGCGGGCGCGACCAGCTCGCGCCAGGGCAGGCGGCCCTGGCGTGCGTGGGCCTCGCCGAACGCCGCCACCGACCCGTGGGCCGCGACCGAGCCCGGACCGATGGTGACGTCCACGCCGCCGCCGTACTCGGTGAAGACGTCCCACGTGCCGCCGCCCAGCTCGCGGCCGCCGCGTCCGGGCATGTCCATCCAGCCGTCGACCGTGAAGGGCGCGGCGTCCGGGGGCTGCACCGTGACGAAGCCGCCCGAGCTGAGCGAGACGATGCCGACCTCGTTGACCATGGTCACGAGCGCCGCGGCCAGCGCCGCGTCCACGGCGTTGCCGCCCGCCAGGGCCGCCCGCTCGCCGGCGGCCGCGGCGGCCTCGTTGGGTGCCGCGAGCGCGACGTCCGGCACCCTCAGAGCCCGTCGCGCAGCTCGCGGACGACCGAGTCGACGACGGCGACCAGGTCACCGCCGGTCCGCTCGGCCACGGCGCGCTGTCGCTGGTAGGACGCACCGCGCCGCACGATGTCGAGCACCGAGCGGAGCTCGGCCTCGCAGCCGAGCCGGTCGGCGACCGGCGAGAGGTGCTCGACCAGGTCGACGAGGTCCTCGGTCACCAGCCGCTCCTCGGACTGCGCGTCGAGGATCACGATCGCGTCGAGGCCGTAGCGCGCCGAGCGCCACTTGTTCTCCTGCACGTGCCACGGCGGCATCGTGGGCAGCGTCTCGCCGCCGGCCAGCCGGGTGTCCAGGTCGACGACCAGGCAGTGCACGAGCGCCGTCAGCGCGGCCAGGTCCTCGAAGGTCGAGACGCCGTCGCAGACGCGGGTCTCGAGGGTGCCGAGGTGCGGCGCGGGCCGCACATCCCAGCGGACCTCCGAGAGCACCTCGATCACCCCGGTGGTGAGCTGGTCCTGCACGAAGCGCTCGTACTCCGCCCAGGTCTCGAACTGGAACGGCAGCCCCGCGGTCGGCAGCTGCTGGAACATCAGGGCCCGGTTGGACGCGTAGCCGGTGTCGACGCCGGCCCAGATCGGCGACGAGGCCGACAGCGCCTGGAGGTGGGGGTAGTAGTTGAGCAGCGCCGAGAGCACCGGCATCACGCGCTTCCGCTCCGGCAGCCCCACGTGGACGTGGACGCCCCAGATGAGCATCTGCCGGCCCCACCACTGGGTGCGGTTGATGAGCTCGGCGTAGCGGTGGCCCTCGGTCAGCTGCTGCGCGGTCCAGGAGGCGAAGGGGTGCGTGCCGCCGCCGAAGAGGTCGAGGCCGAGCTCGTCGGCGGCCGGCACGACCGCAGCCAGCGTGTCGCGCAGGCTGCCCATCGCCTCGTCGACCGTGTGGCACACGGGCGTGACGACCTCGACGGTGTTGCGCAGCAGCTCCTGGTGCAGGCGCTCGGGGTCGGCCATGCGGTGCCGGGCGCGGGCGAAGAGGTGGGAGGCGTCGTTGCGCAGGTCCCGGGTCTTGCGGTCCACGAGGGCCAGCTCCCACTCGACGCCGAGCGTCGGCTCGGGAGACCCGTGGAAGTCGATGCGCACGCGACAAGCGAAGCACACCCCGCAGGTCAGCGGCGCGCCAGGCGCTCCAGCCAGGCGTCGGCGCTGCCGTCGAACGGCGCCAGCCGCTGCTCGACCGCGACGCGGATGCGTGCGGCGGTCGCTGACGCGAGCGCGACGACGTCCTCGGGGTAGCCCAGCTCCACCTGGTGCAGCGCGAACTCGTCCTCGTCGTCGACCCACACCCGCCCGTCGGTCTCGCGGATGACGTCGAGGTCCAGGTCGACCGCGCGCACGACGTGGCCGTCCCAGTACGGCGGCGTCGTCATGTCGACGTAGGTGTGCACCGGCCCGCGGGGCGCGTGGAACGTCGCCAGCCAGCCGCGCTCCGCGTCGGGTCCGGGCGCGGGCACGAGTCCCACCTGGTCGACCGGGGAGACGACCGACAGGCCGGGGCGGGTCATCTGCGTCCCGCCGGGGAAGCCGAGCCAGTCGCCGTGCTCGTCGCTGCCGAGGGCGACCGCGTCGAACTCCCAGTGGGGGCGGTCGCCCCACTTGCTCATGACGACCCGGACGGCGTCGCCCGGTCGTGGGGTCACAGCACCCGCCGCGAGGCGCGCGCCACAACGTCCTGGTAGCGCGAGCCGAGCAGCTTGGCGCCCGTGTGGAGGGCGTGGGCGTCCCAGCCGACCAGCACTCGCGCCTTGTTGCGCAGGATGCCCTTGACGATGATCGAGGCGGCCTTCTCGGGCGTCATCTTGGCCAGCTTCTCGTCGAAGAGCTTGGCGTTGGACTGCTGGTCCTCGGCGAGGGCGGAGCGGGCGTTGCGGGCGATCGCGGTCTTGATGCCGCCCGGGTGCACCGCCGTCACACCGACGGGGTGGCCGGCCGCGAGCATCTCCTCGCGCAGCGCCTCGGTGAGCCCGCGCACGGCGTACTTGGTGGCGTTGTAGGCGCTCTGGCCCGGCATCGAGACCAGCCCGAAGAGGGAGGAGAGGTTGACGACGTGGCCGTCGCCGGAGGCGATGAGGTGGGGGAGGAACTCCTTGGTGCCGTGGACGACGCCCCAGAAGTTGATCCCGACGATCCACTCCATGTCGTCGTAGTCGAGGTCGGCGAGGTTGCCGGCCAGCGCGACGCCGGCGTTGTTGATCACGACGTTGACGCGGCCGAAGTGCTCGACCACCGCGACGGCGTACGCCGCGAAGGCCTCGCGGTCGGCGACGTCGAGCCGGTCGCTGCGCACCTCGGCGGCACCGGCCGCCTTCACCTGGGCGACGGTCGCGGCGAGCCCGGCCTCGTCCACGTCGGACAAGGCCAGCAGCGAGCCGCGCCCGGCCAGGTCGAGGGCCAGCGCGCGTCCGATGCCGGACCCGGCGCCGGTGATGACGACGACCTTGCCGTCCAGGTTCCTCATGAGTAGGCCTCCATGTCGAAGGACGCCAGGCGGCGTCGGAAGTCCGCGGTGGACCGCGGCCACAGGGTGGTGTTGCGTCCGTGCTCGTCGAGGTACCAGCTCTGGCAGCCTCCGGTCGTCCAGACCGTGCGCCGCATCCGCCGCTGCAGGGACCGGTTCCAGGCCGCGGTGGCGTCGGCGCGCGGCTCGACGGCGGCGAGGCCGCGGCGACGCACGGTCCGGATCGCGTCGCGCACGTAGGCCACCTGTGACTCGATCATGAAGATCATGCTCGTGTGGCCC
This sequence comes from Nocardioides sp. 503, assembly GCF_004522095.1. Classification (GTDB taxonomy): domain Bacteria; phylum Actinomycetota; class Actinomycetes; order Propionibacteriales; family Nocardioidaceae; genus Nocardioides. Next base: position 610,421 of record NZ_SPUI01000004.1, read on the forward strand.
TGCCCGGTGTTGGGGCCGACCAGCAGGAAGAGGTTGGGGAAGTCCGGCACCGTCGTGCCCTTGTACGCCGCCATGCCGGTCTGCTCCCACCTCTCGGCGAGCGTGTGGCCGGTGCGCCCCCGCAGGTGGTGGGCGATCGGCAGGTCGGTGGTGTGGAAGCCGGTCGCCACGACCAGCACGTCGATCTCGCGCTCGGTGCCGTCCTCGGTGACGACGGCCGTGCCGGTGACCTTGGCGATCGGGTCGGTGACCAGCTCGGTGTTGTCGGCGGCGAGCGCGGGGTAGTAGGTGTTGGAGCGCAGCACACGCTTGCAGCCGAACTCGAACGTCGGCCGGACCTTCTCGCGCAGGACGGGGTCGGCGATGCCCTTGTCGATGTTCTTCAGCGCCAGGACCTTGGCCGGGGCCGCGATCTTGGGCTGCAGCGTGAAGGCCGGCACGTAGGCCTCGTGGGACCAGTAGAGGCCGGTGCGGTAGAGCCGGCGCAGTCCCGGGACGCGGCGCAGTGCGGCCCGCTCCAGGCGGGAGTAGGGGCGGTCGTTGCGCGGGATCACCCACGGCGCGGTGCGCTGGTAGACGTCGAGGTGGCCGGCGACGCGCTGGAGCTCGGGGACGATCTGGATGGCCGAGGCGCCGGTGCCGATCACGGCGACCCGCTTGCCGGTGAGGTCGACGTCGTGGTTCCAGCGCGCGGAGTGGAAGACCTCGCCATGGAAGCCCTCCAGGCCCTCCAGGTCCGGCAGCTTGGGCTCCTCGAGCGCGCCGGCCCCGACGATCAGGAAGCGCGCCGACCAGACCCCGCGCGGCGTCGTGACCGTCCAGCGCTGCGCGGCGTCGTCCCAGGCGGCGTCGGTCAGCGGGGCGTCGAACTCGAAGCGGTCCAGCGTGCCGGACTCGGCCGCGACCTGCTGGACGTAGGCCTGGATCTCGGGCTGGGGGGAGTAGCTGTTGGACCAGTCGTAGCCGGCGAAGGAGAACGAGTAGAGCTGGCTCGGGACGTCGCAGGTGGCGCCGGGGTAGGTGTTGTCGCGCCAGGTGCCGCCGACGTCGCTGCCCTTCTCGAGCACCACGAAGTCGGTCTCACCGTCCTCCTGGAGCTTGATCGCGGCGCACAGCCCGGCGAAGCCGGAGCCGACGATCACGTGGTCGACGAGGCGGGGGGTGGTCATGCGGTGACGGTATTGCCCTTATTGAATGAGTGTCAATAGAATGTCCCTGTGACGGCACCCGCACGGACCCGGCTCTCGCCCGAGGAGCGCCGCTCCCAGCTCCTCGACCTGGGCGTGCGCCTGCTCGCGACCCGGTCCCTCGAGGAGCTCTCGATCGACATGCTGGCCGAGGAGGCCGGCATCTCGCGCGGGCTGCTCTACCACTACTTCGGCAGCAAGCACGCCTTCCACGAGGCCGTCGTACGCCGCGCGGCCGACGACCTGATCGCCCAGACCGCCCCGCCCGGCGACGGCGAGCCGCTGGAGCGCCTGCTGGTCTCGGTCACGGCCTACGTCGACTACGTGGACGCCAACTACGAGGGCTACCTCTCGCTGGTCAAGGGCGCGGCCGGCAACGACACGCTGCGCGAGATCTACGAGGAGGCGCGCGCCGCGCTCACCGACCGGATCTTCCGCGAGGACGCCCAGGGCCAGATCATCACCGACACCGCGACCAACCGGCTCGTGGTGCGCGGCTGGTCGGCCATGATCGAGGAGCTCGTGCTGTCCTGGCGCGCCGAGCCCGACGGCGTGGGCCGCGACCGGCTGATCGCCGTCATGGCGGCCTCGCTGCCCGCCATCGTCGGGGTCATACCGCCTGCGTGAGGTCGTAGACGGTCACCCCGTCGACGGTCTGCGCGGCGTACGTCGCGGCGACCCACGCGCTGATCTCGGAGGCCGCCTGTGAGCCGCCGTCCTGACCGCCCATCCCCATCCCGGCGCCCATCCCACCGCCGGCGATGAAGTAGTGGATCTCGCCCTCGGCGACGTGCTCCTGGAACTGCGCCAGCGTCGGGCTCGGGTCGCTGCCGTTGAACCCGCCGACCGGCATCACCGAGCGCTCGGTGGCCAGCTGGTAGCCGGCGGCGGTGTTGGCACCCACCGCGGCCGCGACCCACGTGTAGGAGTTCGCGTCGTCCAGCAGCAGGTCGGTCAGCGCGTCCGTGGACGTGCTGCCGTCGAGCAGGCCGCCCGCGCCGCCCATCCCACCTCGGCCGCCCATGCCGCCCATGCCGCCGCCGGTGCTGGGTCCGGCGGTGGGGATGGAGCCGGTGTGGGCGGTGCCCACGGTCGCCAGCGAGTACGCCGCCGGCCCGGTCAGCGCGGCGAGCAGCGCGGCAGCCGCGACGACCGCGGCGACGCGACGCGGGAGGTGCCGCACGCCGACGACCATCAGTGCGGCGGCCAGACCGACCGTGGCGACGACGTAGCGCAGCCACGGCAGCCAGTCGGGGGTCCGGTCGAGCAGGAAGAACGCCCACGCGCTGGTGAGCGCCGTCGCGACGCCGAGGGTGGCGCTCACGGCCACGGACTCACGGCGCTGCCACAACCCCCAGGCGCCGGTGCCGACGAGTGCGCCGATCGCGGGAGCCAGCGCGACGGTGTAGTAGGCGTGGTAGATCCCGGCCATGAAGCTGAACGTCAGCAGCGTGACGACCAGCCACGTGAGCCACAGCGTCAGCGAGGCCCGGGTCGTGCGGCTGCCCCGGCGCGTGAGCCACAGCGCGGCGACGCCCAGGACCAGGGCGGCCGGGACCAGCCAGGCGACCTGACCGCCGTTCTCGGAGCCGAACATCCGCAGGATGCCGGTCGAGCCCCAGCCGCCACCGCCGCCGACCGAGCCGGTCTCCTCGCCGGTGAGGCGGCCCAGGCCGTTGTAGCCCAGGGTCAGCTCGAGGATCGAGTCGTCCTGCGAGCCGCCGATGTAGGGCCGCGACCCGGCGGGCCACAGCTCCACGATCGCGACGTACCAGGCGGTGCTGGCGACCACGGCCACCAGTGCCACCAGCAGGTGGCCGAGCCGCCGCCACAGCGGTGCGGCGGCGAAGAGCCCGTAGGCCAGCGCGAGCGCCGGCAGCACCAGGAACGACTGCAGCATCTTGGTCAGGAACGCCAGCCCGACCAGGGCGCCGCCGAGCGCGAGCCAGCGCACCGGGTGCCCGCCCTCGACCGCGCGCAGGGTGGCGTAGGCGGCGCCGACCATGAGCAGCACCAGCAGCGCGTCGGGGTTGTTGAAGCGGAACATCAGCGCCGCGACCGGCGTCAGCGCGAGCGTGGCCCCGGCCAGGATCCCGGCCCACGCCGACCCGGTCGTACGGCGGACGGTCGCGGTCAGCAGGGCGACGGTCGCGACCCCGGCGAGCGCCTGCGGCACCAGGAGGCTCCACGAGGACAGCCCGAAGACCCGCACCGACAGCGCCATCGGCCACAGCGCGAGCGGCGGCTTGTCGACGGTGATCGACCCGGCCGCGTCGGAGGCCCCGAAGAACATCGCGCTCCACGACTCCGACCCGGCCTGCGCGGCCGCGGAGTAGAACGCGTTGGCGTAGCCGGACGCGCCCAGTCCCCACAGGTAGAGCACGGCGGTCGCGACCAGCAGCCCGACGTACGCGCCGCGCTCGGCGCCGAGCCCCCGCAACCGCCGGAGTCGTCGCGACGGAGAGGTGGGGGAGGAGGAGGTGGATCCGGAGGCAGCAGTGGGAGCGGAGGCCTCAGCGGGCGCCGTGATCGTCATGCCCACGACCCTCGCGCCGCCGCCTGAGCCACCCCCCAGCCCGACCTGTCAGTCACCTGTGGATAACCGCCGCGCCCCGATAGTCCCTAACAATTTCGTGGTCGAACGTCGCCGGAGACCACGAAATCGTTAGGGACTACCCCGGCGGGCCGGGTCAGGCGGAGGCGGAGACGACGGCCGCGAGCTGGTCGAGGCCCCAGGAGAGGTCCTCGGCGGAGATGACGAGCGGGGGTGCGAGGCGGATCGTGGAGCCGTGGGTGTCCTTGGCGAGGACGCCGCGGGCCATGAGGGCCTCGCAGACCTCGCGGCCGGTGCCGACCGAGGGGTCGATGTCGACGCCGGCCCACAGGCCGCGCACGCGGACGCCGACGACGCCGTGGCCGATCATCGACTCGAGCCGCTCGCGCAGCAGGACCGAGAGCTCCTCGGCGCGGCGCTGGAAGTCGCCGGTGGCGAGCATGTCGACGACCGTGTGGCCCACGGCGCAGGCCAGCGGGTTGCCGCCGAACGTCGAGCCGTGCTGGCCGGGCTTGAGCACGCCGAGCACGTCGCGGTCGGCCACGATCGCCGAGACCGGCACGATGCCGCCGCCGAGGGCCTTGCCGAGGATGTAGATGTCGGGGACGACGCCCTCGTGGTCGCACGCGAAGGTGCGGCCGGTGCGGCCCAGGCCGGCCTGGATCTCGTCGGCGGCGAAGAGCACGTTCTCCCGCGTGCAGGCCTCGCGGACGCCGCGCAGGTAGCCCTCGGGCGGGATGACGACGCCGCCCTCGCCCTGGATCGGCTCGATGAGGACGGCGACGGTGGTGTCGTCGATGGCCGCCTCGAGAGCGGCGAGGTCGCCGTAGGGCACGGTGACGAAGCCGGGCGCGAACGGGCCGAAGCCGTCGCGGGCGTCGGGGTCGTCGGAGAAGCCGACGATGGTGGTGGTGCGGCCGTGGAAGTTGCCGGACGCCACGATGATCGTCGCCCGGTCGGCGGGCACGCCCTTGACCTCGTAGCCCCACTTGCGGGCGACCTTGATCGCGGTCTCGACGGCCTCGGCGCCGGTGTTCATCGGGAGCACGAGCTCCTTGCCGCACAGGTCGCCCAGGGCGGCGCAGAAGTCGGCGAACTGGTCGTGGACAAACGCCCGGCTGGTCAGCGTGAGCTTGTCCAGCTGCGCGTGGGCGGCGGCGACGAGCGCGGGGTGGCTGTGCCCGAAGTTCAGCGCGGAGTAGCCGGCCAGCAGGTCCAGGAAGCGGCCGCCGTCGACGTCGGTCATCCAGGCGCCCTCGGCGTGCGCGACCACGACGGGCAGGGGGTGGTAGTTGTGCGCCGTGCGCTCCTCGGCGCGCGCGAACTCCGCTGCGTTGGTGGCGGGCAGGTCGGTCAGCGTCATCGGGCACTCCTCGTGGTTCCGGGCCGGGGACCGGTCCGTGGTTCAGCGGGTCAGGATTGTCAGACAATCCTCACGAGGAGCCTAGCGCAGGTCCACCCGGAAGCGCGTCTCGCCGGGCTCGCTGGACAGCCGTACGGCGCCGCCGTGCGCCACCACGATCGCCTTCACCAGCGCCAGGCCGAGCCCCACCCCGCCCTCCCGGTGGCGCGCGGCGTCGCCGCGGGCGAAGCGCTCGAACGCGTGCGCGACCAGCCCCGGTGCGAAGCCCGGCCCGTCGTCGGCCACCTCGAAGCCCCGCTCGGTCAGCTGCACGGTGACGTGCGTGCCGGGCGGGGTGTGCTTGCGCGCGTTGGTCAGCAGGTTGGTCACGACCTGGTGCAGCGCCTGCTCGTCGCCCACGACCTCCACGGCCTCCTCGGCGAGCTCGAGCGACCACCGGTGGTCGGGCGCCACCACCCGGGCGTCCTCGACGGCCTCCAGCAGCAGCCGGGTCAGGTCCACGGGCTCACGGGCCAGGGGGCGGCCGGCGTCGAGGCGCGCGAGCAGCAGCAGGTCCTCCACGAGGCGGGTCATGCGCGCCGACTCCTCCTCGACCTTGGCCAGCGCCGCGGCCGCGGCCTCGGGGTCGCCGGGATGGCGGCGGGCCAGCTCGGCGTAGCCGACGATCGTGGTCAACGGCGTGCGCAGCTCGTGGGAGGCGTCGGCGACGAACTGGCGCACCTGCTGCTCGCTGCGGTGCCGCGCGTCCAGCGACGACTCCACGTGCGAGAGCAGGGTGTTGAGCGCCGCGCCGACCTGGCCCACCTCGGTGCGCTCGTCGGTCAGGTGCGCGGGCACCCGCTCGGTGACGCCGACCTCCCCGGACGACAGCGGCAGCGCGGCCACGGTGTGCGCGGTCTCGGCCACCTCGGTCAGCGGTCGCAGCTGGCGGCGTACGACGGTCGAGGCCAGCGCGGCGGTGGTCACCAGGGCCAGCAGGGTCAGCAGCAGCTCCCAGCGCACCACCGAGGCGACCGCGTCGTCGACCGGACCGGTCGGCAGCCCGGTCACCAACGGGCCGTCGACGACGACCCGGTAGGTGCCGTGGTCCGGGATCTCGACCGTGTGGGCCTGCCCGTCGGCCGCGACGTCGCCCAGCGCGGCGAGGGCGTCGCTGGAGAGCTGCTCGCTCTGTCCCAGCTGCTCGTCGAGGATCTCGCCCCGGTCGTTCGCGGGGCTCGCCACGAGGGTGCCGGGCTCCTGGTTGCCGAAGGGTCCCCGTGGCTCCTCGCCGGGCACCGGCCGCGCCCCGTCGCGCAGGCCGGGACCGTCGCCCGCGCGCCGGGCCGACGACAGCACCTTGTCGTCCAGCTGGCCGTAGAGGTAGCCGCGCATCGCGAGCGCGGTGGCGCCACTGACCAGCAGCGCCGACACCGCGACCAGCGCGACGGTGGTCACGACCAGGCGCGAGGCCAGCGAGCGGGGGAGCCTCATGTCGCCGGCTTCAGGACGTACCCGGCGCCGCGCATCGTGTGGATCATCGGCGTGTGGCCGGCGTCGACCTTCTTGCGCAGGTAGGAGATGTAGAGCTCCACGACGTTGGCCTGGCCGCCGAAGTCGTAGTTCCAGACGCGGTCGAGGATCTGCGCCTTGCTCAGGACGCGGCGCGGGTTGCGCATCAGGAAGCGCAGCAGCTCGAACTCCGTCGCCGTCAGGCTGATCTCGGTGCCCGCGCGCCGTACCTCGTGGCTGTCCTCGTCGAGCTCGAGGTCGCCCACGACGATCACCGAGGACTCCTGGGCCTGCTGCGCGCCGGCGCGCCGCATCAGGGCCCGCAGCCGCGCGACGACCTCCTCGAGGGAGAACGGCTTGGTGACGTAGTCGTCGCCGCCGGCGGTCAGACCGGCGATGCGGTCCTCCACGGCGTCGCGGGCGGTGAGGAACAGGACAGGGACGGCCGGGTCGGCCGTGCGCATGCGGCGCAGCACCTCGAGCCCGTCGAAGTCCGGCAGCATCATGTCGAGCACGACGGCGTCTGGGCGCAGGTCCTTGGCGGCGGCGACCGCGCGGGCGCCGGTGTGGGCGGCCTCGACCTGCCAGCCCTCGTAGCGCAGCGCCATGCAGATGAGCTCGGCGATGTTGACCTCGTCGTCGACCACGAGCACGCGCAGCGGGGTGCCGTCGGGGCGGAGCAGGTCACGACTCGGGTCCGGGGGTGCCATGGGCACCACTGTGCCGCGCGGCGCTGTGCGTTTCCTGTGAGCGAGGTGTGGCGAGCCCGGGAGCCCGCTCACGCCCACCTCATCGGTCGGGCACAGCCTCCCCACAGCCTGCGTGCCGATGCTCGAACGATGACCGACCAGAACCCGGCTCCTCAGCCCGTGCCCCCGACCCAGCCCGAGCCCCCGACCCAGCCGCAGCCCGCGGTCCCCGCCCAGCCGGAGCCCGGGCAGCAGCCGGGCTGGCGACACCGCGTCCTCGGCCTGCGTGGCGTCGCCGCGGTCGCGGTCGCCAGCCTGATCCTCGGCGGCGCCGGCGGAGCCGCCCTGGGTGCGCTCAGCAACGGCGCCGAGGACGGCGGCCGTGGCGGCTTCCCTGGCGGACCCGGGGGCGGCCCCGGTCAGATGCAGCAGCGCGACGGCGGCCAGCAGGGAGGCCAGCAGGGCGGTCCCGGCGGCATGCCCGGAGGGATGGCGCCCGGCGGGGTGGCGCCCGGCGGCGTGGCTCCCGGGGCTCCGGTGCCGCCGGGCACGACCCCGCCCGACGACGTCCAGCCCGACAGCGGCGGCACGACCGGGAGCTCGGGCAGCACCACCTGAGCCCGGCACCCAACCGATCTGCTCCGCGTCCCGTCAGAGGGGTGGAAGAGAGTGGAGACCGGGAGGTGGCATGGACGCGCGCGACGACGAGTTCAGTGCGTACGTCGTCGAGCGCCGCGCCCACCTGTACCGCACGGCGTACCTCCTGTGCGGTGACCCGCACCGGGCCGAGGACATCACCCAGCTGGCGCTCGCCAAGCTGTACGGCGCGTGGTCGCGGGCGGTCCGCATGGACTCCGTCGACGCCTACGCGCGCCGGATCGTGGTCAACGCCCACCTCGACGAGGTGCGACGCCCCTGGCAGCGGCGGGAGCGGCCGTCCGCGGAGCCGGCCGAGGGCCGGGTGGCCGCCGCCGCCGGGCTCAGCGCCGAGGACTCCGATGCTCTCTGGACCGCCCTGCGGGGGCTGGCTCCCGGACAGCGGCGCGTGGTGGTGTTGCGGCACTACTGGGGCCTGTCCGTCGACGAGACCGCCGCCGACCTGGGGATCAGCCCCGGCACGGTGAAGAGCCAGACCTCCGAGGCGCTCGCGCGGCTGCGCGGCGCCCTCGCCAGGGTCGATCAGTCCACGGGAGACCAGCGATGAGCCAGCACGAGACGAGCCAGCACGACGTCGAGGAGGCCCTTCAGCGGCTGGCCGCGGGGATGCGGCCACCCGCCGTCCCGGCGGCCGACGACCTCGCCCGCGGCCGGCGCCGGCGTCGGCGGGGCCGGCTCACGGCCGTGGCGGGCACCGTCGCGTGCGTGGCCGCCGTCGGCGTGGTGGCCGCCGTGCTGGACGGCCGCTCCGACGCGCCGCACCCCGTGCCCGGGCCCGTGGCGACAGGCCCGACCGAGCCGGCGGTCCGTGAGATCGAGCCCAGCGCCGGCCCCGGCGGGGGCGTCGTCCCCCCGTTCACCGAGCGCGACATGGACGACATCCGCACCGACCCGGACCTCAACCGCTACCGCGACGTCCTGGCCGAGCGCCTGGACCCGCGGGGGGAGCACCTGGCGAAGGAGGTCTCCAACGAGCAGTCCGGTGGCGGCTCCCGCGGCACCAAGCTCGCCTGGACCAACGACGGCGAGAGCGGGATGGGGATGGTGCAGGTCACCGTCAGTGCCGGGTGGGGAGGGCTCGACAACTGGCGGTGCGGCGCCGGGTGGAGCTGTCGCGAGATCCCCGCGGGGCGCGGGCTGACGGCCGAGGTGGCCGAGCATGACGGCGTCACGGAGGTCGCCGTCGAGCACGAGGACGGCATCGTCGTGGTGATCGCCGTGGACGCGCTGTTCGGCAACAACTCGACCGTCCCGGTCTCCGGCATCGACCTCGGCGAGGACCTGCTCGCCCGCACCGCCGCCGACCCGAGGCTCGACCTGCCCTCCTACGAGGGGGGCGTCCCGCCCTCGCTGGACCAGCGGACCTTCGACCGCGTCGGCCGGCAGGTGCTGGTCGGCGAGGGTGAGGAGGTCGAGACCACCTACACCGGCAACGACGCCCAGCCGTGGGTGGAGGCGGAGTGGACCGACGGCACCGCCCGCGGCACGCTCACCTGGGACGCCACCCAGACCGGCCAGCTGGAGGGCGAGCCCTACGCGTGCCTGCGGGTGCAGTTCCTGCGCTGCGAGGTCCACCAGGTCGACGAGGTGGAGGTGTTCGTCGGCTACGTCCGCCCCAAGTGGGGCGGCGGCTGGCAGGCGACCTACGCCGGACCGTCGTACGCCGTGCGGGTGGTCGTCGAGCCGACCGCGGGCGACTTCCTGCTGGAGCGGGCCTTCGCCTTCGTCACCGACCCACGGTGGCAGCCGGAGCGCTGAAAAGGTCGCGCACGGCCAGCGACGCGAAGACCATGGCCGAGCCGAGCGGCGCTCCCGGGCCGGGGTAGACCTGGCCGAAGACCGACGCGGCGGAGTTGCTCGACGCGTAGAGGCCGGGGATCGGGGAGCCGTCCTCGCGCAGCACCCGGGCGGCGACGTCGGTGACCAGGCCGCCCTTGGTGCCGAGGTCGGAGAGCACGAAGCGGGCGGCGTAGTAGGGCGGCCGGTCGCAGGGGGTGAGTGCCTTGTTCGGGCCGTCGCCGCCGGCGAAGAAGGTGTCGTACTCGTCGTCGCCGCGGCCGAAGTCCTCGTCGACCCCGGACTCGCAGAAGCCGTTGAAGCGCGCGACCGTGCTCGCCAGCGCCTCGGCAGGTACGCCGGTCGCCGCGGCCAGCCCGTCCAGCGTGTCGGCCGTGACCCAGGTGCCGGCGGCGAGGTGCCCGGCCGGGTCGCCCTCGGGCATGGCGATGGCGGGCAGCCGTCCGCCCTCGCGGGAGTCGAAGACGAACCACGACGGCACTCGCGCCGGGTCCCCCTCGGCGGAGGCCGCCATCTCGCGCCCGAAGCGGTCGTAGGGCAGGCACTCGTTGGCGTAGCGCTGCCCGGCGGCGTCGACCATGAGCCCGCTGCGGAAGCCGAGGGTGAACGAGCCGCTGCCGTCGGGGTGCTCCAGGCCCGGGCAGAACCAGCCGACCGCGCTGAAGTCGGCCGCGGCGCCGAGCGCGATCGCGGCCTCGATCGGCTCGCCGGTGTTGGTACCGGCCGGCGCCATGGTCCACGCGGTGTCGCCGGGGATGCCGCGCTCCTGGCGCAGCGCGGCGTTGCCCTCGAAGCCGCCGGCGGCGACGAGCACGCCGCGGCTGGCCCCGATGGTGACCGGTCCCTCGGGCGTCATGGCGGCGACGCCGACGACGCGGCCGTCGTCGTCGGTCAGCAGGCCCGTGACCGGGAGGTTGGTGCGGATCTCGCCGCCCTCGCGCACCAGCACCGCCGCGAGTCGGGCGATCAGCGACTGGCCCCCGCTGAGCGTGTTGCGCCCGCCCTCGCCGGCGCGGTCGCGCTCCACCGGCGGCCGGACCAGCTGCGCCACCTCGGGCGGCAGGTCGCCCCGCTTGACGTCGGTCGGCTGGATCGAGCGCCCGAAGCCGACCCGACCGGGGGCGTCGTAGTACTCCGGGAACGGCAGCCACTCGAAGTCGATGCCGTCGTCGGCCTCCAGCTCGGCGACCAGCTCGGGGGCGTGGGCCAGGAACGCCTCGACCTTCGCCTGGTCGGGGTCGGTGAGGATCGCCTCGAGGTAGGTGCGCGCCGACTCCGTGGAGTCGGCGATGCCGGCACGCTGCTGGACCTGGCTGCCCGGCAGCCAGCAGGCGCCGCCGGAGTACGCCGAGGTGCCGCCGATGAGCGGGGTCTTCTCGACCACGACGACCGACAGCCCCGCCTTCGCCGCGAGGGCCGCGCCCGTGAGCGCCCCGCCGCCCGACCCGACCACGACCACGTCGTACTGCCCCAGATCCGTCACTTCCCGATCCTCGCAACTAGAACGTGTTCTAGCAAGGGTGCGGGGCTGCCGGGTCGGATGCCCGAAACCTCGACGCGCATCGCCGTAGGCGATCTAGGCTGCGCTGTGCGCCACGCCCCCGCGACCCCTCGGCATCTCGCCCTCGCCGCCAGTGTCCTCGTGAGTGCCCTCGTCGGGGTCCTGGTGTCGGCTCTCGCGCTCGCGATGCCCGCTTCCGCCGAGGAGCAGCCCGACCTGCACGTGACGTTCCCGGAGGTGACCCGGTTCAACCCGACGACCACCGACTACGTCGTGCAGCTCGAGGGCTCGGTCACCGAGGGCACCCGCATCTATGCGCAGGCCGGCTGGGGCGGTCTCCAGGAGCTGACGGTCCCGGGTGCGACGCGGATCCAGCTCGGCGACCTCGGCGACACTCGCGTCCAGGTGTTCCGCTGCAGTCCGGGCCGCGACTGTGCCGCCGTCGGGTGCGGCAGCTCGTGCACCTTCATCGCGCAGTCGCCGCCGCTCGCCGTCTACTCGTCCGCGCGGCTCGGGTACGGCGACTACGACACCACCGTGGGCGGTGCCATCTCGCGGACGCTTCGCGTGGGAGCGGCGCCGCAGGCGTCGACGGGGTGGCCCTCCATCGACTGGGCCCTGGTCGCCAGCGCCTCCGTCGACGCCCCCGCCCTGACTGCGGGGACCGTGGGCGAGCGGGACGCCTACGGTGACTCCGCGCTCACCTACGAGGTCCCACGCGGCCTCGCTGCCGGGGAGTACTGGCTGCGACTGTCGACGAGCTCCTCGTCGCCGGAGTTCGGGAGCCTGACCGGGGTCGTCTACCTGCTGCTCACCGTGGACACCAGCGCGCCACGAGGGACGATGAAGGCCTCGCGCGACAGCGTCTTCCCGAGCTTCGACGGCTACCGCGACGAGGTCGTGATGTCGCTGACGGCGGACGAGCCCGTGGCGGTCATGGGGTACGAGCTCCGGGACCGAGCCGGGCGGCTGGTCCTGCGCGACGTCGAGACGCCGTGGCGGGACGACCCGCTGTACGAAGAGGACGACGTCTACGAGCACGGTCGTGTCTGGCGCGAGGAGTGGGACGGCCGGGTGGGCACGAAGCTCGTCCCGGGCACCTACGACTTCCGCTGGGTCGGCTTCGACCGTGCGGAGAACGAGTCCCAGACGACCCCCGTGCGGATCACCGTGTCGAACCACCGGATCCGCCGGGTGACGTGGACCCGGACGTTCCCGGCGGCCCGCACGGTCCTCGACCGTGAGGTGGGCCGCTGCTCGACCCTGCGCCGCCCCGCCACACGGCGCTGGAGGGGATCGCTGGGCTACCTCTCGCAGACCCGGTGCCGCCGTCCGCAGGACAGCGTCGTGGCCACCGTCAACGGGGTCTACGTGCCCAAGGTCGTGGGCCGGGGCCGCGGTGTCGGTTACAAGTCCCTGCGGCTGTCGCTGTACGGCGGCGGACTGCCGGGGCGGCGCGCGCCGTACCTGGTGCTCAACACGTTCAAGGCCGCGGGCGGGGAGGTGGCGCGTCGGGACCAGTTCGGCGCCCGTACGGGCAACCACGGCTTCATCCACGCTCGGCCCCAGGCCATCGTCCGGGACGCCGAGGGACGGCCGTACGTCGCCTGGCAGACCGGCCTCACCGACGGCGCCCGGTATCGCGTCAAGAGCTTCACGGTGACCGTGGAGTACATCGGGCTGGCCGCCCCGCCGGGCTGAACGACGACCGTCCCGGGCGGCGTCACCCCGAGCCAGGCACACTTGTCCTCGCCATGACTTCAGCGCCGCTCCAGATCGTCTACCCCGCGGAGCTGCCCGTCAGCCAGCGGCGCGAGGACATCGCCGCCGCGATCCGCGACCACCAGGTCGTGATCGTCGCGGGGGAGACCGGGTCGGGCAAGACCACGCAGCTGCCCAAGATCTGCCTCGAGCTCGGCCGCGGGCAGGGTCGGGGCGGCGACGACCCCGACGGCAAGCTGATCGGCCACACCCAGCCGCGCCGGATCGCCGCGCGCTCGGTCGCGGAGCGGATCGCCGAGGAGCTCGGCACCGACCTCGGCGACCTGGTGGGCTACCAGGTGCGGTTCACCGACCGCACCTCGCGCAGCAGCCGGGTCAAGCTGATGACCGACGGCATCCTGCTCGCGGAGCTGCAGCGCGACCGCGAGCTGCGCCGCTACGACACGATCATCATCGACGAGGCCCACGAGCGCAGCCTCAACATCGACTTCCTGCTGGGATACCTCAAGCGGCTGCTGCCGCGGCGCCCCGACCTCAAGCTGATCATCACCAGCGCCACCATCGACGTGGAGCGCTTCGCCCAGCACTTCGACGCCCCGGTCGTGGAGGTCTCGGGCCGCACCTACCCCGTCGAGATCCGCTACCGGCCCCTGGTCGAGCGCCCCGAGGAGGACGAGGAGGGCGAGACCGTCGTCCGCGACCAGACCGAGGCGATCGTCGACGCCGTGCGGGAGCTGTGCGCCGAGGGACCCGGCGACATCCTGGTGTTCCTGCCCGGGGAGCGCGAGATCCGCGACACCGCCGACGCCCTCGGGGACGCCAAGCTCGAGCGGCTCGGCACGGTCGAGATCGTGCCGCTCTACTCCCGGCTGTCCGCCGCCGAGCAGCACCGGGTCTTCTCCTCGCACTCCGGTCGCCGGGTGGTGCTCTCGACGAACGTCGCCGAGACCTCGCTGACCGTGCCCGGCATCCGCTACGTCGTCGACTCGGGCGTGGCGCGCATCTCGCGCTACTCCGTGCGCACCAAGGTCCAGCGCCTGCCGATCGAGGCGATCAGCCAGGCCTCGGCCAACCAGCGCTCGGGGCGCTGCGGCCGCGTCGCCGCGGGCATCGCGATCCGGCTCTACTCCGAGGAGGACTTCGAGTCCCGCCCGGAGTTCACCGAGCCCGAGATCCTGCGCACCAACCTCGCCTCGGTCATCCTCCAGATGGCCTCGCTCGGTCTCGGCGAGGTCGGCCGGTTCCCGTTCGTCGAGCCACCCGACAAGCGCAACGTCTCCGCCGGCGTCCAGCTGCTCGAGGAGCTCGGCGCGCTGTCGTCCGGCAAGCTCACCAAGCTCGGCCGGCGTCTCGCGCGGCTCCCGATCGACCCCCGCCTGGCGCGGATGATCATCGAGGCCGAGCGCCTGGGGTGCGTGCGCGACGTCGCGGTCATCGCGGCCGCCCTGTCCCTGCAGGACCCGCGCGAGCGACCGGCGGAGATGCGCCAGCAGGCCGACGAGCAGCACGCCCGCTTCAAGGACGAGACCTCGGACTTCCTGACCTCCCTCAACCTGTGGCGCTACCTCAGGGAGCAGCAGGCCCAGCTCGGGAGCAGCGCCTTCCGCCGCCTGTGCAAGCGCGAGTTCCTCAACTACCTGCGCGTGCGGGAGTGGCAGGACTTCGAGTCCCAGCTGCGCCGGGTCGCGAAGGAGATGGGCATCGAGGTCGGCTCGGCCAAGGAGGGGATGGACTCCGACGCGATCCACCAGGCGCTGCTCTCGGGGCTGCTCAGCCACATCGGGATCCTCGAAGAGCGCGACCGCGACAACCCGGTGCGCAAGGGGGCGCGACGGCCGATGCGCGAGTACGTCGGTGCGCGCGGCGCGAAGTTCGCGATCTTCCCCGGCAGCGCGCTGGTCAAGCGCAACCCGCCGTTCCTCATGGCCGGCGAGCTGGTCGAGACCTCCCGGCTGTGGGCCCGCCAGAACGCCGCGATCCAGCCGGAGTGGGCCGAGCGGCTCGGCGGTGACCTGGTCAAGCGCAGCTACTCCGAGCCGCACTGGTCCAAGAAGCGTGCCGCCGTCATGGCCCACGAGAAAGTGAGCCTGTACGGCGTCCCGCTGATCGCCGACCGGCTCGTCAACTTCGCCAAGGTCGACCCCGACTACAGCCGCGAGCTCTTCATCCGCCACGCGCTGGTCTACGGCGAGTGGTCGACGCACCAGTTGTTCTTCGAGCGCAACCGGGCGCTGCTGGAGGAGGTCGAGGAGCTCGAGCACCGCCTGCGCCGACGCGACATCGTCGTCGACGAGCACACGCTGTTCGACTTCTACGACGCCCGCGTCGGGCGCGAGGTCGTCAGCGGCGCCCACTTCGACCAGTGGTGGAAGCTCAAGCGTCGCGTGGACCCGGAGTACCTCACCTTCGACCCCGAGATGCTGCGCCACACCTCGGCCGGCGACGTCCGCGAGGAGGACTACCCGCAGCAGTGGTCGAGCGAGGGGCTGACCTTCCCGATCAGCTACCACTTCGAGCCGGGCACCGCCGAGGACGGGCTGACCATCGACGTGCCCGTCGCGACCCTCAACCGGGTCGCGGCCGACGACTTCTCGTGGAACGTCCCGGGCCTGCGCGAGGAGCTCGTGACGGCGCTGATCCGCAGCCTGCCCAAGCACCTGCGGGTGAGCGTCGTGCCGGCGCCCAACACCGCCCGGGAGTTCCTCGCCGCCGTCCCGGCGGGCGAGGAGCCGCTGCTCGACGCCTTGGAGCGCCACCTCCGCTCGAGCCGGGGCGTCGTCGTGCCGCGGGAGGCGTGGGACTGGTCCAAGGTGCCCGAGCACCTGCGCCCGACCTACCGCGTCGTCGGCGACGACGGCCGCGAGCAGGCGCGCGGCAAGGACCTCGAGGCGCTCAAGGAGCCGCTGCGCCCGCAGTTCGCACGGGCGATGGCCGAGGTCGCCAGCGACAGCGGGCTGGCCCGCTCGGGGGAGACGTCCTGGGTGTTCGGCACCGTCGATGAGTCGTTCCGCCAGGTGCGCGCCGGCCACGACGTCCAGGGCTACCCCGGCCTGGTCGACGAGGGGGAGACCGTCGGGCTCGCGGTGTTCGGCTCCGAGGACGAGCGCGACGCCCGGCACCGGCTCGGCGTCACCCGGCTGCTCTCGCTGACGCTGCCGCGCGTGGACCGCCCGGTGCTCGACGGGCTCTCCAACGCCGACAAGCTGGGTCTGGCGGGCTCGCCGTACCCCTCGGTCGCCGAGCTGCTCGAGGACTGCCGGCTCGCGGTGCTCCAAGGCCTGGTCGACGCCCGGCCGGCGGTGCGCGACGAGGCGGCGTACGACGCGCTGGTCGCCGCCGCGCGTCCCGCGCAGGAGCCGGCGCTGCGTGAGGTGGTCGCGGAGGTGGTGCGGGTCCTGGACGCCTGGCGCGCGACGGACAAGCTGCTCAGCGGACGCGCGGACATGGCGATGCTGCCGGCGCTGGCCGACATGAAGGGCCAGCTGGAGCGGCTGGTCGGGCGGGGCTTCGTCCGCGACGCCGGGGTGACCCAGCTGCGCGCCTACCCGCGCTACCTCGCCGCCCTGCAGACGCGCCACGAGCGGCTGACCCGCGGCGGTGGCGCCGTGGCGCAGGACCGCCAGCTCATGGACCGCGTCACCGAGCTGCAGGAGGCCTACCTGCACCAGGTCGCGGCGCTGCCCGAGGGCCGTCCTCCCGGCGAGCGCCTCCGCGAGGTGCGCTGGATGCTCGAGGAGTACCGGGTCTCCCTGTGGGCCCAGCAGCTGGGCACGCCGTACCCCGTCAGCGACAAGCGCCTGCGCAAGGCGCTGGGCTCGGCCGCGACGTAGCCTTGACGCCATGACCAGTCGGCCTCACCACCGTCCGATGCAGCGCGACGGGTCCTACTTCGACGAGATCGTCGGCGGGGTGGACCCGGCCCTCCTCACCGAGGCGGGCGACCGGGCCGCCGAGCTGCTCGTGCGCGGCGCTCGCGAGAGCGGCGACGACGCGGTCGCCGAGCGGCTCCTGCGCCTGGCCGACACCGAGGGCATCGAGTCCATCGCCGAGGTGTGGTCGGGCTCCCCGGCCGACTCGCTCGCCGGGTGCCTGTGGCGGCTCTACCTGCTCCGCTCCTGGGTCTACGCCGACTCCGCCGGGGTGGCCCGCGAGTTCGAGGCCGGGCGCGCCCGGGCCCAGGTCGCGCGGGTGGTCGCCGGGGTCGCGGACCCGCCGGGCGTCGACGAGCTGCGGACGATGGTCGACGAGGTCCTGCGCGGCATCGCGGCCGGCGACTTCGCCGACGTGCTGTTCCGCGCGGCCGCCTTCGCCCGGGTGGTGGCGACCGGCCGTGCCGCCCTCGCGGAGCCCTCCGAGCAGCAGGTCCAGCGGATGCTCGTGCTGGCCGAGCAGCTCGAGGCGGCGGGACACGTGGAGCTCGTGCGTGGGCTGGCCTGACCCGCTAAAATAGAGTCAGAGTGCGTCGGGTCGTGAAGCCCCGGGTCCCAAAATAAGCCGCTACGAGCGGCCACGCGCCGTGAGGTGCTCTTGGCCCGGCGCACTCGCCTACCTCCCAGGTCGGACCCCGCGCCTAGGCTCGCCCCATGAGCACCGCCCGCCGCCTGATGAACGCCCTGCGTCCGATCCTGATGCCCCGTGCCTCGCGCAGCACCACCGTGCCCGAGCCCACGGGGGACCGGGAGCGGGTCGACGGCGACCGGATCGGCTACGCGCCCCGTGCCGACGGCCTGCCCGACCCCGGCGAGGTCGTGTGGGCCTGGGTGCCCTACGAGGAGGACGCCAGCCAGGGCAAGGACCGTCCGGCGCTGCTGATCGGCCGGCGCGGGGACCGGCTGCTGGCGCTGATGCTCACCAGCAAGGACCACGACCGGGACGCCGAGGACGAGGCGCGCCACGGTCGGCACTGGATGGATGTCGGCAGCGGCGCCTGGGACCGCGAGGGACGCCCGAGCGAGGTCCGGCTGGACCGGCTGCTGGTGCTCGACCCGGCCTCCGTGCGCCGTGAGGGCGCGGCCCTGGACCGCGGCGTCTTCGACGCGGTCGTCTCGGCGGCCGCGCGCTTCCACCCCACGGCGTGACATATCGGCGCGCCCGTGGTGGGTGCTCGCCGGTAGGGTGGCGCCGGCGTGACCCGGCGGCCTCATCCAGGACGGCCCGGCTCGTGGCGCGCGGACAAGGACCCAGATGAGGCACGGACTTCGCGGCGTACGACGCCCTCGCATGGCCGCCGTCACGCTCGCGAGCCTCCTGGTGGTCTCCCTGGGTCTCGCCGGCTGCGACGGCTCGGGCGACCCCGAGCCGAGCCCGCAGCCCACGGCGTCCAAGCCGCCCAAGACCACCGACCTGACGTTCGGCGTCTGGGGCGCCAAGGAGGAGGTCGCGGCCTACCAGGACCTCGTCGACACCTACAACGCCGACGCCGAGGGCAGCAAGATCGAGCTGCTCACCTGGCCGACGCACGAGGCGTTCATCAGCGGCCTGCGCTCCGGCGACCCGACGAAGGTGCCCGACCTCTACCTCGTCTCCCGCGGCGACGTCGCCATGCTGCGCGAGGACGAGCTCAACCAGCCGCTGCTGGAGCTCCTCGACGAGCGCGGTGTCGACTACAGCGACGACTACGCCCGCGACGCGCTGCTGTCCTTCTCCGCAGACAACGAGCTGCAGTGCATGCCCTACGGCATCTCGCCCATGGTCATGTACTACAACACCAAGCTGATCGACTTCGACCGCATGCGGGCCCTCGACCTCCCGGCCCCCGAGGACGACCTCCACGAGGGCTGGAACTTCGAGCAGTTCACCGCCGCGGCCAACTTCGCGACGCGCCCGCGCCGCGGCACCCGCGGCGTCCACGTCGACCCGACCCTGCGCGGCCTGGCACCGTTCGTCTACTCCGGCGGCGGCGACCTCTTCGACGACGACGACGACCCGAAGTCGCTGGCCCTCTCCGAGGACGACTCCCGCGAGGCGCTCACCCGCACCCTGGAGCTGCTGCGCGACGCCTCGGTGACGCTCACCGACGAGCAGCTGGCCCAGGCCAGCGCCCTGGAGTGGTTCAAGCGCGGCAAGCTCGGCATGATCCCCGGCTTCCGCGAGCTCACGCCCGAGCTGCGCCAGGTGCCCGGCCTTCAGTTCGACGTGATGCCGATGCCGACCCTCGACGACGACGCCACGATCGGCGACATCACGGGGCTGTGCGTCTCCTCCGAGGCCGCCAGCATCGCCAAGGCCGCCGACTTCCTGGTCTACGTCGTCTCCCGCGACGCCACGGCGCGGGTCGCGGCCGAGGGCTACCTCGCGCCGGCCAACCTGCCGGTGGCGGTCTCCGACGACTTCCTCCAGCCCGGCCAGATGCCGGCCCACGCCTCGGTGTTCACGGAGACCGTGCGCTCGATGGTGGTCCCGCCGCTGCTCGAGGACTGGCCCGAGCTGGAGCGCGCGGTGTCCTCGACGCTGCGCCTGATGCTGACCACGACGCTGCCCGACATCGAGGCGCTCACGACCCAGATCGACGAGGAGTCGCGGGCCGTGCTCGACCCCGAGCTGCCCTCGGAGAGCGCGAGCCCCAGCGGCGACTAGCTACGAGTCGTCCTCCGGGGCCTCGGGCGTCCCGCCCGCGGGGTCCGCGTCCGCCGTCTCCGCGGCGTGCGCCGCCTCGTCGTCGGCCTGGAGGATCGCGGTCACGATGACCGGCGCGGCCAGGGCGATCTGCCAGCCGCGCGCGCCGTAGCCCGACAGCTGGGTGACCACGGCGTCGACCAGCTCGTCGCCCCGGCGGGTCGCCGGCGGGCTCCACAGGATGCGGCGCAGGAAGTCGGGGGTGAGGACGTTCTCGACCGGCAGGTGGCGCTGCTCGGCCAGCTCGGTCATGGCCTCGCGGGCCAGCTGCAGGCGGCGGGCGGCGACCGGGTCCTTCTCGGCCCACGCGCGCGGCAGCGGCGGGCCGTCGCCGCGCGGGGCGCGGGCGGGCAGGTCGTCCTCGTCCATCTCGGCCACCTCGCGCAGCACGGCGGCGAACCGGCTGGCGTAGCGGTCGGCCCCGCGCCCGTGGAAGCCCTTCGTGGCCAGCAGCGCCGTACGGTCCTGCGGCAGGGCCTGGGCAGCGGCCACGATCGCAGAGTCGGGCACGATGCGGCTGGGGGTGACGTCACGCTGCTCGGCGATCGAGTCGCGCAGCTCCCACATGGCGCGTACGGCGCCCAGCGCGCGGCGACCGCGCACGCGGTGCAGGCCGGAGGTGCGGCGCCAGGCGTCGACGCGCGGGGTCAGCTCGAAGGTGCGCAGGAAGTCGAACTCCTGGCGCGCCCAGTCGTCCTTGCCGGTCTCCACCAGCTCGGCGGCGATCAGGTCGCGCAGCTCCACCAGGACCTCGACGTCGAGGGCGGCGTACTCCAGCCAGTCGCGCGGCAGCGGCCGCGTGGACCAGTCGACGGCCGAGTGCTCCTTCTTCATCCGCCGGCCGAGCAGGGTCTCGACGAGCGTGGCGAGCCCGACGCGGGGGTAGCCGAGGAGCCGGCCCGCGAGCTCGGTGTCGAACAGGGCGGTGGGGTAGAGGCCCACCTCGTTGAGGCAGGGCAGGTCCTGGGTGGCGGCGTGCAGGATCCACTCGGTGCCCTGCAGGGCCTCCTGGAGCGGGTCGAGCGAGGTGAAGGCGATCGGGTCGACCAGCGCGGTGCCGGCGCCCTCGCGGCGCAGCTGGATGAGGTAGGCGCGGTTGGAGTAGCGGTAGCCCGAGGCCCGCTCGGCGTCGATCGCGACCGGGCCGGTGCCGCCGGCGATGGCCTCGCACACCGCGAGCAGCGCCTCCTCGGTCTCGACGACGTCGGGGAGGCCGTCGCGCAGGGTGAGCAGCTCGGCCAGCGGGGCCGGCTCCTCCTCGGGCGGCGTCTCGTCCTGCGGGGTCGGGGGTGCCTCGGTCATCAGCGGCCCGAGCCCCGCTGGCCGCGACGGCCGGGCATGACCGTGACGCCGTCGGGGACGGGCGGAAGGCCGACCGCGGTGCACAGGAGCTCGCCCCAGGCCTCGACGTGCGGGCCGAGGTCGAGGCCTCCGCCGGGGGTGGCGGCGAGGGGGGTCCAGGAGGCGCGGACCTCGAGCTGCGCGGCGCCCTCCTCGTCGGCCATGCCGCCGAAGCTCTCGGTCGCGACGCGGGTCACCGTGCCGGAGACGGCCGTGTAGTCGGCGCCGTGGGAGGCCAGCGCCTCGGTCAGCCAGGTCCACCCGACGTCGGCGAGCAGGGGGTCGGTGATCATGTCGAGCTCGATCTCCGCGCGGGCGTACGCCACGCAGCGGAAGGTGCCGTCCCAGGCGTCGTTGCCGGCCGGGTCGTGGAGCAGGATGATCCGGCCGGTGCCGACATCGGTCCCGTCGACGGTCACGTCGGCCGAGAGCGCGGCGGCGTAGGGCGCGATGCGCTGCGGGGCCGGCATCTCCTCGCAGAAGATCTCCGGGCGCAGCGTCGCGGCACGCATCGTCGCGACGGCCTCCTGGAACTCCGGAGGGCTCGCGTCTGCTCCGGAGCCCGGACGAGACTCCTGACGGACCACCATGGGCCCACAGTAAGGCGGGGCGAGTCGAACCCTTGTGCGAACACGCCGGGTGCCACCTGGGAGGCTGGGGTCATGGTCCCGCCCCCGCCGCACCCCGGACTCGCCGACAGCGCCTTCCTCAAGGCCGCGCGCGGCGAGCCGGTGCCCCACACTCCGGTCTGGTTCATGCGCCAGGCGGGCCGCTCGCTGCCGGAGTACCTCAAGCTGCGCGAGGGCGTCGGCATGCTCGAGTCCTGCATGCGGCCCGAGCTCACCGTCGAGATCACCCTCCAGCCGGTGCGCCGCTACGGCGTCGACGCCGCCATCTTCTTCTCCGACATCGTGCTGCCGCTCAAGGCGGTGGGCGTCGACCTCGACATCCAGCCCGGCGTCGGCCCCGTCGTCGCCTCGCCCGTGCGCACGCTTGAGGACGTCGCGGCGATCCCCGACCTCACGCCCGAGCACGTCCCTTTCATCACCGAGTCGGTGCGGGCGCTGGTGGCCGAGCTCGGGGCCACCCCGCTGATCGGCTTCGCGGGCGCGCCGTTCACCGTGGCGTCGTACCTCGTGGAGGGCGGGCCCTCCAAGGAGCACGCCAAGACCAAGGCGATGATGTTCGGCGCGCCCGACGTCTGGGACGCGCTGATGCGCAAGATCGGTCAGATCTCGGCCGCCTACCTCGAGGTGCAGGTGCAGGCCGGTGCCTCCGCGGTCCAGCTGTTCGACTCGTGGGCCGGGGCGCTCACGCCCGTCGACTACGAGGCGCTGGTCATGCCGCACTCCGCGCGGGTGCTGGCCCGGGCCGGCGCGCTGGGGGTGCCGCGCATCCACTTCGGCGTCAACACCGCGAGCCTCCTGACGCTGATGGGTGAGGCCGGGGCCGACGTGGTCGGCGTCGACTGGCGCACGCCGCTCGCGTCCGCCGTACCCCTCGTGGGCGAGCGCAGCGTCCAGGGCAACCTCGACCCCACGCTGGTGTTCGCGCCCACCGAGCTGATGACCGCGCGGGCCGCCGAGGTGATCGAGGCCGGGCGCGCCGCGCGCGGCCACATCTTCAACCTCGGCCACGGCGTCATCCCCTCCACCGACCCCGACCAGCTCAAGAAGCTGACCGAGTTCGTGCAGTCCTACCCGCTGTAGCGGGACCGGCGAGCCGACCGTGGCCGTGACCGCGCAGGACCTGGCCCACCTCGACGTCGTCGCGTCGTGGCTCCGGCTCGAGGACGAGCCGGAGCGGGCCGACGTAACGCTGCTGTTCGGCGGCTCGCTGCCCGACGCCTGGGACGGCGCCGCGGAGGCCGTGCGGGCCGGCTTGGCGGGGACGCTCGTGCTGGTCGGGGGCGTCGGGCACACCACCGACGCCCTGCGCGACGCGCTGCGCCGGCGGGGGAGGGACGTGGACCCCGCCGACACCGAGGCCGACCTCATGGCCTCCTACCTCGCCGACGAGCACGGGCTGACCGACCTGCTGCTCGAGCGCGAGTCCACCAACTGCGGCGCCAACGTGGTGCTGGCCCGCGACCTGCTCGCCCGGCGCGGCCTCGCCCCGCGCGTCGTCGCGCTCGTGCAGGACCCCACCATGCAACGGCGCATGGACGCGGTCACTCGCCACGTCTGGCCGTCCGTGCGCCCCGTCAACAGACCCGGCCCGGACAGCCGCGGCTGGCCCCTCGAGCGCTGGGTGGCCCTCGTGGTCGGCGAGGTGCCCCGCCTGCGCGACGACCCCGACGGCTACGGCCCGCGCGGCCGCGGCTACCAGGCCCACGTCGACGTCCCCGCCGACGTCGAGTCGGCCCACGCCGCCCTCCTCGCCGCCCACCCCGACTGGGGCCGGCCCTCGGTCGGCGGCCCCGGGGGCGGAGAAGGCGCCTCCCTCGGGGGTTGAGGAAGGCGCCCTGGCGCCTGTCTCGAAACCCCGGGGCCAGCGCGGGCGCGGTCGTCGGCGTCGGGTCGTGTGCCGCACGCGGCGCCTGAGCGAGGTCTCCGGCACACGACCCGTCCGGCCCATGCCGGCATCCGATTCCCCCGGCCAGGGCTAAGGCGATGATGGTGCCGATGCGTCAGAAGGGTGTGAGCGCACCGGAGTTCGTCGAGTTCTACACCGCCCAGAAGGACCGCTGTCTCCGGGCGGCGGTGGCGAGCGGCATGGAGCCCGACCGTGCCGAGGACGCGGTGGCCGAGGCGTTCGCCCGTGCCTGGTCGCGGTGGGGCTCCGTGCGTGGCATGGAGTCACCCGCGGCCTGGGTGGTGCGGACGGCGATCAACCAGCACATCTCCTGGTGGCGCAAGCGCCGCCGCGAGGTCTTCCCGGAGGTACCGCCGGACCTGCCCGTCACCGACGAGCTCGGCCGGCCCGACCTGGTCGCCGCCATCAGGCGACTGCCGCCCCGGCAGCGCGAGGTGGTGGTCCTGCGCTACCTGCTGGACCTGGACACGGAGTCCACCGCCCGGTCGATGGGCGTGGCGCCCGGGACCGTCAGCGCTCACCTCCACCATGCGCTCGCGTCCCTGCGCGCGCACCTGACCGTCTCCGAAGGGACATCGCCATGACCACCGAACTCGAGCAGGCACTGCGCAGCAGCGCCGACGAGCTCTTCCTCGACACCCCGGCAGTCGACGTCCTCGCCCGTGGGGACCGGCTCCGGCGCGAACGACGCCGCGGCTTCGCCCTGGGGGCGTCTGGGCTGGTCGCGCTGGCCGCGATCGGCGTCGCGGTCCTGGGAGGGACGGGGGACGACCGGGGTCCAGCCGAGGCGACCGGCACGAAGGACACTCCGGCGCTGCGGATCGCCTCGTGGTCGGGGCCCTCCACCAACCTGTCCGCGGAGCAGCTCGCCGACGTGCAGGACGCGTGCGCGGCGCAGGCGCGAGGGCTCGTGGACGAGGCCGGTCCCGCCGAGGCCGGCTGGCTCCTCGCCGGCACCACGCCTCCGGTCGCGGCGGAGCTGCGCGACGACCTCGTCCTGACCTACTTCAGGAAGGGACGCGACTACCAGACGTGCGCGCTGCGGGCCACGGAGGCCGGGGGCTTCCAGGTCTCGGCCCAGTCCGCCGGGGCCGAGCGGGTGATGCCCGCCGACCGGCCCGTCGCCCTGGTGACGTCGGGTGCCTCCGATCCGGGTCCTCTCGGTGGGTCTCTCTCCCGCGTCTACTTCGTGGTGCGGACCTCGCCCGAGGTGGCGAGCGTGGAGCTCACGGTCGCCGGCGTGACCTACGACAGCGCGGCCGACGGTCTCGGTCTCTTCTGGCTGCCCGAAGGCGAGGTCACCGAGGCTCAGCTGGACCGGGCGACGGTCACCGCACTCGACTCCGACGGGGGCGTGCTGTACCGGTCCCGGCCGGGCCAGGAGTGGTGACGCCCGCCGACGTCCGGTCCTGAGGTGCTGTCGCGGAACCAGCGCTCGAGCTCTCGCGTCCTAGGGACGGGTGCCGAGGGCGCCGACGGGTCGTGGAAGGTCGGACACGGATGACGAAGGTGCTGGTGCTCGTGGTCGTCGCGTGGATGCTGGTGGGCGGTGTCGCCGCGTTCCAGCGCGGCGACTTCGACGACGGAAACTGCAGCACCATCGTGGACACCGCCTGCGTGGTGGCCGCGGGACCACTCAACTACGCCGAGCCTGCGACCCTCTTGGAGACGTGCAACCAGCCCGTCTAGCAGGCAACCCGACGAGACGAGCTCGGGTGCTGGACGCTCAGGCCTTCGCGGCGGCGGCGTTGCGGGTCGAGGTCTTCCTCGCGGCGGCCTTCGCGGCGCGCAGCCGGACCGGCGGCGGAGAGGTCGACCGCGGTCAACCGCCCCGGCCCGGACAGCCGCGGCTACCAGGCCCACGTCGACGTCCCCGCCGACGTCGAGTCGGCCCAGGCCGCCCTCCTCGCCGCCCACCCCGACTGGGCCGCCCCGCCGCCGGCGGCGGTTGAGGGGCGCTCTGGCACAGGTCGTCGGTGTCGGGTCGTGTGCCGCAGGCAGCGCTGGGGAGCGCTCTGGGGCACACGACCGGTTCCGCCGACGAGGGTGGGCCTGGTGGTGGGTGGTCGGTGTCGGGTCGTGTGCCGCAGGCAGCGCTGGGGAGCGCTCTGGGGCACACGACCCGTTCTCCCGACGACGGTGGGCCTGGTGGTGGGTGGTCGAGCTCTCCCTGTGCACCGACGTCAGCAAGGCGTTCCTGCTCGTGGCAGGGGAGCGCCAGCCGGTGGCCGGCCCGCCCGGGTCCGCGCGCGGGTGGTCGTCGCGTCGGACGGGGACGACTGGTCCGTCCAGGAGTACTCGGGGTCCTACGGGACCTGCTAGGCCTTCTTGGCTGCGCGCTTGCGGGTCGAGGCCTTCTTGGCGGGCACCTGGGCCGCGGCCTTGAGCCGGACGCGTGCCTGGCCGGTGGCGGAGAGGTCGACCTCGAGGAAGTCCTGGGCGCTGAGCAGGGCGCCGAGACGGGGCGAGCCGTAGTCGCGGGCGTCGAAGGAGGGGTTGTTGGCGCTGATGTAGCTGCCCACGGCCCCGAGCGAGGCCCAGCCGTCCTCGTGGGCGGTGTTGTCGATCGCGGCCACCAGGATGCGGCGCAGGTCGGGGCGGCGCGGCGGCGACTCGACGTCGTCGGGCTCCTCGACGGGCTCCTCGTCCTTGGCGTCGGAGGTGAGCAGCTCGAGGTAGATGAAGCGGTCGCAGGCCGCGACCAGGGACGCGGGCGTCTTGCGCTCGCCCAGGCCGTAGACGGTCATGCCCGACTCGCGCAGCCGGGTCGCGAGCCGGGTGAAGTCGCTGTCGCTGGACACGATCGCGAAGCCGTCGAGGTGGCCGGCGTAGAGCAGGTCCATCGCGTCGATGATCATCGCGGAGTCGGTCGAGTTCTTGCCCGAGGTGTTGGCGAACTGCTGGACCGGCTGGATGGCGTGCTGGGGCAGGGTGTTCTTCCAGCCGACGAGGTTCTGCGTGGTCCAGTCGCCGTAGGCGCGCTTGACCGTCGGCAGCCCGTAGCGGGCGACCTCCCGCAGCACGGCGCCCGCGTGCTTGGGGGAGGTGTTGTCGGCGTCGATCAGGACGGCCAGGCGGCTGGAGTCGGAGGGCATCCGCCCATGATGGTGCAGGTCAGGCGTCAGCGGGAGCCGCGGGGCGACGCCGCGCCGCACGACGTACGAGGAGCCGGGCCGGGAAGGCGAGCAGCGCCAGCACGACCAGGAAGGGCAGCGCGGCCCCCAGGCCCGTGGCGAGGGCGACCGTGACGTTCTTGAAGCCGCTCCAGCCGTCGTCGAGACCCGCGGCGAAGCCCTCGGGGTCGTCCTTCTTCTCGACGTCGGCCCGCTTCGGCTCCGTGCGCTCGATGGACACCGTCAACGTGGCCTGGGAGGTCTGGTCGGCGAGGTAGGCCTGCTGGCG
The DNA here is from genome assembly GCF_004522095.1 of Nocardioides sp. 503. Lineage (GTDB taxonomy): Bacteria > Actinomycetota > Actinomycetes > Propionibacteriales > Nocardioidaceae > Nocardioides. The sequence continues at coordinate 637,275 of NZ_SPUI01000004.1, forward strand.
CTCCAGCGAGCCGAGCCGGGCCTGGCGCTGCGAGAGCTGGCCCTCGATGCTGACGATGTCGCGGATGCTGGTGGCCTGGTCCAGCAGCACCTCGATCCGGCGGATGCTGCGGCGCTGCACCCGCACCTTGACGTCGGTGTCGATGACCTGGGTCGTGACGTCCTCGACGTTGGTGCTGGAGGCGACCAGGTCGGCGGCCCCCTCCAGCCCCTCGACCGCCTCGGCGAACTTCGCCGAGGGCACGCGCAGGACGAGCCGCGCGCGCTTCACCTCTCCCTGCTTGTCCGTGACCGTGTCGTTCTGGGCGACCTCGCCGGCCAGGGCGTCGACGACCTGCTGGACGTCGAAGAGCGCCTGGCCCACGTCGCGGGAGCGCAGCTGGACGCTGCCCTGCGAGATGAGCTTGCGCTCGTCGGCCGCCGCATCGGCGGCCGCCTCGGGGGCCGCTGCGTCCACGAGCGCCTCGGGCGCCGAGGACAACGCGTCACGGTCCGCGCTGCACGACCCGGCCGCGTCCTCCTCCACGAGCGCGTTCGGCGCCGCGTCGCCGCCGCTGTCCGAGCTCACCTCGCCGGAGCCCCCCGCGGCGTCGGACTCCGAGCCCGACGAGCACGCGGCGACGGAGCCGACGAGGACGGCCGCGAGCGCGGCGGTGGCGAGGTGACGGCGGAGCCGGGCGGGGCGGGAGGCACGGGTCATGCTGCTTCGACGGCGCGACGCCCCGGCCGGTTCCCGGTGCGGTGAGGAAGCCTCAGGAGGCGCGTGCGTGCTGGTACTGCCGGGCCCGTGCGACCAGCGCCGCGTGCAGGTCGCGCACCGGCTCGGGCGCGTGGGCGACCTTGCGGCGGCGCAGCACGAGCGTCACCACGGCGGTGTCCTCCGCGATCGGCCGGTGGGTGATGAGGCCGGCCCGCTCGAGCGGGTCGCCGGCGACGCTGAAGTCCGGGAGCAGGCTGAGCCCGAGCCCCTCGGCCACCAGCAGCTTGCCCATCTCCGCCCCGTCCGTCGTGTGGCTGATCACCGGCAGGTCCTGGCCGAAGAGCCGGTGGGCGAAGCGGTGCATGAGGTAGCCCGCGCGCATCGACACGAACCGCTCGGCGCGCAGCTCGTCCACCGTGATCGCCTCGCGGGCGCTGAGCGCGTGCGTGCTCGGGAGTACGACGACGGGCCGGCCGTGCAGCAGGTCGGTGCCCAGCAGGTCGACCGGCGGGTCGTCCCCGCTGAGGGTGTTGACCAGGCCGAGGTCCAGCGAGCCCTCCAGCAGGGCCCGGTCGATCTCGGTCTGCTGGAGGTTCAGCACCTCCACCGTCGAGCCGGGGTGGGTGACCTGGAAGTCGTGCACGGCCGGGACGAGCAGGGTCGCGGTCGCGGCGTTGACGGTGCCGACGCGGACCGCGCGTGCCGTCGTGGCGCGGTCCCCGGCGGCCACCTTGAGCTGGTCGACGGCCTCGAGCACCCCCTCCACGTGCTGGAGCAGCTGACGACCCTCCTGGCTGATCCGCGCCCCGGAGCGGCGCCGGTCCAGCAGCGTCACGCCGAGCTCGCGCTCCAGCTTGCTGATGGCCTCGCTCAGGGCGGGCTGGGAGATGTGGAGCCGCTCGCTGGCCCGGCGCAGAGAGCCGTGCTGGGTCACGGCCGCGAAGTACTCGAGCTGCTCGATGCGCACGGTGCTGTCTCCCGGGTTGGTTAACTCAACTGAGTAACTATAGTTTAGCCACAGTGAGAGGCGACGCCTGTCACCCCGTCGCCGGAACCTCGCCCGGGCTGCACCGTCTCGCCTTGCATCCGCAGCAAAAGTCCAGCAACCTAATACACATAAGCGTGAAAACGCGGAAGGGGGAGACCATGACCAAGCTCAAGTTCCACTGGTTCCTGCCCACCAACGGCGGGGACGGTCGTCAGGTCGTCGGCGGTGGCCACGGCGTCGCCGCCGGTGCCTCGGGACGTCCCGCCTCCGTGCCCTACCTCGGTCAGATCGCCCGCAGCGCCGAGCAGCTCGGCTTCGAGGCGGCGCTCACGCCGACCGGGGCCTGGTGCGAGGACGCCTGGATCTCCACCGCGATGCTCAGCACCCTCTCGGAGCGGCTGAAGTTCCTGGTCGCCTTCCGGCCCGGCCTCACCGCGCCGTTCCTGGCCGCGCAGATGGCGGGCTCCTTCCAGAACCTCTCCGGCGGCCGGCTGCTGCTCAACGTCGTGACCGGCGGCGAGAGCCACGAGCAGCGGATGTTCGGCGACTTCCTGGACAAGGACGGGCGCTACGAGCGCTGCGACGAGTTCCTCACCATCGTCAGGCGACTCTGGTCCGGCGAGACCGTCACCTACGAGGGCAAGCACCTCTCGGTCGAGGACGCGACCCTCTCCCAGATCCCCGACCCGCTGCCCGAGATCTACTTCGGCGGCTCCTCCCCGGCGGCCGGCGACGTCGCCGCCAAGCACGCCGACGTCTACCTCACCTGGGGCGAGCCCCCGGCGGCCGTGGCCGAGAAGGTCGAGTGGATCCGCGGCCTGGCGGCCGAGCAGGGACGCGAGGTCCGCTTCGGCATCCGGCTCCACACCATCGCCCGCGACACCTCCGAGGCCGCCTGGGCCGAGGCCGACCGGCTCCTCGCCGGCATCGACGAGGAGCAGATCGCCCGCGTCCAGGCCGGCCTCAAGAAGAGCGAGTCCGAGGGCCAGCGCCGCATGCTCGAGCTCAACCAGGGCTCCAAGGACGGCCTCGAGATCTACCCCAACCTGTGGGCCGGCGTCGGCCTGGTCCGCGGCGGTGCCGGCACGGCCATGGTCGGCAGCCACGTCGAGGTCGCCGACCTGGTCGAGAAGTACGCCGAGGTGGGCATCACGGAGTTCGTGCTCTCCGGCTACCCGCACCTGGAGGAGTCCTACGCCTTCGGCGAGGGTGTCCTGCCCGAGCTCGCCCGCCGCGGCCGGTGGGACAACCCCGCCCCGGTCGCCGCGACCTCGTCCGTGCCGTTCGGCGCGGCCTCCGGCTCGAAGGCCGCCTCGTGAGTGCTCCCGACAGTGCCGACCCGCGGCCGCGCATCGCCGTCGTCGTCGGCAACCCCAAGCCGGCCTCCCGCACCCTCGACGCGGCCACCTACGTCGCCACGGAGCTCAGCGGGCAGGCCCCCGACCTGGTCGTGGACCTCGCCACGCTCGGAGCCGGGCTGCTGGACTGGTCGGACCCGACCGTGGACGTCTTGGTGGCGCAGGTGAGCCGCGCCGACCTGGTGGTCGTCGCCTCGCCGACCTACAAGGCGACCTACTCCGGGCTGCTCAAGCTCTTCCTCGACCGGTTCACGCCGGCGCGCGGCACCGGCCTGCACGGGACCGCCGTACCCCTGATGCTGGGAGGCGGCCCCGCACACGCGCTGGCTCCCGAGCTCACGCTGCGGCCGCTGCTGGCCGAGATCGGCGCGCCGGTGTCGCTGCGCGGTCTCTACGTCCTCGACAGCGCCCACGACGACCCGGCGGCGTACGCCGACTGGCTGGCCACCGCGCGCCCGGTCGCGCGCGCCCTGCTGGGCACCTCGACGGCGCCCTCGACGGCGGGGGTGCCGGCATGAACGTCGCCCCCCTCTCGACCAACCAGGACCTCGACCCCACCCGCCTGCGCGAGGCGTTCGGGATCTTCCCCAGCGGCGTGGTGGCCGTGGCGGCCGAGGTCGACGGGCGGCCGGTCGGGCTGGCCGCGAGCTCGTTCACCTCGGTGAGCCTGGACCCGCCGCTGGTGTCGTTCTCGGTCGCCAACACCTCCAAGACCTGGCCGCAGCTGCGCCGCGCCGCCCACCTGGGCGTCACGATCCTGGCCGCCCACCACGGCGACGTCTGCCGCCAGCTGGCCGGCCCGGTCGAGGAGCGCTTCGAGGGCGTCGACATCACCGCGACCGAGCAGGGCGCGGTGACCCTCGACGAGGGCCTGGCGCGCTTCGACTGCACCATCCACCGCGAGGTCGAGGCGGGGGACCACACGATCGTGCTCCTCGAGCTGCACGCCGTCGAGCACGCCGACACCTCCCTGCCGCTGGTGTTCCACCGCAGCGGCTTCGGACGCATGGCCAAGCCGGCCTGAGCGTCCCCCCGAGCACCTCGTGCCGTCGCGGCCGTGCACCCGGTCGCGACGGCACGAGGGTCAGTGACGTCTGAGACGATGAGGGCGTGGGAGTCAGCGTCGTGGTCGTCGGAGCAGGCGTCGCCGGGCTGACCGCGGCTCACGACCTCGCCGCCGCCGGGCACGACGTGCTCGTGCTCGAGTCTTCGCCCCGCGTCGGCGGCAAGGTGCTGCGCCACGAGGTCGCCGGGGTGAGTGTCGACGTCGGCGCCGAGGCCATGCTCAACCGCCGCCCGGAGGCCGTCGGCCTCGCCCGCTCTCTCGGTCTCGACCTCGTCCACCCCGCGCTCGTCTCCTCGCGGATCTGGACCCGCGGCGCGCTGCGGCCGCTGCCGCGCTCGCTCATGGGCGTCCCGCTCGACCTCGACCAGCTCGCCGCGTCGGGCGTGCTGTCCGACGAGGGCCTGGCGCGCGTGCGCGAGGAGCCCTCCCTGCCGCCGGAGCGGATCGAGGGCGACATCTCCGTCGGGGACCTCGTCGCCCGGCGCTTCGGCGACGAGGTGACCGACCGGCTGGTCGAGCCGCTCCTCGGCGGCGTCTACGCCGGTCACGCGCGCCGGCTCTCCGCCCGGGCCTCGGTGCCCCAGCTGGTGACCTTCGCCGAGCGCGGCTCCCTGCTCGAGCAGGCCTCCGCGATCCCGACCAGCTACGACCTGCCGGTCTTCGCCGGCCTCGCCGGCGGCATGGGCGGGCTGACCGACGCGCTGGCCGCGGGCCTCCAGGTCCGCACCGACGCCACGGTGCGGTCCCTGACGCGGTCCGGCGGCGGCTTCGTGCTCACCGTCGGCCCCACGACCGCCACCGAGCAGGTGCGCGCCGACGTCGTGGTGCTCGCCACGCCTGCGGCGCCGACGGCGCGGCTGCTGGCCGAAGTCGCCCCAGCTGCCGCCGAGGAGCTGCGGACCGTGGACTACGCCTCGATGGCCGTCGTCACGCTGGCCTTCCGGCTCGAGGACGCGGCGGCGTTCGAGGACGCCGGCTCGTCGGGCTTCCTGGTGCCCCCGGTCGACGGGCGACGCATCAAGGCCTCGACGTTCTCCTTCGCCAAGTGGGAGTGGACCCGCGACGCCGGCGCGGCGGCCGGGGTCGTGCACGTGCGCACCTCGCTGGGCCGTCACGGCGAGGAGGCCGCGCTCCAGGCCGCCGACGAGGAGCTCGTCGCCGCGTCGCTCACCGACCTGGCCGACGCCGTCGGGCTGACGGCGCGCCCCGTCGACACGCACGTGCAGCGCTGGGGCGGAGGACTGCCGCAGTACGCCGTCGGGCACCTCGACCGCGTCGCCCGGGTCCGCGCCGCCGTGGCCGCCGTCCCGGGGCTCGCGGTGTGCGGTGCCGCCTACGACGGCGTCGGGATCGCACCCGTCGTCGCCTCCGCGCACCGGGCGGCTGCCGACGTCCTGGGTGGCAGCGTCACAATGGACGCATGACCGAGACGACCTCCAAAGCCGCCCGCGTCCGGGAGATCAACGACTCGATCCGCTACACGATGTGGTCGGTCTTCAAGCTGGACACGGTGCTCGGCGACGACAGCGACCGCGCCGCCATCGGCGCGGAGGCCGAGAAGCTGTTCGCCGAGCTCGCCGAGGTCGACGTGGTCGTGCGCGGCGTCTACGACGTGAGCGGCCTGCGCGCCGACGCCGACCTGATGCTGTGGGTCCACGCGACCACCAGCGAGGAGCTCCAGCTGGCCTACCACCGCTTCCGCCGCACGGCCCTCGGTCGCCGCCTCGCGCCGGTCTGGTCGCAGATGGCGCTGCACCGGCCCGCCGAGTTCAACAAGAGCCACGTGCCGGCGTTCCTCAACGACGAGGACCCCAAGCGCCACATCTGCGTCTACCCGTTCGTGCGGTCCTACGAGTGGTACCTCCTCGAGGACTCCGAGCGCCGCCGGATGCTCGCCGAGCACGGCAAGATGGCGCGCGACTACGTCGACGTGCGCGCCAACACCGTCGCGAGCTTCGCCCTCGGCGACTACGAGTGGATGCTGGCCTTCGAGGCCGACGAGCTCTACCGCATCGTCGACCTCATGCGGCACCTGCGCGCCTCCGACGCCCGCCGCCACGTCCGCGAGGAGGTGCCGTTCTACACCGGCTCCCTCGTCCCCGTCGCCGAGCTGGTCGACCGGCTCCCGTAGGCCGCACGCTCGTGGGTCGAGGAAGGCGCCCTGGCGCCTGTCTCGAGACCCCCGGCGCGCCAGGGTCTCGGGACGGGACTGGAGTCCCTCCTCAACCCCTGGAAGGACTCAGGCCTCGGCGCCGTCGACGGGCTCGAGGGTGAGGCTGATCGAGTTGATGCAGTAGCGGTCGCCGGTGGGCGTGCCGTAGCCGTCGGGGAAGACGTGGCCGAGGTGGGAGCCGCAGTTGCTGCAGCGGACCTCGACGCGCTTCATGCCGGCGGACATGTCCTCGATGTACTCGATCGTGTCGCTGATCGGCTGGTAGAAGCTCGGCCAGCCGCAGCCGGAGTGGAACTTCGTGTCCGACTCGAACAGCTTGGCCTGGCACGCCTTGCAGCGGTAGATGCCGGTCGTCTCGGTGTCGGTGTACTCACCGACGAACGCCCGCTCCGTGCCGGCCTGCCGCAGGACGGCGTACTCCTCGGGCGAGAGCTCCTCGCGCCACTGCTCATCGGTCTTCTCCACCTGGTAACCCATGGGGTCAACGGTAAGGGGCGACCCAAGTCACCCCTCCGGCTGGTTGACGGTTTCAGTCAACACCTGTTCACTGAACGGCGTGACGACGATTCCCTGGGAGCGGGTCCGGCGAGCCGGGTCCAAGCTGACGACCCCGCTGCACCCCGACGACTACCTGTCGTTGCTCAACCCGCTCTGGAGCTCGCGCGAGCTCCGCGGGCGCATCGAGAAGGTCGTCCCCGAGACCGAGGACGCCGCCACGCTGGTGATCCGCCCCGGCTGGGGGTGGCACTACGAGCACCGCCCCGGTCAGTACGTCGGCATCGGCGTGCAGGTCGAGGGCCGCTTCCAGTGGCGCTCCTACTCCGTCAGCTCGCCGCCGCGGCGCAGCGGGCGCACGATCTCGATCACGGTCCGGGCCATGCCCGAGGGTCTGCTGTCCGCGCACCTGGTCAACGGGCTGGAGCCGGGCACGATCGTCCGGCTGGCCAAGCCCGAGGGCGACTTCGTCATGCCGGACCCACCGCCGGAGAAGCTGCTCTTCCTGGTCGGCGGCAGCGGGATCACGCCGGTCATGGCGATGCTGCGCACGCTCGACCGCCGCGGCACCATGCCCGACGTCGTCCTGCACTACTCCTCGACCACCCCGGAGCGGATGATCTTCCGCGACGAGCTGGCCGCGCTGGCCGACAAGCACGAGTCGTTCACCTTCCACCAGCTCCACACCGACCTCGACGGGATGCTGGACCTCCAGGAGCTTGACGCCGTCTGCGACGACTGGCACGGCCGCGAGACCTGGGCCTGCGGGCCCGGCCCGATGCTCGACGCGGTGACCGGGCACTGGGAGTCCGTCGACCTCGAGGAGCGCCTCCACGTGGAGCGCTTCTCCCTCGAGCTGGGCGGCGAGGGCGGTGAGGGCGGCACGATCACCTTCCGCAACTCCAACAAGACGATCGAGGCCGACGGGGCCACGACCATCCTCGAGGCGGGGGAGGGCGCGGGGGTCGGCATGCCGTACGGCTGCCGCATGGGCATCTGCCACACCTGCACGGTCACCCTCGTCTCCGGCACGATCCGCGACCTGCGCAGCGGCGACGAGTTCGGTCAGCCCAACGAGCCCGTCCAGACCTGTGTCACCGCCGCCGCCGGTGACTGCACCTTCGACATCTGACCCGCACGATCGACGGAAGGAAACCCACGATGGCCATCGCCGACGTCAAGGAGTACACCCACCTCACCGAGGAGGAGGTCGAACAGCTCGGCCGTGAGCTCGACGCGATCCGCGCCGACATCGAGGAGTCCCGCAACGCCGACGACGCGGCGTACATCAACCGGATGATCAAGCTCCAGCGCGGCCTCGCGGCCGCCGGCCGGGTCACGCTGATGGCGGGGACCCAGTCGCGCCGCACCCGCGTGCCGGCCGCCGTGCTCGGCGGGAGCCTGCTCGGCCTGGCCAAGATCCTCGAGAACATGGAGATCGGCCACAACGTCATGCACGGCCAGTGGGACTGGATGAACGACCCGGAGATCCACTCCAGCAACTGGGAGTGGGACACCGCGCAGCCGGCCGAGCAGTGGAAGCACTCCCACAACTACGTGCACCACCAGTTCACCAACGTCCTGGGCCACGACAACGACGTGGGCTACGGCATCCTGCGCATGGCCCGCGAGCAGAAGTGGCACCCCTACTACCTCGGTCAGCCGGTCTACAACGCGCTGCTGGCCTCGCTCTTCCAGTGGGGCGTCGCGCTCCACGACCTGGACCTGGAGCGGATCCGCAAGGGCGAGAAGGACCCGAAGGAGATGAAGCGGCAGCTGCGCCAGATCCTGCGCAAGGGCCGCAACCAGATCCTCAAGGACTACGTCGTCTACCCCGCGCTGTCCGGCCGGCAGTGGAGGACGACGCTGGTCACCAACGCCAGCGCCAACCTCGCACGCAACCTGTGGTCCTACATGATCATCTTCTGCGGCCACTTCCCCGACGGCGCGATGCACTTCACCGAGGAGGAGCTCGAGGACGAGACCCGCGCGGAGTGGTACCTGCGCCAGATGCTCGGCTCGGCCAACTTCGAGGGCGGCCGCACACTGCACGTCCTCAGCGGCAGCCTCGGCTACCAGATCGAGCACCACCTGTTCCCCGACCTCCCGAGCAACCGCTACCCGGAGATCGCGGTCAAGGTGCGGGCGCTGTGCGACAAGTACGACATCCCCTACACGATCGGGCCGCTGCACCGGCAGTACGGCCAGGCGCTGCGCACGATCATGAAGCTGTCGCTGCCCAACCACATGACCTCCTCGGACGACCCCGCCCCGCCGGAGCGCCGCGACACGGCGAACGAGCCGCCGCGCGACCGCAAGCGCCGCTCCGACGAGGAGCGCCAGCCGCGTCGTCGCGAGCTGGGCGCCTACGCGCGCAGCCCCCGCGAGCGGGAGCACGACTGATGGACGCCGCGCCGACGACCTTCGCCGAGCTGCCGCGCGACCCCCGGCTGGGGGTGCCGGTGCCGTTCGCCTGCTCCTCGGCGGCGCAGCTGGACAAGCGCCGGGTCACGCAGTGCGCGCTGAGCCGCGTGTGCGGTGTCTGCGGCACCGGCCTGGGCCGGCCGATCGCGTTCCTCGGCTCGGCCGTCGAGGAGGGCCGCAACGCCTTCCACTTCCCGCCCACGCACGAGGAGTGCGCCGCGGCCCTGCTGGCGGCGTACGACGGGGTCGGCGAGGCCGTGCTCGGACAGGACGAGCCGCTCGGCTCGTGGGTGGTGGTGACCACCGCCAGCTTCGAGTTCGTGCGGCCCGGCCGTGACGACCTCGACCGACGGCCCACCTTCCAGCTGACCAGGGTGCTGTCGGGCTAGTTTGGCCCCATGCCGAAGACGCCTGCCGCCGAGGTCGACGCCGGGGGACGTGCGGTGCGCGTGTCCAGCCCCGACCGGGTGATCTACGAGGCCACCGACACGACGCCCGAGGTCACCAAGCTGATGGTGGCGCAGTACTTCGCCGTCGTCGACGACGGCCTGATGCGCGCGCTGCGCGACCGGCCGACCGCGCTGGAGCGCTGGCCCGCCGGCGTACGGCCGGAGATCAGGCTCGCGACGGGACGGCCGGGGGAGAAGGCCGACGCGTTCTACCAGAAGCGGGTGCCGAGGGGCGCGCCCGACTACCTCGAGAGCGTCGAGATCACCTTCCCGTCCGGGCGCACCGCCGAGGAGATCGTGCCCACCGAGATCGCGGTGCCGGTCTGGTGCGCCCACATGGGCACCCTCACCTTCCACCCCTGGCCGGTGCGGCGCAGCGACGTCGACCGCCCCGACGAGCTGCGCATCGACCTCGACCCGCAGCCCGGCACGGGCTTCGGTGACGCCGTGCGCGTGGCCGGCGTGGCCAAGGAGCTGTTGGAGGAGCTCGGGCTGCGCGGCTTCGTGAAGACCTCGGGCAACCGGGGGATCCACGTCTACGTGCGGATCCGCCCGGAGTGGGAGTTCGCCGACGTGCGCCACGCGGCCATCGGCTTCGGTCGCGCGCTGGAGCAGCGCGACGACCAGGTGACCACCGCCTGGTGGAAGGAGGAGCGCGGCGAGCGGATCTTCGTCGACTTCAACCAGAACACCCGCGACCGCACGATCGCCTCGGCCTACTCGCTGCGCCCGCTCCCCGGCGCCCCGGTCTCCACACCGCTGCACTGGGACGAGCTGCCCGAGGTGAGCGACCCGAGCGTCTTCAACCTGTTCACCGTCCCGGAGCGGCTCGCCGACGGGGACCCGTGGGCCGGCATCGACGACGAGGCCTACTCCCTGGAGCCGCTGCTGGCGCTGTGGGAGGAGCTGCCGGGGGGCGAGCTCAACTACCCGCCTGACCACCCCAAGATGCCCGGCGAGCCGCCGCGGGTGCAGCCCAGCAAGAAGGTCGAGGCGCACTGGGACGAGGACGGCAACCGCCTCGAGGACTGACGCGGTCGCACGCACGGGAGCCCCGCCCGGTCGCTCCTCGCGGAGCGGGTGGGCGGGGCTCCTGGCCGATCCGGTGGCGCACCCTCCCGGGCGCCGGCCGCGGCCTCACGGCCGGGGCGGGATCCTTGCTCCCCTCGAAACCGCGCCTTCGTGCTCCCCCCAGCCACACGAATTCGTTGTTTCGATCCACATAACCTAGGTAGCCGTCTTACACCCCCAGGCAACAGGAGATCCACACGATTGCCACATTCGACACTCTGGTGGGGCGCACGTGGCTGCTGTGGCCTGCGGGGACGGTGCGACCCGGCCTCAGGTGGAGCCCGGGCGCTCAGACCCCGGTGACGCCCTCGCCGGTGCCGCCGGCCTGCTCGTCGAAGCTCTCGTGCTCCAGCAGGTGCAGGACGGGCACGCCGATCTTGCGCCGGGCCTGGCTGGTCCAGTCGAGGTGGAAGAACTCCGCGACGACGTGGGGCCGGGTGAGGATGATCGCCTCGCGGCCGTCGACCTCGGTGACCTTGGTGGCCAGGGCCTCGATCGGGGGGTCGGTCACGACCGTGCCGCTGCCGATCGTGGCGCCGACGGCGGTGAGCGCCTCCAGCGTGTGGCGCAGCTCGCGCTCGGAGCGCTCCTCGCAGTCGTGGCGTACGGCGTCGAGGTCGACGTCGCTCATGGACATGCCGGGCGAGGCCAGCATCTCGCCGGCCGACAGGGACCCCATGGAGGCCTCGATGCGCGCCGCGGCGTCCTCGAGCGGCAGCAGCACGTGGTAGGTCACGGGGTCGTCGAGCCCCTCGTGGAGCGAGCGCAGCTGCGCGGCGTCACCCGGCGTGAGCTCCTGCTCGATCAGCAGCACGACGTCGTAGTCAGCCATCTGTGTCTCTCCTGGCGTTGTCGGTGGTCGAGCTCGGTCGAGCACTGAGAACACTAGCGAGGTCGTAGCGCACGGGTTGCTCCAGTTGGTCGTAGCCGCACGACTCGGGGTCGCGGTCGGGCCGCCAGCGCTTGAAGTGGGCGGTGTGGCGGAAGCGCCGGCCCTCCATGGCGTCGTACTTGACCTCGAGGACGCGCTCGGGCCGCAGCGGTGTGAAGCTCAGGTCCTTGCCCGCGCTCCAGCGGCTCTGCGTGCCCGGCACCCGGTCGGGGTTGGCGATCGCCTGCGGGTTGTCCGGGCCCGCCCAGGCCGACCACGGGTGGTCGGCGATGTCGCACACCAGCGGCTGGAGCTCCTCGATGAGCTCGGCGCGGCGCTTCTGGGTGAAGGAGGCGCTCACGCCGACGTGCTGCAGCTGGCCGCCGGCGTAGAGGCCGAGCAGCAGGCTGCCGAGGAGCGGCTGCTCCGGGGTGCTGGTCTTGTGCTCGCGGTAGCCGCAGACGACGACGTCGGCCGTGCGCTCGTGCTTGACCTTCATCATCGTGCGGCCGTTGGGGGTGTAGGGCGCGTCCAGCGGCTTGGCGATCACGCCGTCCAGCCCCGCGCCCTCGAAGGTGGTGAACCACTCCTGGGCCACGGCCGGGTCGTCGGTCGTGCGCGTGAGGTAGCAGGGGCCCTCGAGCCCGGAGAACGACGCCTCCAGCTCGGCGCGCCGCTCCCGCAGCGGCCGGTCGACGTACGACTCGTCGCCGAGGGCCAGCAGGTCGAAGATCACGAAGCCGGCCGGCGTCGTCTCGCTCAGCATCGTGACGCGCGACTGGGCCGGGTGGATGCGCTCCTGCAGCACCTCGAACTCCAGCCGGTCGCCGTCGGGGGAGATGCTCGCGACGAACAGCTCGCCGTCGACGACGCAGCGCTCGGGCAGCTGCTCCTTGATCGCCTCGACCACCTCGGGGAAGTAACGGGTCAGCGGCTTGGTGTTGCGGCTGGTCAGCTCGACCTCGTCGCCGTCGCGGAAGACCAGGCATCGGAAGCCGTCCCACTTGGGCTCGAAGACCAGGCCGCCGTGCTTGGCCGGGTCGGGCACCCCGGCGACGGCCTTGGCGAGCATCGGCTGGACGGGCGGCATGACGGGCAGGTCCACGCCCCGAGGCTATGCCACGTCGTGGACGCCCGAGGCGAGCTCGGTCCAGACCGGTGGCAGGCGTCTGCTCACCGATGAAGTACAGTAAGTTACTCAAGAATGAACAAAAAGGGGGAGGCATGAGCGTGGGTCCGTCGATCGGGTACGTGCCGGGCGTCTACGACCTCTTCCACGTCGGCCACCTCAACGTGCTGCGCCAGGCGCGCGAGCTGTGCGACGTGCTGGTCGCCGGGGTCGTCTCCGACGAGATGTGCCGGCAGGCCAAGGGCATGGTCCCGTTCGTGCCGCTGGAGGAGCGGCTCGCGATCGTGGACGCGATCGGCATCGTGGACGCGACCTACGCCGAGACCACCCCCGACAAGCGCGACGCGTGGGCCCAGGTCGGCTTCCACCGGGTCTTCAAGGGCGACGACTGGCGCGGCACCGAGCGCGGCGACGCGCTCGAGCGCACGATGGCGCCGCTCGGCGTCGAGGTCGTCTACTTCCCCTACACCGTGCACACCTCCAGCACCCAGCTGCGCGCGGTGATCACGGCCGCCAGGCCCGCCTCGTGACGACGGCGCCTGCGCGGGTCGCGACGGGAGCGCGGGTCGACGACGCCGGCGTCCTCGTCCGCACTCCGGTCGAGGGACCGCTGGTCGTCAGCCTCGACGGCCGCTACGTCTGGGCGTTCACCGCCGCGCGCGACGGCCGGGCGCACCGCGGAGGCGTGCTGGTGCCGTGGCCGGAGGTGCTGCGGCCGTTCCTGAGCGGCTGGAGCCGGGTGCGGGTCGCCGGCGCGGACGGTCGGCAGGTGCTCCTCGACGAGGAGGTGCGCCTCGGCGACGGCGACGGGCGGGTCGCGGTGGTCGACGCCCAGGGCCTGCCGCTGGCCGTCGACAAGGTCGGCCACCTGGGCCGCGCGTTCTCCGCCACCGACGCGGGCGTGCGCGACGAGATCCTCGCCGGCACCCAGCGCGCCCTCACCGACCTGAGCGAGGCGTGCGGCCTCACGGCGTACCTCAGCTACGGCGCGCTCCTCGGGGCCGTGCGCGACGGCGCGATGATCGCCCACGACTCCGACACCGACGTCTGCTACCTCAGCCACGAGACCTCGCCGGCGGACCTGATCCTGGAGTCCTACCGCGTCGAGCGCGCCCTGAGGGACCTCGGCTGGAACCTCCTGCGGATGTCCGGCGGCGACCTCAAGCTGCTGCTGCCGCTGAGCGACGGCCGGGTGTGCCACATCGACGTCTTCGTGGCCTTCCGGGTGGCCGGGACGTTCTACCAGCTCGGCAACCGCAGCGGTCGCCTGCCGGAGTCGGCGATCCTGCCGCTGTCGACCGTCGAGCTGCACGGCTTCGAGCTCCCCGCCCCCGCGCGCCCCGAGGAGATGCTGGCGTTCGTCTACGGCCCGTCCTGGCGGGTGCCGGACCCGTCCTTCCAGTACGCCGACCCGGTGGCCGGCGTGCGCCGCCTCGACGGCTGGCTGCGCGGCTTCCGCACCGACATGGGGCGGTGGACCGCCTTCCACCACGGGGAGGCGCGGGGCGTGCCGCGGCGCCGGTCCTCGTTCGCCCGGTGGGTGCACCGGCAGCTGCCCGCGGGGGACACCGTGGCCGACGTCGGCGCCGGCACCGGTCGCGACGCCCTGTGGTTCGGCACCCGCGGCCGACCCGTGCTGGCCTACGACTTCTCCCGCGCCGCACGCAGCCGGCTGGCGCGCCGGGCGCGCCGGCGCAAGCTCCCCGTCGAGGCCCGGCTGCTGGTGCTCAACGAGCTGCGCAGCGTCCTGGTGACCGGAGCCGAGCTGGCGCGGGCCGAGCCCCACCTCTACGCGCGCCACGTCCTGGGCAGCCTCGACGACGCGGCCCGCGCGAACCTCTGGCTGCTCTCGCGCATGGCGCTGCGCCGCGGCGGCCTGCTGTTCCTGGAGTTCAGCGCCACGACCGGCCGGAGCCTGCCCGAGCCGGAGCCCGCCGGGCTCGTGCGGCGCCTCGCGCCCGACGTCGTACGGCGTGAGGTCGAGGCGGCCGGTGGGCTCGTCGAGCTCGAGGAGCTGGGACCCGGCGAGGACCTGTTCGACCGGCCCGACCCCGCCGTCTGCCGCATGCGCGTCGCCTGGCCGGGCCCGCGAGACCACCGCAGCACTCCTGAGAGGACCACCTCATGACCAGCCCCCTCGACCCGATCCGGTCCCGCCTGGCGATCGGACGCGACCGCGCCGCCCGCGCCCGCCGCCGCCGCAGCCTGGGGGTCTTCTCCCGCCTGTCGGCGCTGGAGGCCGAGGTGCAGGAGAACCGCCAGCTCAACCGCCGCATCGCCGAGCTCACCGACGTCGTCGCCGAGCTGCTCCTGCCGGTCGCCGACCGCGACGAGGAGCGCGTCCGGCAGGCGCTCGCCGACTACCGCGTCCGGCTCTGACCTCCGGGGCGCTCTATCGTGGTGCCCCTATCCCCGGTTGGTCTGCCGGCAGGGCCCGCCTGACTTTGAATCAGGACTAGCGACGTAGGTTCGACTCCTACCCGGGGAGCGTCTGGTGCCGTCCGTGGAGCGGCCCCACGTCTCCCCCGAGGACGTGGGGCCGCCATACGTGGGCAGGGCGCGACGGCCCTGTCGTGTCGGCGTCGCCGCCGACGACAGCGGCCCCACGTCCCCCCCATGAGGACGTGGAGCCGCAGTCGAGTCGCGAGGGTCGTCCAGCGTCAGGGCTTGACCTTCGCGGTGGCCTTGCTGGTCTTGGAGGCCGTGCGGTAGCCGGTCAGCGAGCCGGTCACCTTGACGGTGATCCTCTTGCCGGCCTGGGCGCCCTTGAGCTTGAGCCGGGCGGCCTTGGCCCCCTTGATGGCCTTGCCGTTGGCGAACCACTGGTAGGCCAGGCGGGTGCCGGCCGTCCAGCCGGCGGCCTTGGCCGTCAGCGTCTTGCCGACCTTGGCCTTGCCCGTGACGGTCGGGACGCGGGCGGCGAGGGTGCCCGGCGCCACGCTCGGCGTGGGCTCGGTGTAGACGGTGGCGGGCGCGACGCCCTCCTTGGTGCCCCGCACCATGACGAAGATGCTCCGGCCGAGGTGCGCCTTGGTCAGGCGCAGCGTCGGCGTGGTCGAGACCACCCGGTCGTCGGCGTACCAGGTGTAGGTGAGCGCCGTGCCGGGCGCCCACGAGCCGGTGTTGGCCAGCGACAGGGTCGAGCCCACCGCGACCCGGCCGCGGACGGCGATCGACGAGGGGTGTGCGACCGACGGGGCCACGGTGTAGCTGGCCTCGACGGGGCTGGAGGTGAAGAGGCCGTTGGTCGTCGCCACGGTCAGCGTGTAGGTGTGACCCTCGGTGAGGTCGTCGAACTGGTAGCTGGGCTCGAAGGCGCTCTCGACGCGCGGCGCGCCGCCGGCGTTGTCCTGCAGAGTCACCCGGTAGGTCACGTTCTCGAGCGGCACGCCACCCGTGCTCGCCGGGACCGCCCAGGTGGCGAGCAGGCTGGTGCTGCTGTCCTCCGACGCCACCGCCCGGAGGTCGGTGGGAGCGCCGGGCGCGTCGATGGCGTGGACCTTGGTGACGGTCTGGCTGACCTCGGGGTCCTCGCTGGTCTCGTGCTCCGCCGTGACGTAGAGGCGGCCCGAGGGCGCGATGTCCATCAGGCCGATGCCGTCGCCTCCGAGGTAGGCGTACGGCGGGTAGTTGTCGCCGACGTAGGAGTCGAGCGCGTCGGCGTCGTAGGCCGCGATGGAGCCACCGCCCGCGAGGTAGACGGTCTCGCCGTCGGGGGAGACGGACACGCCGGAGACCGGGTCGGGCAGCGGCACGTACTCGTCGGTCTCGGGACCGATGACGTTGAGGCCGTACTCCTGGGGACCGTCCTCCATGTCGCGGACGGTCACCGCGTAGGTGAGGTGGTGGACCTCGTCGACGTCCATGGCGCTGATGAAGCCGCGGCGGTCGTCGTCCGGACCGAGGACCCGACGCTCGCTGACCGTGCCGTCGCCGGCGATGGTGCGCAGCGTGCCGAGGGCCGCCTCGCCCTGGTAGTCGGTGGCGCCGACGACGACCTCGTCGGTGCCGCCCTCGCCCGGGAGGACCGCGAGGTGCGAGGGCTGCACGCCTTCGGGGAGGGCGACGTCCCGGCCGGAGCTGTAGACCCCGGCCCCGCCGTTCCAGCCCGTGTAGGCGACGTAGTAGCCGGCACTCCCGAAGGCGACGGCGTAGGGGTTCTTGCCCTCGATCAGCGTGGGACCGCTGACGTTCATGTTCTCCGTGCCGACGAGCCACGTGACGGGGGCGTCGTACTGGTCGTCGCCCTCGCCCTGCTTCTGGTTGCCGATGATGACGAGGTAGTCGCCGTCGCTGGACACGTCCATCGCGGTCGGCTGGGTGCCCTCGCCGAGGCTGATCCGCTCGCCGCTGCCGACGGCCTGCACGTAGCCGGTGATCTCGTCGAAGTCGAAGTCCTGGTCGGTGTCCACGCCGACGTACCCGGCCGCGAAGACGCCGTCGGCGGTCGCCTCGAGGTCGACGGGCGTGAAGGTCAGGGTCTGCGGGAAGGCCGGGCCGGCGGCGTTGGCCGTGCCCATGCAGGCGAGCCCGGCGCTCACGACGGCGGTGACGGCGAGCCCGGCGACGACTCGTCGCGAGCGGGGGGCGGTGGCCCGGGGTGCGTGCATGCTGGTCCTCCAGAGATCGGGCCGAGATTGGCCTCGTCACGGATCCTGGGCCCCGACCGGCCGAAATGGGTGACCGAATCCGGCCATGGCAGGGACCGGCCTGGCCGATCGGTGCCATGGCCGGAAACGGACGTCCGGGGGGCCGTCAGGCGCGGTTGGCTGGCGGCATGCCACGATCACCCCATGTCTCCCGACCGACTCGGCGGTGCGCCGGACAGTCGCGTCTTCGAGCTGTTGGGCATCGGCTTCCGCGCCAGGGCGCAGACCGTCTCGGAGCTGGCGGCGCTCGCGATGCGTGAGGAGACCGCCGTACGCCGCGACCTCGAGGTGCTCGCGGACGACGGCTACCTCGCCGTGCAGGGCGACCAGGTGCGCTACACCGCTCCCGACCAGGTCGTCGCCGACGTCGTACGCCGCCGGTCGAGCGACCTGAGCGCCGAGGTCCTGCGCCGGCTGGCCGACCTCGCCGAGGTCGTGGGGCAGCTGCCGCAGCTCACGCGCGACTGGGACACCGGCGGCGCCGGGCAGCAGCTCGCCGACGTCGAGGTCTTCCACGGCCACGAGGCCGTGGTGGAGCTGTGGCACGTCAAGCAGGCCAAGGAGCCGTCGCTGCGCACCGACGTCGTGCTGCCCGACGCCTCCCAGCTCTACGTCGCCGACCCGGCCATGCAGCGCGTGTGGCACGAGGCCAGCCAGGGCGAGGGCCGTCGCGCCCGGGTCCTGGCCTCCCTCGCCGACGCGGTCCACCCGGCCGCGCAGGAGCGCCTCGCCCAGGAGCTGGAGGCGGGCGTGGAGATCCGGCTCATGGCCGAGCCCCCCAGCTGGTTCTGGATCACCGACGAGAGCACCGTGGCGGTGCCCCTGGTGTGGGGCGAGAGCTGGCCCACCTCGGTGATGTCGGTGCGCAACCGGGCGGTCGCCGGCATGGCCAGCTGGATGTTCGAGCGGATGTGGGAGCGCGCCGTGCCGGCGCGGGCCGAGTCCGCCGGCTGGGACCCCCTCCTCACCCTGATGAACAGCGGCGCCACCCTCGAGGCGGCCTCGCGGGCGCTCGGCATCTCCGAGCGCACCGGGCGCCGCCGGCTCTCCGAGGCGATGTCGCACTTCGGGGTCGGCTCCATGCTCGAGCTCGGCGTCGCCTGGGCCACCGCCCGCCCGCGCTGAGCCTCCGCGCACCGACCTTCGTCAATTTGGGCGATGCGTCGGGGTCCGCACCGGTATTACGTGGCCCGAGGGGGTCGTACGGGGGCCAACCGGAGCAGGAGACGCACGCATGAGAAGGATCGTCAGGACCACCGCGGTCGCCACGACCGCACTGTTGATCGCCACACTCGCCCCGGCCCTCGCCGGTCAGGGCCACTCGCACCACGATGGCCGGCTGCGCACGGTCGTCGACGGCCTCGACGGCCCGCGCGGCGTCGACACGCTCGGGCATGGACGCACCCTGGTCACCGAGAGTGACGGCAGCTTCAGCCTCGTCGTCGAGCGCCGTCACCGTGCCCCCAAGGTCGTCGAGCTCGGCAGCGTGCCCGGCGGCTTCGCACCGGCGATCGCGGCGGGCCGGCGGGGCCGGGTCTTCCTGCTCACCGGCGCGGCCGGCGAGCCGGGCAGCCCCCCGGTCGAGGGCTCCTCGACCCTTTACGAGTGGCGCTACGGGTACGACTCCCCGAAGCCGGTGCTGGACGTCGCCGCCTACCAGGCGGGCGATCCCGACCCGGACGACCTCGAGCAGCTCCCGACCGACAGCAACCCGTTCGGGTTGGCCGCGCTCAAGGACGGCAGCGTGCTGATCGCCGACGCCGCGGGCAACGACCTGCTGCGGTGGTGGCCGGACGGCACCGTCAAGACGGTGGCGCGGTTCAAGCCGCGGGTCGTGGACGTCCCGGACGGGATCCCGCTCCCGGAGGAGCAGGTGCCGAGCGAGGCGGTGTCCACCTCGGTCACCGTCGGACCCGACGGCTACTGGTACGTCGGCGAGCTGCGCGGCTTTCCGGCCACCCCGGGCACCTCGCAGGTGTGGCGCATCAAGCCGGGCTCGGTGGGTGCGGTCTGCGACCCCGAGGCGCCGTGGCGTGGCCGCTGCACGCGCTTCGCGGACGGCCTCACCTCGGTCGTGGACCTCGGCGCCGACCGGCGGTCGGTCTACGCGGTCTCGCTGTCCAAGCTGAGCTGGCTCGCGGTCGAGTCGGAGGAGCCGGTCCCGGGGGCGGAGGTCGGCGCGCTCTACCGCCTGACCCGGCACCACCACCACGTCCGCACCCGGGAGCTGGCGAAGGGCCGGCTGGTGCTGCCCGGTGGGGTCGACGTGGGGAGCGGCATCTACCTCACCGGCCCGGTCTTCGGCCCCGGGGCGCTCACGAGGATCCGCTGACCCGGGCGTCCGCGCCCGGCACGGGAGACTGTGCCGGGCGCGGGCTCACGCCCGCCGCCGTGGGCGTCCGGCGCGCTTGGTCTCGCAGACTCCGGCACTAGAGTGAGCCGGACGCCGACCCCGGAGGACCTGCCTTGCCCAGCAACGTGACCGTGATCGTCCTCGCCGCAGGCGGTGGCACCCGGATGAGGTCCAAGACCATGAAGGTCCTGCACCAGGTGGGCGGCCGCAGCATGATCGGCCACGTCCTCAAGGCCGTGGGCGCCGTCGAGCCAGAGCGGGTGGTGGCTGTCGTCGGCCACCAGCGCGAGCGGGTGGGGGCCCACATCCAGGAGCTCCTGCCCGACGTCGTGCTCGCCGTCCAGGAGGAGCAGCAGGGCACCGGCCACGCCGTGCGCGTGGCCGTCGAGGCGCTGCCCGACCTCGGCTCCGGCACCGTCATCGTCGCGACCGGCGACACCCCGCTGCTCGAGGGCGAGAGCCTGCGCGCGTTCGCCGCGGAGCACGAGGCCGCAGAGCGCGCGGTCAGCGTGCTCACCGCGGTGGTCGCCGACCCGTTCGGCTACGGCCGCGTCGTCCGCGACGGCGACGGCGACGTCGAGGCGATCGTGGAGGAGAAGGACGCCTCCGCCGACCAGCGCGAGATCGCCGAGATCAACTCCGGGATCCTCGCCTTCGACGCGTCCTTCCTCGTGGAGGCGCTGCCGCGCATCGGCAACGACAACGCCAAGGGCGAGTACTACCTCACCGACATGGTCCAGCTGGCCCGCGACGCCGGCCTCACCGTCGGCGCCCATGCCATCGACGACCCCTGGCAGACCGAGGGCGCCAACGACCGCGAGGAGCTGGCCCTGCTCGGGCGCGAGCTCAACCGCCGGATCGTCAGCCGCTGGATGCGCGCCGGCGTCACGGTCATGGACCCCGCCACGACCTGGATCGACGCCGACGTGGTGCTCGCCCAGGACGTCACGATCCTGCCCGGCACCCAGCTCCTGGGTGCCACCGTGGTCGCCGAGGACGCCGTGATCGGCCCCGACTGCACGCTCAAGGACTGCGAGATCGGCGCCGGCGCGCGGGTCGTGCGCACCCACGGCGAGCTCGCCGTCATCGGCGACGAGGCCACCGTCGGACCGTTCTCCTACCTGCGCCCCGGCACCAGGCTGGGCAAGGGCGGCAAGATCGGCGGCTTCGTCGAGACCAAGAACGCCGACATCGGCGAGGGCGCCAAGGTTCCGCACCTGTCCTACGTCGGTGACGCCGAGATCGGGGAGGGCACCAACATCGGCGCCGGCACGATCTTCGCCAACTACGACGGCGTCGCCAAGCACCGCACCACCATCGGCAAGCACGCCCGCACGGCGTCCAACAACACCTTCGTCGCGCCGGTCGAGGTGGGTGACGGCGCGGCCACCGGCGCCGGGACCGTCGTACGTCGTGACGTCCCGCCGGGTGCCCTGGCCGTCAGCGCCGGCCCCCAGCGCAACCTGCCCGGCTGGGCCCAGTCCAGGCGCCCCGGCACCGCCCAGGCTGCCGCGGCCGAGGCGGCGTCCCGCGAGGCGGAGGTCACGTCTCACGAGGACGACCCCGAGTTGGGCTGACCAGCCACTACGGGCAGAATCGCTGCGACACCCCTCCGCGAGCCAGGAGCACGACGACGTGACCGGAATGAAGCGGGCCACCGAGAAGAACCTCATGATCTTCAGTGGCCGGGCGCATCCCGTGCTGGCCGAGCAGGTGGCCGGGATCCTCGAGACCGACCTGGTCCCGCAGTCGGCCTACGAGTTCGCCAACTCCGAGATCTACGTGCGCTTCGAGGAGTCGGTCCGCGGCTGCGACGCCTTCGTGATCCAGAGCCACACCGCTCCGATCAACGAGTGGATCATGGAGCACCTGATCATGGTCGACGCCCTCAAGCGGGCGAGTGCCAAGCGGATCACCGTGGTCATGCCCTTCTACGGCTACGCCCGCCAGGACAAGAAGCACCGCGGCCGCGAGCCGATCTCCGCGCGGCTCATGGCCGACCTCTTCAAGACCGCCGGCGCCGACCGGCTGATCACCGTCGACCTGCACGCCGACCAGATCCAGGGCTTCTTCGACGGCCCCGTCGACCACCTGATGGCGCTGCCGATCCTGGCCGACTACGTGCTGGAGAAGTACGGCAACCAGCAGATGGCCGTGGTCTCGCCCGACGCCGGCCGCATCAAGGTCGCCGAGCGCTGGTCGGCCCGCCTGGGCGGCGCCCCGCTGGCGTTCATCCACAAGAGCCGCCGCACCGACCGGCCCAACGAGACCGTCGCCAACCGCGTCGTCGGTGACGTCAAGGGCCGCATGTGCGTGCTGGTCGACGACATGATCGACACCGGCGGCACGATCGTGAAGGCCGCCGACGCGCTGATGGCCGACGGCGCCAAGGGCGTCATCATCGCCGCGACGCACGCGATCCTGTCCGACCCCGCCGTCGACCGGCTCAAGAACTCGCCGGCCACCGAGGTCGTCGTCACCAACACGCTCCCGCTCACCCCGGACCGTGAGTTCGACAAGCTGACCTGCCTGTCCATCGCCCCGCTCGTCGCGCGCGCGATCCGCGAGGTCTTCGAGGACGGCTCGGTCACCTCGATGTTCGACGGTCACGCCTGACCCTGTTCCGACTCCGCCTCGCCTAGGGTCGCCGGATGACCTCGGACCTCGCCGTCGAAGCCGTCGGGCTCCAGCGCACCTTCGTCACGCACACCGGGGTGCTGCGCCGTGTCCGCAAGGACGTCGAGGCGGTCAAGGGCGTCTCCTTCCACCTCGAGCGCGGTGAGCTGTTCGGCCTGCTCGGCCCCAACGGCGCCGGCAAGACGACCACGATCAAGATGCTCATCACGCTGCTGCTGCCCACCGGCGGCAGTGCCCGGGTGCTCGGTCACGACGTGGTCGACGACGTGCGAGAGGTGCGCCGCCGCATCGGCTACGTCTTCGGCGGCGACCGCGGCCTCTACGAGCGGCTCTCGGCCCGCGACAACCTGCGCTACTTCTCCGAGCTCTACGGCGTCGACCCGCGCCGCCAGAAGGCGCGGATCGCCGAGCTCCTCGAGCTCGTGGGCCTGACCGGCCGCGAGCACGAGCGGGTCGAGGGCTTCTCCCGCGGCATGCGTCAGCGGCTGCACATCGCCCGCGGGCTGCTGCACGACCCCGACGTCCTGTTCCTCGACGAGCCCTCCATCGGCATCGACCCGGTCGGCGCGCGCGAGCTGCGCGCCACGATCGGCTCGCTCACCGACGTGGGCAAGACGGTGCTCCTCACGACGCACTACATGTTCGAGGCCGACGAGCTGTGCGACCGGATCGCGGTGATCCGCTCCGGCGAGATCGTGGCCGAGGGGACGCCCACGCAGCTGAAGGGGCTGGTCACGGCCGGCCGGGTGCTCGAGGTCGAGACCTACGGTGTGGCGCCCGAGGCCGTCGCCGCGGCGACCGCCGTACCGGGGGTGCGGTCGGTGCTCGCCGAGGACCGCGGCCAGCAGCAGGTGCTGATCGTCCAGGTCGAGCCGGGCGCCGAGGTCACGCAGGCGGTCCTCGCCTCGCTGGGCGCCGCCCGCGTCGGGCGGGTCTCGGCGCGCGAGCCGACCCTGGAGGACGCCTACGTCCAGCTGGTCACCGGATGAGGGCGCTCCTGCACCAGCAGTGGACGTGCTACAAGCTGCAGCTCAAGGTGCTGTCGACGTCGGCGTTCGAGGGCTTCCTCGCGGTGCTGTTCCCGCTCATGTTCGCCTCGGCCGCGCTGCTCATCTACCGCGTCCAGGACGACCCCGAGAGCATGCAGTACGCCGGCCTGGGCGCCGCGATCATGGGCATGTGGACCGCGCAGGGGGTGGTCGCCGCCTCCATGCTGTCGCGCGAGCGCTGGGCCGGGACCCTCGAGCTCGTCGTCGCCTCACCGGCGGGGCTCGGCCGCGTGCTGGTGCCGGCCACCCTGGCCATGTCGACGATCGGCCTCTACTGCGTCGTCGCCACCATCGCCTGGGAGCGCTGGGTCTTCGACCTCCGGCTCGAGATCAGCAGCTGGCCGCTCTTCGTGCTGTCGGTGCTCCTGACCGCGCTCACCCTCGCGCTGGTCGGCTACTTCATCGCCGTCACCACCACCCGCTACCGCTACTCCGGCACGCTCGGCGCCGCGCTGGAGTACCCCGGCTGGATCCTGTGCGGCTTCCTGATCCCGGTGGCGAGCCTGCCCGCCGTGCTCCAGCCGCTGTCGTGGGCGATCCCGACCACCTGGGGCATGGCGGCGATCCGCTCGTCGGCCGACGGCGGCAGCCCCTGGGGCGACCTGGCCGCGTGCGCCGCGACCGGGGCGGTCTACGCCGTCCTCGCCGCCTGGCTGGGCAGCCGGCTGGTCGAGTCCGCCCGGCGCCACGCGACCCTGGCGCTGACGTGACGTCGCTGCGGATCTTCGTCATCGGCGGTCTGATGAGCTACCGCGCGCTGTTCGGCTGGCTCAAGCCCGGCATCCTCATCCCGACCCTGGTCTTCACGCCGATCTGCCAGATCCTGCTGTTCGCCTACATCGGGCGCAGCGCGGGCGTGGGGGACGACGAGTTCTACGTCATCGGCAACGCGCTCAACTACGCGGCGATCCCCTGCCTGTTCGCCATGAGCTTCACCATCGAGGGCGAGCGCCAGGGCGGCACCCTCGGGATCGTCCTCACCACGCCGGCGCGTCGTCTGCCGCTCTTCCTCGGCCGGGCCCTCCCCGTGGTCGTGAACGGCTGGGCCGTCGCCATGATCGGCGTGGTCGGGGGAGCGCTGCTGCTCGACGTGCACATCCCCGGCGGCGCGTGGCCATCGATCGTGCTGGCTGTGGTCGTCACGTCGGCCTCGTGCACGGGGCTGGGGCTGGCGATGGGGGCGGTGACGCTGCGGGTGCGCCAGGGCTCGACCATCGCCAACGTGGTCTTCTGCGTCCTGCTGGTGTTCTCGGGGGTCAACGTCGCGCAGTCGGACCTGCCGGGATGGATGGCCGCTGTCGGCGACTGGCTGCCGCTCACCCACGGGATCCAGGCGGCGCGGCTGCTCGCCGACGGCAGCGGCCTCGGCGCGGTCGACGGTCTGCTGCTGCGCGAGACGGGGATCGGCCTGCTCTACACGGTCGCGGGCCTGGCCCTCCTGCGCTTCTTCGAGGACGAGAGCCGGCGCAGCGCCAGCCTCGACCGCGTCTGACGATTGGCGCCGTGCCCGGCGCGTTGTCTAAGATCGGCAAGTTGCCTCGGCGAGGGAGCCTCCAGCTCCGTGATCGACAGGGCCGGCCTTTTCGAAGCCGCGCTGTCGCGCGGCTTTCGTGCTCTCCGCCCCGGCCCCACACGCCCACGCATAGGAGAGCCACATGTCTGACGCAGAGAAGATCCAGGCCGAGTCCCGCACCGAGTTCGGCAAGGGCGCGGCCCGCCGCATCCGCCGCGAGAACAAGGTCCCGGCGGTCGTCTACGGCCACGGCAACGACCCGATCCACATCACCCTGCCGGGCCACGCCACGATGATGGCCCTCAAGCACGGCGGCGCGAACTCCGTCCTCGAGCTCGACATCGAGGGCACCAGCCAGCTCGCCCTGACCCGTGAGGTCCAGGTCGACCCGATCCGCCGCACGCTGGAGCACATCGACTTCGTCGCCGTCCGCCGCGGCGAGAAGGTCACCGTCGACGTGCCCGTCAACCTCGTCGGCGAGGCCGTGCGCGAGACCCTGGTCGTCACCGAGAACGCCACCGTCCAGCTCGAGGCCGAGGCCACGCACATCCCCGAGCAGATCGACATCGACATCGAGGGCGCCACCGCCGGCACCCAGATCCTCGCCTCCGACCTCAAGCTGCCGTCGGGCTCGACGCTGCTGATCGACCCGGAGACCCTCATCGTCAACGTCACCGAGCAGATCTCCGCCGAGGCCCTCGAGGCCGAGCTGGAGGAGGCCGAGGCCGAGGCCGGCATCGAGCGCGAGGAGTCCGACGAGGACGCCGCCGCGACCGAGGCTGCCGAGGGCGACGCCCCCGCCGAGGACGCCCCGGCCGACAGCGAGTGATCCGTCGGCTCAGGTGGTACCTGGGCCGACTCATCTCACCCGTCTCGGCCACCGCCGAGACTCCCGCCGAGGAGGGCCCAGCCGTGACCACCGCCGATCTCTGGCTCGTGGTCGGGCTGGGCAACCCCGGTGAGAAGTACGCCGGCCACCGGCACAACATCGGCTACCTCGTCCTCGACGAGCTGGCCCGCCGCCTCGGCGGCTCGTTCCGCGCCCACAAGACCGGCCGCTCCGACGTGGTCGAGGCCCGGCTGGGCCCGCCGGGCGCCGAGGGCCCGCGGGTGGTCCTGGCCCGCCCCCGCTCCTACATGAACGAGGTCGGCGGCCCGGTCAAGGCGCTCGTGACCTTCTACAAGGTGCCTCCGGAGCGGATCATCGCGATCCACGACGAGCTGGACATCGCCTTCGGCACCCTGCGCAGCAAGCTCGGTGGCGGCGACAACGGCCACAACGGACTGAAGTCGATGCGCTCCTCGCTCGGCACCGGCGACTTCTACCGGGTCCGCGCCGGCATCGGCCGCCCCCCGGGCCGCCAGGACGTCGCCGACTTCGTGCTCTCCGACTACAGCAAGGTCGAGCGCAAGGAGCTGCCCTTCCAGGTCGACACCGCCGCCGACGCCGTGGAGTCCCTCGTCCTCGAGGGCCTCGAGCGCACCCAGCAGCGCTACAACTCCTGACCCACCCTTCCGGGGGTCTCGACGGTCGCTCGTCGCTGGTGCTCCTCGCTGCTCGACCACCGGTGGTGGGGCTGCGGTCGTTAGGGTGGCTCCCGTGACTTTCGAAGCCGGCACCCCGCCCGAGGCAGCAGCCACCGACGACCACGTGCTGGCCACCTGGCTGGCCGAGGAGGCCGGGCGTCGGCTGCTCGAGGTGCGGGCCGAGGGGCTCGAGGGCAAGGAGCTCAAGGACGCCGGGGACGCCGCGGCCCACGAGCTGCTGGTGGCGCTGCTGGCCGAGCACCGGCCCGACGACTCGGTGCTCTCCGAGGAGGGCAAGGACGACAAGGCGCGGCTCGACGCCGACGCCGTGTGGATCGTCGACCCGCTCGACGGGACGAGGGAGTTCTCCGAGCCGCCGCGCGACGACTGGGCCGTGCACGTGGCCCTGTGGGAGCGCACCCCCGACGGCGAGCACGACGGCGAGCTGACGGCCGGCGCGGTCGCCCAGCCCGCGCTGGGGGAGACCTTCCACACCGGCCAGCCCCCCGTCGTACCGCCCTCGACCTCGGCGCGCCCGCGCATCGCGGTGTCGCGCAGCCGCCCGCCGGCGTTCGTGCAGGCGCTGGCCGAGGAGATCGACGCCGAGCTGGTCCCGATGGGGTCGGCCGGGGTCAAGGTGATGTCCGTGGTCCGCGACGTCACCGACGCCTACGTGCACGCCGGCGGGCAGTACGAGTGGGACTCCGCCGCCCCGGTCGCGGTCGCCCAGGCGGCCGGGCTGTTCACCAGCCGCATCGACGGCTCGCCGCTGCTCTACAACCAGGACGACGTCTACCTGCCCGACCTGATCGTCTGCCGCCCCGAGCTGGCCGAGCAGATCCTGGAGTTCGTGGAGCGCCACGGGGTCACCTCCGCCGGCTGAGCCGCACCGTCCCGCGCCGCTCGGCGCGACTTCGTGGACGGATTCTCGAAAACGCCACCAAAGGCGTCAATCTCTATTACTCTCATCGAGATTGATGCTTCGGGGTGCACCGACGTTCGATCAGTGGGGGGACCGCTCGGGATGGTCGCCACCGATCTCCGTCTCGAGAAGGACCCCAGCAGATGCCAGGACAGGTGTCCCCGACCCCGGTGCAGGTCGGCCCACCAGGCGACCCGTCGACCGGTGAGGAGGTCCCTCGTCGGGTCTCGTCGCGCTACTCGCTGCAGGACCAGGTGTTCATCCACGGCGTGCGCGCCGTCGGCTACCTGGTGCTGGTCATCGTGTCCTCCATCGGGCTGTTCCTGGGCATCCAGTCGGTGCCCACGCTCCAGCACTACGGCCTGTCGTTCTTCACCGAGTTCCGCTGGCTGCCCAGCCAGGACGTCATCGGCATCTCCGGGGTCGTGGTGGGCACGGTCCAGGTGGCCCTCATCGCCCTCGTCTTCGCGGTGCCGCTGGCGGTCCTGACCGCGCTCTTCATCACCGACTGGGCGCCGGCCAGGCTGCGTCCCACCCTCGTCCGGGTGGTCGACCTCATGGCGGCGGTCCCCGGCATCGTGTTCGGCCTGTGGGTGCTGTTCGTGGTCCAGCCGCACGCGACCGAGGTCGCCCACTGGATCAGCAAGTACTTCGGGTGGTTCCCGCTGTTCCACGTCCGCACCGACGTCGACTACCCGATCTGGAACCAGGCGCCGGGCTACCCGTCGTACGCCGGGTCCGCCTTCATCGCGGCCATCGCGGTCGCGATGATGATCTTCCCGATGGCCACGTCGGTCATGCGCGAGGTGTTCGGCGAGGCCCCGTTGGGGGAGAAGGAGGCCGCGCTCGCGCTCGGCGCCACTCGATGGGCGATGGTCCGCACCGTCGTGCTGCCCTTCGGCCGGAGCGGGGTCGTCGGCGGCACCATGCTCGCGCTCGGCCGCGCCCTCGGCGAGACCATCTCGGTGGTCCTGGTCATCTCGCAGACCTTCGAGATCAAGCCCTACGTGCTGGAGTCCGGCACGTCGACGATCTCCTCCCTGATCGCCTCGAGCTTCAAGGAGGCCTCGCCGGCCCAGCTCTCGGCCCTGCTGACCGCGGGCTTCGTGCTGTTCTGCATGACGCTCCTCGTCAACAGCCTCGCCGCGGTGATCGTCTCCCGCTCGCGGGGCCGGGAGGTGACGGACCTGTGACGCAGACGCTGACCGACCGCCCGCGGGGTCCTGTGCGCCTCGCCGAGGCCACCGCCACCGCCGACCCGCGCCCCGAGCCCCTGCGCCGCACCAGCGGCCGCACCCGCGAGGACCTGCTGACCTTCCTCGGCGCCGTCGCGGCGTCCCTGGCGACCACCTGGGTCTTCTACACCCAGGTCCTGCCGTTCGAGGGCACGATCGGCTTCGTCGTCGTCTGGTACGTCGCCCTCGTGACCTTCTACGCCGTCCTGACCGGTCTCACCCAGCCGTGGGAGGTCGTCGTCGACCGCGTGGTGACCACCGCCGTGGTCGCGGCCCCCACCTTGGTCGCCCTGGCCCTGGCCAGCGTCGTCCTCATGACCGTGGTCAAGGGCCTGCCCGCGCTGCACCACGCCAACTTCCTCACCCAGGACATGTCCGGCGTGCGCGCCGACGACCCGTTCACCAAGGGCGGGATCCTGCACGCCCTCGTGGGCACGCTGATCGAGGTCACCATCGCCGTGGGCATCGCGATGCCGCTGGGCGTCGCCACGGCGGTCTACATGTCCGAGGTCGGCGGACGCGGGGCCCGCCTGGTGCGCACCGTGGTCGAGGCCATGACCGCCCTGCCCTCGATCGTCGCGGGCCTGTTCATCTACACCATCTGCCTGGTCTACCTCGGCATGCCGGCCAGCGGCCTGGCGGCCGGGCTCGCCCTCGCGACGATGGCGCTGCCGATCATGGCCCGCGCCAGCTACGTCGTGCTGGGCGTCGTGCCCGGCGGCCTGCGTGAGGCGTCGTACGCGCTGGGCGCGGGGCGCTGGCAGACCGTGTGGAAGGTGGTGCTGCCCACCGCCCGGCCCGGCCTCGCGACCGCGCTGATCCTGGGCGTCGCACGCGCCGTCGGCGAGACGGCGCCCGTGCTGCTGACGTCCGGCGCCTCGACGTACTTCAACTCCAACCCGGTGCAGGACCCCATGAACTCCCTGCCCCTCTACATCTACGCCTCGATCTCGTCGGGCAGCCCCCAGATGGAGGACCGCGCGTACGCCGCCGCCGCGGTCCTGCTGATGGTCGTCCTGACGCTGTTCGTGCTCGCCCGGCTCGTCGCCGGCGGAAGGAAGACCCGATGACCAAGCCCTCCTGGACCCGACTGGTGCAGGGCGTCGCCGTCCTGCTCGGCCTGCAGCTGACCATGCTGGCCGGCCCGGGAGCCGCCAGCGCGTCGGTCTCCTACGCGCTCATCCAGGGCTCCGGCTCCTCCTGGGCGGCCAACGCGGTCAACCAGTGGGTCGCCGACGTGGACTCCAAGGGCCTGCGCGTCGTCTACACCGCCAACGGTGCTGCCCAGGGGCGCAAGGACTACGCCAACAAGTCCACCGACTTCGGCGTCACCGACTCGCCCTACCGCGGCAAGGACCCGACGACCGGCGCGACCGACTCCCCGCTGGGCCGCTCCTTCGCCTACCTGCCGGTCGTCGCGGGCGGGACGTCGTTCCCCTACCACGTGGAGGTCGCCGGCAAGCAGGTCCGCAACCTGCGGCTCTCGGGGGAGAACATCGCCAAGATCTTCACCAACAAGATCACCAACTGGAACGACCCGGCCATCACGAAGGACAACAACGGCCGGGCCCTGCCCTCGATCCCGATCATCCCGGTGGTCCGGGCCGACGGCGCCGGCATCACCAACCAGTTCACGACCTGGATGGTCAGCCAGAACCCGAGCCTGTGGCAGGAGTGCAACGGCGGCAAGCTCGCGCCGACCGACTACTTCCCGCTCAACTGCGGGGCCACCCGCGGGCCGCAGAAGGCGCAGTCGGGCTCCGACGGGGTCATGAACTACGTCAAGAGCTCGGGCTCCAACGGCGCCATCGCCATGGAGGAGTACTCCTACCCGCTGCTCGCGGAGTTCCCGGTGCTCAAGGTGCTCAACAAGGCCGGCTACTACACGCTGCCCACGCAGTACAACGTGGCCGTCGCGCTCACCGCAGCGCAGATCAACAACGACCCGGCGGACCCCAACTACCTCACCCAGAAGCTCGACCGGGTCTACGTCAACGGCGACAAGCGCACCTACCCGCTGTCCTCCTACGTCTACGCGATCATCCCGACGGCCGCCAACGACTCGCGGATGACGACGGCCAAGCGGCAGACGATCGTGGACTTCCTCAAGCACTCCATCTGCGAGGGTCAGGCCGAGATCGGTCCGATCGGCTACTCGCCCCTGCCGATCAACCTGGTGCAGGCGGGCTTCACGCAGGTCAACAAGCTCAAGCTGGCCGACACCAAGGTGAAGTTCGACGCCTCGATCATCAAGGACGTCAAGAACTGCCACAACCCGACGTTCGTCGCCGGCAAGCCGTCGCAGAACTACCTCGCGCAGATCGCGCCGTTCCCCGCGCCCTGCGACCGCCCGGGCCAGGGTCCCTGCGACGACCAGACCGGCGCCTTCAACGACAACCCCGACGAGAACGGCGCGGTCCCGACGGGCGGCGGCAAGGGCGGCAAGGGCGGGGGAGGCGGCACGCCCGGCGCCGGTGGCACCGGCACCGGAGGGGCCGGCACGCCGGCCGCGCCGACGGTCGACACCAACGGCGACGGCGTCCCGGACGCCCCCGCGGCCGGCTCCGGCCCGGCGGTCGCCAACGACCTCGGGCTCGGCGCCACGGGTGCGGGCGCCCCTGCCACGGTGGCCACGACGCTGTCCGCCGACGGCTCGTCCGGACCGCCCTCGGTGCTGACCGCGCTCGTGATCGGGCTGTTCCTCGGCGCGCTCGTGGTGCCGATCGCCGTCAGCCGGGCCGTACGACGTGGGGTCCGTCGATGAGCGCGCCGTCGGGCTCCCGGCGCCGGTGGGTGGCGCACACGCTGTTCGCGGCGTCGTTCGTCCTGGTCGGGCTGGCCGTGGTGGTCCCCGGGCAGCCGACCGCCGGTGCCTCGGAGGGCGCCCCGGGCGCGGTCACGAAGTCGGTGACCGCCACCCGGACCTTCGTGGACCAGAACGGCAACGAGTCCGAGGTGACCCGCAAGAACGTGCGGATGGAGGTCTCCCAGACCGCCGACCTGCGGGGCCGCCAGGAGATCCACGTCGCCTGGGACGGCGCGGTCCCCACCGGCGGCGTCATCGGTGATCCCAACGCCTCCGACGGCCGCAACCAGGAGTACCCGTTCGTCCTGCTGCAGTGCCGCGGCGTCGACACCTCCGGCAAGGTCCCGAAGGGCCAGGCCCGGCTCACGCCGGAGTCCTGCTGGACGCAGACGTCGACCGAGCGCTACCTCGCGTCCGGCTCCCACACCCCTTCCTGGCGCTTCGACGCCTACGCCGACGCCGACGACCGACGAGCGGTCGTGGGTGCCCCGGACCCGCTGCCCCAGGCGTGCAGCACCGTCAGCGACCCCCTCAGCGCGCGGTGGCTGCCGTTCCGCGCCGCCGGCGGCGAGGTCTACTACGGCGGACCCGACCCCACCATCGGCTGCTCCGGACTGCCTCCGGAGTCCGACAGCGCCGAGGCGGGGGGCCTGCCGAGCAACACGACCTACGGCATCACCGGTGCCGACGGCCGCGGAGAGGCGGACTTCGCGGTGTGGACGTCGGCCGAGAACGCCTCGCTCGGCTGCTCGGCCAGCGTCTCGTGCTCCCTGGTCGCGGTCCCGGTCGTGGGCCTCAGCTGCGACGCCTACGGCACCAGGCTGCCGGCCGCGGCGCCCCAGACGACCAAGGACGGCGTCCCGCTGACGGACGCCCAGAAGGCCGCGGCGGACGCGACGTGTCGTCGCACCGGGGCCTACCTGCCGGGGGAGCCGCGCTCGAGCCAGACGACCGACCAGGCGGTGCGCGGCAACCTGTGGTGGTCGGAGTCCAACTGGCGCAACCGCATCACCGTGCCGCTGGACTTCGCCCTGACCGGGTCGGTCTGCGACGTCGTGAGCGCCGAGCCGCCGCAGAAGATCATGGGCTCGGTCGTCCTCAACGAGCTCACCGCCTCCTGGCAGCCGAAGTTCTGCACGACCGACAGCCTGTTCACCTTCACGCACGTGCAGCAGGCCGACGCGCTCGCGCGCACCCTGGTCGACTCCGGCGAGATCGAGGCGGCGTTCAGCTCGGCGCCCAAGGCCGACGGCTACCGCAGGCCCGTGGTCCAGGCGCCCGCCGCCGTGGGCGGCTTCGCGATCGCCTTCAACATCGACGACGCGAACCGGCAGCGGCGCACGACCCTCCAGCTCAACGCGCGGCTGGTCGCCAAGCTGCTGACGACGTCGTACCCGGCGATGGCCGTCATGCGCGACAACCACCCGAGCATCGGCGCCAACCCCCTCAACATCACGCTCGACAAGGAGTTCCAGGCGCTCAACCCCGGGCTCCCCGTCTCGGACAACCTCGAGGCCGCGGCCGCGCTGCAGATCTTCTCGTCCAGCTCGGACCTGATCTGGGCGCTGACGTCGTGGATCGACGCGGACCCCG
Source organism: Nocardioides sp. 503 (assembly GCF_004522095.1). Lineage (GTDB taxonomy): Bacteria > Actinomycetota > Actinomycetes > Propionibacteriales > Nocardioidaceae > Nocardioides. The sequence goes on from NZ_SPUI01000004.1 coordinate 670,282, forward strand.
AGGCCCGGGCCTGGCTCAACGGCTACGCCGACCCGTGGGGCATGAAGGTCAACGCCGCCTACCGCGACCTCGACCTGCCCGTGGACAACTGGCCGCTGCGCGACGAGTTCGTGGCGCCGCAGTACTACCAGAACCAGAACGCCTGCTACGCCAACAGCCCCACGCCCTTCATGCAGCTGATCGCGAACCCCCTGTCCAACCTGGGCGCGGTGCTGCTGAACATGCAGTTCGCCAGCTCCTCGGTCGCCACGGTGTGCCGGTACGACGGCTACGACCAGACCACGCTGCCGCTGCGCCAGCAGGGACGCCAGAGCATCGGGTACCGCTTCGTCCTGGGAGTGGTCCCGCTGTCCGCGGCCCGGCGCTACAACCTGAGCACCGCCTCGCTCCAGACCGTCTCGACGGTCTCTCCGGGCACCACCTTCGGCGACGCCACCGGCCGGACCTTCGTCGCGCCGGACGCCGCGGGGCTGAAGGCGGCCACCGCGCTGCTGCACCCCGACGAGGCCCGCCACACCTGGACCTTCGACTACGAGGCGCTCAGCACCGCGGACGGAGCCGGTGCCTACCCCGGGGTGCTGCCCGTCTACGCCGTCGTCCCGACGGAGGGCCTGGAGCCGAAGGCGGCGACCAAGCTGGCCAAGATGCTCTGCTACGCCGGCGGCGAGGGCCAGTCGCCCGGAGCGGCCAACGGCCAGCTCCCGGCGGGCTACCTCCCGATCACCGAGGCCAACGGCCTGCGCCAGCAGCGGGACTACACGCTGACCGCGGCGGCCGCCGTACGTCGCCAGGCGGGCGAGGTGCCGGCGCTGGACGCGCCGGTGCCCGACCGCGGCGAGGTCTGCGACTTCCGCACGCCGCTGGCGCCCTCGTCGACGCCGTCGCCGAGCGCGAGCGCGACCGCGCCGGCGCCGGTGACCAGTGGGGTCCCGGCTCCCGGGCCGGCCGTCGTCGTCTCGGCCCCGCCCGCCGGGGCGCCCTCGGTGGCGCCGAGTGCCGCAGGTCCGCCGGTCGTGGAGGCGCAGACCGTGCTCACGGCCGGTCAGTCCTCGATGTTCGGCGCGGTGGGTCCCTACAGCCTGCTGGTGCTGGCCTTCCTCGCCGCGCTCGTGGGCGCGCTCATGCGCTGGTTCGACCTGATCCGGGCCGGCCTCGCCGGTGCGGCCTCGGAGGCCCGGCTGATGGTCCAGCAGCGCCAGCAGCGCCGGGAGCACGCGCAGCGCGGTGACGAGCCGTGAGCGCGCTGCTCGACCCGGGCCCCACCACCGTCCTGCGCGTCGAGGCGGTGGACTCCTCCCCGCCGCCGGGGGTGGACCGCGAGCGGCTGCGGATCGGTGCCTCGCAGGTGCTGATGGGCCTGTCGCTGGTGCTGGTCTGGGCCCTGCTCTACCTCTTCGTCCTCAGCGGCCTGGAGCAGGCCCACGCCCAGAGCGCCCTCTACGGCCGGCTGCGCACGGAGCTCGCCGAGGGCACCGCGCCGACGGGGGCGCCGATCGCCCTGGGCAGCCCGGTCGCCCTGATCTCGATCCCGGGCGCGGGGGTCAAGGACCTGGTCGTGGTCGAGGGCAGCCGGCCCACCCAGCTGCAGGACGGCCCCGGCCACATGCTCGGCAGCGTCCTGCCCGGGCAGCAGGGCGTGAGCGTCGTGGCGGGCCACTCGCTGAGCTTCGGGGGGCCCTTCTCCCGCATCGACGGGCTCACCCGCGGCTCCCTGATCAAGGTGACCACGGCTCAGGGCAGCTTCGCCTTCGAGGTGCTCGGGGTCCGGACCAAGGGCGACCCGGTCCCGGCGGCCCTCGCGGCCGGGGCGGCCCGGCTCACCCTGGTGACCGCCGGTCGCGGCCTCGGGCCGGCCGGGGACGACGTGGAGGTGCCGGACGCCCTGAAGAGCGGGGAGCCGGCCGCGCGGTCGGTGCTCGACAACCTCGCGGCCTCGGACTCGGTCTTCGTGGACGCCGAGCTGGCAGCGGGGGTCCCGGCCGGTCCGGTCGCCACGGCCGACCCTGACGCCAAGCTGATGACGGTCAGCGCCGACACCACCACGTTGGCGCTGCTCGCGCTGGCCCTGCAGCTGCTCGTCGGCGCGCTCGTGGCGTTCGCGTGGGCCTGGACCCGGTGGTCGCGCCCGGCCGCCTGGATCGCCCTCGGGCCCGGTGTCCTGGCCACGCTGTGGCTGGCCTCGTCGATCGGGTCCCGGCTGCTGCCGGGTCTCGTCTGAGGCCCAGGAGGCACGCGCCTGTCTCACCTGCCAAGACCCGTCACGGCGGGCACGTTCCGTCCCTAGCTTTCACAAGTCAAGTATCTCGGGTGAGTTATTACAGAAAGGCTCCACCATGACCTACCGACGCAGGACCGCGGCGGCGGCGTTCGTCGCCCTCGCCACGGCCGGCAGCCTGGCCGCGGCGCACTCGCCCGCAGAGGCCGACTTCTCCCCGCAGCCCCAGGACGTGGTGTCCACGGGCTCGGACATCATCCAGAACTCCTTCAACTTCCTCGCCGACGGCTACGGCCAGCTCCCCGGCTACAACACCGCCGGCAACCGCTACCGCTTCGTCAACTTCGACTCCTCCGGTGACGCGCAGGGTCGCAGCGCGTTCACCGACCCGCGGCTGCTGCCCACCATCACCGGCAACGGCACGCTCGGGGAGAGCGGGGCCAAGTACGTCAAGCAGAGCGACATCAAGCTGCTGAACCCGACCATCTCCCTGCGCGCGGGCCAGGACCTCGTCGTCCGCCCGAGCGGCGGCGGCGGCGGTGGTCGCGACGCGATCATCAACGACGACCAGCGCTGGATCGACGTGGGCCGCAGCCCCGATGTGCTGACCCCGGAGAACCAGGCCCTCGCGTTCAGCAAGCTCAACACCAAGCTCCTGCGGGTGCAGATCGCGACCGACCGACAGCTGATCGCCACGTCGACGACGACCAACGCGCCCGCGACGATCAGCGCCGAGGCGATCCTCAACATCTACAAGGGCACCTGGAAGACGTGGGGCGACATCCCGGGCTACTCCGGCCCGGCTCCGACCGAGACCATCGTCCCGCTCCTCCTGCCGACCGACGCCGGGATGTGGAACACCTTCGTGGCCAACGTCCGCAAGCAGAACCCCGGCGTGACCGTCACCCCGGACAGCCTGCGGGCCAACCCCAACAGCATCGGCGTGCAGCAGAACGACCCGACCGCGATCACCGCGCTGCCGGAGGCGCAGCGCAAGAACGCGATCGTCCCGTTCCCGCGGGGTCGCTTCCGCACGCTCAACAGCGGCTACTACACCGTCACCTCCGACGGGTCGAAGACCAACAACTACAACACCGAGAACGGTCACCGGACCCCGGCCAGCGCCGCCGGCATCCAGCTCCTCGACGGCACCACCAACACCGACGTCCTCCAGGCCAGCGCGCCCTACGGCGGCAACTTCGCCTACAACGCGATCATCCGCGAGGACGACCTGCTCAGCGACACCCCGTGGCAGCCGGGCAGCACGCTCAACTGGGTGGAGGCGCTGTTCTACAACCCCGACGGGCCGGAGCCGTTCGTCCGCACCCCGGCGGGCGAGGCGCTGCTCGAGGCCGCCGGCGTCACGCCGGAGTACCACGTCTTCGGGACCGACAACGCCGAGATCGACCTGGAATGAGCGCGGACGTCGGCGAGCAGGAGACCACCACCGTGCGCCCCGCGGTCAGGCGGTCCACCCGGACCCGCGTGGTCGCCGCGGTGGCACTGGTGGCGGTCGTGGGCGCCGTCGCCTACTGGCGGCTGGCCGGCCAGGACCTCGTGGTGCCCTACGACGACCCGCAGTCGGCGGGGTCGCTGACCCTGTGCTCGGCCGACGGCGAGGCCGTCACCGAGGGTCGGGTCGACGACACGCCGTTCGCGGGCGTCGTGCTCGGGGAGACCGCCCTTCCCGGGGAGCTCGACCCCGCCGGGGCCGTCGCCACGCTGTTCGCCTACCAGCCCCGCGAGGGCGTCGACCCCCGCGAGTTCAGCGGGTCGCCGCTCACGGCGGCCCACGTGCTCGCCGACCCCGACCGGCCCGCCGTGGGCGTCACCGAGGACGTCTGGAGCGTCGCCGACTTCGTCAGCGCGTTCCCGGCGACCTACGACGGCTACGTCCAGCTCCGGCTCTACCTCGGCACCCCCGAGGCGGGCACCCTCCAGGAGGACCCCTACGACACCGCCGACCTCCGCGTCGACGGCGACCGCTGGGAGCTCGTCCGAGGAGGGGACGCCTCGTGCGCCGACGCCGACCCCGCACTCGTCCCATGACCGGCCGATCGCTCGGCCACCCCGACCTCTCAAGGAGAACCTGATGCACCCCAGAGTGAAGAAGACGTGGGTGGGCGCCGTCGGCGTCGCGCTCGCGCTGTCCACGATCGGCGGCGTCGCCCTCGGCGCCGGCGCCGACGACTGGTACACCGGTGGCAACGCCACGGTGCCCGACCCCGACAAGACCGCCGTCGCGCTCAAGCTCTACGACGGCTCCGGCGCCCAGGTCACCTCCGGCAGCACCACCGCCCCGATCGCCGCGTTCGCCGCGGCGGACGGCGCGGTGCGCACGGGTGACGACTACGCCAACCTGTTCGTGCACCTGCCGCAGGCCGACACCGCACCCGGCGCCTGGCCCGGCGTCCAGGTCACCGGCACCGACAGGTTCGCCGGCGCCGGTGCGGTCGCGGCCCCCGCGGCGCTGACCGGCAAGCCCTACGTCCGCACCACCGGCGACGGCTACACCCTCAGCGAGGTGGCCGCCGGGCTGCCCAACGCGGAGACCGGGCCGAGCTTCACCGGCGTCTACGAGCTGCGCCTGCGCACCAGCTCGAAGGCCGGCGGGGTCAGCAACGAGTACGCCGCGACGTACGTCAAGGTCACCGGCAGCACGTGGACGGTCACGAGCGCTCCCGTCCTGGGCGGCGGCGGCGGCGAGGCCGAGCCCGTGGCCACGACGACCACGGCCACCTGGCCCTCGGCGCTGACCTACGGGACCGCCGCGAGCGTCAGCGTCACCGTCACCCCGGCCTCGGGCGAGGCGAAGCCGACCGGTGCCGTGCGCCTCGTGAGCGGGACCACCACGGTGAGCACCGCCCCGCTGACGGCGGCCGGCACCGCGAGCCTGCCGGTGGCCAGGACCGCCCTGGCGCCGGGCGCGCGCACGCTGAAGGTGGTCTACGCCGGCGCGGCCGACGTGTTCACCGCCTCGGAGTCGGCGCCTCGCGCCTACACCGTGCGCAAGGCCGCTCCGGGCAGGCCGACGCTCGCGGTGACCAAGAAGCCCAGCGCCAAGAAGGCCGGCGCGGCGACCGTCGCCGTGCCGACCGCCGCCGGCCTGGTCAAGGCCGCCGGCAAGACGCTGGTCGTGCTCAAGAAGGGCAGGGCGACCAAGCGGGTGACGGTGAACGTCGTCGCCGGCAAGGCCACCGTCAAGCTGCCCAAGCTCCCCGCCGGGACCTGGACGGTGACCGTCACCTACCAGGGCAGCGCCTACTACCTGGCCTCGACGTCGAAGGTCGTCAAGATCAGGTCGAAGAAGAAGTAGGGGTGGACCCACACCCGCACCGTCCGCGTGGTGCCGGCGACCTGGTCGCCGGCACCGCGCGGTCACCCCACCAGGAGGAGGACGTCATGACCGGCGACCGGACCGACGTACTGCCGAGCATCGGCGACCAGCACGCGAGCACGACCGTGATCCCGGCGGTCCCCGCGGTGCCGGCGATCCCCGCCGCACCGTCGGGGCCGCCCGTCCCGACGACGGCCAGCCTGGAGGCCGAGCGGGTGTCGGCGTGGTTCGGGCAGCGCAAGGTGCTCGACCGGGTCAGCCTCGAGATGCCGGCCGGGCGGGTGACCGCGCTGATCGGGCCGTCGGGCTGCGGCAAGTCGACCTTCCTGCGGATCCTCAACCGGATGCACGAGCTGGTGCCGAGCGCGGCCCTGGCGGGGGAGGTGCGCCTCGACGGCCAGGACATCTACGCCCCCGAGCGCCGCCTGACCGATGCCCGCAAGGCCATCGGCATGGTCTTCCAGAAGCCCAACCCGTTCCCCGCGATGTCGATCCAGGACAACGTGCTGGCCGGTCTGAGGCTGACCGGGACCAAGATCGGCAAGGGCGAGCGGGAGGGCCTGGTCGAGGAGTCCCTCGTGCGGGCCGGCCTGTGGCTCGAGGTGAAGGACCGCCTCAAGCAGCCCGGGTCCGCCCTCTCCGGCGGTCAGCAGCAGCGGCTGTGCATCGCCCGGTCCCTCGCGGTGCGCCCGCGGGTGCTGCTCATGGACGAGCCCTGCTCGGCGCTGGACCCCACCTCCACGCGCGTCGTCGAGGAGACCATCCAGCAGATCGCCGCCGACGTGACCATCGTGATCGTCACGCACAACATGCAGCAGGCCCACCGGGTCTCCCACCAGTGCGCGTTCTTCCTGGCCGCGCACGGCACTCCCGGCGTCATCGTCGAGCACGGCCCGACCGACACGATCTTCGACAACCCCCAGGACCAGCGCACCTCCGACTACGTCAACGGTCGTTTCGGCTGACCGCCCGACGTCCCCGACCCGTCCCGACCCACCCCGGCCTCCCGCCTGGGTGGGTCGGACTATGTCGGGATGGCCCGTTGTGACTACGTCACGGGCTGTTCGCTGACCTGTTCGGCAAAGCAGGCAGCGCTCTTCTTCTGCCGTTCACCCAGGACCGCACGACCGTTCCGCTGTCCTCCTGAGACTTTGGGCTGTTCTCGTAGATCCGCCTTTCGTCTGGGAAAGCCTTCTGTTGACAACGATTCCTGCGCCCGCGCCCGAAGTGGCGGACGTGCGACCCCGCAAGCTCTCGCGGAGGTCGACCGGGGCCGACGCCGTCTTCGAGCACGGCGCCCGCGCCGTCGGGGCCAGCGTGCTCGTCATCACGGGCGGCGTCGGTGTGTTCCTCGCCTGGCAGGCCTACCCGACGCTCAAGCGCTACGGCCTGAGCTTCTTCACCGAGTCCCAGTGGGCGCCCGACCAGGACGTCATCGGCATCGCCGCCGTCCTCACCGGGACCGTGTCGGTGGCGCTGGTCGCGATGACGTTCGCGTTCCCGCTGTCGGTGCTGGTGGCGCTCTACATCAGCGAGTACGCGCCCGCGCGGATCCGCTCGACGCTGGTGTCGCTGGTCGACCTCATGGCGGCGGTGCCGTCCATCGTCTACGGCCTGTGGGGCTTCTTCCTGATCATGCCGTACGCCGCCGAGCTGGCCCTGTGGCTGCAGCGCAACTTCGGGTGGCTGCCGTTCTTCAAGGTCGAGAACACCGACCCCGACGCCGCCGTCTGGGACACCAGCCGCTACGTCGCCAGCGCGTTCTGCGCCGGCATCGCGGTCGCGATGATGGTGATGCCGATGGCCTGCGCGGTGATGCGCCAGGTGTTCTCGCAGACCCCCCAGGGCGAGAAGGAGGCCGCGCTCGCGCTCGGCGCCACCCGCTGGGGCATGGTCACCTCCGTCGTGCTGCCCTTCGGCCGCGGCGGTGTCATCGGCGGCACCATGCTCGGGCTGGGCCGCGCGCTCGGCGAGACGATCGCGGTCGTCCTGATCGTGTCGCCGGCGTTCGAGATCAAGCCGCGCATCCTCGAGGTCGGCACCAGCACCGTCAGCTCCCTGATCGCGGGCCGCTTCGGCGAGGCCAGCACCTCCCAGCTCTCCGCCCTGCTGGCGGCCGGCTTCGTGCTCTTCGTCATCACGCTCATCGTCAACACCCTGGCCGCGGTCGTGGTCAACCGCAGCCGCTCCGGCGCCGGGACCGACGCATGACCACGATGACGCCGTCGCCGACGACGGGCACGCCCGACCCGATCGACCCGGCGACCGGCACCGCCGTGCCGCAGACCCACCTGCCGGCGTACGACGACGACGCGCCGCCCCCGCTGCCGCGCCCCGGCCTGGGCAAGCCGAGCCCCGACGAGCGGTTCGCGCTGATCGGCTCCTGGGTGGCCGGCGCCGCCCTGGCGTGGTTGCTCACCCAGCGCCTGCTGCCGCTCGCCGGGCTGCCGTGGTTCCTCATCTCGTGGTTCGTGGTCGGGCTCGTGGTGACGGGCGTGACCGCCGGGATCACGGGCGGCATGACCGAGGTCAAGGACCGCGTCGCCGCCGGGGTCATCACCGGCGCGGCGCTGGTCACCGGCGCCGCCCTCGTCAGCACGGTCGTCTTCGTGACCATGCGGGGCTGGCGCGCCGCGCTGAACCTCAACTTCTACACCTCCGACATGAGCGGGGTCGGCCCCAAGGACAACTTCGACAAGGGCGGCATCCTGCACGCGATCACCGGCTCGGGCATCGAGCTGGGCATCGCCCTGCTGATCACCCTGCCGCTGGGCATCGGGACCGCGGTCTTCATGACCGAGGTCGGCGGCAAGTTCGCCACCGTCGTGCGCACGGTCGTCGAGGCCATGACCGCGCTGCCCTCGATCGTGGCCGGCCTGTTCATCTACACGGTCCTGATCGTGGCGCTCGGCTTCCCGCGCTCGGGGCTCGCCGCCTCGCTCGCCATCGCGGTGATGATGCTGCCGATCATCGCGCGCGCCGCCGACGTCGTGCTGCGCGTCGTGCCCGGCGGCCTGCGCGAGGCCAGCCTGGCCCTCGGCTCCAGCCGCTGGCGGACCGTCTGGCACGTCGTGCTGCCGACGGCCCGCCCCGGTCTCGCGACCGCGGTGATCCTCGGCATCGCCCGCGGCGTCGGCGAGACCAGCCCGGTCCTGCTCACGTCGGGCGCCGCGGCGTTCACCGTCACCGGCCCCACCGACGGCGTCATGAACTCGCTGCCGCTCTTCATCTACACCAACGTCCGCAGCGGCGAGCCGCAGGCGATCGCCCGCGCGTTCGGCGCGGCCACCGTGCTCCTCGCGCTGGTGCTCGTGCTGTTCGTCGTGGCCCGCCTGCTGGCCCGCCCCCGTGGCAACCGACCCACCCTCCGTGCCCGGCTCGCCGGCGCACTCGCCCCGAATCGAGCCGCCCGGTGAACCGCCTCCACGCCCGCCTCCTCCTGAGCCTCCTGCTCTCCCTGAGCTGCGTGCTCGCGATGCCCGGGGCGTCGCACGCCACGGTCTACGCGCAGATCGAGGGGACCGGCTCGACCTGGTCGCAGCTGATCGTCGAGCAGTGGATCGCCGACGTCGACGCCAATGGCATGAAGGTCGTCTACACCGGTGGCGGCTCCTCGAAGGGCCGCAAGGACTTCTCGCAGAAGAGCACGGACTTCGCGATCTCGGAGATCCCCTACCAGGGCACCGACGAGCAGGGCAACGCCGACACCAGCAACGGCCGCGAGTACTCCTACCTGCCGATCGTCGCCGGCGGCACGGCGTTCACCTACCAGCTCAAGATCGGCAAGAAGCCGGTGCGCAACCTGCGGCTGTCGGGGGAGACGATCGCGAAGATCTTCACGAACAAGATCACCAACTGGAGCGACCCGGCGATCACGAAGGACAACAACGGTCGAGCGCTCCCGTCGCTGGACATCACCCCCGTGGTCCGCGCGGACGGCTCCGGCACCACGGCGCAGTTCACGACCTGGATGGACAAGGAGTTCCCCAGCGTCTGGCGCCCCTTCTTCGGCCGCTCCGGGCTGACGTCGTACTACCCGCGCAAGGGTCGCGCGATCGCCCAGGCCGGCTCGGACCAGGTGATGAACACGATCTCGGGCTTCGCCGGCAACGGCACGATCGGGTACGTCGAGTACTCCTACCCGGTCAACAAGGACTACCCGGTCGTCAAGGTGCTCAACAAGGCCGGCTACTTCGTGGAGCCCACCGACTACAACGTCGCGGTCGCGCTGACGAAGGCCAAGATCAACCGCGACAAGAGCTCGGCGCTCTACCTGACCCAGATCCTGGACGGGGTCTACCGCAACGCCGACCCGCGGGCCTATCCCGTCTCCTCCTACTCCTACATGATCATCCCCACCGGCAAGACGGACTCGCGGATGACCACGGCCAAGCGTCAGACGCTCGCCGACTTCCTCTACTACTCGCTGTGCTCGGGGCAGACCAAGGCCGGCGACTTCGGCTACTCGCCGCTGCCGGTCAACCTGGTCCAGGCGGGGTTCGAGCAGATCGGGAAGCTCAAGAAGGCAGACCCGGCGGTCAACCTGACCAACCGCGACGTCCGCAGCTGCAACAACCCGACGTTCGACGGCAAGAACCTCAACAAGAACCGGCTGGCCGAGGTCGCCCCGCAGCCCGCGGCGTGCGACAAGACCGGTGCGGGACCCTGCGGCACGGAGACCGGCCAGAACAAGCCGTCCACCGACGGGGGCGGGGCGGCGACGCCCGACGCGGGCGGCGCGGCCGCACCCGGGGGCGGAGGTGCAGCGGCGCCGGCGGCACCCGGCGGCGCAGCGCCCGCCGTGGACCCGGCGACCGGCGAGGTCGCCGCCCCCACCGGCGAGGCCGCGACGGCCGAGGAGGTCTACGCCAACCCCACCGAGCTGGCCGCCGAGCGACCCATCGACAGCAAGACGTTCGGCTGGCTGGCCGCCGTGCTCGCCGTGGGCGTCGTCGTGCTCCCCGGCGTCTACGCCGCCTCGCTGCGCCGCCGTCGCCGCCCGGGCGGTGCCCGATGAGCCGCCCCATGAGCCGACTGCGTCGGCGCAGCGTGCGTCCGGTCGTCGCCACGGCCCTGGCCGTGCTCGTGTCGGTGCTGGTGGCCGGCCTGGTCGCCTGGGTCCCGGCCGAGGCCAACGGCCCGGCTCCCGCCGCCGCGCCGGGCGGTGCGGCGTACTCGAAGACCAAGGCGCTCACCCGGGTCCTCACCAACGCCGACGGCACGACGTACTCCTTCCCGACCAACAACGTCACCGTCACCGCCGACCAGACGCGCAACCTGCGGGGGCGTCAGCGGATCCTCATCGAGTGGAAGGGAGCGCAGCCCAGCGGCGGCCGCGCGAGCAACCCGTACGGCGAGAACGGTCTCCAGCAGGAGTACCCCGTCGTCGTCATGCAGTGCCGCGGGGTGGACGACCCCTCGCTGCCGAAGGCCAAGCAGCTGCGGCCGGAGACCTGCTGGACGGCGTCGGTGGCGCAGCGCTCCCAGATCACCCGCTCGGAGAGCGAGGCGTCCTGGGTGCACGACCTCAACGCCGCCGCGGCCGACAAGGAGCGGGTGTCCGGCATGACGCCGCTCCCCACCGCGGCCGAGTGCCCGACGGCCGACATTGCGCCGTTCTACACGCGCCTGACGCCGTTCGTCTCGGCGAAGGGCAAGGTGCACCCCGCGTGCGACGCCGACCACATGCCTCCCGAGGCGGCGGTGGGCTCGGCGTTCCCGCCCAACGAGATCGCGGCGTTCACCGACACCTCCGGCAACGGTTCCGTGCAGTTCGAGGTGCGCAGCGACATCGAGAACGAGTCGCTCGGATGCAACGACAAGGTGGACTGCTCGGTCGTCGTCATCCCGATCAACGGCCTCAGCTGCGACAAGCCGTCCACGCCCGCCAGCAACGCCGACAAGGCCTGCCGCAAGGGTGGCCGGTTCGAGCCCGGCTCCAGCAACTTCTCCAACGAGGGCGTCGACCAGGCGGTCTCCCCGGCGCTGTGGTGGTCGGCGTCGAACTGGAAGAACCGGTTCTCCATCCCGGTCACGTTCGGCCTCCCGCCGGGGGTGTGCGACGTCCTCGACCCGCGCTCCCCGACCGGGTTCTACGGCTCGGAGCTGCTGGCGCAGGCGGCGCTGCAGTGGGCGCCGGCGTACTGCCTGAACAAGAAGCGCTTCAAGTTCCAGCACAACCGGACCTCCGACGAGGCCGGCTTCCGGCTGATGGAGTCGGGCAGGGCCCCGGCGGCCGTCGTGTCCAGCGCCCACGAGCGGCGCAGCGAGGACCCGGTGGGCTACGCGCCGACCGCGGTCACGGGCTTCTCCGTGGGCTACGTCGTCGACCGGCCCGACAACGCGGGTGAGTTCACCTCGCTGCGGCTCAACGCCCGGCTGCTGGCCAAGCTCATGACGCAGTCCTACCTGGGATCCGACCTCGGTCGGGGACACCCCGGCATCGGCGACAACCCGCTCGCGATCATGAGCGACCCGGAGTTCGTGAGGCTGAACAAGGGACTGAGCCAGAACGTCCAGGAGGTCGGGGCGACCCTGCTCTCGCTCTCGGAGTCCTCCGACGTGGTCGAGCAGGTCACCGACTACATCGCCCACGACAAGGCCGCGATGAGCTTCGTCAACGGCAAGCCCGACCCGTGGGGCATGCGCGTCAACCCGGCCTACAAGAGGATCAAGCTCCCCACCTCCAGCTGGCCGCTGCTCGACTCCTACATCCCCGAGACCGAGAACACCTGCCGTCAGAAGAACCCGGCCGTCTACTTCACCCAGCTGGCCGCGCCGGTCACGACGCTGCGCAAGATCGCGGAGGCCCTCCTGGACGCGTGGCCCAACGTGCAGACGCGGTGTGAGTACGACGTCGCGACGGACTCCTACAAGCTCGGCCGCGTCGACCGCCAGTCCTACGGATCGCGCTTCATGCTGGGCATCGTCAGCCTGGGCGACGCCGAGCGCTTCGGCCTCCGGTCGGCAGCGCTCGAGACCAAGAGCGGCCGGTACGTCACCCCCACCGAGGGGTCCATCGCCGCGGCGGTCTCGCTCACGGACCAGAAGGGCAAGCTCGACCCGTTCGTGCTCGACCAGGCGGACGTCCGGCGGTCGGCTCGTGCCTATCCCGGAGCGATGGTGGTCTACACGGCGGCGCGGCTGCGCGGCATGGACGAGGACGACGCGAAGAAGGTCGCCCAGTTCATCCGGGTGTCCACCTCCGAGGGTCAGCGCCAGGGGACGGGCAACGGGGAGCTGCCGGAGGGCTACCTGCCGATCCGGGCCAAGGGCGTCACCGCCAAGCTGTACGACGCCGCCCAGCGTGTCGCCGACGCGGTGGAGAAGCAGACCCCTGCCCGCGAGCCGAGTGCCGAGCCGACCGCGGGGGCGAGCACCGGGGGCGGTGGCGGCACCGTCGAGCCTCCCGCCGCACCCGGCGCCGGGGCCCCGTCCGCAGCGGTCCCGTCGGCGGCGCCGACCGCGACCGGTCCTGCCGAGCCGGTCGCCACCGATCCGACGACGGCCATGAGCTCGCCGATGGCGGGACGGCTGATGCCGTTCCTCCTCGTCCTGGCGCTGCTCGGTGGGCTGGTGGGCAGCGGGATCCGGTTCTTCGTCCGCCCCCCGCGGCGGCAGCCGTGACCGCCACGCTCCCGGACGCCGACGTGAACGACTCGCGCCCGCCCGCCGTACCGCCGCGCGGGCGCACCCCACGTCCGCAGAAGCCACCGAAGCCGCCGCGGGCGCCCCGTGCGCCGATGGCGGGGGAGGAGACGGCACTCACCGTCTCCACCGCCTTCATCATGCTGGCGATCGTCTGCACCTGGGTGGTCGCGCAGCTGCTGGTGCTGGGCGGCGTCTCCCAGGACCGGGCGCAGGCGCTGCTCTACGACGACTTCCGCCAGCAGCTGGCCGGGGCGACCGCGCCCACCGGTCCGGTGGTGCCCGCCGGCGACCCCGTGGCCGTGGTCACGGCCGAGGGGATCGGGCTCGAGCAGGTCGTGGTCGAGGGGACGGCGAGCGGCGACACCCTGGCCGGGCCCGGTCACCTGCGCAACACGGTCCTGCCCGGGCAGGCCGGCACGTCGGTGCTGATGGGCCGCTCCTCGACGTACGGCGGACCATTCGGCGACCTCGACGAGCTCGGCGCCGGCGACACGATCACGGTGGTGGGCGCCCAGGGGACCCTGGACTTCACGGTGCTCGGCGTGCGCCGCGCCGGCGACCCGCAGCCGCAGCCGCTCGCGCCCGGCGCCGCTCGCCTCACGCTGGTCACCAGCGAGGGGGAGGGGCGGCTCGCGGCCCTGCAGCCGCGCGACGTGCTCTACGTCGACGCCGACGCCGCCAAGGGCTTCCCCGCACCGGCCGGCCGTCCCGCCGCCGTCCCCGACTCGGAGAAGGCGCTCGCCTACGACACGGGGGCCTTCCCCCTGCTGGCGCTGGCGCTCGCGCTCCTCCTCGCCCTGACCCTGGCGATCGTCGCCGCCCGCCAGCGCTGGTCCGCCGCGCTGGTCTGGGTGATCGCCAGCCCTATCGCCATCGCCCTGTCCTGGGCCACGACCGACGTGGTGATGCGGCTGCTGCCCAACGTGATCTGACCCGTCCGACCCACCTCTGACCGCACGATCCGAAGATCCGGCCGCGCCGCGGCCACCAACCGAGGAGAACCCACTCATGCACGCACGCAAGCTGTTCGCCACGACCGTCACCTCCGTGGTGGCGTTCTCGGCGATCGCCCTCACCACGGCCCCGGCCCACGCGGCCTACACCGCGGACCCCGACGACACGGCGTTCACTCCCACCAGCGCGGACCTGATCGGTGTCGGCTCCGACACCAGCCAGCACGCCCTCAAGCTGCTGGCTGACGGCTGGAACGCCACCAGCCCCGCCGTCCGCGTGGCCTCGTACTCCGCGCTGGGTGGCGGGACCATCCCGCTCCCGAACGCGACCGAGATCACCCGGCCCAACGGCTCGGGAGCCGGCAAGGGCCTGCTCTACGGCGCCGGCAACAACACCCAGATCGACTTCGCGCGCTCCTCCTCCGCCCTCAACGCCAACGAGCAGGGCGGCGGCCTCCAGGCCTTCCCGTTCGCGCTGGACACGCTGGTCATGGCGGTGTCCAAGACGGTCGCCTCCAACGCACCGGCCTCGCTGACGCCGGCGCAGATCGTCGACATCTACAAGGGCAACATCACCAACTGGAACCAGGTCGGCGGCAGCAACGGCATCATCGCGCCGAAGATCCCGCAGGCCGGCTCGGGCACCCGCACCTTCTTCGTGGCCCAGCTCAAGGCCATGAACGCCGGCGTGGACGTCACCCTCGGCGGCAAGGTCGAAGAGGTCCAGGAGCACTCGGACGCCGCCATCAAGAGCGACGCCAACGCGGTGGCCCCCTTCTCCGAGGGCCGCGCGGGCCTGCTCGGCCAGACGCTGCGTCTCGAGTCCGGCTGGCGCGCGGACCGTGCCCTCTACAACGTCGTGCGCGGCACGGACGTCGGCAACGCCAACGTGCTCGCCGTGTTCGGTGAGCAGGGCTACGTCTGCTCGACGGACGCCCGCCCGCTGATCGAGGCCGCCGGCTTCAAGCAGCTCGCGACCTCGGCCTTCGAGGGTGTCTGCGGACAGCCCACCCAGGGCGCGACCAGCAACTTCACCCTCAACGAGCGGGTCGTCACGACCACGACGCTCACCGTCACCAGCACCGTCGCCCGCACCGCCCGCCTGACCGCGCGGGTCGCCGGCAGCACCTCGCCCTCGGGCACCGTGTCGTTCTACGACGGCGAGACCGTCCTGGGCTCCAACATCCCGCTCACCTCGGGCCAGGCCGTCCTCACCAAGTCGGGCGTCGCGCCCGGTGCGCACACCTACCGCGCGGTCTTCACCCCGGCCGCCGAGTCGGTCTTCGAGCCCTCCGAGGACATGGGCGCCGGCGTCGTCAAGACGTCGTCGTCGATCACCGAGTCCTTCCCGGCCGCCGTCAAGGCCGGCAAGCGTGCCCGCGGCACCGTCACGGTCGTCCTGGCCGGCGTCGGCGCCAAGGCCACCGGCCTCGTCAAGGTCATGCGCGGCGCCAAGGTCCTGGCCTCGAAGAAGCTCGTCAGCGGCAAGGTCGTCATCGTCCTGCCGAAGCTCAAGGTCGGCGCCAACAACCTGAAGGTCGTCTGGGCCGGTGACGCCGTCTCCGTCGGCTCCTCGAAGGTCTTCAAGATCAAGCAGGCCAAGGCCAAGAAGAAGAAGAAGTAGTCCCTGCCCCACCGCTCGATCGCACGACCCGGGTCCGGGTGGCCGCCGCACGGCGGTCGCCCGGCCCGGCACCACCCGCAGGATCCCGCAGCATCCCGAGGAGAACCGCACCATGACCGCGACCGACGCCACCGTCACCCTGCCCGCCGTACCCCCGAGCGCGCCGGTGCCACCGGCCGCGCCGCTCGCGGCCATCGAGGCGCGCGACATCACTGCCTGGTTCGGCTCCCACAAGGTGCTCGACCGGGTCTCGCTGACGATGAACGCCGGCGAGATCACGGCCCTGATCGGCCCCTCGGGCTGCGGCAAGTCGACGTTCCTGCGGATCCTCAACCGCATGCACGAGCTGGTGCCCTCGGCCCAGCTGGCCGGCGAGGTGCGCCTCGACGGCGAGGACATCTACGACCCGTCCAAGCGCCTCATCGACGCGCGCCGGGCCATCGGCA
Organism: Nocardioides sp. 503; assembly: GCF_004522095.1. GTDB lineage: Bacteria > Actinomycetota > Actinomycetes > Propionibacteriales > Nocardioidaceae > Nocardioides. The sequence continues at coordinate 686,507 of NZ_SPUI01000004.1, forward strand.
TGGTGTTCCAGAAGCCCAACCCGTTCCCCGCGATGTCCATCCGCGAGAACGTCCTGGCCGGCCTCAAGCTGACCGGCACCAAGGCCTCCCGCTCCACCAAGGACGAGCTCGTGGAGTCGTGCCTGGTCAAGGGCGGGCTGTGGAACGAGGTCAAGGACCGCCTCGACGCCCCCGGCGGCGGCCTGTCCGGCGGCCAGCAGCAGCGCCTGTGCATCGCGCGCTCGCTGGCGATCAAGCCGCGCGTCCTGCTGATGGACGAGCCCTGCTCGGCCCTCGACCCCACCTCGACCCGCGTGATCGAGGAGACGATGCTCGAGCTGGCCCGCGAGGTCACCATCGTGATCGTCACCCACAACATGCAGCAGGCCGCCCGCGTCTCCGGCCGCTGCGCGTTCTTCCTCGCCTCCCAGGGCACCCCCGGCGTCATCGTCGAGCACGGGGAGACCCCCACGATGTTCCAGAACCCCCGCGACCAGCGCACCTCCGACTACGTCAACGGCCGCTTCGGCTGAGCCTGTCGGTGCTCGGTGGCGTGAGTGTCACTCCCGTCCCACAACCTGTACGAAACTCACGCTTCCGGTACGAAGTTTCATGCCGGGAGCGTGAGTTTCACCGGGTACCCGGTGAATCTCCCTGCGGGGGCGGCGCCCACAAACCCGGTTGCCCCGCAACCACGCACGGAGCAGGGTCGGGACATGACGTCCTTCATCTCGCACACCTCGATCGACTGCGTCAACGCCTACGAGCTCTCGGAGTGGTGGAAGCAGGTGCTCGGCTACGTCGACGTGGACGGCGACCCGAACCTGCCGGGCCACGAGGAGTGCATGATCCTCGACCCTCAGACCAGGCACTCGGTGCTGTTCATCGAGGTGCCGGAGCCCAAGTCGGCCAAGAACCGGATCCACTTCGACCTGCGTCCGCGCGAGGGCACCCGCGACGAGGAGCTCGAGCGGCTGCTCGGGATCGGCGCGACGGTCGTGGCCGACCACCGGGGCAAGTACGGTCCGGGGACGGCCTGGGTGACGCTGGCCGACCCGGAGGGCAACGAGCTCTGCATCCTGCGCTCGCAGGCCGAGGTCGACGCTCCTGGCTGAGCGCGCCGGCCGTGTCGCCTGATTAGACCGGACCGCCCCGCAGCAGCCGCAGGTGCAGCTCCTTGGTCTGGGCGGAGGGGTCGGCGCCGAGGTCCTCGGCGAGGTGGGCCCGGAGCTCCTCGAAGACTCGCAGGGCGCTGCCGATCTCGCCCAGCCCGGCATGGCCCACCATCAGCGCCCGCCGCGCTGCCTCGGACGTCGGGTCGATGGTGACGGCCGTGTCGGCGAGCGCGACGGCACGCGGGTAGTCCTCGATGGCGTTCGCCGACTCGGCGGCCTGGCACAGCATCACCATGCGCATGCGCCTGAGGTGCTCACGCTCCGTGCGGGCCCACGGGCTCTCGTCGTCGTGAGCGTGGAAGTCGTCCCGGTACAGGCGCTCGGCCGCCTGGGCGAGGCAGAGCGCGCGCTTGTGGCGACCAACGCGGGTGAGGGAGTACACCCGTCGAGCGTCCTCCTGGAACACGGCGACGTCGACCCACACCCCCTCCAGCGCGAATCCGTCGCCGTGGCGCACCAGACAGTCCGAGCCGAGGGCGCTCCGGATCTGACTCCCGGCGGTGCGCAGGCTGGCTCGGGCGCGGTCCAGGCTGACGTTCGGCCACAGCTGCTCGGCGACGCTGGCGCGCCGCAGACGACGACCGTTGTTGAGCGCCAGGATCCGCAGCAGGTCCCGCGTCTGACCGGTCCGCCACTCGTCATGGCCGACGATGGTCCCGTCGCACCGACGCGCCACGAGCTCGCCGAGTACCTCGATCTTGATGTTGTTCTGCGGCCTCATCGCAAGGGCCCCCCCATGTGGCGCAGTTCGAGCACTGGAGACCTGAGTCGTTCGCCATGGTAGCGGCGCAGCGCCGCCGACCGCAGGTCTCAGCCCTCGCGTCGTGCCGGTGTCGTGTCCCGCGAGCCTCGTAGCGCCAACCCCACGGCGGCCAGCTGGGAGGACACGCCGAGCTTGGACAGGATCGACTTGACCTGGGTGCGGACGGTCGCCTCCGAGACGACGTAGGCCTGCGCGATCTCGCGGACGTGACGCCCGTCCATCAGCTCCGCGAGGATCTCGCGCTCGCGCGTGGTCAGGGTCGCCAAGCGCGCCCTGCGGTCCTCCTCCTCGATCCGGTGGCGGTGGAAGTCGTCGACGAGTCGCTCGCGGTCCTCCCGGGTCAGCACCCTGCGGCCCTCGCCGATCAGCCTGATGGTCGCCAGGATCGTGCTCAGCGGCGTCGACTTCGGGAGCACGGTCCTCGCTCCGTTGAACAGGGACTCACCCCACCCGGACCGGTCCACGCTGCCGGTCACGACGACGACGGCGACGCCCACCTGGCTCAGAGGCCGGATCAGCGGCACTGCACTGAGGCCCGGTCCTAGCTGGAGGTCGAGCAGCACGACTCCCGGCTGGGACCTCAGGACCTCGGTCAGCAGTCGGTTCTGCGTCAGCCCCTCCGCCTCGGTGTCCACCCGGCGGACCTCGAGGCCCTGCAGCGACAGGGCCAGCTCGAGCGCCTCGGCGAAGAGGGCGTGGTCCTCGACGATGGTGACGCGGTTCAGGCGCCCATGGCGCAGCATGACGCAGATCCTCGGGTCGTGTGGGTCCGGGTGGCGAGGTCGGCGCCCCGCGGCCGGTCCCGCTCCCGTCGCCGGTCGAGGGTCCGAGGGGGCCCGGCGCGCCGTCGTGGCGCCGGCCGAGCGAGGCCCCGGTCGCCCCCACCTGTCCGGGCGCGCCCCCGGACTACCCCACACCCACGTTCCAATGCCACCGATCCGCTCATCCTGTTCCCCCCCTGGTCGCCAGTGAACCCCAATATGGAGGCACGGGTCCAATAAAAAATCGCAAAATCGGTCGCTTCACGGTGCATTTGCGCTGTCGCTTGTCGGGTTTGGTACGGATTTCGTGGTATAGCCCTCGGCTGTTCACCTACCTCGAGTCCGTTTCCGACCAGCGGTGGCTCGGGCTCGGTCGGCCTCTCGGAGGGGCCCTCCCCACTTCTGGGGAAAGAAGCGGCGAGGAAGCCGCGTCGGCTCGCGGCCGGTCAGGATTGCCGCGTCCGGAGGCGGCAGTCGACGTGAGTCGTCGGCCCGTCCACATGAACGTAGCGCCCACGGGGGCGAGGGGGAGTGGGCCACGGTGACCAATGCCAGCCTTCCGGTCCCGGGAGTTCGCGAGTACGAGGCGCTTCGGCTCGTCCACCCACGCTCGGAGCCGCCGCCCTGGTCCCCGCCCCCGTCGCTCCTGCTCGGGGACGTCGTGCTGGCCCTGATCGGGGCCCTGGCAGTCTGGTCTACCCGACCGTCAGGGCCGGGACTGCTGCTGGTCGCGGCGCTGCCCCTCGGGTGGGGCGTGGCCGTCCAGACGTCACGGGCGACCGAGCTGGTCCTGGTCGCCAGCCTCGCCCATGCGGCTCGTCGTCTCGTGAGCGCAGGCGGCCTGCTGGCGCTGGTGGGCTGCGCCGCCTCCACCGTCCTGGGGAGCGCCTTCACGGCGCGTGACGCCTTCCTCCTGGCCCTGGCGTGCACCGCCGCCTCGCTCGCCCTCCGCGGCGCCGCGTGGTGGGCCGCCGGAGCGCGTGGTGTCCGCGGACGACCTCGCGTGCTGGTCATCGGGGGCGACGAGCGGCAGGACGCCGTCGCGGCCCTCGAGCGACGCGCCGGGCCCGCGCTCTCGGTCATCTCGCTCCGGACCGGGGCCCCGGCCGCACCCCGTGGCCAGGAGGCCCCCGGAGTGACCACGGTGCCCCTGGAGGAGGTCGCGTCGTACGCCGCACGGATCGGCGCCTGCTCGGTCGTCGTGATGCCGGAGGCCGGCCTGGAGCCGGCCGGTCTGCGCAGGCTCCAGTGGGAGCTCGAGCGCTCGCGGCTGCCGCTGTGCGTCGGCACCCCGCTCGTGGGCGTGTCCTCGTCCCGGTTGGACGCGACGGACGTCGGCGGAGTGCCGCTCGTCCGGGTGCACCCGGTGCGGAGGTCCGGCGTCGGGTCGCTCGTCGTCGACCTGGCGGGCAGGTGCGTCGCCGCGGTGGCGCTGCTGCTCACCCTGCCGCTGCTCGTGATCGTGGGTCTCGCCGTCCGACGCGAGTCACCGGGCCCCGCGGTCTTCCGTCAGCAGCGGGTGGGTCGGGACGGGCGTCTCTTCACCATCTACAAGCTGCGCACCATGGGTTCCACGCCGGCGCAGACGCCCCTGTCGAACGACTCCGACGGCGTGCTCTTCAAGATGAGGAGCGACCCTCGCGTCACTCCTCTGGGCAGGTGGCTGCGTACCTACTCGCTCGACGAGCTGCCCCAGCTTCTCAACGTCGTGCTCGGGCACATGCGTCTCGTCGGGCCGCGCCCGGCCCTTCCGGAGGAGGTCGCGCGCTACGACCTGGACACCCGCCGGCGACTCGCCGTGCAGCCGGGGATCACCGGCCTGTGGCAGGTGTCCGGGAGGTCGGACCTCTCCTGGGAGGACACCGTGCGTCTCGACCTGCACTACGTGGACAACTGGTCCCCGACCTTCGACCTGCTCATCCTGTGCCGGACGCTGAGTGCCGTCCTGAGGCATCGGGGAGCGTACTGACGGTCTCCCGGCCGACGGCGCGCCAGCCGGCGTTGTGCGCCATCCCGACGGCGGCCAGCTGGGAGGACACGCCGAGCTTCGCCAGGATCGACTTCACCTGCGTGCGGACGGTAGCCACCGACACCACGCTCACCCGCGCGATGTCGCCGACCTGCATGCCCTCCATGAGTCCCGCCAGGACCTCGCGCTCGCGCGGGGTCAGGCTCTCGAGCTGCTGGCGCTGGCCCTGCACCTCCTGCCGGTGCTCGTGCCATCCGCGCAGGAGCTCCTCGCGCTCGCGCGCCTCGACGACGGGAAGGCCCTGGTGGATGCGGCGCACGACCGCCAGGATCTCGTTGAGGGGCTGCGTCTTCGACAGCGTCTTGCGAGCGCCGTAGCGCATGCACTCGCCCCACCTGAACCGGTCGGCGGACGCCGTCACCACGACGACGTTCGCGCCGGACGCTGCGAGCGGGTGGATGAGCCGCACGCCGTCACCGAAGGCCCCCAGGTCCAGGTCGAGGAGCACCAGGCGCGGCTGCATCCGCAGGGCGCTGGCGAGCAGCTGACCGGTGCCGCCGGGCGACGCGGGGAGCGGCAGCCGTCGCGCCGCGTATCCCTCCAGGGTCAGGGCGAGCTCGAGGGACTCGGCGAAGAGCAGGTGGTCCTCGAGGATGAGGACACGCGAGTTCGGTCTCGTCGCTCGGACTGTGTGCATGGGGTGGTCTCCTCTGGTGCGGGCAGGCTGATGACGAAGGTGTTGCCGACGTCTTGGGTCTCTAGCCGGAGGGAGCTGCCGGTGGCGGCCATGAGCCGGTGGGCAAGGTGCAGGCCGATGCCCTGCCCCTCCGAGTCCGGGCCGCGGCTGCCCCACTCGAAGAGGTGGTGGCGCACCTCCGCCGGGATGCCGGGTCCGTCGTCGCGGACGATCACCTCGATCGTGTGCCCGTGCCGGGTGACCTCCACGACCGAGTGTGAGCCCGGTGCGTGTCGGGCGGCGTTGTCGAGCAGGATGTTGACGACCTCCGCCACGGCGTCCGGGTCGCCCACCCCCTGGTGACCGGTCGGGTGCCACTCCACCACACGGCCGAGGGCCTCCTGGGCGGTGACGAGCGGCCAGATGACCTCGTCGAGGTCCACGAGCGACTGGCGGTCGTGCGACGTGTCCTGCGGCCGAGACGGCGGCTCGGACAACGCGTCGTTGCCCTTACCGGCGAGGAGCCGCGACAGGCGACCGGCCTCCGAGTCCAGCATCCGCTCGAGCTGTCGCCGCTTGCTCGCCGGTACCTCCTCCTTCTGGTGGAGCAGGCTCGAGGCCACGGCGATGCCGGCCAGCGAGTTCGTGATCTCGTGCAGGCGGGCGCGGACGTCGCGCTCGTCGGCCTGCATGGTGGCCACCTGGTCGGCGAGGACGACCAGGGACAGGCGCTGCTCCTGGACGGCGAGACGAAGCCCCGCGCCTGCCGCGTTGACCATCAGCAGGACCCCGATGAGACCGGTGGCGATCGCGACCGCCTCCCCGATGGGGCCGACGTTCTCCTGCGTGGTGGCGACGCGGTTGACCACGAGCGCGATGACGCCGACGCCGAGCCGTGCCGAGAACCAGCTCGCCACCCCCTCCAGCAGGTACGCGGCACGGGCGATGCCGCATCCGATGACGGCCAGGGCGACCTGGGCGGTCACCACGGCGGGGTCCGTCAGGAGCAGCTCGCCGCCGAAGCGGTTGGCCGCCACGTTCACCCCGGCGACGAGCAGACCCAGCAGCAGGCCGACCGCGAACGGGTCGGCGGCGTGGCGCACGCGGTCGGACAACCGCAAGCAGCCCAGGATGAGGAGGGCGGCGGGGACGTCGATGATCAGCGTCCACCCGGCGCGGTTGAAGAACACGTCGGGCTCGGAGGCCCGGAGGCCGGCCAGGGCCGCCCCCTGGACCGAGTACTCCGTGAGGCAGAGGGCGAGCCAGCCGACGACGTTCGAGTCGGTCAGACGGTACTGGACGTACAGCAGGACCGAGGCACCGATCACCATGGGAAAGATGAGGAGCTGGGTGATGGTCTCCAGCCCACCGATCGAGCGCAGCTCCGGCGTGATCAGCAGCGTGCCCACGACCGGAGCCAGCACCATGACGAGGACGAGGGCGCTGGCCCGCGCCGTCCAGACCTGGCGTGGGTAGCGGCCCGGGACGTGCGGCACCCACCCCGTGCGCGATCCCCCACTCGTCATACCGGGAATGTAGGAAGCCTGGACACCTCGGCCCGGTGACCCGAAGGCGTATACCCGAATTTGGGGAGCGGCCCCCCGACGACCCACCAGCCGCGCTCTAGACCGGTGGCCTGTCTGGGGGCGGGCCCGGCGTCGGGTGTGCGCCCGCCCGGGGGACCGAGGCGGACGGACGGAGTCGCCGCGGTCCGAGTGAGGCGACTGATGGGCGTCGTGAGGAGAACTCTGCCGGTCGTGCCGAGTCCTGGCATCCCCAAAAGTGGGGCTCAATGCCTTCGGTTGACACCGCCGCGTGCGCGGGCCGCAGGAGGATGGAGCGCCGACGCAGACGAGGAACGGGAGGGCCGATGTCATGCTCCAGATCGCGCTGCACGGTCACGCACTGTGAGCGACTCCGACGCGTCGGACGCCGTCGCCGTGACCTCCGCGCACTCGCTGGTCACCGACGCCGTCGCTGCCGCCCTGGCCGGTAGCGACCTCACCGTCATCCGGCTCCCCTGGCCGGGCACGCGCCGGGACCTGCAGGTGGGATGGTCTGACGACGCCCCCCGGCCGTCCCTCGGCGTGATGATCTGCGACCTGACGCCTCCGGTGACCCACACGGCGCGCTGGCTGGTCGGGGTCTACCCGACGCGGTGGCTGCTCATGACCGACACCCCGAAGGGGGCGCTGTGGGGCGGGATGCTCGAGGCCGGCGTCGTGGGCGTCCTGTCGAGCACCACGAGTCTCGCCGAGCTGCTGGCCGCGATCGCGACGTTCCGCGTCAGCGGCACCAGCCGGCTCCCGCCCGAGCGCGACGAGCTGACGGCCCAGTGGCGGCTGGACGAGGCCGAGCGCGACAGCATGGCCGCCCGGATGAGCTCGCTCACGCCGCGGGAGGCCGAGGTCCTGTTCCAGCTGCGCCTGGGGCGGTCCGTGCGGGAGATCGCCCAGCTGCACGGCGTCGCCCACTCGACGGTCCGCAGTCAGGTCAGGTCGGTGCTGCAGAAGCTCGGGGTCTCCCGGCAGCTGGCGGCGACGGCGCTCCTCGACCGGTGGGAGGGGCCTCGCGAGGAGTGACGGGCCGAACGCCTCACCGCACGGTCTCCCCGAGCGGCGCGTCCGGGTGCTGGCGTACCCAGGAGGCCAACCGGTCGCTCCTCACGGCGTCCCACAGTCGCCGGCCCGCGGCGTGGTCGAGGTGGACGACGCTCTGAGGGCCCTCGTACCCCAGCCCCGCCACCGGGACCGTCATGAACGTCACCTCGTCCTCGTCGAGGTCTCGCAGCGACCAGAAGAGCCTCGTCATGTCCTTGGTCGACCACTCGGCGTCGACACTCAGGTGCTGGGTGATCGTGCCCAGCAGCTGGTAGACGCCCCAGGGGCCGGAGTCGCCCACCCGCTCGAGCGTGTCGGCCATCAGGGTCCGCAGGAAGTTCTGCTGACGGCTGGCGCGGTCCAGGTCCCCTCCTGGAAGGCCGTAGCGCTGGCGGACGTAGGCGAGCGCGGCCTCACCGTCGAGGTGGTGCTCCCCGGCGGTCCACGTGATGTCCCGCGCCGAGTCGTGGACGGTCTCCGGCACGGTCACGGTCACCCCTCCCAGCTCGTCGGTCAGCGCGCGAAGGCCGTCCCAGTCGATGATGGCGAGGTGGTCCACGCGCACATGGGTCAGCTCCTCCACGGTCGCGACCGCGAGGGAGGCTCCGCCGTAGGAGAAGGCCGCGTTGATCTTGTTCTCGCCGTGGCCCGGCACCGTGACCCAGGAGTCCCGCGGCAGCGAGACGATCGATGCTCCCCGCCGGTCCGCGTCGATGTGCAGGAGCATCATCGTGTCCGATCGCTGCGCCCCGGGCACGAAGGCGGCCGCCCGCGCCCCGTCTCCGGTGGTCGGCTCGTCGGAGCGACGGTCGCTGCCCAGCAGCAGGATGTTGACCGCGCGCGCGGCGGGACCCCGGACCGGCTTCGAGGGGCGGTTCTCCAGGCCGGTGAACACGTGGTCGATCCGTTCGATGGGGGCCACGACCCGGCGGCCCAGGTAGTAGGCGCCGCCGACCGAGACGACGGCGAGGACGCCCAGCACGGTCAGGAGCACCAGCGCGGTGCGGTGCTTGCGGCGGGGTCGGGTGGCGCCCATGGCTGGCCTCCGTAGGGACGGGTGTGGTCCAGCGAGACCATTCGTCACCCGACGGGTGTGACCAGCGGTGGTCGGGCCATATCCCCAAGAGTGGGGATATGGCGGTGCCCGGGGAGCGGGTGCCGTCGCGGGACGGTCTGCTGGCTCGGTCAGCACCCGAGCCCGAGGAGCACCCCGTGGACCCGTCACGAACCCACGCCCGCCGCCTGTGGTGGGTGCCCGCAGTCCTGGCGCTCCTGGGAGCGCTGGTGTGGGCTCTCGGTCCGGAGGACGCGAACGACGCGGACTCCGGGAGGCGGCCGCCGAACGCGGCCGCGCCGGCCGCGCCGACCTCGCCGCCGGGGTCCGCCCCGTCGTCCGGGCCCACGGAGGTTCCCGCGCCGGGGTCGTTGGACGAGGTGCCGGTCGAGGAGGTCACTCCCGAGCCGGCGGTCCCGCTGACAGCGACCGCCAGGCTCGGACACGGCGTCGCCCTCCGCATCGTCGACGTGGAGGACGTGCAGGGCGTGGCGCGAGGGGTCGGAGAGATCGCGGGGCCCGCGCTGCGGGTCACCGTCGAGCTGGCGAACCGGTCGGAGGAGGAGGTGCCCGTCGACAGTGCGGTCGTCGACCTGCTCGCCGGGCCCGACCGGACGCCGGCGGCGACGCTGACGGGTCCGGGCGGACGACCCTTCGAGGGCAGCGTGCCGGCCGGCGGGACCGCCACCGGGGTCTACGTGTTCGGCGTGCAGGACGAGGGCGGCACCCGGGTCCGGGTCTCGGTCAGCTACCGCGGCGGGGCGCCGGTCGCGGTCTTCGCAGGGGACGTCGCGTGAGCGCCCGACGCCCCATCCCCAATGTTGATGGTGTTCGCGGAGGTGCCGCACCTCGGTGCGCGGGCCTGCCTACGGTCGTGGCCGCGCCGGCCGGAGCCGGATTCGTAGAGCTGCTGAGCGGGTGGAGGGGGATGACGGTGACACGTCGGGGCTGGTGGGGGACGCGGACCGGACAGGCGCCGCGCAGTCGGAGGATCCGGAGCCGGTCGCGGCGCCCGGCTCTGCTGGCGGCACTCGTCGGGGTGGTGGCCGCCGGCCTCGTGGCCGCAGGTCCCGCGCCGGTCTGGTCGGACACCTCGCCGCAGGACCCGGCGGACCCGGCGACCCCGCCGACGGTGTCGGCGGACGCCCTGCCCACCGTGCAGATCAACGGGGTGGTGTGGTCTCAGGCCATGGTCGGCAACCGGGTCTACGCCGGCGGCAGCTTCAGCAACGCCCGCCCGGCCGGTTCGCCGGCCGGCTCGGGCACCGTCGCGCGGGGAAACCTGCTGGCCTACGACATCGTGACCGGTGCGCTGGTCACGTCCTTCGCCCCCGTCTTCAACGCCCAGGTCCGCGCCATCGCGGTGTCACCGGACCAGACGCGCCTCTACGTGGGTGGCGACTTCACGACCGTCGACGGGGTCTCCCGCCGCCGGATCGCGGCGTTCAACACCACGACCGGGGCGCTGGTCGCCACCTTCAACCCGCCCGTGAACTACCACGTGAACGCCCTCGCCGCCACCAACACCACGGTCTACGCCGGCGGCGAGTTCCAGGACGTCGGCACCCAGACCCGGCAGGGCCTGGCCGCGTTCAACGCGTCGAACGGCGCGCTGCTCAACTGGGCGCCGGCCGCCACCGGTGGCGACGTCTGGGCGATGACCCTCAACCCGAGCGGGACCAAGCTCGCGGTGGGCGGCTCCTTCACCGCGCTCAACGGCTCGTCCAACCCCGGCTACGGGCTCGGCATGGTCGACGCCGGCACCGGCGCCACCCTGCCCTTCCTCGCCAACAGCGTCGTGCGCAACGGCACCGCGAACGGCGCGATCACCACGCTCACCTCCGATGCCGACCACGTCTACGGCGGCGGCTACACCTTCGGCCGTTCCGGAGGCACCTGGGAGGGGACGTTCTCCGCGTCCTGGAACGACGGGGCCGTCCGCTGGCTCAACGACTGTCACGGCGACACCTACTCGTTGCACGCCCAGGGCGAGGTCGTGTACGCCGCCAGCCACACGCACTACTGCGAGAACATCGACTCCATCCGGCAGGGCGACGGCGGCGTGGGGGACTACCCCTACTTCCGGGGCCTGGCCTTCGGCAAGACCCCGACCGGCACCGCGACCTGGGAGCCGGACCAGGGGCGCTACTACAGCTTCGCCGGTCAGCCTCGCTCCTCCGTGCTGACCTGGTACCCGAACCTCAACGCCGGCACCTACACCGGTCAGATCCAAGGACCCTGGAGCGTGACCGGCAACGCCGACTACGTGTCCATGGGCGGTGAGTTCACGCGGGTCAACGGCCAGAACCAGCAGGGCCTGGTGCGGTTCGCCAAGCCCGGCATCGCCCCCAACGACCAGGGCCCCAGCCTGTTCAACGCCACCTACCCCCTCAACGTCAGCTCGACCGAGGCCGGCAAGGTGCGGATCAACTGGAGCACCAACGAGGACATCGACAACGACTACCTCACCTACCGCCTGTACCGCGACGTCCAGAGCGGCACCGGCCTGATCCACACGCGGCAGGTCCGGGCGAGCTGGTGGAACCACTACGGCATGGGGTTCGACGACACCGGCGTCGCTCCCGGCAGCAGCCATCGCTACCGGGTGGCGGTCACGGACGCGTTCGGCAACATCGCCAACTCGCCGTGGACCGACGTGGTGGTCGCGGGCGCGGGGTCGGACAGTGCCTACGTCGAGGCCGTCCAGGCCAGCGAGCCCACCCACTGGTGGCGCCTGAACGAGGCCAGCGGGACGGCGGCTGCGGACTCGGCCGGCTTCCGGCCCATGACGACGACGGCCACCGGGGTGACCCGTGCCGTGCCGGGTGCGATCACCAACGACCCCACGAACGTGGCGTCGCGCTTCGACGGGGCCACGTCCACGCGGGCCTACACCACCACCATCGACAGCCCTCCGGACGTGTTCACGCTCGAGGCGTGGTTCCGCACGACGTCCTCGACCGGTGGCAAGATCGTGGGCCGCGGCAACCGCAACGACCGCAACTCCTCCAAGACGGACCGGCACCTCTACCTCAACAACGCCGGCCAGGTGGTGTTCGGCGTGAAGCCCGACCAGAGCCGCCAGGTGGTGACCAGCCCGGGCGCGTACCGCGACGGTTCCTGGCACCACGCCGCCGCCAGCCTGTCCCCGGACGGCATGAGGCTCTACGTGGACGGCGCACTCGTCGGCGAGCGCGGTGACGTCACGACGGCCGAGCACCTGGCACGCGGCTACTGGCGCCTGGGCGGCGACACCCTCACCAGCTGGCCGACGGCCCCCTCGAGCGCCTTCCTGAACGGAGACCTCGACGAGGTGGCCGTCTACAAGCGGGCGTTGAGCGCCGCGGAGGTGGCGGCTCACTACACCGCCGGCACCGGTGCCCCGACGCCCAACGTCCCGCCGCGGTCCAGCTTCAGCTGGGAGGCCGAGGGCCTGACCGTCGACGTCGCGTCGACGGCCACCGACGACGACGGCACGATCGCCGGCTACGCGTGGGACTTCGCCGGCCAGGCGTCGGCCACGACGCCGACCGCGTCGCACACCTTCGCCGCGACGGGCACCTACCCCGTGACGCTCACCGTCACCGACGACGACGGCGCGACCCACTCGCGGACCCAGCAGGTCGCGGTGACCGCCCCGACGTCGAACGACCCGCCGGACGCGGACTTCACGGCGACGACGAACGGGCTCACGGCCACCCTCGTCGCGACCGCCAGCGACTCCGACGGCTCGGTGGTGTCCTACGCCTGGGACTTCGGCGACGGAGCGACCGCCCCCGCCACGTCCTCGTCCTCGACGTCGCACTCCTACACCGCCGCCGGCACCTACGACGTCACGCTGAGCGTCACCGACGACGACGGAGCCACGACCGAGGTCACCCGGCAGGTGCAGGTCCAGGCGCCGCCGCCCGGCGCCCAGCCCTACGCCCGCGACGCGTTCGCGCGCCAGGTGACCGACGGGTGGGGCAGCGCCGACCTGGGAGGTCCCTGGACCCGCGCGGGGGCAGTCACCAACTTCTCGGTCGCGGACGGGCGCGGACGGATCCGGATGTCGAGCCCCGGGACCGGGCCCGGCATGGCGCTCGACGGCGCGGTGTCGTCCGACACCGACCTCCGGGTCCGGGTCGGGGCCGACAAGGCTGCAACCGGTGGTGGTGTCTACCTGACCGTCCAGCCGCGGCTGCTCGCCAACGGCAACCGCTACTACGCCGACGTCCGGATGGTGGCCGGCGGCTCCGTCGCCCTGATCCTCGGCCGGACCGTGTCGGGGGCCGACACCACGCTGGTGACCCGCACCGTCCCGGGGCTCACGGTCGCCCCCGGTGAGCTGGTGCAGGTGCGTGCGCAGGCGTCCGGGACCTCTCCGACGACCTTCCGGGTGAAGGTGTGGGCGAGCGGTGCGCCGGAGCCGGCCGCGTGGACGTCGTCGGTCACCGACAGCACCGCGAGCCTGCAGGTCGCTGGCGGGATGGGCCTGCGGACCTACCTCTCCGGCTCGGCCACGAACGCGCCGGTGCTGGGCCTCTTCGACGACCTCAGCGTCTCGCCGACGCAGTAGGAGGAGAGCACATGACCTTCGCCGAGTACTTCCTGGTCCTGCAGCGACGCTGGCGGGTCTGGGTCGCGGGCCTGGTCCTCGGGCTGCTGGGTGCGGCCGTGGCCGTCGCGACCGCGGAGACCCTCTACACCGCCACGGCGACGTCGTTCGTCACCGTGGCCGAGCAGGTCGACACCAGCGGACAGGGCGAGATCTTCCAGGGCTCGCAGTTCGCCGTGCAGCGTGTGAAGTCCTACGCCCCGCTGGTCAAGAGTCCCGACGTGCTGACGCCGGTGATCGAGGAGCTGGACCTCGACGTGACCGAGCGACAGCTCGCCAAGCAGGTCTCGGTCACCAGCGCGCCGGAGACCGTCCTGCTCGACGTGGCCGTCGAGGACGCCGACCCGGCGCGGGCGGCGCGCACGGCGGACGCGGTCTCCGTGCGGCTGGGGATGGTGATCGAGGACCTCGAGACCGCGCGCACCAGCGGCCCCTCGAACGTCCGGGTGTCGCTCGCGCGACCCGCCGACGTGCCCGTCAAGCCGTCCTCGCCCCGGGTGCTGCTCGACCTCGTCCTCGGCGGGGTGGCCGGGCTCGCGCTGGGTCTGGTGGGCGCGGTGCTGCGCCAGCACCTCGACACCCGGGTCAAGACCCAGGACGGGGTGCGCGCCCTGACGGAGATGTCCCCCCTGGGGGCGACGCTCCACGAGCGCGCGGCGGCCAAGCGACCGCTGGTGGCGCTGGACTGGAGGTCGGCGTCGGCGGAGAGGTTCCGCACGGTGCGGACGGCGCTCAAGTTCGCCACCGTCGACCGGGAGCTGCGGCACTTCGTGATCACCTCGGCGGCGGCCGGCGAGGGGAAGACGTCGGTCGCCTGCAACCTGGCGATCAGCTGGGCGCAGAGCGGTGCGTCGGTGTGCCTGGTGGAGGCCGATCTCAGAAGGCCGGGAGTGTCCCGCTTCCTCGGGATCGACGGCAGTCTCGGGCTCTCCGACGTCGTCGTGGGGGAGAGCCGGTTGGAGGACGTGCTGGTGTCCTGGAACCTGGGGCTGGTGACGGTCCTGCCGGCAGGGTCGCTGCCCCCGGACCCGGCGGCCCTGCTCGGCTCGTCCGCCATGGCCTCGTTGGTGGACACGCTCCGCGACCGATTCGACGTGGTGATCTACGACTCGCCGCCCCTGCTCGCGGTGACCGACGGCGTGGTGCTCGGCGACCAGACGGACGGGGTGGTGCTGGTCATCCGGGCGTTCTCGACCCGGCCCGAGGAGGTGAGTGCCAGCATGGAGCGGCTGCGCAACGCCCGCGTCGACCTCCTCGGCACGGTGCTGACGCGGGAGCGGACGCGGCGTGGAGCCCAGCACGAGTACGGCGCGGAGCTGACACGTGACCGCGTGGAGCTCGCGCCCCCACCCGGGGAACCGGCCGCCGAGCACGGCCGGGCGGCGGTCCACCCGGTGGCGGCCCGTCAGGTGCCGGTCGAGGCCCCACCGCGGACGAACGGGGTCCGGCTGACCCGGGTCGGCCTCGACACCGGTGGAGGGTGCGATCGCTGAGGCCTGCCCCGGCGCGGGGCTCAGCCGAGCCAGGCGCCGAGGTGTCGCACCCCGGCACGGCGGGCCAGGACCCGAGCGACGGCGCGGGGGAGTCCGACGGCCACCCTGCCGGTCCGGGCGACGACCCGCTGCGTCGCGCGCAGCGACCGCGTCACGGCGGCCGGACCCACCAGGTCGAGGTGGCGCCGCTCCTGGCTCGTCGCCGCGCGGAAGGCGCCGACCGAGAGGAAGACGGCAGGGTCACGGGACCCTCGGGACCACACCACCGCCCAGGACGGCGACCTGCGGTCGGGCCGGCGGTAGACGTTGCCCGAGGCGCGCACGCGAAGCTGCCGTGCGGTGAACCTGCCGGAGTAGTCCTCCACGCACAGCAGGCAGGTGGCCCCGCGGGACGCGGAGACGATGTTGTTGTGGACCTCGATCGGCCCGTTGACCCACGGCATGGTCGGGTCCGGCCGCGGTCGCCGCGGGTCTCGTCCGGGGGTTCCCTCGTCGGTGGGGTCCCGGTCGTCCTGGACGATGTTCAGCGGCCGTCCGTTGCCCACGATGGTGTTGTTCCACAGGGACACGTTGCTCGTGTTGTTGACCTTGACCCCGTGGTCGGCGTTGCCGGCGATGACGTTGTCGGCGACGACCGCGCGCGCGGAGATCTCCAGGGACAGGCCGTGGTGCAGGTTGCGGCGCATCGAGGAGCCGGTCACGACGATGCCGAAGGACGACTCGTCGAGCCAGAGGCCGGTCCCGGCGTTGCTGCTGAAGTCGCTGTCGCGGACCACGACGCCGCGGGTGCGGTCGACCTTGAGGCCGCCGGCCACGGGCGAGTAGTTGAACCGCTCGGTGTTGTTGCGGCGCGCGCGGAGCCCGATGACGCGCAGCCCGTCGGCGTACGTCGCCCCGGCGCCCAGCATGCCGTTGCCGGCGAGCTCGAGGTGCGTCAGCGTGGCCGAGCGCGCGGAGACGTGGAGACCGGTCGTCGCGTTGTCCAGGATCCGCATACGTCGCAGCGACACGTGGGGCGCCTCGACCGTGACCGCGCCCATGTGGGGCACGGACGGCGCGAAGCGCCGCACCCCGATGTCGCTCACCGACGAGCCCGCGCCGCGGATCGAGATCGCCTTCGCGATGTCACTGGCGCGCACGGACCTGCCGCGCGGGTCGGTGCCGAGGTGGAGACGGTCGCCGGCGTCGTCGACGTAGAAGGTGCCGGGACGCACCTGAGCACGGGAGCCGACCTGCCGGAGCTCCCGGCCACCCACCCAGACCTGGTCGGGGTGCGCCGCCATGGGATGGGCCCGGTCGATGAACGTCCAGGCCTCCTCGTCGTTGTCCGGGGCACCCCAGGTGTAGGTGGGGCTGCTGTCGAGCTCGACCCCCCAACCCGTGTGGACGAACCGCGCGCCCTCCCTGCTCCAGCCGGTGACCGCACGCGAGCCGTCGAGCCAGACGCGGCTCCCCGGCGCACTGCTCAGGCTGAGCCGCTTGCCCTCGGGGATGACGACGCTCTCGTGGTAGGTGCCGCCGTGGACGACGACGCGGTCGCCGGAGCGGGCGCGTGAGACAGCGGCCGAGATGCTCCGCAGCGGCGCCGCGGAGGACCCGCTCGCCGAGTCGTGCCCCTGGCGCGCGACGTGGAGCGTGGCCGGCGCCCGCAGGGCGGGCGCCACGGCGGCGACCCCCGACGCGGGGGGTGCGGCACCGGCGACGCCGCTCGGGAGGAGCGTGACCAGGAGGGTCAGGAGGACCGCGCGGGAAGGCGCGCGGAGACCGAGAATCGACACGAGATGACTTCCTGGAGCCGCGTCGGGGGCCGTGGCTCCACCTCCACGGTCCCACGGACCCGCCGATCGTCAAAGGCCTCGCGGTGGCGGCGAGGCGCGGCCGCGGCGCGGCAGCGGGAGCCGGAGCGACCTCGCGGACCCGTCGATGACCTCCAGCCGCCCGGCCCGGTTGAGCGTGTGCAGCCGGTGCCCCGCCCACATCTCGCCTGCGGTGATGCGGCCGACGACGCGCTGCTCGTAGGTCGTCGGGTCCAGCCTGACCACCTCGGCCAGCGTGAGCGCCGACCCGTAGCCGCCGGTGCCGTCCTGCGCCGGACGGAGCAGTCGGCCGTCACGCCGCACGAGCCGCCCGGCCGGCCGGGCGCTGGCGATGTCGAGCACCACCGGGTTGCCCCGGTGGGCGGTCCAGGGGCCGCGGAGGTCGTCGGCGTACCAGAGGTGCAGCGCGTCCGAGCACGACCCGCCCCGGCGGACCGTCGCTGACAGCCACCAGCGGCCCTGGTGCCGGAACGGTGTGACGTCGTTGGCGTCGATGTCGCGCAGCAGCACGGAGTGCCGGACCCAGTGACGGGGGAACTCAGCGGCCCGGTAGAGCTCGACGGTGCCGGCCGCGGAGGTCTCCGGGATCATCCAGACCTCTCCGTCGTGCTCCAGCACGAAGGGATAGGAGAGGTGGACGTCGTGGCGGAGCACGCAGGCCGGGGTGCCGACCGGCCCGTGATCGTCGAACTCGACCACCGAGATCACGGCGCGACCGACACGGTGGTCGAAGTCCTCGACGAAGAGATGGGTCCGGCCCGCGACCTGGATCGGGAACGGGTCGGCGTAGAAGTGGTGGCCGTCGTCGGGGAGGTGGTGCCACCCCGACGCGGGGTGCTGCATCGAGTCGATCAGGCCGGGCCCGTCCACGAAACGCCAGCCGACCCGCCAGTGGGGGGTGCGGAGCAGCGTGCGGGCTGCCCGCCGCAGGGGCGCGCTCGCCAGCGCTCGCACCGCCTGGTGGGCGGGGGAGCGGGGGAAGGGCCGGCCGCCGCCCTCGACCCCGCCCTCGGGCAGGCGCAGGTGGAGGCCGGTGACGGCGGCGACGACGAGCCGCACGCAGCCGGCGAGCACGTCGTCGAGGGCGGCGGCCGTGACGCCCGGTCTCTCGCTGCCGGGGCGGCCGCTGGCGACCACGGTGCCGGTGGGGTCGACGAGCTCGACCAGGGGGAACCGGCCCGCGAGCAGGGCGGCGGCGGCGGCCTCCTCGCCAGCGCGCCCGTCGAACGTCAGCGACCACTGACGCGTGCTCGTCACCCGTGCGCCGCTGAGGTCGAGACGGACCACCCGCCCGGACTCGGGAGGACTCGTGCCCAGGTGCGACAGGCGGTGCCGCGCCACCCGGGAGGACCGGGTGCGGGGGAGCCGGTGGATCCGGCTCTCGATCGCGAGCAGGCGCTCGAGGTCGCGTGCGGGTGCCGACGGGCCGTCGACCCAGGCGACCCCCACGGCGAGGTCGTCGTGCCGACCGAGCGCGTGCACCAGGTCGAGGTGCCAGCGTCGTACGCCGGAGGTCGGGAGCCGCAGCTCGACGTACGTCGTCTCGCTCACGGCAGGGACGCCATGACGCCGTGGGCCAGCGAGGTCGCGAGGCGTTCGGTGGCCGGGACGACCAGGCGGCAGACCAGCCCGTGGGGCGCCCGCGGCTCGTCGTGCGCGTCCGGGACGTCGTGGGTGTGCACCTCCAGGCGCCGCCAGGGCAGCGCCCGGGTCACGACCCGCTCGACGCCGGGCAGGTCGGTGAAGCCGCGGCTCTGGTTCATCTGCGCGGTCAGGCTCCGCAGCTGCTCGTCGACGGTGTGCCCCTGGATGCGGAAGGACGTCGCGTCGGCCAGGGCGGCGGCCTCGCGCAGCGTGAACGTCCGACCGGTCGCCCCGGGCCTGGCCCGCTTGACGATCTCCGAGCGCAGTCGGCGGTCGGCGGTCAGGATGAGGTCGGCGCGGTCGATCAGCCGGTCGGTGAGCGGCGTGGAGCGGTGCTCTCCCAGGGCCAGCCACGGCAGGCCCCGCGCCCGGGTCAGCCGCTCCACCTCGGAGCACACGGCCGCGTCCTGGGTCGCGGTGACCCCCGCGCTGCGCACGACGACGTCCCCGCCGAACCCGCGCGCGAGGAAGGAGCGCTCCAGGCCCACCGCCATCAGCGGGGAGCGGCAGACGTTGGCGGCGCAGACCGCGAGGACCGTGAACGTCATGGCTGCTCCGCGAGCGACGGCGGTCGGAGCGCCAGGGCGACGACCAGGAAGGTGATGCCCGAGGGGGTCGCGTCGAGCACGCCGCTCTCCAGGAAGCTGCGGGAGGCCAGCAGGAGCAGCAGCGCGGCCGAGAGCGAGCGCATGGGCGGACGGGACGTCGCCACCCGCGCGAACGTGACCAGGACCAGGATGGCCAGCACCGCCGTCCCGACGGCGCCGGCCTGCACGTAGGCCGACACCCAGGTGCTGTCGAGGATCTGCTCGGTGCGGTACATCGCGGACACCGGGATCTCCTTGACGGAGAGGCCCACTCCCAGGAGCTTCTCCGGCCAGCTGTCGGCGTGGTGGAAGGCGGCGTGCCAGGCGACGGTCCGTGAGTTCAGGGTCAGGACGCCGGCGGAGTCGCCTCGCGTGGCGAAGGTGCTGACCACCGGGGTGAGGAACATGAGGTACAGCCCCGTGGGGACGGCCAGCAGCCCGGCGCACATCACGCCGACGGGAACGCGAGGAGCCATCAGGACGAGCAGGACGACGGACAGCAGCAGGGCGATCACGCCGGTGCGCGCACCCGTCAGCCAGATGACGCCCAGGCAGGGCAGGATCGCGGCCACGTCCTGCCAGGTGGCCCAGTGGTGGACGCAGCGCCACAGGAGGCACAGCAGTGGCACGCTGAACAGCAGCGAGATCTCGTTGGCGTTGAGCGGGGGAAGACCGCCGTACAGCCGGCCGGAGGCCAGCGAGCCGACACCGGTGACCGAGGCGAAGCCGGCGAGCAGGAGCATCGCCGCGGCGAGGGACGACAGCAGCTCCGCGATCGGGAACGCGTGCACCAGGAAGACCGCCGTGGCGGCGACCACGACGATGCGCACGGCCAGGACCACCGTGGGCTGGGCGGAGTCGTGGAGGGCGCTGCCGACCGTGGTGACGCCGAGGTAGACCGCGAGGAGCGGGAGCGGTCCGACCGGGAGGCTTCGCCACGGGATGCCCCTCGCGGGAGCGGTGGCGGCCAGCGCCAGGGCGGTGACGCTGAGACCGGCCTTGGCCAGCACCACGACGTCGAGACCGCCGTCGAAGTAGCTGCCCTTGCGCCAGGCCACCGCGGACACCAGGAGCACCAGGCACGTCAGCAGCGGTCGCAGGGCCGGGCGACCCAGCGGGGAGACGACGGGCGACACGGCGCACGGGGCAGCCGCCGTCGTGACGGACGCCGTGGCGCCGTCCAGGGCGGCGGGGCTCACGACAGCACCGCCCGCTCGCGGGCCGGCAGCGGCTGCTCGTGGCGCCGCGGCACCAGCAGCCGCTGCCGGCACGCGGCCCCGGCGGCCACGGAACCGGCCGCCAGCAGCCACGGCGCGGCCCAGATCGGCAGCCCCACCCAGAGGAGCGCGACGGCGGTCGCGCCGAGCCCCGCGAGGGAGTCGGCCACGCGGAGGCCGAAGACCTCGGCCTGGTCGCCGCGCACGGCCGCCAGGGTGCCGTAGGGCAGCACGACGGCGCACGACGCGGCGTAGACTGCCCAGCCGAGCACCGCCAGCGGCGCCAGCTCGAAGCGGCCGCCCGTGAGCACGGGCCCGACGAGGCCGGTGCATGCGGTGGCGACGACCGCGACGACGGCGCACGCGGCGAGCAGCGCGGCGGCGCCGCGGTCGGCACGGCGCAGCAGGGCCGACATGGGCTCGTCCCGCCCGGCGGCGTACGACGCGAACAGGTAGGAGCCCACGCCCTGCACGAACATCATCGCCGGGGCGGCCAGGAGCCGTGCGGCCTCCAGCTCGCCCACGGCGGCCTGACCGGCGGCGACCAGCACCAGCCAGCGGACGAGGTTGAGGGTCGTCGGCCGGACGAGCTGCTGCACCGCGCGCCACGACCCGAACGACAGCACGGCCCGCAGCCCTCCCGGCGCCCGCGTCGGCAGGGAGCGCTCGGCTCGCGGCAGCGACCGCAGGCTCGCGGTGCAGGCGACGAGCTGGCCGACCAGGAGCGCGGCCAGGAAGCTGTCCACCGTCAGCTGGCCACGGCTGAGCAGCACGAGCAGGCTCAGGCCCGCCAGCAGGGCGCAGACGTCGACGTGGACGAGTCGCCAGAAGCGCTGGCACGCCATCATCGTGCGGCGCAGCAGGTCCGCCGCCATGAAGGCACCCGTCGCCGCCGCGAACAGCGCCGCGGTCCTTGGTGGCAGGAGACCGAGGCCCCACGTGAGCGCGAAGGCGGCCGTGGTGGCGCCGGCGACGGTGACCACGGCGAGGCGGGCGAGCGCGGCCCGGATGGCGGGGTCCTGGCGGTCGAGCACCGTCAACGGGTCGCCGACGAGTCCGCTGGAGACGGAGGTCGCGACGATCACCGACCCCAGCAGCATGGCGAACACGCCGAGTCCGTCGGCCCCCAGCGCGCGGGCAGCGAGGAGCTGCAGGAGGAAGCTGCCGAGGGCGAGGGTGGCCTGGGACGCGACAGCGCCGGCCGCCGGGGGCAGCCAGGTGGGCGGGGACGGCGTCGGACCTCTCACCCCACGTCCTCCCGCACGCGGCGCCGTCCGGTGACGGTCCGCCGGATCGATTCCCCGGACTCGAGCTGCTTGCACAGCTGCTCGTAGGAGGCCGCGACCTCCAGCCAGTCGTAGCGCTGGGCGGCGCGCGCCCGGTTGAGGACGCCCCGCTCACGGGCCAGTGCGGGCTGCCGCTCCGCGGCGAGGAGGAGGTCGGGGAGGTCGCCGGCGGCGGAGAAGTAGCCTCCCTCGTCGCCGAGAACCTCCCGGTTGAACGTCACGTCGTAGGCGATGACGTCGGCCCCGGCCCCC
The DNA here is from genome assembly GCF_004522095.1 of Nocardioides sp. 503. Taxonomy (GTDB): domain Bacteria; phylum Actinomycetota; class Actinomycetes; order Propionibacteriales; family Nocardioidaceae; genus Nocardioides. The sequence goes on from NZ_SPUI01000004.1 coordinate 708,377, forward strand.
ATCGCGCGGAGCAGCGAGGGGTTCGTCCCGCCCACGCTGTGGCCGTGGAGGTAGGTCAGGCAGTGGGCGTACAGCTGGTCGAGCTGCTCCTGGTCCCAGAGCCCGCCGACCAGGCGGATCCGCGGGTCGCCGTCGGCGGCCCGGTGCACCCGCGCGGTGTACTCGTCGGCGTAGGGCGCCGACCCGACCACGAGGAGCGGCAGCGCGGCGCCCGAGCGGTGGTAGCCCTCGACGACCTCCGCGACGTGGTTCTCCGGCTCGAAGCGGGCCACGACCAGGTGGAAGCCGCCGGGGTCCAGCTCCAGCTCCGCGAGCCGGTCACCTGCGGGGCTGACCTGGATCGGTGAACCGTAGGAGATCAGCTCGGTCCCCGCCCCGAACTCGTCGGCGTAGTAGTCGGCGATGCCCTGGGCGTCGGCGATCAGCGCGTCGGCCCAGCGCACGGCGTACGACTCCGCCCACCGGTAGTAGTGGCGCCCCGCCCGGCCCCACTTGGCGCGCTTCCACTCCAGGCCGTCGACGTGCACGGCCACCGGCGTCCGGTTCAGGCGCAGGAACGGCAGGAAGGGTGCGTTGGCGGAGTTGAACACGAGGGCGACGTCGTGGCGCGGGTGCGTCATCAGGTGCGCCACCGACAGCGCCGTGTGGCTGAGCGTCTCGACGGCCTTGCCCTTCAAGCTCGGCAGGTGCACGAGCTCCATGCCGCGGTAGGAGGACGACGTGTCGGTGCCGCCACGGCAGTAGACCGTGACTTCGTGGCCCTGGAGGACCAGGCGGTGACCGATCTCCTCCACCGCGGTCTCGAAGCCGCCGTAGCAGGCGGGGACCCCGCGGGTGCCGAGCATGGCGATGCGCATCAGGTCTCCGTGAGGTCGAGGCGGCGAAGCTCGCGCCACCACTTGGCGGACGCGAGCAGGAGGAAGGCGGCGTTGGCGACCAGGAGCGACGCGTAGCCGACGAGGAAGGCCCGCGGCCAGGCCAGGAGCACGAACGCCCAGCAGAAGGTGCCGTAGTCGTGCGGCAGCACCAGCCACGTGCGGAGCGGGTGCTCGGCCCTGGGCGGTGCGGTGCTGCCGACGGCGACCGCCCCGCGGCGGCGCAGGAAGGGCACCAGGATCATGCTGAAGTAGGTCGTCATGTCGACGACGAGGAAGACCATGGGCGCCACGAGCACGACGTCGGTGTCGACTACCGGAAAGCGGAAGAGCGACACGAGGACCGCCAGGTGGAGCACGCAGGTCTTGACGCAGTCGAGCGTGTGGTCGAGCCACTCCCCGGCCAGCGAGCCGCCGCCACGCAGGCGGGCGAGCTGGCCGTCGACGGAGTCCATCACGTAGCCGAGCGCGAGAAGCACGGCAACGGCGATGCCGAGACCGACCGAGGGCTCGTCGACGACGAGCAGGGACAGCGCCGTGGCGGTGAGACCCGCCCCGATGAGCGTGGCGGTGTTCGGCGAGAGCCCGACGATGTGCCCGGCGGCCGCCACCCGACGGGCCGCCGGCCGGTTGACGAGCCGCGAGTACGCGGGAGTGCCCCGGGGGTCCTTCTGGGCGCTCCCCAGCGCCTGGAGGTTGCTGCGGTACCAGGCGCGCAGGGTCGGTGGCTCGGGAGCAGGCGGCGTGTGGGTGGGCATCGTCGACACGGCCATCGGCCCCCCTCCTGTGGCTACTAGTCGGATGCGCTGAAACTAAGGACGGCTCGGAGCGCGGCGGCAGGTGCGAGGCGGGACGTCGCCAAATTTGGGGATGGGCGCGTCGAAGCGGCGGATGGCCGCTCCGACGCGCCTTCACTGACCGTGTGGAACCGCGCACCGTGCTCATGGCCACTCCGTCCGCCGACCTCTACGGCGCTGACCTGCAGCTGCTCGAGAGCGTGGCGGCGCTGCGGGAGCGCGGCTGGCGGGTCGTCGTGGTGACGCCGTCGAGGGGGCCGCTGCTCGAGCGGCTGACGGCTCTGGGTGCCGAGGTCGAGCAGGTGCCGTTCCCCGTCCTTCGGCGCGCGTCGATGTCCCTCGGCGGGGCGGCGTCCCTGGCCGCGCGAAGCCCGGAGGCACTGGCTCTGCTGCGACGGGTGGTGCGCAGGGTCGGTCCCCAGGTCGTGTACGTCAACACGGTCACCCTGCCGTGGTGGCTGCTCGCGGGTCGGGCGGCCGGGGTGCCCGTCGTCTGTCACGTCCATGAGGCGGAGGCCCGTGACCGTGCTCTGGTACGGCGTGCGCTCGCGGCGCCCCTGGCCCTCGCGGACGTCACGATCGTCAACAGCCGCACGACGCTCGAGGTGACGTCGACCGCCGCGCCGTACGTGCGGCGCCGGCTCCGCCTCGTGCGCAACGGCGTCCGCGGCCCAGCCGTCGCGCCTTCACCCCGCGCCCGGAGCGGGGCCTTCCGGCTGCTGGTCGTCGGCCGGGTCTCGCCTCGCAAGGCGCCCGACGTGGCGCTCGAGGCGGCGGCCCTGCTGCGGACCGCCGGACTGCCCGTGCGCCTCGAGCTGTGCGGCACCCCGGGTCCCGGCCACGAGGGATTCGCCCATGAGCTGCGCCGGCGCGCCGACCGCCCCGACCTCGAGGGCGCGGTGACCTTCACCGGCTACGAGTCGCCCATCTGGCCGGCGCTGGAGCGCTCGGACGTCCTGGTCGCACCCTCGCTGGGGGAGTCGTTCGGCAACGCGGTCGTCGAGGGCCAGCTCGCGGAGCGTCCCGTGGTCGCCAGCGCGGTCCCGGGCCACCTGGAGACCGTGGACCCGGGCGTGACGGGCCTGCTGGTCCCGGCCCAGGACCCCGAGGCCCTCGCCGACGCCGTCGCCCGCTTGATGGAGGACGGCGACCTCGGCCGCCGCCTCGCCCTCGCGGGCAGGAGCACCGCCGAGGCGCGGTTCGGCCTGAGGCGCTACGGGGACGAGCTGGCCGCCGTGCTCGAGGACCTGGCCCCGGAGGACCGGTCGCCAGCGGCGGTCAGGCCTGGAGGTCGGCGACCTCGGCCTCGACACGCTCGACGACCTCGGCGTTGAGCCGGCGCAGCGCGAGGCGCAGCACGGTGCTGGACGTCTGCTCGGTGTAGGGGAAGTAGACGACGTCCACGCCGACCGTCCTCATGCGCCGCTCGAGCCGGTCGCCCTTGGGGGTGCCCTGCCAGTCGTCGCCCTTGAAGAGGCGCTGGAACCGCACGTCCTGCCAGGCGACCAGCTTGTCGGGCACGACCTCCACGTGGACGGCGTCCACGACGTCGATGGCTCCCACGATGGCGACGCGCTCCTCGAGCGGGATGATCGGCCGCACTCCCTTGGTCCGCAGGCAGAGCTCGTCGGAGACGACGCCCGCCACGAGGTAGTCGCACCTGCCGCGGGCACGCCAGAGCAGGTTCAGGTGGCCCACGTGGAACAGGTCGTAGGCGCCGGGTGCGTACCCCACGACGGTCCTCATCGGTGTCTCCCTCTCGTCCGGTGCCGGGCGGCTCGAACGTAGGAGCGGGACCGGGCCGTCGGCCCGAGGGAGCCGGCGACTTACCCAAGACGGGTGAGGAGGCGGGCGCTCACCGGCGGAGAGTTAGGCTGACCTAACAACTCGTCGACCCCAGGAGCACCCGTGCCCGGCACCACCACGCTGACCGTCACCTCGACCGAGCGGGTCAGCCCCGCCCTGGTGCGGGTGCGCTTCCGCAGCGACGACCTGTCGGCGTTCGCCGGCAGCGTCGACACCGACCGCTACGTCAAGCTGGTCCTGCCCGTCGACGGTGCCGACGTGGTGCGCACCTACACCGCGCTGGAGCCGGACGTGGACGCCGGCACGCTGGCGATCGAGTTCGTGGTGCACGGCGACACCGGGGTGGCCGGCCCGTGGGCGGCCAACGCGCAGCCGGGGGACACCCTCGAGGTCCGCGGACCGGGCGGCGCCTACGCTCCCTCGCCCGACGCCGCCTGGCACCTGCTCGCCGGCGACGACGCCGCGATCCCCGCGATCCGCCAGGCCCTGGCCGCGCTGCCCGACGACGCCGTCGCCGAGGTGCTGGTCGAGGTCCACGACGCCGACCACGAGGTCGAGCTCGCCGCACCGGCCGGCGCCACCGTCACCTGGGTGCACCGCGGCTCGGCCACCGAGGGTGACCCGCTCGTCGCCGCCGTCCGCGCGCTGCCCTGGCGCGAGGGCCGCGTCCACGCGTTCGTGCACGGCGAGGCGCAGGCGGTCATGCACGGCATCCGCCCCTACCTGCTCCAGGACCGTGGCGTCGCGCGCGAGGACGCGTCGATCTCCGGCTACTGGCGCCGCGGCCGCACCGAGGAGGGCTTCCGCGACTGGAAGAAGGAGCTGGCCGCGGCCGAGGCCGCGACCGCGCTCGGATGACCGCCCCCGCGTAGACTGGGCCACGTCCACCCCCTGTCATCCGTGACCGGGGGCTGTCGTGTTGTCACCCTCCTCAGGAGCACCCGTGTCGCTCGCCGGCATCGCCGACGCCGTCCTGTCCGACCCGACCCTCGCGAGTGTCCTCGAGGACGCGCGCGGCGGACGGGTGCGCGCGCTCGACCTGACCGCTCCCGAGGCGATGCGGCCCTACGTCGTCACCGGTCTCGTGCGCTCCGGTCGTACCGTCCTGGCGGTCACCGCGACCTCCCGCGAGGCGGAGGACCTGGTCGCCGCGCTGGGTGACCTGCTCGACCCGGCGACCGTCGCCTACTACCCCAGCTGGGAGACGCTGCCCCACGAGCGGCTCAGCCCGCGCAGCGACACCGTCGGCCGCCGCCTGGCCGTCCTGCGGCGGCTGCGCCACCCCGGCACCGACCCGAGCAACGGCCCCCTCCAGGTCGTCGTGGCGCCGGTGCGCTCGATCCTTCAGCCGCAGGTGCAGGGCCTCGCCGACCTCGAGCCGGTCGAGCTGGCCACCGGCGACACGATGCCCCTCGACGACGTCGTACGCCGCCTGGCGGACGCCGCCTACACCCGGGTCGACCTGGTGGAGCGCCGCGGCGAGTTCGCCGTGCGCGGCGGCATCGTCGACGTCTTCCCGCCCACCGAGGAGCACCCGCTCCGCGTGGAGATGTGGGGCGACGACGTCGAGGAGATCCGCTCGTTCTCCGTGGCCGACCAGCGCACCCTCGACAAGGTCGAGCGGCTGTGGGCGCCGCCGTGCCGCGAGCTGCTGCTCACCGACGAGGTGCGCGCCCGCGCCGCCGAGCTCGGCCGCGCGCACCCCCAGCTGCTCGAGCTCACCGACAAGATCGCCTCCGGCATCGCGGCGGAGGGCATGGAGTCGCTGGCGCCGGTGCTCGTCGACGAGATGGAGATGCTCGTCGACCTGATGCCGGCCGACACCCACGTGCTGGTGCTCGACCCCGAGCGCGCCCGCAGCCGCGCGCACGACCTGGTCGCGACCAGCGAGGAGTTCCTCGGCGCGAGCTGGGCGGCCGCCGCCGGTGGCGGCACGGCGCCGATCGACCTCGGCGCGGCGTCGTACCACGCGATCGCCGACGTGCGCCTGCGCAGCCTGGCGCAGGACAAGCCGTGGTGGACGGTCAGCCCGTTCGGCCTCGACGGCGAGACCGCCGGTGCGCCCTCGACCGACGCGACCCCCGCGAGCGCCGAGGACGCCGGCGTCCCGACCCGCGCGCTTCCGGCCGGCCCGGTCGACGCCTACCGCGGGGACGTCGACCGCGCCATGGCCGACCTCGACGGCTGGCTCGCCGACGGCTACCGCGCGGTCGTGGTCCACCCCGGCCACGGGCCCGCGCAGCGCATGGTCGAGGCGCTGGGGGAGCGCGACATCGCCGCTCGTCTGGTCGAGGACCCCGAGCCGGTCGAGCACGGCTTCGTCACGGTCACCTGCGGCGCCGCCCAGCACGGCTTCGTCGACGACACCAACCGCCTGGTGCTCGTCACGGGCGAGGACCTCAGCGGTCAGCGCTCCAGCACCCGCGACATGCGCAAGATGCCGGCGCGCCGCAAGAAGCAGATCGACCCCCTCGAGCTCAAGGCCGGCGACTTCGTCGTCCACGAGCAGCACGGCGTCGGTCGCTTCGTCGAGATGAAGCAGCGCGTCGTGGGCGGCGCGACGCGCGAGTACCTCGTCCTCGAGTACGGCGCCAGCAAGCGCGGCGGCCCCGCCGACCGTCTCTACGTGCCGGCCGACGCCCTCGACCAGGTCACCCGCTACGTCGGCGGCGAGCAGCCCAGCCTGGACCGGCTCGGCGGCGCCGACTGGGCCAAGCGCAAGGGCCGCGCCAAGAAGGCCGTCCGCGAGATCGCCGCCGAGCTGATCAAGCTCTACGCCGCGCGCCAGGCCACCAAGGGCTACGCGTTCGGGCCCGACACACCCTGGCAGCGCGAGCTCGAGGACGCCTTCCCGTTCACCGAGACCGTCGACCAGCTGACGACGGTCGACGAGGTCAAGTCCGACATGCGCCAGACCGTCCCGATGGACCGCCTGGTCTGCGGCGACGTCGGCTACGGCAAGACCGAGATCGCGGTGCGGGCGGCGTTCAAGGCGGTCCAGGACGGCAAGCAGGTCGCCGTCCTCGTGCCGACCACGCTGCTCGTGACCCAGCACCTCAGCACCTTCAGCGAGCGCATGAGCGGGTTCCCCGTGGTGGTCAAGGGGCTCAGCCGCTTCCAGACCGACCGCGAGGCCAAGGAGGTCATGGCCGGGCTGGCCGAGGGCAGCGTCGACATCGTCGTCGGCACGCACCGCCTGCTCAACCCCGACATCCGCATGAAGGACCTCGGCCTGATCATCGTCGACGAGGAGCAGCGCTTCGGTGTCGAGCACAAGGAGCAGATGAAGCGGCTGCGCACCTCCGTCGACGTGCTGAGCATGAGCGCCACGCCGATCCCGCGCACGCTCGAGATGGCGATCACCGGCATCCGCGAGATGTCCACGATCACCACCCCGCCCGAGGAGCGGCACCCGGTGCTGACCTACGTCGGCGCCTACGAGGACCGCCAGGTCGTCGCCGCCGTACGGCGTGAGCTGCTGCGCGAGGGCCAGGTGTTCTACATCCACAACCGGGTCACCTCGATCGACAAGGCCGCGGCCAAGATCCGCGAGCTCGTGCCCGAGGCGCGCGTGGGCGTGGCCCACGGGCAGATGGGGGAGCACCAGCTCGAGCAGGTGATGCTGGACTTCTGGGAGAAGCGCTTCGACGTGCTCGTCTGCACGACGATCGTCGAGTCGGGGCTGGACGTCTCCAACGCCAACACCATGATCATCGAGCGCGCCGACACCCTCGGCCTCAGCCAGCTCCACCAGCTGCGTGGTCGGGTGGGTCGCAGCCGCGAGCGCGCCTACGCCTACTTCCTCTACCCCGCCGAGAAGCCGCTCACCGAGACCGCCCACGAGCGGCTCGCCACCCTGGCCCAGCACTCCGACCTGGGCGGCGGCATGGCGATCGCGATGAAGGACCTCGAGATCCGCGGGGCCGGCAACCTGCTCGGTGGTGAGCAGTCGGGCCACATCGCCGACGTCGGCTTCGACCTCTACGTGCGGCTGGTGGGGGAGGCGGTCAACGAGTTCAAGGGCGAGGGCGCCGACACCGACACCCTCAACGAGGTCCGCATCGAGCTGCCCGTCGACGCGCACCTGCCCCACGACTACGTGCCGAGCGAGCGGCTGCGCCTGGAGATGTACAAGCGGCTGGCCGAGGTGCGCGCCGACGAGGACGTCGACCTGATCCGCGAGGAGATGCTCGACCGCTACGGCAACCCGCCGCAGGAGGTCGAGGCGCTGCTGCTGGTCGCGCGCTTCCGGGCGCGCGCCCGCGCCGCCGGCATCGGCGAGGCGACCATCGCGGGCAAGAACGTCCGCTTCGCCCCCGTCAGCCTCCCCGAGTCGCGGGTGCTCCGGCTCCAGCGGCTCTACCCCAAGTCGATCGTCAAGGCGGCCGTCGACACGATCCTCGTGCCGCGCCCCGGCACCCCCGGCCGGACCGGCACCCCGCTGACCGGCATCGCCCTGCTTGAATGGGCGCGCGGGGTCATCGACGGCGTCATCGACCCCCCTCAGGAATGAGCCCCGAAGCAGCACGGTCATGAGGAGAGTTCGCGTGAGCACCCCCAGCACCCGAGGCAGCCGAGCCGGTCGCGTCCGGCTCGCGGCCCTCGCCACCGCCGTCCTGACCGTGGCCCTCACCGGCTGCGGCGTCGCCGGCACCAGCTTCCAGCCCGGGGTCGCCGCCGAGGTCGACGGCCACAAGATCTCCACCGACCGCGTCGACCGCCTCGTCGGCGACTACTGCGACGCCGTGCGCGACCAGCTCCGCCAGGACGGCAGCGTCGTCCCGCTCGGCTACCTGCGCTCCGGCGTCGTGGGCCAGCTCGCGCTGGTGTCCGCGGCCGAGCAGCTCGCCGAGGACGAGGGCGTCGAGCCCACGCAGGACTACGAGCGCGTCGTCACGGACCTGGAGTCGCAGACCCGCGGTCTCCCCCAGAAGCAGCAGGACGCCGTCGTCGCCGTCAACGGGTCGTCGGCCTACGTGCAGGCCGTCCAGCTGGCGGTCGGCGACAAGCTGCTCGCCGACGAGGGCAAGCCCAGCGGTCCCGAGGCCGCCGGCCAGCGCGGCGCCGACGCGCTCAAGGCGTGGCTCGACGACCACGAGGTGGAGCTCAACCCCGAGTTCGGCATCGCCTTCGAGGACGGTCAGGTGGTCTCCGAGGACACCCAGCTGGCGTTCGCCGTGGGCGACACCGCGACCACCGCGGGGCTGGAGGCTCCCGACCAGGAGTACGCCAAGAGCCTGCCGGCCTCCCAGCGCTGCAACTGAGCGTCGAGCGCATGAGCGGACCCGCCGAGGACCCGCCGCTCGTCGAGCTCCGCGAGGTCATGCGCCGGCTGCGGGCCGAGTGCCCGTGGAAGGCCGGGCAGACGCACCGCTCGCTCGCGCGCTACCTCCTCGAGGAGACCCACGAGACCCTCGAGGCGCTGGACACCGGCGACGCCGAGCACCTGCGCGAGGAGCTCGGCGACCTGCTGCTCCAGGTCTACTTCCACGCTGCGATCGCCGAGGAGACCGGCGCCTTCGACCTCGACGACGTCGCGCGCGGCATCACCGAGAAGATGCGGCGTCGCAACCCGCACGTCTTCGGCGACCGGGCGGGGGAGGGCGGCGAGCGCCTGGACGCAGCCGCCGTCAACGAGGCCTGGGAGGCCATCAAGGCCACCGAGAAGTCCCGCTCCGCGGTGACCGACGGGATCCCGCCGACCCTGCCGGCGCTGCTCTACGCCGACAAGGTCCTCGACCGGCTCGCCCGCCAGGGGACCGCCGTACCTCCGGACGGCGACGACCTCGGCGACCGGCTGCTGGCGCTGGTGGCGCAGGCGCGCGCCGAGGGCCGCGACCCCGAGCAGGCCCTGCGCGACGCCGTACGCCGCCTGCCGGGCGTCACGCCCAGCTGACCGCGTCCTCGTCCGCGAGGCGGGGGAGCCGGTCGAACCACGCGTTCTCGCTGGGGTGGCCGATGTTGACGACCAGCATCGAGCGGAAGCGCCCGTCGGGGAAGAACTCGGCGTCGACCGCGTCCCGGTCGAAGCCGCCCATGGGTCCGGCGGCCAGCCCGGCGGCGCGGACGGCCATGACGAAGACCCCCGACTGGAGCGCGGCGCTGAAGCGCCCGGACTCGTGACGCATGGCCTCGTCGGCCTCGAAGTGGTCCTGCAGCTGGGGACGCGTCGGGAAGATCGTGGGCACGTGCTCGTGGAAGCGGGAGTCCCAGGCCAGCACCGCGACGGCCGGGGCCGCGAGCGTCTTGGCCCGGTTGCCCTCGGACAGGAGTGGGACGAGGCGCTCCTTGCCCTCCGGCGTGCGCACGAAGACCACCCGCAGCGGCTGGGTGTTGGCGGCGCTGGGTCCCCACTTGGTGAGGTGCCAGATGGACGTGAGCTCCTCGTCGGTGACCGGGGTGTCGGCGAAGGAGTTGGCGGTGCGGGCCGAGGTGAACATCAGCGCGCGTCCGCGCTCGTCGAGCGCCTCGAGCTGGGTGGGCAGGTGGTCGGTGACGGTCATGGTGCTCTCGTTCCTAGGGCTGCTAGTGGGTGAAGTGTTACTACGAAAAAAAGAGTAACCCGCAAGTCAAGAGACGACTCGCTACGATGGGGGCATGAGCAGTGAGGTGCGCCACGAGCCGCGGGCGTGCGACGGCGCGCTGACGCGTGCCTTCGGCTTCCTCGGCAAGCGCTGGAACGGCGTGCTGATGGCGACCCTCATGTACGGCCCGGCCGGCTTCGCGGAACTCAAGCGGGCGGTGCCCGGCATCAGCGACTCGGTGCTCTCCGACCGGCTGGTCGAGCTGGCCGGCGCCGGGCTGGTCGAGCGCCTCGTCGAGCCGGGACCTCCCGTGGGCGTCTCCTACCGGCTGACGGCCGACGGCGAGGCGCTGTGGCCCTCGCTGGACGCGATCACGGCCTGGGGCCGCGACCACCTGCCCTCCGGCGACTGAGAGCCGCGCGGCCTGCGCGCTTCGACGTACGCCCGGGTCTAGGCTAGGCGCGCACCTCTTCCCAGTCGCACCAGGAGCAGCAGTGGCCAGCATCGAAGCCGTCGGCGCGCGCGAGATCCTCGACTCGCGCGGCAACCCCACCGTCGAGGTCGAGGTCCTCCTCGACGACGGGTCCTTCTCCCGCGCGATGGTGCCCAGCGGCGCCTCCACGGGCGCCTTCGAGGCGGTGGAGCTGCGCGACGGCGGCGACCGCTACGGCGGCAAGGGCGTCCAGAAGGCTGTGGACGCCGTCATCAACACGATCGGTCCGGCCGTCGAGGGCCTCGACGCCGACGAGCAGCGCATCGTCGACCAGACCATGCTCGAGCTCGACGGCACGCCCAACAAGGCGACGCTGGGCGCCAACGCGATCCTCGGCGTCTCGCTCGCCGTGGCCCGGGCCGCCGCCGACTCCGCCGGCCTGCCGCTCTACCGCTACGTCGGTGGCCCCAACGCCCACCTGCTGCCGGTCCCGATGATGAACATCCTCAACGGCGGCTCGCACGCCGACTCCAACGTCGACGTCCAGGAGTTCATGATCGCGCCGATCGGCGCCCCGACGTTCCGCGAGGGCCTGCGCCAGGGCGCGGAGGTCTACCACGCGCTCAAGTCGGTCCTGAAGAAGAAGGGCCTGTCCACCGGCCTCGGCGACGAGGGCGGCTTCGCGCCCAACCTCGACAGCAACCGCGCCGCGCTCGACCTGATCGCCGAGGCCGTCGCGGCCACCGGCCTCACGCTCGGCCGCGACATCGCGCTGGCCATGGACGTCGCCGCCTCGGAGTTCTTCACTCATGCTGACTCGGGGGCGGGCTCCTACGCCTTCGAGGGTGGCAGCAAGTCCGCCGACGAGATGACCGCCTACTACGCCGAGCTCGTGGCGTCCTACCCGATCGTCTCCATCGAGGACCCCCTCGACGAGGAGGACTGGGACGGCTGGAAGGCCATCACCGACGAGCTCGGCAGCAAGACCCAGATCGTCGGGGACGACCTCTTCGTCACCAACGTCGAGCGCCTGCAGCGCGGCATCAGCGGCGGTCAGGCCAACGCCCTGCTGGTCAAGGTCAACCAGATCGGGTCCCTCACCGAGACCCTCGACTCCGTCGACCTGGCCCACCGCAGCGGCTACCGCTGCATGATGAGCCACCGCTCCGGCGAGACCGAGGACACCACGATCGCCGACCTCGCGGTCGCGACCAACTGCGGCCAGATCAAGACCGGTGCCCCGGCGCGGTCCGACCGCGTCGCCAAGTACAACCAGCTGCTGCGCATCGAGGACGACCTCGGCGACGCCGCGCGCTACGCCGGCGCCGGCGCCTTCCCGCGCTACCAGGGCTGACCGCGGCTCCATGGTCGACAGCCGCCGCACGCCGCCCCGCGGGTCCCGCCCGCGGGGTCGCACGGGACCCGGCCGGGTCCCGGGGCGTGGCGGCGCTCGGGGCACGTCCGGCCCGGTCGCGGCGCGCGTGCCGGCCGCCGGGTCGCCGCGGCGGCCCCGACTCACCGGTCGGGCCGCGATCCTGGTGCTGGTCCTCGCGGTGCTGGCAGTCTCCTACGCGTCCTCGATGCGGGCCTACCTCGACCAGCGCTCGGAGATCAACGCGCTCAAGTCCAAGATCGCCGAGCGCTCCGCCGACATCGACGACCTGGAGCGCGAGAAGCGGCGCTGGGACGACCCGGCGTACGTCCGCCAGCAGGCGCGCGAGCGCCTCAAGTTCGTGATGCCCGGCGAGCGCTCCTACGTCGTCCTCGACGAGAACGGCGAGCCGCTCGACAGCGAGTCCGAGCTCAGCGACCCCGACGACCTGGTCAAGGACGCGCCCGAGGCGTGGTGGGCCCGGGCGTGGGAGTCCGTGGAGCTCGCGGGCGACCCGCCCCGGCAGGCCAAGCCCCCGGCAGCCGAGATCGACGGCTCGGACGAGCCGACCGGCCAGCAGTGATCGACCCCGCCGACGAGGCGACCGTGCACGCCCAGCTCGGCCGCTCACCCCGCGCCATCCACGCCGTGGGGCACCGCTGTCCCTGCGGCAACCCCGACGTCGTCACCACCGAGCCGCGCCTGCCCAACGGCACGCCGTTCCCCACGACCTTCTACCTCACCTGCCCCCGAGCCGCCTCCATGATCGGCACCCTCGAGGGCTCGGGGCTGATGAAGGAGATGCAGGCTCGCCTGGGCGAGGACGCCGAGCTCGCGGCGGCCTACCGCCGCGCTCACGAGGCCTACCTCGCCGTCCGCTCCGAGCTCGGCGAGGTCCCCGAGATCGCGGGCATCTCCGCCGGCGGCATGCCCGACCGGGTCAAGTGCCTGCACGTGCTCGCCGGCCACGCCCTCGCCGCCGGCCCGGGGGTCAACCCGCTGGGCGACGAGGTCCTCGAGCTGCTCGGCGAGTGGTGGGCCTCCGGCCCCTGCGTGGCTCCCGAGCCATGACGACGGTCGCGGCCGTCGACTGCGGCACCAACACGATCAAGCTCCTGATCGGGGACCTGCCCGACGTGGCCGTGCGCGAGATGCGGATGGTGCGTCTCGGCGAGGGCGTCGACCGCACGGGCCGGCTCGGCGACGAGGCACTCGCCCGGGCGTTCGCGGCGATCGACGAGTACGCCGCCCTCATCGCGGAGCACGACGTCTCGCGGCTGCGCTTCTGCGCGACCTCGGCGACGCGCGACTCCGCCAACGCCCAGGACTTCTCCGACGGTGTGCTGGCGCGCCTCGGCGTGCGTCCCGAGGTGCTCTCGGGCGACGAGGAGGCCGCGCTGGCCTTCGCCGGCGCGGTGCGCAACCTCGCCACCCGACCGCCCGCGCCGGTGCTGGTCGTCGACATCGGCGGCGGGTCGACCGAGCTGATCCTCGGAGACACCGAGCCCACGGCTGCCGAGTCCATGGACATCGGCTCGGTCCGCCTGCACGAGCGCCACCTCCACTCCGACCCGCCCACGGCCGCCGAGGTCGCGGCCTGCGTCGCCGACATCGACGCCGCGCTCGACGCGTGCGCCGTCTCGCCCGGGGACGCGGCGGCCGTCGTGGGCATCGCCGGCACCGTGACCACGGTCGCCGCCGGGGTGCTCGGCCTGCCGGCGTACGCACGGGAGGCGATCGACCAGCAGGTGCTCGACGTCGAGGCGGTGCACGCGACGGTCGAGCGGTTGGTCACGATGCCGGTCTCGGAGCGCCTGGCCCTGCCCTTCATGCACCCCGGTCGCGCCGACGTCATCGACGCCGGCGCCCTGATCCTGTCCCGCGTCCTGCGGCGCACGTCGGTTCCGACCCTGCTGGTCTCCGAGTCCGACATCCTCGACGGGATCGCCTGGTCGGTGGCATGACCGTCAGCCCGCCCGACTCCCCAGGCGAGGCCCTGGCCACCCTGGACGCGCAGATCATCGAGTGCCGCCGGTGCCCAAGGCTGGTCGAGTGGCGGGAGCGGGTGGCGCGCGAGAAGCGGGCGGCGTTCGCCGACGAGACCTACTGGGGACGCCCGATCCCCGGCTTCGGCGTCGCCGAGCCCACCGTGCTGGTCGTCGGGCTGGCTCCCGCCGCCCACGGCGCCAACCGGACCGGCCGGCTCTTCACCGGCGACCGGTCGGGGGACTGGCTGTTCGCCAGCATGCACCGCGTCGGCCTGGCCAACCAGCCCACCAGCACCCGCGCCGACGACGGCCTCGAGCTCATCGGGACGCGCATCGTGGCCGCCGTGCGCTGCGCCCCGCCGCAGAACAAGCCGACCACCGAGGAGCGCGACAGCTGTGCCCCCTGGCTGGACCTCGAGCTGCGCCTCGTCGCACCGACGGTCAAGGTCGCCGTCGCGCTCGGCTCCATCGGCTGGGACGCCTCCCTGCGCGCGTTCCGTGCCGCCGGCTGGACCGTGCCGCGCCCCAAGCCGAAGTTCGGGCACGGCGCCGAGGCGACCATCGTGACGCCGTACGGCGACCTCCTGCTGCTCGGCTGCTACCACCCCAGCCAGCAGAACACCTTCACCGGCACCCTCACCGAGCCCATGCTCGACGCCGTCCTCACCCGCGCCGCCACCTTCCTCCCCGTCGGTGGTTGAGGAGGGACGAAGTCCCGTCTCGAAACCACCACCGGTGGTCGAGCAGCGACGAGCGCAAGCGAGGAGCGAACGTCGAGACCCCCGCACCTCTGATCTCCTCCTCAGGGTGATCGGTGGAGGCGTACGGCGCCGCTGTGGTCACGGTCTTTGGCAGCTATGCGGAGGAGGCAGGCGGTGCTTCCGCGCCGCGGCCGGCCGTCAGGTCGCCTCGGTTTCGAGACGGTTGCTGCGCAACCTCCTCAACCCACGACGCCGCCACCGGTGGTCGAGCGAACGTCGAGACCCCCGCACCCCTGTCCGCCTCCTCAGGGTGATCAGTGGTGTCGTACGGCGCCGCAGTGGTCACGGTCCTTTGGCAGCTACACGGAGCAGGTGGGCGGTGCTCCCACGCCGCCGCCGGCCGTCGGCTCGCCTCGGTTTCGAGACGGTTGCTGCGCAACCTCCTCAACCCACGACGCCGGTGGTTGAGGAGGGACGAAGTCCCGTCTCGAAACCACCCCCGGGAAGGATCAAGAAATTTCGACAGCCCTTGTGGATAAGGCCTCCTGAGCCCCAGTTCAGGGCCTCGACTGTCGGTGGTGGGTGCTTGAGTGGACCCATGACCAGCCCCGCCGCCGACCTCCTCGAGGTCATGCGTCACGAGACCACCGCCGCGACCGCGGCCGAGGTCCGACGCCTGCGCGCGGCGATCGCCTGGTGCACCCTGCACACCACCGACGA
>NZ_SPUI01000005.1 GCF_004522095.1 Nocardioides sp. 503
GCCATGGTGTGCTCGGCGATCCACTTGGCCTTCCAGAACGGGAGGTGTCCGTGGTCGACCTGGGCCCAGAGCCGGGGGAGGCGGTGGTGGATCTCGAGGGCGGCGCCGACGTAGCTCTTGGCGGAGTCGGTGGACATGCCGAGTGCGGCGCCGAGCTCCATGACCGCGAACTCCGAGATCCAGGGGGTGCCGTCGCCGGCGAGGGGGATGCCGTGGTCACCGAACGCGGCGTCGGCCTCCTCGTCGGTGGTGTGCAGGGTGCACCAGGCGATCGCCGCGCGCAGGCGTCGGACCTCGGCCGCGGTCGCGGCGGTGGTCTCGTGACGCATGACCTCGAGGAGGTCGGCGGCGGGGCTGGTCATGGGTCCACTCAAGCACCCACCACCGACAGTCGAGGCCCTGAACTGGGGCTCAGGAGGCCTTATCCACAAGGGCTGTCGAAATTTCTTGATCCTTCCCGGGGGTGGTTTCGAGACGGGACTTCGTCCCTCCTCAACCACCGGCGTCGTGGGTTGAGGAGGTTGCGCAGCAACCGTCTCGAAACCGAGGCGAGCCGACGGCCGGCGGCGGCGTGGGAGCACCGCCCACCTGCTCCGTGTAGCTGCCAAAGGACCGTGACCACTGCGGCGCCGTACGACACCACTGAATTCTCCCAGGAGGCGGACAGAGGTGCGGGGGTCTCGACGTTCGCTCGTCGCTGGCGCTCCTCGCTGCTCGACCACCGGTGGGGTGGTTTCGAGGCTCGCTGCGCTCGCACCTCAACCACCGGGCCCTGCGGCCGGGAGCGGCGCGCGAGCACCTCGTACCTCCTCCTCGTAGCTGCCAAAGACCGTGACCACAGCGGCGCCGTACGCCTCCACTGAATTCCCCCAGGAGGCGGACAGAGGTGCGGGGGTCTCGACGGGCGCTCGTCGCTGGTGCTCCTCGCTGCTCGACCACCGGTGGGGTGGTTTCGAGGCTCGCTGCGCTCGCACCTCAACCACCGAGGCCGGCGCGCTACGACGTCATTGATCACCCTGAGGAGGCGGACAGAGGTGCGGGGGTCTCGACGTTCGCTCCTCGCTTGCGCTCCTCGCTGCTCGACCACCGGTGGGGTGGTTTCGAGGCTCGCTGCGCTCGCTGCTCGACCGCCGGTTGCGGTTTCGAGGCGGGACTTCGGCTCCACCTCAACCACCGACGGCCCGCCGGCGAGCGGGCTGCCTAGACTCGCGGCGTGGACTTCTACTCGGCGTACGCACATGGCTTCGCCCGCGTGGCGGCGTGCACGTTGCCTGTGGCGATCGTGGACCCGGCGACCAACGCGCAGCGGGTGCTGGAGCAGGCGCGGCTGTGCCACGAGGACGGGGTGGCGGTCGCGCTGTTCCCGGAGCTGGGGCTGTCGGGGTACTCCATCGACGACCTGTTCCTGCAGAGCACGCTGCTGGAGGCCGTGGAGGCGGCGGTCGCCACCATCGTCGAGGCCTCCGCCGACCTGCTGCCGGTGATGGTGGTCGGGGCGCCGCTGGTGCACGGGACCCGGGTGATGAACTGCGCGGTCGTCATCCACCGGGGGCGCGTCCTGGGCGTGGCGCCGAAGAGCTACCTGCCGACGTACCGGGAGTTCTACGAGCGCCGGTGGTTCGCGCCGGGTGACGACACCCGCGGCAGCACGATCACGCTGAACGGCGAGACGGTGCCGTTCGGGCCCGACCTCATCTTCACCGCCACCGACGTGCGCGGGCTCGAGCTGCACGTGGAGATCTGCGAGGACTTCTGGGTCCCCATCCCGCCGAGCTCGGAGGCCGCGCTCGCGGGGGCCACCGTGCTCCTCAACCTCTCGGGCAGCCCGATCACCGTCGGGCGTGCCGAGGACCGGCGCCTGCTGGTGCGCAGCCAGAGCGCGCGCTGCTCCGCGGCCTACCTCTACGCGGCCGCCGGCCAGGGCGAGTCCACGACCGACCTGTCGTGGGACGGCCAGACGATGGTCTACGAGTGCGGCGACCTGCTGGCGGAGAGCGAGCGCTTCCCCGACGAGGCGCGGCGCTCGGTCGCGGACGTCGACCTGGACCGGATCCGCCAGGAGCGGATGCGGCAGGGCACGGTCGACGACAACCGGCGGACCTACGACGACCGGGTGCGGGAGTTCCGCCGGATCCCCTTCGAGCTGAAGCCGCCGACGGGCGACCTCGGCCTGCGCCGCAAGGTCGACCGCTACCCGTTCGTGCCCGACGACCCGTCCCGCCTGGCGCTGGACTGCTACGAGGCCTACCATATCCAGGTCTCCGGCCTGGAGCAGCGCATCCAGGCGATCGGCGACACCAAGCCGGTCATCGGCGTGAGCGGTGGCCTCGACTCCACGCACGCCCTCATCGTCATCGCGCGCGCCATGGACCGTCTGGGCCGCCCCCGCAGCGACATCCAGGCCATCACGATGCCGGGCTTCGCCACCGGCGACACCAGCAAGTCGTACGCCACCCGGCTGGCGCAGAGCCTCGGTGTGACGTTCGAGGAGCTCGACATTCGCCCGGCGGCCACGCAGATGCTCGCCGACATCGACCACCCCTTCGCCGACGGCGAGCCGGTCTACGACGTGACGTTCGAGAACGTCCAGGCCGGGCTGCGCTACGACTACCTCTTCCGCATCGCCAACCACCGCAGGGGCATCGTCGTCGGCACCGGCGACCTCTCGGAGCTGGCCCTGGGCTGGTGCACCTACGGCGTGGGCGACCAGATGTCGCACTACAACGTCAACGCCGGCGTGCCCAAGACCCTGGTGCAGCACCTCATCCGCTGGGTGGCCGACTCCGACCAGTTCGACGAGGAGACCAACGAGCTGCTCCGCGGGATCCTCGAGCAGGAGATCACCCCCGAGCTGGTCCCGACCGTCGAGGGCAAGAAGCCGCAGGCCACCGAGGACACCGTCGGGCCCTACGCCCTGCAGGACTTCACGCTCTTCCACACCGTCCGCTACGGCCAGCGGCCCAGCAAGATCGCCTTCCTCGCGTGGCACGCCTGGCGCGACGCGGGCGAGGGGGAGTGGCCGCCGGGGTTCCCCGAGGAGCGCCGCGTCGCCTACGACCTGGCCGCGATCAGGTCCTGGCTCGTGGTCTTCACCAAGCGCTTCTTCGCGAGCCAGTTCAAGCGCTCGGCCCTGCCCAACGGGCCCAAGGTCAGCGCCGGCGGCACCATGTCGCCGCGCGGCGACTGGCGGATGCCGTCGGACGCCAAGCCCGACACGTGGCTCGCCGAGATCGAGGCCAACATCCCCACGTAGGGCCTTTGCCTGGGCTTAGCCACGACATGGTTCGCCGTTAGCGGCGGGCTTGCGAGTCTCCTCCTGTCATCAAGCAACCGACAGAGGAGACATCATGAAGAGGACAGTCCTGATCGTGGTCGCCGCGATCACACTGGTGCTCATCGGCGGCGGCGCCTGGGCGCTCACTCGTGGCGACGACGAGAGCGTCGAGCGCGGCACGTGCGCCGCGACGTCGTACGAGCTGAGCGTGGAGCAGGACGACGGGGGCCTCGAGGTCGCCTACGAGCTCCAGTCCGGTGCCCCCGACGAGACGTGGGACGTCGTCGTCGAGCAGGGCGGCACCACGCTGCTCGAGGGCGAGCGCCGCACCGACGGTGACGCCGAGCTCGACCTCGACGTCATCGCGCAGGAGGACGGCGCCGACAGGTTCACCGTGACGGCCACCCCGGCCGACGGCGAGCCCTGCACCGCCACGCT
This sequence comes from Nocardioides sp. 503, assembly GCF_004522095.1. Classification (GTDB taxonomy): domain Bacteria; phylum Actinomycetota; class Actinomycetes; order Propionibacteriales; family Nocardioidaceae; genus Nocardioides. The sequence continues at coordinate 3,713 of NZ_SPUI01000005.1, forward strand.
CACCCGCTGATCGGCCGCTAGGGCGCGCCGAGCTCGACCACGACGCGCGCCCCGCCGTACGGCGAGCGCGACAGCGACAGACCGCCGCCGGACTCGGTGGCGGTCCTGTCGACGATGGCCAGGCCCAGCCCGGTCGAACCCGCGCCGGACGTGCCGCGGCCGGCGACGTCCAGGTCGTCGGGCAGGCCGGGGCCGCCGTCCTCGACGGTGAGCACCACGCCGCCACCAGGCCGGGCCGTGACGCCGAGGCGCACCGCAGCGCCGTCCGGGGTGTGCGTGAAGACGTTGTCGAGCAGCACGTCGGCCACGGCCGACAGGTCCTCCTCGGAGGCGCGCACCGGCGTGGGGGAGGCGGCGGTGACGTCGACGGTGAAGTCGCGGTCCTGGTCCTCCGCCAGCGGCTGCCAGAAGGCGGCGCGCTCGCGGAGCACCGCCACGGCGTCGCACTCGGGCACCAGCCCCTCGCGCTCGGAACGCCGGGCCTCGCGCACCACGTGGTCGACCATCTGCTCGAGCTCGTCCAGGTCGGCGCCGAGCCGAGCTCGGGAGTCGGCGTCCGCGACGCCGTCGACACGCAGCCGCAGCGCGGTGATCGGCGTGCGCAGCCGGTGCGAGAGGTCGGCCACCCCCGCGCGCTCGCGCTCCAGCAGCACCTCGATCCGCTCCACCAGCCGGGCCATGGCCTGCGCGAGCTCGCGCACCTCCGGGGGACCGTCGGTGACCAGGCGGGCCGGCCGGCGGCGGTCGCCGAGCTGCTGGGCGTACGTCGCCAGGCCGCGGATCGGCAGGACGAACGAGCGTCCCAGGCGGTCGGCGAGGAGCAGCGCGCCCGCGAGCAGCACGATCCCCAGCGCGAGGAGCACCAGCCAGCTGCGGACGACGGTCGACTGCAGGCCCGGCTGGGCCACCACGACCCGGATCACCGGGGTCCGCTCGGGCGCGGCCGAGCTGCCGCTGAGGGAGACCGGCACGAGGAACTCCGCGCCGCCGTCCACGTCGTCGACGCGCGCCTGGCCGGTCGCCCGCGCCTCGATGACCCGAGCGTCCTGCCCGGGGTCGGGGCCGACGTCCTGGCCCCCGGGGTGCACCTCGTCGGGCGGGTAGAGCACGGTGGTCTGGGTGTCGGGGTCCTCGTTGATGCTCTCGAGGTAGAGCGAGACGGCGCCGCGGTCCTGACCGGAGACGACCGACTCGGTGGCCTGCACCTCCAGCGCGGCCCGCGAGAGCCGGTCCTCCAGGGCGTAGTCGCGCAGCAGCACGGCCATCGGCACGAGCATCGCCAGCAGCACCATGGTGACGGCCGCGGCCACCGTGAGGATCAGGCTGCGGCGCACGTCAGATCTCGTCGGGCGCGGTCAGGCGGACGCCGACGCCCCGGACGGTGTGCAGGTAGCGCGGCTCGGAGGCCGACTCGCCCAGCTTGCGGCGCAGCCACGAGAGGTGCACGTCGACGGTCTTGTCCGAGCCGCCCCACGCCTGGTGCCAGACGTCGGTGAGCAGCTCGCGCTTGGTGACGACCTCCCCGGCGCGCTCGGCGAGGTGCCGCAGCAGGTCGAACTCGCGCGGGCTCAGGTCCAGCACCCGCCCGTCCAGGGTCGTGCGCCGCGCGCCGACGTCGATCTCGAGCCCACCGACCACCAGGCTGGTGCGCGGCGCGCGGGCGCCGGAGCCGACGCGACGCATGACCGCGCGGATCCGGGCCTCGAGCTGGGCGGTCGTGTAGGGCTTGACCACGTAGTCGTCGGCGCCGGCGTCCAGGCAGCTCACGAGCGACGGGTCGTCGTCGCGGGCGCTGGCGACGATCACGGGCACGTCGCTGACCGCGCGCAGCATCGAGAGCACCTGCGTGCCGTCCACGTCGGGCAGCCCGAGGTCGAGGATGACCAGGTCGGGGCGGCTCTCCACCGCCATCGACAGCCCCAGCATCCCGGTGGCGGCCGACGAGACGGCGTACCCGCGCTCGTCGAGGGCGCGCATCAGCAGCGGCCGGATGCGCGCGTCGTCCTCGATGATCAGCACCTGCGCCACGCATCGAACCTAGCCCAGTGCCGGCCCCCCACCCGCCGCCTTAGCACTCCCTTAACCGTGGCTTGAGGACGTCGCAGCACGGCGGCGGGCACGATGGGGCGATGAGCGACGAGCGGCGGGTCCCGCGCGCCTGGGGGTACGCCGCCGGGTGGCTCGTCGCCGCGGTGCTCGCCGTGGCCGTGGGCGTCCTGGCCGTGTCGTCGCTGGGGGCCAGCATCCGCGACCGCGGCCCGGTCGTGACCGAGGCGGTCCGCGACGCCCAGGTCGACGCCGAGGGCGAGCTCACCCCCGCGGCGGACGCGACGCCGGTCCGCAAGACGTTCGAGGACGACTTCGGCAGCTTCGTCGTGGAGTGCCGCGACGCCGTGGCCTACGGCGTGAGCGTGGAGCCGGCGACCGGCTGGCGCACCGTCAGCTACGACAGCGGTCCCGACGACGACGTCGACGCGGTGCTGGCCCGGCAGGCGGAGTCGGTGGAGATCGAGGTGTTCTGCAACCGGGGCCGTCCCGCGATCGGCGAGGTGGAGCGCAACACCCTCCCCGAGGACGACTGACCCCGACGCGCCGCAACTTCTGCGCCGTACCTCGCGTCTCCCTCCGGACAGCACTTCAGCGACCGGAGGAGATGGCACGGATGACTCGGCACACGTGGGTACGACGACTGGTGACCGCCGCGGCGGTCCTCGCCCTTCCCCTGGGGCTGACCGTGGGCTCGGCGGTGGCGTCCTCGGTCGCCAGGGACGCCGCCCACCTGCCGGTGCACGAGCGGGCCGCGACCCAGCGGGTGGTGCTCAAGGCACCGGGCTGCGAGGGCTGCCGGCTGCGCGTCTACAGCGCGGTGTTCGGCGAGGACGGCGAGCCGGACGTCTGGACGTCGCGGGCCAGGAGGGTGACCGATGGGCGTGCGGCCTTCTCGGTGCCGGCCGGTCGCACCCACGGGCTCTCGGTCTCGGTCACCGCCCCGTGGGAGGGGCAGACCGGCTACGTGACGCACGTGGCCTTCAAGTACCGCGGGATCGGCGCCGGTGAGGTGGTCACCGTCGCGCGGGCGCGCACCAAGCAGCGCGCCTCGGCGTGCTGGGCCGGCACGGACGCGCGACGTACGGTCCTGCGGCTGGTGACCCGCAAGGTGACCGTCGAGGGCGTGCAGGGCCCCACCGCCGGGACCCTCGCGTTCGCCCGGGTCGGCCAGCCCGCCATGGTGCCCCTCCGTCGCGCCCACGCCGGCGTCCTGGGCTCCCAGGACGTCAACATCTGCGGCAAGCGCTGACCTGTCGCCGGGCCGGGGCGCGCTGCCCCTACGCTGAGCGCATGGGCAAGCAAGAGGACTTCGTACTCCGCGCTCTCGAGGAGCGCGACGTCCGCTTCGTGCGGCTGTGGTTCACCGACGTGCTGGGCTCGCTGAAGTCGGTCGCGGTGGCGCCGGCGGAGCTCGAGGGCGCCTTCGACGAGGGCATCGGCTTCGACGGCTCGGCCATCGAGGGCTTCGCGCGCGTCTACGAGTCCGACATGCTGGCCAAGCCCGACCCCTCGACGTTCCAGATCCTGCCGTGGCGCGAGGGCGACGGCCCCTCGACGGCCCGGATGTTCTGCGACATCGTGATGCCCGACGGCGCCCCCTCCTACGCCGACCCGCGCAACGTGCTCAAGCGCACGCTGGGCAAGGCCGCCGACAAGGGCTTCACCTTCTACACCCACCCCGAGATCGAGTTCTACCTCTTCAAGGACAGCCCGGTCCCCGGCGGCGAGCCGGTGCCGGTCGACCGCAGCGGCTACTTCGACCACACCGCCCAGTCGAGCGGCGCCGACTTCCGGCGCGAGGCCATCACGATGCTGGAGTCCATGGGCATCTCGGTGGAGTTCAGCCACCACGAGCACGGGCCCGGCCAGCAGGAGATCGACCTGCGCTACGCCGACGCGCTCACCACCGCCGACAACGTGATGACCTTCCGCACGGTCATCCGGGAGGTCGCGCTGAGCCAGGGCATCTGGGCGACGTTCATGCCCAAGCCCTTCACGACCCACCCGGGCTCGGGCATGCACACCCACGTGTCGCTCTTCGAGGGTGACGAGAACGCCTTCTACGAGCCGGGCGCGGAGTACCAGCTGTCCAAGACAGGACGCCAGTTCATCGCCGGCATCCTCACCCACGCTCGCGAGATCAGCGTCGTCACCAACCAGTGGGTCAACAGCTACAAGCGGATGATGTTCGGCAGCGAGGCGCCGTCCTACATCTGCTGGGGCCACAACAACCGCTCCGCCATGGTCCGGGTGCCGATGTACAAGCCCCTCAAGGGCCAGTCCACGCGCATCGAGCTGCGCACGCTCGACGCCGCCTGCAACCCCTACCTCGCCTACGCCGTGGTCCTGGCCGCCGGGATGAAGGGCATCGAGGAGGGCTACGAGCTGCCGCGCGAGGCGGAGGACGACGTCTGGCAGCTCACCGAGCGCGAGCGCACCAGCCTCGGCATCGAGCCGCTGCCCACCAGCCTGCAGAGCGCCATCGCGATCGCGGAGGACTCCGAGCTGCTCGCCGAGACGCTGGGGGAGCAGGTCTTCGACTTCTTCCTCAAGAACAAGCGCGCCGAGTGGGACGAGTACCGCGGCCAGGTCTCGACCTTCGAGCGCGACCAGATGCTGCCGGTGATCTGACCGTCGGGTCCGCCATGTCGTCGGTCCTGGTCGTGCAGCACGAGGACGAGTGCCCGCCCGCGCTCGTCGGCGACTGGCTGCGCGATGCCGGCTGCGCCCTCCACGTCGCGCGTCCCTACGCCGGCGAGCCCCTGCCCGACCCGGCGGCGTACGACGGGCTGCTGGTGCTCGGCGGTCCGCAGTCCGCGGAGGACGACTCGGTGCCGTGGTTCGGGCCGCTCAAGGAGCGGCTGCGCGCGGCCCGGGACGCCGGGCTGCCCACGCTGGGGATCTGCCTGGGCCACCAGCTCGTCGCCTCCGCGCTGGGCGGCCGCGTCGAGCGCAACCCGCGCGGGCAGCAGCTCGGCCTCCTCGAGGTCGGCTGGACCCCGGCCGCGGCGGCCGACCCGCTGACCGCGTCGGTCGCCTCGTGGCGGCGCGGCGTGCACTGGAACGACGACGTCGTCACCGCGCTGCCCCCCGAGGCGGAGGTGCTGGCCGAGACCCCGGCCGGGGAGCTCCAGGCGGCGCGGTTCGGGCCGCGGATGTGGGGCGTCCAGCTGCACCCCGAGGTGGACGCGGCCGTCCTGCGGCCGTGGGCGGCCGACGACCGGGAGGCGCACGTGCTGCGCGGTGTCGACCAGGAGGCGCTCCTGGCCTCGGTCGAGGACGCCGCCGACGAGCTGGCCCAGGCGTGGCGGCCCCTGGCGACGGCCTTCGCGGAGATCGTGGCGGGTGCCCGGTGATCCGCGAGGCCACCACCAAGGGGAGCCTGATCCGGCTGGGCTTCACCGACACCGACACCGCCATGGACAACCTGCGGCAGCTGGGCGGCGCCGCCGACCCGCTGCTGGCGATGCTCGGGCGCACGGCCGACCCCGACATCGCCCTGCACGAGCTGGTCCGGCTGCACGAGGCGGTCGCGGAGCCGGGCGAGCTGCTCGACGAGCTGGTCGACGACGAGGGCACGGCCATGCGCCTGCTCTCCGTGCTCGGTGCGAGCACCGCGCTGGCCGACCACCTGGTGCGCCACCCCGGGCAGTGGCGCGAGCTGACCGACCCGACGCTGGGCTCGACCCGCCCGCCGGCGTACGCCGTGCGCGAGGGGCTGCTGGCCGCGGTGGGCGCCGACCCCCACGACGAGCACCCGACGGCGACGCTGCCCGACGCGGTGGCGGTCGACGCGCTGCGCGTGGAGTATCGACGCGTGCTGCTGCGCCTGGCCTCGCGCGACCTCTCGCACGACGTGGGCATCGACGACGCCGCGGCCGAGCTCTCCGACCTGGCTGCCGGCACCCTCGAGGCCGGGCTCGCGATCGCGCGGCAGCGGGTGGGGGAGCCGGCGGCGCTGGCGCGCCTCGCGGTCATCGCCATGGGCAAGCTCGGCGGCCACGAGCTCAACTACGTCTCCGACGTCGACGTGATCTTCGTCTACGAGCCGGTCGAGGGCGCCGCCGAGCAGCCTGCCCTGCGCGCCGCCACGCAGCTGGCGAGCCAGATGATCCGGGTCTGCTCCGACCACACGGGGGAGGGCACGATCTGGCCGGTCGACGCCGCCCTGCGGCCCGAGGGCAAGGCCGGCCCCCTGGTCCGCACGCTGGCCAGCCACCGCGGCTACTACGAGCGGTGGGCCAAGACCTGGGAGTTCCAGGCGCTGCTGAAGGCACGCCCCGTCGCGGGCGACCTCGCGCTCGGCCGCGAGTACGTCGCGATGGTGGCGCCGATGATCTGGACCGCCGCCGAGCGCGACGGCTTCGTCAGCGACGCGCAGGCGATGCGCCGCCGGGTCGTCGAGCACATCCCGGCGCGCGAGGCCGACCGCCAGCTCAAGCTCGGCTCCGGCGGGCTGCGCGACGTCGAGTTCGCCGTGCAGCTGCTGCAGCTGGTCCACGGCCGGATGGACGAGGCGATCCGGCCGGCGACCACCCTGAGCGCGCTGGCCCAGCTGACCTCGCGCGGGTACGTCGGTCGCGAGGACGGCGAGGCGCTGCACGAGGCCTACTCGTTCCTGCGCACCCTCGAGCACCGCATCCAGCTCTTCCAGCTGCGCCGCATCCACGTCGTCCCCTCCGACGAGCCGTCGCTGCGCCGGCTGGGGCGGAGCATGCGCTTCCTCAAGGACCCCGTGGCCTCGCTCGACCGGGCCTGGGAGCACCACCGCCGCGAGGTCCGGCGGCTGCACGAGAAGCTGTTCTACCGCCCGCTGCTCACGGCCGTCGCGAGCATCCCGGGCTCCGAGGCGCGACTGTCGTCCGAGGCTGCCGGCGCACGGCTCGCGGCCCTGGGCTATGACGACCCCCAGGCCGCGCTGCGCCACCTGGAGGCTCTCACCAGCGGCGTCTCGCGCACGGCCACGATCCAGCGGGCGATCCTGCCGGCCATGCTCGACTGGTTCGCGGAGGGACCGGACCCCGATGCGGGGCTCTTCGGCTTCCGCCGGATCAGCGAGACCCTGGGCCGCACGCCGTGGTACCTCAGGACCCTGCGCGACGAGGGCCAGGTCGCCGAGCGGCTGGCCCACCTGCTGTCGTCGTCGCGCTACGTCACGAGCCTGCTGGAGCGCGAGCCGCTCGGGGTGCAGATGCTCGGCGAGGACCTCACCCCGCTGCCGGCCGAGCCGGTCGGCCAGGAGATGCTCGCCGCCGCCGGGCGGCACGACGACCTCGAGAAGGCCGTGCGCGCGATCCGCGCCGTACGCCGTCGCGAGCTCTACCGCATCGCCGCCGGCGACGCCCTCGGGCTCACCGACGTGGCCGAGGTGGGGCAGGGCCTGTCGCGCCTGACCGACGCCACGCTGCAGGCGACGCTGCACGTCGCCGCCCGCACGGTGCGCGAGCAGCGCTCGCTCGAGGAGACCCCGACGCGGATCGCGATCGTCGCGATGGGCCGCTACGGCGGCTTCGAGCTGTCCTACTCCAGCGACGCCGACGTGCTCTTCGTGCACGAGCCCGTGGAGGGTGCCGACCTCCACCGGGCCACGTCGTACGCCCAGGCCGTCGCCAACGAGATCCGCCGTCTGCTGGCGCTACCCGGCGGCGACCCGCCGCTGCAGGTGGATGCGGACCTGCGCCCCGAGGGCAAGCAGGGCGCGCTGGTGCGCACGCTCGACTCCTACGCCGCCTACTACGCGAAGTGGTCCAAGGTCTGGGAGGCGCAGGCGCTCCTGCGCGCCGACGCGGTCGTGGGCGACGAGGACGTGCGACGTCGCTTCATAGCGCTCATCGACCCGCTGCGCTTCCCCGAGGACGGCCTCTCCGAGGACGACGTCGTCGAGGTCCGGCGCATCAAGGCGCGCGTCGACAAGGAGCGGCTCCCGCGGGGTGCGGACCCCCAGCTGCACCTCAAGCTGGGGCGGGGCGGGCTCGCGGACATCGAGTGGACGGTGCAGCTGCTCCAGATGCAGCACGCCGGGCGGGTCCCGGGGCTGCGCACGCCGCAGACGCTCGGAGCCCTCGCCGCCGCCGCGGAGGCCGACCTGATCTCGCAGGACGACGCCGACGTGCTCGCCCACGGCTGGCGCACCGTGAGCCGCGTGCGCAACGCGGTGACCCTCGTGCGCGGGCAGGCGGCCGACGAGCTGCCCCGCGACGTACGGCAGCGGGCGGCGGTGGCGAGCATCCTCGGCTACGGGCCCGGGGCCACCGACGAGATGGTCAACGACTACCTCCGACGCATGCGGCAGGCCCGGGGAGTGGTCGAGCGAGTGTTCTGGAGCTGAGCAGGAAGGGGTCTTCGGCGGGAGTGTGTGAGAGAATCCCTGAAGAGCCGGGACGCGACCGACTGCCCCCCAGGGGTCGCGTCCTGGCTCGTTCTCCGTCCAGCCCCGGTGAGGCTCCTCCGCACTCCCGCGGACCGGGCGACGCGCACCCCGCTCCAGGCACTCGAGTGGCAGCCCACCCCCGGGATGCGGGCTGGCTGAGGAACATCCGAGACGAGGCCGAGCGTGGTGCGCGTGCGATCTGAAGGTGCCCGCTCCCGGGCATCCCAAACCTCCCGCGTGACCCCGGTCACCGCTCGGCTAAGAGCCTTGATGATTGCTTGAGGAAACGTGGGGGTTTTGCCCCCGAGGGGCTTGATCTGCGGGCGGCAGAGTTCTGGTCATCAAGCACCGGCCACCCAGGGCCACCTCAGACCAGAAGGAAACGTCACCATGAAGAAGTCGGCCCTCACCGCCAGCTCCACCAAGATCCTCGCCTCCGTCGTCCTCGTCGCCGGCGCCGCCTCCGTGGCCGGCCTGGGCACCTTCGGTGCCTTCACCTCCACCACCTCGGCCAGCGAGGCCGTGGGCACCGGCAAGGTCGTCCTGGGCCTGACCCAGCACGCCAGCCTCGGCACCACCGTCGCCGCGACCAACCTGGTCCCCGGAGACACCGTGCAGCGCGCCGTGGTCCTGACCCGCTCCAACGACACCGAGGCCTTCGGCTCGGTCAAGCTCACCACCGCCGGCGGCACGGCCAACAAGCTCACCACCGACCAGACCGACGGCCTCAAGCTGGCCGTCGACCAGTGCACCACCGGTTGGACCAAGGCCACGGGCAGCAACGACCTCACCTGCGTCGGCGGCACCGTCACCAACCTGATCGCCTCGCGCCCCGTGGTCGGCACCAACCTCGACCTCGCCGCGGCCACCACCGCGCTCAACTCCAACGCTGCCGCCGCCAACCTGCGCGTCACGCTGACCCTCCCCGAGGCCGCGGACAACACCTTCCAGGGCCTGTCCAACACGGTCGCCTTCACCTTCGACGCCACGCAGCGCGCCGCCACCTCCAAGTAGTCCCCACCTCCCGACGTACTGACCAGGAGCAGGAGTCACCGTGAGCATCGCCGTCACCACCCCCACCGTCGTGGGACGCCACCGTGCGCTCCCCGTCAGCATCACCCCCGTCACCCCGGCCGCCGCGCCCGCCTCCTCGACGAGCGCCGTGGGCTCCTCGGCCGGGACGTCGAAGGGCCGGGGCCCGTGGCGGCGCGTGGCCAGCCTGGTGATGACGCTCGCCATGGTCGGCAGCTTCGTGATGTTCCTGTTCCTCGCCGTGGGACCCCACGTCCTGGGCTACCGCACCTCCACCATGCTCACCGGCTCCATGGAGCCCGGCATCATGCCCGGCGACGTCGTGGTCACCACCCAGAAGCCCGCCACCGACGTCCACGTCGGCGACGTGATCAGCTACCAGATCCCCATTGAGGACCACCGCGTCGAGACCCACCGCGTCACCGAGGTCACCACCGCCAAGGACGGCACCATCAGCATCCGCACCCAGGGCGACGCCAACAGCAACGTCGACCCCTGGACCGCGATCCTCGAGGAGGACACCGTCTGGGAGGTCCAGGCCGTCATCCCGAACCTCGGCGACCTGATCCAGACCATGCGCTCCCCGATCGTCCACCACGTCGTGAAGTGGGTCGCCCTCGGCGGCCTCATCCTCATGGGCCTCACCACCATCTGGTCCCGCACCGACGACGACAAGGACGAGGACGACGAGAACGAGAACGAGGACCTGGATGAGGCCGCACGCCGATGACACACCTGGACACCGCGAGCCTCGAACGCCTGGCGCGCGACGTGTCCTCCTGGCCCTTCGTCGTCACCTTCGCCGAGAAGTACCAGCAGCTCCTGCCCGACCGGGTCCGCCGCGTCATCGCAGCCATCACGGAGGGTGACCTCGACCAGGCGCTCGACGCCGCGCTCAGCCTGAGGGTCTCGTCCGCCTTCGTCGGGGCCCTCGAGCTGGTCGACCTCGCGCACCGGCTCGAGACGCACCTGCGCCTGGGGGACCTGGCCGCCGCCCGACTGCCGCTGGGGCTCGTCCCCGAGGCCGCCCAGCGCGCCGAGCAGGCGCTGGCGACGTACCTCAGCGGTCGCGCCGACGACGCCTGAGGCAGGACCGCTGGGTCAGCGGGCTTCCATGCGGTAGCCGACCCCGCGCACGGTGTGCACGAGCGAGGACGCGTCGCCGAGCTTGCGGCGCAGGTTGCCGACGTGGACCTCGACCAGGTGCGTGTCGGTGGCCCAGTCGGTGCCCCAGACCGAGCGCAGCAGCGCCTCGCGGGTCCACACCCGGGCCGGGGTGCGCATCAGCTCGGTGAGCAGGTCGAACTCGGTGCGGGTCAGCGACAGCTCGGTGCCGCCGCTGAAGGCGCGCCGACCGTCCACGTCGACCTTCAGCGGGCCGTGGTCGAGCACCTCGTTGCTCAAGGCCGCAGGCGCCGCGGTGGCGTCGGTCTCCGCCTCGCCCGACGAGGTCGTACGACGCGGCCGTCGGAAGAGCGCGTTGACGCGGGCCTGGAGCTCCCGAGGACTGAACGGCTTGGACAGGAAGTCGTCGGCGCCGGTCTCCAGGCCGATGAGGCGGTCGATCTCCTCGTCGCGCGCGGTGATCATGACGATGTAGACGTCGCTGGTCTCACGGATCCGCCGGCAGGTCTCGATGCCGTCGATGCCGGGCAGGCCGAGGTCGAGGGTGACCAGATCGGGGTCGAAGGTCCGGACCGCCTCGACGCCGGCCAGCCCGGTGTCGACCGACCGCACCTCGAAGCCCTGGCTCGTCAGGGTGAACTCGATGAGCGACCGTACGTCCTCGTCGTCCTCGACCACCACGGCGCGGCGTTCGTTCCCGAGAGCTTCACTCATGGAGCGGACTATGCCAGACCTTGAGGATTTCCAGAGGTCGCCCCCGGCCGCCCTTGAGGCCCTCCGGCCAGACTGGTCCTCGACGGTCAACCACGTCCCACCCCCCGCACGACCTACCCGCACTGGAGCTCCCTCGATGTCTCGGTCCGACACCCTGCGCCGCGCAGTGTCGTTGACCCTCGCCGTCCTCTGCTTCCTGGTCGTCCCGCAGCTGGCCTTCGCCAAGTTCACCGCCAGCAAGGCGCCCTCGATGCAGGTGGGCGTGGCCAAGCTCGTGACCCCCTCCGCGGTGACCGGCTCCTACTCGTGCCGGACCGGCTTCTTCACCGAGGGCCTGGACCTCAGCGTCACCGGCTTCAGCGACAACGGCCAGCCCGCGGACGTCTCCTACGTGTCGACGCTCTACCGCGGCACCACCCAGCGCGCCACCAAGACCTCGACGTCCGAGGCGGTCACCCTCAGCACCGGGCTGCAGCTCATCGACGCCGGCAACACCTCCTACCGCCTCACGATCGTGACCAAGCTCGGCGGGTGGACCGCGCCGGAGTACTCCAAGACGATCAGCTGCGGCATCAACCTGCCGAGCAACGGGTCGCTCTGAGCCCAGGCGCCGCCCGGGGTCCTGCGGCCCGTCCGGCCGTCCGCCCCTCGCCCGGGGGCGCGCCGCGGGGTGTGGGCGTGTGATGATGCGGCGGCAGCCCGCCGACGTCCCGCCGAGGAGAAACCATGAGCGACCCGAACCAGCCCAGCACCCCCGCCGGGTGGTATCCCGACGGCCAGGGCGGACAGCGGTGGTGGGACGGCACGCGCTGGACCGAGCACACGATGCCGGCGCCCGAGGCGGCCCCGCCCGCGCCACCGCAGCAGCCGCAGCAGCCGCAGCAGCCGCAGCCGCCCGCCGACCCGGCCCCGCCGGCCGACGTGACCGTCGTGGCGCCCCCGCGCGGCCCGGCCCCCGGTACGCCGCCGCAGGGTCCGCCGCCCCAGGCGCCCCCGGCCCAGTGGCAGCAGGCGCCGCAGCAGCAGCAGCCCGACTACGCCCAGCAGGGCTACCCGCAGCAGGGCTACGCGCCCCAGGGCTACCCCCAGCAGGGCTACCCGCAGCAGGGTCAGCCCAGCGGCGGCGGCAAGGCGAAGGGCAAGGGCAAGCTGATCGCGCTCATCGGCGGAGGCGTCGCGCTCCTGGTCGCGCTCGCCCTCGTGCTCTTCTTCGTCGTCCTCGGCGGAGGCGGCGGCCCGAAGGGCGTCGCGCAGGACTTCCTGGACGCGCAGTTCAGCGGGGACCAGGAGGAGGTGTGCGAGCTGACCTCGAAGGACGCGGTCAAGCCGATCCTCGAGGCCAACGACGTCGACTCGTGCAGCGCGCTGGACGACAAGGTGTCCGAGGACGAGTCGACCAAGGAGTTCACCGAGCTCATCGACGACATCGAGTCCGACGTCGAGATCGGCGACGTCTCCGAGAAGGGCGACAAGGCGACGGTCAAGTACACCGCCGACCTCGAGTACACCGGCGACGACAAGGACAAGTTCACCGAGCTGTTCGGCGAGGACACGAAGTTCACCGAGAAGGGCACGCTGACCCTCGTCAAGGAGGACGGCGACTGGAAGGTCTCCGACAGCAAGACCGACTGACATCCTGCTCGACCGCGAAGGCCCCCGGAGCGATCCGGGGGCCTTCGTCGTCGTCAGTCGGGTGGGCCGCCCGGCAGGGCCCCGCCGGAGCTCGTCAGGGGGTGTCGGGGCCGAGGGTGGCAGCGGCCAGGTGTCGCTCCACCTGTCGGTACTGAGGATGTCCCGGGTCGATGGTGACGTTGCCGCCGTCCACGGCGAACACCAGCCGGAACGCGCCGGTCCGGTCGTCGCGGCGATAGTTCACCACGAGGTGGAGGTTGAAGTAGCCCCTGTCGGTGCGGATGAACACCGGGTCATCTCACCACATCGGGCCGGTGCCGGGCGCGGCTGCGCGGGAGCACCCCGACCGGACGCCACCGCTCGGACGGCTCAGCCGCCGACGGAGGCCGGCGGCTCCGTGAGGACGCGCAGCGCCAGGTCCGTGGTCGAGGGGACGCCGAGGTGCCCGACCACACGGGCGACCCGGTCCGCGTCGAGCGGCAGCAGCCCCGGCGTCCCCGGGACGTCGGGGGTCAGGCCGAGGTCGAGGTCGGTGCGACCGGACATGAGGGAGAGGTTGAACTCGAAGCGCTCCCGCGCGCCGGGCGCGGTCAGCCGCTTGAGGAGCCCGGGTCCGAGTCGGCGCAGCCCCTCCTCCTCGCAGTAGGAGTCGAGGGCGGCCACGAGGTTGGCACCCTCGCAGTGGTCGATGTCGGCCCAGACCGACTGCATCGACCCCATCTGGCTGAGCAGCACGGGCGCGGACTTCTCGCCGATCCCGGGCACGCCGGGCAGGTTGTCGCTGGTGTCGCCGCGCAGGGCGGCGTACTCGAGGTAGTGCTCGGCGGCGATGCCGTAGAGCGTGCGCAGCCGCGCGGGGTTGAGCAGCGGGGAGCCGTTGATGCCGCCGTTGATCAGGCGCAGGACCCGGGTGCGCTCGCTGATGTGGGCGAAGGAGTCGCGGTCGGAGGTCACGATGACGCAGCTCCACCCCGACGCCTCGGCCCACGTCGCAGCCGACGCGCTCACGTCGTCCGCCTCGAGACCTGCCGGCGTGACCGTGAGCAGGCCCAGCGCGTCGAGCAGGGCGCTGGCGCGCTCGAGCTGGTCGACCAGCGTCGGGTCCTTCGGGCGCCGTCCGGCCTTGTAGGCCGGGTAGGTCTCGGTGCGCACGGAGGCGGTGCGGTCGTCGAGCCCGAAGACCACCGCGTCCGGCGCGAACTGGTCGATGACCTCCAGGATCTGGCGCAGCATCCCGTGCAGGGCCCAGGCGGGACGACCGCCTTGGTCGCGCAGCCCGGAGTCGACGCGGGCGTGGTGGTTGCGGTGCAGCAGCGACGGGGCGTCCACGGTGAGCAGCAGGCGCGGCTCGGGGGAGAGGGTCTCGGTGCTGGTTCCAGGGCTCGACATGACGATCCGCCTACCCTACGACCAGGCCCCGCCGCCTAGGGTCGCCGCATGGAGCTCGTCGACAACGTCCCTCTCCGTACGGCGCTCGCCGCCTTCGCCGCGGACAGCAACCAGGCCACCTACCTCGAGGTGGTGCGTCAGGTGCTGCAGGGCGACCTGCTGCTCGACGCGACCGCCTCGGACCTGCGCGTGGACGACGGGACGATCGCGGCCGGCTCGACGCTGCGGTTCGCCGGCGGCACCGGCCCGGACGGCGCCACCGCCCTCTTCGCGTTCACGCGGCAGGAGGAGGCCGCGCGGATGCACCCGGCCTCGACGCACGTGCAGACCGTCGGGCAGCCCGCTGCGGCGGTGCTGGAGCTGGCGGCCTCCCAGGGGCACGGCTGGCTCTACCTCGACCCGGCCGGACCGACCTGTGCGCTCAACCTCGCGGAGGTGGGCTTCGTGCTGCGCAACCCTCGCAACGGGGCGGTCAAGGCGGCCCTGCCGCGAGGGGCGGGGGCGGTGGTCGAGGCGCTCGCGCAGGGAGGCGTGCTGTTCTACGCCGTTGACGAGCGACCGGACGGTCCGCGGGTGCGCACCACCGCGCTCCCGGACGGGTCTCCGGCGCTGCTGGCCTTCACCTCGCCGGCCGAGGTCGTGGTGCGCGCGCCCGGGGACGCCTTCTTGGTGGTCGACGTCGCGCGGGCCGTGGAGGAGGCGCTGGCCGAGCCGTACGTCGCCCTGGTGATCGACCCGGCCGGCCCCTGGGTGGCGCTGCGGCCTCACGAGCTCCGCGACGTACGCGCGCGCCTCACTCCGCTCTGAGTCCGCATACGTGAACCAATCGCGTCGTTAGTTCAAGAGTCTGGACAAGGTTCTTGACTCTGTGTGACGACGGCCATACCTTCGGCGCATGCACGCGCGGAGCTCGACCCCTCGACCCCTGGCGCCTCGGCTGCGCCGTACGACCTCTCACCTCCTGGCGGCGGTGGCCGCACTGGCGGTCGCGCTCCCGGTGCTCGGGGCGGTGTCCGCGCCCGCCGCAGCGGCACCCGGCGACGACGTCATCGCCTGGGTCGAGGTCGAGGACGGGGTCATCGCGGGTGGCCCGGGCCTCAACTCCGGAGACCACGGGAACTTCTCGGGCACCGGCTCCTACACCTTCCGGGAGACCGGCATGTCCTCGACCATGAGCGTGACGGCGCCGGCGGCCGGGGTCTACCCGATCCACGTCCGCTACGCCGCCGGCCCGCTCGGTGCCGGTGAGAACGTCACGCGCTCGATGGGCCTGCTCACCAACGGCGCGGACCGGCAGCTGATGCAGCTGCCGATGACCAGCTTCGACAACTGGGAGGCGTGGCGCTTCGTCACCTACCAGGTCACCCTCGTCGAGGGTGCCAACACGGTGGCGCTGCAGTGCGACCGCTCGACCGACTTCTGCCGCCTCAACTTCGACGCCGTCCAGGTCGGCGGCGCCGCCCCGGACCCCTGCGCCGCCACGCCGGCCGAGGCCGGCTGGACGAGCCTGTTCGACGGGACGTTCGCCTCGTTCGACGGCTGGCGCAAGGCCGGCGCCGGTGGCTTCGGCCGCCAGACCGACTGCACGATCCGCAGCATGCGCGGCCGCGGCGCCACGTGGTTCACCGAGCAGCAGACGGAGCCCTACACGCTCGAGCTCGACTGGCGCCGTACCGCCTCCAACGACGACTCGAGCCTCTTCGTCGGGTCCAGCAGCCGGGCCGGCGCCGACCCCGTCGGCGGCTACAAGATCGCCATCGGCGCCGACACCGGGGCGATCACGCCCACCGGCGGCGTCATGCAGGCGCCGGACCGCACCGCCGTGGCGGAGGCGCTGCACCCGCTGGGCCAGTGGAACACCTTCCGCGTCCAGGTCACCCCCTCCCGGGTCCGCGTCTACCTCAACGACACGCAGGTCAGCTCCCTCGCCCGGTCGGGCACGGCACCGGTCGCGGGCTACCTCGGCCTCGAGAACCGCAGCGCCACGGACGAGGTCGACTTCCGCAGCATCCGGGTGCGCCCGGCCGTCGACCCCGACGACTCGACCACGACGATGACCGTCGCGCCGACCTCGGTGCCGGTCAAGCGCGGCACCGTCGCGGTGTCGGTGGGGGTCTCCTCGATCGGCGAGACGCCGACGGGTGCGGTGGAGGTCTACTCCGGCCCGACCAGGATCGCGACCCTCACCCTGGTCGACGGCGCGGCCAGCGGGAGGGTCGGCCCCTTCGCTGCCGTCGGCGCCGTGACCCTCGAGGCGCGCTACGTCGGGGACGCCGCGACCGCGGCCAGCACCAGCGCTCCTGCGCGCGTGCTGGTGACCAAGGCCGCCTCGACGGTCTCCCTCAAGGCGCAGCCGCGCAAGGTCGTGGCCAAGAGGACCAGAGCGACCGTGGCCGTCACGGTCCGCGCGCTCGGGCTCGTCCCCTCCGGGAAGGTCCGCCTCAAGGTCGGCGCCCGCACCTACACCGGCACGCTGCGCAACGGCGTGGCCACCGTGCGGCTCGCGCGGTTCGCCAAGCCGGGGACCTTCCGGGTGACCGCGACCTACCTGGGCGACGCCTTCACCGTGGCGCGGTCGGCCACCACCCGGATCAAGGTGGCCCGGGCTCGCAGGTAGGGGCTCAGATCAGGTCGCGCAGCCGCGCGGCCAGGGAGTCCTTGACCGCCTGGGTGATCGCGACCTCGAGCTGGGCGTTGAGCTCGTCCTGGCTGTCGAGGTCGCCCAGGAGCTCACGCAGGTCGAGCTCGTCGATGGCGCGCAGGAGGACGTCGTCGGTCTTGAGCGCCGCGTCGACGACCGAGTCCGGCAGGGCGCGGATCGCGGCCTCGAGGAAGCCGTTGAGCTCCGCGGTGTCGAGCGCCTCGTCCACCAGGTCGGACGCCGGCGGCAGCGAGCCCTCGTCGTCCATGCGCCGTACGGCGTCGCGCAGGCCCTCGCGCAGCGCGTCGATCTCGGCGTCGGTCCGCTCGCCGCCCTGCCCGAGCTCCAGGACGAACGCCTCCCGGCTGGTGTCCAAACGGCAGGCGGCGCCGTCGACGCCGAGCAGCACGAGGCTCTCGGTGAGCCCCTCGATGCCGTCGGCCTGCGCGGTCACCGTGCGCTCCACGCAGGGGTCGGCGGTGCGCATCGGCTCGAACGACCCACCGCCGTTGGCGAGCTGGACGGCGAGCACGCCGCCCACGAGCGCGAGCGCAGCCGCCGGGAGGCCCGCGGTCCGCGCCCACGCGCTCACGTGGTCCTCCTGCGGCGAGGGAGCAGCGCCGTGGCCAGCGCCGCGAGCGCCAGGCCGGAGCCGATGAGGAAGGAGTCACGGAAGGCGTGGGTGGCGGCGCGCTCGAGCTGGGAGTCCAGGTCGCGCTCCAGCTCGTCGGCGACCAGGCGGTCGTCGGGGTCCAGGTCGAGGCTGGTGAACGCGCGGTGCAGGTCGGGGACCCGGCCCTGCTGCTCGGAGAGCTCCTCGCCGAGGGCGCCGGCGAGGTCGACCTTGTCCTGGGGCTGCAGGGCCGCGTCGATCACCAGCGCCGTGATCGCCTCCTGCGCCGGGACCTGGGCGTCGCGCAGGTCGGCCGTGAACACCGGGGTCAGGATCGCCAGCCCGACGACGACGCCGACGTGACGGGCGGCGATCGTCCACCCGGCGTGCCGGGCGCGCGGCAGCCGCATGTCCATCGCCTGCGCGGTGAGCCGGTCGACGGTGAGCCCCAGCCCGAGGCCCACGAGCGCCTGGGGTGCGATCGTCCACGCGAGGTACGCCGACGGGGGGATGGCCAGGCCGGCCAGGCCGCCGGCGACCAGGAAGCAGCCCACCGCGACCTCCACCTGGGGCGAGGCACGCAGCAGGCGCGCCAGGGGACGCGCGGCGAGGGCGGCGACCGGTACGACGGACACGGTGAGCGCCGCGGTGGCGGGGGAGCGGCGCCAGCCCTCGACCAGCAGCAGCACCAGCAGGAAGAGGGCCGCGGTGAGCGCCGCGGACAGGAGTGCGAGCGTCAGGTTGGGTCGTGCTTCCGGGCGGTGCCGGTCGGGCACCTGCGCGGGCGCGGCCCGCACCGCGAGCGCCGCGGGCACCGCCAGCACGGCGAAGGGGACCTGCACGACGAAGATCGCCTCCCACGAGATCGCCTGCGTGAGCAACCCGCCGGCGACCGGCCCGGTGGCGGTGCCGACCACGCCGGCGGTGACCCAGGCCGCGACCCCGCGGCGCTCGCCCCACTCCGCGACCATCAGCTCCAGGCACCCGACCAGCGCGAGCGCCCCGCCCAACGCCTGCACGCAGCGCGCCACGATGAGCACGTCGATGGAGCCGGCCACCGCGCACCACGCGGAGGCTCCGGCGAACACCGCGATGCCGATCGCGCTCGGGACGCGCGGCGAGACCCGGAGCAGGCTCATGGCCGTCGGCACGGACACGAGCCCGAGCACGAGGTTGAAGCAGATCAGCACCCAGGCGACCTGCGGAACCGAGGCGTCCAGCTCCTGGAGGATGTCGGGCAGCGCCAGCGTCACGACGGCCGAGTCCGCCAGCACCAGGGCCACGGTCACGGCGAGCAGGGGGGCCACGGCACGACGCACCGGCTCATCCTCGCAGCCCGCGTGTCGCGGTCGGGAAGGGCCGTCGGTCGAGGTCTGGCGACCGCAGCTGCGCGGCTCGTCTCACGGGCCGAGACCAATGTGGTCAAAGACGACCGAGTAAGTAGGTTTACTGCGCCTCGGCTCGGAACGAGGTCCTCCTGCCCGTCTCTCCTTCCTAGGATCGATGACCTCCATGACCCTGTCTCCCTTGCTGGGCTATGCCCTGATGATCGGACTGGGTGCCGGCCTCCTCGCCGTCGCGCTCACGGTCCGCACCCTGATCCACAGCACGCACGACTTCATCATCGCCGGACGCCAGATCGGCTTCGGCTACGGCGTCGGCGCCCTGATCGCCGTCTGGACGTGGTCCATGGCCGTGATGATGTCGTCGGCCCAGGCCTTCTCGTTCGGTACGTCGGGCCTGGTCTGGTTCGTCGTCCCCAACGGCCTGGCCGTGATCCTGATGGTCCCCTTCGCCGTCGCCCTGCGCCGCCGCATGCCCGAGGGCTACACGATCGTCGAGTTCGTGCGGCACCGCTTCGAGAGCACCGTCGCCAGCGCGGTGATCCTGCTGGTGATGATCGCGGTCATCATCTGCGAGGTCCTCATCAACCTCTTCGGCATCGTGCTCGTGATGGGCGTGGTCTTCGGCCTCCAGGCGACCGCCGTGCTCGTGGTCGCGCTCGTCGTGGTCACCGTCTACTCCTACTTCGGCGGCCTGTGGACCTCCGCGGTCACCGGCACCATCGGAACCCTGTGCATCACGGTCCCCGCCGCGCTGATCACCCTCTACGCGCTCGCCAAGGCGGGCGGCGCCTCGACGGTCTTCAAGGGCGTCGAGGAGGCGGGTGGCGCCAACCTCGACCCCGTCGACAGCACCGCCGCGTCGGCGTTCGGCATCTCGCTCGCGCTGGGCCTGCTCGCCTCGACCATGGCCGACCAGACGTTCTGGCAGAAGGCGTGGTCGATGAAGCCGGCGAGCATGTCGCGCACGTTCCTGTGGGCGGGGCTGTGGTTCTACCCGATCCCGCTGTGCATGGGCCTGCTCGGGCTGATCGGCATCTCCCAGGGCGTCACCATGGAGGACCTCGGGGCCGACGGGGCCGGGGCCATCGGCCCCTACGTCATCACCCACCTGGGCATCCCGACCGTGCTCGTCGCCCTCTACGTGACGATCATCCTGCAGGCCTGCTACTCCACCATCGACGGCGCCTTCTCCGCGCTCTCCTCGCTGGTCGCCACCGACGTCGTCAAGCCGCGGTGGCCGTCGATGCCGGACAAGCAGCTGCTCCGCATCACCAAGGGCAGCATCATCGCCGGCGGCGTGGTCGGCGGCATCGTGGTCCTGGCGAGCAACGACTACATCAACACCGTCAACACGATCTACTTCTTCAAGGGCGCGCTGATCCTCCCGCTGACGTTCGCCATCTTCTGGAAGCGCACCACCGCCCCGGCGTTCGTGGCGGCGATCTTCGTGGCGGCCATCGCGGGCTACCTCGTGCGCGAGAACATCGACGAGCTGTGGGGGACCGCGACGCTGCTGTCCAGCTCGCTGCTCGTGCTCGTCCTGGGCAGCGTCTTCTCCCGCAGCACCTTCGACTACGCACAGCTCGAACGCGTCAACCGCGACGACAACCCCGAGCCCGTCCTCACCGCAAAGGCTGACCGGTCATGACCCTCTTCTGGATCGCGACGGCCGTGGCCGTCGTCATCACCTTCTTCTTCGTCCGTGAGGGCGTCCGCGAGTTCCTCTACCTCCGCGCTGGCGGGGACCGCGGCGTCGAGGTGGAGGTGCAGGCCGAGGACACCGGCAAGTTCGCCTTCAAGGCCCTCGGCGGGGTCGTCGCGTCGTTCAGCTGCATCGTGCTGATCAGCGTGACGTCGTACGGGTGGTACCTCCTGCCGGTGCTGAGCCTGGGCAGCGCGGTGGCCGTGGTCATCGCCTTCTCGGTGGACCGGCGAGCCCGGGTGGGCAAGGGCGCGGTGTGAAGAAGGCCCACTTCCTGGGATTCGCGCAGCACGGCCTCAGCAGCCACGTCGTCGGGATGTGGCGCCACCCGCAGGACAAGGTCGGGTGGGACTTCGCCAGCCCGGAGTACTGGCAGCACCTGGCCCGGACGATGGAGCGGGGCCTGTTCGACGGCATCTTCCTGGCCGACGAGCTCGCCCCCTACAGCTCCTTCGACGGCTCCTCCGACGCGACGGTGCGCTACGCCGTGCAGTTCCCGACCCACGAGCCGGGCGCCCTGGTCCCGGTGATCAGCGGAGCGACGACGCACCTGGGGGTCGGGCTCACCCTGTCCACGGCGTTCGAGCACCCCTACTCGATGGCGCGGCGCCTCTCGACCATGGACCACCTCACCGGTGGCCGCGTGGCCTGGAACGTCGTGGGCTCCTACTCGCCGAGCGAGTGGGAGGCCTACGGCGAGGTGATGCCCGACCGTGCCCAGCGCTACGAGCGGATCGCCGAGTACGTCGACGTGTGCCGCAAGCTGTGGCGCTCCTGGGGTCCCGGTGCGGTGGTCGCGGATCCGGTCTCGGGGGTCTGGGCCGACCCGGCGAAGATCGCCGAGGTCGACCATCGCGGCACGCACTTCACCTGTCGGGGACGGCACTTCGTGAAGCCGTCACCCCAGGGCGAGCCGGTCATCTTCCAGGCCGGCTCCTCGCCCCAGGGCCGTGACTTCGCCGCCGCCACCGCCGACGCGGTCTTCGCGATCCACCCGACGGTGGAGGCCATGCGCGCCTACAGCGACGACATGCGCGCGCGGATCGCGCGCTGCGGCCGCGACCCGGAGCAGGTGAAGCTCTACTACGGGATCCTCCCGGTCGTGGCGCCCACGTCGGAGGCCGCGCAGCGCAAGGCCGCGGAGGTGGAGGCGCTCGTCCCGGAGGGTGGCGCGCTGGCGATGCTCTCGGGCCAGCTCGGCGTGGACTTCGCCGCCGTGGACCCCGACGCACCGCTGGTCGACATCGACGTCCCCGGGATCCAGGGCGTCAAGGACGCCCTCGTGGCCCAGGCCGTCGAGGGGGACCGGGTCACCGTCGCCCAGGCGGCGCGGATCTACTCCTCGCGCTTCTCGATGCCGCGTCTCATCGGCACGCCCGCCGAGGTGGCCGACGGGATCGAGACGTTCCTCGACGAGGGCGGGGCCGACGGCTTCATCCTCCTGGCCACCTACACGCCCGGCTGCTTCGAGGAGTTCGTGGACCTGGTGGTCCCCGAGCTCCAGCGTCGCGGTCGCTACCGCACCGAGTACCCCGCGCGCACGCTGCGCGACAACATCCGCCACGACTGACCAGACGGTCGGTCGCCCTCCCGCGAACGGACACGGACATGACCAAGAAGCTCCACCTGCTCGGCTTCATCCAGAACGGCGTCAACAGCCACGCCACCGGGATGTGGCGCCACCCCCAGGACAAGGTGAACTGGTCGTTCACGGACCCCGCCTACTGGGAGCACATGGCCCGCACCATGGAGCGCGGACTGTTCGACGGGATGTTCATCGCCGACGAGCTGGCGCCGTACACGACGCACGAGGACAGCTCGGACGCCACGGTGAAGTACGCCATCCAGTGCCCCACCCACGAGCCGTCCACGATCGTCCCGATCATCACCCGCGCCACGCAGCACCTCGGCGTGGGCGTGACCCTGTCGACGGCGTTCGAGCACCCCTACTCCATGTGTCGCCGGCTCTCGAGCCTCGACCACCTCTCCGACGGCCGGGTGGCGTGGAACATCGTCTCGTCCTACTCCAAGAGCGAGTGGGAGGCCTACGGCCAGGAGATGACCTCCCGCGCCGACCGCTACGAGCGCCTCGAGGAGTACATGGAGCTGTGCTACCAGCTGTGGGACTCCTGGGAGCCGGACGCGATCGTGGCGGACGCCGAGTCCGGGATCTACGCCGACCCGGACAAGGTCAAGGTCGTCGACCACGAGGGCCAGTACTACAAGAGCCGGGGCCGGCACTTCGTCGCGCCCTCCCCGCAGGGTCGCCCGGTGCTGTGGCAGGCCGGCTCGTCGCCGCGCGGTCGCGACTTCGCGGCCAAGCACGCCGAGGCGATCTTCGCGGTGCACCCCAACGTCGAGCGGATGCGCGAGTACGTCGACGACCTCGACTCGCGCCTGCCGAAGTTCGGCCGGGACCGCGACAGCGTGAAGTACCTGTTCGGCGTGCAGACGGTGGTCGCCGCGACCGAGGAGGAGGCGCAGGCCAAGTACGAGCGCATCAAGGCCTGCATCCCGCTCGAGGGCGCGATGGCGTGGATGTCGGGCCACTTCGGCCTCGACTTCTCGACCTTCGACCCCGACGACGAGATCCAGAACATCGAGGTCCCCGGCATCCAGGGGCTCTTCGAGTCGATCCTGTACGCCAAGAACGGCGAGCCGGTGACGGTCGCCGAGGCGGCCATCATCTACGCCCAGGGCATGGGCATGCCGGTCCTGGTGGGCACCCCGTCCTCGATCGTCGACCAGCTCGAGACCTACGCCGACGAGGGCGGGGCCGACGGCTTCATGCTGATCGCCACCTACACCCCCGGCTGCTTCGAGGAGTTCGTGGACATGGTGGTGCCCGAGCTGCAGCGCCGCGGCCGGCTGCGCACCGAGTACACCGGCAGCACCCTGCGCGAGCACCTGCTCGAGCAGTAGCGCTCAGCCGGCGGCGAGCTCCGGGTCCTGCCCGGCCGCCGCCAGCTCGCGCCGCACGAAGCCGCTGTCGAGGAGGTCGCGGACGAACCCCGCGAGGGCGTCCGCGGCCTCCTCGCCGCGGTCCCGAGGCAGGGCGACCGCCTGCTGGATCTGCATGAAGGCCGGCTCGACGAGACGCAGGGACGCCTCCTCCGCCACGAGTGCGGTGAGCGGCTGCCGGATGCCGGCGCCCACGTCGAGCCCGGACTCGCGGTAGACGGCGACGCCGTCGGCGCCGCGGACGACCCCCGCGTGCTGCAGCGTGCGGGTGAGGTAGAGGTCGTAGGCCGAGCCCTGCTTGACGCCCACGCGCACGCCGGGTCGGTCCACGTCGGCGGCGGTCGTGACGGGGGAGTCGTGCCCGACGACGTACACGCCCTCGATGGTGAGGTACGGCGGCGAGAAGTGGACGTCGACCTCGCGCGCGGGCTCGACGGCGAGGAAGGCGACGTCGGCGGTGCCGTCGGTCAGCGCGGCGAGGGACCGACGGGCGGCGTCGACGCACTCCAGGGTCAGCGGCACCTCGAGGCGGGAGGCCAGCTCGCGGGCGATCGCGACGGTGACGCCTCCCGGCTCGTCGGGCGTGCCGTGGGCGAGCACGGGGTTGCCGAGGTTGATCACCGCGCGCAGCGCCCCGGTCGGGGCCAGCCGCTGGACGAGGGCCTGGTCGATCGTCATCGTGTCTCCTTCGAGGGGGCCGGTACGCCGGCCCGGCCGATGATCCCTCACGCGCGTTCGATGGCGAAGGCCACGATGAAGCCGACCGTGGCGACCAGGCCGGTGTAGAGGTGGGTCTCGTCGAAGGCCTCGGGGATCATCGTGTCGGCGACCATGGCCAGGATCGCGCCCGCCGCGACGGCCGTGATGACGGCGATCGTCTCGGGCGGCGCTCCCTGGAGGAGGAGGCAGCCGAGCAGCCCGGCCAGGCCGCTCGCGACGGCGATGCCCGTCCACACGCCGAAGACGTAGCGGGCGCTGCGCCCGCTCGCCTTCATGCCGGCCGCGCTCGAGAGGCCCTCCGGCAGGTTGGAGATGAAGATCGCGGCCAGGACCGGCACGCCGACGCCACCGCCGCCGACCAGCGTGAGGCCCAGGACGACGGACTCCGGGACCCCGTCCAGGAGGGCTCCCACGGCGATCGCGGTGCCGCTGCCGGACTGCTCGTCCTCGGAGGGCTGCTGGTCCTGTGAGCGCTTGCGGTGCCGCGCTCCACGGCGCGCCAGGGCGACGTTCGCCAGCACGTAGAAGAGGGCGCCCCCGAGGAACCCGACGGCGGTCGCGAGCAGGCCGCCCGTCCTCTCGGCCTCGTCGACGAGGTCGAAGGCCAGCGCCGAGATCAGCACCCCGGACCCGAAGGCCATGACCACCGCGACCACGTGCTGGGGCACGCGCACCAGCCAGGACACCAGGGCGCCCACGACCAGGGCGCCACCGGCGACCAGGCCCCACACGCCCGCTTCGAGCCACACCGGCATCGCACGACCTCTTTCTCGGGACACGCCCTGGTACCCCACCGTAGGCGGGCCGACTCGGGCCGACTCGGGCCGGACCGGGACACCTGCACTAGGTTCGCCGCCATGAAGGTGGTCGTCGCTGGAGGCTCCGGGTCGCTGGGCCGTCGGCTGTGCCAGGACCTGGCCGCCACGGGCCACGAGGTCGTGGTCCTGACCCGGCGGGTGCGCCCGGGTCCGTTCCGGCAGGTGGTGTGGGACGGCCGCACCGTGGGCCCGTGGTCGGTCGAGCTCGAGGGCAGTGCCGTCGTCAACCTCGCCGGCGAGCTGGTGGACCGCCGGCCGACCCCGGCGAACGTCGCCCTGCTGACCAGCTCGCGCGTCGAGCCGACCCACGCGCTGGTCGAGGCGAGCCGGACCCTCGACCGGCCCGTGCCCGTCTGGGTCCAGGCGAGCACGCTGGCGATCTACGGTGACGCGGGGGACGCGGTGCTCGACGAGTCGGCACCGCCGGCCGACGAGCCACCCCAGATGACCTCGGTGGCGAAGGCGTGGGAGGCCGCGGTCGGTGGCGCCCGCGCGGACCGCGTCGTGGTCCTGCGCACCGGGATCGTCCTGGACCGCGACACCCCGGCCCTCGACCGGCTCTGGTCCCTCGCCCGGTGGGGCGTCGGAGGAAGGGTGGGTCCGGGCACCCAGTGGGTCAGCTGGATCCACATCGACGACTGGCTCGCGATCGTGCGGGGCCTGCTCGAGCCAGGAGGCCCGGCCCTCGACGGCGTCGTCCATGCCACCGGTCCGCGTCCGGTGCGCAACGCCGAGCTGATGGCCGCCCTGCGCCGCAGCGTGGGGCGACCGGCGGCCCCTCCCACGCCGCGGGTCCTGGTCAGGATGGGCGCGGTGCTGTTGCGCACCGACCCGGCCCTGGCCCTCACCGGTCGTCGGGCGCTCCCCGCGAAGCTCCTCGGCGCGGGCTTCGAGTTCCGTCATCCCGACCTCGACGCCGCGCTCGCCGACCTCCGGGGACGGCCGGACGCGCGGTAGGGCGCCGGCGGCTCAGCCGAGCGATCCCGCGAGCAGCGCGTCGCCGAGCTCGGAGCGCAGGTAGAGCACCGAGCGGCCGTGCCTGGCCGAGGTCAGCAGCCCGGCGTCGCGCAGGGCCCGCAGGTGCTGGTTGACCGCCGAGGTCGTCACGCCCAGGCGCACCCCGAGCTCGGTGGAGGAGGCAGGGGACTCCAGCAGCGTGATGAGGCGGGCACGCGCCTCGCCCAGGATCGCGGTCAGCGCCTCCGGGCCGCCGGAACGGTCCGCCTGCCACACCGTCCCGGCCCCGCGCGCCGGATAGACCAGCAGGGGTGCCTCCTCGGTGTCGAACGGGCCGACGGTGGTGCGCGTGAAGAGCGACGGCACGAGCGTGAGGCCCTCGCCGGCCGTGATGCGGCGTCGGAGGTGGGCGCTGCCGCTGCTCACCCGGACGACGTCGCCGACCAGGCTGACCTCGGGGGCCAGGTCGGTGAACATCGCCGACGTGCCGGCTCGCGCCGTGGTGCGCCCGCGGTGGACGACGTCGGCCTCGAGCACCGCGCGCATCCGCGGCCACCAGGGCTCGAAGCAGGCGGTCCAGTAGTCGGCCAGCGCGGTCACGGTGCGCCCCAGCACCCGCGCGGTCGGACCCTGCAGGGCGCGCGGCAGGCCGCCGGGGTGGACCTCGGCGAGGTCCTCGAGCACGACCGCGGCCGGGGTCGCGGAGACCACCCCCAGCTCGTCGGCGAACCGGGTGAGCGGGGTCTGCGGGCGGGGGGTGAGGAAGTCGGGGAGCGAGAGTCGCTCGTTGCTCAGGGCGACCAGCAGCTCGGTGTCAAGCCCGTCCCGGGCGTGCCTCGTCGCGGCCAGCCAGGGCAGGTGGACGGGGAAGCGACCGGGGTCCTGCCAGGTGCGCAGCGAGAGCGCCAGCTCGGTCAGCGGGGAGATGGCGAAGCGCACCGCGGCGAGATCGGTCCCGCCGAGGTCGTACTCCAACATGTAGCAGGAGGCTACATCATTACTCCCGGGCGGCCGGGCCTGACAGAACGGTGGAGTGACCCGCACGCTGCTCCCCGCCGACCCTGTCGAGCGGGCCCTCACCTTCACGACGCTGGCCGGCTCCCTGGCCAACGGCGTCTTCTACAGCGTGAGCGCCCTTTACTTCACCCGCGTGATCGGCCTCCCGGCCACCGACGTGGGCCTGGGTCTCACCGTGGCCGGCGTGGCCGGCGTGGTCGCCTCCTACCTCGGGGGTCGGCTCTCCGACCTGGTCGGCGCCGACCGGGTGCTGCGGTGGGCCTCGGTGGCCCAGGCGCTGGCGCTGCTCGCCTACGTCGTCGCCGACGGCTGGACGTCGTTCGTCGTCACGGCCTGCGCTGCCGTCGGCTTCCGCAGCCTCCAGGGATCGGCCAAGTCGGCGCTGCTGGCCCGGTGGTTCACGGGCCCGGACCGGGTGGCGGTCCGCGCCCGGCTGCGGGTGGTCACCAACGTCTTCATGGGCCTGGGCACGCTCGCGGCGGGCATCGCCCTGCTCCTGGACACCCGCACGGCCTACCAGGCGGCCATCGTGGTGGTCGGCGTCCTCGCGCTGGCCTCCGTGCTGCCGGTGCTCGGCCTGCGGGAGCGCGTGCCGGAGCTGGCGGAGGTCATGGGCGTCCGCCTCCCGGGAGCCACGGCGCCGGCGCGAGGGCGCTCGCCGTTCCGCGACCCGACGTACGTCGCGGTGGCGAGCCTCAACGCCGTCATCGCGATGCAGTTCGGCCTGCAGAGCGTGGGCGTCCCGCTATGGATCGCGGGCCACACCGAGGCCCCGACGGTGATGATCTCGGTGCTCCTCATCGTCAACACGGTCCTGGTGGCGCTGCTCCAGGTGCGCGCCGCGCGCGGGACCGAGGACGTCCGGGTCGGCGGCCGCACCGTGCGCCGCGCCGGCGGCGTGCTCGCGGCCGCGTGCCTGCTGTACGCCGCGGCCGGGAGCCTGGGCTCGGTCGCCGCCGTCCTGGTCCTGCTGGTCGCCGAGGTCATCGCGACGTTCGGCGAGATCTGGGCCGAGGCCGGGGCCTGGGGCCTGGCCTTCGAGCTGGCCGACCCGGCCAGCGTCGGCGCCTACCAGGGCGTCAGCCAGATGGGCTACTCGCTCGCGGGGATGCTGTCGCCCCTGGTCGTCACGGCGACGGCGATCGACCACGGGCTGCTCGGCTGGGCCGTCCTCGGCGCGGTTTTCGCGGTCGCCGGGTGCCTGGTGGCCGAGGTCTCCCGCCGTGCCGCCACTCGGCGGGCGGGCCCTGCTCCGGAGGCCGTCGCGGTCGGCTCCCGGTCCTAGCGGCGGGCCGTGGGCATGGCCGGGCGGGCCGGGTCACTGGCGCTTTGCAACTCGTTGGGCTAGCGCGCCGTTCGCCCGGATCGCCGCCGTGGCGCGGGGCGACGTCCTGCGGGTCGAGCCCCGCGTCGCGACGTACGAGTCGGAGCTCGGCGCCGTCGCCCTCGTGCTGGTCAACCGCTCGGAGTCCGCGGTCGTCCGGACGACGGTGGACCTGCGGGGGTTTCCCGACGTCGCCCGCAGCGGCCGTCACGAGCTGGAGGTCCCGCCGCTGTCCTGGTCGTTGGTCGAGCTCCGGCGAGCGGCCGGGACGGTCGCGTCGGAGGACCGGTAGCCCCTCTCCGCACGAGCGTGGAGGGCCGCGGTGACTGCGGTCCCGCGCGCAGTCACCGCGACCATGCCTTCCGGGATCGGACGACACGTCGACGCCGGGGGACCTGCTCACGCTGACACCCGACCCGGGTCCGCGTCCATGCCGCGACGACCCTTTCACCCCTGTGCATGAGGCGACCGCCGGAGAATCACCCGCCGGGGCGAAGCGGACCCCTGGGGAGGCGGTCGATCGCGAGAGCGCCGCGCAGGGGTCCCCCCTAGAGGTGAAAAGCGTCCGATGACCTCACCTCCTCAGGCGAAAGGTGCTCGGAGACCTTCCTCGGCGGTCACTCGGGACGCAGCATGGTGACGTCCCGCCACCGCGGCGGGGATATGCGCTGGAGGACCACATGGACATCTCTCGGGACGGTACGACCCTGCACCTGTGTGGGGACTTCGACGTGCGCAGCACCTGGGTGGTCCGACAGGCGCTTCACGACGCCATCCGGACCGACTCGATCGTGGTCGACCTGTCGCGGGTCCCGTCGGTGGACCACACGGCGCTGAAGGTGCTGGCGTTCGCCAGCAGGCGTGCGCGGGGGCACGGCCACCACGTCACCCTCCGCGGGTGCCGCCCGACGGTGCTGCGGATGCTGCACATGTCGCGGCTGATCCGTCTGGTGGAGCTGGAGCGTTGCGTCTCGACCCTACGACCGATCGCCTAGGCCCCGACCTACGCGCGCTCGGTGTGGCAGCACGACCGGCGTCCGACGACCTCACTCGACCAGGAGACCGCCGCCCCCATGACCACCACTCTCGTCGTCCTGCTCATGACGACGCTGGCTCGGGCCCTGCTGGAGCTGTCCGTGCGGCCCCGCCGACCGCGCAGCTCGATGTCACCCATCGCGGAGGACCCGCGGTGAGGTTCTCAGCCCACGACGGGCGCCCGGTGCCCGGCGCCGGAGAGCGCAGCGGCTGCGCCCACCCGGCCCACGCCCGCGAGCTCCTGGACCGCCTGGAGGCGAAGGTCGGCATTCTCGACCTGGAGCGTCACGCGAGCCTCGCGGCCGACTACGCGTGGGCTGTCCCGGGGGCCTCGGAACCACCCGACTGACCCCTGTGCCGGTCCGGGTCAGCGCGGCCCGCGGAGGACCAGCGTGGGGTCGATGGTGCGCAGGGTGTCGGGCTTGAACCCGTTGTCGAGGGCCCAGATGACCGCCTGGGACCGGGACGTCACCCCGATCTTGCTGTAGGCGGTGCGGATGTAGGTCTTGATCGTGTTGATGCTCAGGTAGGACCTGGCGGCGATGTCATTGTTGCTCAGTCCTTGCGCGATCAGCGCCATCACCTCGGCCTCACGCGGGGACAGCCCGAGCGATCGGCCGGGCCAGTCGCCCTCGCCGTCCACGCTCGTCTCGTCCTCACCGGTCAGGATCACGACCTCACCGGCGACGACGCGCCGGAGCGCAGCGACGACCTGGGGGCCCGTCAGCACCTTGGAGAGGTAGCCGCGTGCTCCGCCGGCGACGGCGTCGGTCACCATCTCGGGCTGGACGTTCCAGCTGTAGACGACCACGTGGGCGTCGCTGTCCCGGACGAAGTCCTCCAGGTCGATGCCCTGGCCCTGCACCTGGCCGAACGTGTCGTACAGGACGACGTCGACATCGCTGAGGACCGACTGCGAGGCGCCGGTCTCGACCACGTCGATGTCCTCCGCCGCGAGGAAGGAGGCGACCCCGGCGACCACGACGGCGTAGTCGTCCACGATGGCGAGCCGCAGCGGGCGAGAGTTCGTCGTCACGTGGCTCACCCTAGGTGCGCGACGCACTCCGGTCGACATCCTGCGGACGGAGGACACCCCCGCTGCCTCCCATCGTCCGCCGGACGGACCACGCGGATCGCGAGCTGACGAGGTACCGGCACCTTGCTGGTCCAGACCGGCGTAACCCCGGGGGATCCGCCCCGTTGAAGGGTCGCGTGGGTCTGGGGGGATTCGCGCGGCGCGCCGCTCCCCGGGTCTCCCCGGGGGCGGCCGTTACGCCTCGGGGACGTAGGCCGGCAGCACCACCGTGACGGCGGTCCCTCCTCCGAGCGTGGACGCGATGTCGAGGGTGCCCCCGTGGACCGCCACGATCGCCTCCACCACGCTCAGTCCCAGTCCGGTGCCGGGAACGGCGAGCCGGTAGGCCTCCGACGAGCGGTAGAAGCGCCCCCGGACGCGGTCGCGGTCCTCCTCGGACATGCCGATGCCGGTGTCGGCGACCGTGAGCACGCAGCCCGCCGGGGTGGTGGCGACGGTGAGGGTGACGGACCCGCCGTCGGGGGTGAACTTGATGGCGTTGTCGCCGAGGTTGAGCACGACCCGCTCCAGGGCCTGCGCGTCGCTCAGGACGAGGACGTGCTCCTCCGGCACCTGGACGTCGAGCGTGAGGTCGCGGCTGCGGGCCAGCTGCGCCAGGCTGTCGCGGGCCTCGACGACGAGCGCCGCGAGGTCGTGCGGCGCGAGGTGGAGAGGGACCTCCTCGGCCGAACCGATGCGGTCCAGGTGCAGCAGGTCCTCGACGAGCGCGGAGAGCCGGGCCGCGTTGCGCAGCATCTTCTCCACGGCCCCGGACTGCCCGGGCGTCAGCTCTCCCAGGTCGCCGTCGGCGAGGAGCTCGCCGTAGCCCTGGATCGAGGCGATGGGCGTGCGCAGCTCGTGGCTGATCGTGGAGACGACCTCGTCCTTCATGCGGTCGGCCTCCTGGAGGCGGGCCACGGACTGCAGCTCCCGCTGGAGCGCGGCGGCCTGGGCGGCCTCGAGGCCCAGCCGCACGGAGATGTCCTCGCCGGCGCAGAGGTAGCCGATCAACCGGTGCTCGTCGCGGATCTCGGTGAAGCTCAGCGACATCGTGCGGCTCTCGCCGGAGGCGGTCGTCACGTGCCAGTCCCTCGGCCTGCCGTGGTGCACCAGCGCCGCGACGATGAGCGCGGAGTCGGGGGAGACCCCGAGATCCTCGGCCTGGCGCAGCGTCTCGCCCACGCCCAGGATGCCCGCGGAGGGCCTCCCGACCACGTCCTGCGCCGCATGACCCAGCATCAGCTCGGCGCCGCGGTTGAAGTGCGTGACGATCATGTCCGCGTCCGTCGCCACGAGCAGCGTGCTGGTGGCCGCGTCGATGATCTGGCTGACGGTCGCGGTGGCGCTGGCGACCTGCGCGGCCTGCGCCCTCAGCTCGGCCTGCTGCTTGTCACGGGTGCGCACCAGCTCCCGCTCGTAGGCGCGCCGCTGCGTGGCGTCGAAGACGGCCACCCGGACCAGGCGTGGCTCGCCGTCGGGTGAGCGGACCAGGGTCGCGTTGAGCAGCACCGGCAGTCGGCTGCCGTCCGCCCGGACGATGTCGACGGCGATCTCGCGGACGAACCCCTGCATCTGGACCATGGGCGCGTAGTGCGTCTCGTGGTAGATCCTGCCGCCGGCCGTGAGGAGGTCGGTCAGGTGGAGGCCGAGGACCTCGTCCGCACCGAGGCCCAGCCAGGTGCACAAGGTGGCGTTGACCCGGACGATGTAGCCGTCGGGCGTGGTCGACAGGTAGCCGAACGGCGCCTCGTCGTAGAGGAGGGCGAGCTCCTCCTCGAGGACCTTCTCCGGCACCACGGCGGGCGGGGTGTCGTCGGGCCGCTCCGGCGGCATGACTACGGCGCGCCTCGCTGCCGCAGGAAGCCCTCGATCGCGGCGATGGTCTCCTCCGGAGCGCTGAGGTTGGGGCAGTGCCCGGTCGCGTCCAGCTGCACCAGCGTCGCGTCGGGGATGGTGTCAGCGACGTAGCGGCCCACCGTCGTCGGCGCGATGGCGTCACGGGTGCACTGCAGGACCAACGTCGGCACGCCGACCTGGGGCAGGTCCTCGCGGTTGTCCGAGAGGAAGGTCGTGGTTGCGAAGCGCCGGGCGATGTCGGGGTCCATGCGGCAGAAGCTCGCGGTGAGCTCGTCCCCGAGCGCCGGCCGGTCGGGGTTGCCGACGATCACCGGCGCCATCGTGGCGGACCAGCCGAGGAAGTTGCTCGACAGGGACTCCAGGAGCTCGTCGATGTCCTCGCGGGCGAAGCCGCCGGTGTAGTCGACGTCGTCGATGTAGCGCGGTGACGGGCTCACCATCACGAGCCTGCTGAAGCGCTCGGGGTCCTCGATCACGGCCAGCGCACCGATCATCGACGAGACGGAGTGCCCGACGAACACGACGTCGTGCAGGTCCAGGTCGCGCACGATCTCGACGACGTCGGCCGCGTAGCCCGCGAGGTCGGAGTACTTGTCGGGGTCGTAGGTCGAGGAGTCCGACCCCCCGGAGCCGATGTGGTCGAACGTGATGACGCGGTAGCGGTCGGCGAACGCGGGGGCGACGTAGCGCCACATCGACTGGTCGCAGCCGAAGCCGTGGGCGAACAGCATCGGCTGTCCGTCGACCGGGCCGGAGAGCGACACGCCATGTCGCGCGGTGACGCTCATGGAAGCGGACTCTAGTCGAGCGGCCTCCGGCGACCCCTCACCCGAAGAGGCGGTTCATCCCTCCGAGAGGCCGGCGGCCGCGGTAACGCTGAGTCCATCTGCTCTGGTGCCACCCCGCACGGGAGCCGCAGAGCCGAGAGGGGAGCCCTGGTCGACCGCCCGGGGGCGCAGCGTCAGGGCCGCGACAGCGGGTCGGTGCTGCGGAACACCGCCCTGCGCAGGCTCTCCGGTACGTCGGCGAGGCCCGGACCGCCGGCCGCCACCCAGTCCGCGAGCGCCGACGGCTCGTGGCGGCCGTTGACCTGACCGAGCCACACCGGGCGCCCGCCCGATCGGCGGCCCTCCGGCGACGGGGACACGACCATGACGTCGGAGCGCTCGCACGGACCGAGGCAGTCGGTGACCCGTACCCGAGCCGTGCCGTCGAGCAGCCGTCGCAGGGCCTCCAGCCGCGCGGCGTGGTCGACGAGGGGACGCTTCGTGGCGGTGCCGCAGCAGCACCCCCGACAGACGGTGACGGTGGGCTCGCCGGGCGGGGGAGTGGTCGGTGACATCGAGGCGCCTTCCTTCGAGGCTCGTCGTGGACGCAGCTCAGGCGACCGGACTGGGCCACGAGGGGCCATCACCGTTGCGGGACAGTGCCGGGATCTCACCGGACTTCGCTGGGGCTGCGCCGCTCCTCCAGGAGGAGCGACGCCAGGGTACGCAACCCGCGTGGCTCACTCGGACAACGGTGAGACGGACCACGGGGCGTCGGGACCGGTGCGTGACGCCTCCCGTTCCAGCCCCAGGTCGCTGATCTGCCGCAGGCTGGGGGCGGAGCGGACGAGGTGGGCCAGGTGGACGATGCGCATGTCGTCGGTCCCGTGGTCGTAGCTCCCGCAGTGGATGGACCAGTCCTCCCCGCGGGTCTCGTCCGACTCTCGCGCCGCCCAGAGAACCGCCCGTCCGTCGTCGACGACGTGGGCGCAGGAGAACGCCAGGTGGTCCGGCGGCACGGGGAAGTCCCACGGGGGATCGGCGGCCAGGCCGTCGCGGTGCTCGATCGGCACCCGCCAGCCTCGCGGCTGCAGCTCGTCCAGGATCGCCGGCGCCCCCGGCTGCCACGCGAAGATCCCGGTCCGGTCGGGCCACACGAGCGCCAGCGCCTCGGGCTTGCGACGGTGGAACCACCCCGACCACGTGACGGCGTCGAGGAGCCCTTCGTCGCTGACACCCTCGACCGCCACCGGCACCCCGGCCAGGACGTCCTCCAAGGCGTCGCCGGGGACCGGGCGCAGACCGGCCATGATCCGGGTGGCCACGGCGTTGAGCGCACGGTGCATCACGCCGAGGTCGAGCCCCGACATCAGCAGCTCCGGGTGACCGAGCCGGTGTCCCAGGCCGAGCGTGTAGGCGAACGCCGGCCCGTGGGCGCCGGGGTCGTCGTCCGCGAGGTCGTCGTGGTCGAGCGAGCAGCAGGCGGCGTCCGGGCTCACCAGCATCACCTGCCACCCGTGCTGCAGGACGGCGTCGATGGTCCGCCTGTCCAGCTCGTCGTACGACGGGTCGGGCCGGCAGAGGTGGCAGTCGCAGCCGGGCGCGGCAGGCAGGGGCCCCATCCAGGGTTGGTCGTCCTCAGGTCGTCGCACGGGTCCTCCTCGGGTCGCCACCAGTTGTAGCGCGATCCGGCGAGGTGCCTCGGACGTTGTGCACAGGCAGCGGAGCCGCCTGCTCGAGCGACCTCGGGTCCGAGTCGTCGTGGGAGCATTCGGCAGTGGGCGCCCAGGAGCTGAGGACCGAACGGCTGCGGCTCACCCCGCCCGTGCCGAACGATGCCGCCGGGGTGTTCGCGATCCTGGGAGACGCGCGCACCGTCGAGCACAACCCGTCCGACCGGCTCGCTGACGAGACCGCGGCGACGGCTCTGGTCGACCGGTGGGTCCATCACTGGGCGGAGCACGGCTTCGGATATCGCTGCGTCCGCGAGCACGGCTCCGACCGCATCATCGGCTACGCCGGCGTCAAGCGGATGACGATGGATGGGCGCCCGGTGCTGAACCTGGTCTACCGCTTCGTGCCGGACGTCTGGGGTCGGGGCCTGGCCACCGAGGCCGCCGCCGCGCTGGTGGCGAGCGCCCTCGAGGAGAAGCCGGGGCAGACGGTCGTGGCCCGCGTACGCCCTGACAACCGACCCAGCCAGCACGTCGCGCTGAAGGCCGGCCTGCGGCGTGACGTCGCCCTCGACTGCGAGGGCGAGGACGGCCTCGACTGGGTCTTCACGAGCTCGGACGAGGAGTGACGCCGGCCCAGGCGCCGTCGTCGTGCAGGCTCGTGGGTGGGAGCCAGTCGGCCCCCAGAAGCCGAGCCAGGTCGGCGAGGCCGGTGGTGTCGGCACCCACGGTGTCGGAGGCTGCGGCGATCCGCTCCACCATCACCCGGCCGACCTGCTCCTCGACCGTTCCCTCGGCGTACGCCACGTGCCAGGGCGAGACCTGGTGGTCGCGGTGGGTCCGCCCGGTCACCTGTCGTGCGGCGATGCCGGAGAACCGGGCCTGGTGGAAGACGCCCACCCGCGGCTCGGTGCTCGCCTGGCGGCCGTCGGCGAGCGTCTCGCCGGCGTGCAGGCTGATCGAGGCGACGGTGGTGAAGACGCAGACCTTCGCCTCGCCGATCTGGAAGCGCACCCGCTCCGCCTCGACGTCGAACCGGTCGCGGCCGTAGATCGAGGCCACGTCGATCCCGGAGTCGCGCAGCCGGTCGGCGATGGGGTCGGCGGCGGTCGTCACGAACTCGACCGAGCACGCCACCTGTCGCTCGGACTCCACCTGCTGGGCGATCCACGCGACCGTCGAGTCGACCCGGATGAGCCCGGCCTTCTGCCGGAAGCGCAGCAGCGCTGCGCGCCCCTTCGCCACGTTGCGGCCGCGTCGCGCCAGGTCCATCTCGCGGCAGAACTCCCCCCACTCGGCCTCGTAGGCCGTCCGCTCCGTCGGCGTGAGGGTGACCGGCATGCCGGAGATCGGCACCGGTCCCCACGGAGCGGCTCGGTGCAGCATCGCCGGGGGCCGCTCGTCGGCGAGCCAGCCGCGCACCAGCTTGAGGTCGGCGGCCCGTCGCGCCGGGTCGGTGGTCCACGTCGCGCCGTAGCGGCCCCGCTCCATCCCGACCCCGTGGCGCTCGAGCGCGTCGGCGAACGCGACATCAGGCTTCGTCGCGGAGGTCCACTCCTTCATGGGCTCGCCGAGCACCTGCGCGTAGGCGGGGGCGAGGTAGGGCAGCTCGAGCGGCGTGTGGCCGGGTGTCGCGGTCGTGGCGATGACGAACGGCGCCTTGTCGTGCGGCCGCCCGTGCCCCGAGATCCTCGCCCAGATCTTCCACCGCTTCGTCGTGGTACGTCGTAGCGCGTGAGCCTCGTCGGCGATGATCACGTCCCACTGGTGGTCCGTGACCTTGTCGAGCCGGTCCCAGGTGATGACGACCCACTCCAGGCCCCCGTCGCCCAGCGCCGTGATCGTCCGGCACCAGTGACCGATGGTGATCGCAGCAGGCCGGTCCGCCACGACGAGCACGCGGCGCGCGCCGCGGAGGTCGCCCACCGCCGTCGCGCCGAGCACCGCGGAGATCGTCTTGCCCACGCCGGGCTCGTCGGCCAGCAGGAACTGCCGTCCGCCTGCCGCGGCGCGCGCCGCGATCGCGTCCGCCGCCTCGAACTGGATCCGACGCGGCTCGAGCTCGTCGGTCGGCTCCGGAGCGGGCGTCGGGTCGTCGGGGTTGAGCGTGTGGTCGAGGAAGCGGCCGAGCGTGTGCGGACCCGGGACGTACGGCGTGAGGTGCGCAGGCACGTCGCGCCCGACGTAGAGGTGGGCCTTGACCGCCGGGTGCCAGGCAGCGCCGTCGACGGTGGTGCCGTAAGGGACGTCCAGCACCCACAGGCGCTCGCCTGGCCCAGCGGCCGGCAACGGTCGTGTCCCGCTCCCGCCCCGTGAGGGGCTGCGCCGCCGAGCGCTGGATCGACGACGACTGGCCACCTCGCGACGCTACCGGCACCTCCGCCGCGCACCGGGCTCCCTCGCCCGAGGCGGCTCCTCGCGCCCCCGAACGGAGAGGTCTGCTCGAACATCTCGACGTCGTGGGTGGCGCGCGCTCGGGAATAGTCCCCGATCACTCGTGTTCAGACTCCATGTGAGCTCCCTCGACCCCTCGTCCGCGGCCGTGACGCGAGGGTCGGTGCCGTCGGTACGCGACACGGGGTCCAGGGCCAACATCGTCGGTGCGCGTCACGCGCGGGTGCTGGCCGAGCTGGGTCGGTTCCTCACGGTGGGGGGCGTCGCCACGCTCGTCGCGTTCATCCTCTTCAATGCGCTGGTCCACGGCTTCAGCACCGGTCACCTCGCGGTCCTCAGCGATCGACCGATCCTGGCCTACGTGCTGGCCAACACCGTCGGCATGGTGATCAGCTACCGCGGCGCCAGGAGCTGGGCGTTCCGAGACCGACCACCGCGTCAGGCGGACGGCGGCCGATCGGCGTACGTGCTGATCAACGTGGTCACCATGTCGCTCCCGGTCGCCTGCCTGATGATCAGTCGTGACGTGCTGGGTCTCGAGGACCCGCTGTCGGACAACATCTCCGCGAACGTCATCGGTCTCGCGCTCGGGCTCGGTGCGCGGTTCTACCTCTTCCGCCGGTTCGTCTTCCGGCGTCCGACAGGAGTGCGCTCCCACCCCGACGCCGCGGGCTGAGCGAAGCCCCGTCTCGGCAGACGCTCAGTAGCCGGCGAGTCGGTTCTTGAGCTCGACGATCACGACCGCCACGGCCATCACCGCGACGGCGTACGTCGCCGCCCTCGTGCGCCCGGTGCCGCTCCATCGCATCGAGAGGTACCCCACGACCGCCACGAACGCCGACAGCACCAGCTCGGCGGCGTGCAGCTCCACCGAGTCGGGGAGGACGAGCAGGACGAGCGACGCCAGCGCCGCCACCGCGGTGGCGCCGAGGAGCTGTGCCGCCGCCAGCTCGAGGTCGTCCCGCTCGAACTCGCCGGCGCTCACCAGCCGGGTCGCCACCCAGAACGAGAACCAGTGGGCCAACGCCAGTCCCAGCGTGATGCCCCACACGACCCCGAGCCCGTGGGCGTGGAGCGGCTTGCTGTCCGGCAGTGCGGTGAGGGCCGCGAGCAGGCAGAGGGCGATGTAGAGCGCCATCGTGTTGCCCTCGCGGCGGCGCTCGACGCGCTGGGTCTCGTGCCTGCTCCGCGCGACGGTCATGGGCAGCATCATCCACGAGAGCGGGCTCACCACTCGGGAATCGCACGGGGCCGCCGGCGGTCGAGCGGGACAGGCGGGTGAGGTCACGGGTGGAGGGTCAGGTCCGCCTCGACGAGCCGCAGGTCGGTGAACCGCACGGTCAGGCCGTCGCGCGTGGGTGCGCAGCACATGAGTCCGACCGTGAGCGGCCCGACGGGTAGCGGTGCCACCCGGACGAGCCGCCAGGGTTCGTCGCCGCTTCGGGCCCTCACCGTGAGAGCGTCCCCCGTGCGGCTGGCCCGCAGGACGACGGACTGGCCCCACCACTCCGGCACGGGAGCGACCGACCAGTCCGAGACACCGCGCGTCGCCACCGCCCCGAGCTGGAGGACGCCGTCGGCCAGCTCCACGCCGGCCTTGACCCACTGTTCCTCGTCGGCACGGATCAGCAGGCCGGCCTGGTCGAACTGGGCCGAGAAGTCAGCGATGAACGTGACCTCGGCTGCCGTGCCGTCGGGGAAGTCGGTGAGGAGGGCGTGGCCGGTGTCGTGGACGAAGCCGTAGGAGGTGGTGCGCCAGAAGTCGCTGCCCTCCGCCGCGGTGACCAGCAGGTCGTCCTGGTCGCGCGCCACCTGCGGAGGTGGGTTCAGCCAGTCGCGGTGCCCCCACCCCGCACGCCATCCATCGGCAGGTCGGTCGTCGGTCACAGGAGCCACCTTTCCACGGAACCTCCGTACTCCGCGCGGAGCGCGAAGGGGTGTCCTCGTACGCCGCGCGGCGTACGGGGAGGTGTCAGCCGTGGCCAGACGCGTCAGCCCCTTGAAGTCGAGAGACTGATCGGTATGACGACCGAGCCAGGAGAGCACCCAGACATGAGACCCATCGAACAAGGCCCGGCGAGATCGTCGATCGGGCGCCGCGCCTTCGTCACCCACGCGGCCGCACTCGGAGCCGGCGTCGGACTGTCCGCGACGGCACTCGCCGCACTCGACGGCGACAAGGCGGATCCGAAAGCCGCGCCTGGCGACCAGGACATCTCACGTCGTGACCGGGACCTGAGGTTCATCGGCGTGGAGGAGACCTTCTCGACGGCCGAGCTGTTGAAGCTGAACTCCATCGACGAGAACCACCGAGCGTTCCTCGAGGAGATCGGTCTTGCGGACCTGGGCGAACGCCGGCTCGGGGACATGGACGAGGGGGGACTCGACGTCCAGATCCTCTCCGCCCACACACCGTCCGTGCAGAACGTCCCGGGGCAGGAGGGCATCGACTTCGCCCACCGTCTGAACCGCCAGCTCGTGGACGGGCCCATGGCCAGTCACCCGGGACGCTTCCAGGCCTTCGCCACCTTGCCGTTGCAGAGCCCGGAGGCCGCGGCGGACGAGCTGGAGCGTTCGGTCCGGGAGGACGGCTTCCTGGGCGCCCTGACCAACGGACACATCGGGAAGAAGTATCTCGACCATCCCGACTTCGAGCCCGTGCTGGCGCGTGCCGTAGCGCTCGACGTGCCGATCTACCTGCATCCCGGCTATCCGGCCGACGAGGTCTTCCAGATCTACTACCGCACCACCCGGTCGGAGTACACGAAGGAGTACCAGGACTTCATCTTCAGCGGGTCCGGCTACGGCTGGCACCAGGAGGTGCTGACCCAGTGCATCCGGATGATCGCCTACGGGGTCTTCGACAGGTTCCCGAAGCTCAAGATCATCGTCGGCCACATGGGGGAGGGGCTGCCGTTCTACTACGAGCGGATCGCGAACGACATGGGTGAGCCGACCGAGAGCTCGCTCGAGAAGCCCTTCGAGCAGTACTTCCAGGACAACTTCTGGTTCACCACCAGCGCGTTCTTCCAGGACCACCTGCTGCATCTCCTGCTGAGACACATCAGCGTGGACCGCGTGATGTTCGCGACCGACTATCCCTTCGCCGGCATCAAGGAGGGGACCGACTGGTTCCGAGCAGTCGATCTTCCGCGCGAGGACAAGGAGAAGATCGCGTTCGGCAACGCTGAGAAGCTGTTCGGCATCACGGTCTGACGCCGGAGGAGCGGTCCCGCGCGGAAATAACGGATGGCCCCGGGGAGCCCGGGGCCATCCTCGATCGAACGGGTTGACGACCTAGATGTCGTAGTAGAGCTCGAACTCGTGCGGGTGCGGGCGCATCTGCACCGGGAGGATCTCCTGGGTCCGCTTGTAGTCGATCCAGGTCTCGATCAGGTCCGGTGTGAAGACGTTGCCGGCCGTCAGGAACTCGTGGTCGGCCTCGAGGGAGTCGAGGACGGCGTTGAGCGACGTGGGGACCTGGTCGATGTCGGCCATCTCGTCGGGCGGGAGCTCGTAGATGTCCTTGTCGATCGGGGCGGGCGGCTCGGTCTTGTTCTTGATGCCGTCGAGGCCGGCCAGCAGCAGCGCCGAGAAGGCGAGGTAGGGGTTGGCCGACGGGTCGGGGCAGCGGAACTCGATCCGCTTGGCCTTGGGGTTGGAGCCCGTGATCGGGATCCGGACGCAGGCCGAGCGGTTGCGCTGGGAGTAGACCAGCGAGATCGGGGCCTCGAAGCCGGGCACCAGGCGGTGGTAGGAGTTGACCGTCGGGTTGGTGAAGGCCAGCAGCGACGGGGCGTGCTTGAGGATGCCGCCGATGTAGTAGCGAGCCATGTCGGACAGGCCGCCGTAGCCGGTCTCGTCGTAGAAGAGCGGCTCGCCGTTGTTCCAGATCGACTGGTGCACGTGCATGCCGGAGCCGTTGTCTCCGAAGATCGGCTTGGGCATGAACGTCGCCGTCTTGCCGTTGCGCCAGGCGGTGTTCTTGATGATGTACTTGAACTTCATGACGTCGTCGGCGGCCTTGAGCAGCTCGTCGAAGCGGTAGTTGATCTCCGCCTGACCGGCCGTGCCGACCTCGTGGTGGGCGCGCTCGACCTGCAGGCCCGCGCGCTCGAGCTCGATGACCATCTCGTCGCGCAGCTCGCCGAAGTGGTCGGTGGGCGCGACGGGGAAGTAGCCGCCCTTGTACTTGACCTTGTAGCCGCGGTTGTCGTTCTCGAAGGAGTCACCGGTGTTCCAGGCGCCGGCGGAGGAGTTGATCTCGTAGTAGCCGGCGTTCTGCTTGGTCTCGAAGCGCACGTTGTCGAAGACGTAGAACTCCGCCTCGGGGGCGAAGAAGGCCGTGTCGCCGATGCCGGTGGTGCCGAGGTAGGCCATGGCCTTCTTGGCGATGTTGCGCGGGTCGCGCGAGTACGGCTCGCCGGTGAGCGGGTCGTGGATGAAGAAGTTGACCACCAGCGTCTTGGCCGTGCGGAACGGGTCGATGTAGGCGGTGGTCGGGTCCGGGAACAGCGACATGTCGGACTCGTGGATGGCCTGGAAGCCACGGATCGAGGAACCGTCGAAGTTCAGGCCGTCCTCGAAGACGGACTGGTCGAACGACGACACCGGGACCGTGAAGTGCTGCATGACGCCGGGCAGGTCACAGAAGCGGACGTCGACCATCTCGACGCGTTCGTCCT
The DNA here is from genome assembly GCF_004522095.1 of Nocardioides sp. 503. Lineage (GTDB taxonomy): Bacteria > Actinomycetota > Actinomycetes > Propionibacteriales > Nocardioidaceae > Nocardioides. The sequence goes on from NZ_SPUI01000005.1 coordinate 45,609, forward strand.
TGATGTAGGCGAGCAGCTCGTCGCTGTTCTGGAACATTCGTCCTCCTTGGCTGCGGCCCGGTGGGCGACAACCGTCAAGAGCAAGCAGAAGTGGACACCCCGGAGCCACGTTGCGCCGAGGGGTGACCCGAATCTAGGAACGGGCCATTTCTCGACCGTATCGGTTTCGTTTCGGGGATGTAACAGGTGACCGGTACGCGGCTGCCCACCGGCGGCTCGATAGCCTGCGGGGGTGAGGACGACGTGAACACTCCGACGCTCGAGAGCGCGTCGTGGCCCCGGCGCGTGCTCGCGCTGTTCGTCGACTGGTTCGCCTCCACCCTCGCGGTCATCGCGTTCGCGGGCCTCGACTCCTACGGCGAGACCGGCAGCAACGCGCAGCTCTACGTGCTCCTGGTCTACGTCGTCGAGTCGGCGCTGTTCACCTGGCTGCTCGGCGGCTCGTTCGGCAAGCTCGCCACGCGGCTGCGCGTGGTGCCGGCCGACGGCCGCCTCCGCCCGCTCAACCCCCTCAAGGCGCTGCTGCGCCAGGCGATGATCGCTCTGGTGATCCCGCCGCTGGTCTACCGCTCCGACGGTCGCGGTTTGCACGACCTCGTGGCGGGAACGGTGACGGTCACGCTCGACACCTTCCGCGGCCTGCGCCCCGGACCCTCCTCCTGATCACCAGCTCCTCTGCACGGCCCCTCCCGAAAGGCACCTCATGACCCGCTCCCTCTTCCGCCGCACGGCCTCCGCCGCGGTCCTCACCCTGGCCCTCACCTCCCTCGCCGCGTGCGGGGGAGACGACGAGAGCAGCGACGAGTCGGACTCCGGCGGTACGTCGGCGTTCGACCGCCTCGGCAGCGAGAGCGACGAGCCCACGGCCACCGGCGAGCCCACCGACGAGCCCACCGAGGAGTCGACGGAGGAGGCGCAGCCCACCGAGGGCGAGGAGGTCGAGCCCTCCGAGATGGTCGACATCTTCGCCGATGCCTTCGAGGAGGCCAGCACCGCGACGTTCACGATGAACCTCGAGGGCGCCGCGGCGTACGAGGCGGAGGGACAGGCCGACTTCAGCAAGACGCCCACCGCCATGGCGATGACCATCAACGTCGGCGAGATGCAGCCGATCAAGATGGTGCTGGTCGACAACACGCTCTACCAGCAGAACCCCGGCACCGAGAAGTACACCTCGACGTCGCTCGACGACCCTGCCAACCCGCTGTCGAGCCTGGGCGACCAGCTCGACATCCGCTCGCAGTTCGACACCATGGAGAAGGCCATCACCGGCGCCACCTTCGTGGGCGAGGAGGACGGCATGGACCACTACAGCCTCGTCCTGGACTCCGCGAAGCTGCTGGAGGCGCAGGGTGCCGAGACCGGGTCGCTGCCCGAGGGCTCGCTGCCGCCGTCGTTCACCTACGAGCTGTTCTTCGACGACGACGGCTACTTCCGCAAGATGGTCGCCGACCTCGGCGACCTGGGCGGCGAGATGACCGCCAGCTACGACAACTGGGGCGAGCCGGTCGACATCAAGGCGCCCCCGGCCTCGCAGATCCAGTAGGTCGGCTCGGAGCCCCGTGAGGGGTTTCGAGACAGGACTTAGTCCTTCCTCAACCCCCGGGGGTCACTCCCGGGGGTTGAGGAGGTTGCGAAGCAACCGTCTCGAAACCCCAGGAACGTGTGAGGAGCTGAGCTCAGCGGCCGCGCATGTTGCCGCGCATGCCCTTCATGCTGGTCGGCACGGGGCCCTTGGGCATCGGGATCGCGGAGCGGTTGGCGTCGAGGGCCTTGAGGCGGTTGAGGACGTCGGTGAGCTCGGCGGGCTTGACCTGGCGGCCGAGCTTCTGGACGTGGCGCACCAGCTTGGCGAGCGGCACCTGGCCCTCGCCGTCGCCGACGACGATCTCGTGGATCGGCGTCTCGGCGGCGACGCGCTCGTGCTTGCGGCGCTCGGAGGTGAGGATCTGACGGACGCGGTGCTGGTTGCCCTCGGCGACGAGCACGATGCCCGGAGGGCCCACGACGCGGTGGACGACGTCCTGCTGCTTGTTGAAGGCGATGACCGGGTCGGTCTTCCAGCCGCGCTTGAGCATCGTGAGCGCGCTGGCGGCGGCGCCGGGCTGGCCGGCCATCCGGTCGTAGGCCGTGCGCTGGGCGCGGCGGGAGAACACGATCATCGCGCCGAGGAAGCCGAAGAGCAGAGCGCCGATCACGGACATGACCCACTGCACGACGCCCGTGCCGGGCAGCACGTAGAACAGCGCGAAGCCCACGGCGCCGAACAGCAGGAACGAGCCGAGCAGCCACAGGCCGATCCGCTTGTCGGTCTGCTTCGTCATCCGGTAGGTGGCGACGATCTGCTGACGACGGTTCATGTCGGCGGGATCGGTGGGCGTGTCCTTCTTGGCCATGGCTGCGGAGCTGCCTTACTCGTTCGGGCCGACCCGCGGCTGCGGCGGGTCAGGCGGTGGCGGTGGAGACGACACCCTCGCGGGCGTCCATCGCCTGACGGTACAGCCGACCGGCGCGGTACGACGAACGGACCAGCGGGCCGGAGAGGACGCCGGAGAAGCCGATCTGGTCGGCCTCGTCGCGCAGCTCCACGAACTCCTCGGGCTTGACCCAGCGCTCGACCGGGTGGTGGCGCAGCGAGGGGCGGAGGTACTGGGTGATCGTGATGAGCTCGCAGCCCGCGCCGTGCAGGTCACGCAGCGCCTGCGAGACCTCCTCGCGGGTCTCGCCCATGCCGAGGATGAGGTTGGACTTGGTGACCAGGCCGAAGTCGCGCGCCTGCGTGATCACGTCGAGCGAGCGGTCGTAGCGGAAGGCGGGACGGATCCGCTTGAAGATCCGCGGGACGGTCTCCACGTTGTGGGCCAGCACCTCGGGCCGCGACTCGAAGACCTCGCGCAGGAGGTGGGGCTTGCCGTTGAAGTCGGGGATGAGGTTCTCGACGCCGGTGCCGGGGTTGAGGTCGTGGATGGCGCGCACGGTCTCGGCGTACAGCCAGGCGCCGCCGTCCTCGAGGTCGTCGCGCGCGACGCCGGTGATGGTGGCGTAGCGCAGCTCCATCTTCTGCACGGACTCCGCGACGCGACGCGGCTCGTCGCGGTCGAGCGGCTGGGGCTTGCCGGTGTCGATCTGGCAGAAGTCGCAGCGGCGGGTGCACTGGTCACCGCCGATGAGGAACGTCGCCTCGCGGTCCTCCCAGCACTCGAAGATGTTGGGGCAGCCCGCCTCCTGGCAGACCGTGTGCAGGCCCTCGGACTTCACCAGGCTCTGCAGGTGCTTGTACTCCGGACCCATCTTGGCCCGGGTCTTGATCCACTCCGGCTTCCGCTCGATGGGGGTCTCGGCGTTGCGGACCTCGAGGCGGAGGAGCTTGCGGCCCTCAGGGGCGGGAGCGGTGGTCACGTCGGTCAACTGTACGCCGGGCCGGGGGGCCGCCCAACTCGGCTCACCCCCCGGTCGGACCCCCCTGTCAGGGCACGTCGCGGCGGCGGAAGGAGAGCACCGAGGCGGCCCCGGCGAGCACCACGAGCGATCCGAGGTAGATGGACCCGTCGCGCGCGGGCAGCACCTTCTCCTCGTCGCAGTCGAGCCCCTCAGGGGGCTCGGCCTGCATGAAGCACTCGTCGGGCACCTCGACGTTGTAGGTGGCGTCGTCCAGGACGACCGCGGACAGGTTGGTCTGGGGCTGGTACTTCGCGTCGATGCCCAGCACGGCGATCAACGCCCCTCCGGCCACCGCGACGGCCAACAGCACGCCGACGGTGGCGACGGTGCTGCGGAACAGCATGGTGAGGGCGTAGCCACCGAACGCCGCCAGGGCGGCGACCAGCGCGCCGCGGGCGCCGTCCTGGAGGCAGTCGACCAGGATCGCGTTGCTCGACGGCAGGTCGCGGGAGCGGGCGAGCGACCACAGGGCCACCCAGTAGCCGGACAGGACCACGAGCGAGAGCAGGCCCGAGACGAGCACGACGGCCAGCGCCTTCGCGGTCCACACCCGCAGGCGACGCGTCTCGAAGAGGAGCTGGTTGCTCATGGAGCCGCTGCTCCAGTCGTGACCGGCGAAGGTCGCGCCGGCCAGGAGCAGCAGGACCGAGATGAAGGCCGCGACGGCGAGACCCGTGTCGTCGCGCTGCTGCACGAGGTCGAGCTCCTGGGTGGCGAGGTACCACTCGGGCCGGGGGACGATCATCTCCTCGCAGGCCGCCTCGAGGTCCGAGGCGTCACCGACGCCGTAGTCCTGCGGGCTGTCCTGGCAGTTGGCCAGCTCGTCCTCGACGTAGGGCTGCTCGGCCTCTTGCTCGGCCTGGCGAGCGGCGGTGGCGCGGTCGGACGCGGTCGGCGGCACGGTCTCGAGGGCGACGGCCACCCCGAAGACGACGGGGACCGCGACCACGGCCACGAGCAGCAGGAGGATGGCCCGGCGCCAGCGCAACCGGGTCAGCTCGACGCGCAGCAGGGACCTCATGCCCTCGCCTCCGGTCCAGCGTCGGGTCCGGCGTCGGGTCCGTGTCCCAAGGTGTCGGCCTCGGTGAGCTCGAGGAACACCGACTCGAGGTCGCGGCGGATCGGGGTGAGGGCGGAGAGCCAGATGCCGGCTTCCCCGAGCACCCGCGTCACCTCGGACGGTGCGTCGGACTCCACCAGGATCGCGGTCTCGCCGGCCGTGGGCGGCACCACCGCGAACCCCGCGCCGCCGAGGGCGCTGCGGGCGGCGGCGGGGTCGTCGACCTCCACGCGTACGGCGGAGGGCCCGGTGCGGAGCAGCTCGTCCACGTTGCCGGAGGCGAGCAGGCGCCCGTTGCCGATGATCGTGGCGGAGGTGCAGACCTGCTGCACCTCGGCGAGGATGTGCGAGCTGAGGAGCACGGTGACCCCCCGCTCACCGAGGTCGCGGATGGTGTCGCGGATCTCGCGGATGCCGGCGGGGTCGAGGCCGTTGGTGGGCTCGTCGAGGATCAGCAGGTCGGGGTCCTTGAGCAGGGTCGCGGCGATGGCGAGGCGCTGCTTCATGCCCAGCGAGTAGGACTTGAACCGGTCCTTGTCACGCCCGGTGAGCCCGACGGTCTCGACCGCCTCGTCGACCCGGCTCCTCGGCACGCCGATGGCGCGGGCGAGGAGCAGCAGGTTCTGGCGGCCGCTGAAGTGGGGGGAGAACTTGGGCGACTCGACGACCGCGCCGATGCGGTCGATCACCTGGGGGAGCGCCGAGGGGATCGGGTGCCCGAAGACCTCCATCCGGCCCTTGCTGGCCCGGGCCAGCCCGAGCAGCATCCTGATGGTCGTGGTCTTGCCGGACCCGTTGGGCCCCAGGAAGCCGTGGACGCCTCCCCGCGGGACCGCGAGGTCGAGGTCGTGGACGGCCACCCGCAGGCCGCCCCTGCGGCTGCGGAACTCCTTGCGGAGCCCCGAGGTCTCGATCACCAGGTCACTCATGTCGCCCTCTCGTCGTCACGCAGACGATCCAACAGGCACCGCAGGGTGCCTGGCGGGCGCAACACGCGTCAGGGGGTGAGGAGCTCGATCCTCGGCGCGCGACCGGGCTCGGGGCGGGCGTCGTAGTCGGGAGTCGGTGTGTAGGGGGCCCAGGCGAGGTAGTGGCGCAGGTGCCGTTCGACCGAGGGCAGCACCTCCTGGACGGGGACGCGCCGGCCGAGCTCCTGCGACAGGGTGGTGACGCCGGCGTCGGCGATGCCGCAGGGGACGAACCGGTCGTACCAGCCCAGGTCGACGTCGCAGTTGAGGCTGAAGCCGTGCATGGTGACGCCCCGGCTGACGCGGATGCCGAGGGCGGCGACCTTGCGCTCCGGGCCGCGCTCGTCGGCCCGCAGCCACACGCCGCTGCGCCCGGGCACGCGTGCGGTGACGACGCCCAGGTCGGCGCACACCTGGATGAGGGCCTCCTCCACCCGGCGCACGTAGTCGACGACCTTGACGTGGTCGGGGAGCCGGACGATCGGGTAGCCCACGAGCTGACCGGGGCCGTGGAAGGTGATCTTGCCGCCGCGGTCCACGTCGATGACGTCCGCGCCGCCGGCGTCGGCCGGGCGCTCGTGAGGCTCGGTGCGCTTGCCGGCGGTGTAGACGGGCGGGTGCTCCAGCAGCAGGACGGTGCCGGGCTGCGCGTCGTCCGAGACGCGGGCGTGCACGTCGCGCTGCAGCTCCCAGGCCGCGAGGTAGTCCAGGGCGTCGGCGCCGAGGCCGACCTGCTCGAAGCGGAGCTCACTCACGCCTCGATGCTACTCGGGGGCCGCGGTCTAGACACGGCAGCCGCCTCGTCGCGGAACCTGACGCTGCCGGGCCACCGGCTCGTAGGTTCGCGACCAGCGGGGCACGGGGCTCCGCGTGCGAAGGAGACCCCCATGATCACCACCAGCCTGCTCTGGGTCCGGCGCAACGCCGTCGCCCTCGTCGCCCTCACCGTGGCCATGGGCGGCACGTCGTACGCCGTGACCGCCCTGCCCAAGAACTCCGTCACCAGCCGCGCGATCGCTCCGAACGCGGTGCGGTCGGGCGACGTGAAGGACGGCTCTCTGCTGCGCAAGGACTTCAAGGCCGGGCAGCTGCCGCGGGGCGCGACCGGCGCGCAGGGTGCGCCCGGGCGCTCGGCGCTCACGACGCTGAGGGTCGGGGAGACGGTGACGGGGGTCATCGGGCTCGACACCGAGGTGGCGGCCTCCGGCGGAGACATCCGGACGTGGGCGAGCTTCCCGATCCCCGGGACGACCAAGCCTCCCCATGTCCGGATGGACTCCACGCCCGGAGAGACGGAGTGCAAGGGCGGAGCCGACGCTCCCACCGCCCCGGCCGGGTTCCTCTGCGTCTACACCCTGGGCGCAGTCAACCCCCAGTTCGAGGCGAACACCCACCAGATCGCGTACAACAGCAACCTGGGCTTCAGCGTGGTGTGGGGTCCGACCTCGTCCGGAGACACCTTCTTCTACGGCACCTACGCCTACACGCAGGGCGACTGAGGGGGTCGGCCGCTCACAGTCGGGCGCCCAGGAACGCCAGCTGGTCGGGCAGCACCCGGCGCCAGTAGGCCCGGTCGTGGGCGCCCGGCTCGAACGTCGCGGTCACATCGGCGCCGGAGGGGAAGCCCGCGACGTAGTCCTCGACGTCGCGGTAGAACGGGTCACCGGTGCCGCAGTCGATGCGGACGGCGGTGCCGGCCAGGTCGTCCTGGCGGCCGGTGACCGTGAACTCCTCGTACTCGGCCGCGTCCTCGAAGCCGGACCGGCTCGCGGCCGTGGCGTCGGTCCAGACGGCCGGGGAGCCGACCGCCACGACCGGTGCGCGGCCCGGCCCCAGCAGCCCGGCCAGCCGGAGCGCGCCGTACCCGCCCATCGACCAGCCGAGGAGCCCGACCCGGTCGACCGCGAGGTCGTCGCGCCGGCCGAGGAGCGGCAGCAGCTCGTCGGTGACCATGGCGCCGGCGTCCTCCCCGTCGGGGCGGCGGTGCCAGTAGGAGCGTCCGCCCTCCGGGGCGACGACGGCGAAGGGCGCGACGCCGTCGGCGACCGCCGCGGCGAGGAGCTGCGGGATGCCGAAGCCGTCGGGCTCGAACGCGTCGAGCGTCCAGCCCAGCCCGTGCAGCGCCACGACGACCGGCAGGCGGTCACCCTCGGAGCCGGGCGGGCGCAGCAGCACCCAGCCGGTGCGGGCACCGCGGCGCTCCGAGACGAAGGAGCCGGCCTCGATCGGTCCCGGCGTCACATCGGGCACGCGCCCCGGCTCGCCGTTGAGGCCGAGCGCCGCCTGGAGCCGGGGGCGGCCGGGCAGCACGCCCTCGACGACCCCCGCCGTGCCGGCCGCGCCCGCGGCGGCGACGCCGACCGCGCCCAGCAGGACCCCGCGACGGCTCAGCACGCGGTGATCCTCTGCGGCTGTGGATAACGGCGAGGGACGATCGCGATCGAGGTAGGACTGAAGGATGAACGCACGTCCTGTGACGCCGGTGGTGCTGATCTTGTTGCTGACGGTCGCCTGCTCGTCCGCGCCGTCGGCCGAGCGGTCGACCGGGCCTCCGGTGGCAGCCGTGGCTCAGGACTCGCCGGTGGCGGTGCTGCAGGCGTGGGACGAGCGGCGCGCCACGGCGTGGGCGAGCGGCGACGTGCGCGCGCTGCGTCGGCTCTACGTCGCCGGGTCGGTGGCCGGGCGACGTGACGCGGCGATGCTGCGCCGCTACGTCGAGCGGGGGCTGACCGTGCCGACGCTGGACGTCCAGGTCCTGTCGGGCCGGATGCTCGCGCAACATCCCCACCGGCTGACCGTCGAGGTGACCGAGCGGCTGGCGCGGGCCTCGGCCTCCGACGGTGCGCGGTGGTGGCGCCTGCCCCGAGGGGGTGTGACGACCCGTCGGGTGACGCTGCTGCTGGCGGGCGGCGAGTGGCGCGTGGCGCGCGTGGACTCAGCGCAGCCCTGAAGCCAGCACCGCGTGGACGTCACGGTCGCGGACGACGTAGCCGGCCGCCTCGAGCGCGGCGGGCCGCACGTTGAGGGAGCCGAGGATCTCCGGCGCCATCTCGCCGCCGGCCAGGTTGAGGAGCGGCTTCGGGGCGAACACGAACGCCGGCCTGCGCACGGCCCGGGCGAGCGCCTGCGTGAACTCGCCGTTGGTCGGCGTCTGCGCGCAGCAGAGGTTGAAGGGACCGGCGGCCGTGGGGTGCTCGGCGAGGTGGACGACCCCGCCGACCCAGTCGCGCAGCGAGATCATCGCCATGTGCTGGCGCCCGTCGCCCAGGCGGGCGCCGAGGCCGGCCTTGAACAGCAGCCGGAGCTGCTTGAGCGGCGCGCTGCCGCGGTCCATCACCGGAGAGGTGCGCAGGATGCAGACCCGGGCACCGGCGGTCACGGCCGGGTCGGCTGCCTCCTGCCACTCGCGGGTGACCTGGGTCAGCAGGGCGTGCCCGCGGCTGTCGGAGGCCTCGGTCAGGACCTGGTCGCCGTGGTCGCCGTAGTAGGAGATGCCGTTGCCCGCGAGGAACGCCGGCGGACGCTCGGCCGCAGCGACGGCCTCGGCCAGCACCCGGGTCGTGGTGATGCGGCTCTCGCGCAGCTCGCGGGCCCACTTCTGGGAGTGCGGGTTGCCCGCGGTGGGGGAGCCGGCGAGGTTGACCACCACATCGGCCGCGGACACGACCGACTGGTCCAGGACGCCGGCGTAGGGGTCCCACCGCGACTGCCCGCCGCCCGCCGCCTCACGCCGTACGAGGGAGGTGACGGTGTGGCCGCGCCGGACCAGCTCGTCGCGCAGGTGCGTGCCGAGGAAGCCGGAGCCGCCGGCGAGGACGATCGACAGGGAGGCCATGCCCCCACCCTGCCAGGCAGTGCCCCACGCGGCGCCACGCCGACCGAACACGCGTCACACTGCCCGCCCGAAACTCACGCTTCCCGTACGAAGCTTCGTACGGGAAGCGTGAGTTTCACCGGGTACCCGGTGAATCTGGACGAGCGCCGGCACCCGCCCGACCTCTTCGCACGACGCACAGAGGGGCCCCGCACGAGCCAGCCCGGGGGGGGCCCCGCTGCGGGGCTCCGACCACGAACAGGCCCCC
>NZ_SPUI01000006.1 GCF_004522095.1 Nocardioides sp. 503
CCGCACTTCTCCGCCCCCCCCCCTGCGGGGCCCCCCAGCCCAACGCTGGGCGGGGGCCCCTCTGCGGTGCTCAGACCTCGAACTGGCCCGCCTCGAGGCGCTTCTTGACGTCCTGCAGGAAGCGGCCGGCGTCGGCGCCGTCGACCAGGCGGTGGTCGTAGGTCAGCGCGAGGTAGACCATGTAGCGGACCGCGATCGTCTCGCCGAGGTCGGCGTCGTCGATGACGACCGGACGCTTGACCACCGCACCCGGGCCGAGGATGGCGACCTGGGGCTTGTTGATGATCGGGGTGTCCCACAGGGCCCCGACGCTGCCGAGGTTGGTGATCGTGAACGTGCCGCCGCCCAGCTCGTCCGGGCCGATCTTGTTGGTGCGGGTGCGCTCGGCCACGTCGGCGATCTTCTTGGCCAGCCCGGCGATCGAGAGGTCGCCGGCGTCCTTGACGACCGGGGTGATGAGCCCCTTCTCGGTGTCCACGGCGAACGCGAGGTTCTCGCGGTCGTAGTAGGTGATCGTCCCCGCGTCGGTGTCGATCGTCGCGTTGAGCTTGGGGTGCTGCTTGAGCGCGTCGATGGCGGCCTTGGCGAAGAACGGCAGGTAGGACAGCTTCACTCCCTCGCGGGCGAGGAAGTCGGCCTTGGACGCGTCGCGCAGGCGGGCGATCCGGGTGACGTCGACCTCGATGACCTGCGTGAGCTGGGCGCCGGAGTGCAGCGAGTCGAGCATCCGCTCGGCGATGATCTTGCGCAGCCGGCTGATCTTCTCGGTCGTGCCACGCAGGGGCGACGGCGTGGTGCTGGGCGCCGACGGCGCGGCCGGAGCCGACGGGGCGGCGGCGGCCGCAGGTGCGGCGGCCGGGGCCTCCTTGGCCTGGGCGGCCGCGTCGAGCACGTCCTGCTTGCGGATGCGCCCACCGACGCCGGTGCCGGTCACCGACGACAGGTCGACGTCGTGCTGGGTGGCGAGCTTGCGCACCAGGGGCGTGACGTAGCCGGAGCTGTCGGAGGACGGCTTCGCGTCACCCTCGCCGGTGGTCGGCGACTGGGCGCTGGGAGCGGGCGCGGTCTCCTGGGCGGGAGTCGTCTCCTCCTCCAGCTCGGGCTTGCCCTTCTCCTCGGGCTCCTGCTCGGCCTGCGGCTCCTGCGCGGGTTCGGGCTTCTTCTCGGGCTCGGGCTCCGGCTCGGACTTCTCCTCGGCGAGCTCGGCCTCCTGCTGCTCCTTCTTGGCGGCCTGCTCCTCGTCCTTGGGCCGCGCCTCCGGCTCGGCCTGGGCGGGAGCGTCGTCGGCGGAGCCGATCACGGCCAGCTCGGCGCCGACCTCGACCGTCTCGTCCTCCTCGGCCTTGATCTCCAGCAGCGTGCCGGCGACCGGGGAGGGGATCTCGGTGTCGACCTTGTCGGTCGAGACCTCCAGCAGCGGCTCGTCGACGGCGACCTCGTCGCCGACCTGCTTGAGCCAGCGCGTCACGGTGCCCTCGGTCACGGACTCGCCCAGCGCGGGCAGGGTGACCGACGTACCGCCGCCACCGCCGCCACCCGAGCCGCTGTCGGAGGACGCGGCCGGCTGCTCGGGCTCGGGCTCCTCCTCCTGGGCGGGCTCGGGCTCGGACTTCTCCTCGGCGAGCTCGGCCTCCTGCTGCTCCTTCTTCTCCGCCTGCTCCTCGTCCTTGGGCTGCGCCTCGGGCTCGGCGGACTCGGTGGCGTCGCCGGCGGACTCGCCCTCGTCACCGATCACGGCCAGGATCGCGCCGACCTCGACCGTGTCGTCCTCCTCGGCCTTGATCTCGAGCAGCGTGCCCGCGACCGGCGAGGGGATCTCGGTGTCGACCTTGTCGGTGGAGACCTCCAGCAGCGGCTCGTCGACGGCGACGGTGTCACCGACCTGCTTGAGCCAGCGGGTGACGGTGCCCTCGGTGACGGACTCGCCGAGTGCCGGGAGGTTGACTTCGGTAGCCATGGAGTTCCTTCGTGAGCTCGTGGTGGGGGATCAGGAGTGGGCGTGCAGGGGCTTGCCGGCGAGGGCGAGGTGCGCCTCTCCGAGAGCCTCGTTCTGGGTGGGGTGGGCGTGCACCAGCGGCGCGACGTCCTCGGCGTGGGCCTCCCAGCTGTAGATCAGCTGGGCCTCGCCGATGAGCTCGCCGACGCGGTCGCCGACGAGGTGGACGCCCACGACGGGGCCGTCCTTCTGGCGGATGAGCTTGACGAAGCCCTGCGTCTTGAGGATCTGGCTCTTGCCGTTGCCGCCCAGGTCGTAGGTCAGCGTCTCGATGCCGTCGGCGCCGTACTTGTCGGCGGCCGCGGCCTCGCCGAGCCCGACGGAGGCGATCTCGGGGTGGCTGTAGGTCACGCGCGGGATGCCGAGCTCGTCGATGGGCTGCGGGTCGAGGCCGGCGATGTCCTCGGCCACGAAGATCCCCTGCTGGAAGCCGCGGTGGGCCAGCTGGAGGCCGGGCACGATGTCGCCGACGGCGTAGACGCCCTCGACGTTGGTGCGGCAGCGCTCGTCGGCGAGGACGAAGCCGCGGTCCATCGCGACCCCGAGCTCCTCGTAGCCGAGGCCCGACGTGCTGGGGCCGCGGCCGACCGCGACGAGCAGCAGCTCGGCCTCGATGACGTCGCCGCCCTCGACGGTCACGGCGACGCCGTCGTCGGTGGTCTTGACGCTCTGGAACGGCGTGCCGGTGCGGAAGGCGATCTTGCGCTTGCGGAAGGCCCGCTCGAGGGCCTTGGAGGACGCCTCGTCCTCCGCCGCGACGAGCCGGGGGAGGGCCTCGATGATCGTGACCTCGGCGCCGAAGCTCTTCCAGACGCTCGCGAACTCGCAGCCGATGACGCCGCCGCCGAGCACGATCACGGAGGCCGGCACCTGCTCGAGGCGCAGGGCGTGCTCGGAGGAGATGACCCGCTCGCCGTCGATGTCCAGGCCGGGCAGGGACTTGGAGTAGGACCCGGACGCCAGCACCAGGTGCTTGCCCGTGACGACGCGGTCGCCGACCGTGACCTGCCTGTCGCCGCTGACGCGCCCCTCGCCCTCGATGACGGTGATGCCGCGCGAGGAGATCAGACCGGTCAGGCCCTTGAAGAGCCGGGAGACGACGCCGTCCTTGTAGGAGTTGACCCCGACCATGTCGATGCCCTCGAGCGTGGCCTTGACGCCGAACTGCTCGGACTCGCGAGCGGAGTCGGCCACCTCGGCGGCGTGGAGCAGGGCCTTGGTGGGGATGCAGCCGACGTGCAGGCAGGTGCCGCCGAGCTTGCCCTTCTCGACCAGGCCGACGCTGAGGCCGAGCTGGGAGGCGCGCAGCGCGCAGGCGTAGCCGCCCGATCCCGCCCCGAGGATGAGAACGTCGAAGTCCGCCTGAGTCACGCCAGTCCCTCCGCTGAAGATGTCGCCCCATCCTTGCACTTCTGGCCGGGGCCACAACACCGGCCTCGTGGCCCGGGCGGCGCGTCCGACAATCGCGTCCTGCGCACAGGATCACCGACGGGAGGGCAGACTGGCCCCATGGGTTTTCTGGACCGCTTCCGGCGGGGGACGGGCACGCGCATGCGCCGGCCCGGCAAGGACGCCGCCCGCACGGGCTCCACGACGGTGCGTGCCTCCGACAAGGTCGACGAGCAGCACCTGCACGAGTTCGTCGGCAACCGACGCGGTGTCGAGGGCTTCGTCGAGCCGCGCACGGCGGTCAGCGACGTCACGCTGCTGCTGGTCGCCCACGACGGTGAGTGGACCCGTCGCCGGGTCCCGTCGGTGCAGTGGGCCCACGACTTCGCCAACCGGCACCAGGTGCCGTCGTACGACGCCGCGGTGGTCGGCATCCCCCAGCGGATGCGCGACTACAACAGCCGCCAGAAGCAGCTGCGCAAGGAGCGCGGGCTGTAGGTCGACCTCGTCCTCACGGGTGGCGAGACAGGCGCTGGCGCGCTTTCCTCAGCCCTCGGGTCGGGTCAGCGCTCGGAGAGCGCCCGGGCGTAGTCGACGAGGGTGGTGACGCCCCACCCGGTGCCGCCGGAGGTGACGTGGCCGCGGGGACCGCCGGAGTTGAAGGCGGTGCCGGCGATGTCGAGGTGGGCCCAGGGCAGGTCGGCGGTGAACTCGCGCAGGAACGTGCCGGCGAAGAGCCCGCCGCCCCAGCGCACCCAGTCGTGCTGGGACAGGTCGGCGATCTTGCTGGCGCGGACCCGCTCGACCATCCCGTCGGGGAACGGCATGGGCCAGTGGTCCTCGCCGGCGACCTCGGAGGCCGCGATGACGTCGCGCACGATGTCGTCGCTGCCCATGACGCCGGCGACGCGGTCACCGAGGGCCAGGACCATGTGGCCGGTCAGGGTGGCGACGTCGAGCATGATGTCGGGCTTCACCTCGGTCGCGCGCACCAGCGCGTCGGCCAGGACCAGGCGCCCCTCGGCGTCGGTGTTGAGCACCTCGACGGTCGTGCCGCCGTACTGGGTGATGACGTCGCCCGGGCGCATGGAGGTGCCGGAGACCATGTTCTCGGCCATCGCGGCGAACGTGCTGACCTTGATCGGCAGGCCGAGCGCGGCGATCGCGTACGTCGCCTGGATGACCGCCGCGGCGCCGGACATGTCGCTCTTCATCTCGTGCATGCTCTGCGCCGGCTTGATGGTGAGGCCGCCGGAGTCGAAGGTGATGCCCTTGCCGACGAGGGCGAGGTGGCACACCGGCTTCTTGGGGGAGTAGGTGAGCTCGACCAGGCGCGGCGGGGCGTCCGAGCCCTGCCCGACGCCGAGGATGCCGCCGCAGCCCAGCTCGGCCAGCCGCTTCTCGTCGAGCACCGTGACGCTCACCTTGGGGGCGCCGCGGCCCTTGCCCCACTCCTTGCCGGACGCGACGGCGGCGTCGGCGAAGGCGGGCGGGGTGAGGTCGCCGGGAGGGGTGTTGACCCAGTCGCGCGTCTGCACGACCGCGCGGACGACGACCTGGGCCTCCTCGAAGGCCGTGACCGTCTCCTTGCGACGAGCGTTGGACGTGAGGAGCACGACGTCGCCGGGGGCGTCGTCCTCGGTCTGCTTCTTGTACGTCGTGAAGGTGTAGGCGCCCAGCTGGTAGCCCTCGGTGACGGCGCGGACGAGCACCGGGGAGTCGGCGGGCAGCGCGAGCGCCACCGTGGCGGCGTTGCTGACCGCGCGTGCGGCGCCGCCGGCGGCCCGGCGCACGGAGTCGGCGGTGGCGGCGTCGCCCAGGCCGGCGAGGAGCAGCACGGGGGCGGAGATCGCGCCGCCGGTGGGCAGCTTGACCAGCTCGCCGGCCTTGCCCTTCACGCCGAGGGTGGCCAGCAGCGGCGCGAGCTTGCGGCCGTAGGCCTTGGCGACGTCCTCGCCGCCGGGCGCCAGCTGGGGGCCCTTGGCGGAGGACAGGACGCCCACCACCACCACGTCGGCTCGGGACTTGGCGGGACTGGCGCTGCGCAGCGTGTAGGACGTGGTCACCGAGGCAGACTAACCGGCGCGCGGTGGCGCCCTGCCCCGCCGGGGCGGCCTCTGGCGCTGAGGTAGGTTCGCGCCATGGCCGAGGAACTGCTGCACTCCCCGCTCCACGACCGCCACGTCGCCCTCGGGGCGAAGTTCGCCGAGTTCGGCGGCTGGTCGATGCCGTTGGAGTACTCCTCCGGCGTCGTCAAGGAGCACACCGCGGTGCGCACCTCGGTGGGCATCTTCGACGTCAGCCACCTCGGCAAGGCGATGGTGAGCGGGCCCGGCGCCGCGGCCTACGTCAACCGCACCCTGTCCAACGACCTCGCCAAGATCGGGCCGGGCCAGGCGCAGTACACGCTGTGCTGCGACGACGCCACCGGTGGCGTGGTCGACGACCTGATCGCTTACTACCGCGACGACGAGCACGTGCTGCTGGTGCCCAACGCCGCCAACACCGCCGAGGTCGTACGTCGCCTGGCCGCCGAGGCCCCCGACGGCGTGGTCGTGGCCGACCACCACCGCGACTTCGTCGTGCTCGCGGTCCAGGGCACGAGGTCCGACGAGGTGCTCGCAGCCGTGGGCCTGCCGGTGGGCCACGACTACATGAGCTTCACCGAGGCGGAGTTCGAGGGCGTGGCGGTGGTCGTCTGCCGCACCGGCTACACCGGCGAGCGCGGCTACGAGCTGATCGCCGACAACTCCGTCGCCGAGCCCCTCTGGGACGCCCTGCTCGCGGCCGGCGCGGCGCACGGCATGCTCGCCTGCGGCCTGGGCGCGCGCGACACGCTGCGCACCGAGATGGGCTACCCGCTCCACGGCCAGGAGATCTCCCTCGACGTCACCCCCAACGAGGCGCGCCTCGGCTGGGCGGTCGGCTGGAAGAAGGAGGCCTTCTGGGGTCGCGACGTGCTGCTGGCCGAGAAGGCCGCCGGCCCCAAGCGCACCCTGCGCGGCCTGGTCTCCACCGGACGCGCGATCCCGCGCCCCCACATGCTGGTCAGCCTCACCGCCGACGTGATGCTCGGCGAGATCACCTCCGGCACGTTCTCGCCCACGCTGAAGAAGGGCATCGGGCTGGCCCTGCTGCCCTCGGAGATCCACCCGGAGGCCGAGGTCGGCGTCGACGTGCGCGGTCGCCGCGAGATCTTCCAGCTGACCAAGCCGCCCTTCGTCGACACCTCGGTGAGGGAGTCATGAGCCTGCCCGACCAGCCGTCCACCTTCCGGCAGCCGACGCCGGCGGAGCGTCCCTGGACCTGGCGGTTGGAGAACGCCGCCGGCGAGGTCGTGACGGTCTCCGGCGAGCACGCCGACCAGCGCTTCGCCAGCCAGGCCGACGCGGAGTCCTGGGTCGGCGAGATCTGGTCCGAGCTCGCCGCCGAGGGCGTCGACGCCGTGACCCTCTTCGAGCACGACCGCCAGGTCTACGGGCCGATGTCGCTGCACGCATAGCCATGCCCCACGGCGCCCGGCTCGTCGCCCCGGTGGCGATCCGTTGCGGCGGCGGCTCCGAACACCTCGGTGACAGGGTGGCCCGTGGACGGGACACCGCCAAGCTGACGGCCCACGTCGTCGCGCGAGGGACCGAGGGGCGGTAGCGGATGCGCGACGACGGCGACCTCGCGGCGTACGCCGCCGCCCGGTGGCCGTCGATGATGCGCACCCTGGTGCTGCTGGGGGTCGCGCCGCACCGTGCGCCGTACGTCGGGCAGGGGGCGGTGGCGCGCCTGCGCGACGACTGGCGGCACCGCGACGAGCTGGGCGACCTCGACACCCACGCCTTCCGGGTGCTGCTCGACGCATGGCGTCGTGACGCCGCCGAGACGCAGGCCGCTGCCGTCGAGGCGGCCCCGGACCTGGTGCCGGACGACCCCGATTGGCCGGCCCTGCGGCGCCTGCTGGACGACCTGCCTGCCCAGGAGCGAGCGGCCGCCGTGCTGGGGGCGGCGACCGACCTGTCCGAGGACCAGGTGGAGGCGGTGCTGGGCTCGGCCACCCGGGGCCCGCACGACCTCCACGAGCGGCTGGTGCGGGCGGCGTCCGCGGTGCCGCTGCCGGGCTTCTCCTACGACGACGTCGTCGCCCGGCACCTGGCCGAGCGACGTGAGGGACGGGCCCGCACGGCACGCCGGGCCGCGGTGGTCGCCCTGGTGGTCGCCGTCGTGGCCGGCGGCTGGACGTGGTGGGCCAACCGGCCCGGTCCGGCGCCGGCCCTGCCCGACGTGGCGGTGCAGCAGCGCGACAACCCGGCCCCCGTCGGCTGGTACTACGACGGCACGCTCCGCCTCGACGTGGTCGCCCTGGGCATCGACGACCTGCAGAGCGTCGTGCGGGTGCCGCGCGGGGCGGTCTACGCTGACGGCGCGGGGGAGGTCGTCATCGTCGACAGCGACGGCCACCGCACCCGGCTCGGCAAGCAGGCGTCCGACGGCGCCTTCGCGGCCTCCGCCCAGGACGGCCTGGTCGCGTGGGTCGACGTCACCGGGGACCCCGAGCTCCGGGTCTACGACCTCGCCGAAGGCAAGCGGGTCGCGAGCGCGTCGGTCGCGAAGGGGACGCGGGTGCTCGCGATCGACGACGGGCGCGTCTACGTCGCCGGGTCCGACGGCGCCTTCGTCCTCGAGTGGGAGGGCGGGAGCTGGAGCGTCCTCGCCCGGGTCAGTCCCGACGGGCTGCTCGACGTCGCTGGCTACGCCGCGGCCTACCAGTCCGACCCGCAGACCGTCGACGTGGTGCACCTGCAGTCCGCGCTCGGTGTCAGCGTGCCGGGGACCGGAGCCCAGCTGGCACCCGACGGTGCCCACGTGCTGACGCGCCGCGGCGGCCCGGACGGACCGGTGCGGATCTACAACGCGTTCACGGGGGAGCCCGTCGACACCGGCCTGGCCCCCAGCGCCGAGGTGTACGCCGCCAGGCTCGACGGCGGCGCCCTGGCGACGTACGTCGTGGAGCTCGCGCAGGCCGACCCCGTCGACGGCCCGCGGCTGTCCAACTCCGGCAGCCTGCAGCTCGTGACCTGCGCTCTCGGGCGGGCCGGGAGGGCGAGCACCTGCACCGTGCACCTGACCCTCCCGGCAAGCACCTCCTGGGTGCTGGAGCAGTAGCGTCGGCGCCATGCGCGCGTTCCGCCAGGTCGACGTCTTCTCCGCCGAGCCGCTGCTGGGCAACCCGGTCGCGGTCGTCCACGACGCCGACGGACTCGACGACGAGCAGATGGCGCGCTTCGCGCGCTGGACCAACCTGTCGGAGACGACGTTCCTGCTGCGCCCCACCGCCCCTTCCGCCGACTACCGGTTGCGGATCTTCACGCCGGGTCGCGAGCTGCCGTTCGCGGGGCACCCCACGCTCGGCAGCGCCCACGCCTGGATCGAGGCCGGCGGGACGCCCCACGAGGCGGACCGGGTGGTGCAGGAGTGCGGCGCCGGCCTGGTGCAGGTGCGGCGCGGCGAGCGGCTGGCGTTCGAGGCGCCGCCGCTGACCCGGTCGGGGCCGGTGGCCGCCGAGGACCTGGCGCGGGTCGCCGCCGCGCTCCGCATCCCCGAGGCCGACATCGTGGACGCGGCCTGGGTCGACAACGGACCGGGCTGGGTGGGCGTGCTGCTCGCCGACGCCGCCGCGGTGCTGGCGTGCCGGCCCGACCTCGCGGCGTTCGACGGACTGAAGATCGGGGTGGTCGGCAGCCACCCCGACGGCGACGTCGCCGTGGAGGTGCGTGCCTTCTGCCCGGGCCTGGGCGTGCCCGAGGACCCGGTGACGGGGAGCCTCAACGCCGGGCTCGCGCAGTGGCTGTCCGGCGACCGGCTGCCGGCGGCCTACGTCGCCTCCCAGGGGACCGTGGTCGGAAGGAGGGGGCGGGTCCACGTGACCACCGAGGGCGGTGCGGTCTGGGTGGGCGGCGACACCCTCACGACCGTCACCGGGACGGTCCGGATCTGAGGGGCGCCGGGCGGTAGGTTGGGGGCATGCAGCAGTACCTCGACCTCCTCCAGCGGGTCCTCGACGAGGGAGTCGAGAAGGACGACCGCACCGGCACCGGCACCCGGTCGGTCTTCGGCCACCAGATGCGCTTCGACCTGGCCGCGGGCTTCCCGCTCGTCACCACCAAGAAGGTGCACACGCGCTCGGTCTTCGCCGAGCTGCTGTGGTTCCTGCGCGGCGACACGAACGTGAAGTGGCTCCAGGACCGCGGCGTGACGATCTGGGACGAGTGGGCCGACGCCGACGGCGACCTGGGCCCCGTCTACGGCTACCAGTGGCGCTCGTGGCCGGCACCCGACGGCCACCACATCGACCAGATCGCCCAGATCGTCGAGCAGATCCGCCGCGACCCCGACTCACGCCGCCACATCGTCTCCGCGTGGAACGTCGCCGACATCCCGCAGATGGCGCTGGCGCCCTGCCACACGATGTTCCAGTTCTACGTCGCCGGCGGCAAGCTCTCCTGCCAGCTCTACCAGCGCTCCGCCGACGTCTTCCTGGGCGTGCCGTTCAACATCGCGTCGTACGCCCTGCTGACGCACATGGTCGCCCAGGTGACCGGCCTCGAGGTCGGTGACTTCGTGCACACCCTGGGCGACGCCCACCTCTACTCCAACCACCTCGACCAGGCGCGGCTGCAGCTCACCCGCGACCCGCGCCCGCTGCCGACGCTGCGGCTCGACCCGTCGGTCACGGCCCTGGACGCCTTCGAGCTCGAGCACCTCACCCTCGAGGGCTACGACCCGCACCCCGGCATCAAGGCGCCCATCGCCGTATGAGCACCCCACCATGACGCCGGCGGGCAAGCGCGTCGTGATGGTCGCCGCCGTCGCCGACAACGGCGTCATCGGCGCCGACGGCGACATCCCGTGGCGGATCCCCGAGGACTTCCAGCACTTCAAGCGGACCACGCTGGGCCACACCCTGGTGATGGGCCGGGCGACGTACGACTCGATCGGGCTGCCGCTCCCCGGCCGGGTCACGATCGTGCTCACCCGCGACCCGTCGTGGTCTGCCGACGGCGTGCTCGTGGCGCCCTCGCTGGCCGAGGGTCTCGCGCTGGCTGACGGTCTCGAGGGGGACGTCGCCATCGCCGGTGGCGCCCTCGTCTACGCCGAGGCGATGCCGGTGGCCGACGAGCAGGTCCTCACCCACGTCCACCTGACGCCCGACGGCGACACCTTCTACCCCGAGCTCGACCCGCACGCCTGGGTCGAGCAGCGCCGCGACACCTTCCCCGACCGCGACGTCGTCTGGCTCGTGCGGACGTAGGCGTCAGCCGGCCGGTGACGTTTCCCCAAGGTATGCACCTGAGCTGTCACTTCCCTCGGTGTACAACCCCCGGGAAGTGACGCTCCAGCTGCATACCTTGGTGAAACTGCCGGCTCCCGCTCACGGGATGACCCGCCGCGCGCGCAGGTCCTCGAAGATGTCGAGAAACATCTGCTCGGTCCGCACGTACCGGTGGAAGCCGAGGCGGCGGGCCTTCGAGCCGTCGGCGAAGACGTCGTAGTCCCAGGAGAGGACGAAGTCGGCGAAGGGCCACGCGGAGACGTCCGAGTACGGCGTCGGGGCCAGTCCGTGCTCGCGGACGAGCCGGTCCCAGGTCCCCTCCTTGTCCGCCATGGCCACCTCCAGGGAGAGGGGCAGCGGGGGAGCGGTCTCCAGGTCGAACCAGTCGGCGAGCCGGGGCCACAGGTCGTCCCACCGGAAGAGGTCGCCGTTGGTGATGTTGAACGCCTGGTTGGCGCAGGCAGGCGTCGTGGCCGCCCACACCGTGGCCTCGGCCAGGAGTCCGGCGTCGGTCATCTCCAGGATGCTGGTCCAGGCACCCGGCTTGCCGGGGAAGCGCAGCGGGACCCCGTGCGCCTTCGAGATCGTCGCCAGCACCGCGATCGAGACCGCCAGGTTCATCGGGTTGCCCAGGGCGCCCCCGCACACCACCGACGGTCGCAGCGCCGACCAGGTCCACCGGCTTCCGCGCTGCTTCTCCTCGAGGTAGGCCTGCTGGTCGACGTTGAACTCCGGCGGCAGGTGCGGCGGGTCGTCCTCCCGTGCCGGTGTCCTGAAGGGGCCGAGGTGGGCGCCGTAGACCTTGTAGCCCTGCATCAGGCTGACGTGGGCCAGGTCGGGTGCTGCCTGGGTGACGACGTCGACGACGTGCGTCAGCATCGCGAGGTTGGGCTCGACGAGCTCGGCCCACGTGGGTCGATCCTGGTACGCCGCGTAGAAGACGTGGGTGACCTCGCTCAGCCGCCCCACCGTGGCCGTCACGTCCTCACGGTCGAGCAGGTCCACCTGGACGTGGCGCACGCGGTCCTCGTCGACGCCGCCGCGACGCGAGAGCCCGATGACCTCCCAGTCGCCGAGCTCGACGAGGTGGCTCACCAGGCTGGTGCCGATGACGCCGCGGGCGCCGACGACGAGGGCGACCTTGCGGGGGAGTGGGGGCTGCTGGCTCATGGATGACTTCCTTCGCATTGGGGTATCGCGATATTGCGATGACAAGAGTCAAGCACAGAGATCGCAGATTCACGATCTGGCGCGTAGCATGGGGGCGTGCCCACTCCCCGCGCCGCCGACGTCGAGGCCCCGCTCGACCTGAGCGCGATCTTCAAGGCGCTCTCGAACCCGATGCGCGCCCAGATCCTCGACTGGCTCAAGGACCCCGCCAGCTTCCCCCCGCAGCTCGAGCCGGCCGAGGAGGTCGGGGTGTGCCTCAAGCACATCCAGGCACGGGCGGGCGTGTCCCAGTCCACCGCGTCTCAGTACCTCGCGGTCCTCCAGGACGCCGGGCTCGTCGTCAGCCGTCGGATCGGCCCGTGGACGCACTTCGCACGCAACGAGCCCGTGATCCGACGGTTCGCCGAGCAGGTGCGCACGTCGCTGTAGCGGTACGACCGGCGTCGGCTGAGGGGTTTCGAGACGGTTGCTGCGCAACCTCCTCAACCCCCGGAGCCACCCGGGGGTTGAGGAAGGCGCGCTAGCGCCTGTCTCGAAACCCCTGCCCTCGCGACGACCCTGCCGCCTGGCACAGTGGCCCCATGGAACTTCGGGTGTTCACCGAGCCCCAGCAGGGGGCCACGTACGACGACCTGCTCGCGGTGGCGCGGGAGGCCGAGTCGCTCGGCTTCGGCGCGTTCTTCCGCTCCGACCACTACCTCGCCATGGGCGGCGACGGGCTGCCCGGGCCGAGCGACGCGTGGGTCACGCTCGCCGGCCTGGCGCGCGACACCAGCACCATCCGGCTCGGCACGATGATGACCAGCGCGACCTTCCGGCACCCGGGGCCGCTGGCGATCAGCGTCGCGAACGTCGACCAGATGAGCGGGGGTCGGGTCGAGCTCGGTATCGGGGCGGGGTGGTTCGAGGCCGAGCACGACAAGTACGGCATCCCGTTCCCCGCCACGGGGGAGCGCTTCGACCGCTTCGAGGAGCAGCTCGCGATCATCACCGGGCTCTGGGCCACGCCGGCCGACGGCAGCGGGTCCTTCAGCCACGACGGGCGCTACTACCAGGTCACGGACTCCCCGGGCCTGCCCAAGCCCACCCAGGCCAAGCCCCCGGTGCTGATCGGCGGGGTCGGCAAGAAGCGGACCCCGGCCCTGGCGGCGGCGTACGCCGACGAGTTCAACCTGCCGTTCGTCGACGAGGAGACCACCAAGGCGCAGTTCGCACGGGTCCGGGCGGCCTGCGAGAGCGCCGGCCGCGCCCCCGAGGACCTCGTCTACTCCAACGCGCTCGTGCTGTGCGTCGGTGCCGACGAGGCCGAGCTGGAGCGCCGCGCCGCGGCGATCGGCCGCGAGCTGGGCGAGCTGCGCGAGAACGGCCTGGCCGGCACGCCCGAGGAGGTCGTCGACAAGATCGGCCGGTTCGCCGCGCTGGGCAGCGAGCGGCTCTACCTCCAGGTGCTCGACCTGGCCGACCTCGACCACCTCCGCCTCGTGGCGGCTGACGTCATGCCGCGCGTGTGACCGATATCCTCGGACCCATGACCACCACGCCTGCCGCCTCGCGGCCGCCGTTCGGCCGGGTCCTCACGGCGATGGCCACGGCCTTCCACGACGACGGCTCCGTCGACCTCGACGGCACCGCCCGGATCGCCACCCACCTGGTCGACCACGGGCACGACGGCGTCGTCGTCTCCGGCACGACCGGCGAGTCGCCCACGACCTCGGTCGCCGAGGACGGCGACGTCCTGGCCGCGGTCAAGGACGCCGTGGGCGACCGCGCGGTCGTCGTCGCCGGCGTCGGCACCAACGCCACCGCCCACTCCGTCGAGCTGGCCCAGCAGGCCGCCAAGATCGGCGCCGACGGACTGCTGCTGGTCACGCCCTACTACAACAAGCCGAGCCAGGCCGGTGTCCTGCACCACTTCCGCAGCGTCGTCGAGGCCAGCGACGTCCCGGTCATGCTCTACGACGTCCCCAGCCGCACGGGCACCACCATCGCCCTGGAGACCTACGCCGCCGCGATCGAGTGGGACAGCGTCGTGGCCGTCAAGGACGCCCACAACGACTTCGCCCGGGGGGTGCGCCTGACCCAGCTGGGCTACGCCGTCTACTCCGGCGACGACATCTCCACGCTCGGCTGGCTGGCCCACGGCGCGGTCGGCGTCGTCTCCGTGCTGGGCCACGTCGCTGGCGACCAGATCCGCCACCTGGTGGACTCCTACCTCGCCGGCGACCACGCCGCCGCGCTCGAGGCCTACACCCGCATGCTCCCGGCGGTCGACGCGGTGATGGGCGTCCCCAACTACGGCGCCACGACCGCCAAGGCGGCGCTGCAGCTGCTCGGCGTGCTCGACAACCGCAACGTCCGGGCGCCCCTGGTGCCCCTCGACGACGACGAGGTCGCCGCGCTGCGCGAGGGCCTCGCCGCCTCCGGACTCCTCTGACCCGACAGGACCCGCGTTGAGCCACCCGCACCCCGAGCTGTCCGCGCCGCCCGAGCTGGCGGAGGGCGCCTTGCGGGTGATCCCGCTCGGGGGCCTCGGCGAGGTCGGTCGCAACATGACCGTCTTCGAGTACGCCGGTCGCCTGCTGGTCGTCGACTGCGGGGTGCTGTTCCCCGAGGACCACCACCCGGGGGTCGACCTGATCCTCCCGGACTTCGCCCCGATCCGGGACCGGCTGGCCGACATCGAGGCGCTGGTGCTCACCCACGGCCACGAGGACCACATCGGCGCCACGCCGTACCTCCTGCGCGAGCGCCCCGACATCCCCCTCGTGGGCTCCGAGCTGACGCTCGCGCTGCTTGACAGCAAGCTGCGCGAGCACCGCCTGAAGGAGACCGTGCACCACCGGGTGCGCGAGGGCGACCGGATCAGCGTCGGGCCCTTCGAGCTGGAGTTCGTGGCCGTCAACCACTCGATCCCCGACGCGCTGGCCGTCGCCATCCGCACCGGCGCCGGGCTGGTGCTCCACACCGGCGACTTCAAGATGGACCAGCTGCCGCTGGACGGCCGGATCACCGACCTGCGGGCGTTCGCGCGGCTGGGGGAGGAGGGCGTCGACCTCTTCCTCACCGACTCCACCAACGCCGAGACGCCGGGCTTCACGCCGGCAGAGCGGTCGATCACGCCGGTCATCGACCAGGTGTTCCGCGACTCCGCCAGGCGCGTCGTGGTCGCGTGCTTCGCCTCCCACGTCCACCGGGTCCAGCAGGTGCTGGACGCCGCGGTCGCCCACGACCGCAAGGTCGCCTACGTCGGCCGCTCGATGGTGCGCAACATGATGATCGCCAAGGAGCTAGGCTTCCTCACCGTGCCGGCCGGCGTGCTCGTGGACGCCAAGGAGCTGGCCACGCTGCCGCCCGAGCGGGTCGTGCTGATCTCGACCGGCTCGCAGGGCGAGCCCATGAGCGCCCTGAGCCGGATCGCCCAGCGCACCCACAGCTTCGTGCACATCGAGGAGGGCGACACCGTCCTGCTCGCCTCGAGCCTCATCCCCGGCAACGAGAACGCCGTCTACCGCGTCATCAACGGCCTGGCCCGGTGGGGCGCCCGCGTGGTCCACAAGGGCAACGCGCTCGTGCACGTCTCGGGCCACGCCAGCGCCGGTGAGCTCCTCTACTGCTACAACGTCGTCCGGCCGCGCAACGTCCTGCCGGTGCACGGCGAGATCCGGCACCTGCTGGCCAACGCCGACCTGGCCCGCCTGACCGGGGTGCCCCACGTCGTCGTCGCCGAGGACGGCGTCGTGGTCGACCTGGTCGACGGGGTCGCCTCGGTCGTCGGCAAGGTCGAGTGCGGCTACGTCTTCGTCGACGGCAGCTCGGTCGGTGACATCACCGAGTCGGACCTCAAGGACCGGCGGATCCTCGGCGAGGAGGGCTTCCTCTCGGTGATCGTGGTCGTCGACTCGGTCACCGGCAAGGTCTCCGGCGGCCCCGAGATCCATGCCCGCGGCAACGCCCTGGAGGGCTCCTCCTTCGAGGAGGTCAAGCAGCCGATCATCGAGGCCCTGGACCGCGCCATCGCCGAGGGCACCACCGACGCCTACCAGCTCCAGCAGACCGTCCGGCGCGTCGTGGGCCGGTGGGTCAGCAGCACCCACCGCCGCCGCCCCATGATCATCCCGGTCGTCATCGAGGCCTGAGCACGCCCGTGGGTTGAGGAAGGCGCGCTGGCGCCTGTCTCGAAACCCGGTGAGTGGGGCAAGCGGGTCTGAGGCGGGACTTCAGGGCCACACGCGACGAGGCCCCGCCGGTGTCCCGGCGGGGCCTCGCTGCTGGTGCGGTGGTGCGGTGGTGCGTTAGCGGCGGCGGACCCGCACGGTGACGGTGTCCTTGGCCGGCATCAGCGTGTCGGTGCCGTTGAAGCGCACCGTGAGGCGGTGCCGTCCGGGCCGCAGGCCGCGGACGCTGATCACGCCGACGCCCTTGCGGACCACGCCCTTGCCCACGAACTTGCTGCCCTTGAACAGCCGCACGGTGACGGTGGGCTTGGCCGAGGAGCCGATCGCCTTGACGCGTACGACGACCTTGCCGGGGTTGCGCGCCTTGGCGTTGAGCGCCGTCTTGTTCTTGCAGCTGACGACCTTGACGTTGTCGACGTACCAGCCGTCGAGCCCGCCACAGCCGTCACGGCCCATGTCGAACCGGATCCGGACCGGCTGGCCCGGCTTGGCGCCGGTCTTCTTCAGGTCGACGATCGAGGTGCCCCACGAGCCGTGGTTCTCTCCACCGTCGGTGCCGGTGAACCCCGGCTGACCCTTGAGCGGGCTGGTGTTGTCGGCGGTCGCGTCCAGGGTGGCCCCCGGGGCGTTGAACGCGTAGGCGGAGGCCGGGATGACCTTGAACGCCCCGCCGGCCACGCTGATCTTCACGTTGCCGCCGTCGAAGCCGTACTCGGTGGCGACGTAGTGCTCGAAGGACATCCGAGCCGCGGCGCCCGTCGGCATCTTGAAGGCCGGGCTGGTGATCGCGTTGCTGCTCGAGACGTCACCCTCGCCGCCGGAGCAGTCACCGACGCCGTCCGGGTCGGGCCCGAACGCCACCTTGGAGCCGTGGCCGCCGGGAGCGGAGGCGACGGACTCCCACGGGATGCCGTTGCCGCCCTCGAACGCGACCTGCTCGGTCTGCGTCCAGCCGGCCAGGCCGTCCTCGAAGTTCTCCGTGAAGGCGGTCTTCGACACGAAGTTGCTGCCGCAGGTCGCGGGAGCGTTCTTGGCCAGCATCGGCTTGAACTGGCACTGCTGCGTCGGGTCGCGCGTGAGCTCGACCGCGTCGCTGACCAGACCGACCGACAGGCAGTCGGCGCTCGTGATCGGAACCGCCGGCACCGGGATGGCGTCGGGCTCCACCGTGAGCTGGTTGATCGGCTGACCGACCAGGTCGGTGCAGGACGAGGCCAGGCTCTCGGAGAGGTCCGTGAAGTCGGCCACCGGGAACAGGTACTGGCTCTGTGCCCGCCAGTAGATGGCCGCCGCCTTGTCCCGGCCGATGCCGGGCACGGTGACGCCGTTGTAGGTGCCGCCGTCGACCATCAGGGCGAAGGAGTGGTTGACCACGCCGGAGTTGCTGTGGACACCCCCGTGGTCCTCCTCCGAGCACTTGTACTCGGCGTCGGACACCTTGCCCGGGTCGCCGTAGCAGGTGGGGTTCCACATGTCGCGGATCGCGCCGCCGAAGGCCGGGTCGGCCTCGCCGGACAGCCAGCGGTAGGAGTCGTCCTTGTCGGTCTCGTCGATGTCCTTGATCGTGACGTTGACCGTGCCGGTGGCGCCCTTGATCTTGGCGCCGTCGGCCTGACCGATCATCACGCCGTAGATGTCGGCCTGACCGGAGGGGGAGAAGGGCGGCTCACCGGCGGCGTTGTTGCCGATGATGATGCCCGTGGCCCCGGCGGCCTCGGCCGCGGCGGCCTTGGCGCCGAAGGTGCAGGTGCCGCGGTCGACGTAGACGAACTTGCCGCTGATCGCACCGGCGTTGGTGAACGGTGCGCAGCCGTCGAGCGGGGCGCCGACGACGACGTCGGAGGTGACGCCCGCCTTGTCGAAGACCGGACCGAACGCCGCCGGGGCGGCGTCACAGGCACCCGCGATGGGCGCGGGGCTGTTGATGGTCAGGCCGACCGCACCGCGCGTGTACTTGGAGCACACGGTCGGGTCGTCGGAGCGAGGGCCGTCGGGCGTCTCGTTGTAGCGGTCGTTGAGCGAGTCGACGTTCTCGCCCCAGATGTCGGAGAACGCCTCGTTCATGGCGCCGGCCTGCCACTGGTAGACCAGCCCGGAGGTGTACTCGGTGTAGGCGTGGCCCCACTCGTGCGCGACGGTGTCGTCGGAGCTGACGCCGGAGCAGTAGTTGGTCGTGGAGCCGTTCCAGTTGGCGTTGGGGCAGTTGATCGACGGCTCGTTGTTGACCGTGACCATCCGCGCGCCCGCGCCGTCGTAGGAGTCGCGGCCGAAGGCGTTCTTGAAGAACCAGTAGGCCTCGCCGGTGCCCTCGACCTCGTTGAGCTGGTCGGTGTCCAGGGTGCCCGGGAGCGGGTCACCCTCCTTGAACTTGAGGGTGTAGACGGTCTCGTCGTCGGTCTCGTCGTCCGGCGTGCCGTTGTCGTCGACCGACGCCTCGTAGAGCCGGCGGTCGAGGGCGTGGGCCATCATCGAGTAGCGGTTGACGGTCTTGCCGGTGGCGGCGTCGAGGAAGACCATGTCGCGCACGGTCGTGCCGTTCGTGACCTCGACGACGTAGCTGAGGACGGCCTCGCCGGCGGTGCCGCGGGTCGAGCCCATGCGGTAGACCATGAGCTTGGTGCTCTTGGCCTTCAGCCCGCCCCGGGCGGCGCGGGAGTCACCGCGGTCGGCCGGCTTGGCGCGCACGATCGCGACCGCGCGGGACGCGGCCTCGGAGGAGGAGAGCTTGGGAGTGGTGCTCAGCGACAGAGCGGGAGCGGCGTAGCCGTTGACCGCGGTGAGGTCGCCCTGCTTGTCGACGTGGGCACGGACCTTCGCGCCGAACACCGGGACGCCTCGGTAGGTCTGGTCGTAGTCGACGGTCCAGCCGTAGGGGTCGGCGCTCACGCCGGACTGCGTGAGCTGGTCGGCGGTGGCGCCGAACGCCGCCGCGTAGTCGTCGAGGTAGGTGCGGGCCTTGGCGGCGGCACCCTTGGCGGATCCGGCGTCGACGCCGGGCAGCAGGTCCCCGGTGCCGGAGGCGCGGACGAAGCCCACCTTGCCGGTGGCGCGGTCCTTCGTGACGGACACCTTGCCCGTCGCCTCGTCGCGCATCTGCTGCACCAACGAGTCCCCCTTGGCCGGAGCCGAGGGCGCGGCCATCGCCTGCACACCGGGGACGGCGGCCAGGCCGCTCCCCAGGAGCACGAGGCTCAGCCCTGTCTTGAGAAACTTCACGTGATGTTCCCTCCCGAGTGGGTTGTCCGGTGCTACGGCGTTCCGAGGCACCGAGTAGGGACACTAGGCTCGGCGGGCCGCAAGGTCTAGGGGCTGACGAGCTCCGACCCGAAGATTTTTCGCCCTCGTAACACCGTCGGCGCGACGTGCTAGGGGCTCGTGGGCGACACGCAACGTGTGATGCGTGTGACTGGTGGGACTGTGGCCTAGTTTGGTCGCATGGCGACCCGTACGTCTTCCCCGCCGGGTTCGCGGAGCAAGAGCACGTCCTCGTCCGCCTCCACCAAGGCACGAGGAGGCTCGAGCACGCGAACGCGGAGTGCCCGGAAGTCACCCAGCAGGACCACCCAGGCCAAGGGCCGCGCGCGCACCAGCGCGAGCAGGCGCCCGGCGGCCAAGCGCCGTCCCGCAGCGCGCCCGGCGCCTCGCGCCGTACGCAGCGGGACCGGGCCGGTCGCCCGGCTGTTCCTCGCGGTCTTCCGTGGCCTCGCCACGGTCTGGCTCGCGGTCGCGCACGGTGTCGGTGCGCTCGCGCGCGGCGTGGGGCACAGCGCCCGCGACCTCGAGCCCGAGCAGCGCCGCGACGGTGCCGGCCTGTTCCTCTTCGGCCTCGCGGTCGTGGTCGCGGGGGCCGTGTGGTTCCAGCTGCCCGGCGGCGTCATGGAGGTCGTGCGCACGGCGGTGGCCGGCTCGGTCGGCAAGGTCGGCTGGTTCGTGCCGCTGCTGGTCGTCGTCGCCGGCATGCGCCTGATGCGCGACCCCGTCTCCACCGGGCCCGCCGGACGCCAGGTGGTCGGCTGGGCGGCGTTCGCCTTCGGTCTCCTCGGCATCGTCCACATCGCCAACGGCAACCCGCAGCCCTCCGCCGGCGACTCCAGCAACCTGCAGGACGCCGGCGGGGCCGTGGGCTTCGTCGTCTCCTCGCTGCTGATGGACCTGCTCCAGTCGGAGTACGTCGTCGTCCCGCTGCTGGTGCTGCTCGCCTTCTTCGGCACCTTGGTCATCACCTCGACGCCGCTCTACCGCGTGCCCGAGCGGCTCGCGGCCCTGACGGACCACGCGCTGGGCCGCCACCCCCACGACGAGGACGAGCACGGCGAGGACGGGACCACGCAGCCGATGCGGGCCCGTGGTCGCCGCGGAGACCTCGACATCGACCCCGACATGGGCGACGTGCCCTACGACAGCCCGGTCGTGGAGGAGAAGCCCAAGCGTCGTCGCAAGGCCGACGCCCTCGACGTCGCGCTGGAGGAGGACGCCGGTCTCGGCATCATGGGCGCCGACGCCCGGTCGGTCCCGGACCTCCCCGACCTCCCTGACGCGCCGGCCTTCCCGGTGGCCGAGGAGAAGGGCGACCTCGAGCCGCCCCCGCACACGCCGATCCCGCAGCGCGTGGAGCAGCTCTCGCTCTCCGGCGACATCACCTACTCGCTGCCCGGCAACGAGGTGCTCAAGCCCGGCTCCGTCCACAAGGCGCGCTCCAAGGCCAGCGACGACGTCGTGGGCCGGCTGACGCAGGTCATGGAGGAGTTCGGGATCGACGCGCAGGTCACCGGCTACACCCGGGGCCCCACCGTCACGCGCTACGAGGTCGAGGTCGGCCCGGCGGTCAAGATCGAGAAGGTCACCGCGCTCTCCAAGAACATCGCCTACGCGGTGGCGTCGGCCGACGTCCGGATCCTGAGCCCGATCCCCGGCAAGTCCGCGATCGGCATCGAGATCCCCAACGTCGACAAGGAGATCGTCTCTCTCGGCGACGTGCTGCGCTCCAACGCGGCGCGCTCCGACCACCACCCGATGGTGGCCGGGCTGGGCAAGGACGTCGAGGGCGGCTTCGTCGTCGCCAACCTCGCGAAGATGCCCCACCTGCTCGTGGCCGGCGCGACCGGCTCGGGCAAGTCGTCGTTCATCAACTCGATGATCACCTCGATCCTGATGCGCTCCACGCCCGACGAGGTGCGGATGATCATGGTCGACCCCAAGCGGGTGGAGCTCAACGCCTACGAGGGCGTCCCGCACCTGATCACCCCGATCATCACCAACCCCAAGAAGGCGGCCGAGGCGCTGCAGTGGGTCGTGCGCGAGATGGACCTGCGCTACGACGACCTGGCCAACTTCGGCTTCCGGCACATCGACGACTTCAACAAGGCAGTGCGCGCCGGCAAGGTCGAGGTGCCGCCCGGCAGCGAGCGCGTGCTCGCGCCGTACCCCTACCTGCTGGTGATCGTCGACGAGCTCGCGGACCTGATGATGGTCTCCCCGCGCGACGTCGAGGACTCCGTCGTCCGCATCACCCAGCTCGCCCGCGCCGCCGGTATCCACCTGGTGCTGGCGACGCAGCGGCCCTCGGTGGACGTCGTCACCGGCCTGATCAAGGCCAACGTGCCGTCCCGGCTCGCGTTCGCGACCAGCTCGCTGGCCGACAGCCGGGTCATCCTCGACCAGCCCGGCGCCGAGAAGCTCGTGGGCCAGGGCGACGGGCTGTTCCTGCCGATGGGCGCCTCCAAGGCCGTGCGTGTGCAGGGCTCCTGGGTCACCGAGGCCGAGATCGCCCAGGTCGTGGCGCACTGCAAGACCCAGCTGGAGCCGACCTACCGCGAGGACGTCACGGTCGCCCCGCAGAGCAAGCGCGAGCTGGACGACGACATCGGCGACGACATGGACCTGGTGGTCCAGGCCATCGAGCTCGTGGTCACGACCCAGTTCGGCTCCACGTCCATGCTGCAGCGCAAGCTGCGGGTCGGCTTCGCCAAGGCGGGGCGGCTCATGGACATCATGGAGAGCAGGGGAGTGGTCGGGCCGAGCGAAGGCTCCAAGGCCCGTGACGTGCTGGTGAAGCCCGACGAGCTGGACGCCGTGATCATGACGCTGCAGGGGGAGCTGTGACCGACACCGACGTGACCCAGGTCGACGGGGAGCCGACGGAGCTCGAGGAGGTGGAGGTCCCGGCCACCACGGAGGTACGTCGCCACGTGCCCCTGGCCGCGGCCCTGGGCGTGGCCGGCGCGGTGCTGGCCGTCGCCTACCTCGTGCGCGCCGTCGACTCCGGCTCGGTGCTCGACTGGTCGCTGTTCGCGTTCATGACCGTGCTCGGCGGGGTCTACCTCGCCGCCCTGGTCGACGCCCGCGCCCCGCTCCTGGTCGCCGACCACCACGGGCTGCGCATCCGCCGCGGCCGGTCCTGGCACGGCGTCCCGTGGGCGGAGGTCGAGCGCGTCGAGCACCTGGCCCCGCGCGGGCCGCTGCGCGACGGGCGCCTCGACGTCATCGGCACCGACGGCACCGAGTGGGCGGTCCGCCTGGGCCTGGCCACCCGGGTGACCGGCGCCGGCGACGACCTGGCCGGCACGCTGCTGGCCCACTCCGACTACACCGCCGACGTCGTCGAGATCGACCTGGTGCCGGCCGACCAGCTTCCCGTCGACGAGCCGGTCGACGAGCCGGTCGACGAGCTCGACGACGAGCCTGCCGACGAGACCCTCGACGAGCCGGTGGCCGCCGCGCCCGACCTCGAGGCGGAGCCCGAGGCCCAGCCCGAGCCCGAGGCCGAGGTCGAGCCCGAGGTCGCGTCCACGCCTGCGGCACCGGTGGCCTTCGCCAGCCCCACCCCGAACCCCCTGCGCGCACTGGTGCGTGCCGCCCGCTCGGAGTCACGACGCCGGCAGGAGCCGGAGCCCGTGCTCGTGGCCGCGCCGGTCGAGCACGTGCGGCCGCTCGCGAGCGACGACACCCAGTCCTGGTCGATGGAGGACCAGCCGGCCGACGAGGACGGCACGATCGTCATCGGCGACCTGGCCGACGTACCGCTCGCCGTCGACCCGGTGGTGGGCCCCGAGCTGGCCTCCGCCCGCACCCGTCTGGGCCTGAGCATCGACCAGCTCGCCGACCGCACCCGGATCCGCCCGCACGTCATCGAGGCGATCGAGGTCGACGACTTCGCCCCGTGCGGCGGCGACTTCTACGCCCGCGGCCACCTGCGCACCCTCGCGCGCGTCCTCGGTGTCGACGTGGCGCCGCTGCTGGCCGCCTACGACGAGCGCTACGCCGACGCCCCGGTGGACCCGCGCCGGGTCTTCGAGTCCGAGCTGGCGACCGGCTTCGGCGGCTCCATCCGCGGCACCCGCGGCGGCCCCAACTGGTCGGTCCTCGTCGCCGCCGTCATGGCGGTCGTGCTGGTGTGGGCCGTGGCCCGCCTGGTCACCGAGGGCACCGGCGCGGAGGAGGCGCGACCGCGCCTCAACGCGAGCGGCGGTCTCGCCAACGGCACGACGGCCAACGCCGCCAAGGTCCCGTTCGTGCTCACCGCCACGGGCGGCGGAGCCACCGTCGTCGTGCGCGACGCGGGCGGCAACGTCGTCTACGACGGCGCGGTGGCGTTCATGCAGAGCATCACACTCAAGGTCGCCCCGCCGGTGCGGGTGCAGTCCAGCGACGGCTCCGTGACCGTCTCGATCGACGGCGACGACCGCGGCGAGATGGGCAAGACCGGCCAGGAGTCCTCGGCCACCTACGTGGTGCGCTGACCCGGCGCGCGGCCCGGTCGCCGTTTCGACGGCGGCCGGGCCCGACGGGCATACTCGACGTCACGATGGCCATCCACACGACTGACTCCCGCCCCCTGCTCTCGGTGGCGATGGTGACCCTCGGATGCGCCCGCAACGAGGTCGACTCCGAGGAGCTCGCGGGCCGCCTGGAGGCCGACGGCTTCCTCCTGGTCGACGACCCCGCCCTCGCCGACACGGTCGTCGTCAACACGTGCGGCTTCGTCGAGGCGGCCAAGAAGGACTCCGTCGACACGCTCCTGCAGGCCGCGGACCTCAAGGCCTCGGCCGACCAGGGTGGGCGGGCCCAGGCCGTCGTGGCCGTCGGCTGCCTGGCCGAGCGCTACGGCAAGGACCTGGCGGAGTCGCTGCCCGAGGCCGACGCGGTGCTCGGCTTCGACGACTACCCCGACATCGCGGCGCGGCTGCGCTCGATCGTGGCGGGGGAGACCCACCACCCCCACACCCCGCAGGACCGCCGGCTCCTGCTGCCGATCTCCCCGGTGGAGCGCGCCGCCTCGACCGCGCCCGTCCCGGGCCACGGGGACACCGACGTCACCACCGTGGGCCTCGGCGGACCGGCCACCGGACCTCGCGCCGTACGCCGCCGGCTGGACGCGGGCCCGATGGCGGCGCTCAAGCTGGCCAGCGGCTGCGACCGGCGCTGCTCGTTCTGCGCGATCCCGGCCTTCCGCGGCTCCTTCATCAGCCGTCGCCCGAGCGACGTGGTCCAGGAGGCCCGCTGGCTCGCCGAGCAGGGCGCCCGCGAGCTGTTCCTGGTCAGCGAGAACTCCACGTCCTACGGCAAGGACCTCGGCGACCTGCGCCTGCTCGAGACCCTCCTGCCCGAGCTGACCGCCATCGACGGCGTCGACCGGGTCCGCGTGTCCTACCTCCAGCCCGCCGAGACCCGCCCGGGCCTCGTCGAGGCGATCGCGACGACGCCCGGCGTGGCGCCGTACTTCGACCTCTCCTTCCAGCACGCCAGCGCGACGGTCCTGCGTCGGATGCGCCGCTTCGGCGACCCCGAGAGCTTCCTGGGCCTGCTCGAGCAGGTGCGTGCCCACGCGCCCGAGGCCGGTGTCCGCTCCAACGTCATCGTCGGCTTCCCCGGAGAGAGCGAGGACGACCTCGAGACCCTGTGTGACTTCCTGGTCGCGGCCCGCATGGACGTGACCGGGGTGTTCGGCTACTCCGACGAGGACGGCACCGAGGCCGCCTCCTACGACGGCAAGCACGACGAGGACGAGGTGCGCGCGCGCCTCGAGCACGTCAGCGGCCTGGTGGAGGAGCTCAACGCGCAGCGCGCCGAGGAGCGCATGGGCGAGCGCGTGCTCGTGCTCGTGGAGTCGCTCGACGGCGGCACCGCCGAGGGCCGCGGCGCCCACCAGGGCCCCGAGGTCGACGGCACCACGACCGTGACGGACCTGCCTGCCGGCGTCCGCATCGGCGACCTCGTCCCCGCTGTCGTGGTCGACACCGAGGGCGTCGACCTCGTCGCCCGGGCGGAGACGGTGCGATGAGCGCCGTCGACCCGCAGATGTCCACCGGCTCCAACTGGAACCTCCCCAACGCCCTGACCACCCTGCGCATCCTGATGGTGCCGTTCTTCGGGTGGGCGCTCCTGGTCGACGGCGGCGACTCGGTGCTGTGGCGCTTGGTCGCCTACGCCCTGTTCATCGGCGCGATGATCACGGACAAGATCGACGGCGACATCGCCCGGTCGCGCAACCTGGTGACCGACTTCGGCAAGATCGCCGACCCGATCGCCGACAAGGCGATCACGGGCATGGCCTTCATCGGGCTGTCCATCGTCGGCGACATCTGGTGGTGGGTCACGATCGTGGTCCTGCTGCGCGAGTGGAGTGTCACGCTCCTGCGCCTCTCGGTGCTCAAGCACGTCGTCATCGCCGCCGCTGCGAGCGGCAAGCTCAAGACCGTGCTCCAGGCGGTCGCGCTGGGCGGCCTCACCCTCCCGCTGCGCCAGGTCGACGGGGCGCTCGACGTGCCCGGCGACGTCCTCTTCTACGTCTCCCAGGTGCTGCTGGCCGGCGCCGTCGCGATGACGCTCTGGTCGGGCTACGAGTTCTTCCGCGACGTCCGGACGGCTCGCCGCGACGCGCAGGTCTCACCCTCCGCTTGAGCCTTATCCCGTGCAGGGGCGGGGATCCGGGCAGAACACGCGCCCGTGTCACTCCCGTTATCGAATAGTTCATCTCCGAGGGGATTTCACCGGACGATCCAGGGTTAGGGTGACGCACGTCCCGGTCGGGACCCTCCCTTCACCCCCCCTGGAGAACGCTTCATGTCTTCATCTCGGAAGAGATTGGCCACGGCACTCGGACTCACCGTCGCCGCGACCGGACTCTCGGTCATCACCCTGCCCGCGGCTTACGCAGCGCCGGAGGACCTCGTCATCAGCGAGGTCTACGGCGGCGGCGGCAACAGCGGCGCCACGCTCACGAACGACTTCATCGAGCTCTACAACCCGACCTCCGCCGCCATCGACGTCTCCGGGTGGTCGGTCCAGTGGCGCAGCGCGGGCAACACCGGAGCCGCCAGCGGCGTGACGCCGCTCAGCGGCTCTGTCCCGGCCGGCAAGCACTACCTCGTCCAGGAGGGCGCGGGCACCGGTGGGACCACCCCGCTGCCCACCCCCAACGCGACCGGGACGATCGCCATGGGTGGCACCGGCGGCACGGCGATCCTGTCCAACGGCACGACGCCGGTCGACCCGGGCGTCAACAGCCTGGCCGCCAACGCGGCGATCATCGACCTGGTCGGCGTCAACAGCAACGTCTGGGAGGGTGCCGGCAAGGCGCCCGCCATGAGCAACACGACGTCGTCCTCGCGCAACGGGGCCGGCGCCGACACCGACAGCAACATCGCGGACTTCACGTCCGGCGCCCCGACCCCCGTCAACGTGGCCGAGGAGGTCCCGGACCCGCCCGCGGAGGTCACCGCGACCATCGCCGAGATCCAGGGCGCCGGTGCCACCAGCCCCTACGCCGGCGACAACGCCACCACCACGGGCGTCGTGACGGCCAGCTACCCCACGGGCGGCTTCGGCGGGTTCTTCCTGCAGACCGGCGGCACGGGCGGGGCGAGCGACGCCACCCCCGGCGCCTCCGACGGGATCTTCGTCTTCGCCCCCGCGCTGGGCTCGGCCATGCCGGCCGTCGGCGCCTCCGTGCAGGTGCGCGGCAAGGTTGTCGAGTTCGGCGGCATGACCGAGCTGACCCAGGTCTCCGCCAACGTGCCGGTCACGGTGACGACGATCCCCGCGCTGCCCGCGGTCACCCCGCTGGCCACCGCCTTCCCGACCACCGATGCCGCGCGCGAGGCCCACGAGGGCGAGCTGGTCCAGCCGACCGACTCGTTCACGGTCTCCAACGCCTACACGATCAACCAGTACGCCGAGATCGGCCTCGCCGTCGGCGATGCTCCGCTGCGCCAGCCGAGCGACGTGGGCCGTCCCGGCTCCGCGCCGTTCCAGCAGGCGGTGGCCGACAACGCGGCCCGCAAGGTCGCGCTCGACGACGGCGCGTCGATCGACTTCCTCGACACCGACAACGACAACGACGGGGTGGAGGAGCGGGCCAACATGCAGATCCCGCTGCCCTGGATCACTCCGACGAAGTCGATCCGGGTCGGTGCGCAGGCCACCATCGACGAGCCCGTCGTGCTCGACTACCGCAACAGCGCCTGGAAGTTCCAGCCGACGCAGCGGGTCGAGGGCGCCGGCACCGACGTGGCGACCTTCGAGGACACGCGCCCGGCCAACGCGACACCGCAGAGCGTCGGCGGCAACGTCAAGCTGGCGACGTTCAACGTCCTCAACTACTTCAACACCACCGGCGCGGCCTTCGAGGCCCGCGGCGGCACGTGCACCTACTACACCGACCGTGACAACGACCCGGTGGCCAACAACTCCTGCAACCCCAACGGCCCTCGGGGTGCGGCGGAGCCGGGAGACCTCACGCGTCAGCAGAACAAGATCGTCAAGGCGATCAACACGCTGAACGCCGACGTGGTCTCGCTCGAGGAGATCGAGAACTCGGTCAAGCTGCTCGGCGAGACCAACCGCGACGACGCCCTCTCGGCGCTGGTCAAGGCGCTCAACACGGCCGCCGGAACCTACCGCTGGGCCTACGTCGCGTCGCCGTCCGCCGACCAGCTGCCGGCGCTCGCGGAGCAGGACGTCATCCGCAACGCCTTCATCTACAACCCGAAGGTCGTCTCGCCGGTGGGCGCGTCGATGGTCCTGAACGACACCGTCGCGCCGATCGCTTTCGCCAACGCCCGCGAGCCGCTGGCCCAGGCGTTCAAGCGGGTCGGCTCGACCGACGCCGCCGCCTTCGGCGTGATCGTCAACCACTTCAAGTCCAAGGGGGCCACCGGAGCCACCGGTGACAACACCGACAAGAACGACGGGCAGGGAGCCTTCAACGGCGACCGCACGCGGCAGGCCGCGGCTCTCGTCGCGTTCGCCGACGAGTTCGCGGCGGCCCGCAAGATCGACGACGTCTTCCTCACGGGCGACTTCAACTCCTACACCTTCGAGGACCCGATGCAGGTCCTCTACGACGCCGGCTACGCCGTCGTCCCGTCGAGCACGCTCGGCGAGTACTCCTACAGCTTCGACGGTCTCTCGGGCTCGCTGGACCACGTCCTGGCCAAGACCGCCACGCAGCAGGAGCTGGTGACCGGCGCCGACCAGTGGGAGATCAACGCCAACGAGCCGATCGCCTACCAGTACAGCCGGTTCAACTACAACCCGACGCGGTTCTTCAACGGCAACGACCCGTTCGCGGCGTCCGACCACAACCCCAAGCTGGTGGGCCTGAACGTCGGCACGACCGGCACCGAGGTGCAGCTGCTGGCCACCAACGACTTCCACGGCCGTCTGCTCGCCAACGGCGCCGAGGGTGGTGCCGCGGTGCTCTCCGGTGCCGTGAAGCAGCTGGAGTCGGAGAACGCCAACACCGTCTTCAGCTCGGCCGGTGACCTGATCGGCGCCTCGACGTTCGAGTCGTTCATCCAGGACGACGAGCCGACGATCGACGCGCTCAACGAGGCCGGGCTCGACGTGTCGGCTGCGGGCAACCACGAGTTCGACAAGGGCTACGAGGACCTCGTGGGACGCGTGCAGGCGCGTGCCGACTGGGAGTACCTCGCCGCCAACGTCGAGGAGCCCGCGGGACGCGACGACCTGGCCGAGAGCTGGGTCCGCGAGTTCGGTGACATCAGGGTCGGCTTCGTCGGCGCCGTCACCGAGGACCTGCCCACGCTGGTCAACCCGGCGCTGATCAACGGGGTGACCGTGACCGACATCGTCGCGGCCACCAACGCCGAGACGGCCAAGCTGCGCTCGGGCGCCGACCCCGTCGACATGGTGGTCCTGCTCGTGCACGAGGGCGCCTCGTCGACCAACGTGGCCGACGCCACCAACGACTCGGCCTTCGGCCAGATCGTCAACGGTGTCAGCCCCGGCGTGGACGCCATCGTGTCCGGCCACACCCACCTGGCCTACAACCACTCGATCCCCGTGCCCGCCTGGGCCGCCGAGGGTCGCGCGGTCACGGAGCGCCCGGTGGTCTCGGCCGGCCAGTACGGCATGAACCTCAACCAGCTGAAGTTCCAGTTCGACGAGACCGGCAAGGTCGTCGCCAAGTCCCAGGCGATCCTGCCGCTGACCACCGACGTCGACGGCTCCGGCCCCGGCACGGTGTTCACCGCCAACTACCCGGTCGACGCGGCCACGAAGACCATCGTCGACGCGGCCGTCACCACGGCCGAGACCCTCGGCGCCGTGCCGCTCGGCGAGATCGGCAACCGGTTCGACCGGGCCAAGCTGGCCGACGGCACCACCGAGAACCGCGGTGGCGAGTCGACGCTGGGCAACCTGGTCGCCGAGGTCCAGCGGTGGGCCACGGAGAGCCCGGAGGCCGGGGAGGCGCAGATCGCCTTCATGAACCCCGGTGGTCTGCGTGCGGACATGGCCGGGCTCGGCACCGGGGCCTTCCCCCGGACGCTGACCTACAAGCAGGCGGCCGTCGTCCAGCCGTTCGCCAACACCCTGGTCAACATGGACCTCAAGGGCTCCGACATCAAGGCGGTCCTGGAGCAGCAGTGGCAGCCGGCGGGCTCGTCGCGGCCGTTCCTCAAGCTGGGGGCGTCCGAGGGCTTCGAGTACACCTACGACCCGGCCAAGGCGCAGGGCGACCGGATCACCTCGATGTCGCTCGACGGGGTGCCGATCGTGGCGACCCAGACCTACTCGGTCACGGTCAACTCGTTCCTCGCCTCCGGCGGTGACAGCTTCGGTGCCTTCAACAACGGCACCGGCAAGCGCGACACCGGCAAGGTCGACCTCGAGGCGATGGTCGACTACATGGAGGAGTTCGCCGACGAGGAGCCGCTCGCGGTCGACTACACCCAGCGTGCGGTCGGGGCGTCGTTCCCGTCCGGTGCCCCGGCGGCGTACCCCGCCGGTGGCACGGTGGCCTTCGACGTCTCGTCCTGGTCCTTCACCGGGCCGAGCGACGTCAAGGACGAGGCCGTGGTCGTGTCGCTGGGCGACGCCGAGCTCGGCACGTTCCCGCTGGACAACACGCCCGTGGCTGCCTTCGACGAGGCCGGGAAGGCCGCCGTCAGCGTCACGCTGCCTGCGGGTGTCGCGGCCGGGCGCCAGGTGCTGACCCTCACGGGCGCCACCACCGGCACCGAGATCGAGGTGCCGATCACGGTGGCCGCCAAGGCCCCGGTCAAGGTCCCGGCGCGGTTCAAGGTGGTCCACAGCCCGGCGAAGGTGGTTGCGGGCAGGACGCGCGCCAACCTGCGGGTGCAGGTCACCGCGACGGGCGCCACCCCCACCGGAGTCGTCACGATCCGGGGCACCGGCAAGGGAACGATCAAGGTGCGCCTGGTCAACGGCGTGGCCAAGGTCAAGCTGGCGGCCTGGAAGAACGCCGGCCGCAAGCGGCTGACGATCACCTACGCCGGCGACAGCCGGGTCAAGCCGGGCACCACCACCCACGTGGTGCGGGTGGTCCGGCGCTGACCTAGGACGGCGATCACGACAGCGGGAGTCGGCCCTCGGGCCGGCTCCCGCTGTCGTCGTCCGGGGGACCGGCACAATGAGGTCATGGCCCGGAAGACCCCCGACCTCGTGGCGCTGACCGCCTCCGTCAACGACGCCCTGGCCGCGGCCGGGGCCACGAGCGCCACGGCGGAGTCGCTCACCGGTGGCCAGCTCGCCGCTCTCCTCACCACCCCGCCCGGTGCCTCCCGCTCCTACCTGGGGGGCGTCGTCTCCTACGCCACCGAGGTCAAGACGGCGGTGCTCGGGGTGCCCGCCGAGCTGGTGGCGGAGCACGGCGTGGTGTCGGCGCCGTGCGCCCGCGCGATGGCCGAGGGAGCGCGGAGCCTGGTCGCGGCGACGTACGCGCTGAGCACGACGGGCGTGGCCGGACCGGATCCCCAGGAGGGCAAGCCTCCCGGGACGGTCTTCGTGGGGGTGGCCGGGCCCGACGGGACGAGCGTGCTCGCGCTGGAGCTGAGCGGCGACCGGGCCACCATCCAGCGGCGCACCTGCGAGGAGGCGCTCACGGCGCTCCTGGGCGTCCTGCGCCAGGAAGAAACCCCTCTCCGGTAGCGTTGGGTCCATATCCGGCCAACGAATCGGGAAGGGGACTCACGTGGTGCTGTTTCGTCGGCTCCTGGGCGACGTGCTCCGCGCCCGGCGCATGGAGCGCGGGATGACCCTGCGCGAGGTCTCCGCCGAGGCGCGCGTGAGCCTGGGCTACATCTCCGAGATCGAGCGTGGCCAGAAGGAAGCGTCCTCCGAGCTCCTCGCCTCGCTCTGCACCGCCCTCGACGCGCCGCTGTCGGAGGTCCTCAGCGAGGTCTCCCTGGCCGTCGCCATCGAGGAGGCGGCCCTGGCCGCGACTCCGATCTCCGTCAACGCGCGCCGCACGGCCGCCGACGTGGTGGCCTCCGCCGCCTGATCGTCGGCCGACCGTCGTCCACGCCTACCGGCGGGGGCGGGCCAGCAGCTCGCCGTGCAGGACCGCGAACCACGCGTCCCCGGACGCGGCCCAGGTCCGCCAGCCCTGCGCCAGGCGCTCGAGGTCGTCGGTGCTCGCCAGGCCCCGCTCGCTGGCCTGCTCGGCGAGCCCGGAGGCGACGACCCGCTCGGCCCACAGCCCGCCCCACCACGCGACGTCCTCGGGCGCGGAGAAGCACCACACCCCGGCCGTCGAGGAGACCACCTCGAGCCCCGCGTCGAGGGCCCAGCTCTTCAGGTGGCGTCCGGCGTCGGGCTCCGCGTCGTTGCCTCGTGCCACGGCGCGGTAGAGGTCGAGCCAGTCGGACAGCTCGGGGACGGCGGGGTACCAGGTGAAGGCCGAGTAGTCGCTGTCGCGCACCGCGACGAGGCCGTCGGGGCGGCAGACCCGGCCCATCTCGCGCAGCGCGGCGACCGGGTCGCTGAGGTGCTGGAGCACCTGGTGGGCGTGGACCACGTCGAAGCTCGCGTCGTCGTGGTCGAGCGCGTAGACGTCTCCGACGGCGAGCTCGACGTTGCCGAGGGCGGCTTGCTCGGCGGCCTCTCGTGCCTCGGCGACCACCGACTCGGACCGGTCCAGGCCCACCACCGACCCGGCGTGGGCCAGGCGGGCGAGGT
This sequence comes from Nocardioides sp. 503, assembly GCF_004522095.1. Taxonomy (GTDB): domain Bacteria; phylum Actinomycetota; class Actinomycetes; order Propionibacteriales; family Nocardioidaceae; genus Nocardioides. The sequence goes on from NZ_SPUI01000006.1 coordinate 32,495, forward strand.
CGAGGGTGATGGTGCCCGGCCCGCAGCCCACGTCGAGGATCCGCGCGCCGTCCTGGATCCGGGGGAGCAGGTAGCCGGCGGAGTTCTCGGCGGTGCGCCACCGGTGGGACCGGAGCACCGCGTCCACGTGGCCGTGGGTGTAGACGTCCTCGGGTGCGCTCATGACGCCGATCGTGCCAGGGCGGCCGGCCCGCGGGGGCGGGCGTCCAGCATCCGCGGTGGGTCAGTCGTCGACGGCCGGCTGGCACACCGGGCACCAGTACATCGCGCGCTCGCGGCCGGCCGGACCGGCCATCGCCACGCGGATCGGGGTGCCGCACCGGCGGCACGTCGACTGGTCGCGGCGGTAGACCCACAGCGGGTTGCGCAGGTCGCCGGTGGTGGCCTGCAGGGCGCGCTCCTTGTTGAGGTCGAGCATCTGCCGCGCGCGACGTACGACGCGGGGGAGCGAGGGGACACGGCCCACGGAGGTGCGGGGGTTCAGGCCGCTGACGAAGCAGAGCTCGGCCATGTACATGTTGCCGATGCCGGCCAGGCGGGTCTGGTCGAGCAGCGCCTCGCCCACCGGGCGGTCAGGGTCCTCGAGCAGCCGGCGCAGCGCCTCCTCCTCGTCCCAGTCGGGGCCGAGCAGGTCCGGGCCGAGGTGGCCCACGACGGAGTCCTCGTCGGCCGTGGGCAGCAGCTCGACGATGCCGAGGGAGAAGCCGACCGCGGTGGTGCGGTCGGTCTCGAGCACCACCCGTGCCTGGTGAGCCGGTCGCGACCAGCGCTGCCCCGGGCGGAAGACGCGCCAGGAGCCCTCCATCTTGAGATGGGTGTGCAGCGTCCAGCGCTCGTCGCCGCGCTCGATGCGGGTGAGCAGGTGCTTGCCGCGCGAGATCGTCGTGGTGACCGAGCCGCCCGCGAGGTCGGCGGTGGCGTGCTGGGGCACCCGCAGGTCGGTGCGGAGCAGCAGCTGGCCCGAGAGCGCGCGGTCGAGCTTGCGCGCGGCGCGGTAGACGGTGTCGCCCTCAGGCACTGCGCAGCCTCAGTCCTCGCGGGGTGGCCACGAAGCCGGCCGCGTCGAGGGCCTGCCGCAGCGGCGTGGAGCCGCCCCCGAGCAGTGCCGCGCCGTCGGCCTTCTCGACGGTCAGCCGGCCCAGCGAGCCGCGGCCGACGGCCTCCGCCAGGGACGCCGCGGCCGGGGTCAGCAGGTCGAGGTCCTCGGTCCAGGTGAGCAGCGTCTTGCCCCCGCGCTCGACGTAGAGCGTGAGCACGCCGTCGACGAGCACGACGATGGCGCCGGCCTTGCGGCCGGGGCGGTGCCCGGCGCCCTCGTTGCTGCTGCTGGCCGGCCAGCCCAGGGCCGCGCCGTAGGGGTTGGCCGGGTCGGTGGCGGCCAGCGCGACCGCCGTCGGCTTCTGGTCGGGCGGAAGCTCGGAGAACGTGCGCAGGCGGTCGATGGCGCCGGCCGTGCCGAACTGGGCGGCGCCCAGGCCGTTGACGAAGTAGCCCCGGCGGCACCGGCCGGAGTCCTCGAACGCGGACAGCACTTTGTAGACGGCGGCGAACCCGCCCGGCACCCGCTCGCTCATGACGGCGCCCCGGATGACGACGCCGTGGCGGTCGAGCAGCCGCTCGGCGGTGGCGTGGGCGCGACGGGTCGGGTCGGTGTCGATGGCGGGCAGCAGCGCCCAGCGACCGGCGGTCTCGGGCGGGCCGGTGCGTGCGGGCCGGCCGGCGCGCGGCGGTGGGCGGCGGCTGCGGTGGCTGGGGGTGCCGGACCGCGTCAGCGCGCGCAGGGGGACCAGGGTGTCGTTGCTGATGCGCCCGGCCCAGACGAGCTCCCACAGGGCCGCGGACAGGGCGGCGTCGCTGACCGAGCGGACGGCGTCGGAGAGCTGCCGGAAGAACCACGCACCGCCGGGCGCCAGCGCCTCGAGCACGGCGTCGTGGAGCTCGGCGTGCTCGAAGGGCGCGGGCTCGGGCAGCGTGAGCGGCGCGGAGTCGGCGAGGTGGAGCGAGACCCAGCCGTCGGCGCCGGGCAGCGTCGCGTGGCCGGCCCAGAGGACCTCGCCGGAGGCGGTGAGCTCGTCGAGGTAGGCCGGGGAGTAGTCGCGGACCCGGCCACCGAGCACCAGCGGCTCGAGCGCCGAGGCCGGCACCGGCGCGCCGGCCAGCTGGTCGACCGCGGCGAGCACGCCGTCGACGCCGCGCAGGCCGCGGCCGCTGCCGCCGGCGGTGACGATGTGCTGCCAGGCGCCGAGGAAGCGGGCGAGCGCCTCGGGCTCGACCGGCTCGACCTCCTTGCGCAGCCGGGCCAGCGAGCGACGGCGCAGCTTGCGCAGGACCTCGGCCTCGCACCACTCCGAGCCGGAGCCGGACGGGCGGAACTCGCCCTCGAGCACCCGACCCTGGGCAGCGAGGCGGCTCAGCGTGTGGCGTACGACGGCGGTGCCCAGGCCGAAGCGCTCGGCCACCTGGTCGGTGGTGAACGGCCCGTGGGTGCGCGCGAAGCGGGACACGAGGTCGCCGATCGGGTCCTCCACGGGCTCGGTGAACGCGTCGGGCGTCCCGGGCGGGACCGGGGTGCCGAGCCCGTCGCGCAGGCGGGCGACGTCCTCGACGACCGTCCACCGCTCCTCGCCGCCGATGCGGACCAGGACCACCCGTCGCGTGTCGGTGAGCGCGCTGAGCCAGCCCTCGACGTCGGCGCCGTCGACGGTGCGCTCGTCGACCTCGGCGACCGTGAGCGGGCCGAGCATGCGCAGCAGGTCGACCACGCCCTCGGCGTCACGGGCGCGCCGGTCGGTCGCCAGGCGCTGCAGCTCGGCCTCGACCTCCGTGAGGACGTCGGGGTCGAGCAGCTCGCGCAGCTCGGCGCGACCGAGGAGCTCGGCGAGCAGGCCCTGGTCGAGCGACAGCGCAGCGGCCCGGCGCTCGGCGATGGGGGAGTCGCCCTCGTAGACGAACTGGGCGACGTAGCCGAACAGCAGGGTGCGGGCGTAGGGCGAGGGGCTGGTCGTGGAGACGTCGACCACCTGCACCTGGCGGCGCTCGACCGAGCGCATCAGCGCCAGCAGCGCCGGGAGGTCGTAGACGTCCTGGAGGCACTCGCGCACGGCCTCCAGCACGATCGGGAAGGACGGGTAGCGCGAGGCGACCTCGAGCAGGGCGGCCGAGCGCTGGCGCTGCTGCCACAGCGGCGAGCGGCGCCCGGGGTCGCGGCGGGGCAGCAGCAGGGCCCGGGCCGCGCACTCGCGGAAGCGGGCGGCGAACAGCGCCGAGCCGCCGACCTCCTGGGTGACGAGGTCCTCGATCTCGTCGGCCTCGAACACGATGACCTCGCCCGTGGGCGGCTCGGCGTCGGTGTCGGGGATGCGGATCACGATGCCGTCGTCGGAGGCCATGGCCTGGCCGTCGACGCCGTGGCGCTCGCGCAGCCGGGCGTTGATCGCCAGGGCCCACGGGGCGTGGACGGGCTTGCCGAACGGCGAGTGGACGACCAGGCGCCAGTCGCCGAGCTCGTCGCGGAACCGCTCGACCACGACGGTGGTGTCGCTCGGCAGCACGTTGGTGGCCTCGAGCTGTTCGTGGAGGTAGCTGACGAGGTTGCCCGCGGCCCAGGCGTCGAGCCCGCCCTCCTGCGCCCGCGCCTCGGCCTTGGCGCGCGGCAGGGCGCCCAGCTCGCGGGTGAAGGCGCCGATGGCCGCGCCGAGCTCGGCGGGCCGGCCGAGGCCGTCGCCCTTCCAGAAGGGGAGTCGCCCCGGGATGCCGGGCGCGGGGGTGACGAGCACGCGGTCGTGGGTGATGTCCTCGATGCGCCAGCTGGTGGCGCCCAGCGCGAAGATGTCGCCCACGCGCGACTCGTAGACCATCTCCTCGTCGAGCTCGCCGACGCGCTTGCCCGGGCCCTCCCCGCCGACGAGGAACACCCCGAACAGGCCCCGGTCGGGGATGGTGCCGCCGCTGGTGACTGCCAGTCGCTGCGCGCCGGGGCGGCCGGTGAGGCTGCCGGTGACGCGGTCCCAGACGATGCGGGGGCGCAGCTCGGCGAACTCGTCGGAGGGGTAGCGCCCGCTCAGCAGGTCGAGGGTCGCGTCGTAGGCCGAGCGGGGCAGGCTGCTGAAGGACGCCGTCCGGCGTACGACGGCGAAGAGCTCGTCGACGTCCCAGGCGTCCAGGGCCGTCGCCGCGACCACCTGCTGGGCCAGCACGTCGAGGGGGTTGGTCGGCACGCGGAGGGACTCGATGCCGCCGATGCGCATGCGCTCGACGGCGACCGCGGTCTGCGCGAGGTCGCCGCGGTGCTTGGGGAAGAGCACCCCGCGGCTGGTCTCGCCGACCTGGTGGCCGGCGCGCCCCACCCGCTGCAGGGCGCTGGCGACCGACGGCGGGGACTCGATCTGGACGACCAGGTCGACCGCGCCCATGTCGATGCCCAGCTCGAGGCTGCTGGTCGCGACGACCGCGGGGATGCGACCGCGCTTGAGGTCGTCCTCGATCAGGGCGCGCTGGTCCTTGGAGACCGAGCCGTGGTGGGCCTTGGCGATGATCGTGCCGGCGCCGGTCGTCGCCCCCGACTGGGCCATGATCTCGGCGGGCGGTCGCGCGGGGTCCTGGCCGCCCTCGGCGACTCCCTCGGCACGGGTGGTGGCGATCTCGTTGAGGCGTGCCGTGAGCCGCTCCGCGAGGCGACGGGAGTTGGCGAAGACGATCGTGGAGCGGTGGGACTCGATGAGGTCGACCACGCTCTCCTCGACGTGGGGCCAGATGCTGGTGTTGCGCGGCTCGTCGGAGTCCTCGTCGTAGTCGTCGGGCGCGGTCATGTCCTCGACCGGGACCACGACCTTGAGGTCCCACTCCTTGCTCGCCGGGGGCGCCACGATCTCGACCGGCGCGGCGCCGCCGAGGAAGCGGGCGACCTCCTCGAGCGGGCGGACCGTGGCCGACAGGCCGATGCGCTGGGCGGGCTTGTCGAGCAGCTCGTCGAGGCGCTCCAGCGACAGCGCGAGGTGGGCGCCGCGCTTGGTGCCGGCGACGGCGTGGACCTCGTCGACGATCACCGTCTCGACCCCGCGCAGCGACTCGCGCGCCTGGCTGGTGAGCATCAGGAACAGCGACTCCGGCGTCGTGATCATGATGTCGGGCGGCTGCGTCGTGAGCTTGCGGCGGTCACCGGCGCTGGTGTCGCCGCTGCGGACGCCGACGCGCAGCTCGGGCACGGGGGTGCCGAGCCGGTCGGCGGTGTGGCCGATGCCGGTGAGCGGGGAGCGCAGGTTGCGCTCGACGTCGACCGCGAGGGCCTTGAGCGGGGAGACGTAGAGCACGCGGCAGCGCCGCGTCTTGTCCTTCGGCGGCGGCTCGGTCAGCAGCCGGTCGATGGACCACAGGAACGCGCTGAGCGTCTTGCCGGACCCGGTCGGGGCCACGACCAGCGCGTGCCGCCCGGCCCCGATCGCCGCCCACGCGCCGGCCTGCGCCGGGGTCGGCTCGGCGAACGCCGCACCGAACCAGGTGCGGGTCGGTTCGCTGAACCGCTCGAGGGCCTCATGCACTGCTTCATCCTGTCCTACGCCACCGACACCGCTGCCCGACCGTCGGGATAGTCCCTCACGAATGAGTGGCCGATCGGGCCGGTCGACCACGAATCTGTTAGGGACTATCCCGGCAGAGCACCCTCACAGGGTCGGGCGGAGCATGGGGGGCTGGATGGTGGTGGCGTCGCCGCGGCGGTAGAGCAGGGCCTTGCGGCCGCCGGCGTCGCTCGCGGGGCCGGTGTCGCCGGTGGGGACGACGAAGCCGGCGGTGCCGAGGACCTTGCGCCGGAAGTTGCCCAGGTCCGGCGGGGTGCCCCAGACGGCGGTGTAGACGGCGCGCAGGTCGGGCAGGGTGAACGGCTCGGCCACGAACTCCAGGGCCAGCGTCGTGTACTCCAGCTTGGCCCGCACGCGCTCGAGGGCGTCGGTGAGGATCTCGGCGTGGTCGAAGGCGAGGTCCGGGAGGCCGTCGGCCGGCCACCAGCGCGCCCCGGCCGCGTCCGACCCGGCGTCCGGCTCGGGCAGGTCCGGGGCGAAGGCGACGTGCGCCACCGAGACGACGCGCATCCGCGGGTCGCGGTCGGGTGCGGAGTAGGTGCGCAGCTGCTCGAGGTGGCCCGAGAAGCGGTCCACGCCGGTCTCCTCGCGCAGCTCGCGCCACGCGGCGGTCTCCGCGTCCTCGTCGGGCTCGACGAAGCCACCGGGCATCGCCCAGCTGCCTTCGTACGGCGCGTTGCCGCGCTCGACGAGCAGGACGCACAGGGCGTCGTCGCGGATCGTGAAGACCGCGATGTCGACGGTGACCGCGAACGGCGGGTGCTCGCTCACGGCGCCACCACCTCCACCCCGGACTCGCGCATCGAGGCGACCGCCGCCTCGCTGCTGGCCGGGGCCACCCCGGCGTGCAGGCCCTCGAGCAGGCGTACGCCGAGGTCGCGCCGGCGCGCGTCGAGCACGGTCTGGAGCACGCAGTAGTCGGTCGCGATGCCGACGACGTCCACGTCCGTCACGCCGTACGACGCCAGCAGCTCGGCCAGCGGCCGACCCTCGTCGTCGACGCCCTCGAACGCCGAGTAGGCCGGCGCCCCCTGGCCCTTGCGGACGTGGTGGCTGACGAGGTCCAGCACGAGCTCGGGCGCGTAGTCGCTGCCCGGCCCGTCGCTGACGCAGTGCCGGGGCCAGGTGGCGACGTAGTCGGGCTCCTCGCCCTCCGCGGCGAAGTGGCCGCCGTTGTCGCTGTGCGGCTCGTGCCAGTCGCGGGAGGCGACCACCGTGGCGTAGTCGGCCGCGTGCGCGGCGAGGTGCTCGCTGATGCGCGCGGCGACGTCGTGCCCGCCGGTGACGCCGAGCGACCCGCCCTCGACGAAGTCGTGCTGGACGTCGACCACGATCAGGGCACGGCGAGCGGTGCTGCCGGAGGTCTGGGCGGAGGTCATGCGGGCTCCTCGGTGTCGGTCTCGGGTGTGCTGGTGAGGTAGGGCGGTCCGTGGCTGACGCCGAGCGCCTCGCGCGGCAGGGAGGCCAACGCGGAGGACGCATGGGCCCGGACCTCGTCGAGCGAGGGGGTGTGGACGACCTCGCCCTTGCGGACCAGCGGCACCTGGACGCTGCCGGGACCGGGCTCGCCGAGGGAGAAGGTCTCCGCGACGAGCACCCCGTCCTCGTAGGTGCGACGCACCGCCTTGCGCCCACCGACGGAGGTCTTGGCGGCCGACTTCTTCGCCACCGGGCGCAGCTCGCCGTCGGGGGAGTCGGCGACAGCCACCAGCTTGTAGACCATGCTCGAGGTCGGGTGGCCCGAGCCGGTGACGACTCGGGTGCCCACGCCGTAGCCGTCGATCGGCGCGTCGGCGAGTGCCGCGATGACGTACTCGTCGAGGTCGCTGGTCACGGTGATCCGGGTCGAGGTCGCGCCCAGCGAGTCCAGCAGCTCGCGCGCCTTGCGCGACTCCACGGCGAGGTCGCCGGAGTCGATGCGGACCGCGCCCAGGCCGGGTCCGGCCACCTCGACGGCCGTGCGGATGCCGTCGCTGATGTCGAAGGTGTCGACGAGCAGCGTGGTGCCGACGCCCTGGGCGGCCACCTGGCTGCGGAACGCGTCGGCCTCGGTGGCGTGCGAGAGCGTGAAGGCGTGCGCCGCCGTGCCGACCGTGGGGACGCCGTGCCGGCGCCCGGCGGCCAGGTTGCTGGTGGACGCGAACCCGGCGACGTACGCCGCGCGGGCGGCGGCCACCGCCGCCTCCTCGTGGGTGCGGCGACTGCCCATCTCGACCAGCGGCCGGCCCTCGGCGGCCGTGACCATGCGAGCCGCGGCGCTCGCGATCGCGGTGTCGTGGTTGAGCACGCTGAGGACGAGCGTCTCCAGCAGCACGCACTCACCGAGCGTGCCGCTGACGGTGAGGATCGGGCTGTGGGGGAAGTAGAGGTCGCCCTCGCGGTAGCCGTCGACGTCGCCCGTGAAGCGGAAGTCGCGCAGGTACTCCGCTGTCGCGTCGTTGATGACGCCCCGCTCACGCAGCCACGCGACCTCGTCGGCGTCGAAGCGGAAGTCCTCGACGAGCGCGAGCAGCCGGCCGAGGCCGGCCAGCATCCCGTAGCGGCGGCCCTCGGGCAGGCGCCGCGCGAACGCCTCGAAGACCGCACGGTGGTCGACGCTGCCGTCGGTGACCCACGAGGAGAGCATCGTCAGCTCGTAGTGGTCGGTGAGCAGTCCGGCTGAGACCTTCATCCAGGCGTCCGTCCAGTTGGAGTCAATATGACTATAGCCGTCAGAGGGCGGCGATCAAGCCACCCAGGGGAAGGGGTACCCGATCCAGCTCGAGCGCCTGCACCAGCAGCCCGGCGTAGCGCAGCTTGTGGCCCGAGTGCGAGGAGAGGAAGCGGTGCAGCTGGGCGCCGACCGGTCGGTCGCGGTGCGCCGCCTGCTTCTGCAGCGTCGTGAACGACGCCAGCCCGCCCTCCGCCTCCACGACACGGAGCACCCCCTCGGTGCCCACGGCGCGGATCAGCTCGTCCTCCAGGTCCGCGTCGCAGCCGTGGAAGCCCGCCGGGTCGGTGCCGGTGCGGGCCAGCACCCTCGCGACGTACGTCGCCGCGCCGACGTCGTAGAGCCCGAGCGTGCGGCGGCGCGGGTCGGCGGCGGCGAGGAAGCGGCCCAGGTTGGTGACGCCGTGCATGGGGACGACGTCCACCCCGTCCAGGTCCCGGCCGAGGCGCCGCGCCAGCGTGAGCACGGCGCGCTCGTCGCTGGCGCCCTCCACCAGGACCAGGGTCATGCGCCGGCTCCCACGCCGGTCACCGGGCGTCGCTCCACGACCCCAACGTAAACCGGGTGGGGGAGGTCGGCGAGGGCTTATAGGGTCTCGCTCCGTGACCGAGTCGATGATCCGGGCCGTCGGGCTGCGCAAGAGCTTCGGCGACTTCGAGGCGGTCAAGGGCATCGACGTCGACGTGCGGCGAGGCGAGGCGTTCGGCTTCCTCGGCCCCAACGGCGCCGGCAAGTCCTCCACGATGCGGATGATCGCCGCGGTCTCGCCGGTCAGCGGCGGCGAGCTGCGCATCCTCGGCATGGACCCCGCGGTCGACGGCCCGGCGATCCGCGGCCGGCTCGGCGTGTGCCCGCAGGAGGACACCCTCGACAACGAGCTCAACGTCCACGACAACCTCTACATCTACGGCCGCTACTTCGGCATCCCCAAGGGCGAGGTCAAGGCGCGCGTCGAGGAGCTGCTGGAGTTCGTGCAGCTCACCGACAAGGCCAAGGCCAAGGTCGACGACCTCTCGGGCGGCATGAAGCGCCGCCTCACCATCGCCCGCAGCCTGGTCAACCGGCCCGACCTGCTGCTGCTCGACGAGCCCACGACGGGGCTCGACCCGCAGGCGCGCCACGTCCTGTGGGACCGGCTGTTCCGGCTCAAGCAGTCGGGCGTGACGCTGGTGATCACCACCCACTACATGGACGAGGCCGAGCAGCTCTGCGACCGGCTGGTCGTGATGGACAAGGGCCTCATCGTCGCGGAGGGCTCGCCGCTCACGCTGATCCGCGAGCACTCCACCCGCGAGGTGGCCGAGCTGCGCTTCGGCGTGGGGGAGCACGACCAGAGCCACCAGGCGCTCGCCGAGCGGCTCGCCGACCTCGGCGAGCGCATCGAGGTGCTGCCCGACCGGCTGCTGGTCTACAGCGACGACGGCGAGGAGGTCGTCGCCAAGACCCACGAGCGCGGCCTCCAGCCGGTGGCGGTGCTGGTGCGCCGCTCCACGCTCAAGGACGTCTTCCTGCGCCTCACCGGTCGGACGCTGGTCGACTGATGGCCAGCACCTCGGGCCTGTCGCTCCTCGAGGGGGTGGGCCGCCAGTACGACTACTGGCTGACCGTCTACAAGCGCACCTGGCGCGGCTCGATCGTCTCCTCGTTCGTCGCGCCGCTGTTCACCGTCGTGGCCATGGGGGTGGTCCTGGGCGGGTTCATCGAGGGCGACCCCGCCGAGCTCGAGGGCGCCACCTCCTACCTCGCCTTCATCGTGCCCGGGCTGGTCGCGGCGCACGCGATGCAGACGGCCGTGGGCGAGACGACGTACCCCGTCATGGGCGCCATCAAGTGGCACAAGACCTACTTCGCCCAGATCGCCACCCCGCTCGCGCCGGTCCACGTCGTCGGCGGCCACCTGGCCTTCGTGCTCGCCCGGCTGCTGACCTCCTGCGGGGTCTTCATGCTGGTGCTCGTGCCGTTCGGCGTCTTCGCGACGTGGTGGGGCCCCTTCCTCGCGCTGGCCGCGCAGCTGCTGGTCGGGATGGCGTTCGCCGCGCTGGTGTTCGGGTTCAGCGCCCGGCTGCACTCCGACGAGGGCTTCGGCGTGCTGTTCCGCCTGGGCATCTTCCCGCTGTTCCTCTTCAGCGGCGCCTTCTTCCCCGTCGACAACCTCGGGCCCGTCGGCTCGGTGCTGGCCCGCGCGACCCCGCTGTGGCACGGCGTCAGCCTGTCGAGGATGTTCTGCGTCGACGAGATCGACTGGTCCACGGCCGCGGTCAACGTCGCCGTGCTCACGGCGCTGCTGGTGGCCGGCTGGTTCTGGGCGGTCCGCGGACTCACCAGGAGGCTGGTCACGTGAGCGCCGTCCCCACCGGCGTCGCGCCGCTGGCGCCGCTCGCCGCCCTGCGCCTGCTGGTGCTGCGCAACTACATCGTCTACCGCCAGGCGTGGAAGCTCTTCCTCACCGGCTTCCTCGAGCCGGTCTTCTACCTGCTCTCCATCGGCATCGGCGTCGGCCAGCTCATCGACACCTTCGAGGTCAACGGGCAGGCGATCCCCTACGCCGAGTTCGTGGCCCCGGGCATGCTCGCCGCGTCCGCCTTCAACGGCGCGCTCCTCGACTCGACCTACAACGTCTTCTTCAAGCTCAAGTACGACAAGCTCTACGACCAGATGCTGGCCACGCCGCTCACGAGCGCCGACATCGCCCGCGGCGAGATCGCCTGGGGCCAGCTGCGCGGCGGCAGCTACTCCGCGGGCTTCCTCGTCGTGATGGCCGCCCTGGGTCTCGTCCAGTCCTGGTGGGTGCTGCTCGCCCTGCCCGCGGCGCTGCTGATCGGCTTCGCGTTCAGCGCGGTGTTCATGGCCCTGACGACCTACATGACCTCCTGGCAGGACTTCGAGAAGGTCACGCTGGTCCAGATGCCGCTGTTCCTGTTCTCGGCGACGTTCTTCCCGATCACGGCGCTCGACACCTGGGTGCGCTGGGTCGTGGAGGTCACGCCGCTCTACCGCGGCGTCGTGCTGTGTCGCGAGCTGACGACCGGCGCGCTCTCGTGGGCCTCGGCGGTCTCGGTGGTCTACCTCGTGGTCATGGGCCTGCTGGGCCTGCTCGTCGTACGCCGCCGGCTCGACCGGCTGCTGCTCACCTGAACCGGCGGCGGCTCACTCCAGGCGCAGCGCCCAGAGCGCGGTGTCGATCCAGCGGTCCAGCTTGAACCCCACCTCGGGCAGCAGCCCGACCCGCTCGAAGCCGCAGGCGCGGTGCAGGGCCTCGCTCGCCGCGTTGGGCTGGGCCACCACGGCCAGCACCGTGTGGACGCCGTCGGCGCGCAGCGCGGCCAGCAGGTCGTCGTACAGCCGGCGGCCGAGGCCGCGGCCGGCCGCCTCGGGCGCGAGGTAGATCGACGACTCGCGGGTCCGGGCGTAGGCCGGTCGGGGACGGTAGGAGGAGGAGTAGGCGTAGCCGAGCAGTCCCTCGTCCTCGACCGCGACGAGCAGGTGGTCGCCCGCCTCGGTGCTCTCCAGGCGCGCGGTCCAGTAGTCCAGCGGCGGGGGAGTCGTCTCGAAGGTCGACGTCGAGGTCAGGACCTGGTGGTCGTAGATCGCCTTGATCCCGGGCAGGTCGTCGGCGGTGGCCGGGCGAACGCGGGGCTCCTGTGACATGGCGGCATTCTGTCCGACGTTGGCAGGATCCCCGGCGACCGGTGTCGGTCCCGGTTGAGAGGATGACCGCATGTCGACCCCGCCCGCGCCCGAGCCGGACACCAAGGACTGGACCTGGGTGCTGGACCGTCCCTGCCCCGACTGCGGCTTCGTGGCCTCCGACGTCGACCGCGACGGCGTGGGTGGGGCGGTGCGCGCCAACGCCGCGGCGTTCGCGCTGGCGCTGCGCGCGCCCGGCGCGACCGCCCGACCGCTTCCCGGCGTGTGGTCGGTGACCGAGTACGCCTGCCACGTCCGCGACGTGCACCGGGTCTTCGAGGGCCGCGTGCGGTCCATGTGCGAGGAGGACGAGCCGGTCTTCCCCAACTGGGACCAGGACGAGACCGCCCTCGCCGAGCGCTACGACGAGCAGGACCCGTCGACCGTGGGCTCCGAGCTCGTGGCGGCCGCCGAGCAGGTCGCCACGACCTACGACGCCGTCCCCGACGACGCCTGGGAGCGACGCGGCCTGCGCAGCAACGGCAGCGCGTTCACCGTCGACACCCTCGCGCGCTACCACCTCCACGACGTCGTCCACCACCTGTGGGACGTGCGGGGCGCCGTGACCGTCGGCGCCTACGACGCCGCGGCGGCCGCCTACCGCGACGCGACCCAGGACATGCCCGACAGCGGGCGACGCGTGGTCCGCGCCTTCGCCGACTCGCTGGGCGCGGGTGCGCGCGTGCTCGAGATCGGCAGCGGTGGCGGGCGCGACGCCCTGGCCCTCGAGGGCGTCGGGCTCAGCGTCCGCCGCACCGACGTGACCCCGGCGTTCGTCTCGCTGCTGCGCGACAGCGGCGTGGAGGCCGACGTCCTGGACCCGCTGACCGACGACCTCGACGACCCCCTGCGACCGGGGCGTCCCTACGACGGCGTGTGGGCCGGCGCCTCCCTGCTCCACGTCGCCCGCCCCGACCTGCCGGTCGTCCTGACCCGCCTCGCCGCGGCCACCCGCCCCGGCGGCGCCCTGCGGATGTCGGTCAAGGAGGGCGACGGTGAGGGATGGTCGACCCACGGTGTCGTGGAGGCCCCGCGGATGTTCGTCCACTGGCGCGAGCATGCCCTGCGCTCCGTGCTGGACGCCGCCGGCTGGCTGGTCGAGGAGGTCCACCCCGCGGTGAGCGTCACCGGCGAGGACTGGCTCGGCGTGACGGCGAGGCGTCGATGAGGCACACCGAGCTCTGGGCCCGGCTCGAGTCCGCCCTCGGCACGGGCTACTACCGCGTCTGGGCCGACCAGTTCGTCATGGGCGACCTCGGCAGCCGCACCGTCACCGAGGCCCTGGACGCCGGCATCGAGCCCAAGCAGGTCTGGGCCGTCGTGTGGCGTGCCCTCGAGCTGCCCGAGCGGGAGCGTTGACGTCCCGGGCCCTGGGGGCCACCACCGACGTCGCCGCCGTCCAGGCGGCCACCGTCCGGGCGCTCGTGCTGTCGCAGGCCGTGGGCGCGCTCGGCATCACCATCGGGATCGCCACCGCCTCGCTGCTGGCCCGCGACCTGTCCGGCTCGGAGAGCCTGGCCGGCCTCGCGGGCACGTCCCAGGTGCTGGGCGCCGCGCTGTCGTCGTACGTCCTGGCGAGGGTGATGGCGGTCCGTGGGCGCCGCGTCGGGCTGACGACCGGGCTGCTGATGGGGGCCACCGGCGCCCTGCTCGCCGTCGTGGCGGGTGCGATCGGCTCGATGCTCCTGCTGCTGGTCGGGGCGCTCCTGATCGGTGCGACGACGGCCGCCAACAACGCCTCGCGCTACGCCGCGACCGACCTGGCCCCGGCCGAGCGCCGGGGTCGCGCGCTGTCGACCGTCGTGTGGGCCACGACCGTCGGCGCGGTGGTCGGGCCCAACCTCACCGGTCCGGCGGCGGCCTTCGCCGACCTGCTCGGCATCCCGGAGCTCACCGGCCCCTTCGCGCTGGGCGCCATCGGCATGCTCGTGGCGGCCGTCATCGTGACGGTCCGGCTGCGACCGGACCCGCTCCTGCTGGCCCGTGAGCTGGCCGAGGTGCCGGCCGCGCCGCCCAGCGGCACCTCCTGGGGCCGGGCGCGGGCCGCCGTGCGGGAGCGGCCCGGGCTCGGCCTCGCCGTGGCCGGCCTGGCCGGGGCGCACGCCGCGATGGTCGGGGTGATGACGATGACGCCCATCCACATGGAGCACGGCGGCGCCGAGCTGCGCGTCATCGGCGTCGTGATCAGCGTCCACGTGCTCGGCATGTTCGCGTTCTCGCCGCTGGTGGGCCTGCTGTCGGACCGCGTCGGGCGGCCGCCGGTCCTGGCCGCGGGCGGGCTGGTGCTGCTGGTCTCCCTGGTCCTCTGCTCGACCGCCCCCGAGGGGACCTCCTGGCAGATCTTCGGCGGCCTCTTCCTGCTCGGCCTGGGCTGGTCGCTGGCCACCGTGTCCGCGTCCACGATGGTGGCCGACCTCGCCCCGCTCGACGCGCGCACCGACGTCCAGGGCATGGCCGACGTGGTCATGGGGGTCTCCGCGGCCAGCGCGGGCGCCCTCGCCGGGCTCGTCGTCGGAGTCTTCGGCTACCCCGTCCTGGCGCTGGTCACGACCGCGCTCGCCGTCGGCGTCGTCGTCGCGGCCTATGCTGCGCCGACCCGCCAACCCCAGGAGTGATCGCATGAGCGCAGTGGTCGACACAGGCGCAGTGGCCGACGTCGCCGTCATCGGAGGCACGGGCTTCTACTCCTTCCTCGACGACCCCACCGACCACGTCGTCGACACGCCCTACGGCGCGCCGTCCGCGCCGGTGTCGGTCGGGCAGGTGGCGGGGCGCCGGGTGGCGTTCCTGCCGCGCCACGGTCGTCACCACGAGGCGCCCCCGCACGCGATCAACTACCGCGCCAACCTGTGGGCGCTGCGCTCCCTCGGCGTCCGCCAGGTGCTGGCGCCCTGCGCCGTCGGGGGTCTCGGCACCTCGGTGGCTCCCGGCGACGTGGTGGTCCCGGACCAGCTCGTCGACCGCACGCACCGCCGCATCGGCAGCTTCGTGGAGACCGGGGCGGTCCACCTGCCCTTCGCCGACCCCTACTGCGCCGGGGTCGCCGGCGCCGTCGCCACGGCGGACCCCGAGGTCACCCCCGGCGGCACCATGGTCGTCATCGAGGGCCCGCGCTTCTCGACGCGCGCCGAGTCGCGCGACTACGCCGCCCGCGGCTGGTCGCTGATCAACATGACCGGTGCCCCCGAGGCGGCCCTGGCCCGCGAGATGCGTCAGTGCTACGCCGCGATCGCGCTGGTCACGGACATGGACGCCGGCGCCGAGTCCGGCGAGGGCGTGGGCCAGGAGGAGGTCTTCGCGCTCTTCCGCGCCAACCTCGAGCGCCTCACCGGCCTCCTGACCGGTGCCATCGCCGCGCTGCCCGACCCCGACGGCTGCTCGTGCTCCACCTGGGCCGACGGCGTGGAGCTGACCTACCAGGTGCCCTAGGGCGGTCGGTCGCCACCGGTGACGTTTCCCCAAGGTATGCAGGGGAAGCGTCACTTCCCTCGGTGTGCAACGCACGGGAAGTGACGGCTCAGCGACATACCTTGGGGAAACTGCGCGCCCCGGCGCCCGCCGCACCCCCTTCCACGGGGCGCCGGCCGGTCCTACAGTCCGACGATGACACCTCGACTGACTCCCTCGTTCGTCGTCGCCGTGCTGGCCCTCGTGCTGGCCACCGGCGGCGTCGGCTACGCCGCAGGCAAGATCGGGTCCGCCCAGATCAAGAACAACAGCGTCAAGTCCCAGGACATCCGCGACAACTCCCTCACCGGCAAGGACGTCCGCAACGGCACCCTCACCGGCCAGGACGTGCGCAAGGGCTCGCTCGGACGCTCCACCGACTACACGCGGTGCCGCACGGGCGAGCTGTTCGTCTTCGGCGCCTGCGCGCGTACGACGCCGTACGGACCCACCAGCTACCAGGCGGCGCAGTCGAACTGCTCCGACCTGGGCGGGCGGCTGCCGACGACCGGCGAGCTGCGCTACATCGCCGCCCACCCGGAGTTCACCTGGGCGGACGGCAACCCGGCGCAGTACGAGTTCACCAGCACCTGGACCACCTCCGCGCCGATCACCCCGATGGCCTTCGACCGGGCGTTCAACCTCTTCAGCAACGCCCTCGCCCAGAGCTTCTGGTACCACTGCCTGACCCTGCGCTGACGGCTCATCCCTCGACGGCGGCGCCGGCCTTGCCGGCGTCGGCGTAGGACCGCACGACCGAGGTGGTGAGGGGGAAGTCGATCGCGAGGTCGCGAAAGAGCAGGCGCGAGGCGGTGGCGGCCGCGGCGTGGGCCTCGGCCGCCACGGCGTCGGCGAGGGCGGTGGGGGCGTGCACGACGACCTCGTCGTGGAGGAAGAACACCAGGTGCGGGCGGGCGGTGAGGGGACCCGTCCCGCCGAGGCGCCAAAGGCGGTTGCGCAGGTCGGCGAGCCAGCACAGCGCCCACTCGGCGCCGGTGCCCTGCACGATGAAGTTGCGGGTGAAGCGGCCGTAGGCACGACGGAAGCGCGCCTGGCTGTCGGGGTCGACCGGCGGGTCGTCGGGGTCGCGGTCCCAGGCGTCGCCGAGCCCGGGTGAGCCGCGCCCGAGCAGGGTACGCACGACCTGTCCGCGCTCGCCGGCGCGCGCGGCCTCCTCGACCAGCCCGAAGGCGTCGGGGTAGCGGCGGGTGAGCGCGGGCACCATGCGGCCGCTCTCGCCGCTGGTCGCGCCGTACATCGCGCCGAGCAGCCCCAGCTTGGCGTCGTTGCGCGTCGCGACCGCTCCCGCGTCGACCATGCCCTGGTAGAGGTCGGCCCCGCGGGCCGCCTGGGCCAGCGCCCGGTCACCGCTCATCCCGGCGAGCACGCGGGGCTCGAGCTGGGCCACGTCGGCGACCACGAGCACCCAGCCGTCGTCGGCCACCGCGGCCGGGCGCACCTGCAGCGGGAAGGACAGCGCCCCGCCGCCGTTGGACGACCAGCGGCCGGTGGCGGAGCCGGCCGGCTGGTACGACGGACGGAAGCGGCCACCGCTCACCCACTGGTCGATCCACGCCCAGCCGTTGGTCGAGAACAGGTGCGACAGCTGCTTGTAGCGCAGCAGGGGAGCGATGCCGGGATGGTCGTGCCGACGCAGCGTCGACGCGCGGGTGTCGTCGACCTCGACGCCGACCCGCCGCAGCGCGGTCAGGAGCTCGGGCCGGGAGTCCGGGTTGAGCCCGGGCGACGCGAACGCCGCGCGCACCTCGGCCGCCAACGTCTCCAGGCCCTGGGGCCGGGCGCCGCGCGGAGGACGAGGGCCGAGCAGGTCGACCAGCAGGCGCTCGTGGACGTCGACGCGCCAGGGCACGCCTGCGAAGGTCATCTCGGCGGCGGCGAGGGCGCCCGAGGACTCCGCCGCGAGCAGGAGCCCCAGCCGGGTGACCTCGGGCGACGCGGCGACGGCAGCCAGCTGGCGAGCGTCCTCGAGATCGGCGCGCAGGTGCTCGGCGGTGTCGTCGACGGCGAAGAGCGCCGGGTGCGAGGGCGAGGTCGGGCCGAGGCGGTCCCAGTGGTCCGACTGCTCGCCCTCCAGCAGCGCCCCGTCGACGGCGGGCGCCCGTCGCAGGAGGTGGTGGCCCAGGCGCAGGTCGTGGCAGCGCGCGACGCGCACCCCGGCGGCGAGCAGCGGCGGGTACCACCGGGCGGTGTCGTCCCACACCCAGCGCGGCGCGTCGTCGGCCTCGCGCGCTGCGACGTACGGCGCGAGCTCGGCGGCGGCCAGCTCGCGCGTCGCTCCACCGGCGGGGGCGCCGTCCGCCTCGCCGTCGACGACCAGCACGCGCTCGCCGGGGAGCCGTGAGAGCGCGACCCTGCTCACGGGAGCAGGACCAGCTCGAGGCCGAGCCAGGCGGCCAGGTCGCGCAGCTCCTCGTGCACCGCGCGCGACGTCGCCCGGTCGAACGGCACGTCCTCGTGGACGGCGTCGACGCGCAGCTCGCCCTCGCGACGGTCGGCGGTCGCGTCCACCTTGCCGACGAGCCGGTCGCCGTGGAGCACCGGCAGCGCCCAGTAGCCCCAGAGCCGCTGCTCCTTCGGCTTGTACATCTCCAGCTGGTAGTCGAACTCGAAGATCTCGTCCATGCGCCGGCGGTCGTGGATGAGCCGGTCGAGCGGCGAGAGCAGGGCGGTGCGACCGGCGAAGGGCTCGTCGAGCAGCGCGGGGTCGACGCGCCACGCTCCCTTGACGCCCTCCACGACGGCCGGCTGGCCGGCCTCGCCGACATGGCCCGGCTCGCCGGGCACGGTGGCGCTCGTGGCCCGGGCGATGCCGAGCGCGCGCAGCCGCCGCTCGTCTCGGACGCGCTCGGCCTCCTCGGCCGGCACGACCGGGTCGTCGGGGGAGACCCGCTCGGCGAGGTCCCAGAGCGTCTCGCGCCCCTCGCGGCCGGCCGCCGCCACCTCGCCACGGGCGACGAGGAGCTTGAGCAGCATCACGACGTTGCGGTTGTTGTTCCACCCGCTCGAGCGCCACGGGCGCTCGCAGGTGTCGGGCAGCCCGCTCGCGGGCAGGGGCCCCGACGTCCGCAGCCGGTCGAGGATGTCGAGGCGGCAGGCGGTGTTGGCCTCGACCCAGGCGAGCTGCTCCTCCTGCCAGGGGCGCAGCTCCCCGCGTCCGGGCCAGTCGGCCATGTCGGCGCGGAACAGCGCGACGTCCTCGCAGGGTCGCAGGTAACCCTGCAGCTCCACCACCCGCTGCTCGTCGACGGCGGTGCGCAGCTCGTCCGGGGAGTAGCTCGACCCGAGACGGCTCCAGAGCACCAGGTCGGCGCTCGGGGCGACGTGGCGCGTGGGGTCGTCCTGGAGCACCGTCAGCCGGCGCAGCACCGCGTGCAGGTCGGTGGGCCGTGACGCCGTCAGCAGCTGACCACGCAGCGCGAGACGGCGCGCGTCGGTGCGGGAGAGCTGGTGGACGGGCACGCGGTGAGGGTACGACGACGTACCGACTAGTGCCCGTGC
Source organism: Nocardioides sp. 503 (assembly GCF_004522095.1). GTDB lineage: Bacteria > Actinomycetota > Actinomycetes > Propionibacteriales > Nocardioidaceae > Nocardioides. The sequence continues at coordinate 51,434 of NZ_SPUI01000006.1, forward strand.
TCCTCGCCGGCGCTCGTCGGAAGCGTGAGGTGGGCGGTGCGCACGACGCCGTCGTGCCGGAAGTCGAGGTACAGCTGGTAGGCACCCTCGCTGGGCACCTCCACCCCGAACTCCACCTCGGGTCCGGCCGCCGTCACGCCGTCGCCGGGCTCCCCGGACGGGTGGACGTGCAGGTAGGCCAGGTCGCCCTCGCGCAGGGCGACCAGGTGTCCGTAGGCGCCGAGGTAGGGCTGCAGGTCGGTGACCGGCACCCCGGCGCGCGTGACGGTCAGGGTCAGCTCGGCGAGCTCGCCCGCCGCGAGGTCGCCGGCGACCGTGACGGTGTAGCCGTCGACCGTGGTCGTGCGGGTCTCGCGCTGGGGCGGTGCCGCCGCGGAGGGACCGGACACGGCGAGGTCGGCGCCGAGGGTGAGCGGCTCGCCCCCGGTGGGGGAGAAGTCCGCGAAGACGCGCCAGCTCCCGCCGGTGAGGTCGAGCCGCGTGGTCCACGTGCCGTCGGCGCCCAGGGTCGGGTGGACGTGCTGGAAGCCCTCGAAGTCCCGCCGTACGGCGATCAGGTGCAGGCGCTGCTCGTGCTCGACGTCGTAGTCGGTGACCGCCCCGTCGGGACCCTCGATGGTGAAGGACAGCGGGCGCGCCGCTCCGGGGGAGAGCCTGGGGTCGGCCAGCACGAGCCGGTAGCCGTCCTGGGCGGACATGAGCCCGCCCGGGAGGCTCGCGGACGAGGCGTCGTGCGAGGCACCGTGCGCGGCGCCGTCGGCGCCGGGCTCGTGGGCCGGCTCGTGGGCGGAGGCCGGTTCGGTGTCCACAGGATCCAGGGCCGCTCCGGCGGCGACGGCGAGGCCGAAGACGGCCGCGAGGCCCACCGCGAACGCCAGGACCCGGACGAAGGTGGTGTCCCTGCTCATGTGAGGTACTATACCCCCCTAGGGTAACTACGCAAGGAGGACGACATGTCCCACGACCACGGCCCCCAGGCCGAGCACCATCAGCACCCCTCCGGGCTCAACGCCATGGCGGCGAGCGCGACGCTGCACTGCCTCACCGGCTGCGCGGTGGGTGAGGTCGTCGGCCTGATGGTCGGCACCGCGATGGGACTCTCCACCGGCGCGACGATCGTCCTCGCGGTGGCGCTGGCCTTCCTCTTCGGGTACTCGCTGTCGACCTTGCCGCTGCTGGCCTCCGGCCTCTCGGTGGGCGCCGCCCTGTCCGTGGTGCTCGCGGCCGACACCCTGTCGATCGCGACGATGGAGCTCGTCGACAACGCCGTGATGGCGGTCGTGCCCGGCGCCATGGAGGCGACGCTCTCCGATCCGGTCTTCTGGCTGAGCATGGCGCTCGCGCTCACCGTCGCCTACGGGGCGGCGTTCCCGGTCAACCGCGTGCTGCTGGCCCGGGGCAGGGGCCACGCGCTGACCCACCCCTTCCACGGGGCGCCGGTGGCGCGCCGCTGGGTGCCGATGGTGGGGGCCGGCACGCTGGCGGTCGCGATCGTCGCCTTCCTGCTGGGCGGCCTGGTCGCCTCGGTCGCGGCGCCTGAGGAGGCCCCGCAGCCGGCCGGTCACGCGCGAGGCGACACGCCGCACGCCAAAGCGTGATCGAACAGGTGTTCGGGCTAGGTTGGACCCCGTAAGCAGGCGCAGCCACACCCGCTGACACCGACGTCGTCCACAGCCCCGCTCCACGTGGGACCGGACTGTCGGCGGTCCGGTCTAGCGTCCAGCCAGACGACAACGACAACGACGAAGCTCGCTCACACAGACGAAGGACGGACACATCATGGCTGGTGGAGACCGCGACAAGGCCCTCGACGCGGCACTGCTCAACATCGAGAAGCAGTTCGGCAAGGGCTCGGTGATGCGCCTCGGCGACGAGACGCGCGCCCCCCTCGAAGTCATCCCCACGGGGTCGATCGCGCTGGACGTCGCGCTCGGCCTCGGCGGGCTCCCGCGCGGTCGCGTGGTGGAGATCTACGGGCCGGAGTCCTCCGGCAAGACGACCGTCGCCCTGCACGCTGTGGCCAACGCCCAGCGCGCCGGCGGCATCGTGGCGTTCATCGACGCCGAGCACGCGCTGGACCCCGACTACGCGAAGAACCTCGGCGTCGACACCGACGCGCTCCTGGTCTCGCAGCCCGACTCGGGCGAGCAGGCGCTCGAGATCGCCGACATGCTGATCCGCTCGGGTGCGCTCGACCTGATCGTCATCGACTCCGTGGCCGCGCTCGTGCCCCGCGCCGAGATCGAGGGCGAGATGGGAGACAGCCACGTCGGCCTGCAGGCCCGGCTGATGAGCCAGGCGCTGCGCAAGATGACCGGTGCCCTCAACAACTCCGGCACCACGATGATCTTCATCAACCAGCTGCGCGAGAAGATCGGCGTCATGTTCGGCTCGCCCGAGACCACCACCGGTGGCAAGGCGCTGAAGTTCTACTCCTCGGTCCGCCTCGACGTGCGCCGCATCGAGACCCTCAAGGACGGCACCGACATGGTCGGCAACCGCACCCGGGTCAAGGTCGTCAAGAACAAGGTGGCCCCGCCGTTCAAGCAGGCCGAGTTCGACATCATGTACGGCAAGGGGATCAGCCGCGAGGGTGGCCTGATCGACGTCGGCGTCGAGGCCGGCCTGGTCCGCAAGGCCGGTGCTTGGTACACCTACGAGGGCGACCAGCTCGGCCAGGGCAAGGAGAACGCCCGCACCTTCCTCAAGGACAACCCCGACCTGGCCAACGAGCTGGAGAAGAAGATCCTCGAGAAGCTCGGCGTCGGCCCTCAGGTCGACGCGCCCGCCGACGACCTGAGCGACGAGCCGATCGGTGTCGACTCCTTCTGAGCCCGACCCCTGGCTCGGCGACGTCCGTGACGGGGTGGCGGCGTGGACCCGGTCCGCGCCGCCCCTCTCGCCGGCGGACCTCCCTCCGGACCCCGTCGCCGACGGACCGGACGCCGACCTGGAGTCGGTCGCCCGCAAGATCCTCCTCGACCAGCTGACCGGCCAGGCCCGCTCCCGCAGCGAGCTGGCCACCAAGCTGGCCAAGAAGAACGTGCCCGAGGACCTCGCCACCCGGTTGCTGGACCGCTTCGAGGAGGTCGGCCTCGTCGACGATGACGCCTTCGCCCGCCTGTGGGTCGCCAGTCGCCAGCCCGGCAAGGGACTGGCCCGTCGCGCCCTCGCCCAGGAGCTGCGCCGCAAGGGCATCGACGACGAGGTCGCCCGTGAGGCGCTCGAGGAGATCGACCCCGCCGACGAGGAGCAGTCCGCGCGGCTGCTGGTCCGCAAGAAGCTGCGCACCCTCACCCGCGTCGACGACACCACCGCCACCCGACGCCTCGTCGGCATGCTCGCCCGCAAGGGCTACCCCTCCGGCCTCGCCTTCTCCGTCGTCAAGGACGAGCTCCGCCACGCCGACCGCGACGCCCCCGACCTCGACGTGTAGGCCAGCGGAGGTTGAGGAAGGTGCGCCAGCGCCTGTCTCGAAACCCCGCGAGCCGACCAGCAGCCGCAACCACCGTCCCTGACCCCTTCCGGCCCATCACCCGAGTGCGTGGGGTGGGCAGGGCGCGGAGGAGCCGGAGGCGACAGGGCCACGGCGCCGGTGTGGATGGGACTGGCCGCCCGGAGCGACGAAGGAGCGGAGGGCTGGTTTCCGGCGCCGTGGCCCTGTCGCCGTAGGCGACGAGCCGCGCCCTGCCCACCCCACCCCACGGTGAGCGGGCGGCGCCCCGCGCGAGCGGAGCCCCGCGCGAGCGGAGCCCCGCGCAGCGGAAGACGCGCCGCGCGAGCGAGTGCCACAATCACCCTCGTGACCACCGAGCGCGAGATCCTGACCTACGAGATGTTCGGCGGCGCGGTGCGCGACCTGGCGCAGATGGTGGCCGACGACGGCTACGAGCCCGACCTGGTGCTCTCGATCGCCCGCGGAGGGCTGGGCCTCGGGATGGGCCTGGGCTATGCGCTGGACGTCAAGAACCTCTCCGCGGTCAACGTGGAGTTCTACACCGGCGTCGACACCCGCCTCGACGTCCCGATGATGCTGCCGCCGACCCCGGCGGCCGTCGAGCTGGCCGGGCTCAAGGTGCTGATCGCCGACGACGTCGCCGATACCGGCAAGACCCTGGAGATCGTCCAGGACTTCTGCGCCGACCACGTCGCGGAGGCGCGGATCGCGGTGATCTACGAGAAGCCGTGGACCATCGTGCATCCCGACTACGTCTGGCGGCGCACCGAGCGCTGGATCGACTTCCCCTGGTCGAGCACCCCGCCGGTCGTACGTCGCGGCGGTGCTGCGGACGCATGAGCCACGCGACGACCCGGCTGGTCGTGCACGACCGCGGGCACGAGCTCCTGGGGGCGGTGCACGAGGGCGAGTCGTGGGCCGCAGCCGCTCGCCGTACCGTCGCCAGCCGGCACGCCGACCCGGTGCCGGTCGACCTCTCGGGTGAGGTGAAGCAGTTCGTCGTCGACCACGACAACCGGGTCACGGTGCGCGCGATGAGCCGCGGTGACCTGCCGGACGTGACGCGCTGGCGCGCCACGGAGCACGTGCAGCGCTGGTGGTCGGGCGACGGCGCGGCCACGCTGGAGGCTGTCACGGAGAAGTACGGGGCCTCGATCGACGGGATGACGCCGACCCGGATGTACGTCGCCGAGGTCAACGGCCGCTCGATCGGCTTCCTCCAGGACTACCGGATCCGCGACTACCCCGAGTTCGCGATGCTGACGCCCGACCCGCACGCGGTCGGCGTGGACTACGCCATCGGCGAGACCGGCTGGCTCGGGCGGGGCTTCGGGCCGCGCATCCTGTGGGAGTGGATGCCCCGCGCCCTGAGGCGCTTCCCCGACGCCCGCTCCCTCTTCGCCGCACCCGACCACCGCAACGCCGCGTCGCTGCGGATCCTCGACAAGGCGGGCTTCACCCAGGGCGTGTGGTTCGACGAGCCCCAGAGCAATGGCGGCGTCGCCACCATGGTCGGGTGCACGCTCGACGTCGCGACGGTCCTGGCCTGATCCCCGCTCGGTGCGTCGAGGTGGCACGCCGTACTGGAATAGTGCTCCCATGACCCTCGCCACCGTCGAGCCCCTCGTGCGGCTCCCTCCCGGTCCCGTCTCGCTCGCCGACATCCCCGCCGACGGCAAGCCCGGCTTCGACGGCACCAAGGAGGAGGGCGAGGCGGCCCTGGCAGCTCTCGGCCCCGAGCTGGCCGACGTGCAGGAGCGGCTCTTCGCCGAGCGGACCACCGGCTCCCCGCGGCGCATCCTGCTCGTCCTCCAGGGGATGGACACCTCCGGCAAGGGCGGCGTCCTGCGCCACACCGTCGGGCTGGTGGACCCGCAGGGAGTGCAGATCACGGCGTTCAAGGCGCCCACCAAGACCGAGCTGAGCCACGACTTCCTGTGGCGCATCCGCAAGCGGCTGCCCGAGCCCGGCCACATCGGGGTCTTCGACCGCTCCCACTACGAGGACGTCCTGATCGGGCGCGTGCACGAGCTGGCCGACGCCGACGAGATCGAGCGCCGCTACGGCGCCATCAACGAGTTCGAGCAGGAGCTGGTCGCCGGCGGCACGGTCGTCCTCAAGGTCATGCTGCACATCTCCGCCGCCGAGCAGAAGGCCCGGCTGCTGGCCCGGCTGGACAACCCGGCGAAGTACTGGAAGTTCAACCCCGGCGACGTCGACGAGCGCGCCCACTGGGCGGCCTACCAGGACGCCTACGAGGTGGCGCTGGAGCGCACCAACACCGAGCTCGCGCCGTGGCACGTCGTGCCGAGCGACCGCAAGTGGTTCCGCAACCTCACGATCGCGCGCCTGCTGCACGAGCGGCTGCTGCAGATGGCGCCGACCTGGCCGGCCGCCGACTTCGACGTGGAGGAGCAGCGCGCCCGCCTCGTCAACGAGGTGCTGGTGACGTGATCCCGACCGTCTCCGTGACGCGCTACATCACGCCGCTGCGCGAGGGCGGCAGCCTGCCCGGGATCGTGGAGGCCGACGACCTCGGCACCTACGTCTGCAAGTTCCGCGGCGCCGGGCAGGGGGTGCGGGTCCTGGTCGCCGAGGTGGTCGTCGGCGAGCTGGCGCGCCGCATCGGCCTGGACACCCCGCGGCTGGTCGCGCTCGACCTGGACCCCGCCATCGCCCGCTACGAGGCCGACGAGGAGGTCCAGGACCTGCTCAACGCCAGCCCCGGCCTCAACCTCGGGGTGGACTTCCTGCCCGGCTCGTTCGGCTACGACGGCGAGCTCCCGGCAGGCGCCGAGGACGCCGCGGCGGTCGTGTGGCTCGACGCCTTCTGCGCCAACGTCGACCGCTCGTGGCGCAACCCCAACCTGCTGGTCTGGCACGGCAACCTGTGGGTCATCGACCACGGCGCCTCGCTCTACTTCCACCACGCCTGGTCCGGCGGGGTCACCGACCCCGCGCGCTTCGCCGCCCAGCCGTGGGACCCCACCGACCACGTGCTGCTCGCGCAGGTGCGCGACCTCAGCGGCACCGACGAGCGGCTCAGCGCGCTGGTCACGCCCCAGGTGCTGACCGAGGTGGTCGCCCAGGTGCCCGACGCCTGGCTGGAGCCGGTGCCCGGCGCCGAGAGCCCCGAGGCCCTGCGGGCGGCCTACGTCGCCTTCCTCACCGCGCGCCTCGGCACCCGCCAGTGGCTCCCGACGGTGGCCGGCTGATGTCGCGCCTGGCCTACCAGTACGTCGTCCTGCGCTGCGTGCCCCGCGTGGAGCGCGAGGAGTTCCTCAACGTCGGGGTGGTCGTCTACTGCCAGTCGGCCGACTACCTGGCCGCGGCGTGGAACGCCGACCGCGAGCGGCTCCGGGCGCTCGACCCCCGGCTCGACGTCGACCAGGTCTGCGACGCCCTCGCCTACGTCGACGCCATCTGCGCCGGCGACCCGCGCGGGGGAGCGGCGGCCCTCCAGCCGCGCGGCCAGCGCTTCGGCTTCCTCAAGGCACCCAAGAGCACCGTCCTGCAGCCCGGCCCCGTCCACGGCGGCGTCACCACCGACCCGCCCCGCCAGCTCGAGCGCCTGCTCACCCAGCTCGTCGGCTGACGGACGAGGGGCGCGGGGTCCGGGGGTTGAGGAAGGCGCGCTAGTGCCTGTCTCGAAACCCCGTGCGGCTGCCTTTGTGCGCGGGTGCGCCGCCCGGAGGTTTCGAGACGGTTGCTGGCGCAACCTCCTCAACCACCGAGCCTCCGGGGGTTGAGGAAGGCGCGCTAGCGCCTGGCTCGAATTCGAGAAGCAGGTCCAGGGATGGAGCCGGCGCAAGCGTGAGGCGTTGATGGCGGGTGCTTTCGACACGCTGCCGTTCCTGGCAAGCAGGTCATACGCCACCCGAAGGTTTCGAGACGGTTGCTGGCGCAACCTCCTCAACCACCGGGCCCTCCGGGGGTTGAGGAAGGTGCGCTAGCGCCTGTCTCGAAACCCCGTGCGGCGGCCTTTGTGCGCGGGTGCGCCGCCCGGAGGTTTCGAGACGGTTGCTAGCGCAACCTCCTCAACCAACGGGGTCGGAACCGTCAGACAGGCACGAGCTCCACGGCGCCGACGGCGTAGCGGGCCAGGATCGTGCGGGCGACCTCGGGGTGGGCGCCGAGCGGCTCGGAGACGGCGACGGCGCCGGCCTCGAGGGCGAGCTCGGCGGCCCGGTCGACGAGGACGCCGGGCGCGAGGAAGAGCGACGCGACCGCGATGTGGCGCCGGCCCTCGGCGCGGAAGGCACGCACGGCCTCGCCGGTGGCCGGCGGGGCGCTGGCGGCGTACGCCGCGCTGACGGGCAGCTTGTGGTGCGTGCCCCACAGGCGGGCGAGCCGGGCGACGGCCTGGTTGGCGAGCGGGTCGGTGGAGCCGGCCGCGGCCAGGACGAGGGCGTCGAGCTCGCGCACCCGGGAGCTGCGCAGCGCCTCGCGCAGGCGCTCGTCGAGCACCTCGAGGAAGCAGGCCTCCAGGCCGAGGATCGAGGTCACGCGGACCTGCAGGCCGGGGTGCCGGCTGGTCGCCTCGGCGACGGCCTCGGGCACGTCGACGGCGCCGTGGAGGGCCTCGCTGAGCAGCAGGGGCACGACGACGATCTCGTCGTGACCGGCCTTCACCAAGCGGTCGACGACGGTCTGGAAGCCGGGCTTGGCGAGGTCCAGGAACGCCTTCTCGACGCGCAGGTCGGGGCGCATGGCCTTGACCTCGGCGACCAGGGCGGTGATGGTCTTGGTCGACCGCGGGTCACGACTTCCGTGAGCCAGGGCCACCAGTGCAGGAGCAGCCATCAGCGCGGCCTCCTCTCGTGAGCGGGTGGTGCGGAGAGCTCGACGGCACTGTCGAGGACGTGGGACCGGGAGTCGTTCATGAGTGGATCCCGCACTCGGTCTTGTTGGTGCCGGCCCAGCGCCCGCTGCGGGCGTCCTCGCCGGGGGCGACGCGCCGGGTGCAGGGCGCGCAGCCGATCGAGGGGTAGCCGTCGTAGACGAGCGGGTTGACCAGCACGCCGTTCTCGGCGATGTAGCGCTCGACCTGCTCGTCGCTCCACCGCGCGAGCGGGGAGACCTTGACCTTGCCCTTCTTGGCGTCCCAGCCGATGACCGGCGCGATCACGCGGTTGTGGGTCTCGGCGCGGCGCAGGCCCGTCGCCCACGCGTCGTACGACGCCAGCGACTCGGCCAGGGGCTTGACCTTGCGCAGGGCGCAGCACAGGTCGGGGTCGGTCTTGTAGAGGTCCTTGCCGTACTGGGCGTCCTGCTCGGCCACCGACTGCACGGGGGTGATCGTGAGCAGGTTGACGTCGAGCGTGGCCTGCACGGCGTCGCGGGTGCCGATGGTCTCGACGAAGTGGTAGCCGGTGTCGAGGAAGACCACGTCGACGCCCGGGACGGTCTTGGCGGCCAGGTCGGCGAGCACGGCGTCGCCCATCGAGGAGGTGATGCAGAACCGCTCGCCGAAGGTGGCGGCGGCCCACTCGATGATGTGCTCGGCAGGGGCCAGCTCGAGCTCGGCGCCCCAGTGGGACACCAGCTCGCGCAGCTCCTCGGGGGAGCGGCCGGCGGTGAACGAGCCGCGGTTGGCGCGCGCGGCGGCGGTGGTGGCGGTCGTCATGCGGGGTCCCCGGCGAAGCAGGAGCCCAGCGAGTGGTTCGTTGGGGTGCTCATGCCTTCACCTCCCGGCGCAGCATGCCGAGCATCTTGACCGTGAAGGCCCGCTGGCACGACCGGCACTCCCACGCGCCCTTGACCGAGGAGTCGTCCGACTCGTGCGGCCACAGGTTGTCGTCGGCGCAGTAGGGGCAGTGGAACGGCACGGCACGCTCGTTGCTCATCTCGGGGTCCCCACGACGTTGTCGGACGGGGGAGCGAAGCGGAGGAGGACGAGAACTTCGTGGGGTGAGTTCATAGGGGACTCAACGCCTTCTCGCCCCGGAGCAATTCCTCCTCGGCGCGCGCGACCCAGGTCGCGAAGCGCTCGCCGTCGGTGCGGTCGGCCAGGAAGTTGCCGACGACGACGGTGATGTAGTCGTCCAGCCCCGCGCTCGTCACCTTGTGGGCGCGCAGCTTGCGACCGAAGTTGGCCTCCAGCCCGGTGGCGCCGCCGAGGTGCACCTGGAAGCCCTCGACCTGCTCGCCGTCGGACATCACGAGCTGGCCCTTGAGCCCGATGTCGGCGACCTGGGTGCGGGCGCAGGCGTTGGGGCAGCCGTTGACGTTGACGGTGATCGGGGTGTCGAGGTCGGGGAAGCGCTTCTCGAGCTCGCCCACGAGCAGGCGGGCGCGCTCCTTGGTGTCGACGATCGCCAGCTTGCAGAACTCGATGCCGGTGCAGGCCATCGTGTTGCGGCGCCAGTTGGACGGCCGCGCGCTCAGCCCGATCTCGTCCAGCCGGCTCACCAGTGCCTCGACCTTGTCCTGGTCGACGCCGATCAGCACGATCTTCTGGTACGGCGTGAGGCGGGCGCCGGCCACGCCGAACTCCTCGATCAGCTCCGACAGCCGCACCAGCAGCGAGCCGGACACCCGACCGACCGTCGGCGCGATGCCGACGTAGAACTTGCCGTCCTTCTGGGGGTGCACACCGATGTGGTCGCGGTGGCCCACCGGGGTCGGCGGCGAGGGGGTGGAGACCAGCTCACGCCCGAGGTACTCCTTCTCCAGCACCTCGCGGAACTTCTCGACGCCCCAGTCGGCCACCAGGAACTTCAGCCGCGCCCGCGAGCGCAGCCGGCGGTAGCCGTAGTCGCGGAAGATGCCGGCCACGCCGGCCCAGGCGTCGGCCACCTCGTCGAGGGGGATCCACACGCCGAGCTTGGCGGCCAGCATCGGGTTGGTCGACAACCCGCCCCCCACCCACAGGTCGAAGCCGGGGCCGAGCTCGGGGTGGACGGTGCCGACGAAGGAGACGTCGTTGGTCTCGGGGCACACGTCGTGGCCGGGGTGGCCGGTCACGGCGGTCTTGAACTTGCGCGGGAAGTTGGAGAAGTCGGGGTTGCCGATGAACCGGCGGTGGATCTCCTCGAGCGCCGGGGTGCCGTCGATGATCTCGTCGGTGGAGACGCCGGCGACGGGGGAGCCGAGGAAGGGGCGGGGCGAGTCGCCGCACGCCTCGAGGCTGCTCAGGCCGGCAGCGTCGAGCCGGTCCCAGATCTCGGGGACGTCCTCGACGCGGATCCAGTGGTACTGGATGTTCTCGCGGTCGGTGACGTCGGCGGTGTCGCGCGCGAAGTCGACGCCGATCTGACCCAGGGTCCGCACGGCCTCGGCGTTCAGCAGCCGGCCGTCGGAGCGCACCCGCAGCATGAAGTACTCGTCGTCGAGCTCCTCCTCGCCGAGGGTCGCGGTCTTGCCGCCGTCGAAGCCGGGCGCCCGCTGCGTGTAGAGGCCCATCCACCGGAAGCGGCCGCGCAGGTCGGCGGGGTCGATGGAGGCGAAGCCGCGCTTGGAGTAGATGTTGATGATCCGGGCGCGGACGTGGAGCGGGTCGTCGTCCTTCTTGGACTGCTCGTTCTTGTTCAGCGGCTCGGTGTAGCCGAACGCCCACTGGCCCTCCGCCCGCTTGGGGCGGGGGACGTCGGTGTGGGCCGGGGGCTGGGCCTGGAAGCGCTGGTCGGGCATGAGGAGCTGGTCCTTCGCTGAGTGCCGCGCGGCACCTGCTCAGCAGGGGCGCGGGATGATCGGGGTGGCGTCGTTCAGCGGGGCCGACACATCGCGCTGCGCGTGCGCCCGAAGTCCACGTGGCGGCGTACCACGAGGTAGGCGTGCGTCTCGGCGCTGATCATGTCAAGCAGTCTCACGGTGCGGACGGCCTTCTCACAAGCTGAAATCCCATGATGTGGACAGCCTGTCCACCATTCGATACGCGTGGAGGCGCTCTCCGCCTGTACCCGCCGGTAGTGCGACCCACGTCACATCCAGGCCCTCGCATCGGCGTGGCCACGCTGGTTGGGCGCGGTCGGTGCACGTCACTAGGCTGCGGACATGGCCGACATCGACGCCCTCACCAGCAGCGCCTACTCCCAAGCCCTCGAGGTGATCGCCTCGGTCGAGCCCCGCATCGCGGAGGCCACCCGCCAGGAGCTCGCCGACCAGCGCGGCTCCCTCAAGCTGATCGCCAGCGAGAACTACGCCTCGCCGGCGGTGCTGCTCACCATGGGCACCTGGTTCAGCGACAAGTACGCCGAGGGCACCGTCGGCCACCGCTTCTACGCCGGCTGCCAGAACGTCGACACCGTCGAGACGCTCGCCGCCGAGCACGCCCGCGAGCTGTTCGGCGCCGAGTACGCCTACGCCCAGCCCCACTCCGGCATCGACGCCAACCTGGTCGCCTTCTGGTCGATCCTGGCCCACCGGGTCGAGGGCCCCTGGCTGGAGAAGGCCGGGTCCAAGAACGTCAACGAGCTCACCGACGCCGACTGGGAGTCGCTGCGCAAGGAGCTCGGCAACCAGCGCCTGCTCGGCATGAGCCTGGACGCCGGCGGTCACCTCACCCACGGCTTCCGCCCCAACATCAGCGGCAAGATGTTCCACCAGCAGCAGTACGGCACCGACCCCGAGACCGGGCTGCTCGACTACGACGCGCTGCGCGCCAAGGCCCGCGAGTTCAAGCCGCTGATCCTGGTCGCCGGCTACTCCGCCTACCCGCGCCGGGTCGACTTCGCCAAGATGCGCGAGATCGCCGACGAGGTCGGCGCCACGCTCATGGTCGACATGGCCCACTTCGCCGGGCTCGTGGCCGGCAAGGTGTTCACCGGCGACGAGGACCCCGTGCCCCACGCCCACGTCGTCACGACCACGACCCACAAGAGCCTGCGCGGCCCGCGCGGCGGCATGGTGCTGGCGACGGCGGAGTACGCACCCTCCGTCGACCGCGGCTGCCCGATGGTGCTCGGCGGCCCGCTGTCGCACGTGATGGCCGCCAAGGCGGTCGCCCTGGCCGAGGCCCGCCAGCCGTCGTTCCAGACCTATGCCCAGCAGGTCGCCGACAACTCCAAGTCGCTGGCCGAGGGCTTCCTCAAGCGCGACGGCGACCTGGTCACCGGCGGCACCGACAACCACCTGGTCCTGCTCGACGTCTCGCGCTTCGGCCTCACGGGCCGCCAGGCCGAGTCGGCGCTGCTCGACGCGGGCGTCGTCACCAACCGCAACTCCGTCCCGGCCGACCCCAACGGCGCCTGGTACACCTCCGGCATCCGCCTCGGCACCCCCGCCCTGACCACTCGCGGCTTCGGCCACGACGAGTTCGACCGGGTCGCGGAGCTGATCGTCCACGTCCTCCAGAACACCCAGCCCGGGACCACCAAGGCCGGTGGCCCGTCCAAGGCCTCCTACGTCCTGGCCGACGGCGTCGCGGACAAGGTCAAGGACGCGTCCGCCGAGATGCTCGACAAGCACCCGCTCTACCCCGGCCTCGAGCTGTCCTGACCCCCGGGGGTTGAGGAGGTTGCGCAGCAACCGTCTCGAAACCCCGTGACGGACGAGCGACCTCAGACGACCGGCAGCGTGCGGTCGACGATCGTGCGCAGGTCGCCGCCGTCGAGGGCGCCGTAGACCCCGTCGTACGACGAGCCGAGGCGTGAGGCGCAGAAGACGTCGGCCACCTCGGGCGAGCCGTGGCGCACCAGCAGCGAGCCCTGGAGGCACAGCGCCATGCGGGCGGCGAGGCGGCGCGCGGCCACCTCGAGCCCGGCGGTGTCCCCGAGCATCGCCAGCGTGTCGTCGACGGCCCGGTCGAGGCGGGCGTCGGCCCCGCGGGCCAGGCCGACCTCGGTGATCCAGGCGGCCAGCACCTCCGGCTCGCGGCCGAGGGCGCGCAGCACGTCGAGCGCGTTGACGTTGCCCGAGCCCTCCCACACCGAGTTGAGCGGCGCCTCGCGGTAGAGCAGCGGCATCACCGACTCCTCCACGTAGCCGTTGCCGCCCAGGCACTCCAGCGCCTCCGCCACGTGGGCGGGCGTGCGCTTGCAGACCCAGAACTTCGCCAGCGGCAGGGCGATGCGCCGCAGCGCCGCCTCGTGGGGATCGTGGCGCCGGTCGACGGCCGACGCCAGCCGCAGCGCCAGCGCCGTCGCTGCCTCCGACTCGACGGCCAGGTCGGCCAGGACGTTCTGCATCAGCGGCTTGTCGACCAGCAGCGACCCGAAGGCGGAGCGGTGCGCGGCGTGCCACGACGCCTCCGACACCGCGCGCCGCATCAGTGACGCCGACCCCAGCACGCAGTCGAGCCGGGTCGCGGCGACCATCTCGATGATCGTGCGCACCCCGCGTCCCTCGTCACCGAGCCGGTGCGCGAGGGTGCCGTCGAACTCCAGCTCCGAGGAGGCGTTGGAGCGGTTGCCGAGCTTGTCCTTGAGGCGGACCACGTCGAGCTGGTTGCGGGTGCCGTCGGGGAGCACGCGCGGCAGCACGAAGCAGGTCACCCCGCCCTCGGTCTGCGCGAGCACCAGGAACATGTCGTTCATCGGCGCCGAGGTGAACCACTTGTGGCCGTGCAGCGTGTACTCGCCGTCCACCGACGTCGGCCTCGCGACCGTGACGTTGGCGCGCACGTCGGAGCCGCCCTGCTTCTCGGTCATGCCCATGCCCACCAGCGCCCCGCGCTTCTGCGCGGCCGGCCGCAGGCCCGGGTCGTAGGTGGTCGACGCGAGCAGCGGGGTCCACTCCTTGGCGACCGCGTCGTCCGCGCGCAGGGCCGGCACGGCGGCGTACGTCATCGAGATGGGGCACCCGTGGCCGGGCTCGGTGTGCGACCACGCCATGAAGCCGGCGGCCCGGCGCACGTGGGCGTGCGGGCTCCCGGCCTCCTGCTGCTCCCAGGGGGTGGCGGCGAGGCCGTGCCCGACGGCGCGCTCCATCAGCCAGTGCCACGAGGGGTGGAAGGTGACCTCGTCGATGCGGTTGCCGTAGCGGTCGTACGGCGTGAGCACCGGGTGGTGCTCGTTGGCCAGCTGACCGTGCTCGCGGGCCTCGGCGGCGCCGGCCTCGGCTCCCAGCGCAGCCAGGTCGTCCAGGACCTCCTGGCCCGCGTGCCGCACCACCGCCTCGCTGAGCGCGGCGTCGGCCGTGACCACGTTGTGGCCGACCAGCGGGGGCGCCTGGTTGGTGGTGACGCGCACCTCACGCCGCGTCGGGGTTGGCGAGTCCGGGAGTGCCATGCGACTACCGTAAGCGGCATGGTGGCGGAGACCCGGGAGACCGCCTCGTCCGGGCGGACGTGGGCTCCCGCGCGCCGCTTCCTCGACACCTTCTGGCGCCTCGTGGTCACCACCGTCAGCGCCTGCCTGCGCTACCGGGTGACCGGTCTGGCGGCCGAGGCGGCGTTCTTCGCGGTCCTGTCGGTGCCGCCGCTGGTCTTCGCGCTCGCCGGCGCCATCGGCTACGTCTCGGAGCGGTTCACCGCCGCCCAGGTGGAGGACGTCCGGCAGGCGGTGATCGACCTGTCGTCGTCGTTCCTGACCGACAGCGCGGTCAACCGGATCGTCGTGCCCACGATCGACGAGGTGCTCGACGGCGGGCGGTTCGACGTGATCTCGCTGGGCTTCGTGCTGGCGCTGTGGTCGGGCTCGCGCGCGCTCAACGTCTTCGTCGACACCATCACGATCATGCACGGCCTCGGGGGCCACCGCGGCATCATCCGCACCCGCGCGCTGTCGTTCGTGCTCTACATCCTCGCCATGATCACCGGGGCGGTCTCGATCCCGCTCGTCGTCGCCGGCCCCAGGCTGGTGCGCGAGGCGCTGCCCGACAACGCCGACTTCGTCATGGGCTTCTACTGGCCGGTCGTCGTCGTGATCTGCATCTGCTTCCTCGCCACGCTCTACCACGTGTCCGTCCCGGTGCGGACCAACTGGAGCTTCAACCTCCCCGGTGCCACCTTCTCGCTGGTCGCGTGGATCGTCGGCTCCTACGTGCTGCGCTGGGTCCTGACGGTCACCGCCGCCGACTCCAAGTCCATCTACGGGCCGCTCGCCGCTCCCATCGCGGTGCTGCTGTGGCTCTACATCCTGGCGCTGGCGGTGCTCATCGGCGCGGCCGTGAACGCCGCGTTCGACACCGTCTTCCCCCAGAAGGGGACCGCCAGCGCCCGCCAGGAGCTGATGCACCGGATCAGGAACCGCATGTCGAAGGAGAGGCCCTGACCGGTTCGCCGGTGTGCGCCCGCTAGATTCGCCACGTGGTCGACGCGACGGGGGATCAGGCGGGCAGTGCGTTCCGCGGCAGCATCTCCCTCCCCGACGTCGTCCGGTCGCCGTGGTGGGAGCTGGGCCGCCGGCTGCTGCTGGCGTTCGGGATCCTGCTCGGCACCGTCCTGCTGGTCTACTTCGACCGTGACGGCTACGTCGACGGCAACGACCCGACCAACACGGTCAGCTTCACCGACTCGATCTACTACACCACCGTCACGCTGAGCACGACCGGCTACGGCGACATCGCGCCGTACAAGGACGGTGCGCGGCTCGTCAACGCGTTCGTCATCACCCCCGCCCGCATCGCCTTCCTGGTCCTGTTGATCGGCACCACCCTCGAGGTGCTGGCGTCGCAGGGCCGGGAGATGTTCCGCGTCTCTCGCTGGAGGAAAAAGATGGGCCACCACGTCGTGATCGTCGGCTACGGCACCAAGGGTCGCAGCGCCGTCGAGACACTGGTCAACAACGGCCTGGAGCGAGAGAGCGTCGTCATCGTCGACCCCAGCCCCACCGCGCTGGCCGACGCCCACGCCGACGGCCTCGCGGTCGTCTCGGGCGACGCCACCCGCCGTGAGGTGCTGCGCCGCGCCGGAGTGGCGGAGGCCGACCAGATCATCATCACCACCAACCGCGACGACTCCAACGTCCTGGCCGCGCTCACGGTGCGCCAGCTCAACCCCGACGCCTGGATCGTCGCGGCGGTCAAGGAGCAGGAGAACGCCCCGCTGATGCGCCAGTCCGGCGCCAACTCGGTGATCACCTCCTCCGACGCCGTGGGGCGCCTGCTCGGGCTCTCGTCGCTCTCGCCGACGCTGGGCTCGGTGATGGAGGACCTGCTGACCTACGGCGAGGGGCTGGAGGTCGCCGAGCGTGACCTGCTCGTCAGCGAGGTCGGCAAGCAGCCCCAGCAGCTGCCCGACCAGGTCATCTCGGTCGTCCGCGACGAGAAGGTCTACCGCTACTTCGACCCGGTCGTCACCCAGCTCGCCCGCGGCGACCGGCTGATCGTCGTACGTCCCGCCAAGGAGCTGCCGTGGGCGCCTCGGCCGGGCACGCACAACGAGGAGTCGGCCTCCTCGGAGAACTGATCGCCGTTCGAACACGTGTTCGATCGTGTGAGACGATCGACCCCATGGCGGGTGGCATGGGTGGCGGGTGGAGCAAGCAGGGCAGCGGCGTCCCGCTGTCCGAGCGCGTCCGCTCCGGCGCCCCCGCCCGACCCCCGGTCGCCTCGCTCGGCGACCCGTGCCCGGCGCGGCACTGCTGGGTCGCCGACGCGGTCGACCGCCACGGCGCCAAGCGCCCCGGGCTGCTCGTCGAGTGGCGCCAGGCCGCCGACGGGTGGGAGGGCCGGGTGGTCTACGTCGTGCAGCTGCGGCCCGACGCGTGGCAGCTCGTGGAGGAGTGGGTGCCTGCCGCGCTGCTGACCCCGTCCTAGGGGAGCGCGGAGCTCCGCGGGCATGGAGAAGCCGAACCGCTGGCGTCTCGGGTCACCAGCGGTTCGGCGATCACCACGGTAGCCGACGAGCGGCCTCGCCCCAACGGGTGGAGCCCAATCTGGCTCACATCGGCGCCGAGATGACCCGAAGTGACCAGGCGGCTCCACCCATACGGGCTATTCGCCGGCGGGAGATCCGGGACAGGTATGGCGTCGGCGGTCTCTTTCGAGGTGCAGTCCTCCCGATAGGGCTGCGTAAGCCCTGACGCTCGAGACCGCCGACAGCGTCAACCTAGTAGGACGCGGGTGAGCCGCGCCTCATCCTCGGGGGTGATTGTTCGGAGTGCGGAGTAATCCGTCCGGGGTGTAGGTTCACAGACGAAGACCACCGCTCCGCCTCTTAAGAGTAGGCGGGGCGGTGGTCTCTGTCGTCTGCGACGCAGAGTGCGAGTGAGGCATCACCCGACCCGTCCGATCCAACCCGACGAGGGTATGCGATCACCGCGGGTTACGCACCCCTCTCATCCGGAGTCGCGCCCCGGGTCACCGGCTCGGGACGCCGGCGCTACGACGACGTCTCGTCGCTCCCCGGCTGGCCGTGGACCTCGTCGAGCGCGAACCCGTGCTGCACCGCCCACGCGATCGCCTGGCTGCGGTTGGTCACCTCGATCTTGCGGTAGGCCGAGCGGATGTAGGTCTTCACCGAGTTGATGCTCAGGTAGAGCCGGCGGGCCACGTCGTCGTTGCCGAGGCCCATCGTGATCAGGCCGAGCACCTGCACCTCGCGCGGCGACAGGCCCCGGCCGGCACCGAGCTGGGTGGGGTTGGCGGTGTAGTCGAGCGCGTCGTCGTTCCGGTCGCCCGCCAGGTCGCCCAGGGCGGCGGACTCGATCACCTGCTGGATCTCGGCGGCGTCGGCCGACATCGAGATGGCGCCGTCGACGCCCTTCTCGAACGCCTGGTTGGCCAGGTCGGGCCTCAGGTTGCGGGCCACCGCCACGACGGCGGCGTGGGTCTCCTTGACGAGCCAGTCCAGCTGGTCGCTGCTTCCGGTGGTGAGCCCGGCGACGTCGTACAGCACGACGTCGACGCCCGGGTCCACGGCGAGGTCGACGCCCCGTCCGAGGAGCTCGAAGGGCGCACGCATCTCCTGGACGACGGAGGACAGGCCGCGGTAGACGACGTCCTCGTCGGTGACGATGGCGATACGCACGGGCCCTCCCGCCTTCCGCGAAGAAATGGTCACTGACGTTGCCTCGTTCGACGAGCTGGCGCCGTGTCGATCACGGCCCGATGCGTTTTCCCAGACTGATCTCCCTGATCTTCGAGATCCAAACACCCGTCTGGACCACCGGGCAAGTTCGCGGGCCGCCGGGAAGCGCCGGTGCCGCGCTCAGCGGCGCTGGCCCCAGCTCGACGGCGGGCCCATCAGGTCGACGGCGCGGCGGATCCCGATGGTCACCCCGATGCCCACCACGCCGATGCTCGCCAGCAACGACCCCAGCGTCAGCACCAGCCAGGCGAAGACGAAGCCGATCGTGGTGCCGCTGCCGGACTCGCCCTCGGCGCTGTTGCTGGCGAGCAGGAAGAAGAACGCGCCGACCACGAGTACGCACAGGCCCACGGTCAGGAAGCCGAAGCCGTCGACGTACTTGGTGCGCCGCGGTGGCGGGGTGTCGTCGAACGTGGTCAGCAGCTCCTCGGTGCGACTCGGCGGGGTGCGGACGGTCACGGCCAGCTCCTCCAGGGCCGCGCGCAGCTCGCGCTGAACGGCGCCGGCGTGGAACGCGAGGGCGACGACGCCGGCGTCGGTGAGGAGCTCGACGCTCATCGGCGTGGGGAACGAGGCCTCCCGCAGCTCGCTCAGCGGGTAGTGCACGAACCCCTCACCGTCGGTCTCGCGCAGCGTGAGCCCCTCCGCGTTCAGCGCGAGCTGGTGTGGCACGTCGTCCTTGGTCACCGCCCACGAGCGGGTCTCGACCGGCTGCTGCTCCATCAGGTCCTCGTCTCTCCGGGCCGTCCCCTGGAGCGGACGGTCATTCCGAGGCCTTCCCCGTCCGTCGCGACTTCACGCCTCCGAAGGTCCTGGTCGCCTCGTCGACCTCGGCTTCCTGCCGCCGTCTCGCGAGGCGAACGCCGTAGCGGCGCAGCGGGTCCTCGAACCGCACGTGCGCCACGTGTGCGGCAACGAACGCCAGCGCGATGCCGACGACGGTCGAGAGCAGCGAGCCCGCGAACCCCCAGTCGGAGGGCAGCACCGCCTCGGCGGCGTTGAGCCCGAAGTTGTGGAGCAGGTAGAGCGAGTACGACAGTGCGGCGACGTACGCCATGGGGCGCGAGCCGAGCCAGTCGGCGCGCGTGGAGCTGGTGGTGACGAGCCCCGCCAGGACCAGCGCCGCGAGCAGGCTGAAGACGGGGTAGAGCCGGCCCTGGGGAAGCACCTGCGCGGTGCTCAGCTGCAGAGCCACGAGGGCCGTCGTGAGGAGCAGCAGGACCGCCGGCCGGCCGGCGAGCGCGAGCCGCTCGTAGGAGGGGCGGTGGTGCAGCAGCGTCGCGACCAGGCAGCCGAGCGCGATCGGCGTGTAGCTCTCGAGGGAGACGCCCCACCCGCCGCCGAGGTGGCCCGCGACGCTGCAGCCCAGGGCGATCGCGGTCAGGGCCAGCGCCTGGGGGAGCGCGCGGGCCTTGAGCAGCACGAAGCCGAGGACCGGCCAGACGAAGTAGAACTTCTCCTCGATCCCGATCGACCACGCCATGTCGAACGGCACCAGCACGTCGCCGTTGAAGTACAGCGCGTGCTCCGGGAAGAACAGCAGGAAGTAGGGGATGTTCTCCACGAAGGCGTCGCGCCGCTCCGGCTCCATCCCCAGACCCAGGATGAGCACGCAGTAGAGCGCGAAGACCGCGAGGTACATCGGGTAGATCCGGAACGCCCGCCGTACGTAGAACGCGCGCAGGTCCACCCCACGAGCGCCACCCTCGTGCTCGCGCAGCAGCAGCGTGGTGATCAGGAAGCCGCTCAGCACGAAGAACAGCGTCACGCCCGAGGGCCCGTGCAGCCGCGGCCACACGTGGGGGTACGCCGGATGGGCGGTGAACACGAGCACCACCGAGATCGCGCGCAGCCCGTCGAGGGCGGGGAAGCGGTGCAGGGCACGGTAGTCGGCGTGCGTGACGTGCCCGTCCCCCATGTGCCCCCCTCGCACCCGCCGAGCCCGGCGTAGGAGGTCACCCTAAGCGTCAGGCGGTGCTCTCGTCCGAGCGCTCCTCCTGCTCGCGCTCCTCCTCCTGCTCCTTCTCCACGCGCTTCTTGATCCCGCGCAGGCCGGGGAGCTTGCCGAGCATCTCGTTGAGCTCCTTGGAGACGTCCAGGAGGTCGTGCAGGTCCGGCGCCACGGAGCTGAGCGTCTCCAGCATCGGGAGGATGTCGGACTCCATCTTGTCCGCGAGCGTGGGGAGGTGTCCGACGAGCCCCACGATCGCCTCGACCTCGTCGGGGTCGGTCGTCTTGACGATCCGGTCGAGCGCGGGGATCAGCTGCGTCATCGGGGGGACGAGGTCCGCGAGGAGCGGCTCGATCCGAGCGACCAGGGGCTCGGCGCGGCTCAGGAGGCGCTCTGCCTTGCCGAGCAGGGGATCGGCGTCGTCGAGCATCGCGCTGACCCGGTCGGACAGCGGCTCGAAGGAGACCAGTGCGTGGTCGGCGCGGGCGCGGGTCTCGTCGGCCGCGGCCACCACCTCGTCGGCCCGCTGCCGGGTCTGCTCGATCCTGGCCATCAGGGCGCCGACGTCGTCGAGGAGGCGCTCGGCGTTGTCGAGCAGGCGCAGCACGCGCGGCCCGGCCGCGACGAGCTGCTCCAGCAGCGCCCGCACGTCCGAGGGTCCGGGGATCGAGGGCAGTCTCATCCCAGCAACCTACGAGCCGGCCATGGGGCACCGGGCACGCGAACTGGTGCAGTTCCACCACGCGGGGCGGGGGCATGCAGTGCGCTTCTTCCGGGCACGGGTCCTCCTGTTGACGGGGTCGGCACGAGGACCTCCGACCGATTTCGGCTTACGTTGTAAGTTGGGGTCGAACCTACGCCACCACCCCCACCGACGGAGTCCCGATGTCCGACGAACCCACCGTCACGACCGACCCTGTCGGCCACCGCCGCTCGATCGGCGACACCCTCGGTCGCCTGCCCCGCAGCGCGGGTGCGTTCGTGGCTCGGGACCGGCTGACGTGGCGGCAGTCCGTCGAGGGGTCAGGGGTGCTGTGGCTCCTCGTCGCCGTGCCTGTGGTCGCTCTGCTGGTGCGCCGCCTCGTCCGGAGCCGCTAGGACCACGGCGTCGTCGTACGACGCAGCCGCTCCCTAGGACGGCGTCGCCGGCACGAACTCGCGCAGGCGCCCGCTCGCCACCTTCTCGGCCGACTCCCGGGCCAGGACCAGTCCGCCGCCCGCGGGCGCCGCCTGGGCCGGGGTCTGCTCGTGGTGGAACCGACCGGCCTCGTCGGTGGTGACCGACACCTGCGTCGTGGTGGCGCCGACGAGGAACTGCAGCGTCACCTGCGCGCCGGGTCCGAAGCCGGCGCCGTCGACGACCACCGACGCGGCCGACTCGGTCAGCGTCAGTGCGGGGACGCTGGAGGCAGGCGGCGCGGTCGGCGTGTAGAGCGACATCACGTAGACCGGACTGTCGGTGAACGTGTGCGGCGCCATGGCGACGCAGACCCCCGCCGATCCGTCCGCTGCCGGCAGGACGAGCTGCCGACAGACGTCGCACCGCTGCCAGCCCGGTTCGCCGTGGGATGGCGGAGGGTCGACGTACAGCCCGTAGGCGGCGCTCGCCGTGAAGTCGTGCGGTGCATCGTCGAAGCACACGCCGTCGAAGCTGGGACCGCCTCGAGCCAGGGCCTGGCAGCGAGAGCACCAGTGCCAGCCGGCGTCGCCTCCCTCCGGCGCCGATCCGGTGTCCGGGACGAGGTAGGCAAGGCTGCCCGTCAGGTCGTGAGCGGCTCCGTCCCGGCAGGTCCCGTCGGAGACGGACCCGAGGACCAGGCAGCGACACCGGCCGCAGAGGCGCCAGCCAGGCTGGCCGTCGCCCAAGGACTGGGGGAAGACGCTGTACCTCGCGCTCGCACTCTGGTCGTGCGTGCCGCCGGCAGCGCAGTCCCCGACCTCGAGGCCGGAGTAGCTCATGAGCTGGCACTTGCTGCACCACCGCCAGCCCGGCTGCGCGTCCACCGGCTCGACCTCCATCGGCACGGCGTAGTCGAGGCTCCCTGCGAACTCGTGCTCACCGCCCGCGACGCAGACGCCGGCGCCGCCGCCCGCCACGAAGCCGTGACACCTGCTGCAGAGCCGCCACCCCGGCTGCGCCCCGGTCGGCGCGGCGCCGAAGGCGATCCGGTACGTCTCGTTGGGCGTGTGTCCGCCGCCGGCGACGCAGACCCCGGTCTGGGCGAACGACACCAGGCCCTGGCACTGCTGGCACCACTGCCACCAGTCCTGCATCGCCGCCACGACGACCGGGACGTGGTAGTCCGCACTGCCGGTGGCGTCGTGGGCCCCGCCTGCGGAGCACTGCCCGTCACCCAGCCACAGCCGCATGCACTGGGGGCACCAGTGCCAGCCGGGCTGCGTCTCGGGCAGCGCGCCCATGGCGACGTTGTACTCCGCGTCGTACTCGGCATACTCGTGCGCCGCGCCGTCCGTGCACACCCCGGGAGCGCCCTTGTAGGCGAGGCTCGCGCACTTCTGGCAGGCGCCCCAGCCCGGCTGCGCGCCCGGCTCGACCGTGCCCCACGCCGCCTTGTACTCCCAGCTGGTGGAGAACTCGTGCATGGAGCCGGTCACGCACGACCCGGCCCGGTCGATGTCGACCAGGCCCGCGCACACCCGGCACCGTCGCCACCCGCGGTCCGCGTCCATCACTGCGCCTCCTCGTGTCCCTCTGCGCGACTCACGGCCACTCCACCTCGTCGAAGCGCAGCCCGCTGTCGCCCTCGCCGTGGCCGGTGAGCTTGTGGCGACCTCGCCACAGGTGCCGGCTGCCGCCCTGCCAGCGAGCGTGCTGCCAGGTCCGCACCACCTGGACACCGGAGCGCGGGACCTCCTCCTCGTGGAGCCAGGAGCCGACCGAGGGCAGCAAGCCGCCCCGCGGCTCGGGGCTCGCGGGCACGCCGTCGACGAGGCGCGTGATGGGCGCCAGGCGCAGTCGGACCGACTCCAGGTCGGCCAGCTGCTCGGGGAGCAGCGGGAACCAGTGGTCAGGGACCTCGGAGTCGACACGGTACGTCGGTCGCGTGATCTCGGGGATGGCTTGGGTCTCGCGTGCCGCCCACGCGGCGAACCGGTCCAGTGGCTTGCCGTGGTCGTCCTCGATCACCCCCTCCACCGCCCACGCGACGTTGGCCATCTCGTCGCGCAGCAGCATCACCACGTCGGTGGGCCGGCTCTCGAGCGAGTGGGGGACTGCGGGGGCGAGCAGGAACCACGGGCTGGTGGGGCGCTCCTGGTCCGGCTCCAGAGGAGCGTCCGCCTGCGTGAGGGAGAAGAGGTTCCACCCGTCCTGGTCGGCCGCGACGGCCGACAGCTCCGTCGTACCGCCGAAGACGTCACGGACGACGAACCGCGTGACCCGGGACAGCGTCCCCACGGGGAGTCGCAGGGGGACGACGAACCAGTCGTTGCCGTAGACCGTCGCGTACCCGCTGAGCATCAGCCGTCCCAGGTCGATGGGCGCCGCGTCGACCGCTCCCGGGTCGAAGCGCGCGTCCTCCATCTCCCACAGGCGTGGGGCCGGCATGCCTCCGAAGCGTGCCGGCGACGGCAGGGCGGACTCGCGGACCGTGATCGGCGCCTGGGTGGCGGCGCCGTCGGCGACACCGACCGCATCGAAGGAGGACCAGTCGAGGCGACCGCCGACGTACTCGTCGGCGTGGAGCTCCACCTCCGGAAGCGTGCTGGCGCGTACGGCGAAGCGGTGCTCGAAGCGGTGCTCGTCCCACGCGTCGTCCGGCGCCACGAGCGGACTGGCCCGTCGCGACCACCAGGTCAGCCAGTCGGTGGCGAGCTGCTCGAGCTCGGTGGGGGTGGCGGTGACCTCGCCGTGCTCGCGCAGCGCGGTCAGCTCCGCCTCGCGCTGGTCCTCGGTCGTCAAGGCCGCCAGGCTGTCCGCGAGTCGCGACCCGTCGGGGACCCGCGTCCGCAACGCTGCGTCGGCGGCGCTCGCGAGGGCGTGGTCGGGGAAGCCACAGCGTCCGACGTACGCCGCCAGGTCGTCGGCCCTGCCCGCGCTGGCCAGTGCTCGCCGCCAGCGGACGCCGCCGTCGAAGCGCAGCCGGGGCGGGACGCCTGCCTCGTGCTCCTCCACCATGCGCTCCAGCGGTGCCGCTCCCAGGTCGAGTCCCAGCCACTCCTCGCGTGCGGCGGGCCGCCACTCGTCCAGCGGGTGGGCGTCGACGTCGACCTCGACCCACGCCGGCGACGGCTGGTTCTCGTGCCGGAACTCCCCGAACTGCCACTGGCGCCCGAGCAACCACAGCGGGTCGTGCAGGCGCGAGGCCAACCCCTCCTCGATGCCCGGACCGCGGGACGACATCTCGTAGCGGCCCATCACACGCCCTCGTAGGGGATCGGCAGCACGGTCCCGAGCTCAGGCAGGTCCACCAGGTCCAGCGTGCGGACCCGGGCGAGCCGCAGCGTCTCCTCCACACACCCGTGGAGGTCCTCGACGCACCAGCCCCGCGCGGGGTCCGGAGGCACGGCGATCAGCAGCGACTGAGGAGCGCGCGCGCCCGGCCGGTCGTAGTCGAACGCCACCCCGACGGTCTCCTCCGGACCGTGCTCGCCGGGAGGCCGTGGTGCGACCTCGGTCCAGGAGTCGACCACCAGACCCCGGTCGGTCGTGCTCACCCCATCGGACTGGAGGACCAGCGCGAGCTTCGACGAGGGGTCCCCGGCCGGGGCGGAGTCGGCGAACCAGGGAGACCGCGTGCCGTCCTCCGCGGCCGGCTGGACCACGTGGAAGGTGGGAGAAGGGCTCGCAGCGAGGAGCTCGCCGGCCACGAGCGCGTCCTGCCAGGTCTCCACCGCCGGCCGGACCGAGGCCATGTCGCGCAGCCAGTCGAGCACCGCGTCGGGGGCGGGAGCGGGTTCGGGTCCGGCCGGTAGCTCGGCCGTGAGTCTCGGCGTCAGTCGGACGGCGGGGTGCAGCAACCGCGAGGCCCGGTCCTGGATCGCCGCGAGCCACGAGTCCGCGGCATCGGTGGTGGGATCGGGGACCGGTGGCGGCTCGTCGAGGGGCACCGCGGCCAGCACGGCCCGGGTCCGGTCCACCGCGTCGGTGGCGTCCCGGGGTCCGGTGGTCACCCCGAGGGTGGCGAGCCTCTCCACCGCGGCGGTCGTGGTGGTGGCGTCCTCGGACGACAGGTCGTGCGCTGCGGCGCGGAGCTCGGCGAGCCAGGGCCGCACCCTGCTGTCCAGCTCGGACAGGTCGTAGCCGCCCGCCGCGCTCGCCGCCCCCGGCCGGAGGTGCACCACGCTCAGGGGAGTGGCCGAGGCCAGGGTCGCGCGGAGGCGGTCGAGCAGGAGCGCGAGCTCGTCGAGCCTCGCAGGGTCGGCGGGACCCTGCGCGAGGAGCTCCGCCTTCAGGGTCGCGGGCGGCGCCACCAGCAGGTCGAGGGCGCAGGGGCTCGTCTGCTCGCCCGTCGGGACACCCCACTGCTCAGCAGGCCCGAGCCGCGCACGCAGCCAGGCCTCGACGCCGGGCTCCAGTTTGACGAGCGGGCGGTCGTCGGACCATCCGGGAGCGAGGGCGTCGGGGAGCAGGACACCGACGTGGTGGGTGAGGGCGACCCCGCTGCGGGGCGTGCTCAGCACGTCGTACTCCGCCGGCAGCTCGTGCCCGCGGCCCGCGGCGTCGGCCGCCAGCCCTGCTCGCAGGGGGCTGCCGCCGACGAGCTGGTGGACGCTCTCGGCGAGCAGGAGGTCGCCGACCGCGTCGAACGTCTCGTCCAGCTCGGCGATCGCGCGCAGGAGGACGGCGGCGTTGCCCGCCACGTCCGCGGCGGCCGCGGCCGCCAGCGCGGCGGGATCCTGCGCCAGCCGGGGGCGGTCCCGGCGCAGGGCCTGGCCGTCGACGACGTTGCGCGCCCCGATCGCGATCCTCGCCTCCGACCCGTCCGGTGCGTCGGGCGCCACGAGCGGGGCGAGGGGGTAGGCGCGCCGGAAGCCTGCGACGTACTGGTCGAGTCGGGCGTCGTGCAGGGCGCGCTCGAGCTGGTAGCCGAGCAGGGCGCCCACCGTCTGGCCGGCGCGGATGCCCTCGACCATCGCCGTCGCGCGCCGGGCACGGGTCGACTGGATGTCCACGGCGAACGCGCCCCGGTCGGAGTGCGCCTGCCAGCCGGAGCGCAGGACGGCGGCGGTGGTGGCGTGGTGGAGCGACGGCGTGACGACGTAGCCCTCGCGGCTGGGACGGGGATCGAACGGCTCCACGTCGGTGAGCCAGCCGTAGGCACCGGTGCGGACCCCCCGCGGGGCCGTCTCGCGGAGCCCGGTCAGACGACGGGACGCGAGCGAGGTGACCCACGCGTCGACGCGGTGCGAGAGCGGCTCGAGGGTCTCGCGGAACAGCCGTTCGAGCCGGACGAGGTCGGCCACGGCCTCGTCCTCGAGGTCCACGTAGCCGACGAAGAGCCTGCGGAGGGGCTCCGCGGCGGCGACCGCCCGGTCGACGGCGTCCGGGAGCGCGGGCCCGGAGGCCAGCCGGTGGTACAGCGCGTTGTGGACGCCGGCCGCGTGCGTGTAGAACACGCTCTGGGTCGGCGGCTGCCGCAGCTGCCACATCGTCGCGGCGATGGGCTCGTACAGGGCCGTGAGCTCGTCGGGCACCGGCGGCTGGTGCGTGGCTCGCATGCGGCTGAGCGCCTCGTCGAAGAGGACGAGCAGCTGGGCCAGCGGGCGGGCGTCGAGGAAGGCCCGCAGCTCGGCCGGCATCGTGTCCGGGAAGGCCTCGATCCACTCCGGCTCGCGAGGAGGGCCGCCGGGGTCCGCGCGCTCGACGGGCTCCTGCCACGGAAGGGCCACGGACACCGGGACCGAGCCCACCGCCGCCGTGCGGGGGTCGGTCTTGGAGACGAAGTGGGGCCAGCCCGCGATCCGCCGAGGGCTCCCCTCGCGGCTGAGGAGGTCGAGCAGCACGGCATCCTGGTCCGCGCCCTCCCCGACCTGGAGAGCGCGGTCGACCTGCGCGACGAAGGCCGACTCGAACGACGAGACGTGGGGCGGGATCGCGTCCGTGGGCGAGTCCGCGACCCACAGGTCCGAGCTGCTGACCGGCAGGACGCCGTACGGCTGGCGCCCGATCCGCACCAACGGCAGGGGACCGCGACCACGGACGTGGTCGGCGAAGTGGGTCGAGGCCGCCTCGTACCACGGCGCCGCGGTCGGTCCGGTCGTGCGGTCGATCTCGTCGGCCGGCGCCCAGACACGTGACCAGGCGAAGGTGTCGGCCTGGAGCCGGTGCAGCGCGCGGAGCAGCTCCGCGTCGGACTCGGCGGGGTCCGCGGCGCCGGCGAGGGTGCCGCTCCCGTCGATGCCGAGGGCGCGCGCGAGCCGCGCGGAGTCCTGCTCGCCGGTCGGGTCGAAGGCGGCTCGGCGCCGGTCGGCGGTGTCGGGGTCGAGCGGCGCTCCCCGCGAGCGCCAGGCGCTCCGGGTGGACGGGGTGTTGTTCGTGGGGGTCCGCACCGGGAGCAGGGCGACTCCGCTGGTGTGGGCGTGGGCGGCCAGGGCGGCCTCGACCCGGGCGGCGCCGGTGGCCGCGTCCTGGTCGCTGACGCCGACGACCGTGAGCAGGTCGAAGTGGTCGTCGGCCGCTGCCAACGGCACCGACACCGCCATTCCGACCTCGACGGCCTCGGCGAAGTCGACCAGCCACCGGCTCGCGGGGTCGAGCAGGCCGTCGTCGCCGGCAGCACCGGGCGACGGCGCGATGCCGAGGGCCAGGCGGTCGGGGATCTCGCCGCCGGAGTGCCGCCACGTCAGGGCGCCGTCGCGGTAGGCGGAGAACTCGAACCGGTCGGGCAGCAGCACCGTGGTGGCGGCCCGGGTCCAGGCGTCGCTGCGGTCCGCGACCTCGGGGAACGACGGGTCGGTGGGGTCGGCGCCGGTCGGGGTCGACACCGTCCTCACCCACGACGCGCGCTCGCCGCCGGTCGCGCCGACCAAGGCCTGCCACGCGGCACCGCGGCGTGTCGGGTCGTCGGCCGCGGCTCCTACCGCGCGCCAGTAGGCGACCCCCGCGGCCCGCTCGCGCTCGGTGAGCCCCTCTTCGTGGCTGTCCACGTGGACGTCATCGGGGTAGACCCGGATGCGCAGCACGGGGCTGCCGTCGTCCTCGGCGCCGAAGACGGCCTCGACCCGGACGGGGAGCAGCAGGACCGGGTCGCCGTTCGCGCTGGGGAACAGGGGCGCCTGGGCGGCCAGCCCGACGTACGTCGCGCCCGCCGCGTCGTACGCCGCCTGGGCGTCCGAGACCGCCTCGGTCCCTGCCGCCAAGGCGGCCTTGGCGGCCTCGAGTCGGTCGAAGGCCTCCCGGTTGCCCGGCACGTCCGGGTCGATGACGCGCAGGCTGCCGTCGGGCTCGCGCCACACGGCCGTCGCCATCTCGGCGGTGCGCAGCGCCCGCAACGCGGACTCGAGGGCGGCGCGGGCGACCGACACGGCCAGGCGGGCGTCGGCGAGCTCGCTCATCAGGCGGTCCCCGGGGCGCCGAGCAGGACGTCTGCCTGCATCGCCACCCGGAACGGGCGCTGGAGCGAGATCCGGGCGATGTCGGCGGCGTCACGGTCCCAGGACGCCCCGTCCGCAGACGGGGGTGCCGGGGGGCCGAAGGGCACTCCGCCGACCGCGTGCCCCCGCACCACCGGCACGAACGGTCCCGTCCCACCGCCGTCGCCCGGTGGCCACACGGCCTGGTTCCAGCTGTCCAGGACGGCGGGTGGGTCCGTGGCCACGTCGAAGCCGAAGCGCACGCGGAAGCTGTTCTCGGCGAACACGAAGAACCAGCCCGGTGCCTGCGTCGACGCGGGCGCCAGGAGCTCGGCCTCCGGCACGTCGAACGCGTAGGCGTTGGTCTGCGCGTCGACGCTGATGACGAAGAGCGGCAGGCGGACCGGTTGCGTCGCACTGGGCCGGAACCGTCCCCGGTCGTCCGGCGGATCGGACGGGACGGCGGTGACGATCATGCTGGGGTAGCGACGCACGACGTCTCCGCGGACGAGCAGCACCGCCAGCGACTCGTCGAGCAGCAGCCGGTCACCCAGGGCCCGGTCGTCGGTCCACGTCGCGATCGGTTCGATGTCCGGGGACCCGTCGGGCCGGGGCCAGAAGCGCGTGAACGGAGTGCCGCGCTGGTCGGTGGGGTACTCCCGCCACAGCAGCTCCCGCATCAGCTCGTGGTTGAGGCCCACGAGGTAGGACTCGATGAAGGCGGAGTTCTGGCGCAGCAGCGCCACCTTGTTGCCCGGCAGGGCGCCCAACCCGGGGAGGAACCACTCGGGGTCGGACTCGAGCAGCGCGAGCCCGGCCGGGACCGGGAAGGAGGGGCACGTCATGACCGGCTCGTCCTGCGCGGCGGACATCGCGTCCGGGAGGGTGGTGCGCGCCCCGAGCCGGCGCCAGTGGCTGTCGCCAGGGCGGAGCGCCTCGGTGACGCGGTCCGCGACCTGGTCCCCGGGGATCGCCACCCCCTGGGAGCTGATCGTCCCGAACCCGCCCGTCTCCACCATGGTGGACAGCACCGCGCCCGTCATCTCGGTGACGGTGGTGAGCTCCGGAGCGATCATCTCGCTCAACGCGACCGCGCGGCCGGCCGCGGCCAGCGTCGTCACCTCGGCCGACAGGCCGCCGAGCTCGTGGATCCGGGCGTCGAGGTCGGCCGCGCCCGGGGGATCGGCGAGCGAGGCCACGGTCGCCATCGCCGTGATCATCATGAGCTGGTCGGCCGCGGCGCCGGCGACGACGCTGGCGACGGCGGCCGGGTCGAGCATGGGGGTCGTGGGCACGAGGTGCGCACCCATCGGCGGAGCCACCTCGCCGACCAGGCCGCGGGGGATGACCCCGGACACGGAGACGCCGCTGCGGCGGGCGAGCTTGCCGGCCGGTCGCACCCGCCGGCGGAACGCCGCGCTCACGACGCCGTCGGACAGCCGGCTGACGCGCATCTCCAGCGACAGCGTGGTGGTGTCGCTCGTGCGGGTCCGGGCCTGCGCAGGCGCCGTGAAGGCGAGGGTCTCTCCCGGGGTCAGCGGGGAGACGTGGCGCTCGTGGATCCGCTGCGCGACCTCGGTGGTCAGCTCGACCACGCTGCGCAGGCGGTTGGCCTCGCGGATCGCCCCGACCTGCTGCCAGGCCCTCTGCATCAGGTCCTCCTGGTGGTCCCGGACGTAGGACGCACCCAGCCCGGCCGCGATCCGCCGGGCCACGCCCAGGTTGAGCTGGGCCACCCACGGCGGCCCGTCGCCCACCCGCTGCTGCAGCACGTGGCGAGCGCCGTACAACGGCGGCGAGAGCGTGGCGGGCTCGCCCTCGGTGACGCCCTCGACCCGCTGGGCGGGCGCATCCAGGTGCCGGGCCAGCCGCGCGTCTAGGTCGGCGAGCACCCCCGCCGTCGCCGCCGACTCGGGCGCGGGCGGGTCGCTGAAGGGTCGCAGCGCGCCTTCGACGCCGACCATCTGGGCGTCGTCGGCCACGGGCCCGTCTCCCGGCCAGGGCTGGCGCACGTCCACGGGCCGCGTCGAGGAGACCCGCAGCATCGCCGGGTCGGCCGGGCCGAGCCGGCCGACGAGGTCCTCGAAGTCGCCCAGCGGGCCGGTGGTGAAGGTCCAGTGGTGGTAGACGGGCAGTCGCACGGAGCCGGCGGCGGTGACCTGCCAGGCCGGCTCGTGCACTCCTCCCTCGGGGTGTGTCATGCCGAGCCCGACGTCCCGCCCGGACGCGAACGCAGGGACCAGGCACGCGCGGTAGGAGACGCCGGCGTCCAGGTGGCGCGGGCACAGCAGCCGAGCCACGGCCGCGGCCGGTGCGGACGCGCCGGCCGGCAGCTGCCGGTCCCCGAGGGTGCGTTGGACGTGGGCCCAGGCCCACGAGTCCCGCAGGTCGGGGAGCTGGTCGATGGGGGCCTCGACGGCCGGGAGAGGGGCGCCCTCGACGAGCGGGGCCGACCCGGCCTCGAGCACGACGAGCACCAGCCACGGGCGGAGCCGACCGGCTGTCGGCCGCGCCGGGGTCAGGAGCCACGGCAGCTCGGCCGGCGTCACCTCGACCGAGGCGAGGTAGTTGGGCTCGACGTCGCAGGCCCCCGGGGGCGGCTCGGAGCGCGTGACCGCGCCCGCGGGCAGCCCGGCGACGTCGCCGGGGCCGAGGAGCCGCTGGTCGGGGCCGCGGACGATGTCGGTCTCCTGGCCGGGTCCGAGCAGGGTGACGCCCGGGGAGAACGTCGGCGGTGGCAGGTCGCCGAAGGTCTCCGCGGCGCTGATGGCCTCGCCGAGCGGGCCCTGCAGGTACGACGCGAAGCTCAGGTCTCCCACGCCGTCAGAGCTCCCAGGTCTCGACGGCCATCTGGACGTCGTCCCCGGCGAGGACCGTCTGAGCGACCTCGAAGAGGCTGCCCGCCGTCGCGTCACCGGGCGTCATCGACCAGCTGGAGGCGACCCCCGCAAGAGGCAGCGGATCGACGACGACCTCCTGACCGGACGGCCACCAGTCGGGGTCGGTGAACGAGGTGGCGGTGAGGACCCTCTCGGCCATGGCCACCTCGGTCAGCAACCCGAGGCTCCAGGTCAGGGGACTCGGTAGGTCGTGGCTGATCACCCGTTCCTCCCACTGGAGGTCGGCGGGACGCTGCTCGGCCCCGGCCGCCGGCGCCGGGGACAGCTCCATCCCCGACCGGAGCGAGAGGAACGGCTCCCCGCCCAGGGCGGCGTCGTCGGTGGCCGTGGGCACGAACAGGGCGGGCGCGAACTCGGTGCGGATCTCCTGCACCTGGTGGGCCGGCTCGCCGGGCCCGAGCTCGCCCGCGACGAGGTCCCAGCGTTGAGGGGGGCACGGCGCCCCGGCGTACCGGACGATCTCGATGCCGAGGGGAAGCACCTCCTGACGGACCGAGACGGCGCCGTAGGGGTCGAGGACCGTGGCCTTCTCGAGCGCGTGGAGGGCCGCGGCCGTCAGGGTCAGCCCCGGCGGGGAGGTCCCTCGAGAGCGCCACGCCTCGGGCCGTCCGAGGGCGGCGCGGAGGTCGCGACCCACGTCCGGCTCGGTCAGCGCGGGCGCGGGGGACCCCCAGCCGATCTCGAAGTCGAAGGAGACCTCGAAGAAGAACAGGTCGATGGATCCGCGACCGCGCGCGAGGTACGGCGCGGGTCCCTCCAGGTGCAGGGCGAGGGAGATCCCCATCAGGGTCTCGCCGAAGACGCGCAGGGAGATGGCACCCGACATGTCCGCGAGGAACCGGAACGGCTCGAACTGCGCCAGGGCGTCGAAGGCGAGGAACCCCCGGAGACCGCACTCAGCCACCTCGGCCGCGATCTCGAGCCGAGCTCCGAGCTGGAGCGTGTTGGACGTCAGCGCGAAGTAGTTCTCGCACCGCATCCCCAGCCACGGCACCGGGCACAGGTCCATGCCCATCCGCTGCAGCGGCGGGACCCCGCGCGGGACCGGGAAGGCGGGGTGGAAGCCGCCGGCGCTGAGGATGAAGACGGGTTCCGAGCCCCCGCGCACGAGCAGCAGCAGGTCGCCGGTCAGCGGGCAGCCGACGAGGTGCGAGCCGGTCAGGCTGGCGACGAACGTCACGCTGGGCTCGGCGGGCTCGATGAGTCCCGCGAAGGTCGCCTGGAGGAGCACGAGGGGTGCCGCCGGGTCCGGGAGGGCGACGACGAGCTTGCCGAGGATCGTGAGGCGGACCTGGCGCGAGGACTCGAGGAGCACCGCGACGGACAGCGACACGAGCCGTCCACCCCATCCGATCTGGAACATCGGTCCGACCACGACCGAGCCCCGTGCGGCGGGGAAGATCGCCGGAAGCGACCCGAGCGTCGACGCTCCGGCGCCGGTGGGGTCGGCGGGGAAGAGCAGCTGCGCAGCGCTGCCGTCGGTGACGGCGCTGACCAAGGCGTCGCGGTCGACCCGACGGTTGACGCCGATGACGCCGCCCACACCGGTGATGGCGAAGCCGAACCCCACCTGGACGCCGGGAGGGGGGAACGTCGCCCCGAGGATGACGAGGAACGAGAGGGGTGCGCCGGCGCGGGCGGGTGCGAGGACGCCGAAGGCGCTGGCAGACATGGGTGGTATCCGCACGGCCAGTGCGCCGACGAGGTCGTCGCCCACCTTGGCGAGGGTGCCCGAACCGGAGACCGCCGGCAGATCGAGGGTGACCGAGACGCCGTCGGGCACCTCCGGAAGGACGTCCCGAGGGTCGGGAAGCACGGGCGTGCCGAGCCTCAGCTGGAGCGGCAGCCGCACCCCGAGCCCGTCGAGGTCGACCTCGATCGGCACCCCGGGCAACGACGCGCGCAGCGACGTGGCGAAGGACAGGTCGAGCCGGGGCGTCTCCGTGCCGGCCACGCCGGCCGCCAGCTGCAGGGCTCGACCGTCGCTGCCGCTCAGCCGCGTGCTGAGGGAGGGACTCCCGTGCAGCGCGATCCCGTCCGCTGCGGTCAGCTCGAGGTCGAGGTCGACGGGGAAGGTCAGGTCGACCGGCACCAGGCCCTTCAGGAAGCCCGGCACCAGCACGACCTCTCCGCCCGAGAGCGTCGCCCGCAGCTCGCGGGTGATGGTCGCGCCGTCGGTGGAGGCGAGCGCCGCGGTGAGCGCCAGGGATCCGAGCTGGACGAAGGGTCCGCCCTCCGGCCCGAGCGCGGCACCGGCCGGACGGGTGAGCGCGACCTCGAGCCGGGTGCCTGCCGCGAGGCGCTGCGCCGCCGGTGGTCCGTCGAGCGGCAGCGCGAGCTGGACCTCGTCGGGGGTGACGCCACCCACGCGCAGCGTGACGCCGGAGCCCGAGGTCAGGGGCGGGAGCTGGCCGCCACCCAGTCCGGATCCCAGCACCGACAGCTGGCGCCCCTCGGCCGGGACGAACGCGACCACGGCGACGGCGCCCGTGCCGGAGGTGACGACGAGGGCGATGCCGCGCGGTGCGTCGTCGGTGGTGGTCGACCTCCAGCCGTGCAGGCCGACCCGTGCGGGCGGCTCCGCGGCGGAGATCCCGGACAGCGCGGACAGCACCGGGTGGTCGAGGGCGGGTGCCGTGAGGACACGACCGGCGAAGGGAGAGACGTCGAAGTCCGGGTCGACGGTGAGCCGCGTCAGGTCCGCGGCGGCCGACGAGACGGCCTCGTCCAGGGCGTCGATGACCGTGGTCCGAAGGAGGTCGAACAGCTGGCGTCCGAGACTGTCGCCCATGCCGCCCGCCCTCAGCCGAGGTCCGCGTGGAGCACTGCGGGTCTGCGCGTCCGGCCGGACCTCACCCCTCGGCCCCGACCACGTCGAACCCCATGCCGGCGAGGGCCCCTCCGAGCGCCGCGCGGGTCTGCGGTCCGACGATGCCGTCGGCAGCCAGCCCGTTTGCCGACTGGAACGCGGCCACGGCCGCGCGGGTCCTGGGCCCGTCGGCGCCGTCGATGGCTCCGGGATCGAAGCCCAGGGCGGCCAGGGCCTGCTGGACGCCGCGCGTGCTGCGCAGGTCGATCGACGACGACGAGGGTGGTGTCGGCGGAGCGGGCGGCGTACCCCCTCCTCCGGACGCTTGCGGTGGCCGTCCGGGCTCCTGGAAGAACGTGACGACGGAGCTCTGCTGGGACTGTCCCATCGAGAGGAAGAGCTGGTACAGGTCGACGCCCACCCGCTCCCCGTTGGCGGCATCGCCGAGGATCTCGGTGACGGCCATGTGTACGTGGCCGGGGATGCCGCCGAACTCGAAGACGCGCCCGATGACGTCGCCCCGGCTGAACGAGCTGCCGACCGCCAGCACCGCCGGCACGTCGGTCAGGTGGGTGTAGAAGCACCCCATCCGGTCACTCGGGTCCCGCGCGAAGATCTGGGCGCCGAAGACCTTGCCGCTGTCGGTGCCGGGGTCGTGCGGGTGATAGACCGACACGTGCCCGTCGAAGGACGCCCGCACCTCGGAGCCGCCTGGTGCGGCGAGGTCCATGCCGAACTGGATGAACCAGTCCGGTGAGTTGTGCCCGCCCTGGCCGGGCCCGCCGAGACCCCCCGTGAACTCGGGCCCGAGAGGGCTCTGGAGCTCGATGTCGAACGCTGTCATCTCCGCGTCTCCTTCTGGTTGCGTCAGATCCCGAGCACCGTGAAGCCGGCCTCGTCGAGCCTCGCGCCCAAGGTGGCGAGCATGGTGAGGTCGGTGCTGGACCCGGTGGGGGACAGGCCGTTGGCCTCCTCGAAGCTCCGCACGCCGCCCTGGGTGGAGGGTCCGTCGGCTCCGTCCTGGGCGCCCGGACGGAAGCCCAGCGCGATCAGGGCGCCCTGGATGCCGAAGACCGTCGAGACGTCCAAGGCGATCGACTCGATCGGCAGTCCCTCGCTCGCCACGCGGTCGGCCAGAAGGAAGTGGTCGCGGTCGAGGGCGTTGCGGATGACGATGGTGCCGACCCGTGGCCCGAAGGAGCACTCCTCGGCCGCCCCGACCCAGCTCTCCACCGCGACATGCTGCTGGAAGTTCGGGAACCGGAACGCCGGGCCGAGGGCCCAGCACATGCTGAGCGTCGCGAGCTGCGCGTTGGCGGGCCAGGCGGCGAAGTTCGTGAACTCCGGCCGACCGACCAGGAACTGCTCCATCTGGTCGAGCTTGCCGAGCACCAGTCGCTCGATCTCCGTCGAGGCGAGCCGGAGGTTCGTCAGGCTCTCGAACGCGCGATGCCCCGAGGCCGCGAGGTCGAGCCGGGCCTTGACGGCGTCCCAGGCGGCCGCCACCTCGTCCTCGCCGGCGTCGTGGTCGCCGGCGGTCCAGGTGACCTCGTTGGCGAGGCGCAGCGAGGTCGAGCGCTCGGCGTCCGAGGGCGGCGACATCTCCTGCGCCGTCTCGTCGATCTTGTTGCCGATCCCGGTGCTGACCCAGCCGCGGGCGTCGAGGTACATGAAGTCGACGACGCCCTCGAGGGGCGCGGAGAAGGTGATCCAGTAGTCACGGATCTGAGGGTGCATCGGTGTTCCTATCCCGAAATGAGCCCCTCAGGCAGGGTCTGCCGCTGCGTGGTCCCCGTCAAGCAAAATCTCCGGGCCGGCGATCTTCGGCGCCACTGCTCTAGACCACACGTCCGAGCCGGGTCCCGCGTCCTAGTGTCGAGGGCTATGCCGAACCTGAAGGCGTTCCGCTTCCGCTACGACCCGGTGCTGCAGGCCTGTCTCGACGGCACCCAGCAGCTCAAGGTGGTCAGCCAGACAGGCCCCTTCGAGACCGGACGTCATGTCCTGAAGATCCAGCGGGCGCTGCTCGACCAGGGCTTCGCGCTGCCCCAGCACGGAGCCGACAGCCAGTACGGCCCGGAGACCGCGACCGCAGTCAGCGAGTTCAAGACGCAACAGCAGCTCCTGCCCAACGACGGCGTCGTCGGGGTCAAGACCATGACCACCCTCGACGCGATCTTCGTCGACGAGGTGCCCTTCCCCACGCCCGTCCTGGGACCGGGGGAGATGACGCTCGACGACTTCGTGGAGGCGTTCCAGGCAGCAGAGGGCGCCAACCCGGGGGACAGTCCCGAGGAGTTCCTCACGCGGGTGCGGCAGCTCTACTACCCGGGCACCGACCCGGACGGGCTGACGTTTCGCGAGATCGCCTTCGACCGGCTCCTGCCCGACGCCCCTCGGCTGCTGCCCGACGGCTCACGCCGACTGCTCACACCCGCGGGCATGGACCCGGTCTTCTTCGGACGGCTGAGCATGCGGGCCCCGGAGAACCCCGTGCCGGGGCGACCGTTGGACAACCCGAGCCCCTACTTCTACGACGCCACTGCGACCCGGGTCGACCTCGGTCACCTGCTGCTGACGGTCGACGCGCTCCTCCACCCGCGTGCGGACACGCCGTACTCCGATTTCCCGGTGCCGGCGATCGATCCGGCGTCGTGGGTCGCGGACATCGGCATCGGTGCGGTGTGGGCGGAGCAGGACGGCGTTCCCGATGCTCCCCGGGTGCTCCCGCGGCTGCCCGACGGCCAGCCCGACCTGGACGGGTACTACCTGATGTC
This sequence comes from Nocardioides sp. 503, assembly GCF_004522095.1. Lineage (GTDB taxonomy): Bacteria > Actinomycetota > Actinomycetes > Propionibacteriales > Nocardioidaceae > Nocardioides. The sequence goes on from NZ_SPUI01000006.1 coordinate 88,774, forward strand.
CGCGCCGGAGGCCGACCTCGTCGGCGACGTCGACGGCTTCAACCTCGTCACCTCCATGCTGGCCGGGAGCTCGATGTCCACCACCCTCGTGCGCTACTACGTCGACGGGGAGCAGCCGGCGCTCTTCCGGCAGAGGTGGCGGGCGTTCGCGAACACCGTGTTCGGCACGAGCGACCCGCTCGCGGACGACCTCATCGCCGCGGTCAGCACCTGGACCACGCGGGTGGACCGGTTCAACGACCTGTTCGCCGCGGGCTCGTTCGGCTCGCTCCTCAGCGTCCCGGACCCGCGGCAGTGGCGGCACAGCTCGGACTTCGTCGCCCGCTTCTTCCAGACCATCCTGGACCAGCTCGCGGTCGAGACCGACCGCTTCGACTGAGCCCGCCGTGACGGAGAGCCGCCCGAGGATGACAGAACCCGCAGCGGGGCGATGAGCCTCCGGCTGCGGGTTGTCGACGTGGGCGATACTGGGTTTGAACCAGTGACCTCTTCCGTGTCAGGGAAGCGCGCTACCACTGCGCCAATCGCCCTCTGTGAAGTTGTGGAGGTGGGTACGGGATTTGAACCCGTGTACACGGATTTGCAGTCCGTTGCCTCGCCTCTCGGCCAACCCACCGTGACGGCCAGGCCTCCAACGACCTACTCCGAGCGGACAACGAGACTCGAACTCGCGACCTCAACCTTGGCAAGGTTGCGCTCTACCAACTGAGCTATGTCCGCACGCTCATCTGCTCCCACCCGAGGGCCGGACCTGATGTGCGTGAGAACCGTACCCGATGGGTCGCGGCGGTCCCAAACCGGCCACGCCGAGTGTCGCCGGGTCGGTCCCAGCGCCCCGTGGTTGCGCCTCCTAGGGTGGCGTGATGCGCGCATGGATCGACGGAGACCTGCTGGACGACCCGACCGGACCGGCCGTCTCGGTGGTCGACCACGGGGTGACGGTGGGGGACGGGGTCTTCGAGGCGATCAAGGTCGTGGACGGGCTGCCGTTCGCCCTGGAGCGCCACCTGGAGCGCCTGCAGCGCTCCGCGAGCGGGCTGGGGCTGCCGGAGGTGGACCTGGACGCCGTACGGCGGGGGGTGCGGGCCACGGTCGAGGGCCAGGACCTGCCGCTGGGACGGATCCGGATCACGGTGACCGGGGGCCCGGCGCCGCTCGGCTCGGGGCGCGGCGACCACGCGCCGACCGTGATCGTGGTCGCCGCGCCCCTGGACGCGGCCGCGACGACGACGACGGTGGCGACGGTGCCCTGGCCGCGGAACGAGCGCGGGGCGACGGCGGGCCTCAAGACCACGTCGTACGCCGAGAACGTCATCGCGCTCGCGGAGGCGAAGCGCCGAGGCGCGACCGAGGCCGTCCTGGCCAACCTCCAGGGCCACCTGTGCGAGGGCACGGGCTCCAACGTCTTCTACGTCGTCGACGGCGAGCTGCGGACGCCGACGCTGGCCAGCGGCTGCCTGGCGGGAGTGACGCGGGGGCTGCTGCTCGAGTGGTACGGCGGTCGGGAGGTCGACGAGCCGCTGGAGGTCGTGACCTCGGCGAGCGAGGTGTTCCTGGCGTCGACCACGCGCGACGTGCAAGGGGTCGAGCGCTGGGACGGCATGGACCTCGTGGCGCCCGGGCCGGTCACCCAGGACGCGCTGGCGACCTGGCGCGCGCGTGAGCCGGAGCTACTCGGCTTCTGAGCCGGTCAGGAGGTCGGCGACGAGGCCGTCGAGGTCCATCAGCCCGGCCTCCTCGCCGAACGGGACGGCGGCACGCGTCTGCGCGAGGAACGTGTGCAGCTCGGACGTGCGGGCCTGCGTGAGCAGCCGGCCGCTGGGGGAGTGGAAGTCGAAGACCACGACCGCACGGCCCTCGTCGTCGATGGCGGGCCGCAGGCGGATGTCCCCGTCGCCGGACGGCTCCGTGAGCCCCTGGACGACCAGCGAGCGGGCCACCGCCCAGCTGACGTCGCCGCCGGGGATGTGGAAGGTCAGCCACACGGCGTACGGGTCCTCGGAGCGGTAGCCGAAGGACGCGACGAACACGACGTCGACGCCGCGGTCGTCGAGGCACCGCAGGGTGATGTCCTGGCTCACGGCGGGGGTGACGGGCTGCGACATGACGATCCTTGTCCGAGGTCCTGGTGTCTGAGGACGAGATGGTGGTCTCGAGAAGGTCTGACGCGATGGAGAGCGGTTCGGTTGCGTCCTCGGCGGAGATATTTCTGCGGAGGCTCTCGCGCAGGCTCGTTCGTCCCTGCGGTGCCGGCCGGCTCGCTGGGTCTCGACGGGCGCTCGTCGCTGGCGGTCCTCGCTGCTCGACCACCGGTGGAGGGGGTGGACGGGGCCGCGAGTGTGAGAGGTCCGGAGGGATGGGCTAGAGTCTGCGACCGCAGTAGAGGGGCGATTGGCGCAGTGGTAGCGCGCTTCGTTCACACCGAAGAGGTCACTGGTTCGAACCCAGTATCGCCCACCCTCACACCGCATCGTCGGCTCCTCGCGACCGGTTCGACGGTCGCCACGAGCACCGGGATGGCACAGTGCGACCATGACCGGATCGAGCCGTGGCGTCGCCGTCGCGGTGACCGTGCCCTGGTGGCGTCGGTGAGTGCCTGCGACAGCAGTGATCGCAACGACTCCGCCGGGGCTGCGTTGACCGACCGGGCGACGGCAGCGGTGGCGCTCGACCACGTGCCCGGCGTCACCGACATGGTGCGGGGAGAGTCCGTGCCGGGGGAGCCCGGCCACGGGGCCTACCTCGAGTACCGACGTGAGGGGCAGGAGTACGACGAGGTGCTGGAGGTGCGCGTCTTCGAGGCCGACCCCGAGCTCGACATCGACTGCGCGGACGACGCGTCGTTCGAGGGGTGCTTCTCGCGCTCCGTGCCCGAAGGCACCCTGACCGTCGCCTGGGACGAGACCGTGACCGACGAGGACCCCGGCCGGGTCATGGTCGAGCTGGCCGCGGACGACCGGCTGGTCTACGCGATCTACTCCGGACCCACGGTCACCGGCGACCCTCGCGCGCAGGCTCGTCCGGTCTCGGTGTCGACGCTCGAAGCCATCGCCCGCGACCACCGGCTCGCCTTCCGCACCACTCGTCAGGTGGTCGAGGCCGGCGAGGCGATCGAGGACTGGGGAGTCCAGCAGCACCCCGACACCGTCGAGGTGCCGCGCGTCGGGTGAGGCTGCGCGCCTCCCTCCACCCACGGGGCACGTTCATGGGGTGGTTTCGAGGCTCGCTGCGCTCGCACCTCAACCACCGTGGGCCGACGTTGGGCGTTCCGGTCCCATTTCGGCTCGCCCCGTCCTAGCCTGAGGCATGCGTCGTCCGATCTCGCTCCTTGTCGTCGCCTCGCTCGCGCTCCTGGGCGCGGTCGTGGCGGGTCCTCCGGCAGCGGTGGCCGCAGACCCCCTGACCGGCCGTCTGGTCGACTCGACCGGTTCACACCCACCGGTGGTGGGGGCGACGGTCCGGCTGCGCAAGGTCAAGGGCGGAGACCCCGGGGCCGTGGTGGACACCGACACGACCGACGGCAAGGGCAAGTTCGAGCTGGATGCCGGGCCGGGTGCCGACGACGAGTACTTCGTGCAGGTCGTGCCCGGGACCTACCAGGGCGGCTTCGTGGGCGACGGCTACGTGCAGGCCACGGCGGCGGACGCCATGACCTACGGGCCGCACGCCGCCGTCGGCAAGGTCCTGGCCAACCCGGCGTTCATCCAGGGCCGGATCGTCGACAGCCGCAGCCGGCGTCCGGTCCGCGGCGTCCGCGTGACCGCCCGCAGCGCCAACGACCTGGGCCAGGTCGAGGGCGCCGACACCACCGACAAGCAGGGCCGCTTCCGCATCAACCGCCTCGAGTGCGAGGACGACTGCTACCTCCGGGTCAACGGCGAGCCGAAGGGCTACGAGGTCGGCTACCGCGCCTGCAACGCCGGCGTCGTGCCCGAGTGGGGCGATGCCTGCGCGTCCCCGATCGGTCGTATCGGGAAGGTCCGGCTCGACAGGTCCTGAGCGGCTCAGCCGAGCGGGGCGATACTCGGGCGCGCCGCACGGCGGGTCCTCGATAGCATCGAGTGTCGGCCCGGACCCGGGTCGCCACCGCATGCCAGTCAGGAGCCCCACGTGTCCGAGATCAAGGTCGTCCGCATCCACGCCGGTGAGCGTGAGGAGCGGACCACCACGACGGGCACCAAGGCGTGGGAGCTCTTCGCGGAGGACACCGAGGTCATCGCCGCCCGGATCGGCGACCACGAGCACGGCCAGCTCAAGGACCTGTCCTACGAGCTTCAGGACGGCGACGAGGTCGCCGGCGTCGCGATCGACAGCCAGGACGGGCTCGACATCCTGCGCCACTCGACCGCGCACGTCATGGCCCAGGCCGTGCAGGAGCTCTTCCCGGACGCCAGGCTCGGCATCGGCCCGCCGATCGAGAACGGCTTCTACTACGACTTCGACGTCGAGAAGCCGTTCGTGCCCGAGGACCTCGACAAGATCGAGACCCGGATGCGCAAGATCATCAAGGAGGGGCAGCGCTTCTCCCGTCGCGTCACCTCCGACGCGGATGCGATCGACGAGCTGAAGGACGAGCCCTACAAGATCGAGCTCATCGGCCTGAAGGGCTCGGGCAGGTCCGACGACGCGGCCGAGGGCGCGAGCGTCGAGGTCGGCGCCGGCGAGCTCACGATCTACGACAACATCAAGCGCAACGGCGACGTCGCCTGGAGCGACCTGTGCCGCGGCCCGCACCTGCCGACCACCAAGCGGATCCCGGCGTTCAAGCTGATGCGGTCGGCGGCGGCGTACTGGCGCGGCGACGAGAAGAACAAGATGCTCCAGCGCGTCTACGGCACCGCCTGGCCCAGCAAGGAGGAGCTCGAGGCGCACCTGCACCGCATCGAGGAGGCCGAGCGCCGCGACCACCGCAAGCTCGGGCGCGACCTGGACCTCTTCAGCTTCCCCGACGAGATCGGCTCCGGCCTCGCGGTCTTCCACCCCAAGGGCGGCGTGATCAAGCGGGTCATGGAGGACTACGTCCGCCAGCGCCACATCGAGGAGGGCTTCGACTACGTCGGCACCCCTCACATCTCCAAGGAGGGGCTCTTCCACCTCTCGGGGCACCTGCCGTACTACAAGGACACGATGTTCCCGCCCATCGAGTTCGAGGGCGCGGACTACTACCTCAAGGCCATGAACTGCCCGATGCACAACCTGATCTTCAGGTCGCGCGGGCGGTCCTACCGCGAGCTGCCGCTGCGGCTCTTCGAGTTCGGCTCGGTCTACCGCTACGAGAAGTCCGGTGTCATCCACGGCCTGACCCGCGTGCGCGGACTGACCCAGGACGACTCGCACTCCTACGTCACCCCCGAGCAGGCGCCGGCGGAGATCAAGCACCTGCTGGACTTCGTGCTGGGGCTGCTCAAGGACTTCGGACTCGACGACTTCTACCTCGAGATGTCGACGCGCGACGACTCCAAGCCCGACAAGTTCGTGGGCTCGGACGAGGACTGGGAGACCGCCACCTCGGTGCTCGAGCAGGCGGCGCGCGACAGCGGTCTGGAGCTCGTGCCGGACCCGGGCGGCGCGGCGTTCTACGGCCCCAAGATCTCCGTGCAGTGCCGCGACGCGATCGGGCGCACCTGGCAGATGTCGACGATCCAGTACGACTTCAACCAGCCCAAGGGCTTCGACCTGCACTTCACCGCCTCCGACGGCTCGCGCCAGCAGCCGGTGATGATCCACTCGGCCAAGTTCGGCTCGCTGGAGCGCTTCTTCGGGGTGCTCGTCGAGCACTACGCCGGCGCCTTCCCGCCGTGGCTCGCCCCGGTGCAGGTGCAGGGCATCCCGATCGCGGAGCGCCACGCCGACTACCTCTACGACGTCGCGCGGCGCATGAAGTCGGCCGGGCTGCGGGTGGAGGTCGACGACTCCGACGACCGGATGCAGAAGAAGATCCGCAACGCCCAGCTGCAGAAGGTGCCGTTCATGGTCATCGCCGGCGACGACGACATCGCCGCCGGTGCCGTCTCGTTCCGCTACCGCGACGGCCGCCAGGACAACGGCGTCCCGATCGAGGAGGCCATCGAGCGGGTCAGCGCCGCGGTGGCGACCCGCGAGCAGGTCTGAGTCGGCTCCAGTGCCCCTCTGTCCGCTCTTCGGCTCCTCTGCAGGGGGGCCGCAGAGCGGTTGACTCCGCGTTGCAGCGGGGCTCGGGACGACGCCACGCACGGCGGTGTGGTGGGGTGGTGCCTATGGCTCGGACTGTCGCTACCACCACCACCGTCGACCTCGAGGGGTTGCTGTCGTTCGTGAGGCCGCGGCACCAGATGGTGCTGATCACCTCGCGGCGCGACGGGCACCCCCAGTCGTCGCCCGTCACCGGCGGGGTGGACGACGAGGGGCGGATCGTCATCTCGACCTACCCCGAGCGGGCCAAGACGGCCAACGCGCGGCGGCAGGGCGAGGCGACCGTGCTGGTGCTGTCGGACCGCTTCAACGACGCGTGGGTGCAGCTCGAGGGCACCTGCGAGGTCATCGACCCGCCGGACTCGGTGGAGCCGCTGGTCGACTACTACCGCAGCATCGCGGGCGAGCATCCCGACTGGGACGAGTACCGGCAGGCGATGCGCGACCAGGGCAAGTCCCTGCTCCGCATCACGCCGACCCGCTGGTCCCCGATCGCCACCGGCGGCTTCCCGCCGCGCCTGGCCGACTGACCGGCTGACCCACCGACCGTGCGCCGACTGCTGCCCCTGCTCGTCCTGGCGCTGGTGGCCGGGTGCGGCGGCACGCCCGACGCGAGCGGGCCCCCGCCGAGTGACCCTCGGCCGAGCGCCTCGCCGTCGCCGAGCGCCGCGGCGCCCGAGACCGCCAGCGCTCCGCCCGCGGTCGAAAGCGAGCGCGACGAGCTGGCCGAGCTCGCCGAGCAGGCCGCGACCGAGGCGCCGGCCGGCACCATCGCGCCGTACGGCGGTCCGGTGCTGGGCGGCGACGTGAGCTGGCCGCAGTGCCCGACCGGGCTCGGGATCCCGGAGAAGCGCACGCTGGGCAAGCCGATGCCGCTGCCGCAGGCGCGCTTCGTGGTCATCGGGCTCACCAACGGCCCCGGCTTCCACCCCAACCCGTGCCTGCGCGACCAGGTCGCCTGGGCGCGGCAGCGGCGCCTGATGGTGTCGGCCTACGCCGTGGCGAGCTTCCCGGAGCCGGACGCGATGGCGCGCCACTCCGACGACGGCCCCTACGACGGCGGGACGCGGCTGGGCGCGCTGCGCAACGTCGGATACCAGCAGGCCGCGTTCAACGTCGCGTCGGTGAGGCGGGCCGGGCTGGAGACGCCGTTCGTGTGGGTCGACGTGGAGCCGGTGCCCGACTTCGAGTGGAGCGGCGACCTCGTCGCCAACGCGGCGGTCGTCGAGGGCGTGGTGCGCGGCTACGTCGACGCCGGCTACGGCATCGGCATCTACTCCACGCCGTCGCTGTGGGACCGGGTGGTCGGCGGGCTCGAGCTGGGCGTGCCGGAGTGGCGCGCGGCGGGGCAGACCTCGCGAGCCGAGGCGGAGTCGCGCTGCGGCGACGACTGGGTGATCCAGGGCGGCGAGAGCGTGATGGGGCAGTGGGTGGAGGCCGACCGCGACCAGAACGTCACCTGCGGCGACGCCCACCTCGACCTGGGCGCGTGGTTCCACCAGTTCTGAGCCCCCCGCTCGACGGCTCGCGGCGCGGCTACCCTTCACCCGTGGACGAGGAGATCGTGCAGGACGGCATCGGCGACGCCGACGACCTCGACCGGCTCTGGACGCCGCACCGGATGGCCTACATCCGCGGCGAGAACAAGCCGGCAGACGCGAGCTCCGGGGAGTGCCCGTTCTGCCGGATCCCGCACCTGAGCGACGTCGACGGGCTCGTCGTACGTCGCGGGGCGCTCGCCTACGCCGTGCTCAACCTCTACCCCTACGCGCCGGGCCACCTCATGGTGGTGCCCTACCGGCACGTCGCGGACTACACCGACGTCACCGACGAGGAGGCGGCCGAGATCGCCGACCTGACGCGGCAGGCCATGCGGGTGCTCCGCTCGGTCTCGGGCGCGGGCGGCTTCAACGTCGGCATGAACCAAGGCGCCGTCGCGGGCGCCGGGATCGCCGCCCACCTGCACCAGCACGTCGTCCCGCGGTGGGTCGGCGACCAGAACTTCATGCCGATCATCGGCCGCACGAAGACCCTGCCCGAGCTGCTCACCGACACCCGAGCGCTGCTCGCGCAGGCGTGGGACCGCGCGTGACCGAGGTCCTGCGGACCCCGGACGAGCACTTCGCCGACCTCGCGGGCTACCCGTTCGCGCCGCACTACGTCGACGTGACGGCCGATGGCCTCGACGCGGTGCGGATGCACTACCTCGACGAGGGACCGGCGGACGGCCCGGTCGCGCTGCTGCTGCACGGCCAGCCGACGTGGTCCTACCTCTACCGCACGGTGCTGCCGGTCCTCGTCGAGCGCGGGATCCGGGTGATCGCGCCCGACAACATCGGCTTCGGGCGCTCCGACAAGCCGGCGGTGGCGACCGACTACACGTTCGCGCGCCACATCGCCTGGATGCGGGGCTTGGTCACCGGCCTCGACCTGCGTGACGTCACGCTGGTGGCGCAGGACTGGGGCGGGCCGATCGGCCTCAGCGTGCTGGCAGCGGAGCCGGATCGCTTCGCCCGCGTCGTCGCCGCCAACACGATCCTGCACACGGCCGACCCGGCCCTCGCCGACCGGCTCACCTGGGCGGTCCACGGCACGGGGGAGTCGCGGGTGGTGCTCGAGGAGGGGCTGGTCGACTACCTCCTCCACACCCAGCGGGCGCCGGTGCTGCGCCCGAGCGACTTCCTCGGCGCGGCCACGACGACCGCGTTGTCGCCCGCGACGCTGGCGGCGTACGACGCGCCGTTCCCGGAGCCGCGCTACACCGCCGGGCTGCGCCAGATGATCGCGCTGCTGCCGCTGACCCGCAACGACGTCGGAGCCCGGATCGGGCGGCGCACGATGCGGGCGCTGGAGGACTTCGAGCGGCCGTTCGTCACCTGCTACTCCGACGGCGACCCCGCGACCCGCGGCTGGGACGCGGTCTTCCAGGAGCGGGTGCCGGGTGCCCGTGGGCGTGACCACGTCACCATCGAGGGCGCCGGCCACTTCCTGCAGGAGGACGCCGGCGAGCGCCTGGGTCAGGTCGTCGCCGACGTGATCGCGACGACCTGACCTGCGCGGTCGCTCCGCGGTTGGGAGCCGAGGCCAGCCAACCGCTAGCCTCCGCACATGCTCGAGAGGTTCAAGTCGTTCTGGCAGAACGTCATGCTGGCGCCGTTCGTCAACCTCTTCATCAAGCTCGGGATCAGTCCCGACACCGTCACGCTGGTGGGCACGCTGGGGGTGGCCGCGGGCGCGCTGATCTTCTTCCCGCAGGGCGAGCTGCTCATCGGCGTCCTGTTCATCACGGCGTTCGTCTTCAGCGACCTGGTCGACGGCCAGATGGCGCGCAAGACGGGCAAGACCTCGAAGTTCGGCGCGTTCTGGGACTCCACGCTCGACCGCATCGGCGACGGCGCGATCTTCGGCGGCCTCGCGCTCTATTTCGCCGGTCCGGGCGACTACTACCTCTACCTCTGCGTCACGCTCTACTGCCTCGTGATGGGCTCGGTGACCTCCTACGCCCGGGCCCGTGCCGAGTCGTTGGACTGGGACGCGCGCGGCGGCCTGGCCGAGCGCGCCGACCGGCTGGTGTCGATCCTCGTCATGACCGGCCTCGGCGCGATCTTCGACCTGCCGGTCCTGATGTACGTCACGCTCTGGGCGCTGGCGGCCGCCAGCACCTACACCGTCGTCTACCGCGTGCTGAAGGTACGTCGCCAGGCCCTGGCCGAGGACGCTGCCCGAGCCTGACGGCACTACGCTGCAGCCATGGCTGACAGCACCCCCACCACCGACTCCCAGGACACCACCAGCGGCACCGGCACGACGCGTGTGAAGCGCGGCATGGCCGAGATGCTCAAGGGCGGCGTGATCATGGACGTCGTCACGGCCGAGCAGGCCAAGATCGCGGAGGACGCCGGCGCGGTGGCCGTGATGGCCCTCGAGCGGGTGCCCGCCGACATCCGCGCCCAGGGCGGCGTCAGCCGGATGAGCGACCCCGACATGATCGACTCGATCATCGCGACGGTGTCGATCCCGGTCATGGCCAAGGCCCGCATCGGCCACTTCGCCGAGGCCCAGGTCCTGCAGAGCCTCGGCGTCGACTACATCGACGAGTCCGAGGTGCTGACCCCCGCCGACTACGCCAACCACATCGACAAGTGGAAGTTCACCGCGCCGTTCGTCTGCGGCGCCACCAACCTCGGCGAGGCCCTGCGCCGCATCACCGAGGGCGCGGCGATGATCCGCTCCAAGGGCGAGGCCGGCACGGGGGACGTCTCCAACGCCGTCACCCACATGCGCACGATCCGCCAGGAGATCCGCCGCCTGGGCTCGATGGCCGAGGACGAGCTCTACGTCGCCGCCAAGGAGCTCCAGGCGCCGTACGCGCTGGTCGAGGAGGTCGCGGTCCGCGGCAAGCTGCCCGTGGTGCTCTTCACCGCCGGCGGCATCGCCACGCCCGCCGACGCCGCGATGATGATGCAGCTGGGCGCCGAGGGCGTCTTCGTCGGCTCGGGCATCTTCAAGTCCGGCAACCCTGAGCAGCGCGCCGAGGCCATCGTCAAGGCCACGACGTTCTTCGACGACCCCGACGTCGTCGCCAAGGTCAGCCGCGGGCTGGGCGAGGCCATGGTCGGCATCAACGTCGAGGAGATCCCGCAGCCGCACCGGCTCGCCGAGCGCGGCTGGTAGCGAGTGCCCACCCCGACGATCGGCGTCTTCGCCCTCCAGGGCGACGTCCGCGAGCACCTGCACGCGCTCGAGGCGCTCGGCGTGACGGCGCTCGCCGTACGACGTCCCAGCGAGCTCGAGGCGTGCGACGCGCTGGTGCTGCCCGGCGGGGAGTCGACCACGATGGCCAAGCTCGCGCGCACCTTCGAGCTCTTCGAGCCGCTGCGCGACCGCATCAAGCGCGGCATGCCGGTCTTCGGCACGTGCGCGGGGATGATCCTGCTGGCCGACCGGGTCGAGGACGGCACCGCCGACCAGGAGACCCTCGGGGGGCTCGACATCACCGTGCGCCGCAACGCGTTCGGCCGCCAGGTCGACTCCTTCGAGGGTGAGGTCGCGGTCGCCGGGGTCGACGGTCCGGTGCACGGCGTCTTCATCCGCGCGCCGTGGGTCGAGGCCGTCGGTCCCGGGGTCGAGGTGCTCGCCCAGGTCGAGGTCGACGGTGGCGCGGGTAGGATCGTCGCGGTCCGCCAGGGCCCGCTGCTCGCGACGTCGTTCCACCCGGAGGTGGGCGGCGACACGCGGATCCACCAGCTCTTCGTCGATCTTGTGCGCGTCACGACGACCGACGAGCCATAGAACAGTCACAGAAGAGGGACGCATGTCTGGCCACTCCAAATGGGCGACCACCAAGCACAAGAAGGCGGTCGTCGACGCCAAGCGCGGCAAGATGTTCGCCAAGCTGATCAAGAACATCGAGGTCGCGGCCCGCATGGGTGGCGGTGACGTCACCGGCAACCCCACGCTCTACGACGCCATCCAGAAGGCCAAGAAGTCCTCGGTCCCCAACGACAACATCGACCGCGCGGTCAAGCGCGGCTCCGGTGCGGAGACCGGCGGGGCGGACTACCAGACGATCATGTACGAGGGCTACGGCCCCTCCGGTGTCGCGATGCTCATCGAGTGCCTCACCGACAACAAGAACCGCGCCGCCATGGAGGTCCGCACCGCGATGAGCCGCAACGGTGGCTCGCTCGCGGACCCGGGCTCGGTGTCGTTCCTGTTCCACCGCAAGGGCGTCGTCGTGGTGCCGCGCGACCAGGAGGGGCGTGAGGTCTCCGAGGACGACGTCCTGGAGGCGACCCTCGAGGCCGGCGCCGACGACGTCCACGACCTCGGCGAGGCGATCGAGGTCATCTCCGAGGCCACCGACCTGGTCGGCGTGCGCACGGCCCTGCAGACCGCCGGCATCGACTACGACTCCGCCGAGGCGTCGTTCGTGCCCGACCTCCAGGTCGAGCTGGACAAGGACGCCGCGGGCAAGATGTTCCGCCTGGTCGACGTCCTCGAGGACCTCGACGACGTGCAGAACATCTTCGCCAACTTCGACGTCCCCGACGACGTCATGGCGCAGCTAGACGACGACTGACCGTCGTCGTGGGTTGAGGAGGTTGCGCAGCAACCGTCTCGAAACCCAGTGAGCGAGGCTCTCGCCGCCCCGCTGGGTTTCGAGACGGGCGCCAGGGCGCCCTCCTCAACCCTCGGCGAGGGCGTGTCGCGGCGAGCTGGCGGGGGAGTCGGCGGATAGCGTGGTCTCCCGAACGTGTGTTCGGACGAGAGGCGGCGCGATGAGCAGGCCCATGCGGGTGCTCGGGATCGACCCCGGGCTGACGCGGTGCGGCATCGGCGTCGTCGAGGGCAGTGTCGGGCGACCCCTGTCGCTGGTCGACGTCAACGTCGTCCGCACGTCCGCCGACCTGCCCGTGGCCGAGCGCCTGGTCACGATCGAGCGCGGCATCGACGCCTGGCTCGACGAGTACCGCCCCGACGCGGTCGCCGTGGAGCGGGTCTTCGCCCGCTCCGACTCCAGCACGATCATGGGCACGGCCCAGGCCAGCGGCATCGCCCTGGTCTGCGCGGCCCGACGCGGCCTGCCGGTCGCCCTGCACACCCCGAGCGAGGTCAAGGCCGCCGTGTCCGGCAACGGTCGCGCCGACAAGGCGCAGGTCGGCGCGATGATCACGCGCATCCTCCGCCTCGAGACCCTGCCCAAGCCGGCCGACGCCGCCGACGCGCTGGCGCTGGCCATCACCCACATCTGGCGCGGCGGCGCCCAGGCCCGGATCGACGCCGCCGTCGCGGCCAACCGCGCCCGCGTCGCCACCCCGTCCTTCAGGAGCAAAGCGTGAACAGGAGCACCGCGTGATCGCCTTCGTCCGTGGCCAGGTGGCCGCGCTGTCCGTCTCGAGCGCCGTGGTCGAGGTCGGCGGGGTCGGGCTCGAGCTGATGTGCACGCCCGGCACCCTCGCCACGCTGCGCCCGGGCCAGCAGGCGACGCTCTCGACGAGCATGGTGGTGCGCGAGGACTCCCTGACACTGTTCGGGTTCGTCGACGACGACGAGAAGGCGACGTTCGAGCTCGTCCAGACCGCCTCCGGCGTCGGTCCCAAGGTCGCGCAGGCCATGGTGGCCGTGCTCAGCCCCGACGACGTGCGTCGCGCCATCGCGGCCGACGACGTCAAGACCCTCACCCGGGTGCCGGGCATCGGCCAGAAGGGCGCCCAGCGCATCATCCTCGAGCTCAAGGACCGGATCGGCCCCCCGACCGCCGGCCGCGCGCCGGCCCCGGGTGCGGCCGCTGCGCCGTGGCGCGACCAGGTCGCCCAGGGGCTCGTCGGTCTCGGGTGGTCCACCAAGGACGCCGACGCCGCGGTCGAGAGCGTCGCCCCCGAGGCCGGCGACCAGCCCGACGTCGGCGCGCTGCTGCGCGCCGCGCTGCGCTCGCTGAGCAAGGCCTAGGCCATGCACGAGGACGAGCTCGAGGTCGCGGAGGAGCAGTACCTCCGCTCGCTCACCGCCGCCGAGGCCGAGGGTGACGAGCGGGTGATCGAGGCCGCACTGCGTCCCCGCTCGCTCGACGAGGTCGTCGGCCAGCACCGCGTGCGCGAGCAGCTGGGGCTGGTCCTGGAGGCCGCGCGCCAGCGGGAGCGCGCTCCCGACCACGTGCTGCTCTCAGGCCCTCCCGGGCTCGGCAAGACCACGCTGGCGATGATCATCGCCCACGAGATGTCGACGCCGCTGCGCCTCACCAGCGGACCTGCCATCACCCACGCCGGTGACCTGGCCGCCATCCTGTCGGGCCTCAACGACGGCGACGTGCTGTTCGTCGACGAGATCCACCGGATGTCGCGGCCGGCCGAGGAGATGCTCTACATGGCGATGGAGGACTTCCGGGTCGACGTCGTCATCGGCAAGGGGCCCGGCGCCACCGCGATCCCGCTCGAGATCCCGCCGTTCACCCTCGTCGGCGCCACGACCCGCGCGGGCCTGCTTCCCGGGCCGCTGCGCGACCGCTTCGGCTTCACCGCCCACCTGGAGTTCTACGCCCCCGCCGAGCTGGACCTGATCGTCCACCGCTCCGCCGGGCTGCTCGGCGTCGACGTCACCGACGACGGCTCGGCCGAGATCGCGTCGCGCTCGCGGGGCACCCCTCGCATCGCCAACCGGCTGCTGCGCCGCGTGCGCGACTACGCCCAGGTGCGTGCCGACGGGGTCGTGGGTCTCGACGTCGCGCGGGCCGCCCTCGAGCTCTACGAGGTCGACGAGCTCGGCCTCGACCGGCTCGACCGCGCCGTCCTGGACGCCCTGTGCTCGCGCTTCGGCGGGGGTCCTGTCGGCATATCCACGCTGGCGGTGGCCGTGGGGGAGGAGCGCGAGACCGTGGAGGAGGTCGCCGAGCCCTTCCTGGTCCGCAACGGCTTCCTCGCGCGCACCCCGCGCGGGCGCGTCGCGACCCCGGCCGCCTGGCGCCACCTGGGGCTCAACCCGCCGCGCTCGTCGTTCCCAGGCGCCGAGGACACCCTGTTCGAGGACTGATTCGCGGTCCCAGGGTCCGCCACGGTTAGACTCTCCCGTCGGTCGGTCCGCCCTGTCTGGGCAGAGGCCGATCTCCCTCATCGCCGGTTGGAAGGTCTTGTCGTGCCAGAGCTCGTCCAGCTCTTGCCCCTCGTGGGCATCGCTCTCCTCTTCTGGCTCCTGGTCATCCGACCCGCCTCTCGGCGCCAGCGGGAACTCGGACGCATGCAGTCGTCGTTGTCCGTAGGGGACGAGGTCATGCTCACCTCCGGCGTCTACGGCACGTTGCGGGAGCTCGAGGACGACCGCGTCCACGTCGAGATCGCGACGGGTGTCGTCATCAGCGTCGCCCGCGGCGCGATCGGCACCATCGTTTCCCCCCCTGAGCCGGAGCTCGGCCCCGCCGAGCCCGAGGAGAACTGACATGGCACGCAAGACCCCCCGCCCAGGACGCACCCTCGTGGTGTTCTTCCTCGGCACCGCGCTCCTCTACGGGCTCGTGGCGCTCGCGGGGTCCTGGAAGCCCGAGCTCGGCCTCGACCTCCAGGGCGGCACCCGGATCACGCTCGTCGCCAAGGGCGACCCGAGCAGCGAGAACCTCGACGAGGCCCGCCAGATCATCGACCAGCGCGTCAACGGCACCGGCGTCTCCGAGGCCGAGGTGGTCACGCAGGGCGGCGACATCATCGTCGTCGAGATCCCCGGCGACCCGCGTCGTGACCTCGTCAGCATCGTCGAGCGCCAGGCGCAGCTGCGCTTCCGGCTGGTCGCCTGCGACGAGTCGAGCGGATGTGCGGCGCCCGGAGCGGCAACCGGGACCCCGGCCCCCGAGGCGCCCGCACCCCAGGAGCCGGGCCAGCAGCCCAGCGCCCCGTCCGTGCAGCCCTCCGCCCCGGCCGCCTCGCCGTCCGGCAACAACCGCGTGGCCCCCGGATTCGCCACCGACGAGACCCCCTCGCCCAGCGATGCTCCCAGCGAGACTCCCAGCGAGTCCCCGGTCGGCACGCCCACCGACGCACCCGACGACGGCACCGGCGAGGCCCCGGCCGACAATCCGACGGCCAATCCGACCGCGCTGCCCGAGAGCTTCGACGAGAGCGCCGTCGCGCCGCTCGACGAGGCCGTGACCTTCATGCGCGGCGGCTACACGCAGGCCGACTACGAGGCGTTCAACGCCTACCAGTGCGACGAGAAGGGCCTGATCTCCAAGGCCGAGGGTGCCCCCGAGGCGCTGCCGGACGTCCCGTCGGACGACCCGCTGCAGCCGCTCGTCGCGTGCTCGCCGCCCGAGGACGCCGTGGGCGACCAGCCGGCGCGTCCCTCGATCAAGTACCTGCTGTCCAAGGCCGTCATCGCCGGCACGGACCTCGAGGACGCCGGCTTCGCGATCCCGCAGAACTCCGTCAACTACGCCGTGACGCTCGACATCGGCGGCAAGGGCGAGGACGTCTTCTCCGAGGCCTCCAGCACCCTGACCAAGGACGTCGAGCAGTTCGCGATCGTGCTCGACGGGGCGGTCATCTCCGCGCCGACGTTCACGAGCAACATCCCCGACGGCTCCGCGCAGATCACCGGCAACTTCACCGAGACGCAGGCCTCCGGCCTGGCGACGAGCCTCAAGTACGGGTCGCTACCGATCTCCTTCGACGAGCCGTCTACCCAGACGATCGGGCCCTCGCTCGCCGGCGACCAGCTCAGCGCCGGTCTCACCGCAGGAGCGTTCGGCCTCGGGCTCGTCCTGATCTACTGCCTGCTCTACTACCGCGGCCTCGGGCTCGTGGTCGTGGCGTCGCTGCTGGCAGCTGCCGCGGTCACCTACGCCCTGGTCCTGCTGCTCAGCGAGACCGCCGGCTTCACGCTGACCCTGCCCGGCATCGCCGGCCTGATCATCGCGGTCGGTGTCACCGCCGACTCCTTCATCATCTTCTTCGAGCGCATCCGCGACGAGATGCGCGAGGGCAAGACGATGCGGGTCGCGGTGGAGAGCGGCTGGAAGCGCGCCAAGGTCACCCGGCTCGCGGCCCAGGTCGTGTCGCTGCTGTCCGCGGCGGTGCTCTACATCTTCGCGACCGGCGCGGTGAAGGGCTTCGGCTTCGCGCTCGGGCTCTCCACGATCGTCGACCTCGCGATCCTGTTCTGGTTCACCAAGCCGATGGTGTCGTGGCTGGCACGCTTCCGGTTCTTCAACAGCGGCCACCGCTTGTCCGGCCTGAGCGCCGGCACCCTGGGCCTCGACGCCCCACCCACGCCTGCTCGAGCGGGCGTCCCGACCGGAGGTAAGGCCTGATGGGCAAGGCATCGCGGCTCGGCAACGACCTGTACACCGGGCGCCGCTCGATCGACTTCGTCCACCGCCGGCCGCTCTGGTACGCCATCACCGGCGTCATCGTGCTCCTGGCGATCGGTGCGATCGCGATCCGTGGGCTCAACTTCGGCATCGAGTTCACCGGCGGCACGGAGTACCGCGTGCCGATCGCCGGCGGCGCCACCCAGCAGGACGCCGAGGACCTGCGCGAAGCCGTCGCCGGCTCCGGGGTCGAGGGCACGGAGGCGGCCTCGGCCACCACGGCCGGCGACAACGTCCTGATCCAGGTGGAGGAGCTCACCCAGGAGGAGAGCGACACCGTCGCCGAGGCGATCCGCACCGTGGTCGACGTACCTGAGAACGACCTGGCCCAGGACGAGATCGGCGCCAGCTGGGGCCAGGAGGTCGCCAAGCGCGCCGGCCTCGGCGTCGCGGTGTTCCTCGTCCTGGTGCTGCTCTTCATCGGCGCCTACTTCCGCGAGTGGAAGATGTCGGTGGCCGCGTTCGTCGCCCTGGTGCACGACATCGTCATCACGGTCGGCGTCTACGCGCTGTCGGGCTTCCAGGTCACGCCGTCGGCCGTCACCGGCCTGCTCGCCATCTTGGGATTCTCGCTCTACGACACCGTCGTGGTGTTCGACAAGGTCCGGGAGAACACCCACGAGCGGCTCAAGAGCGGCCAGGGCTACGCCGACGCGGCCAACCTCGCCGTCAACCAGACCCTCGTGCGCTCGGTCAACACCGGCATCGTGGCGCTGATCCCGATCGGCGCGATCCTCTACGTCAGCGCGATCCAGCTGGGCGCCAGCTCCCTGCAGGACCTCGCGCTCGCGCAGTTCGTCGGCATGGCGGTCGGCGTCTACTCCTCGGTCTTCCTCGCCCCGCGGGTGCTCGTGCACCTCAAGTCGGGTGAGAGCGCCGTCAAGGAGCAGGAGCGCCGGGCCAAGGCGCGCGCTCGCGCCGCGGCCGACCGCTACGCCTCGGTCCCGACGTTCGTCGAGGACATGCCGGTGGTCGACGAGCCCGACGAGGACGAGCTCGACGACGAGGGCCAGCCGCAGACGCGGCCCACGGCGCCGCCGCGGGCCGTCGAGGCCAGCGACCGCGGGCGGGTCGCCCCGGCGCCCCGCAAGCCGGTGCGCCAGAGCAACGCCGCCGGCCGCGTGCAGCCCGTGCGCCAGCCGAAGTCCAAGCGCGACAAGAAGTGAGCCGACGCCGGTGAGCGAGCAGGCGCGGTCCGCACTGGAGCGGCTCGTCGTGGACGTCCCCGACTTCCCGGAGCCCGGGATCGTCTTCAAGGACATCACGCCGCTGCTCGCCGACCCGGAGGGGTTCGCTGCCGTCATCGACGCGTTGGCCGCTGCCGGTCGCGACGCCGACGGCACCGTCATCGTCGACAAGGTCGTCGGCATGGAGGCGCGCGGGTTCATCCTCGCCGCGCCCGTCGCGCTCGCCCTCGGGGTGGGCTTCGTGCCTGTGCGCAAGGCCGGCCGGCTGCCGCGCCCGACCCACGCGGCGGCGTACGCGCTGGAGTACGCCGAGGCGACGCTCGAGCTGCACCAGGACGCCATCTCGCCGGGTCAGCGGGTGCTGCTCGTCGACGACGTGCTGGCCACCGGCGGCACCGTCTGCGCGACCGTCGACCTGGTCGAGCGCTGCGGCGGCACGGCCACCGCGGCGGCGATGCTGATGGAGCTCTCGTTCCTCCCCGGCCGCGAGGCCATCGGTGACCTCCCGCTTACGTCCTTGATGGTCGTCTAGGCGAACTAGACTCGAGGAGTGACCGAGGAACGCACCGCCCCGCCCACGCGGGAGCGCGCGCCGGAAACCGCCTCCTCGGACGCCTCGCCGCCCTCGACGCGCAGCATGCGCGCCCGGCTGGCGCGCATGGGCACGCGCAGCCCGAGCGCCAACCCCGTGCTCGAGCCGCTGTTCCGCGCCGTGCGGGCCAACCACCCGAAGGCCGACCTGACGCTGCTCGAGCGGGCCTACACCACCGCCGAGAAGATGCACGGCACGCAGATGCGCAAGAGCGGTGACCCCTACATCACCCACCCGCTCGCCGTCACCACGATCCTCGCCGACATCGGCATGACCGAGTCGACCCTGGTCGCCGCGCTGCTCCACGACACCGTCGAGGACACGCCCTACACGCTGGACGAGTGCCGCCAGGACTTCGGCGACGAGGTGGCCCGCCTGGTCGACGGCGTGACCAAGCTCGACAAGGTCCAGTACGGCGACTCGGCGCAGGCCGAGACCATCCGCAAGATGATCGTCGCGATGTCGCGCGACATCCGGGTGCTGGTCATCAAGCTCGCCGACCGCCTCCACAACATGCGCACCCTGCGCTACGTGCCGGCCAAGAGCCAGGAGCGCACGGCCCGCGAGACCCTCGACATCTACGCGCCGCTGGCCCACCGCCTCGGCATGAACACCATCAAGTGGGAGCTCGAGGACCTCGCGTTCGCGACCCTGCACCCCAAGATCTACGACGAGATCGTGCGGATGGTCGCCGAGCGCGCGCCGTCCCGCGACCAGTTCCTGGCCGAGGTCATCACCCAGGTCGAGCAGGACCTGCGTGACGCCAAGGTCAAGGCCACCGTCACCGGGCGGCCCAAGCACTACTACTCGATCTACCAGAAGATGATCGTCGGTGGCCGCGACTTCTCCGACATCTACGACCTGGTCGGCATCCGGATCCTGGTCGACGAGGACCGCGACTGCTACTCGGTGCTCGGCGTGCTCCACTCCCGGTGGAACCCGGTGCTGGGGCGCTTCAAGGACTACGTCGCGATGCCGAAGTTCAACATGTACCAGTCGCTGCACACGACGGTCATCGGACCGCAGGGCAAGCCCGTGGAGATGCAGATCCGCACCTTCGCCCAGCACCGTCGCGCGGAGTACGGCGTCGCCGCTCACTGGAAGTACAAGGAGGCCGGCCGCTCCGGCGCCGACACCGACCAGCGCGGCGACATGGACGACATGTCGTGGGTGCGCCAGCTCCTCGACTGGCAGAGCGAGGTCGAGGACCCGGGGGAGTTCCTGGAGTCGCTGCGCTTCGAGATCAACCGCGCCGAGACCTACGTCTTCACGCCCCGTGGCGACGTCATCGCGCTGCCGGCCGGCGCGACCCCGGTCGACTTCGCCTACGCCGTCCACACCGAGGTCGGCCACCACACCATCGGCGCGCGGGTCAACGGCCGGCTGGTGCCCCTGGAGTCCACGCTCGACAACGGCGACGTGGTCGAGGTCTTCACCTCCAAGGCACCCAACGCCGCGCCGTCGCAGGACTGGCTGACCTTCGTCCGCTCGCCCCGCGCCCGCTCGAAGATCCGCCAGTGGTTCACCAAGGAGCGGCGCGAGGAGGCGATCGAGCACGGCAAGGACGAGATCGCCAAGCTGATGCGCAAGGAGGGCCTGCCGCTCAAGCGCCTGCTCTCCCACGAGTCGCTGATGCTCGCGGCCGCCCACTTCAAGATCGCGGACGTCTCGGCGCTCTACGCCGCGGTCGGCGAGGGCAACCTCAGTGCCCAGGCCGTCGTACGCCGGGTGATCGAGCTCCACGGCGGCAAGGAGGGCGCGCAGGAGGACCTGGCCGAGGCCGTCACGATCACCGGCCGCCGGGGCCGCTCCAAGATCCCCACCGGCGGCGACGCCGGCGTCATCGTCAAGGGCTCACCCGACGTGTGGGTCAAGCTCGCCAAGTGCTGCACGCCGGTGCCGCCCGACGACATCCTGGGCTTCGTCACCAAGGGCGGGGGAGTCTCGATCCACCGCCGCGACTGCACCAACGCCAACGCCCTGCTCTCCCAGCCGGAGAAGGTGCTCGAGGTCGAGTGGGCGCCGACCGCCAGCTCGACGTTCCTGGTCAACATCCAGGTCGAGGCGATCGACCGTGCCCGGCTGCTCTCCGACATCACCATGGTGCTCTCCGACGCCCACGTGAACATCCTCAGCGCCAACCTCTCGACCACCCGCGACCGCGTGGCCAAGAGCCGCTTCACCTTCGAGATGGCCGAGGCCAAGCACCTCGACACCGTCCTCAAGGCCGTCCGCGGCGTCCCCGGCGTCTTCGACGCCTACCGCGTCACGCAGTGAGAGCCTGCCCGAGCTAGCGAGGGCAGGGCTCTCACTGCGTGACATCGGTGGTCGAGCAGCGCGCGCGACCGAGGGACGAGGTCGCGACCGCGCGTGTCGAGACCCGGTGAGGGACGCAGGGCGGTGACCACGTGTGGTGGCCGTGGGGCCTCGGCGTTCGGCTCACAGGGTCTCGACGGCCGCTCGTCGCCAGCGCTCCTCGCTGCTCGACCGCCGTGTGAGGTGTCGAGACGGTTGCCAGCGCAACCTCCTCAACCTCCGGAGAGGCTCACCCGGAGAACTCCTGGGCGGCGCGCTTGGCCATCTCGAGGAAGGCCTGGCGGGACTCGAGGTTGTCCTGGAGGTCCTTGACCTTCCGCTCGTTGCCGGCGGCGCGGGCCTTCTCGAGGTCCGCCTCGACACCGGCGATGGCGGCCTCGAGCTTGCTGACCATGTCGTCGGCCCGGGCGGACTTCTCCGGGTCGGACTTGCGCCACTGCTCCTCCTCGAGGCCGCGGATCTCCTGCTCGACCTTGCGCATGCGCGCCTCGAGGTCCTTGATCCGGTCGCGGGGGACCTTGCCGGCGGCGTCCCAACGGTCGGCGAGGTCGCGGAAGGCCCGCTTGGCCGCCTCGATGTCGGTGACCGGCAGCAGCGCCTCCGCCTCGACGATGAGCTTGTCCTTGACCTCCGCATTGGCGGCGAACTCGGCGTCCAGGGCCGCGTTGGCGGCGTCGCGGGCGCCGAAGAAGGCGTCCTGGGCGCCGCGGAAGCGGGCCCACAGGGCGTCGTCGACGTCCTTGGGTGCCGGGCCGGCGGCCTTCCAGTCGCGCATGAGGTCGCGGTAGCGACCGGCGGTGGGGCCCCACTCGGTGGAGGAGGAGAGCTCCTCGGCCTCCTTGGCCAGCCGCTCCTTGACCACCCGGGCGGACTCGCGCTTGACGTCCTGCTCCGCGAAGTGGGTCTTGCGGCGACGCGTGTAGGCCGTGCGGGCGCCGGAGAAGCGCTTCCACAGGGCGTCGTCGGAGGCCCGGTCGATGCGGGGGAGCGCCTTCCACTCGTCGAGCAGCTCGCGCAGGCGGTTGGCGCCGTGACGCCAGTCGTTGCCCTCCGCGATCTTCTCCGCGGCAGCGACGAGCTTCTCCTTCTGCTCCTTCGCCTCGGCGGACTTCTGCGCCTTCTCCGCGCGGCGCACCGAGCGCTGCTGGGCGATCACCGGGCCGAGGGAGTCGAGCTTGGCGGCCAGGGCGGCGAGGTCACCGACGGCGTTGGCGTCCACGATCTGCGCGCGCACCAGCTTGACCGACTCGGCGGCCTCCTCGGGTCCGAGGACCCCCGAGCGCACCCGCTGGTCGAGCAGCGAGACCTCGGTCTCCAGCGCGAGGTAGCGGTCGGTGTAGAACTTGAGTGCCTCCTCGGGAGTGCCCACGGGGTACTGCCCCACGGCCCGCTCGCCGTCGGTGGTCCTCACGTAGACGGTGCCGTCGTCTCCGACGCGGCCCCATTCGGTGCTCGTCACTGCAGTCCCTCGATCGCTTGCCCGGCAGAAGCAGTGGCCCACACTAGTGGGCAGATACCGGCGCGACGACCGATGGTTTGTCTCGATAGTGTTGCGGAGTGCTGATCGCCGGATTCCCCGCAGGGCCGTGGGGCACCAACTGCTACGTCGCCGCCACGGGGCCGGGCAGCGAGTGCGTGGTCATCGACCCCGGCAAGGACGCCGCCGCCGGGGTCGACGAGGTCGTGCGCCAGCACCGGCTCAAGCCCGTCGCGGTCCTGGTCACCCACGGCCACGTGGACCACATGTGGTGCGTGGCCCCGGTCGCCGGCACGTACGACGCCACCGCCTGGATCCACCCCGCCGACCGCCACCTCCTGGCCGACCCCATGGCCGGGATGTCGCCCGAGACCACCGCGATGCTGCTGGGCGGCGACTACACCTGGGCCGAGCCCGACGACGTGCGGGAGCTCTCGGACCTGCAGGAGCTCGAGCTGGCGGGGCTGAGGTTCACCGTCGACCACACGCCCGGGCACACCGAGGGCTCGGTGACGTTCCGCTCGCCCTACGACGACGCCGACATCTCCGAGGTGATGTTCTCCGGCGACCTGCTCTTCGCGGGCTCCATCGGTCGCACCGACCTGCCCGGTGGCGACCACCCGACCATCCTGCGCAGCCTGGCCACCAAGGTGCTGCCCCTGCGCGACGACGTCGTGGTCCTCCCGGGCCACGGCGAGCAGACCTCCATCGGCCGCGAGCGCGCGACCAACCCCTTCCTGCAGGACCTCGTCGACGACGGGGCCGCGGGGCGAGCGACGCAAGGACTCTGAGCCCCATGACCGCCAAGCCCACACCCCTCAGCGGGTTCCCCGAGCTGCTGCCCGCCCAGCGCGCCGTCGAGCGCGAGGTCGTCGCGTCCCTCTCGCGCAGCTTCGAGCTGCACGGGTTCGCCAACATCGAGACGCGCGTCGTGGAGCCGCTGGACCGTCTGGCCAAGGGCGGCGAGGTGGACAAGGAGATCTACGTCCTGCGCCGCCTCCAGGCCGAGGACACCGCCGACGACACCGGTCTGGGGCTGCACTTCGACCTCACGGTGCCGTTCGCGCGCTACGTCCTCGAGCACGCGGGCCACCTGGAGTTCCCCTTCCGCCGCTTCCAGGTGCAGCCGGCCTGGCGCGGCGAGCGCCCCCAGGAGGGCCGCTACCGACAGTTCACGCAGGCCGACGTCGACATCGTCGGCAAGGACGTGCTGCCCTTCCACCACGACGTCGAGGTGATGCGCGTGATGGTGGAGGCGCTCGACGCGCTGCCGTTGCCGCCGCTGAGCTTCCAGTTCAACAACCGCAAGCTGATCCAGGGCTTCTACCGAGGGCTGGGGCTGCCGGACGTCACCGCCGCCATCCGCACCATCGACAAGCTCGACAAGCTGCCGGCCGAGCAGGTCGCCGCGCTGCTGGTCAGTGACGCCGGCGCGACTCCCGAGCAGGCGCAGCGCTGCCTGGAGCTGGCCACGATCCGCGTGGCCGACACCTCGTTCGTGGAGCGCGTCCGCGCGCTCGGCGTCGAGGACCCGCTGCTCGACGAGGGCCTCGCCGAGCTCGCGGCCGTGGTCGACGGCTGCAGCGCGGGGGAGCGGCGCCACGTCACCGTCGAGGCCAACCTGCGCATCGCCCGCGGCCTCGACTACTACACCGGCACCGTGGTCGAGATCTTCATGGCGGGCTACGAGCGCCTCAAGTCCGTCGGCGGCGGCGGGCGCTACGACGCTCTGGCGACCGACGGCCGTACGACGTACCCCGGCGTGGGGGTGTCCTTCGGCGTCTCTCGCACCCTGGTCCCGCTGCTCGCGGACGGCGTCCTCGCGGGCAGCCGCCCGGTGCCGAGCGCGGTGCTCGTGGCGGTCACCGACGAGGACTCCCGCCCCGAGAGCGAGGCCGTCGCGGCGGGCCTGCGTGCTCGTGGCATCAACACCGAGGTCTCGGCCTCGGCCCAGAAGTTCGGCAAGCAGATCCGCTACGCCGACCGCCGGGGCATCCCGTTCGTCTGGTTCCGCCAGGACGACGGCACCCACCAGGTCAAGGACATCCGCAGCGGGGACCAGGAGGTCGCCGATCCGGCCGCCTGGACCCCACCCACCGAGGACCTGCGACCGCAGGTCGTCGTGACCGGCTCGACCCCCGAATCCCAGGAGCAGCAGTGATCCGCACCCATGACGCCGGCGCCCTCCGCGCCGAGCACGTCGGCCAGACCGTCACCCTCGCCGGGTGGGTGGCCAACCGGCGCGACCACGGTGGCGTGGCGTTCATCGACCTGCGCGAGGCGAGCGGCATCGTCCAGGTCGTCATCCGCGACGAGGAGGTGGCCCACCACCTGCGTGCCGAGTACTGCATCAAGGTCACCGGTGAGGTGACCGCGCGCAAGGAGGGCAACGAGAACCCTGGCCTCGACACCGGGGCCATCGAGGTCGTCGCCTCCGACGTCGAGGTGCTGAGCGCCGCGGCCACCCTGCCGTTCCCCATCAGCGACCACGTGGACGTCGGCGAGGAGGCGCGCCTCAAGCACCGCTACCTCGACCTGCGCCGCTCCGGCCCGAGCGCCGCGCTGCGCCTGCGCTCCCAGGTCAACAAGGCCGCCCGCGACGTGCTGGACCGGCACCGGTTCGTGGAGATCGAGACGCCCACGCTCACCCGGTCCACGCCCGAGGGTGCGCGCGACTTCCTGGTGCCGGCCCGGCTCCGGCCGGGCAGCTGGTACGCCCTGCCGCAGAGCCCGCAGCTGTTCAAGCAGCTGCTGATGGTCGCCGGCATGGAGCGCTACTACCAGATCGCTCGCTGCTACCGCGACGAGGACTTCCGAGCCGACCGCCAGCCGGAGTTCACCCAGCTCGACATCGAGATGAGCTTCGTCGAGCAGGAGGACGTCATCGAGCTGATGGAGGACGTCCTCGAGGCGATGTGGGCGCTCATCGGCGTCGAGATCCCGCGTCCGATCCCGCGCATGTCCTACGCCGAGGCCATGGCGCGGTTCGGCTCCGACAAGCCCGAGCTGCGCATGGGCCTCGAGCTGGTGGAGTGCACCGACTACTTCAAGGACACCCCGTTCCGCGTCTTCCAGGCGCCGTACGTCGGCGCCGTGGTCATGCCCGGCGGGGCGAGCCAGCCGCGCAAGAAGCTGGACGCCTGGCAGGAGTGGGCCAAGCAGCGCGGGGCCAAGGGCCTGGCCTACGTCCTGGTCGGCGAGGACGGCGAGCTGGGCGGCCCGGTCGCCAAGAACCTCTCCGAGGAGGAGCGCGCCGGACTGGCCGCCCACGTCGGCGCCCAGCCCGGGGACTGCGTGTTCTTCGGTGCGGGACAGCCCAAGGCCAGCCGGGCCCTGCTCGGGGCCGCGCGCGTCGAGATCGGCCACCGCGGCGGCCTGATCGACGAGAGCGCCTTCGCGTTCACGTGGGTCGTCGACGCCCCGATGTTCGAGCCCAGCTCCGAGGCGGTCGCCAGCGGTGACGTCGCCGTCGGCGCCGGCGCCTGGACCGCGGTCCACCACGCGTTCACCGGGCCCAAGCCGGAGTTCGCCGACACCTTCGACACCGACCCCGGCAGCGCCCTGGCCTACGCCTACGACATCGTGTGCAACGGCAACGAGCTCGGCGGCGGCTCCATCCGGATCCACCGGGAGGACGTGCAGAAGCGGGTCTTCGCGGTGATGGGTCTCAGCGAGGAGGAGGCGCAGGAGAAGTTCGGCTTCCTGCTCGACGCGTTCAAGTTCGGCGCACCCCCGCACGGCGGCATCGCCGTGGGCATGGACCGCATCTGCGCGATGCTCGCGGGCACCGACTCGATCCGCGACGTGATCGCGTTCCCGAAGTCGGGAGGGGGCTTCGACCCCCTCACCGCGGCCCCCGCACCCATCACCGCGGCCCAGCGCAAGGAAGCCGGTGTGGACGCCCGCCCCACGGAGGATTCAGCCCCGTCGTCCTGAGGGGCGAGAAAAACATTCGACAAACGGGCTGAGACCAGATCGTTACGTCGGGGAGACCCGGTCGGCGCGATGTGTCACATAGAGTCGCGGGCGGCGCACAGGGCGCATCCCGGGACGACCCGGTCCGCCGTTTGGATTGGCAGACACACTGCCTGGACGAGGTGAGCATGTCGACACCCACGATGGGGTCCGAGACCGTCGGACACCTGAGTGACGAGACCGTTCCGGGCGACGAGCCGCCCGCCAAGAAACGGCAGGTGTCCGGTAAGTCCCCGATCCAGATCGCCCTAGGGCGGCTGCGCAAGGACAAGGTCGCGATGACCTGCTTCACCATCGTGATGCTCTTCGTGCTCGTCGCGATCTTCGCCGACGTGCTGCAGAACCTCTTCGACGTCACGACCGAGCCCGGCAACCCGGCCCAGCAGCTCAACCCGATGAACGAGCTGCTCCCCTACAAGGGCCCGCCGTCGGGGGGCTTCGATCCCGCCCACCCGTTCGGCGTCGCCCCCAAGACCGCGACCGACAACCTCGCCGTCTGGCTGGCGGGCTGCCGGACCTCCCTGCTCATCGCCTCGCTGGCGACCTTGGTGGCCTCGATCATCGGCATCACCCTGGGCCTCATCGCGGGCTTCGTGGGGGGCGTCGTCGACAAGGCGATCTCGTTCGTCATCGACTTCTTCCTCACCATCCCCTTCCTGCTGCTCGCGCTGACGCTGGCGCCGATCATCAACCAGCGCTTCGCGCTGAAGCCCGACCTCTACGAGAAGGCGCAGCTCTGGTCCCTGGTCGCGATCCTGGCGTTCTTCGGCTGGATGGGCGTGGCCCGCCTCGTGCGCGGCGAGGTGCTGTCGCTGCGCGAGCGCGAGTTCATCCTGTCGGCACGGGTCATCGGGATGCCGACCACGCGCATCATGGTCAAGGAGCTGCTGCCCAACCTGGTGGCGCCGATCGTCGTCGCGGTCTCCCTGATGCTCCCGGCGTTCATCGCCGCCGAGGCCGGCCTCGCCTACCTCGGCATCGGCATCACCCAGGGCAACTCCTGGGGCCAGACCATCCTGCGCGCCAGCAACTACTACGACGACTACGCGCTCTACTTCTGGGAGCCGCTGCTCGGGATCGTGATCCTGGTCGTCGCTCTCAACCTCCTCGGTGACGCCATCCGCGACGCCGTCGACCCCAAGACCCGTCGCTGACGGTTCCCCTAGATGTGGCCACGGGCCTCCGCCCGTGGCACGAATGAAAGAGAAAGGCTGGACAGCATGAAGCGCAACAAGACGCTCGCCGTTGTCGCGGGCTTCGCCTTGGCCGGTTCACTCGCGGCCTGTGGTGGAGATGGCGGCGACGACAACGCCGGTGACGGTCCCAGCAAGTTCATCGAGGCCGGCAGCGGCTTCGAGAAGATCGCCGACGCCACCGGACCGGCACCCGAGGTCGAGGGATCCCAGGTGGGCGGCGACATCACTGTCCACATCCCGCTCGACCCCGGCCCGGAGAACCTCGACCCGACCGACGGCTGGTCGGTCCTGGGCAACTCCATCCAGCAGGCGCTGACGCACCGCTCGCTCACCCAGTACCGCCGCAACGCGGAGTCCGGTGACATGGAGCTCGTGCCTGACCTGGCCACCGACCTCGGTACCCCGAACGACGACTACACCGAGTGGAAGTTCACGATCCGCGACGACGCGACGTGGGAGAACGGCAAGCCGATCACCGCGGAGGAGATCAAGTTCGGCATCGAGCGGTCCTTCGACGTCGAGAACTTCCCGGGCACGCCCGGCCAGGAGTACTCGGTCAAGAACATCGACTGCGGAGAGGGCTACACCGGCCCCTACAGCAGCAAGCCCGCCGACTGCTCCGGCATCACCGTCGACGGCCAGGACATCACCATCAAGATGACCCGCCCGTTCCCCGACATGGACTTCTGGGGCTCCTTCATGGCCATGGGCCCGATCCCGCTCGAGGGTTCGGAGCCGCCGGCCTACGGCGCGAAGCCGCTGTCCAACGGCCCCTACAAGATCCAGGAGTTCCGCCCGAACGAGACCCTCGTCCTGGCCAAGAACCCCGAGTGGAAGCCCGAGAGCGACCCGGGCCGTCACCAGTACGCCGACACCTGGACGTTCAAGTTCGACGCCGACCAGGAGAAGGTCGACGCGATCCTGCTGAGCGACTCCGCCGAGTCGCAGACCGCGGTCTCCAACCGCGTGGGCGCGACCAACGTGTCCAAGGCCAAGGACGCCCTGGGTGACAACTTCATCCAGCAGACCGGTCAGTGCGTGAGCTACCTTGCGCCCGACTACACCAAGATCACCGACATCAAGATCCGCAAGGCGATCGCCTACGCGTTCGACTACGAGAACATCTGGCTCGCCGGTGGTCAGGTCCCGAACGTCACCCGCATCCCCGCGAGCACGATCATGCCTCCGGGCATGTCGGGCCGCAAGGAGTACCAGCCCGACGGTGAGCAGTTCACCTTCGACCCCGAGAAGGCCAAGTCGCTGCTGAAGGAGGCGGGCGCCGAGGGCTACAAGCTGAGCTTCATCTACGACGACTCCGCTCCGGAGCTCGTGGACGCCAACGCCCAGCAGGTCAAGGGCTTCGAGGCCGCCGGCTTCGACGTGGAGGCCATCGCCTACCAGGAGGACGCTTACGAGCTCTTCGGGAACAAGACGAGCCCGATCAACAAGAAGCTCAACCTCCGTACGGTCAACTGGTGCTCGGACTGGCCGTCCGCCTACACGATGATCCCGCCCCTGGTCACCAAGGGCTCGCAGTACAACACCGCGTTCTTCGACGAGCAGGAGGTGCAGGACCGGATCGACGAGATCCCGACCCTGCCGCTCGAGGAGCAGGCCGGCGCCTGGGGCGACCTGGACGAGATGATCGGTACCGAGTACCTCCCGATCATCCCGACCGCCTACCGCAACGACCTGTTCGGTGCGGGCTCCAAGATCGGTGGCTTCACCGGTGACGCGGCCATGAGCGCGATCAACTACAAGGACCTCTACGTCGTCAAGTGACGAAGGTCCGGAGTAGCAGCTCCGCCGCATGACCGACGGTCGGGGGTCGGGCGCACCAGCGCCCGGCCCCCGGCCCCGGCTCCCACGTGCCTCGGCACACGCTGAAAGGTCCCCTGGATGTTCGCCTACATCGTCAAGCGGCTGCTGGCCGGACTCGTCGTGGTCGTCTTGATCTCGATGGCCGTCTTCGCCCTGTTCTGGTTCGGTCCCGAGTCCCCGGCGCGGCCCGTCTGTGAGTCGAAGACCGGCGGCAAGTGCACCGAGGAGCGGCTTGCGAACTTCGAGGAGAGCCTCGGGTACAACAACCCGATCTACGAGGAGTACGGCAAGTACGTCAAGGGCGTCTTCGTCGGGCGCGAGCTGACGGTCGGCACCCAGAAGATCGACTGCGACGCCCCGTGCCTGGGCTACTCGTTCAAGAACAACACGCTGGTCTGGGACGACCTCGTCAAGCGCATGCCCGCGACGGTCTCCGTCGCTGCCGGCGGTGCCTTCCTCTACCTCGCGCTCGGCATCCCCATCGGGGTGGCGGCCGCGAGACGGCGCGGCTCACTCACCGACAAGGTGCTGGTCAGCACCTTCCTGGTCGTGAGCTCGGTGCCCTACTACCTCTTCGCGCTCCTGGCGTGGATCTACTGCACCCTGGTGTTCGAGATACCCGTGCTGGGCAGCAGCGGCTACACGCCGTTCACCGACAACCCCTGGAAGTGGGCGACGGGGCTCCTGCTCCCGTGGCTCTGCCTGGGCCTGTTCGGCTGCACGCAGTACACCCGCTACACCCGCGGTGCGATGGTCGAGGCGCTCAGCGAGGACTACATCCGCACCGCCAAGGCCAAGGGGCTTCCGGCCAGCACCGTCGTCTACCGCCACGGCCTGCGCAGCGCGCTGGTGCCGGTGGTGACCGTCTTCGGCATCGACCTGGGTGTGCTCCTGGCCGGGACGATCTTCACCGAGAAGATCTTCGAGATCCAGGGCATCGGCCTGTGGGGCCTCAACGCCGTCGGTGCCAAGGACCTGCAGGTCGTCGCGGCGACCGCCCTGTTCGGGGCCGTCGTGATGGTCGTCAGTAACCTGTTGGTAGATCTCGTGTACAGCGTCCTCGACCCCCGCGTGAGGCTCTCGTGACCCAGACGTCCACCCCCTCGACCCGTCTCGACACCGACGACTTCCTCGTCGTCGAGAACCTGACCGTCGAGTTCCCGACCCCCGACGGGCCCGTGCGTGCCGTCAACGACCTCAGCTACTCGGTGGGGCTCGGCCAGACCCTGGGCATCGTGGGGGAGTCCGGCTCGGGCAAGTCCGTGTCGAGCATGGCCGTCCTCGGCCTGCACGACATGCAGCGCACCAAGATCACCGGCTCCATCCGCGTCGGCGGCCAGGAGATCATCGGGCTCGACGAGTCCGGGATGCGCAAGATCCGCGGCAACAGCGCCGCCATGATCTTCCAGGACGCCCTGGCCGCCCTGCACCCGTTCTACCGGGTCGGCGCGCAGCTCGCCGAGGCCTACGTCGTCCACCACCCCTCCGCCTCCAAGCGCGACGCGCGCCGCAAGGCCATCGAGATGCTCGACCGGGTCGGCATCCCGCAGCCCGACAAGCGGGTCGACGACTTCCCGCACCAGTTCTCCGGCGGCATGCGGCAGCGCGCGATGATCGCGATGGGACTGATCAACGACCCGTCGCTCCTCATCGCCGACGAGCCGACGACCGCGCTCGACGTGACCGTCCAGGCGCAGATCCTGGACCTGCTCCAGGACCTGCAGCGCGAGTTCAACTCCGCGGTCATCATCATCACCCACGACCTCGGCGTCGTCGCTGAGATGGCCGACGAGGTGCTGGTGATGTACGCGGGTCGCTGCGTCGAGTACGGCGCGTGCAAGGAGCTGCTCACCCACCCCGAGATGCCCTACACGTGGGGCCTGCTCTCCAGCATCCCGGACGTCACGGCCGACACCAACGCGCGCCTGATCCCGATCCCGGGCAACCCGCCGAGCTTGCTCGACCCCCCGAGCGGCTGCTCGTTCCACCCGCGCTGCGCCCACACCGACAAGGTGCCCGGCGCCCTCTGCGCCACGACGCTGCCCGAGCTGCTGCCCGGTGGGCGAGGGACGTCCCACCTCAAGCGCTGCCACCTGGCCAACCCCGACGAGGTCTTCGCACGCGAGGTGCTGGCCGAGATCGCCCCTGACATGGTCGAGGAGACCTCTGATGACCGAGCGTGACGCCACGCGCGACGAGCTGGTGCCCGAGGAGCAGACGACCTTGGAGCCCGAGCCGGTGCTCGTGCCCGAGGTGCCGAGCTTCGACAAGCTGGCCGAGCAGGCCAACACCGCGACCGAGCTCGACCTGTCCCGCGGCTCCGTGCTCGAGGTCGACAACCTCAAGATGTACTTCCCGGTCAAGTCCGGTGGGCTGATCCGCCGCAAGATCGGTGACGTGCAGGCCGTCGACGGCATCTCGTTCGAGGTGCAGCACGGCGGCTCGCTCGGCCTCGTGGGCGAGTCCGGCTGCGGCAAGTCCACGACGGGTCGCCTCATCACCCGCCTCTACACCCCGACCGGTGGCCGGATCCTCTTCGAGGACAAGGACATGGCGGAGATGAGCAACCGCGAGCTCAAGCCGATGCGGCGCCAGGTCCAGATGATCTTCCAGGACCCCTACACCTCGCTCAACCCGCGGCACACGGTCGGCTCGATCATCGGGGCGCCCCTCGAGGTGCACAAGGTGGTGCCTAAGGACAAGATCCTCCCGCGGGTGCAGGAGCTGCTCGAGGTCGTGGGTCTCAACCCCGAGCACTACAACCGCTACCCCAACGAGTTCTCCGGCGGTCAGCGCCAGCGCATCGGCATCGCCCGCGCGCTCACGCTCAACCCCCGGCTGCTAGTCGCCGACGAGCCCGTCTCCGCCCTGGACGTGTCCATCCAGGCGCAGGTCATCAACCTGCTCCAGGACATCCAGAAGGAGTTCGACGTCGCGTTCCTCTTCATCGCCCACGACCTGGCCGTCGTGCGGCACTTCTGCCCCGAGATCGCGGTCATGTACCTCGGCAAGATCGTCGAGATCGGCGACCGCGACAGCATCTACGGCAACGCCCACCACCCGTACACGCAGGCGCTGCTGTCGGCCGTGCCCGACATCAAGCAGGCCGCCATCGGTGGTCGCCGCGAGCGGATCCGGCTGCAGGGCGACGTGCCCAGCCCGATCAACCCGCCGTCGGGCTGCCGCTTCCGCACGCGGTGCCCGATCGCGCAGGAGATCTGCGCCAAGCACGAGCCGCCGCTGCTGCAGATCGGCAAGCGCCACAAGGTCGCCTGCCACTTCCCGGGCCCGATCGGTCACCACCCGGACACCCCGGTGACCGCGCCGCTGCTCGGCACCGACGCCTACGGCAGCCCCGACCCGGGCGCGACCCCGAGCCCGGCGATCACCAACAAGCCCGGCTACGACGACACCTGGTTCGACCTGGATGCGAAGACGCTTGGACGAGCCTGAGGGCCTGTTCGGCCCTCCCACGTCCGCGCCGCAGCGCCCCGGTGCCGGCTCCCTCGCCGGCAACACCCATGCCTCCGCCCCCCTGGCGGTGCGCATGCGTCCCCGCACGCTCGACGAGCTCGTGGGGCAGTCGCAGCTGCGCGCCCCCGGCTCGCCGCTGCGGCAGCTGATCGAGGGCGACCAGTCGATGTCGCTGCTGCTGTGGGGACCGCCGGGCACCGGCAAGACGACGATCGCGGCGATCCTGAGCCAGCAGACCGACCGGCGCTTCGTCGAGGTGTCGGCGGTCTCGGCCGGGGTCAAGGAGGTCCGCGCCGCGATCGACGCGGCTCGCGCGGAGCTCGTCAACGCCAGCCGCGAGACCGTGCTGTTCGTCGACGAGGTGCACCGTTTCAGCAAGGCGCAGCAGGACGCCCTGCTGCCGGGCGTGGAGAACCGGTGGGTCACGCTGGTCGCGGCCACCACCGAGAACCCGTTCTTCTCGGTGATCTCGCCCCTGCTCTCGCGCAGCCTCCTGCTGAGGCTGGAGTCGCTGACCGACGACGACGTACGCCGCGTCCTCGACCAGGCCATCACCGACGAGCGGGGTCTGGCCGGCCGCTTCACCGTCGAGCCCGACGCGCTCGACCACCTGGTCCGACTCGCCGGCGGTGACGCCCGCCGGTCGCTGACCTACCTCGAGGCCTCGGCGGGGGCCGCGTCGGCGCGCGGCAGCGACACCGTGGACCTCTCCACCGCGGAGACGGCCGTGGACCAGGCGGCGGTGCGCTACGACCGCCAGGGCGACCAGCACTACGACGTCACGAGCGCGTTCATCAAGTCCGTCCGCGGCTCCGACGCCGACGCCGCCCTGCACTACCTCGCCCGGATGATGGAGGCGGGGGAGGATCCCCGGTTCATCGCCCGGCGCCTGGTGATCCTGGCCAGCGAGGACATCGGGCTCGCGGACCCCACCGCGCTCACCACCGCGGTGGCCGCGGCGCAGGCCGTCCAGCTCATCGGCATGCCGGAGGCGCGGCTCAACCTGGCGCAGGCGGTGATCGCGCTCGCCGTCGCGCCGAAGTCGAACGCCGTCATCTCGGCGATCGACGCGGCGAGCGCCGACGTGCGTGCCGGCAAGATCGGGCCGGTGCCACCGCACCTGCGCGACGCCCACTACTCCGGAGCCAAGAAGCTCGGCCACGGCAAGACCTACAAGTACAGCCACGACGAGCCCTACGGCGTCGCGGAGCAGCAGTACGCGCCCGACGTCGTGCGCGACGCCGAGTACTACCGCCCGACCAGCCTGGGCGCCGAGGCCGCGGTCAAGGAGCGGTGGGAGCGCATCCGGCGCCTGATCCGCGGTGAGGGCCCCACACCCCCGCGATAGGGTCGACGACTGTGAGCGAGGACTGGACCGTGCCGGCGTGGACCATCGTGTCCGCGGTCGTCGTGGTGCTCCTGCTGGGGGTCGTCCTCGTCCTCATCACCGTCCGCGGCCGACGTCGGTCCGCCCGCGACCGGGCGGCCGCCCAGGCCGAGGCCGCCCGGCTGCGTGACCAGGTGGCTGAGATCGCCCGCCGGCTGGACGAGGCCGCGGCCGTGCCGGCGCCCGGCCGACCCGAGGCGGACACCAGCGACTACGTCATCACCCGCATCGGCACCCCGGACGAGCCGGCCCCCGTCGTCCCTGCACCGGTGTTCGCCGACCTCGTGCTGCGCGAGAGCGTGGTGCAGGCGGCCTCCCTGGTCGCCGGGCTGCGGCGCGCACTCGCCCCCGAGACCCGCCACCGGATCCGCTTCGAGATGCGGCGTGAGGTCAAGCGCTCGCGCAAGCAGCGGCGCGCCGACCTCAAGACCGCTCGCCGTGAGTGGGAGGCCCGGCAGCGGGCCGACGTCGACGAGGACTCCGCCGCATGAGCTCACCCCACGACCTCGCTCGCTGCGCTCCCGACGCCGCGGGGGCCCCGGCATGAGGCGGGGCCTCTGGTTCGTCGCCGGGGCCGGAGCCGGCGTCTACGCCATGGTCCGGGGCCGGCGCGCCGCCGAGGCGCTCACGCCCGACGGGCTCCGGGACCGGGTGGGCGCCGCCTTCGTCGGGGCCCGGATGTTCCGCGACGAGGTCGCGCAGGGCAAGGCCGACGCGGAAACCGACTTGCGGGAGCGGCTCGGCCTGGTGCCCGATGGGACCCCCGAGCTCACCGCCGCAAGCACCACCACCACGCACCAGATCACAGGACAGGAAGGCACCAGCTGATGGACACCGCGGAGATCCGCCGACGGTTCGTCGCTCACTTCGAGCGCAACGAGACCGTGGGGGCCCACCAGGCGGTGGCGTCGGCGTCGCTCCTGCTCGACGACCCGAACCTGCTGTTCGTCAACGCCGGCATGGTGCCGTTCAAGCCGTACTTCCTCGGCCAGGAGACGCCGCCGTACGAGCGTGCGGTGAGCGTGCAGAAGTGCGTGCGCACCCCCGACATCGAGGACGTCGGCAAGACCACGCGGCACGGCACGTTCTTCGAGATGTGCGGCAACTTCTCCTTCGGCGACTACTTCAAGGAGGGCGCGATCCAGCTCGCCTGGGACCTGGTCACCAGGTCGCAGGCCGACGGCGGCTTCGGGCTCGAGGAGAGCCGGCTCTGGCCGAGCGTCTACGTCGACGACCCCGAGGCGGTGGCGCTCTGGATGAAGGTCACCGGCCTGCCCGAGGAGCGCATCGTCAAGCTGGGCAAGCGCGAGAACTACTGGTCCATGGGCGTGCCCGGGCCGGGCGGGCCGTGCTCGGAGATCCTCTACGACCGCGGGCCGGAGTTCGGCCCGGACGGCGAGTTCGGCACCACGTCGCGCCTGGTCATGCCCACGGAGCTCGAGGACCGCTACCTCGAGATCTGGAACCTCGTCTTCATGCAGGACGAGCTCAGCGCCGTGCGCAGCAAGGACGACTTCGACATCCACGGCTCGCTGCCCAAGCGCAACATCGACACGGGCATGGGTCTCGAGCGGGTCGCGTTCCTGCTCCAGCAGAAGCAGAACATGTACGAGATCGACGTGATGTTCCCGGTGATCGAGCGCGCGATGGCGCTCACCGGTCGCACCTACGGCAAGGACCACGAGGACGACGTGCGGTTCCGCGTCGTGGCCGACCACGTGCGCAGCTCGATGATGCTCATCGCCGACGGCGTCACCCCCGGCAACGAGGCGCGGGGCTACGTCCTGCGCCGTCTGCTGCGGCGAGCGGTGCGCTCGATGCGCCTGCTCGGCTACGAGGACCCCGCGCTGCCCGAGCTGCTGCCCGTCAGCCGGGACCGGATGGGGGAGACCTACTCCGAGCTCCACCACGACTGGGACCGCATCGCGCGGGTCGCCTTCGCCGAGGAGGAGGCGTTCCGCAAGACCCTCCAGGCCGGCACGCAGATCTTCGACCTCGCCGCGGGCGAGGTCCGCGCCAGCGGGTCCACCACGCTGGCGGGGGACCGTGCGTTCGCGCTCCACGACACCTACGGCTTCCCGATCGACCTGACGCTGGAGATGGCCTCCGAGGCCGGGCTCAGCGTCGACGAGGCCGGCTTCCGGGCCTTGATGACCGAGCAGCGCGAGCGGGCCAAGGCCGACGCCCGCTCGAAGAAGGGCCAGCACGCCGACACCTCGGTCTACCGCGGGATCCTGGACTCCCACGGGCCCACCGACTGGGTCGCCTACGAGACCGAGGAGACCGAGTCGAGCGCGCTCGCGCTGCTCGTCGGCGGGGCGCCGGCGACCTCGCTGGCCCAGGGCGAGGTCGGCGAGCTCGTCCTCGACCGCACGCCGTTCTACGCCGAGTCCGGCGGCCAGGTCGCGGACGCGGGGACCATCGAGTTCGACGGCGGCCGGCTCGAGGTGCTCGACGTCCAGCGTCCGGTGCGTGGCCTCGTCGTCCACCAGGTGCGGGTCGTGGACGGGGAGCTCGTCCCGGGCTCGTCGCTGCACGCCAAGGTCGACCCGGAGTGGCGCGTCGGTGCCCGCCAGGCGCACTCCGGCACCCACGTCGTGCACGCCGCGCTGCGGGAGGTGCTCGGCCCCAGCGCGCTGCAGTCCGGCTCCTACAACCGTCCCGGCTACCTGCGTCTCGACTTCGGGTGGACCAGCGGGCTCTCACCGCAGCAGGTCCGCGACATCGAGCAGGTCTCCAACGAGGCGCTGCGCGCCGACCTCCCGGTGGGGTGGCAGTACATGACGCTGCCCGAGGCCAAGGAGTGGGGCGCGATCGCGCTGTTCGGCGAGACCTACGACGACCAGAAGGTGCGCGTGGTGGAGATCGGCGGCCCCTGGTCGCGCGAGCTGTGCGGTGGCACCCACGTGTCGCACTCGTCCCAGATCGGCACCATCGTGGTCACCGGCGAGGCGTCGGTGGGCTCGGGCAACCGCCGCATCGAGGCGTTCACCGGGGTGGAGGGCTTCGCCTACCTCGCCCGGGAGCGCGACGTGGTCGGGCAGCTCACGGGCCTGCTCAAGACCCAGCCCGACGACCTGGTCGGCCGCGTGTCCGACCTCGTCGAGCGGCTCCGGCAGGCCGAGAAGGAGCTCGAGAAGGGCCGGGTCGCACAGCTCCTGGCCGGCGCGGCGCAGCTCGCGGGCGCGGCCACCCGGGTGGGCGACGTCAACGTGGTCGCGCAGCGCGCCGACGGGGCGAGCGGTGGCGACGTACGCAGGCTCGCGCTCGACGTCCGCAGCCGGATGAGCCCCTCCGAGCCCGGCGTGGTCGTCATCATCGGCTCGACCGGGACCGGCGCCGACGCCAAGGTCGCCGTCGTCGCCGCGGTCAACGACGAGGCCCGCTCGCGAGGGCTGTCGGCCAACACGCTGGTGCGCGCCGTCGGACCGCTGCTCGGCGGCAAGGGCGGCGGCAAGGACGACGTCGCGCAGGGTGGTGGCACCGACGCGTCGCGCATCGACGAGGCACTCGCGCTGGTGCCCACCGAGGTGGCGCGCAGCTGATGCGCTTCGGCGTGCGGCTCGGCCTCGACCCCGGGGACGCCCGGATCGGGGTCGCCCGCAGCGACCCCTCCGGCTTCCTGGCCACCCCGGTGGAGACGGTGCGCCGCGGCAGGGGTGACCTGCGCCGGATCCAACAGATCCTGGCCGAGGAGGAGGCCGTCGAGGTGGTGGTCGGCCTGCCCCGCTCGCTGTCGGGCGGAGAGGGCCCGTCGGCCGCCAAGGTGCGCGAGTTCGCAGGTCAGCTGGCCCGTCGCGTCGCGCCCGTGCCGGTCCGGCTGTGCGACGAGCGTCTGACCACGGTGTCCGCGGAGGCTATGCTGCGCGACCGTGGCCACCAGGGCCGCAAACGGCGTGCCGTGGTCGACATGGCGGCCGCCGTCCTGATCCTGCAGCACGCGCTCGACACCGAACGCGCCTCGGGCCTCGCGCCGGGTGAGATCGTGGAGGAGACCCATGAATGACCCAGTGAACGACCCCGTGGACGACCGACCCGAGACCGACGAGGGCTCCTTCGTCGACGACGTCTACGAGGCCCCCGCCGGAGGCGCGCGCCGTCGCAAGCGGCGCGGCGTCTCCGGGTGCATCCCGGTGCTCGTGGTCCTGGCCGTGATCGCCGGACTCCTCTACTTCGGCGTCACCCGGGGGATGGACTTTCTCGAGGACCAGTTCGGCGAGGCCGAGGACTACCCCGGCCCCGGCAGCGGCCGGGTCACCTTCCAGGTCGTGAGCGGCGACAGCGTCGCCGACATGGGGCGCAACCTCAAGGAGGCCGGCGTGGTCGCCTCCGTGGACGCCTTCACCGCCGCTGCGAGCTCCAACCCGGACGCCACCAGCATCCAGGCCGGCTACTTCTCGCTGCAGAAGGAGATGAAGGCCGCCGACGTCGTCAAGATCCTCGTGGACCCGGACAACGTCAACAAGGGCGTCGAGAAGGTCACCTTCCCCGAGGGCCTGACCGTCGACCAGATCGTCGAGGTCATGGTCGACAAGACCGCCTTCAAGGCCAAGGGGATCCGCCGTGCGCTGGGCGACGCCGAGGCGCTGGGCCTGCCCGAGTTCGCCGGCGGCAACCCCGAGGGCTACCTGTTCCCGGCGACCTACATCGTGGCTCCGGGCTCCACGCCCGCGGACCTGCTGCGCCAGATGGTCGACCGCTGGAAGCAGGCGGCCGAGGACGCCGACCTGGCCGGCGCGGCCGAGCGGCTCGGCTACACCGAGCAGGAGCTGATGACGATCGCCAGCCTCACCGAGGCGGAGGCGCGCCCCAAGGACATGGCCAAGGTCGCCCGGGTGATCTACAACCGGCTGGAGAACGAGGGGACGGCCGGCACGGTCGGC
The DNA here is from genome assembly GCF_004522095.1 of Nocardioides sp. 503. GTDB lineage: Bacteria > Actinomycetota > Actinomycetes > Propionibacteriales > Nocardioidaceae > Nocardioides. The sequence goes on from NZ_SPUI01000006.1 coordinate 128,108, forward strand.
CTGCTCCAGATCGACGCGACCGTCAACTTCGCGCTGGGCCGCAACCTCGGGGTCGCGATCACCGAGGAGGACAAGCAGGTGGACTCGCCCTACAACACCCACGAGGTCAAGGGCCTGCCCCCCGGTCCCATCGAGGCGCCCGGCGACGCCGCCATCCAGGCGGCCACCGAGCCGGCCAAGGGCGACTGGTACTACTACGTCACCGTCAACCTCAAGACCGGCGAGACCAAGTTCGCGGAGAGCTACGACGAGTTCCTCGACTACAAGGCCGAGTTCACCGAGTACTGCACCACGTCGGACGCCTGCTGACCCGTGAGGTGCGCCGTCCTGGGGGACCCGATCTCCCACTCGCTGTCCCCGGTGCTGCACCGGGCCGGCTACGCGGCGCTCGGCCTGGACTGGACCTACGACGCCGTGCGGGTCGGCCCGGGCGGGCTGCCCGAGCTGCTGCGCGGTGACTGGCGCGGCCTGTCGCTGACGATGCCGCTCAAGCGGGAGGCGGTCCCGCTCGCCGACGAGGTCACCGACCGGGTCCGGCTGGTGGGCGCGGCCAACACCGTGGTCGTCGCTGACGGCCGGGTGCTGGCCGACAACACCGACCTTCCGGGTGCCGTGGCCGCCGTCCGGGAGCGGTACGACGGTCCGGTGCGCGCCGGCACCGTGCTGGGCGGCGGCGCGACCGCGGCCTCGACCGGCCTGGCGCTGTGCGAGCTGGGAGCGACGAGGGTCACCGTGCTCGCGCGGTCGGCCGAGCGGGCGCAGGAGACCCTCGCCGCGATCGCCCGCCACCCGTCCGGGCCCGAGGTGCGCGTCGGCGCGCTCGGCGACGTACCGACCGGGGAGGTGCTGGTCTCCACCGTGCCGGCCTCGGCCCAGACTCCGGAGCTCATCCGCCGCGCCGCGGACGTGCCGGTGCTCTTCGAGGTGCTCTACGACCCGTGGCCCACCCCGCTGGCCGCGAGCGCGGGCTCGCGCCCCCTGGTGGGGGGCCTGGACCTGCTGGTGCACCAGGCCGCGCTGCAGTTCGAGCTGTTCACCGGCCTCGCCGCGCCGCTGTCGGCCATGCGGGACGCAGGGGAGGCCGCCCTCGCCGACCGTGCGGTGCGGCCGGCTCCGTGACGCAGGCCCCCGCCAGCCTGTTCCTGGTCATGGCCGCGTGCTGCGCCCTGGGCCTGCTGGTGCCGGAGCTGGTGCGACGCGTGCCCGAGCCGCCGCCGGAGCCGCCGGCCGAGCCGACGGGGGAGCCGCCCGCCGCCAAGGAGACCTACGCCGCGGTCGCGGCGCGTCCCGGGCTGGCGGCGAAGGCGGCGCTGGCCGCCGCGCTCGCGGGTGCGGTCATCGGCGCCGTGGTCGGCGCGCACTGGCCGCTGCTCTACCTGGTCCCGCTCGTCCCGATCTGCGTGGCGCTCGCGGTGATCGACTGGCGGACCTCGCTGCTGCCGACGAGGGTGATCGCGCCGACGTACGTGCTCACCGTGGGGCTGGTGCTCGTCGTCGCCGCCGTCACCGGCGACGTCGACGACCTGGTGCGAGCGGGATGGGGGTGGCTGATCGCCGGTGGGTCGTTCCTGCTGCTGTGGTTCGTTCACCCTGCCGGCCTCGGCTACGGCGACGTGCGGCTGTCGGGGATCCTCGGCATCGCCCTGGGCCACCTCGGGTGGGGCGAGCTGCTCGTCGGCCTCTACGCCGGCTTCCTGCTGGGCGGCCTCGGCGGGGGCCTGCTCGCGCTGCTGCGCGTCGTCGACCGTCGAGCGTTCCCCTTCGGTCCGTTCATGCTGGTGGGCGCCCTGGCGGGCATCGCCGTGGGCGAGCCGGTGCTGCGCAGTCTCGTGGAGGGGTGACCGGCGCGGCGGGCGGGGCGGTCAATGAAAGACTGCCCCCATGCTGCGTTGGCTCACCGCGGGCGAGTCCCACGGCCCGTCCCTGGTCGCGATCCTCGAGGGGCTCCCCGCCCATGTGCGGGTGACCTCCGACGACATCGCCGACTCCCTCGCCCGACGGCGGCTCGGCTACGGCCGCGGCGCCCGGATGAAGTTCGAGCAGGACCAGGTCACGATCACCGGCGGCGTACGCCACGGGCTCACCCAGGGCGGCCCGGTCGCGCTGCAGGTGGGCAACACCGAGTGGCCCAAGTGGGAGCGGGTGATGTCGGCCGACCCGGTCGACCCCGCCGAGCTCGAGTCCATGGCCCGCAACGCGCCGCTCACCCGGCCCCGTCCGGGCCACGCCGACCTGGCCGGCATGCAGAAGTACGACTTCGACGACGCTCGGCCGATCCTCGAGCGCGCCTCCGCACGCGAGACGGCCGCCCGCGTGGCCCTGGGCCGGGTGGCGTCCAACTTCCTCGAGCAGGCGACCGGCGCCCGGGTCGTCTCCCACGTCATCGAGCTCGGCGGCGTCCGCGCCCCCGACGGCCTGTGGCCCGACGCCGACGACGTCGCGCGCCTCGACGAGGACCCCGTCCGCTGCCTCGACGCCGCCACCTCGGCCGCGATGGTCGCGGCGATCGACCAGGCACACAAGGACGGCGACACCCTCGGCGGCGTCGTCGAGGTCGTCGTCCACGGGCTGCCGCCGGGTCTGGGCTCGCACGTCCACTGGGACCGCCGCCTGGACTCCCGGCTCGCCGGCGCGCTGATGGGCATCCAGGCGATCAAGGGCGTCGAGGTCGGCGACGGCTTCGCTCTCGCCGCCACCCCCGGCTCGCTCGCCCACGACGAGATCGTGCCGACCGACGAGGGCATCCGGCGCACGTCGGGCCGCTCCGGCGGCACCGAGGGCGGCATGACCACCGGCGAGGTCCTGCGCGTGCGCGCGGCGATGAAGCCGATCGCCACCGTGCCTCGGGCGCTGCGCACCGTCGACGTCGCGACCGGTGAGGCCACGGTCGCGCACCACCAGCGCTCCGACGTGTGCGCCGTGCCCGCCGCCGGGATCGTCGCCGAGGCGATGGTCGCCCTGGTGCTGGCCGACGCCGTCGTGGAGAAGTTCGGCGGCGACTCCGTGCAGGAGACCCGGCGCAACGTGCAGGGCTACCTCGACACGCTGAGGTACCGGTGAGCGTCGTCCTCGTCGGCCCCATGGGCTCGGGCAAGTCGACGGTCGGCCCGCTCCTCGCCGACGCGCTCGGCCTGACCGCGCGCGACATCGACGCCGAGATCGAGGCCCGCGAGGGGCGCTCGATCTCCGACATCTTCGTCGACTCCGGCGAGCAGCACTTCCGGGCGCTCGAGAAGGCCACGGTGGCCGCGGTGCTGGCCGAGCACGACGGCGTCGTGTCGCTGGGCGGCGGCGCGGTCCTCGACCCCGACACCCGGGAGCTGCTGGTCGACCACCAGGTCGTCTTCCTGCAGGTCGGCCTGTCCGAGGCGGTCAAGCGCGTCGGGCTCGGCACCGGTCGCCCGCTGCTGCTGGGCAACGTGCGCTCGCGCATCAAGGCCCTGCTCGACGAGCGGGCCCCCGTCTACGCCGCCGTCGCGGACCTCACCGTCGACACCGACCAGCGCTCCCCGGAGGACATCGTGGCCGAGATCGAGAGGGCGCTGCCGTGAGCGCCAGCGTGCTGCACGTCGGCGGCGCCTCGCCCTACGACGTGGTCGTGGGCGAGGACCTCGCCGGGCGGCTGCCCGCGATCCTGGGCGAGGACGTCCAGCGCGTGGCGCTGCTCTTCGCCGGCGCGCTGGGGGAGCAGGCCGAGCCGGTGCTCGAGGCGCTGCGCGAGCACTACGACGTGCTCGCGCTGGGGCTGCCCGACGGCGAGCGCGCCAAGACCTCCTCGGTCGCCAACGACTGCTGGGAGGCGCTGGGGGAGGCGGGGTTCACCCGCTCCGACGCGGTCGTCACCTTCGGCGGCGGCGCCACCACCGACCTCGGCGGCTTCGTGGCGGCCACCTGGCTGCGCGGGGTCCGCGTCGTCCACGTCCCCACCACGCTGCTCGCGATGGTGGACGCGGCCGTCGGTGGCAAGACCGGCGTCAACACCGCCGCCGGCAAGAACCTCGTCGGGAGCTTCCACGAGCCCGCCGGCGTGCTCTGCGACCTGGGGCTGCTCGCGACGCTGCCGCGCGAGGAGCTGGTCGCGGGCCTGGGCGAGGTGGTCAAGTGCGGCTTCGTCGCCGACCCCGAGATCCTGCGGCTGGTCGAGACGACCGAGCCGGAGGCGCTGACGGCCGGGTCGGAGGTGCTGCGCGAGCTGGTGGAGCGCGCGATCAGGGTCAAGATCGACATCGTCGTGGCCGACCTCCGCGAGACCGGCGGCAGCGACGGCCACCCGGGGCGCGAGGCGCTCAACTACGGCCACACCCTGGCCCACGCCATCGAGCGCTCCGAGGACTACGGGATCCGCCACGGCGAGGCGGTCGCCATCGGCGCCGTCTTCGCCGCGGAGCTCGCGCGAGCCGCCGGCGTGCTCGCGCCCGAGGTCGCCGACCGCCACCGCCGGGCGTTCGCGCGGGTGGGTCTGCCGACGACGTACGCCGGGGCCGACTTCGAGGAGCTGCACGCCGCCATGGCGGTCGACAAGAAGTCGCGGGGCTCGCAGCTGCGGTTCGTGGTGCTCGAGGACGTCGGCCGGCCGGTCATCCTCGCCGGCCCGTCCGAGGAGGACCTGCGCACCGCGTTCGGCGTCGTGAGCGGCGCCCGGCCGTGAGGGCGCTCGTGCTCAACGGCCCCAACCTGGGTCGCCTCGGGCGCCGGCAGCCCGAGATCTACGGCACCACCACGCACGCCGAGCTCGCCGAGCGGTGCGTCGCGTGGGGCGCCGAGCTGGGCCTGGACGTGGAGGTGCGCCAGACCAACCACGAGGGCGAGATGCTCGACTGGCTCAACGCGGCGGCCGACGACGGCGACGCCGTCGTGCTCAACGCCGCCGCCTGGACCCACTACTCCTACGCGATCTTCGACGCCTGCGCCCAGCTGACCGGCCCGCTCGTCGAGGTGCACCTTTCCGACCCCCACCAACGCCCCGAGGAGTTCCGCCACACCTCGGTGGTCACGCCGTACGCCGTGGAGGTCGTCGCCGGCCACGGGGTCGACGGCTACCGCATGGCCCTCGAGCGCGTCGCCCGGGGCTAGGCGTCCCGGGGGTCTCGACGGCCGCTCGCTGGCGCTCGCTGCTCGACCACCGGCGTCGGGCGGAGGTCACCTCTTCTCGCAGGCGATGCCGTCCTTGTCGCGGTCGCTCTTGGTGTTGGCGTCGTAGAGCGGCTTGCTCCGCTTGAAGCTGGTGACCGGGGTGCCGGAGGTCTTGTCGCGGGCGTTCGGCTTGCCGACACCGTGCGGGTAGACCTTGTTGAGGGCCGTGCAGTTCTTGAAGGTCTTGGCCTTGGCGGACACCGCGGCCTTCGCCGGCGGTGCGTCCGCGGCGGTGGCGGGGGCGGCGAGGCAGAGGCAGGCGACGGCCGCCAGGGCGACAAGCGGGCGAGCGAGGGACATGGGGTCTCCATCCGTTGACTGCGTGCAGTGCACCAGCGTTCGCGCCGTCTCGCAGGAGAACGCCTCAAGTGGCGAGGGCTACCGGTTCGGCGGGAGGTCGGGGCGCGGCTAGACTGCTCGGCTGTTGCCCGAGACCTCTCGGGGCGACGTACCAGACCCCCGGACACGAAGGCTGACTCGCGCGCATGGCATCGACCAACGACCTCAAGAACGGCATGGTGCTCAACATCGACGGTCAGCTCTGGGCTGTCGTCGACTTCCAGCACGTCAAGCCGGGCAAAGGCCCCGCGTTCGTGCGGACCAAGCTCCGCAACGTCGAGTCGGGCAAGAACGTCGACAAGACCTTCAACGCCGGCACCAAGGTCGAGACCGCGACGGTCGACCGCCGCACGATGCAGTACCTCTACAACGACGGCACGTCGTTCGTGTTCATGGACACCGGCACCTACGAGCAGACCGAGGTCTCGCCCGAGGTCCTCGGCGACGGCGCCAACTTCCTGCTCGAGAACCAGGACGCGATCGTGGCGACCAACGAGGGCCGCGTGCTCTTCGTGGAGCTGCCCGCGTCGGTCGAGCTCGTGATCACCTTCACCGAGCCCGGCCTCGCCGGCGACAGCGCCACCGGCCGCACCAAGCCCGCCACCCTCGAGACCGGGCACGAGATCCAGGTCCCGCTGTTCATCAACCAGGGCGAGAAGGTCAAGGTCGACACCCGCGACTCCTCCTACCTGGGTCGCGTCAAGTCCTGATGGCGGTCGTCTGATGGGGGCTCGCTCCAAGGCCCGCAAGCGCGCGCTCGACGTCCTCTACGCCTCGGAGATGCGCGGGGAGTCCGCCACCGAGGCGCTCGACCGCGCCATCGCCGACGGCGAGGGCCCGACCAACGACTACACCGCCACGCTCGTGCGCGGCGTCGTCGCGCACCAGGACGAGATCGACGAGCTGCTCTCCTCCCACTCCGAGGCCTGGACGCTCGACCGGATGCCGGCCGTGGACCGCAACGTCCTCCGGCTGGGCGTGTGGGAGATGCTCTACGCCGACGACGTGCCGGACACGGTCGCGGTCACCGAGGCGATGGCGCTCGTGCGCGAGCTCTCCACCGACGAGTCGCCGCCGTTCGTCAACGGCATCCTGGGCGCCATCCAGCGCCACCGCCCCACTCCTGCCTGAGGCCGGCCGCGGGCCTGGCATGCTGCACGCCATGAACTCGACGCCGGACCGGCAGGACGCCATGGACACCGCGGGACGTGTAGGGCTGGTGGCCTACGGCGTCGTGCACCTGCTGGTCGGGTGGCTGGCACTCCAGCTCGCCTTCGGCGACCGGGAGGGTGAGGCATCGAGCTCTGGCGCGGTGCAGCAGCTTGCCGAGCAGCCGTTCGGCAAGGCCATGGTGTGGGCGGTCGCCGTCGGGATGTTCCTGCTGGCGATCTGGCGGGTCCTCGACGCGATCCTCGGGCACGCGGAGGAGGACGACTCCGACCGGCTCAAGGCCGGCGCGGTGGGCGTCGGCAAGGCCGTCCTGTACGTCGCGGTCGGCATCAGCGCCGTGCGCGTGGCCTCCGGCTCGGGGTCGGGCGGCAAGAGCGGGACGGACTCGACCACGGCCAAGGTGATGGACGTGACCGGCGGGCAGCTGATCGTGGGCGCCGCGGGGCTGGCGGTCATCGGCTACGGCGGTTGGCTGATCTACACCGCCTGGTCCGAGCGCTTCCTCAAGAAGATCGACGGCAAGGACCAGGGCGGCAACACGGGCACGGCCTTCAAGTGGCTGGGCAAGGCGGGCTACGCCGCCAAGGGCGTCTCGATCGCGGTGATCGGCGGCCTCTTCGTCTACGCCGCCGCCAGCCACGAGCCGAAGAAGTCCGGGGGACTGGACGAGGCGCTGCACCAGGTCCTCGACCAGCCCTTCGGCCCCGTGCTGCTCACCCTCGTCGCCCTCGGCATCGTCGCCTACGGTCTGTTCGCCTTCGCGCGCGCCAAGCAGGACTCGCCCAGCTGACCCGCCCGTCGGGGGCGACCGTGGCAGGCTGACGCCATGGTTGCCACTGAGGTCGACGTCGTCGTGATCGGACTCGGCCCCGGTGGTGAGTACGCCGCCCAGAAGCTCGCCGAGGCCGGACTGCGCGTCGTCGGCGTCGAGAAGGGCCTGGTCGGCGGCGAGTGCCCCTTCTACGGCTGCATCCCGTCGAAGATGATGATCCGCGCCGCCAACACGATCGCCGAGGCACGGCGTGCGGTGACGCTCGCGGGCCAGGGCGAGGTGACGCCCGACTGGCGCCTGGTCGCCGAGCGCATCGACAAGCAGGCCACCAACCACTGGGACGACAGCGCGCACGTCGAGCGGCTCACCGGGGCCGGGGTGCGGATCCTGCGGGGGACCGGTCGCCTGGACGGCACCGGACGCGTCGTCGTCGCCGGCACCGACGGCAGCACCCACGAGCTCGTCGCGACCCGCGGGGTGGTCCTCAACGCCGGCACGGTGCCCGCGACGCTGCCCGTCGACGGCCTCGACGGCACGCCGTACTGGACCAACCGCGAGGTCGTGAAGGTCACCGAGCTCCCGAGGTCCCTGATCGTCATCGGCGGCGGGCCGATCGGGTGCGAGCTGACGCAGGCCTTCGCCCGCTTCGGGGTCCGCGTGACGCTGCTGGAGGTGGCCGAGCGGATCCTCGGCCCCGAGGAGCCCGAGAGCAGCGCGGTCGTCCACGACGTCCTGACCGGCGAGGGCGTGGACGTCCGCGCCGGGGTGCGCATCGAGCGGGTCGCGCACGACGGGGAGTTCCACGTGACCCTGGCCGGCGGGGACGTCGTGTCCGCCGAGCAGCTGCTGGTGGCGGCCGGTCGCCGCACCCAGCTCAGCGGCATCGGGCTCGAGACCGTCGGGCTGTCCGACGACCTGAGGCTCGTCGAGACCGACGAGCGGATGCGGGCCGGGGAGCGGTTGTGGGCGGTCGGCGACATCACCGGCAAGGGACAGTTCACCCACGTCTCGATGTACCAGGCGGCCGTCGTGGTGCGCGACGTCCTCGGCGAGGACGGGCCGTGGGCCGACTACCGGGCGGTGAGTCGCGTGACGTTCACCGATCCCGAGGTGGGCTCGGTGGGGATGACCGAGCACCAGGCGCGCGAGGCCGGCCTCCAGGTCCGGGTCGGGCTCGCGCAGGTGCCGGAGTCCAGCCGCGGCTGGATCCACCAGGCCGGCAACGAGGGCGTGATCAAGCTGGTGGCCGACGCCGAGCGCGGCGTGCTGGTCGGCGCGTCCTCGGTCGCACCCGCCGGGGGTGAGGTGCTGGGGCTGCTGGCGGCCGCCGTCCACGCCGAGATCCCGATCGCGACGCTGCGCACGATGCACTTCGCCTACCCGACCTTCCACCGGGCCGTCGAGGTGGCCCTCGACGGCCTGGTCGACTGAGACGCAGGTGGTTTGAGTGACGAGCGGATGGACACACTTCGCCCATGTCCTCGACGCTGCGCGCCCTCGCCGTCGGGCTGGCGGGCACGATCCTCGTGACCGGCTGCAGCGGTGACGACGGCGGCGAGGACGACGCCCGCCCGTCGACCAGCGCGTCGCCCCAGCCGCCGCCTGCTACCCCCACCGAGACGCAGCCGGTGGACGTGCCGGACGCGCCCTGCGCCGTGCGGGGCCAACTGCCGGGCGAGCGGGTGACGCTGGAGTCCGTGCGGTCGGTGGCGGTCTACGCCAACGCCTACACCCTCGCGCCCGGCACGAGCACCGGCGGCGAGGACGAGATGCTCAGCGCCCACGACCCCACCCCCATCCGCGTCACGTCCAGCAGCGGGAAGGTGCCGGCCGCCATCCGCCGTGCCGTGCTGGAGTCGGTGCTGGGTCTCTGGCCCGACACCGGTCCGCCCCCCGAGGACGGCCCGCACCGGATCCGCGTGCGCAACGACAGCGACGAGGACCGCCAGTACGTCGTCTACCGTGGTGGCGAGCTGAGGCGGGGCACCTGGTCCACCAAGCTCTGCGGCGCGCCGTACAACGACGGCACCCGGGTGGAGCGCCTGGCGGGCAGGTTCTCCACCCTGATGCGGCCGCTCGGCAAGGTGCGCACCTACGTGTGCGGCTCCGGGCCGAAGGACGACGTCGAACGCGCCGCCTCGCGCGTGTGCGCCGCCTGACGCCCGACCCGCCCGCCGCCCACCCGCCAGCAGCCGACCCGTCGCCCCGACACGGAGGAACCAGATGACCCAGCAGGAGCCCCCGGTCCCCGAGGACCACGACGTCTCCGACACGAGCGACCGCCTCTACACCCCCGAGGAGCTGGCCGCGTACGCCGCGCAGCAGGAGGCCGCGCCCGCGCCGGCACAGTTCGACCCGCTCACCGACCCCATGCCGGCCTACCCGTCGGGACCGCCGCCCACGGACCCGCCGAGCACCCCGCCGCCGGCGGCGCCCGCGGCTCCGCCGGTCCTCGCCGACCCGCCCCCGGCCTCACCTCCGCCCGTGGGACCGCCGCCCTCCTCGCCCCCGTCGTGGGTGTCCCCGCCGACGTCCCCGCCGCTCGTGACCTCCGTGCCGGACGCCGCCTCCGCGCCGCCAGCACCATCGGCACCGCCGCGGACGCCTCCCGCCGCGCCGCCCGCCCAGCCCTCGCTCCAGCAGGCCTCGCCGACGAGCCCGCCCCCCGCGCCGGTGCACAGCGCCCCGGCGCCGCCGGCACCGGTCGCGCCGGAGCCGGACCTGAGCGAGGCGGAGGTGCGCCGGTTCATGTCGGCGACCGACTTCCTGGACCGTCGCGACAGCGAGAAGGAGCTCGGCCCCGCGACGTGGGGCTGGCGCGGCCGGATGCGGCGCTGGACCGGCGGGCTGGTGCAGCCCAAGATGGGCCCGCGCGAGCTGGAGTACGAGGAGAACCGTCGTGCCATCCAGCGTGACTTCGACGGCCCGCGCACCATCGCCTTCATCAACCCCAAGGGCGGAGCCGCCAAGACCACCGGCGTGCTCGCGGCCGGCTTCACCTTCGGCACCGTGCGCGGCGGCGGCGTCGTGGCGTGGGACAACAACGAGACCCGCGGCACCCTCGGCATCCGCGGCACCCGCAGCGCGCACCGCAACACCACGCGCGAGCTCCTCGAGGACCTGGAGCGCTTCAGCGACGTCTACCAGTCGCGCATCGGCGACCTCGGCGCGTTCGTGCGCTCCCAGGGCGACGCGCACTTCGACGTCCTGGCCTCGGACGAGCGGCCCGACGTCACCGGCACCATCCGCGCCGACGACTTCAACGCCGTGCACCGGCTGCTCGAGCGCTTCTACCGGGTGATCCTCGTCGACACCGGCAACAACATGCGCGCCGAGAACTGGCTGGCCTCCGCGGACGCCGCCGACCTGCTCGTGGTCACGAGCACGGTCCGCGAGGACACCGGCTACAGCGGGCTGTGGATGCTCGACGCCCTCCAGGACGCCGGCATGCAGAACCTCAAGTACAAGGCGATCACGATCCTCTCCGACCCCTCGCCGCAGGTGGACAGCAAGCTCGCGCACGACCTGGTGCAGGTCTACGAGCAGCGCACGCGGGCGGTCTACCGGGTGCCCTACGACCCGGCGCTCGTCGCGGGCTCGGTGGTGCCCTACGCCCAGCTGTCCGAGGCCACCAAGATGTCCTGGCTCAAGGCGTGCGCGGGCATGGCGGCCGCCCTGTGATCGGCTCTGTGATCGGTCCTGTGATCGGCCCTGTGATGGAGCCGCGGAACATCTGAGCCGTTCTCGACCTTGGGAGTGACATGCGCGCAGTCGTCTACACCGAAGCCGGTCCGTCGTCCGTCCTGAAGGTCGTCGAGAGGCCGGTCCCCGAGCCCGGCCCCGGCGAGGTGCGGGTGCGGGTCGTCCGCGCGGGGGTCAACCCCACGGACTGGAAGTTCCGCTCCGGCACGGAGCCGGCCTTCGACGAGGTCGCGCCGGGCCAGGACGGCGCCGGCGTCGTCGACGCCGTTGGGGAGGGCGTCGACGGCCTGGCCGTGGGTGACCGGGTGTGGCTGGTGCTGGCCCAGTACGGCCGTGCGTACGGCGCGAGCGCCGAGCTCACCGTGCAGCCGGCCGCGCTGGTGGTGCCGCTGCCGGGCGGCGCCGACTTCGACCTCGGCGCCAGCCTCGGTGTGCCCGCGGTGACGGCGCACCGCGCCCTGACGTCGTCGCAGGAGGGTCCCGCTCGTCTGGGGCCGGGCACCCTGGACGGGGCCGTGGTGCTCGTGGCAGGGGGTGCCGGCGCGGTCGGCAACGCCGCGATCCAGCTGGCGCGCTGGTCGGGGGCCACCGTGGTCACCACCGTCAGCAGCGAGGAGAAGGCGGCCCTGGCCACCGCCGCCGGGGCGCACCACGTCGTCAACTACCGCACCGGCGACGCGCAGCGCGAGATCCTCGACGTGGCCCCGGACGGCGTGGACATCGCCGTCGAGGTGGCGCCGGCCGAGAACAACCCGCTGGACGTGGCCGTGGTCCGCAACCACGGCACCGTCGCGATCTACGCCAACAACGGCGGCGAGACCTTCGAGATCGACGTGCGCGCGACCTTCTCGCGCAACCTGCGCTACCAGTTCCTGCTGCTCTACACGCTGGACCCCGCGCTGCTGCGCGCCGCGACCGAGGACATCAACGCCGCGGTCGCCGCCGGTGCGCTCCGGGTGGGGGCCGACGCCGGCGTCCCGCTGCACCACTTCCCGCTCGAGGACACCGCGGCCGCGCACGACGCCGTGGAGGCCGGCACCGTCGGCAAGGTGCTCGTCGACGTCGGCACCGCGTAAGCGGTCTCTCAGGGCCCGATCGGAGGGTGGGACGTAGCCCGTTCGTCCGCTCGGGGCGGTCACGGATGGTCACGACGGGCCGTGGTGGACGCCGCGCGGGAGGACTAGAACGGAGAGACCCCCTCCCACCTCCCTCAGGAGCACCCATGTCCTCACGCAGCCTTCGCCCCTCGCTGTCGCTCGTCATCTCCGTCCTCGCCCTCGTCATCGCGATGGGCGGCACCGGCTACGCCGCGGCCAAGATCAACGGCGGCTCCATCAAGGCGGGCACCCTTCCGGGCTCCGCCCTGAAGGCCAAGACCGTCAAGGGCGCCAAGGTCAGGAACGACACGCTGACCGGGAAGCAGGTCAAGGAGTCCACCCTCGCGAAGGTGCCGGCGGCGGCGACGGCCGACACGGTCGCACCGGGAGCGGTCGGGTCGGCCGCGCTGGGAGAGATCACCCGTCGCAGCGGCTCGGCCTCCATCGCGGCGGGCGCGAACGGCTCCGCGACTGCGAGCTGCCTGCCGGGCGAGCGGGCCATCGGCGGTGGCAACGACGGGTCCTTCTCGTTCCGCGTCATCGCCTCGCGCAACACCGGTCTGGACGCCTGGACGGTCTACGTCTTCAACTCCGGCGGCAGCGCGGCCAGCCTCACGACCCACGCCTACTGCCTGGCCCCCTGAGGCCGGACACGGCCCAGCGGCACCCCCCACCGGTCCGGAGTGGCACCCGGGTCGTGTGGGTACCGGCAGACCATGACTGAAGACCTGACAGGCAAGAAGATCGCGTTCCTGCTGCACAACTCCGGTGTGGAGCAGGTGGAGCTGACCACCCCGTGGGAGGCCTTCCGCAGCGCCGGCGCCGAGACCACGCTCATCGCGCCCGAGAAGGGCGAGGTCCAGGCGTTCAACAACGACGTCGAGAAGGCCGACACCTTCGACGCCGAGCTGGCCGTCGCCGACGCCGACCCCGAGGAGTACGACGCCCTCGTGCTGCCGGGCGGCACCACCAACGCCGACTCGCTGCGCCAGGACGCCACGGCGGTCGCCTTCGTCAAGGCCTTCGCCGACGCGGGCAAGCCGGTGGCCGCCATCTGCCACGGCCCGTGGGCACTGGTGGAGGCCGACGTGCTCGACGGCAAGCGGCTGACGTCGTACGCCTCGCTCCAGACCGACATCCGCAACGCCGGCGGCACCTGGGTCGACGAGGAGGCCGTGACCTCCACCGAGAACGAGTGGACGCTGGTCACCAGCCGCGACCCCGACGACCTCGACGCGTTCGTCGACGCCGCCGCGGAGGCCTTCACCGCGCAGTGAGGCGCTCGCCGTAGCGTGGGGGCATGCCGATCCCCGAGTTCGTCGTCCGGCTGCGCGAGCACATCGGCCACGACCCGCTGTGGCTGCCGGCCGTGACCGCGGTCGTCCTTCGCGGCGAGGAGGTCCTCCTCGTCCGGCGCTCCGACAACGGTCGGTGGGCCCCGGTGACGGGGATCGTCGACCCGGGGGAGCACCCCGCCCTCACGGCCGTGCGCGAGGCCGAGGAGGAGACCGGCGTCGAGATCGAGGTGGAGGCACTGGCCTGGGTCAGCATCACGCCGGTGCTCACCCACGTCAACGGCGACCTGGCGCAGTACCTCGACCACACGTTTCGCTGTCGCTACGTCGCCGGCGAGGCGCACGTGGGCGACGACGAGTCGACCGAGGTGCGCTGGGCGCCGCTCGACGACCTGCCCGAGATGCAGCCGGTCATGGTCGAGCGGATCCGCACCGCGGTCGCCCACGCCGGCGATGTACGCCTGGACTAGTCGCGCGCGGCGCCCCAGCCGTGCCACCGGTCGATCTCCATCCACGCGCTGACCCGCGGGCTGTCGCGGGTGGGGTAGGGGGAGCCGCCGTAGTGGACGCTGAGGCGGTCGATGTCACGGAGCCCCTCGTCGTCCTTGAGCTCGACGACGCGGCCGATGAGCGAGACGTGGGTGTACCAGTTGTCGGCCGCCAGCGCGGTGAGCGTGACGCGGGGGTCGGCGCGCAGGTGGTTGAGGCGGACCCGGGTGTGGTCCATGTTGAGCAGCACCCGGTCGTCGTCCTCCAGCAGGTACCAGGTCGCGACCGAGACGGGCTGGCCGTCGGAGCGCAGCGTGGCGACCACGGCGGGGTTGGGCTGGGTGAGCAGGGCACGTACGTCGTCGGGGAACGGCAGGTGAGCCACGAGAACCTCCAGGGGTCGAGGGTCCCAACGTAACGGCTTCGTGAGCCGGTGCCCTGGGAGCCGTCCTGCGGGGTAGGGTGCTGCTCGATCGACATCCTTTAACGAGCCGTCCTGTGAGGCGGAGAAGGAGGTCACGCGCAGCCTTGTGTGCCCAGCCTGCAGACCCCCAGCCCGACCAGACCACCGGACGCGTGGTCCTCGACGCCCGTGACATCGCCCGGGCGCTGACCCGGATCTCGCACGAGATCCTCGAGCGCAACAAGGGCGCGGGCGACCTCGTGCTTCTCGGCATCCCGCGCCGAGGGGTGCCCCTGGCCCGCCGCGTGGCCGAGCGGATCTCCGCCGTCGAGGGCCTCGAGGTGCCGGTCGGCTCGCTCGACGTGACGATGTACCGCGACGACCTGCGCATGAAGCCGGCCCGCGCGCTGCTGCCCACCGAGATCCCGCCCGGCGGCATCGACGGGCGCACCGTGGTGCTGGTCGACGACGTGCTCTTCTCCGGGCGCACCATCCGCGCCGCGCTCGACGCGCTCAACGACGTCGGCCGTCCCGAGGCGGTGCGGCTCGCGGTGCTGGTCGACCGGGGTCACCGCGAGCTGCCGATCCGCGCCGACTTCGTGGGCAAGAACCTCCCCACGTCGCTCGTGGAGCGCGTCAGCGTCCGCCTGGCCGAGACCGACGAGGTCGACGCCGTGAGCATCGACGGAGCCCCGGCATGAAGCGCCACCTGCTCAGCGCCGCCGACCTGACCCGCGACGACGCGGAGCTGGTCCTGCGCACGGCAGAGGAGCTCCGCTCGCTCGCCGACCGCCCGATCAAGAAGCTGCCCGCCCTGCGGGGACGCACCGTGGTCAACCTCTTCTTCGAGGACTCCACCCGCACCCGGATCTCCTTCGAGGCGGCCGCCAAGCGGCTCAGCGCCGACGTCATCAACTTCTCCGCCAAGGGCTCGAGCCTGTCGAAGGGGGAGAGCCTCAAGGACACCGCGCTCACGTTGGAGGCGATGGGCGCCGACGCCGTCGTCGTACGCCACGGCGCCAGCGGCGCCCCCCACCGGCTCGCCCACTCGGGATGGGTGCGCTCCAGCGTGGTCAACGCCGGCGACGGCACCCACGAGCACCCCACCCAGGCGCTGCTCGACGCGTTCACGATGTGGCGCCACCTGGGTGCGCTGGACGGGCGCCGGGTCGCGATCGTCGGCGACGTGCTGCACAGCCGGGTCGCGCGCTCCAACGCGCTGCTCCTGCAGACCCTCGGCGCCGAGGTCACGCTGGTCGCCCCGCCGACGCTGCTGCCGGTGGGCATCGACACCTGGGGCGTCGAGACGTCCTACGACCTCGACGCGGTCCTGCCCAAGGCCGACGTGGTGATGATGCTGCGGGTGCAGCGCGAGCGCATGAACGCCTCCTTCTTCCCGACCGCGCGCGAGTACTCCCGCCGCTACGGCCTGGACGGCAAGCGCATGCGCATGCTGCAGGACCACACGATCGTCATGCACCCCGGCCCGATGGTCCGCGGCATGGAGATCACCGCCGACGTGGCCGACTCCGACCGCTCGGTGATCGTCGAGCAGGTCACCAACGGCGTCGCCGTGCGGATGGCCGTGCTCTACCTGCTCCTCTCCGGCGCCGAGGGCGTCACCGGCACCGACGAAAGCGAGAACGACGCGTGAGCGCGTACCTGGTCACGAACGTCTCCATCCTCGGCGGCGAGCCCACCGACCTGCTGCTGCGGGACGGGGTCGTCGCGGCGATCGGCTCGGGTGTTGGTTTCGAGACAGGCGCCAGCGCGCCTTCCTCAACCACCGACGGGGAGGTGATCGACGGGACGGGGCTGGTGGCCCTGCCGGGGCTGGTCGACCTGCACACCCACCTGCGCGAGCCGGGGCGTGAGGACGCCGAGACCGTCGAGTCGGGCACCCGGGCCGCCGCGCTCGGTGGCTTCACCGCCGTGCACGCCATGGCCAACACCGAGCCGGTCGCCGACACCGCCGGTGTCGTCGAGCAGGTCTGGCGGCTGGGCCGCGAGGCCGGCTACTGCGACGTCTACCCGATCGGCGCCGTCACCGTCGGCCTGGCGGGGGAGCAGCTCGCCGAGCTGGGCGCGATGGCCGACTCCGCGGCGCGGGTGCGGGTGTTCTCCGACGACGGAAAGTGCGTCAGCGACGCGGTGCTGATGCGCCGGGCGCTGGAGTACGTCAAGGCGTTCGACGGCGTCATCGCCCAGCACGCGCAGGAGCCGCGGCTGACCGAGGGCGCCCAGATGAACGAGGGCGAGCTGTCCGGCCGTCTGGGGCTCACCGGCTGGCCCGCGGTCGCCGAGGAGGCGATCATCGCCCGCGACTGCCTGCTCGCGGCCCACGTCGGCTCCCGGTTGCACGTCTGCCACGTGTCGACGGCCGGCTCGGTCGAGATCGTCCGCGACGCCAAGCGCAAGGGCTGGAACGTCACCGCCGAGGCGTGCCCCCACCACCTGCTGCTCACCGACGACCTGGCCGAGACCTACGACCCGATCTACAAGGTCAACCCGCCCCTGCGCAGCAGGGCCGACACCGAGGCGCTGCGGGCGGGCCTGGCCGACGGGACGATCGACATCGTCGCCACCGACCATGCGCCGCACCCCCACGAGGACAAGGACTGCGAGTGGGCCGCCGCGGCGTTCGGCATGCTCGGCCTCGAGACCGCGCTCTCGATTGTGCAGGAGACGATGGTCGACCCCGGGCTGCTCGACTGGGCCGGTGTGGCCGAGCGCATGTCCTACGCGCCCGCGCGCATCGGCCGCGTCGCCGACCACGGCCAGCCGATCGAGGTGGGGGCGCCGGCCAACGTCGTCCTCTACGACCCGTCCGTACGCCGGGTGGTCGACGCCGCCTCGTCCGCCTCGCTCTCGCGCAACACGCCGTACGCCGGGCGCGAGCTGCCCGGACGCGTCGTCGCGACGTTCCTGCGAGGCAAGGCCACCGTGCTGGACGGCAGGCTGACCTGAGTCGTCGCCGGGAGCGCCGGCGGCGAGAACGTGACATGGTGCAGGTGGGGGACCGGTTCGACCACCAGCACAGGAGACGAGCATGCAGGCGGAGTCCCTCACGGACCTGGTCCGACAGCACCTCGAGATCGCACGGTCCGCGTCCAGCGGACGTAGCGCCCACACGGTCCACGGAGGCCACGAGCACCGCCTGCGCCAGACGCTGATCGCGCTGGCGGCCGGTCACCGGCTCGACGAGCACGAGAGCCCCGGCGAGGCCACGCTCCAGGTCCTCCATGGCACGGTGACCCTCGTCGCCGGCGAGGAGCGCCATGACGGCGCGACCGGCGACCTGATCGTGATCCCGGACTCCCGCCACTCCCTCGAGGCGGTCGATGACGCGGTCGTGATGCTGACCGTCGCGATGCAGGTCTGACGCGCCGACCCGAACGGCCTCACTTCGAGGGACCTTGGTCCCTGACGCTCGCCGCGCGGCCGTAGTCGGATGGACCCGGCAGCCGATCCGGCTGCCGATGGGCACACCGGAAGGCAGGTCTCGATGGTCAGCAGGAGCAGGACGAGGGAGCAGGTCGCAGACGCGGTGGAGGCGCACACGGGATCACCGTGGGTGATGCTGTCCGTCGCCACGATCGGCTTCGTGGTCAACTTCTGGGCCTGGGCCCTACTCAGTCCCCTAGGCCCGCTCTTCCGTGACGAGGGGACGCTCGGGTCGCTGACCGAGTCCGACGTCGCGCTCCTGGTCGCCGTGCCCGTCGTCGTGGGCTCGCTCGGCCGGATCATCGTGGGAGCCCTGACCGACCGCTTCGGCGGCCGCGTGCTGTTCCCGCTCGTCTCCGTGGCCACCATCGTCCCGATCCTGTTCATCGCGTTCTTCGCTCTCGACTCCTACGCCCTGCTCCTCGTCGGCGGGTTCTTCCTCGGCATCGGCGGCACGGCCTTCGCGGTCGGCGTGCCCTTCGTCAACGCGTGGTTCCCCCCGGAGCGCCGCGGCCTCGCGGTCGGTGTCTTCGGCGCAGGCATGGGCGGTACGGCGATCAGTGCGCTGACCACGGTCAAGCTCTACGACGGACTCGGCACCGAGGCGCCGTTCCTGATCACCGCCGCGGCGCTGGCCGTCTACGCCGTCGTCTCCTGGCTGGTGCTGCGTGACGCCCCCGGGCGCGGGGTGCCCACGACGTCGCTGATGACCCGACTCTCCGCCAACGCCCGCCTTTCCATCACCTGGCAGGCCTGCGTGCTTTACGCCGTGGCCTTCGGCGGCTACGTCGCGTTCTCGGTCTACCTGCCCAGCTACCTCAAGACGGCGCACGGCCTGACTGCCGCCGACGCCTCCAACCGCATGGCCGGCTTCGTGCTCGTGGCCGTCCTCATGCGACCGGTGGGCGGCTGGCTGTCCGACCGGTTCGGCGCCGTCCCGGTGCTCGCCGCCGGCTACGCGGTCGTCGTGGCCGGCGCTGCGATCTCGGCCGGCACCCCGCCACTGGACGGCGTCGGCACCGCGGCGTTCCTCGCCATGGCCGCAGCGCTCGGCAGCGGCAGCGGCGCCACCTTCGCCCTCATCGCCAAGGTCACCGAGCCCGCCCGGGTCGGGGGCGTGACCGGGCTGGTCGGAGCGGCCGGAGGTCTGGGCGGGTTCGTGCCGCCGCTGATCATGGGCTACGTCTACGGCCGCACCGACTCCTACGCGATCGGGCTGTGGCTGCTGGCCGTCGCCGCCGCCGCCACCCTCGTCCTCACTCTCACCGTCGTCCGCCGTACCGCCCAGGCCCAGGAGCAGCAGTGACCCAGACGAACAGACCCAGCCAGGACATAGGGATGGACGGGGGGTTGGCCGACGCCCTCGTGCGCAGCCGTCGGTTCTTCACCAAGGGCACGGTCTCGGAGGACCGGCGGACGCTCACCAAGAAGGGTGGCCGCGAGGCCGACGACTTCTACCGCGACCGCTGGAGCCACGACAAGGTCGTCCGCTCGACGCACGGCGTCAACTGCACCGGATCGTGCTCGTGGAAGGTCTACGTCAAGGACGGGATCATCACCTGGGAGACCCAGCAGACCGACTACCCGTCGGTCGGTCCGGACTCGCCGGAGTACGAGCCCCGCGGCTGCCCGCGCGGTGCGGCGTTCTCCTGGTACACCTACTCGCCGACGCGGGTGCGCTACCCCTACGTCCGCGGCGTGCTGCTGCAGATGTTCCGCGAGGCCAAGGCCCAGCACGGTGGCGACCCGGTCAAGGCCTGGGAGCACATCGTCGAGAACCCCCAGCGCGCCAAGGCCTACAAGTCCGCACGCGGCAAGGGCGGTCTGGTGCGCGCCACGTGGGACGAGGCGGCCGAGATCGTGGCGGCCGCGCACGTCCACACGATCAAGAGGTACGGGCCCGACCGGGTCGCCGGCTTCTCGCCGATCCCGGCGATGTCGATGGTCTCCCACGCCTCCGGCGCGCGGTTCGTGAACCTCATCGGAGGCTCGATGTTGAGCTTCTACGACTGGTACGCCGACCTGCCGGTCGCCTCGCCCCAGGTCTTCGGTGACCAGACCGACGTGCCCGAGTCGGGGGACTGGTGGAACGCCGGGTACCTGATCATGTGGGGCTCCAACCTTCCGGTGACCCGCACCCCCGACGCTCACTGGATGACCGAGGCGCGCTACCGCGGCCAGAAGGTCGTCGCGGTAGCGCCCGACTACGCCGACAACGTCAAGTTCGCCGACGAGTGGCTGGCCGCCAAGCCTGGCACCGACGCGGCGCTGGCGATGGCGATGGGCCACGTGGTGCTGAAGGAGTTCTTCGTCGAGAAGGACACGCCCTACTTCACCGAGTACGTCAAGAGCTACACCGACCTGCCCCACCTGGTGCGCCTCGAGGAGGGCCCGGACGGGACCTTCACCTCGGGGAAGTTCCTGACGGCCTCGGACCTGACCGAGCACGCCGACGAGGAGAACGCCGAGTTCAAGACGGTCCTGATCGACGCGCGCACGGGGGAGGCCGTCGTGCCCAACGGGTCGCTGGGCCACCGGTACGGCGAGGCCGGGGTCGGCAGGTGGAACCTCGACCTGGGCGACGTCGACCCGATGCTGACGCTGCTCGACGTCACCGCCGAGACCGTGACGGTCCGCCTGCCCCGCTTCGACACGGGCGACGGGGCCGCGGCCGACCTACCGCGCGGGGTGCCGGTGCGGCGCGTCGACGGCCATCTGGTGACCACCGTCTTCGACCTGCTGCTCGCGCAGTACGGCGTGGGGCGCAGCGCGGGAGGCCGAAACCTGCCCGGCGAGTGGGCCGACGGCTACGACGACGCCACCGCGCCGTACACCCCGGCCTGGCAGGAGGCGATCACCGGCGTGCCGGCCGCCACCGCCGCCCGGATCGGGCGCGAGTTCGCCGCCAACGCCGAGGAGTCGCGGGGCCGCTCGAT
Source organism: Nocardioides sp. 503 (assembly GCF_004522095.1). Classification (GTDB taxonomy): domain Bacteria; phylum Actinomycetota; class Actinomycetes; order Propionibacteriales; family Nocardioidaceae; genus Nocardioides. The sequence continues at coordinate 148,888 of NZ_SPUI01000006.1, forward strand.
GATCGTGATGGGCGCCGGGACCAACCACTGGTTCCACTCCGACACCATCTACCGGGCGTTCCTGACCCTGACCAACCTGACCGGGTGCCAGGGCGTCAACGGCGGTGGCTGGGCGCACTACGTGGGCCAGGAGAAGGTCCGCCCGATCACGGGCTACACCCAGGTCGCCAACGCGCTCGACTGGAACCGGCCGCCGCGCAACATGATCCAGACGGCGTTCTGGTACCTGCACACCAACCAGTTCCGCTACGACCAGTTCGGCGCCGACACGCTGTCGGCGACCACCGGCAAGGGCCAGCTCGCGGGCAAGTCGACCGCCGACGTCATCGCGCAGAGCGCGCGGATGGGCTGGATGCCGTCGTACCCGACGTTCGACCGGAACCCGCTCGACCTGAGCGACGACGCGGCCGCCGCCGGCAAGCCGGTGGGGGAGTACGTCGTCGACCAGCTCAAGTCCGGTGACCTCGACTTCGCCGGTGAGGACCCCGACGCGCCGCAGAACTACCCGCGCATCCTGTCGATCTGGCGCGCCAACCTGCTTGGCTCCTCGGGCAAGGGCAACGAGTACTTCCTCAAGCACCTGCTCGGCACCGACTCGTCGGTGCGCGCCACCGAGACGCCGGAGGAGCACCGCCCGGTCGACGTGACGTGGCGCGAGTCCGCGCCCGAGGGCAAGCTCGACCTGCTGATGACGATCGACTTCCGCCAGACCAGCACCACGATCTTCTCCGACGTCGTGCTGCCGGCGGCGACCTGGTACGAGAAGCACGACCTCAACACCACCGACATGCACCCGTTCGTGCACTCCTTCAACCCCGCGATCGCCCCGCCGTGGCAGACCCGCACCGACTGGGACGCCTGGCAGACCATCGCCAAGCGCTTCAGCGAGCTGGCCGAGACGCATCTCGGGGTGCGCAAGGACGTCGTCGCGGTGGCGCTCACCCACGACACCCCGGACGCGATGGCCAACCCGCACGGCGTCGTCCGCGACTGGAAGAAGGGCGAGTGCGAGCCGGTGCCCGGCGTGACCATGCCCAAGCTGGTCGAGGTGGAGCGCGACTACGGCGCCGTCTACGAGAAGATGAACGCCCTCGGGCCGCTGACGGACACCCTCGGCGCCACCACCAAGGGCGTGACGTTCGAGCTCGGCAAGCAGGTCGACTACCTGCGGCACAAGAACGGCACGGTGCGCGGCGGCGTGGCCGACGGACGCCCGTCGCTGAAACGCGACGTCCATGTGTGCGAGGCGATCCTGGCGCTGTCCGGAACCACCAACGGCCACCTCGCGGTGCAGGGGTTCAAGACCCTCGAGAAGCGCACCGGCGTCCAGCTGGCCGACCTCGCCGCGGAGCACGAGGGCAAGCAGATCACCTTCGCCGACACCCAGGGCCCGCCCGTGCCGGTGATCACCTCGCCGGAGTGGTCGGGCTCCGAGACCGGCGGGCGGCGCTACTCGCCGTTCACCATCAACGTGGAGCGCAAGAAGCCCTGGCACACGCTGACCGGACGCATGCACTTCTACCTCGACCACGACTGGATGACCGAGCTCGGCGAGGGACTGCCGGTCTACCGGCCGCCGCTCAACATGGCCGCGCTGTTCGCCGAGCCGCAGCTGGGGAACGTCTCCGACGGGGCCGGCGGCGCCGAGGTCGAGGGGCTCACCGTGCGGTACCTGACCCCGCACAACAAGTGGTCGATCCACTCCGAGTACCAGGACAACCTGTTCATGCTGTCGCTCTCGCGCGGCGGGCAGAACATCTGGATGAGCGACCGCGACGCGGCCAAGGTCGGGATCGAGGACAACGACTGGATCGAGGCGGTCAACCGCAACGGCGTGGTGGTCGCGCGGGCGATCGTGTCGCACCGGATGCCCGAGGGCACGGTGTACATGTACCACGCGCAGGACCGGCTGATCGACGTACCGCTCGCCGAGACCTCGGGCAAGCGCGGGGGCATCCACAACTCCCTGACCAGGCTCCTGGTCAAGCCGTCGCACCTCATCGGCGGCTACGGCCAGCTCGCCTTCGCGTTCAACTACCTCGGCCCCACGGGCAACCAGCGCGACGAGGTCACGATCATTCGCAAGCGCTCACAGAACGTGGAGTACTGACATGCGCGTCATGGCACAGATGGCGATGGTCATGAACCTCGACAAGTGCATCGGCTGCCACACCTGCTCGGTGACCTGCAAGCAGGCGTGGACCAACCGCACCGGGACCGAGTACATCTGGTTCAACAACGTGGAGACCCGTCCGGGCCTCGGCTACCCGCGCACCTACGAGGACCAGGAGAAGTGGAAGGGGGGCTGGGAGCTCAACAAGAGGGGTCGGTTGGCGCTCAAGGGCGGCGGCCGCTTCAAGAAGCTGGCCACGATCTTCTCCAACCCCAAGCTCCCCTCGATCGGGGAGTATTACGAGCCGTGGACCTACGACTACTCCACACTCACCGACGCCCCGGCCCAGGAGCACACCCCGGTCGCCCGCCCCAAGTCGCTGATCTCGGGCAAGGACATGAAGATCGAGTGGTCGGCCAACTGGGACGACGACCTCGGCGGCTCCACCGCCACCGCGCACCTCGACCCGATGCTGAAGAAGATCGGCGACAAGGTGAAGTTCGAGTTCGAGCAGACCTTCATGTTCTACCTGCCGCGGATCTGCGAGCACTGCCTCAACCCGTCGTGCGCGGCGTCGTGCCCGAGCGGTGCGATCTACAAGCGAGAGGAGGACGGCATCGTCCTGGTCGACCAGGAGAAGTGCCGCGGCTGGCGCATGTGCGTCTCGGGCTGCCCGTACAAGAAGATCTACTTCAACCACAAGACCGGCAAGGCCGAGAAGTGCACGTTCTGCTTCCCGCGGATCGAGGTCGGCCTGCCGACCGTCTGCTCGGAGACGTGCGTGGGCCGGCTGCGCTACATCGGCCTGATGCTCTACGACGCCGACAAGGTGCTCGAGGCGGCGTCCACCACGGACGACCAGGGGCTCTACGAGGCGCAGCGCGAGGTCTTCCTGGACCCGTTCGACCCCGAGGTCATGCGGGAGGCCGAGAAGGCCGGCATCGCCCGCGACTGGGTCGACGCCGCGCAGCGCTCGCCGATCTATGCGCTGATCAACACCTTCAAGGTCGCGCTGCCGCTGCACCCGGAGTACCGCACGATGCCGATGGTTTGGTACATCCCGCCGCTGTCTCCCGTCGTGGACGTCGTGCAGGAGACGGGGGAGGACGCCGAGGACAAGGGCAACCTCTTCGCGGCCATCGACGCCCTGCGGATCCCCGTCGAGTACCTCGCGGAGCTGTTCACGGCCGGTGACGTCGAGCCGGTCGACGCCGTGCTGAAGAAGCTCGCCGCGATGCGCTGCTACATGCGCGACATCAACATGGGCCGCGAGCCCGACGGCTCGATCCCGGAGGCGGTCGGGATGAGCGAGGAGGAGATGTACGACATGTACCGGCTGCTCGCCATCGCCAAGTACGACGAGCGCTACGTCATCCCTCCCGCCCACGCCGAGCAGGCGCACGCGCTGGAGGAGCTGGCGACCGAGTGCGCGGTCCAGGACTACGGCGGCGGCCAGCAGGACCTCTTCGGGGAGGGCTCCGGGATGCCGACGCCGCTCGCGGTCGAGAACTTCCAGGCCCTCAAGGACCGCCAGACGTCCGACACCCTGGCGAGCCCGGCGGACAAGAGCGGCCGGGTCAACCTGCTCAACTGGGACGGCAAGGGCATGCCCTCCGGTCTCTTCCCGCCGCAGGAGAAGGACTCGTGAGCCGCCGGTCGAGGGGCGCCCTGGCCCCGGACCAGCTGACGATCGCCTGGCAGTCGGTCTCGTTGCTGCTGGACTACCCCGACGAGACGATGCTGGGACGGCTCGAGGTGGTCCGGGCTGCCTCACAGCGGCTGCCGCAGCCCGTCGGGGACTCGATCAGGGGATTCGCCGACCACCTGGAGGCCGCGTCCCTGCCCGACCTCCAGGCCGAGTACGTCGAGACGTTCGACAACCGTCGCCGCTGCAACCTGTTCCTCACCTACTTCGCCCACGGCGACACGCGCAAGCGGGGGATGGCCCTGCTGCGCTTCAAGCAGACCTTCCTCGACGCCGGCTACGAGCTCGACGACGCCGAGCTGCCCGACCACCTGTGCGTGGTGCTGGAGTTCGCGGCCACGGTGGACCAGGAGGCGGGGCGACAGCTGATGCTCGACCACCGGGCCGGACTCGAGCTGCTGCGGGTCTCCCTGGTGGACATGTCGTCGCCCTGGGCGCCCCTGCTCGACGCCGTCACGGCGACCCTGCCGCCCCTGCGCGGCGACGAGCGGGACGCCGTACGACGCCTCGCCGCCGAGGGGCCTCCCGAGGAGGAGGTGGGGCTGGCGCCCTTCGCCGCCCCGCAGTTCAGCCCGGGCGCCACCTCCGACACGACCCTCCTGCCCATGCCCTCCTTCCCAGGAGCACGTCGATGACCGAGTTTCTCTTCGTCGTGGTGCCCTACGTGTGCCTCACGACATTCGTCGTCGGCCACGTGTGGCGCTACCGCTACGACAAGTTCGGGTGGACCACCCGGTCCAGCCAGCTCTACGAGAACCGGCTACTGCGCATCGGCAGCCCGCTGTTCCACTTCGGGATGCTCGGCGTCGTAGGCGGGCACGTGATCGGCCTGCTGGTGCCGCAGTCGTGGACCGACGCGGTGGGCATCAGCCACACGACGTACCACGTGGTGGCCGTGGGGGGCGGCCTGCTCGCGGGCATCGCGGCCGTGGTCGGGATGGTGATCCTGATCTACCGGCGGCGCACGGTGGGGCCGGTCTTCTCGGCGACGACGGTCATGGACAAGGTGATGTACGTCTTCCTGGCCGCCGCGATCGTCCTGGGCATGTGGAACACCATCGCGGGCTCGATCCTGACCATCGGCGGTGAGTACAACTACCGCGAGGGCGTCTCGGTCTGGTACCGCTCGTTCCTCGCCTTCCAGCCCGACGCCGACCTGATGGGCGAGGCGCCGCTGGGATTCCAGCTGCACGCCCTGGTCGCGTTCGCGCTGTTCGCGCTGTGGCCGTTCACCCGGCTCGTCCACGTCTTCAGCGCGCCGCTGGGCTACCTCACCCGGCCCTACATCGTCTACCGCAGTCGCGACGACCGGGGCCTGGGCAGCCACCGTCCACGCCGGGGCTGGGACCGGGCCGGCTGAGATGTGCGAGCACTGCGGCTGCAAGGGCGTCGAGCCCATCGGTGAGCTCATGGCCGAGCACTCGGCGCTGGCGCACGAGGCCCACCACGTCCGGGGCGCCGTCGCCGTCGGTGACCACGCCGGGGCCATGGCGCTGCTGCACGGCATGGTCGACCACCTCGTCCGCCACGTGTCGCGCGAGGAGGACGGCATCTTCCGCGCCATGCGGGCGAGCGGGGAGTTCCTCGAGGAGCTGGACGCGCTCGAGGGGGAGCACCGCGACCTCGAGTCCGTGATCGCCGGCCTGGACATCGCCGACCCTGCTTTCGCGAGCACGGTGAGCAGGCTCCTGGACGACCTCGACCAGCACATCGAGCGGGAGGACCTGGGCATCTTCCCGGTCTCGGTCGTCACCCTGGGAGCGTCCGGGTGGGCCGTCGTGGACGGCGCCCACGAGCGCACCCCGAGCTTCCTCGTCGACGGGCCCGGCCACGCCTGGACGGAGTCGGGCGCGGTCCCCACCCACTGATACGCTCGCAGGGTTCCGACATCCTTTAACTGTCCGTCCTGAGAGGCGGAGAAGGAGGTACGGCGTGCCCCTGCATGCCCCCGCGATCCTGGTCCTCGAGGACGGTCGCACGTTCACCGGCGACGCCTACGGCGCGCCCGGCGAGACCTTCGGCGAGGCCGTCTTCAACACCGGCATGACCGGTTACCAGGAGACGCTCACCGACCCGTCCTACCACCGCCAGGTCGTCGTGATGACCGCCCCGCACGTCGGCAACACCGGGGTCAACGACGAGGACCCGGAGTCCTCGCGCATCTGGGTGGCCGGCTACGTCGTCCGCGACCCCGCGCGCATCCCGAGCAACCACCGCTCGCGTCGCAGCCTGGACGACGAGCTGCGGGCCCAGGGGGTCGTCGGGATCTCCGGCATCGACACCCGTGCGCTGACGCGGCACCTGCGCGAGCGCGGCGCCATGCGGGTCGGCATCTCCTCGACCGAGACCGACCCCGCCGCGCTGCTCGCGCGGGTCCGGGGCGCCGAGCAGATGAGCGGCTCCGAGCTGGCGGGCGAGGTCTCCACCCAGGAGGCCTACGTCGTGCCGGCGCAGCCCGGTCCGTGGGGGCGCGAGAAGCGCCTCACGGTGGCCGCGCTCGACCTCGGCATCAAGACGATGACCCCGCACCGCATGGCCGAGCGCGGCATCGAGGTGCACGTGCTGCCCGCGACCTCGAGCCTGGACGACGTGCTCGCCGTGCAGCCCGACGGCCTCTTCTACTCCAACGGGCCCGGCGACCCGGCGGCCACGACGCACCAGATCGCGCTGCTGCAGGACGCCCTCGCCCAGGACCTGCCCTACTTCGGCATCTGCTTCGGCAACCAGCTCTTCGGACGCGCGCTGGGCTTCGACACCTACAAGCTGACCTACGGCCACCGCGGCATCAACCAGCCGGTGATGGACCGCACCACCGGCAAGGTCGAGGTGACCGCGCACAACCACGGGTTCGCCGTCGACGCCCCGCTGGACGGACCGGTCGAGACGCCCTACGGCGTCGCCTCGGTCAGCCACGTGTGCCTCAACGACGACGTCGTCGAGGGGCTGGAGCTGCGCTCGCCCGAGGGCGGGCTGAAGAGCTTCTCCGTGCAGTACCACCCGGAGGCGGCCGCCGGTCCGCACGACGCGGCGTACCTCTTCGACCGGTTCGTCGAGCTGATGGGTGCGCGCTCGGGTGGTTTCGAGGCTCGCTCCGCTCGCACCTCAACCACCGAGGGAGACGCCTGACATGCCCAAGCGCGAGGACATCAAGAGCGTCATGGTGATCGGCTCCGGGCCGATCATCATCGGCCAGGCGTGCGAGTTCGACTACTCCGGGACCCAGGCCTGCCGGGTGCTCAAGGAGGAGGGGATCCGGGTCATCCTGGTCAACTCCAACCCGGCCACGATCATGACCGACCCGGAGTTCGCCGACGCGACCTACGTCGAGCCGATCACGCCGGAGTTCGTGGAGAAGGTCATCGCCAAGGAGCGCCCCGACGCGCTGCTGGCCACGCTGGGAGGGCAGACCGCGCTCAACGCCGCCATGGCGCTGGACAAGGCCGGCGTGCTGGAGAAGTACGACGTCGAGCTGATCGGCGCCTCGATCGAGGCGATCGACCGCGGCGAGAACCGCCAGGTCTTCAAGAAGATCGTCGAGGAGCTCGGCGGCGAGTGCTCCGCCTCGGTCATCTGCCACACCATGGAGGACTGTCTGGGCGCGGCCGACCAGCTCGGCTACCCGATGGTCGTGCGCCCCAGCTTCACCATGGGCGGCACCGGCTCCGGCATGGCCTACGACGAGACCGACCTGCGCCGCATCGCCGGGGCGGGCCTGGCCGCCAGCCCGACCACCGAGGTGCTCCTCGAGGAGTCGATCATCGGCTGGAAGGAGTACGAGCTCGAGGTCATGCGCGACACCGCCGACAACGTGGTGATCGTCTGCTCGATCGAGAACGTCGACCCGATGGGCGTGCACACCGGCGACTCGATCACGGTGGCTCCGGCGATGACGCTGACCGACCGCGAGTACCAGGCGATGCGCGACCTGGCGATCGGCATCATCCGCTCGGTCGGGGTCGACACCGGCGGCTGCAACATCCAGTACGCCGTCAACCCGGCGGACGGCCGGCTGATCGTGATCGAGATGAACCCCCGAGTCTCCCGGTCGAGCGCGCTGGCGTCGAAGGCGACCGGCTTCCCGATCGCCAAGATCGCGGCGAAGGTCGCCATCGGCTACACCCTCGACGAGATCTCCAACGACATCACGACCCGCGAGGACGGCTCGAGCACGCCGGCCAGCTTCGAGCCCACGCTCGACTACGTCGTCGTCAAGGTCCCGCGCTTCGCGTTCGAGAAGTTCCCGGGCGCCGACCCGACGCTGACCACGCACATGAAGTCCGTCGGTGAGGCGATGGCCATCGGCCGCAGCTTCACCGAGGCACTGCAGAAGGCGCTGCGCTCGCTGGAGAGCCCCGACGCCGTCTTCGACTGGCACCAGGAGTGGGTCGAGCTCGACAAGGACGCCCTGCTCGCCGAGATCGAGACGCCCCACGACGGCCGGCTCAAGAAGGTCATGGACGCGCTGCGCGCCGGCGCGACGCCGCAGGAGGTCTTCGACCACACCAAGATCGACCCGTGGTTCGTCGACCAGCTCCTGCTGATCAACGAGGTCGCCGAGGAGGTGACCGCGGCGGCCGAGCTCACGCCGTACCTGCTGCGGCGGGCGAAGCGCCACGGCTTCTCGGACGCGCAGATCGGCAAGATCCGCGGTATGACGCCCGACGTCGTGCGCGGGGTGCGCCACGCGCTGGGCATCCGGCCGGTCTACAAGACCGTCGACACCTGCGCGGCCGAGTTCGCCGCGGCCACGCCGTACCACTACTCCTCCTACGACGAGGAGAGCGAGGTGGCGCCGCGCGAGCGGCCTGCGGTGATCATCCTGGGCTCGGGTCCCAACCGGATCGGGCAGGGCATCGAGTTCGACTACTCCTGCGTGCACGCCAGCCTGGCGCTCAGCGAGGCCGGCTACGAGACCGTGATGGTCAACTGCAACCCCGAGACGGTCTCGACCGACTACGACACCTCCGACCGGCTGTACTTCGAGCCGCTCACGCTGGAGGACGTGCTCGAGATCGTCCACGCCGAGACCCTCGCCGGCCCGGTCGCCGGCGTCATCTGCCAGCTCGGCGGTCAGACCCCGCTCGGCCTGGCCCAGGGCCTGGAGGACAACGGCGTGCAGGTCGTCGGCACCTCACCGGCGGCGATCCACCTGGCCGAGGAGCGCGGCGCCTTCGGCGAGGTGCTGCGCGAGGCCGGTCTGCCGGCGCCCAAGTACGGCATGGCGACCAGCTTCCTCGACGCGCACCGCATCGCCGGCGAGATCGGCTACCCCGTGATGGTGCGCCCCTCCTACGTCCTGGGCGGACGCGGCATGGAGATCGTCTACGACGACGACGCGCTCGAGGCCTACATCGGCCGGGCCACCGACATCAGCTCGGCCCACCCGGTGCTGGTCGACCGGTTCATCGACGACGCGGTCGAGATCGACGTGGACGCCCTCTACGACGGGCAGGAGCTGTTCCTCGGCGGGGTCATGGAGCACATCGAGGAGGCCGGCATCCACTCCGGCGACTCCTCCTGCGCGCTGCCGCCGATCACGCTCGGCGCCGCCGAGATCCTGCGGATCCGCAAGGCCACCGAGGCGATCGCCGCCGGCGTGGGCGTCCGCGGCCTGCTCAACATCCAGTTCGCACTGGGCTCCGACGTCCTCTACGTCCTGGAGGCCAACCCGCGCGCGAGCCGCACGGTGCCGTTCGTCTCCAAGGCCACGGCGACGCCGCTCGCCAAGGCCGCGGCGCGCGTGATGATGGGCGAGACGGTGGCCGACCTCCGCGCCGCCGGCGTCCTCCCGGCGACCGGCGACGGTGGCACGCTGCCGGCCGACCAGCCGATCGCGGTCAAGGAGGCGGTGATGCCCTTCAACCGCTTCCGCACCCCCGACGGCGCCCAGGTCGACACCATGCTCGGCCCGGAGATGAAGTCCACCGGCGAGGTCATGGGCTTCGACTCCGACTTCGGGACCGCGTTCGCCAAGGCCCAGGCGGCGGCGTTCGGGTCGCTGCCGACCTCCGGCAAGGTGTTCGTCAGCATGGCCAACCGCGACAAGCGGCACATGATCTTCCCGATCAAGGTGCTCTCCGACCACGGGTTCGAGATCCTCGCGACCCAGGGCACGGCGGAGGTGCTGCGCCGCAACGGAGTCCAGGCCACCGTGGTGCGCAAGCACTTCGAGGGCCCCGGCCCCCACGGCGAGAAGACCACCGTGCAGCTGATCCTCGACGGCGAGATCCAGCTGGTGATCAACACGCCCAACGGCTCCGCCAGCGGTGGGGGCAGCGGCAGCTCCGCGCGCGTCGACGGCTACGAGATCCGCACGGCCGCGGTGATGGCCAACATCCCGTGCATCACCACCGTGCAGGGGCTCGGCGCCGCGGTGCAGGGCATCGAGGCGCTCGAGCGCGGTGACATCGGCGTGCGCTCGCTGCAGGACTGGGCGCGCCGCGCGTGATCTACGACAGGCTCTTCGAGCACGGCTTCACGCGGGTCGACCCGGAGCGTGCCCACCACCTGGGCTTCCGGGCGCTCCGCGCGGCGCGCCCGCTGCTGGAGGGTCTCGGCCGGCTCGACCGTCGCACGCCGGGTCGACCGGTCGTGGCGATGGGGCTGCGGTTCCCCCACGTGCTGGGGCTGGCCGCCGGCTTCGACAAGAACGCCGTCGGCGTCGACGCCCTGGCCGCGCTCGGCTTCGGGCACGTCGAGATCGGCACCGTCACCGGCGAGGCGCAGCCCGGCAACCCGCGGCCGCGACTGTTCCGGCTGACCGAGGACCGTGCGGTCGTCAACCGGATGGGCTTCAACAACGACGGCGCGGAGGCGGTCGCCCGCCGGCTCTCGGACCGGGCGGCCCGCGTCGGTCCCGAGCGGGCCGGCCGACCCGTGCTCGGCGTCAACATCGGCAAGACCAAGGTCGTCCCCGAGGACGACCAGGCGGCGGTGGAGGCCGACTACGAGAAGAGCGCCCGGCTGCTCACGCCGTACGCCGACTACCTGGTCGTCAACGTCAGCAGCCCCAACACCCCCGGCCTGCGGAGCCTGCAGTCGGTCGAGAAGCTGCAGCCCCTCCTCGAGCACGTACGCCGCACGGCCGACGAGGCCGCGGGGGAGCGGCGGGTGCCGCTGCTGGTCAAGATCGCCCCCGACCTGGCCGACGAGGACGTCCTCGCGGTGGCCGACATGGCGCTGGCCATCGGGCTGGACGGCATCCTCGCCACCAACACCACGGTCTCGCGCGCGGGACTGGCCAGTCCCGACGCGACCGTCGAGGCCGTCGGTGCCGGTGGCCTGTCCGGGCGGCCCCTGCGCCACCGCTCGCTCGAGGTCCTGCGCCTGCTCAAGGGGCGCGTCGGCGACGACCTCACGCTGGTGGGGGTCGGCGGCATCAGCACCGTCGAGGACGCCCGCGCCCGCCTCGAGGCCGGTGCCGACCTGCTGCAGGGCTACACCGCGTTCGTCTACGAGGGGCCCGCGTGGCCGCGTCGCATCGTCAGGGGAGTGAGCACATGAGCCAGTTCGGCGACTACCAGAACGAGCTGTACCTCGCCGCGCTCGGCGGGGTGCTGCCGCAGCACCCGTTCACCTACGCCGACCTCGAGCGGGGCGCCCTGGAGGTGCTGCCGCCCGAGCTGCGCAGCTACGTCGCCGGGGGCAGCGGCAGCGAGGCCACCCAGCGGGGCAACGCCGAGGCCTTCGGGCAGTGGGCGCTGGTGCCGCGGATGCTGCGCGGGACGGCCGAGCGGGACCTCTCCGTCGAGCTGTTCGGCAAGCGGCTGGACACTCCGCTGATGATGGCGCCGGTCGGCGTCGTCGGGCTGTGCACCCCCGACGGCCACGGCGACATCGCCACGGCGCAGGTCGCCGCGCAGACCGGCGTGCCGATGATCGCCTCGACGCTCATGAACGACCCGCTGGAGGACGTGGCGCCCCACTCGGGCGACACCCCGGCGTGGTTCCAGCTCTACACCTCCAAGAACCGCGAGCTGGCCGCCAGCCTGGTGAGCCGGGCCGAGGCGGCCGGCTACGACGCCATCGTGGTCACCCTCGACACCTGGGTGCCCGGGTGGCGCCCACGCGACCTGGCCAGCGGCAACTTCCCGCAGCTGCGCGGCAAGGTGCTGGCCAACTACACCTCCGACCCGGTCTTCCAGGAGATGACCGGTCCGGACCCCGACCCCGGGACCGTGGTGCTCACCTGGGTCAGCACCTTCGGCCAGCCACTCTCGTGGGACGACCTGCCCTGGCTGCGCTCGCTCACCACGCTGCCGATCGTCCTGAAGGGGATCTGCCACCCCGACGACGCCCGTCGCGCCCTCGACGAGGGCATGGACGGCATCTACTGCTCCAACCACGGCGGCCGCCAGGCCGACGGCGGCGGCTCGGCGCTCGGCTGGCTGCCGGGCGTCGTCGAGGCGGTGGACGACCGGGCGCCGGTGGTCTTCGACTCCGGCGTCCGCACCGGCGCCGACGTCGTCAAGGCGGTCGCGCTCGGCGCCACGGCGGTCGCGATCGGCCGCCCCTACGTCTACGGCCTCGCTCTCGGCGGGGTCCCGGGCGCCGTGCACGTCCTGCGCTCGCTGCAGGCCGAGGCCGACCTGGTCATGGCGGTCGACGGCTACCCGACCATCGCCGACCTCACCCCCGACGCCCTCGTGTGGCAGCCATGAGCAAGGAGCACTGCATGAGTCTCGACAGGCCGGTCGGGAGTTCCTTCGTCACTCCCGCGACCGCTCGACCTCCCCGCGTGATCCACCCCCTCGCGAGCTCGGGGGTGGCGCGGTGACGTTCGGTTCCCGCCTGCACGCCGCCCTCGCCGAGCGCGGCCCGTTCTGCGTCGGCATCGACCCGCACGCGGGCCTGATCAAGGAGTGGGGGCTCACCGACGACGTCGCCGGCCTGGAGCGCTTCGCGCTCGGCGTCGTGGAGGCCGTCGCCCCGGTCTGCTCGGTGGTGAAGCCGCAGTCGGCGTTCTACGAGCGCTTCGGCAGCCGGGGCGTCGCGGTGCTGGAGCGGGTGATCTCCGAGTCGCGCGCCGCCGGCGCCCTGGTGCTCCTGGACGTCAAGCGCGGCGACATCGGCTCCACCTCGCAGGCCTACGCCGACGCCTACCTCGACCCGACCTCGCCGCTCGCGGCCGACGCCATCACCGCCAGCCCCTACCTGGGCTTCGGCTCGATCGCCCCGATGATCGACACGGCCCGCCGGCACGACGCCGGTGTCTTCGTCCTCGCGCTCACCTCCAACAAGGAGGGTCCCGAGGTGCAGGGGGCGCGCACCGACGACGGAGGCACCGTCGGGGGGCTCATGATCGAGCACCTGCGGCGTCTCAACGACGGTGCGGAGCCCCTCGGCTCGTTCGGCGCGGTCGTCGGGGTCACCATCGGTGCGACCGACGTCGACCTCGCCTTCAACGGCCCGGTGCTCGCACCCGGCTACGGCGCCCAGGGCGGCACCGCCGCCGACATCCGGCGGATCTTCGGCTCCGCGGCCGGGCAGGTGCTGGCCAGCTCCTCTCGCGAGGTGCTGCGGCTGGGCCCCGACGCCACCGCGATGCGCGACGCCGTCCACGCGGCCAACGACGAGCTGCGGGCGTGAGCCGGCCGGTCGCGGGCGCGCTCCTGGCGCTCGTGCTGGCGGCCACGCTGGCCGGCTGCGGCGACGACGACCCGTACGCGGACTACTGCGAGGAGGTCACGGCCCAGCAGAAGGACGTCACCGAGGCGCTCGCCGACCGCGGACCGACCGCCCTCATCGAGGCGCTGCCGAGCTTCCGCGCGCTGCAGGACGAGGCGCCCCGCGACATCGCCGACGACTGGGACGTGCTGGTGACGCGCATCGACGCGCTGGCCGAGGCGCTCGAGGACGCCGACGTCGACCCGGCGACGTACGACGCGACGTCGCCGCCCGCCGGGCTGGACGCGGAGGAGGAGACCGCGATCGAGGCGGCCGCCACCGAGCTGGCCGGGCCGGCGGCCAGGTCCGCGCTCACGGCGGTCGACCAGCAGGCGCGCGACGTGTGCAAGACCCCGTTGTACCTGTGACGTGACGGTCCGCACATTTCTAGAACCTGTTCTCACTCTGCGATTGCAGGGCCGTCGGAGATCTGACTAGATTGGCCCCTCCAGTGGCGCGTGCTCCCGTCGCCCTGACAACTAAAGGACCCATCCCCGTGGCTCTGCCCCCCCTCACTCCCGAACAACGTCACGCCGCCTTGGAGAAGGCCGCCGCCTCTCGTCGCGAGCGGGCCGAGGTGAAGAACCGCCTCAAGAACTCCGGCGCCTCCATCACCGAGGTGCTGCAGCAGGGCACGACCAACGAGGTCATCGGCAAGATGCGGGTGGTCGACCTCCTGCAGTCCATGCCCGGCCTCGGCAAGGTGCGGGCCCGCCAGACCATGGAACGGCTCGGCATCGCCGAGAGCCGCCGGGTCCGCGGGCTCGGCACCAAGCAGGTCGCGGCGCTCGAGCGCGAGTTCGCCCCGGGGGAGTGACTCACCGGATACTGCTCCGGTGACCTCCGCACCTGCACTCACCCGTCTCGTGGTCCTCGCCGGCCCGACCGCCGTCGGCAAGGGCACCGTGGCCGCCGCCGTGCGCGAGCGCCACCCCGAGGTCTGGATCTCGGTCTCCGCCACGACGCGACGCCCGCGCCCCGACGAGGTGGACGGCGTGCACTACTTGTTCGTCGACGACGCCCGCTTCGACGAGATGGTCGCGGAGGACGAGCTGCTCGAGTGGGCCGTGGTCCACGGCGCCGCGCGCTACGGCACGCCTCGCGGCCCGGTCGAGGCCGCCCTCGCCGACGGTCGGCCCTCGATGCTGGAGATCGACCTGCAGGGCGCGCGCCAGGTGCGCACGACGATGCCGCAGGCGCTGTTCGTCTTCCTGAAGCCCCCGTCCTGGGACGAGCTCGTACGCCGCCTGGTCGGTCGCGGCACCGAGACCGAGGCCGAGCGGGAGCGCCGCCTGGAGACCGCGCGGGCCGAGCTGGCCGCCGAACCGGAGTTCGACGTCACCATCGTCAACCACGAAGTTCACGATGCGGCCGATGAGTTGGTATCCTGGATGGTGCTCGACTCCGAGCACTCCCATCCCCGGCCAACCGACTTGTGAGGCTTCACGCGTGTCTGCGCCCAACATCGACGCTCAGGGTGTCACCAACCCCTCGATCGACGACCTGCTCACCAAGACCGACAGCAAGTACAAGCTGGTCCTCTACAGCGCCAAGCGGGCGCGCCAGATCAACGCCTACTACTCCCAGCTGGGCGAGGGGCTGCTCGAGTACGTCGGCCCGCTCGTCGACACGCACGTCCAGGAGAAGCCGCTCTCGATCGCGCTGCGCGAGATCAACCAGGACCTGCTGACCTGCGAGGACGTCGACCCGGCCGAGCTCGCCGCCGAGGAGGCCGCTGCCAAGCAGGCCGCCATCGACGCCTCGTTCACGTCGAACGAGTAGTTCGCTGAGCATCACCGACACACGCGTGGCCGTGTCCCCTACGGGGGCGCGGCCCCGTGTGGTTCTGGGGGTCGCCGGCGGCATCGCGGCCTACAAGGCCTGCGAGCTCCTGCGCCGCCTCACCGAGTCCGGCCACGACGTCACCGTCGTCCCGACCGCCGCCGCCCTGGAGTTCGTGGGCGCGCCGACCTGGGCCGCGCTGAGCGGCAAGCCGGTCACCGCCTCGGTCTGGGACGACGTCCACGAGGTGCCCCACGTGCGGATCGGCCAGAGCGCCGACCTGGTCGTCGTGGCCCCGGCCACCGCCGACCTGCTCGCCAAGGCCGCCCACGGCCTGGCCGGTGACCTGCTCACCAACACGCTCCTCACCGCCCGCTGCCCGGTCGTGCTGGCCCCGGCCATGCACACCGAGATGTGGGAGCACCCGGCCACGCAGGCCAACGTCGCCACGCTCCGCTCGCGCGGGGTGCTGGTCATCGAGCCCGCGGAGGGGCGCCTGACCGGCAAGGACACCGGCAAGGGCCGGCTGCCCGAGCCGTCGGCGATCTTCGAGGTCTGCGTCGACGTGCTGGCCGGCGGATCCTCCGGTGCGGCCAGCCGGGGCCACGACCTCGCGGGTCGCTCGGTGGTGGTCTCGGCCGGCGGCACCCGCGAGTACCTCGACCCGGTCCGCTTCCTCGGCAACCGCTCCTCGGGCCTGCAGGGCTACGCGCTGGCCCGCGCCGCCCACGTCCGCGGGGCCGAGGTCACGCTGGTCGCCGCCAACGTCGCGCTGCCCGACCCCGCCGGGGTCAAGGTCGTGCACGTCGAGACCACCGCCGAGCTCCGTACCGAGGTGCTGGCCGCCGCCGCGGCGGCCGACGCCGTCGTCATGGCCGCGGCCCCCGCCGACTTCCGGCCCACCGCGGTCAGCGACGCCAAGATCAAGAAGGCCGACGACGGCTCGTCGCCGAGCATCGAGCTCGTGCAGAACCCCGACATCCTCAGCGAGCTGTCGCACCACCGCCCGCGCCCGGACGCCGTCATCGTCGGGTTCGCTGCGGAGACGGGCGACGCCACCGGCTCGGTGCGCGAGCTGGCCGCGGCCAAGCTGGAGCGCAAGGGCTGCGACCTGCTGGTGGTCAACGACGTCAGTGGGGGAGCGGTGTTCGGCAGCCCCGACAACGAGGGGGTCATCCTGGCCGCCGACGGCGAGGGGACCGACGTACCCCGGGGGTCGAAGACGGCCGTCGCGCACGCGATCTGGGACCAGGTCGCGCGTCGATTCGGTGACTGAGACGCCCGTCTTGCATGCTGGGCCCTGAATATGCTTGGACCTGTCGAGATTGCCTAGCGGGAATGAGTTTGCACTGTGGCTGGACGTCTTTTCACCTCGGAGTCCGTGACCGAGGGGCACCCGGACAAGATCGCTGACCGGATCAGCGACACCGTCCTGGACTACCTGATGGAGCACGACACGGACAAGGAGAACCTCCGCGTCGCCGTCGAGACCCTCCTGACCACCGGCCTCGTGGTCGTGGCCGGCGAGGTGCGCACCAACGCCTACGCCCCAGTCGCCGACCTGGTCCGCAAGGCCGTCCTCGACATCGGCTACGACTCCTCCGAGAAGGGCTTCGACGGCGCGTCCTGCGGCGTCCAGGTCGCCATCGGCGCCCAGTCCTCCGACATCGCGCAGGGCGTCGACCAGGGCCTGGAGGCCCGCGTCGGCTCCTCCGAGGACGAGCTCGACCAGCGCGGCGCCGGCGACCAGGGCCTGATGTTCGGCTACGCCTGCGACGACACCGACGTCCTGATGCCGCTGCCGATCGTGATCGCGCAGCGCCTCGCGGAGAAGCTCACCGAGGTCCGCAAGAACGGCACGATGAGCAACCTGCGCCCCGACGGCAAGACCCAGGTCACGATCGAGTACGACGAGGCCGACCGGCCCGTGCGCATCGACACCGTCGTGCTGTCCACCCAGCACTCCGAGGAGACCGACCTCGCCAAGCTCGAGGCCGAGATCAAGCAGCACGTCATCGACCCCGTGCTGGCGACGTTCTCGCTGCCCTCCGAGGGCTACCGCCTGCTGGTCAACCCGACCGGACGCTTCGTCGTCGGCGGCCCCATGGGCGACGCCGGCCTGACCGGCCGCAAGATCATCGTCGACACCTACGGCGGCATGGCCCGCCACGGTGGTGGCGCCTTCTCCGGCAAGGACCCCTCCAAGGTCGACCGCTCGGCCGCCTACGCCATGCGCTGGGTCGCCAAGAACGTCGTCGCCGCCGGGCTCGCCCGCCGCTGCGAGGTCCAGGTCGCCTACGCGATCGGCAAGGCCGTGCCCGTCGGCGTCTTCGTGCAGACCTTCGGCACCGGCATCGTGCCCGACGAGCAGATCCAGGCCGCCGTGCTCGAGGTCTTCGACCTGCGCCCCGCCGCGATCCTGCGCGACCTCGACCTGCTCCGCCCGATCTACGCCAAGACGTCGGCCTACGGCCACTTCGGCCGCGAGCTGCCGGAGTTCACGTGGGAGCGCACCGACCGCGCCGACGCGCTGAAGGCAGTGATCAACGCCTGAGCGACCCGTCGCACCGTCGACCCGTCAGGAACCTTCTGACGGGTCGACGTCTTCTCCGCCCGGTGACCGCCTCCCCGTCGTATGACCCGTTCGGGCCATGGGAACTGGTCACGGTCGCTGCCTAGGCTGCGCACCATGGCCGCCCGGCCATACGGTCGGACGGGAGACGGCGATGCGCGTGCACAGCAGATGGTCCACGGGGGCCCTGGCCCTGGCGGTGCTGACCGGGGGGCAGCTCGCGGTCCTGACCGGCGGCAGCCAGGCCGCCCCAGCAGACCCCGGTGACCGTGGCCGGTCGGCCGTCGAGCGGCTCCGTGCCGAGGCGGCGGACGCGGTCACGCTGGTCGGGCGTCCCGGAGCGGTCAGCTTCGTCGGCACGCCCGCCGGTGGCGGGATCGACAACCCCCGCGTCGACGACGGTACGCCGGTCGCCACGGCCGCCCGCGCGCACCTGGACCGCTACGGCAGCGCTCTCGGCGCCGACCGGGCCGGCACGCACCTCGCACCGACCGCACAGGTCCGCTCGGCCACGGGCCAGGACGCGGTGCGCTACCGCCAGGAGGTCGGCGGGCTGCCGGTGCTCGGTGGCGAGGTCGTGGTCAGCCTGCGACCCGGAGGCGACCTGGCCTCGATGCTGTCCACCATGAGCACCAGCACGGGCGTCCCGGAGGCCCTGGTCGATGAGGCCACGGCGGCGGACGCCGCGCTGGCCGCCGCCCAGAGCTCGTCGCGGCGCGAGGGCCTGCAGGTCGCCGACGAGGGCCGCTGGCTGTTCGACGCCGCGCTCCTGGGTGCCCGCACCGAGCACGGCGCCCGCGGGGTGTGGCGCTTCGAGGTCGGCAACGGGGCCGACGTACGGCGCCTGGTGCTGGTCGACGACCTCACCGGAGCCGTCGTCATGGACGTCGACCAGGTCGCGCACGCGCTGGACCGGATCGTCTGCGACAACAACAGCGTCGAGCGAGTGGACGCCGTGCCCTGCACCGCGCCGATCCGCAGCGAGGGTGAGGCCGCCGTCGGGCTCACCGACGCCAACCTGGCCTACGACTACGCCGGCGACGTCTCGGAGATGTACGCCGCCCTCGGGATCGACCTCACCGCACTGGTCGGCAAGGACGTCTCCGGGGTGAAGAAGCTCGCGAGCACCGTCCGCTGGTGCTTCACCGGCTCCGCCGGCTGCAACCCCTATGCCAACGCCTTCTGGAGCGGCACCGAGATGTACTACGGCGAGGGCTACGCCAGCGCGGACGACGTCGTCGGCCACGAGATCACGCACGGCGTGATCCAACGCAACGCCGACCTCCTCTACTGGGGCCAGTCGGGTGCGATCAACGAGTCGTTCGCGGACATCATGGGCGAGATCGTGGACCACCGGAACGGGGCCGGCACGGACGCACCCGGCGACTGGCAGCTCGGCGAGGACCTGCCGCCCGACGTCGGCGCCATCCGCGACCTGAGGAACCCGCCGGCCTTCGAGCAGCCGGACAAGATGACGAGCACGCTGTACACCAGCGACATCGGATTCGACTACTACAGGGACCGCGGCGGGGTCCACACCAACAGCGGGGTCGGCAACAAGACGGCGTACCTCATCTCCCAGGGCGGCACCTTCAACGGCCAGACCGTCACCGGCATCGACGGCGCGGACGCAGACCTGAACAAGACCGCCCGGCTCTACCTCGCCGCGATCCAGGGACTGACCTCCGGCAGCGACTACGCCGACCTGGCCCGGGTGCTCGACCAGAGCTGCCAGGACCTGGTCGGGACCCACGGCTTCACCGCGACCGACTGCGCCGAGGTCCACCAGGCGGGGGTCGCGACCGAGCTGACCACGACCCCGCCCAAGGCGCCGCAGCGGCCGGACGCGTCCGTGGCGTGCCCGGCGGGCAACGTGCGACGGGTGCTCTTCTCGAGCGAGACCGGGACGCCGACGGACAAGCTCGTCCCCAGCACCCCGGACGGCACCTGGTCCCGCGCCCCCGGTGACTACCCCGGCAACGCCACCTCGGGCAAGGACTCGTGGTTCGCCATCGACTCCCCGTCGATCCGCACGTCCAGCCTCGTCACGGCGGCCCCGGTCGTGCTGCCGGCGGGGAAGAAGAGCTATCTGAGCTTCAACGGCTGGTACGTCCAGGACTGGTACGAAGGCGCCTACCAGGACGGGGGGACCGTCGAGGTCGACGACCTGGGGACGGCGGCCGAGCCACTGGACGCGGCCGCGATGCCCTGGGTCAACGGGCCCCACCGGACGCTGAGCCAGTTCCAGGCCGTGCCGCAGCCGCACGCCGGGAAGAAGGCGTTCGGCGGGGACAGCTTCGGCTGGGTCCGCAGCCGGCTCGACCTGAGCAGCCTGGCGGGCCGCTCGGTCAAGCCGCAGTTCACCCAGCGCAGCGACGGTCAGTACGCCGTGTACGGCTGGTACCTCGACGACATCGAGGTCTACACCTGCGAGCCCGGCACCCTGGTGGCGCCGGCGCCGACCATCCGCGGGGTCGCCAAGGTCCGCAAGGTGCTCACCGCCGTCCCCGGCACCTGGCGACCCGCCGGCGTGCTGCTCACCTACCAGTGGTTCCGCGGAGCCAAGGTGATCCCGGGTGCCCGGGGGAGGACCTACAAGGTCAAGGCGGCCGACCGGGGCAAGAAGCTCACGGTCCGCGTGACCGGCACCAAGACCGGCCACACCACCAGGGTCGTGGTCTCCCGTCCCACGAGGAAGGTCCGCAGGTAGCAGGCTGGCACCGGCGCGGCGGGAGCGTCGACGGACGCTGGTAGAACTCTGGGCATGAGTGCACCGGAGGAGCAGCCCGAGCTGCTGCCGGGGATGGTGCGGGCGACCGTCAAGGCGTCGCAGGCCAAGGCGCGAGCCAGCCGGGCGCGCACGGTGGCCGCCGCGCCGGTGGCCGAGGTCGACCCCGTGGCGCGGGTGCTGGTGGACGTGCCGCTGGCCCACCTGGACCGCCCCTTCGACTACGCCGTGCCGGCCACGATGGACGACGGCGTGCGTCCGGGGGTGCGGGTCAAGGTGCGCTTCGCGGGGCAGGACCTGGACGGCCTGGTCGTCGGGCGCGGCGCCACGTCGGACCACCTCGGGGTCCTGGCCCCGCTGCGCCGGCTGGTGAGCGCCGAGCCGGTCCTCTCGCCGGCGGTCGCGGCGCTGGCCGACGACCTGGCCGAGCGCTACGCCGGGTCGCGCTCCGACGTGCTGCGGCTGGCCGTCCCGCCGCGCCACGCCACCGCCGAGAAGGAGCCCTCGCCGCCGGCCCCTCCCGTCGGCGAGCTGCCGGCGGCGCCCGAGGGCTGGTCCGACCACCCCCTCGCCGGCGCCTACCTCCGCCACCTGCGCGAGGGCGCGTCGCCTCGCGCCGTGTGGGGCGCCGTGCCGGGCGCCGACTGGCCCGCCCTGCTGGCCCACGCCGCCGCCGAGACCTACGCCGGCGGCCGTGGGGTGCTGCTGTGCGTCCCCGACGGCAAGGACGTCGCCCGCCTCGAGCGGGCGCTGGTCGACCGCCTGGGGGAGGGCCACCACGTCGCGCTGACGGCGGGTCGGGGCCCCGCGGCGCGCTACCGCGAGTTCCTCGCGGTCAGCCGCGGCGCGCGGCGGATCGTCGTCGGCACCCGCGCGGCGGCGTTCGCCCCGGTGCACGACCTCGGCCTGGTCGTCCTCTGGGACGACGGCGACGACCTGCACAGCGAGCCGCGCGCGCCCTACCCCCACGTGCGCGAGACGCTGCTGCTGCGCGCCGAGCGTGAGGGGACGGCGGTGCTGCTGGGCGGCTTCGCCCGCAGCGTCGAGGCGGCCTACCTCACCCGCACGGGCTGGGCCCACGAGCTCGCCCCGGACCGCCCGGCGCTGCGGGGTGCGGTCACCGTCAGCGTCACCGGCGCCACCGAGTGGGAGCTCGACCGAGACCCCCACGCCCGCACCAGCCGGATGCCGCGCCAGCTCCACGACGCCGTGGGCAGGGCGCTGGAGCGAGGTCCGGTGCTGGTCCAGACGCCACGCCTGGGCTACGTCACCTCGCTGGCCTGCGAGCGCTGCCGCGAGCCGGCCCGGTGCACCGTCTGCCAGGGGCCGCTGGCCCTGGGCGGCCCCACGGCGCCTCCGGCCTGCCGCTGGTGCGGCACCCCCGACGAGGCCTGGTCCTGCCGGGTGTGCGGCCACCGGGGGCTGCGCGCCCCGGTCCTGGGCGACGCCCGGACCGCCGAGGAGCTCGGGCGGGCCTTCCCGGGCGTCCGGGTCCTGACCTCGTCGGGCGACCGCGTCCTGGCCGACGTCGACGACGACCGCGCCATCGTGGTGGCCACACCCGGCGCCGAACCGGTCGCCCATGGCGGCTACGCCGCCGTGGTCCTGCTCGACACCTGGCTGCTGCTCGGCCGCACCGACCTGCGCACCGAGGAGGAGGCGCTGCGCCGCTGGTGCAACGCCGTGGGGCTGGTGCGCCCGGGTGGGGAGGCGCTCGTCGTGGGGGACCCCTCCCACCCCGCCATCCAGGCGCTGGTGCGGTGGGACCCGCCCGGCTTCGCCGAGCGCGAGTCCGTGCAGCGCCAGGAGGCCCACCTGCCGCCGGCCTCGCGGCTGGCGACGATCAGCGGCGACCCCGGCGCCGTCGACGACGCCGTGACCCTGCTGTCGGCGCCGGAGAGCGCCGAGGTGCTCGGCCCGGTCGACCTGAGCGACGAGGAGAGCCGGGTGGTGGTCCGGGTCCCGCGGGCACAGGGAGCCGCGCTCTCGACGGCCCTGCGCGAGCTGCAGCGGGTGCGCAGCGCGCGCAAGCTGGACGCCGTACGCATCCACGTGGACCCCGTCAGTCTCTAGCCGTCCCCGGACCTCACTAGACTGGCGGTATGCCCATCCAGCCCATCCGGCTCTTCGGAGACCCCGTGCTGCGCAAGCCCGCAGTGGAGGTCGTCGACTTCGACAAGGAGCTGCGCCGGCTGGTCGAGGACCTCACCGAGACGATGCTGGACGCTCCCGGCGCCGGGCTCGCTGCTCCCCAGATCGGCGTCGGTCTCCGGGTGTTCACCTGGCACGTCGAGGGCGAGCTCGGTCACCTGGTCAACCCGTCCCTCGAGCTGTCCACCGAGCTCCAGGACGGGCCCGAGGGTTGCCTGTCCCTGCCCGAGCTGACCTACGAGTGCCAGCGCGCGCTCTCGGTGGTCGCGCGGGGCTTCAGCATGCACGGCGAGCCGGTCACGATCGAGGGCTCGGACCTCCTGGCCCGCGCCATCCAGCACGAGACCGACCACCTCGACGGGGTGCTGTTCATCGACCGCCTCGACACCGAGGCCCGCAAGGCGGCCATGCGCGAGATCCGTGAGTCCGAGTGGTTCGGGCTCGAGCGGCCGACGGTCAAGGTCAGCCCCCACGCGACCCGCGGGCTGGGCATCTGATGCGCCTGGTCTTCGCCGGCACCCCCGAGGTGGCCCTGCCCTCGCTCGATGCCCTGGCCGAGTCCGGGCACGAGCTGGTCGGCGTCGTCACCCGCCCCGACGCCCCGTCGGGTCGCGGCCGACGGCTCGTCGCCAGCCCCGTGGCGCAGCGCGCCGAGGAGCTCGGGCTGCTGGTGCTCAAGCCCGACCACCCGCGCGACCCGGACTTCCAGGCCGCGCTGCGCGCGCTCGAGCCCGACTGCTGCCCGGTGGTGGCTTACGGCGCGCTGCTGCCGCAGTCGGCCCTGGACATCCCACCGCACGGCTGGGTCAACCTGCACTTCTCGTGCCTGCCGGCCTGGCGCGGCGCCGCCCCCGTGCAGCACGCGATCTGGGCCGGCGACGAGGTCACCGGCGCGACGACGTTCCGCATCGTCAAGGCCATGGACGCCGGCCCGACCTACGGCGTGATGACCGAGCGCATCCGCGACGACGACACGGCCGGCGACCTCCTCGGCCGGCTGGCCGAGGGCGGAGCGGGACTGCTCGTGGCGACCCTCGACGGCCTGGCCGACGGCTCGATCGTCGCCCGCGAGCAGGAGGAGGACGGCGTGTCGTTCGCGCCGAAGATCTCCGTCGAGGACGCCCGCGTCGACTGGGCCGTGCCCGGACACCTGCTCGAGCGCCAGATCCGCGCCTGCACCCCCGCCCCCGGCGCCTGGTCCCTCCACGAGGGCCAGCGGATCAAGATCGGCCCGGTGCTGGTGGTCGACGAGCAGCTGCCGCCCGGCGAGCTCGCGATCCGCAAGAGCCACGTCCTCGTCGGCACCGCCACCCACGCCGTGGTGCTGGGCCCGGTGCAGCCGTTCGGCAAGAAGCAGATGCCGGCCGCCGACTGGGCTCGCGGCGCCCGGCTCGAGTCCGGGGCGCGGCTCGGCGACGAGGCTCCGCAGGACGAGGCCGCCCACGACGCGGCCCACCACGACGGCCCGGACACATGAGCCGGCCGGCCACCCCCGCCGACGTCGACGACATCTGCCGGAGCCTGCCGGAGGTGGAGCTCGGCACGTCCTGGGGCGACCGCCCGACCTACAAGGTGCCGGCCGGCGGCAAGGGCAAGGGGTTCCTGCTCTTCCGGGCTCCCCACAAGAGCGCCCTGGACCCCGAGACCGGCGAGCCCTACGACGACCTGCTCGTGATCATGACCCCGGGCACGGCCGAGAAGGAGGCGCTGGTCGCCGACCCCGACCTGCCGTTCTTCACCATCGACCACTTCCGGGGCTACGACGCGGTGCTGGTGCAGCAGTCCCGCCTGGGCGAGCTGACCCGCGACGAGCTCGCCGAGGTCATCACCGAGGCCTGGGCCTCCAAGGCCCCCACGACACTCGTGCGTCAGCACTTCGGCGATGCCTGAGACCCGGGGAGCCCGGCGTCCGCGCGGAGTCGCGCCCCGCCCCGAGGTCGACGCGTCGCGCCTGGCGGCCTACGAGGTGCTCAAGTCCGTCCGCGTCGACGGCGCCTACGCCAACCTGGTGCTGCCCGCCGTCATCCGCCACTACCGGCTGGACGCGCGCGACGCCGCCTTCGCGACCGAGCTGGCCTCGGGCACGCTGCGCCTGCGCGGCACCTACGACGCCATCATCGCCGCCTGCGCCGACCGGCCGCTGCGCAAGATCGAGGAGAAGGTCCTCGACGCGCTCCGCCTGGGCGCCCACCAGCTGCTCTCGATGCGGGTGCCCGACCACGCCGCGATCAGCACCTCGGTGACCCTGGTCCGCACCAAGGGCACCTCGGGCGCCGGCAACTTCGCCAACGCCGTGCTGCGGCGCGTCTCCGAGCACGACCTGGAGACCTGGATCGCCCGCGTGGCGCCGCCCAAGCCGCCCAGCCGCTACGCCGCCGTCGCGTTCAGCCACCCGGTGTGGATCGTCGACGAGCTGCGCAAGGCCGTCGGGGAGGCCGAGCTGCACGCCGTGCTGGCCGCGGACAACGTCGCCCCCAAGGTCACCCTCGTCGCCCGGCCGGGGCGCGCCACGGTCGCCGAGCTCCCCGGCACGCCGACGGCCTACTCGCCCTACGGCGTCGTGCTCGAGGGCGGTGACCCGGGATCGGTCCCGGCGGTGGCCGAGGGTCGCGCCGGCGTCCAGGACGAGGGCTCGCAGCTGGTCGCCGCGCTGATGGCCGCCGCGCCGATCGAGGGCGCCGACCGCCGGTGGCTCGACCTGTGCGCGGGCCCGGGCGGCAAGTCCGCGCTGCTGGCGGCGCTGGCCGCCGAGCGCGGCGCCGGGCTGGTGGCCCTCGAGCGCCAGCACCACCGCTCGCGCCTGGTCGCGCGCAACCTCGAAGGGTCCGCAGGCGTCGTCGGCGTCGTCACCGGTGACGGCACCACGCCGCCGCTGCGGCCGGGACAGCTCGACCGGGTCCTGGTGGACGCCCCGTGCACCGGCCTGGGGGCGTTGCGACGCCGACCCGAGGCGCGCTGGCGGCGCAAGCCCGACGACCTCTTCACCCTGGTGCTGCTCCAGCGCCAGCTCGTGGCCGCCGCCATCGAGGCGACGCGGCCCGGGGGACTCGTGCTCTACGCCACCTGCTCCCCGGTGCGCGCCGAGACCGGCGACGTCGTCACCTCGGTGCTCCGCCTGCGCGACGACGTCGTCCTCGAGGACGCCCGGGCGCTGCTGCCCGACGTGCCGGACTGCGACGGCCCGCTGCCCGGGACGGTTCAGCTGTGGCCGCACCGCCACGGCACCGACGCGATGTTCATGGCGCTGTTCCGCAAGGTCTGAGCCGTAGGGTCTGGGGCATGGCCGCGAAGTCCCCGTCCCTCGAGATCGAGGTGGACGACCGGGTGATCCGGGTCAGCAACCCCGACCGGGTCTACTTCCCCGACAGCGGCGCCACCAAGGCCGACCTCGTCGACTACTACCTCGCGGTCGGCCCGGGCATCGTCAACGCCCTCTACGAGCGGCCCTGCATGCTGCACCGCTTCCCCCGGGGCCTGGCCGGCGACAAGGTGCACCAGAAGCGCATCCCGCAGGGAGCGCCGCCCTGGCTCGAGACCGTCCGCCTGCACTTCCCCCGGTGGAACCGCACCGCCGACGAGCTCTGCGTCACCGAGCTGGGCAGCGTGATCTGGGCGGTGCAGATGTCCACCGTGGAGTTCCACCCGTGGAACAGCCGGCGCGCGGACCCCGAGAGCCCCGACGAGTGGCGCATCGACCTCGACCCCGGCCCGCTCTCGGACTTCGCCCAGGTCAAGCGCGTGGCCCACGTGGCCCACGAGGTGCTCGACGAGCTCGGGGCCGTCGGCTACCCCAAGACCAGCGGCGGGTCGGGCATGCACGTCTATGTCCGGATCCGGCCCGACCACGGGCACAAGGCCGTGCGCCGCGCCGCGCTGGCGTTCGCCCGGGAGGTGGAGCGTCGCGCACCCGACGACGTCACGACCACGTGGTGGCGCAAGGACCGGGACCCCCACCAGCTCTTCGTCGACTACAACCAGAATGCCCGCGACCACACCATCGCGGCGGCGTACTCCGTGCGCGGGGTCCCCGACGCCCGGGTCTCGGCACCGATCCGCTGGGACGAGGTCGACGACTGCGACCCGCACGACTTCACGATCTTCACCATGCCCGCGCGCTTCGCCGAGCTCGGCGACCTGCACGAGGGCATCGACGGCGACGTCTTCGACATCGCGCCGCTGCTCGAGTGGGCCGACCGCGACGAGCGGGAGGGCGAGGAGACGCCGGAGGAGCCGCCCGAGGACTAGCCGGTCGGCCCGTCAACGACGGCGCCGCACGACGTACGCCGCGCCGCCGCCGCGTCGCTCCGGCTCGGCGACCGCGACCATCCGCCCCCCGCGCAGGAAGCGGATCGCGGTCGCGGCCCCGATGTCGGAGGCGCTGGTCAGGCCGTCGCCCGAGGGCACCAGGTCGTGGCCGTAGGTGCCCTCGAGCAGCGGGCCGTAGCGGGCGATGAAGTCCGGCTCGGCGGTCACGGTCGCGGTGTTGCGCTGCGAGGCGCGCGGGGCCGCGATCGCGGCCGGCAGGCTCATGCCGCGGTCGAGGTGGTTGACCAGCATCTGCAGGACCGTGGTGATGATCGTCGAGCCGCCGGGGGAGCCGAGCGCGAGGTAGGGCCGCCCGTTCTTGAGGACGATCGTCGGCGACATCGACGAGCGGGGACGCTTCCCGGGCTGGATCCGGTTGGGGTCGGCGGCGTCGTAGACGGTCGAGAAGTCCGTGAGCTCGTTGTTGAGCAGGAAACCCCGACCGGGCACCACCATGCCCGAGCCGCCGGTCTGCTCGATCGTGAGCGTGTACTCCACGACGTCGCCCCAGCGGTCGGCCACCGTCAGGTTGGTCGTGGAGATGTTCTCGGTGTCCTGCTCGGGGGCGCCGGCCTCGGTGGGTCCGCAGACCCCGTCGTAGTCGCCGACGTCGCCCGCCGCGGTCGGCTTCGCGATGGCGGTGTCGCCGATGGCGCAGGCACGCTCGGCGGCGAACCTGTCGCTGAGCAGCCGCGCCAGCGGCACCTTCACGCGCCGCGGGTCACCGACGTACCTGCCCCGGTCGGCGAACGCCAGCGCGCTGGCCTCGAGGTAGTGGTGCAGCGCCTTCGCGTCGTCCATGGCGCGCAGGTCGTAGCGCTCCAGGATGTTGAGCGCCTCGCCCACCGTCGACCCGCCGCTGGAGGAGGGCGCCATCCCGTAGACGTCGTAGCCGCGGTAGCGGATCTTGGTCGGGCGCTGCTCGCGCACGCGGTAGTCGCGCAGGTCGCGGACCGAGAGGGACCCGCGCGGCACCGGCAGCGTGGTGCGCGGGCTCTTCGGCGGCCGCTGCACGGTGCGGGCGATCTGGCGTGCCAGGGGGCCGCGGTAGAAGCCGTCGCGCACGCCGAGGCGGCCGAGCCGCTCCAGGGTCCGGGCCAGGTCGGGGTTGCGGAACGTCGACCCGACGCGCGGCAGCCGTCCCTTCGGCAGGAACAGGCGCCGGGTGGCGGGGAACGCCTGGAAGCGCTCGCGGTTGTCGTCGGTCTGCTGGCGGAACGTCTGGTCCACGCGGAAGCCGTCGCGGGCCAGCTTGACGGAGGGGGCGAGCGCCCGGGGCAGCGACCAGCTTCCCCACTTGCGCAGGGCGCGCTGCCAGGTCATCGGGGTCCCCGGGGTGCCCACCGAGACGCCGCTCGTGACCAGCTCGGGAGTGAACGGGTAGGGGTCCCCGGTGGCCGGGTCGATGAAGGCGTCGCGCCGCATCCGTCGTGGCGCGGTCTCGCGCCCGTCGATGGTCTGGACCCGCTTGGTGCGCGCGTCGTAGTGGACGAAGTAGCCGCCGCCTCCCACGCCCGCGCTGTAGGGCTCGGTCACGCCCAGGGCCGAGGCCATGGCGACTGCCGCGTCGGTCGCGTTGCCGCCACGGCGCAGGACGGCGAGGCCGACCCGGCTCGCGTAGGGGTCCACGCTGGACACGGCGCCGCCGTAGGCCCCGGCTCGTGGCCGTCTTCGCCGGTGGGCGGACGGGGGGACGGACGCTGGTGCGCGCGTCGCCGCCCTCGTCCGAGGAGGCGGTGGCCTGGCCTGTCGACGTGGCGGCGAGGCCGGCGGCCAGCGCGAACGCCGACAGCACGGCCAGCGGCCGGTGCAGTGGGCGCTGAGGGGTGGGGTTCATCGAGGTGCCTCCCGAGTGAGGTGCCGGCTGGTGATGTGCGGTGCCCCACCCTGCCTGCCGCATGCGGGACTGTCGAGCACCGCACGCTTCGCCGAGCCCTAGGATCCACCTGTGGGTATCCAGATCACGCCGAGCATCCTCAACGCCGACTTCGCCAGGCTCGGCGAGGAGGTCGCCCGCATCCCGGGCGCCGACTGGGTGCACGTCGACGTGATGGACAACCACTTCGTGCCCAACCTGACGCTCGGTCCGACGATGGTCGAGGCGCTGGTGCGCTCCACCGACCTGCCGATCGACGCCCACCTCATGATCGAGGACGCCGACCGCAACGCCGCGGCGTACGTCGAGGCCGGAGCCGCGTCGGTGACCTTCCACGTCGAGGCGGCCAGGGCCCCGGTCCGCCTGGCGCGGGAGATCCGCGCGGGCGGTGCCCGGGCGAGCATGGCGCTGCGCCCGGCGACGCCGATCGAGCCCTACGAGGAGCTGCTGCCCGAGCTCGACATGCTCCTGATCATGACCGTGGAGCCCGGCTTCGGCGGCCAGAGGTTCCTGGACCTGTGCCTGCCCAAGATCCGGGCGGCCCGGGCGATGCTCGACCGCCACGGCATCGAGACCTGGCTCCAGGTCGACGGCGGTGTCTCGCTGGAGACCATCGAGCGCTGCGCCGCGGCCGGGGCCGACACCTTCGTCGCCGGCTCGGCCGTCTACTCCGCCGACGACCCCGACCGCATGGTCGCCGAGCTGCGCGCCGCTGCCGAGGCTGCGCGCGCCTGAGCCGCGGTCACGGCTACGCCGCGCCGCCGGGCAAGCGCGGCAGCCTTGGCGTGGGGGCTGGTGTGACTGGTGGTGCGTCTACCTGCACTCCGTGTCGGCGGTTGGTCGCCACCCCATGCCGGTCGAGCGTGGCCAGGTCGGGTTGGGGCCTGAGCCGCCGACGCTGAGGACCGATCCGGTTGCCCGGGCCGCTCGCTCGGGATGCTCAGGTCTGCCGGCCGATCGTTTCCAGCTCGCGCAGGTCGTCGGGGGAGAGGCTCAGCCCCGCGCCGGCGACGTTCTCCCGCAGGTGGGCGGCCTGGGAGGTGCCGGGGATCAGCAGGATGTTGGGCGAGCGCTGCAGGAGCCAGGCGAGGGCGACCGACATCGGCGTGGCGTCCAGCCTGGCGGCCACGGTCGAGAGGGCGTGGGACTGCAGGGGGGTAAAGCCACCCAGGGGGAAGAACGGCACGTAGGCGACGCCCTCCTCGGCGAGGCGGTCGACGAGGGCGTCGTCGTGGCGGTGGGCGAGGTTGTACATGTTCTGCACGCACACGATCGGAGCGATGGACTGCGCCTCGACGACCTGCTCGGCCGTGGCGTTGCTGACCCCGAGGTGTCGGACGAGGCCCTCCTGCTGCAGCGCCACCAGCGTCTCGAACGCCTCGGCCAACGAGCCCGGCTGGGGGCCGTCGGCATTCCCTAGACGGAGGTTGACCACGTCGAGGACCTCGAGCCCGAGGGTGTCGAGGTTCTCGTGCACGCCGCGGCGCAGGTCCTCAGGGCGCCGTGCGGTCGGCCAGCCGCCCTGCGCGTCGCGGTCGGCGCCGACCTTGGTGACGAGGTGCAGCGCGTCGGGATAGGGGTGCAGCGCCTCCCGGATCAGCCGGTTGGTGACGTGGGGCCCGTAGGCCTCGCTGGTGTCGATGTGGGTGATGCCCTGCGCGACGGCGTCCCGCAGGACGGCCAGGGCGCCGTCGTGGTCGGCGGGAGGTCCCATGACCCAGGGGCCGGCCAGCTGCATGGCGCCGTAGCCGAAGCGTGTGACGGCGAGGTCGCCCAGCGACCACGTGCCGCCCGGAAGCGTCGTGGTGGGGACGGTGGTGCGCGACGTGCTCAACAGTGGGCCTCTCGTCAGTGGGTGGCGATCGCCGCCCGATGAGATCACTATGGGAGTGTTGGTACCCATCGGGAAGTAGGCACTTCCAAGTGCGTTGGTCACCGAGGTGGCCGGACGAGAGGTGGCGAGGCATGGCGACGACCACGGCGGCCCAGAGAAGGGCTCAGGCGAAGAGCGAGTTCGACGCGTTCCTCGCGGTCTGCCCGAGCCGTCAGCTGCTGGAGCGGTTGTCCGACAAGTGGGTCGGCCTCGTGCTCTGCGCCCTGGGCGGCGGCTCCTTCCCGTCGCGCGCCGGCGAGCGCGGGGAGTCCCGCTCGATGCGCTACTCCGAGCTTCTCCGCCAGATCGCCGGGGTGAGCCCCAAGATGCTCACGCAGACGCTGCGCTCCCTGGAGCGCGACGGCCTGGTGACCCGCTCCGTCGTCGCGACGGTGCCGGTGACCGTCTCCTACGAGCTGACCGACCTCGGCCTCTCGCTGCACGTCACGATGCGCACGCTCAAGGCCTGGGCGGAGACCCATGTGACCGACGTGCTGGAGCGGCGGACGGCGTACGACGAGCAGTCCGGCTAGCAGCTCACCTGGCGGGCACCTCGAGCTGCCGTTGCGCGGATGTGGCAGGCTTGTCCCTGACGAGCTAACCACTCGCGTGCTCTGGGGTCGGTGTAATTCCGAGCCGGCGGTGAACCGTTCGAGGCGTCCGCGCCTCGCTCGGAAGTCCGCGACCCGGTCACAGCCAGTGACCGGTTGACCAGGTGTGAGTCCTGGACCGACGGTGAAAGTCCGGATGGGAAGCGCACGCAGGTGACCTCGACGCACGAGCAGGTGGTGCGCCGGGCGTCGCCGTCCCCGGAGTCCGCGTACGGACCCGAGGGCAGGACATGACTTTCACGGCAGCCGAGCAGGCGGCGATGGCGCGCGCGCTCGAGCTCGCGGCCACTCCGGGCGTGCCCATGGTCGCCGACACCCGCCGCGTCGGGTGCGTCCTGCTCGCCGACGACGGGACCACGGTCGCCGAGGGCTACCACCGCGGGCCCGGGACGCCACATGCCGAGGCCGATGCGCTGGCCCGTGCGGGGGAGGCCGCGCGCGGCACCACGGCGGTCGTGACTCTCGAGCCCTGCCACCACACCGGTCGCACCGGCCCCTGCACGGAGGCGCTGGTCGCGGCCGGTGTCCGGCGCGTGGTCTTCGCCGAGAGCGACGCCAACCCGGTCGCCGCCGGAGGACGCGCCCGGCTCGAGGCCGCGGGCATCGAGGTCGAGGCGGGGCTGATGGCGGCGGAGGCCGACGCGCTCGCCGGCGTCTACCGGCTCGCCCAGCGCGAGCAG
This sequence comes from Nocardioides sp. 503, assembly GCF_004522095.1. Lineage (GTDB taxonomy): Bacteria > Actinomycetota > Actinomycetes > Propionibacteriales > Nocardioidaceae > Nocardioides. Next base: position 180,950 of record NZ_SPUI01000006.1, read on the forward strand.
CGGCCCTTCGTGACCTGGAAGTTCGCTGCGACGCTCGACGGCCGCAGTGCGGCCGCCGACGGCACGTCGCGGTGGGTCTCGGGCACGGCGGCCCGACGCGACACCCACCGGCTCCGCGCGCGGTGCGACGTGATGCTCGTCGGCACCGGCACGGTCGAGGTCGACCACCCCCGGCTGACCGTGCGCGACGACGAGGACCGACCCGTGGAGCACCAGCCGCTGCGCGTGGTGATGGGGGAGCGCGACCTCGACCCGAACCACGGGCTGGACCTGCACCTGCGCACCCGCGACCCGCGTGCCGCGCTCGCCGACCTCTTCGGCCGCGACCGTCAGCACGTCTTCCTCGAGGGCGGACCGACCCTGGCGGCGGCGTTCCTGACCGCGGGCCTGGTCGACGAGATCGTCGTCTACGTCGCGCCGATGCTGCTCGGCGCCGGCCGCAGCGCCGTCGGCGACCTCGGAATCACCACGATCGGGGAGGCGTTGCGTCCCCGGGTCACCGACATCACCGTCCTGCCCGGCGTCGACGGCGAGGAGCCGAACGTCCGCCTGACGCTGACCCCCACACCCGTGACCCCGAGACCCCGTAACGAGAGGCACACCTGATGTTCACCGGAATCGTCGAGGAGCTCGGCACCGTCAGCGCCGTCGAGGACCAGGGCGACGCGATCCGTCTGACCGTGGCGGCCCGCACCGTCCTGAGCGACGCCGGGCTGGGTGACTCCATCTCGGTCAACGGCTGCTGCCTCACCGTGGTCTCGCACGACGGCGTGGAGTGGACCGCCGACGTCATGCAGGAGACCCTCGACAAGACCAGCCTGCAGGGCGTACGACCCGGCGACCGGGTCAACCTCGAGCGGGCCGTCACCGCCGACAAGCGCCTGGGCGGCCACATCGTCCAGGGTCACGTCGACGGCGTCGGGCACGTCGTGAGCCGCACGCCCAGCGAGCACTGGGAGGTCGTGGAGATCGAGATGCCGGCCGAGCTCTCCCGCTACCTGGTCGACAAGGGCTCGATCACGGTCGACGGGGTCAGCCTCACCGTGGTCGAGGCGCGCGACACGACGTTCACGGTCAGCCTGATCCCCGAGACCCTGGCGCGCACCACGCTGGGCTCCCGGCAGCCGGGCGACCGGGTCAACCTCGAGGTCGACATCATCGCCAAGCACGTCGAGAAGCTGCTCGCGGCCTACCAGCAGCCCACCCAGCACGTCTCCCAGCACTCGTCGGGACACCCGCAGCACAGCAAGGAGCAGTCATGAACGAGCACGAGCACGCCGGGGTGCGCCTCGACAGCATCGAGCGCGCCATCGCCGACATCGCCGCCGGCAAGGCCGTGGTCGTCGTGGACGACGAGGGCCGCGAGAACGAGGGCGACATCATCTTCGCCGCCAGCAAGGCCACGCCCGAGCTGATGGCGTTCACGATCCGCTACTCCAGCGGCGTGATCTGCGTGCCCATGCCCGCCGACATGCTCGACCGGCTCGAGATCCCGCTGATGACGCCGCACAACAAGGACAAGCTGCGCACGGCGTACACGATCTCCGTCGACGCCCGCGACGGCGTCAGCACCGGCATCTCGGCCGCCGACCGCGCCCACACCGCGCGGGTGCTGGCCGACTCGGCGACCGAGCCCTGGGAGATCACCCGGCCCGGGCACGTCTTCCCGCTGCGCTACCGCGAGGGCGGGGTGCTGGTGCGCCGCGGCCACACGGAGGCCGCCGTCGACCTGGCCACCCTGGCCGGGCTCACCCCGGCCGGCGTGCTGGTCGAGGTGGTCAACGACGACGGCACGATGAAGCGGGCCCCCGAGCTGCGCGCGTTCGCCGACGAGCACGGGCTGGCGATGATCTCGATCGACGACCTCGTGCGCTACCGGCGCCGCCACGAGAACCTCGTCGAGCGGGTCGCCGAGACCCGCCTGCCCACCCGCCACGGCGACTTCACGGCCTACGGCTACCGGATCACCGTCGACGGCAGCGAGCACATCGCGCTGGTCCACGGCGACGTGGGCGGCTCCGAGCCGGTGCTCACCCGCGTGCACTCCGAGTGCCTCACCGGCGACGTGTTCGGCAGCGACCGCTGCGACTGCGGCCCCCAGCTCGACGAGGCGCTGGACCGCATCGTCGCCGAGGGCCGCGGCGTCGTGGTCTACCTGCGCGGCCACGAGGGCCGCGGCATCGGCCTGGTCGCCAAGCTGCAGGCCTACCAGCTCCAGGACGGCGGCCGGGACACCGTGGACGCCAACCTCGACCTCGGGCTCCCGGCCGACGCGCGCCACTACGGCACGGCGACGCAGGTCCTGCGCGACCTGAAGATCGAGAGCGTGCGGCTGATGACCAACAACCCCGACAAGGTCACCAACCTCGAGGACTTCGGGATCCGGGTCGCCGAGCGGGTGCCGCTCACCCCGCACCCCAACGACCACAACCTGGCCTACCTGCTGACCAAGCGCGACCGCATGGGACACCACCTGCCCGACCTCGACCAAGGAGCGATCTGATGAGCGGCCACGGAGCACCCACCCACCAGCCCGTCGACTGCCACGACCTGCGGGTCGCCGTCGTCGCGGCGAGCTGGCACACCCAGGTCATGGACGGCCTCATCGCCGGCGCCGAGCGGGCCCTGACCGCCCACGAGGTCGAGGCGCCCGTCGTCGTCCGCGTGCCCGGCACCTTCGAGCTGCCCGTCGTCGCCGCGGCCCTGGCCGCCCAGGGCTACGACGCGGTCGTCGCGCTCGGCGTCGTCATCCGGGGCGGCACCCCGCACTTCGACTACGTCTGCAACGCCGCGACCGACGGCCTCGGCCGCGTCGCGCTGGATCACCAGACGGCCGTCGGGTTCGGGGTGCTGACCTGCGACACCGAGGAGCAGGCCCTGGACCGCGCCGGCCTGGAGGGCTCGGCGGAGGACAAGGGCTACGAGGCCACCTCGGCCGCGCTCCTGACCGCGCAGACCCTGCGCCGCGTCCGCCGGGGCTACGAGAGCTGAGTCCCCGAGGGGTTGAGGAAGGCGCCTCGGCGCCTGTCTCGAAACCCCTCCGCCGTCGGGCCCGACCGCCCCCTGACCGTAGGCTGAGGCCCGTGAAGACGTTCGACGAGCTCTGGGCCGAGCTGAGTGACAAGGCGCGGACCCGTCCCGAGGGGTCCGGCACCGTGCGCGAGCTCGACGCGGGCGTGCATGCCATCGGCAAGAAGCTGGTCGAGGAGGCCGCCGAGTCCTGGATGGCCGCCGAGCACGAGGGCAAGGAGCGCACGGCCGAGGAGATCAGCCAGCTGCTCTACCACGCCCAGGTGCTCATGCTGGCCAGCGGCATCGAGCTCGACGACGTCTACGCCCACCTCTGACCAGGAGCACCGGCACCTCATGTCCCTCTTGCGAGTGGCGGTCCCCAACAAGGGGTCGCTGTCCCAGTCCGCGTCCGACATCCTGCGCGAGTCCGGCTACCGCCAGCGCTCGGACTCCAAGGAGCTGTCGCTGACCGACGCCGAGAACGGCGTCGAGTTCTTCTACCTGCGCCCGCGCGACATCGCGCTCTACGTCGGCGAGGGCACCCTCGACGTCGGCATCACCGGCCGCGACCTCCTGCTCGACTCCGGCGCGAGCGCGGTGGAGTCCCTGGACCTCGGCTTCGGCCGCAGCACGTTCCGCTTCGCGGGGCCGGCCGGTCGCTACACCGACCTGGCCCAGCTCGCCGGGACCCGCATCGCCACGTCGTACGTCGGGATCGTGCAGGCGTTCCTGGACGAGCGCGGCATCGAGGCCAGCGTGACCCGGCTCGACGGGGCCGTCGAGAGCAGCATCCAGCTCGGGGTGGCCGACGTCATCGCCGACGTGGTGGAGACCGGCAGCACCCTGCGCCACGCCGGCCTGGAGACGTTCGGCGAGCCGATCCTGCAGTCCGAGGCCGTGCTCATCACCCGCACCGGCGACGTGCCCGAGGGGTTCGACACGTTCAAGCGCCGCGTCGACGGCGTCCTCACCGCGCGCAGCTACGTGATGATGGACTACGACATCGAGGAGCGGCACGTCTCCGCCGCGGTGGCGCTCACGCCGGGCATCGAGGGCCCCACGATCTCGCCGTTGCATCGCGAGGGCTGGGTGGCCGTGCGGGCCATGGTCCCGCGCGCAGGCGCCCAGCGACTGATGGACGAGCTGTGGAGCATCGGTGCCCGCGGCATCCTCACCACGGACATCCATGCCTGCCGGCTCTGACCCGACCGGCGTCAGCCTGCCCCGGACCTGGCGGCCGCTCGGCCCCCGCATCGCGGGCGCCGTGGCCGGCGGGGTCCTGGTGCTGATGATGGTCTTCCTCTGGGTCGGCTTCGACGACGAGACCCGCGCCTCGGTCACGCCGTTCCAGCGCGGCACCGTCGTGGCCCTCGGCCTGCTCATCGGCTCGGCCATCTACGCGCTGACCCGCTCGCGTGCCGTCGCCGACGAGAAGGGGCTGCTCGTGGTCAACGGCTACCGCAGCCGCACCTACGCCTGGGCGCAGATCATCTCGGTCCACCTGCCCCCCGGGGCACCGTGGGTGACCCTCGACCTGACCGACGGCACCACCGTCTCGGTCATGGCGATCCAGAGCTCGGACGGCCAGCGCGCCCGCACCGCCGTCCGCGAGCTGCGGAGGCTAGTCGACCACCCGGATGCCCCACGAGACCGATAGCTCGTCGCCGACGTCCCCGGTGGGCTCCAGCGTGACCAGGTCGACCCCGGAGCGGAACGCGTCGGCGTCGGCGGTCATCGGCTCCACCGCCAGCGAGCGGCGCGCGGTCGCCGGGACGTCGTCGGCGGTGTAGAGCAGCAGCCACGGCACGTGCTCGTCGACCCACAGCGCGACCGCGTTGCCGGTGGCCGGGTCACGCACCACGGTGGTGGCGACGCCCTCGTCGTCGCGGGCCAGGTCGGTGAAGGTGCCGTTGAGGACGGTCGACCCGAGCGGGCGCGGCACCCGGAAGTCGTACGGCGTGCCGTCGACGCCCTCGCGTGCGACGGGCAGCAGCCGGTCGTCGGTGATGCTGCGGGTGGCCGCCGGCAGGGTCAGCTCCCAGGAGTCCACCGGCCCCGGGCCGACCGTGAGGTAGGGGTGCGCGCCGCACGCGTAGGGCGCCGGCGCGGGTGTCATGTTCGTGGCGGTCTGCGTGACCGTCAGGCCGTCGGCCGAGAGGTCGTAGACCACGTGCAGGTCGAGGGTCCACGGGTAGCCGGTCTGCGCCATCAGCCGGTACTGCAGCGAGACCGAGTGGGGCGTGTGCTCCTCGAGCGTCCACGCGACCCAGCGGGCCAGGCCGTGGGAGGCGTTGTGCCGCTTCGGCTCGGTCAGCGCCAGCTGGTGCTCCACGCCGCCGAACTCGTAGCGCCCGTCGCGGATCCGGTTGGGCCACGGCATCAGCAGCTGACCCCGGCCGCCCGCCGACATCTCGTCCTCGGCGAAGCCGTCCAGGAGCGGCCGGGCGCCGTAGCTCAGCTCCCGCAGGGCGCCCCCACTCTCGGTGACGACGGCGCGGTAGCCGCCGCCTGCGATCTCGAACTGCTCCCCGCTCGGCGCCACCATGGGGACACCTTAGGACCTGGGAGGCCGAGCACCGTGGGTCGAGGTGGTGGCGCAGCAACCTTCCCGAAACCCCTACTCGAACCCGTAGGCCTCGCGGATGCTGTCCCAGTAGGTCGTGGTGAGGGCGGCCTCGGTGGCGGGGTCGGCCCGGAGCGCGGGTGGGAGCGGGACCTGGCACTCCGCGCCGACGCAGTTGCGGGTCTTCCACCAGACCTTGAGCAGGCTGCGCCGCACGGCGGCGTAGGCCGGCGCGTCGTCGACGTTCTCCATCTCCAGCGGGTCGCGCTGCAGGTCGTAGAGCTCGTCCTCGCTGGTCGCGCTGCGGATGTAGGAGTAGCGGGCGGTGCGGATGCCGATCGAGGTGCGCGGTCCGCTGAAGCCACGCGGCCGCGGACCCAGCCGCCCGGTGTTGGTGGCCTCGTTGACGACCGGCGTCACCCAGCCCTGGTCGCCGCGGCGCATCGTGGTGAGCCGGCTCGTGCCGTCGGCGGCGTACGGCGGCTCCGCGTCGGCCAGGTCGAGGATCGAGGCGGAGATGTCGATGGTCGTGATGGGGTCGTTGCGGTCGGCCTTCTCGCGCATGCCGGGGCCGGTCACCACGAACGGCACCCGCAGCGACGGCTCGTGGGCGCGGACCTTGCCGCCGCGACGGCGGTGCTCGCCGAGGTAGAAGCCGTTGTCGGAGGTGAACATGAAGACGGTGTCGTCCCACTCGCCGCTGCGCTTGAGCTCCTTGATCAGGCGCTCGACCTGACCGTCCATCACCGAGATCGCCTCGGCGCGCTGGCGCGTCGACTCGGCGATCGCCTCGCGCAGCTGCGCGTCGGGCTCGGGGTCCTCGCTGAACGCGCGCGGCTTGTCGGAGATGTCGGCCTCGCTCGGGCCGCCGTCCTTGGGCATGCCGGAGCCACGCGTGATCAGGTCGTCGAAGCGGCCCCGCACGGACTTGGGCACGGCCGGCGTGCCGACGTCCAGGTAGGAGGCCGGGTCGTCGTCCTCGATCGGGCCGCCGCTGTGGGGGGCGACGTAGTTGACCATCATGAAGAACGGGTTGTCCTGCTTCGCGAACCGCTGGGCCATCTCGACGGAGAAGTCGCCGATGACGTCGGTGTTGTAGTCGCCCTTGTAGCGGTTGTCGACCTTGCCGTTCACGTTGAACGGGGTGTCCATGTAGTCGTAGGTGCTGCCGTGGACGCCCACGCCCTCCACGCGGTCGATGGAGGCGCGCCAGTCGGTCCAGCCCTCCGGGACGTACTTGTACGACGGGCCGCCGCTGACCTTGGACTTCGCCGGGCCGTAGCGGTTGAGGTACTTGCCGATGTAGCCGGTCTCGTAGCCGGCGGCCTGGAGCGAGGTGGCGATCGTCTTGGAGTCGTCGAAGGCGCCGTAGCCGTAGGGCTCCTCGTGCCAGTAGACGTGGTGGTTGTGGGCGTAGCGGCCGGTGAGGAACGACGTGCGGGCCGGGCAGCACAGGGGGTAGGGGGAGAAGGAGTTCTGGAAGGTCAGCCCGTGGTCGCCGACGAGCTCGCCCATCGAGGGCATGAACATCAGGTCGTCGGCGCGCATGTCGTCGGCCATGACCACGACGACGTTGGGGCCGGTGGCGCCGTCGAAGGCCGCGCCGTGGCCGGTGGTCTGCGGGAAGTCGGCGTCGCTCGGCTCGGCGTGGACACTCCGCCACACGAGCAGGGCGACGACGAGCGCGGCGCAGACGGTCACGCAGACGGCGAGGCGCCGTGCCGTCGAGGAAGTCACGGTCACAACCTAAGTGACGCGGATCGGTCGAGTTTGGTTGCCCCGCCGCGGCGCGGCCCGGTCACGGCAGCTGCGGCGCGCTCTCGCCGGTGCCGTCCACGAGCACGTCGGCGCGGGCGCGGGTGTCCTGGGCGGCGAAGTGCTCGGCCTCGTCGGCCATCCAGTCCAGCCACTGCTGCTCGAGCTGCGGACCGTCGCGCACCAGGCCGCGGTGCAGCCGCAGGCCGTCGGGCGCCTCCACCCACACCAGCGCGGTGCACAGCGAGGCGTGCTCGCGCGAGCCGGAGCCGACGCCCTCGAGGACCAGGAGGGGGGAGGGGCCGACGGTCACGGTCTCGGCGTACTCCTCGAGGTCCCAGTCGTAGCGCCGGTAGGTGCCGGGCTCGTCCGTCGACAGGGGCACGAGCAGTGCGTCCAGCTGGTCGCCGACCCGGGACAGGCCGTGCCAGCCGTCGTAGAGGTCGTCCATGTGCACCACCGTGGCGCCTGCGAGGGCCGCCAGCGCGGCGGCCAGTGTGGTCTTGCCGGACCCGGCCGGTCCGTCGACGCAGACCAGGCGCCCGTGACCCAGCGAGGGGGAGCGCCGCAGCGCCAGGTCGTGGACCCGGCGCGCCACGTCAGAAGGCGAGCCCGTGGCCACGGTAGGACCGGACCTGCTCGACCAGGCGGTCACCGGCGAGCAGGTGGACGAGGTTGGTGTGCTCGAAGAGCTCGCCGGACTTGGCGTGCCGGAACCACACCAGGTCGCCGATCTCCAGGAGCGCCGCGGCGGGTCCGGTCAGCGGCGTCTGCACCTCGCCGGCGCCCTCGAGGCCGGTCAGGTGCAGGCCCGCGGGCGCCCAGGGCACGGGCAGCCGGTCGGGACCGGCGGGGCCCGAGGCCGCGAAGCCGCCGCCGTGCACGGTGGCCACGTCGGGCGAGGGGCGACGCACGACGGGTAGGGCGTAGAACGCCGCCGGGCGTGGCTCGAAGGAGCGGTAGTGGTCGAAGAGGCCGGGCACGAGCAGCCCCGAGCCGGCCGCCACCTCGGTCACGACGGGGTCCGCGACGGTGTCGGCCACCGAGCCGGAGCCGCCGGCGTTCCAGAACTCCAGCTCCGCGATGCCCGAGAGGGCCTCGGCGATCTCGCGGCGTCGGACCTCCAGCTGGGTCAGCGACATGGACTTGAGGCGGCGTACGACCAGGGAGCGGGCCCGCGCCGTGGGGACGTCGTCGGGCAGCCCGGCGACCTGTCCCTCGTAGGTCATGGCGCCCACGAGGCGGAAGCCCGGGCGGTCCACGACCGCGCGCGCGAGGCGGGTGACCCCCGCGGCGTCGTAGAGCGGCGAGCGCTTGGGGCCGACGTGCTGGCGGCCCAGGCGCAGACCGGCGTCGATCTCGATGGAGACCCGGATCGGCACCGCGTGGGACGCGCGCACCGAGTCGACGAGGTCGAGGTGGGCGACGTCGTCGATCATCAGGGTGATCCGGCCGGCCGCGCGGGGCGACTCGACGAGCCGGGTGAGCGCCCGTCGGTCGACCGTGGGATAGGCGACGACGATGTCGTCGCTGAGCCCCTCTTCCTCCAGCCACAGGGCTTCGGGCAGCGTGTAGGCGAGGATCCCCTCGAACCCGTCGCGGGCCAGGGCGCGGCGCAGCAGGGCCGGCACCCGCAGCGACTTGGACGCCACGCGGATGGGCTTGCCGGCCGCCCGGCGCAGCAGGTCGTCGGCGTTGGCGTCGAAGGCGTCCAGGTCGACGACGACCAGGGGAGAGGCGAGCGGCTCGCCCTCGGCGGCGACGGCGGCGTTGAGGCGCGCCCACAGGCGGTTGCGCTCGACGGCGGCGGAGCCGGACGGGGTCGGGGTGGGCATCAGCTGATCCCTCGCTTGCGCAGGAGCGCCTCGATGTCGGCCAGGTCGTCGTCGATCGCGGGCTTGCCGCGGGCGGGGGAGCCCTCCGGGAGGGCGGCGCGCTCGCGCCGGGCGGGACGATCGCCACCGGAGCGCGCCTCGAGGGCGCGGCCCGCGCCGAACAGCACCACGGCGAGGCCCGCGACGCCGACGCCCACCCACACCAGCGGGCTGAACACCAGCGAGGCGGCCCAGTCGGCCACCGCGTCACCGATGCGGGTGAGCATCCGCAAGGTCTTGGTGAGGTAGGCCGCCAACGGCAGGAGCGTGAGACCGGCGCCCTTCAGCGCGGCCGGCAGGCCGCGACGTCGGTAGGCGAACCAGGTCCAGAGGCCGCCCAGCACGGTGAGCACCAGCGCGAGCGCTCCCCACGTCACGTCGTCCATCCGTCCAGCCTGGCACAAGCGCGAGCGCGGCTCCCCGCGACGCCCCGCAGCGCCGCCCGCGTGGGCGTGGCCCACCCGCACGCTCCACAATGGTGGGGTGAGCGAACGACGCCTCCTCGGACCCGGCTTCCCCGACGACACGGGGGAGGGCGACCCGGCGCTGCGCGCCGCGCTGGCGGCGTACGACGGCGGGCCGGACACCCAGGTCGCCGCCCTGGCCTCCCTGGCCGCGGCCCGCCTCCTGGTCCCGGTCGTCGCGGTGCTGGGCGAGGTCGAGGTCGACGAGCACGGCCTGGCCCACGACAAGACCAGCGACATGGCGGCGGTGCTCCTCGAGGGCGCCGACGGTCGCCTGGCGATGCTCGCCTTCACCGGCACCGACACGCTGGCCGCCTGGAACCCCGAGGCCCGCCCGGTGCCCGTGTCGGCGCAGACGGCCGCGCAGTCGGCGCTCCAGGAGGAAGCCGCCGCGCTGGTCGTCGACCTCGCGGGGCCGGCGACGTTCGTGCTCGAGGGCGACGACCTGCTGGGGGTCGCGTCGGGATGGACCCTGACCCGGGTCGGCGACCGCTCCGCCTGGAGGGTGGAGTGAGCTGCCCGGCGCCGCTCAGGCGGGCGATTGGGCGCGCGGCGGAATAGTCGGATAGCATGCGGTGTTGACCGATCAGTCCAGGAAACTGGACCGATCACACAAGCGGAGTCAGCTTCATCGTCTCCCACCCGCATCGACCGACACAGGTCGTCGGGTCCGGTCCCGCAGGCTCCGGCCTCGCGCGAGCGCTCGCCGCACGCGTGATCCCGAAGCCTACGGAGTCGCAGAAGCCTGACGGGTGGACGCGATGCGACTGGCTTCCGCTTGAGACAAGCGGGAGCCTTTTTCCATTTCAGGACTCCCGGGCCCCGAACACACTGGAGGAAATATCAGCACCGAGCTTCGTATCAACGAGCGGATCCGGGTTCCCGAGGTCCGCCTCGTCGGACCCAACGGCGAGACGGTCGGCATCGTGCCGACCGACCAGGCCCTCAAGCTGGCCCAGGAGGCCGACCTCGACCTCGTCGAGATCGCTCCTCAGGGCAAGCCGCCCGTGTGCAAGCTCATGGACTACGGGAAGTTCAAGTACGAGAACGCCCAGAAGGCCCGTGAGGCGCGCCGGAACCAGACGAACGTGATCATCAAGGAGATGAAGCTTCGTCCCAAGATCGACGCGCACGACTACGAGACCAAGAAGGGTCACGTGGTGCGGTTCCTGCGCGCCGGCGACAAGGTCAAGATCACGATCATGTTCCGTGGACGCGAGCAGCACCGCCCCGAGCTGGGCTTCCGCCTGCTGCAGCGCCTGGCCGAGGACGTCACGGAGCTGGGCTTCGTCGAGTCCTCGCCCAAGCAGGACGGCCGCAACATGATCATGGTGCTCGGCCCGCACAAGAAGAAGGCCGACGCCAAGGTCGACATGCTCGCCGACAAGGAGACCAAGATGGCCGAGCGTGCCGCCGTCGTGGACGCCGAGAAGGCCGAGCGCGACGCCGCCCACGCGGCCGGCCCCGTCGCCCAGAAGAAGGAGCGCGGCCGCTCCGAGAACCTCGATCCCGAGATCGAGGCCTGAGACCCGGGCCGGCGGACACGCCGGCCAGCAGCCGATCGGGTCGCGCCCGCGCGACCACGACCGAAAGAGAGAGACACCATGCCGAAGAACAAGAGCCACTCCGGTGCCGGCAAGCGCTTCCGCGTGACCGGCTCGGGCAAGATCCTGCGCGAAAAGGCAGGCAAGCGCCACAACCTGGAGAAGAAGGCTTCCAAGGTCACGCGCCGCCTGACGGGCACGGTGACGGTCGCGAAGAACGACACCAAGCGCGTCAAGAAGATGCTCGGCATCTGATCCTCGTCCACCAGCGCGTTGGTCGAGGACCCTCGATCGAGCAGCTTCAGCACCCCTTCAGCACCAAGGAGTAACACCATGGCACGCGTCAAGCGGGCAGTGAACGCCCAGAAGAAGCGCCGTACCACCCTCGAGCGCGCCGCCGGCTACCGCGGCCAGCGCTCGCGTCTGTACCGCAAGGCCAAGGAGCAGGTCACCCACTCCCTCGTCTACAGCTACAACGACCGCCGCAAGAACAAGGGCAACTTCCGCAAGCTGTGGATCCAGCGCATCAACGCCGCCGCGCGTGCGCAGGGCATGACCTACAACCGCTTCATCCAGGGCCTGAACCTGGCCGGCATCGAGGTCGACCGCAAGATCCTCGCCGACCTGGCCGTCAACGATCCGGCCGCGTTCACCGCGATCCTCGAGGCCGCCCGCGCGGCCCTGCCCGAGGACGTCAACGCGCCCAAGGTCGAGGCCACGGCCTGAACACCCCGCTGACGTCGGGCAACGCCCGGCTCAAGGACACGCGCAAGCTCAGCCGCCGCTCGGAGCGATCCGAGCGGCGGCTGTTCCTCGCCGACGGCCCGAAGGCCGTCGAGGGGGCGCTGGGCGTGCCCGGCTGCGTGGTGGAGGTGTTCGCGACCCCCGCGGCCACCGAGCAGTACGCCGACCTCGCGTCGGCCGCGCCGGTCTGGACCCTGGTCGAGGACCGGGCCATGGCGGGGCTCAGCGACAGCGTCAACCCCGCCGGTGTGGTGGCGGTCTGCCGCTCCCTGGACCGGCCGCTCGAGCACCTGCTCGACCCGGCGCCGGCGCTGCTGGCGATCTGCGCCGACGTCCGCGACCCGGGCAACGCCGGCACCGTGATCCGCTCGGCGGACGCGGCCGGCGCCGGCGCCGTCGTTCTCACGGGTAGCTCGGTCGACCCCTACAACCCCAAGACCGTGCGGGCCAGCGTCGGCAGCCTCTTCCACCTCCCGGTGGCCGTCACCGACGACGCCGCGTCCGCCGTGCGCGCCGCCCAGGCCGCGGGACTCGTCGTGCTGGCCGCCGACGGTGCCGGCGACGTCGACCTGTTCGAGGCCGGCGAGCTGCTGGCCGGCCCCACCGCCTGGCTGTTCGGCAACGAGGCGTGGGGGCTGCCGCCCGAGCTGGTCGCCCTGGCCGACCACCGGGTGTCGATCCCCATCCACGGCCGGGCGGAGAGCCTCAACCTCTCGACCGCCGCGGCCCTGTGCCTCTACGCCTCCGCCACGACCCAGCGCCGCGCCGCCGGGGACCGACCGCTCTCGTAGGGTGCACGCATGGTCGAGGGCATCGTGAGCGCACAGGCCCTCGCCGACGCCCTGCCCGACGGCGTCGTCGTCGCCGACGGCCAGGGCACCGTCGTCCTCGTGAGCCGGCTGGCCGCGCGGATGCTCGGGGGAGAGGTCGAGGGGCTGACCGGGAGTCCCCTGGCCGAGGTCCTCGCGCTGCAGGACCACGACGGGACCGCCTGGTACGCCGCCAACGCGCCGTACGGCGGTCTGGTCACCCGGACCGCCGTCCCCGAGCAGTCGTGGCTGCTGCCCAACGGCACCGAGGTGCTGGTGGCGGCCCGCATCGAGCGGCCGTCGCTGCGCGAGCCGGTGTCGCAGGTGGCGGTGACGATCCGCTCCGGACGCGGCCGGGCCCGGCTGGACCGGGAGCGCTCGGACCTGGTCGCCACCGTGGCGCACGAGCTGCGCTCGCCGCTGACCGGTGTGAAGGGCTTCGTGCAGGCGCTGCTCAACCGCTGGGACAAGCTCACCGACGAGCAGAAGAAGCTGATGCTCACGACGGTCCACGCCGACTCCGACCGGCTCAGCCGCCTCATCGCCGAGCTGCTCGACGTCGCCCGCATCGACACCGGCCGCCTGCAGCTGCACCCGCGGCCCTCCGACGCCGAGGTCCTGGTGCGCCGCATCGCGGAGTCCGTGGCCGCGGGCACCTCGCGCGAGATCGAGCTCGACGTGGCCGGCGCGCTGCCGCAGGTCAACGTCGACCCGGACAAGTTCACCCAGGTCGTCACCAACCTGATCGAGAACGCCGTGCGGCACGGCGAGGGCCGGGTCTCCGTGCGCCTGGCGCCGCTCCCGGACACCGCCGAGGCGCCGGGCGTCGAGCTCACCGTCGACGACGAGGGCGAGGGCATCCCCGCCGAGCTGCGACGCCGCGTGTTCACGAAGTTCTGGCGCGGGGGAGTCAGCGGCGGCTCCGGCCTGGGCCTCTACCTCGTCAACGGCCTGGTCCGCGCCCACGGCGGCACCGTCACCATCGCCGACGCGCCTGGCGGCGGCGCCCGGGTCGTGCTCGTCTGGCCCGCCGGCAGCATGCTCTGAGCCGCGGCCCGCGCGACCCGCGCCCGCTCAGCCGGTGCGGCTCTCCTCGGCGGGCCGCGGGGCGACGTACGGCGCGAGGACGAGCTCGGCGCCGGCCTCGGCGATCATCGTGCGGGCCTCCTGCGAGAGCCCCTCGTCGCTCACGACGACGTCGGCCTGGTCGAGCGGGACGATCGTGCTGATGCCGATGATGCCCCACTTGGTGTGGTCGGCGAGCACCACGAGCCGCTGACCGGCGGCGACCAGCGCCTGGTCGGTGTCGGCCTCGTGCAGGTTGGGCGTGGTGAAGCCGGCGCGGGCGTTCATGCCGTGGACCCCCAGGAAGACCACGTCGAGGTGCAGCAGCCGCAGGGAGGAGACCGCGACCGGGCCGACCAGCGCGTCCGAAGGGGTGCGCACGCCGCCGGTCAGGACGACGTTGGGCGTCTCCTCACCGCCCTTGTGCAGGACCTCGGCCACCCGCATGGAGTTGGTCACCACCGTCAGGCCCGGGATGTCGCGCAGGTGGTGCGCCAGCGTCCAGGTGGTGGTGCCGGCGGAGAGTCCCACGGCCGACCCGGGCTCCACGAGGGCCGCGGCCGCGGCGGCGATCGCCTCCTTCTCGGCGGTCTGGCGCGCCCACTTGGCCTCGAAGCCGGGCTCGTCGGTGCTCGGCTTGCCGCCGCCGGTCACCGTGGCGCCGCCGTGCACCTTGGCGAGCTGTCCCTGGGCGGCGAGGGTGTCGAGGTCGCGCCGGATGGTCATGTCGGAGACGTTGAGCAGTCGGGCGAGCTCGGTCACCCGCACGGCGCCGCGGTGCTCCACCTCGTGCAGGATCCGGGTCTGACGTTCGGCGGCGAGCATGGCGACTCCTGGGGTCGGCAGGCGGGGAGCCCGTGTGCGGAACTGCGCGGATCCGTTGCTTGAGGTGAGTCTGCCGGGTGGCCTGGGTCACATTCAAGCAGATCCGCACACTGTCAATCTTTCGGAGTTCGCCCGTGTGGGTGATTGCGCTTTTTTGTTCGGGCATGTTTGCTTACGTCGAGCCCGTGTGTGACGGCTGTCTCATCCCCTGCCCGGACGTTTCCAAGGAGCACCTCATGACGAGCACGACATTCTCGGCCTGGAAGACGCTGGCGGTCGCCGCCACCGCGAGCCTGGCACTGGCCGGCTGCACCAACTCCGGCGACGACTCCGCCAGCGACCAGCCCGCGGGCGACGACAAGCAGGTCGTCAAGGAGAGCGAGGCCTCGGGCCCCGGCTGCACCCTCGACAAGTACGGCGCCACCAAGCTCGACCTCAAGGGCGCCGTCGTCGGCTTCTCCCAGTCCGAGCCCGACACGGCCGCCTTCCGCGCCGCGGAGACCGCCTCGATCAAGAGCGCGGCCAAGGACGCCGGCGTCAAGAAGCTGATCGTCACCAACGCCAACGCCGAGCTGCCCAAGCAGATCGCCGACATCCAGGACATGCTCAACCAGGGCGTCCAGATGCTCATCGTCGCGCCGGTCAACTCCGACGGCCTCGACCCGGCCCTCGCCGCGGCCAAGCAGAAGGGCGTCCCGGTGCTGACGATCGACCGCAAGGTCACCAACACGTCCTGCTCGGACTACGTCGCCTTCCTCGGCTCGGACTTCTACGACCAGGGCGTGCGCGCGGCCGACGCCATGAACGAGGCCACCGGCGGTGAGGGCAAGGTCGCCATCCTGCTCGGCTCCTCGGGCAACAACGTGACCGACGAGCGCAACGCCGGCTTCAAGGAGCAGGTCGAGAAGGAGTACCCCGACCTCGAGATCGTCGTCGAGCAGACCGCCAACTTCGCCCGCGACGAGGGCCAGACGGTGACCGAGCAGCTGCTGCAGTCCAACCCCGACATCACGGCGATCTACGCCCACAACGACGAGATGGCGCTCGGCGCCGTCACCGCCGTCTCGGCGGCCGGCAAGGACCCGGGCGAGGACATCAAGATCGTCTCCATCGACGGCACCCGCAACGCCGTCCAGGGCATCGTCGACGGCGACATCAACGCCGTCATCGAGTCCAACCCGCGCTTCGGCCCGCTGGCCTTCGAGACGATGACCAAGTTCTACGCCGGCGAGGAGATCCCCGAGGACGTCATCATCGAGGACGACGAGTACACCTCGGAGAACGCCGAGCAGGACCTGAGCAAGGCCTTCTGAGGAGTCGCGTGACCGCCACGACCACCACCACCCCGGCGCGAGGCACCGGTGACCCCGTCCTGGAGACGGTCGGGGTCACCAAGACCTTCGGCGGCGTCCACGCCCTGCGCGGCGTGGACTTCCAGCTCGCCCCCGGCGAGATCCACGCGCTCGTCGGCGAGAACGGCGCCGGCAAGTCCACGCTGATCAAGGTCCTCACCGGCGTCTACACCCCCGACGCGGGGGAGGTGCGCTACGCGGGGGAGACCCGGCACTTCCGGGGTCCCTCGGACGCCCAGGACGTCGGCATCTCCACGATCTACCAGGAGGTCAACCTGGTCCCGCTGCTCAGCGTGGCCCGCAACATCTTCCTGGGCCGAGAGCCGCGCAACCGGTTCGGCCTGATCGACGTCCGGTCAATGAACCAGCAGGCCCGCGAGCTGATGCGGGAGCTGACGATCGACCTCGACGTCACCAAGGAGCTGGGCCGGCTCGGTCTCGGTGCGCAGCAGATGGTCGCGCTGGCGCGCGCCATGTCGGTCGAGAGCCGGGTCGTGATCATGGACGAGCCGACGTCCTCGCTCGAGGCCAAGGAGGTGACCACCCTGTTCACCGTCGCCCGGCGGCTGCGCGACCGCGGGGTGGGCCTGGTGTTCGTCTCGCACCGGCTCGACGAGCTCTGGGAGCTCTGCGACCGCGTGACGATCCTGCGCGACGGCCGCTGGGTGCACACCGGGTCCCTGGCCGAGATGAGCCGGCTCGAGCTGGTCTCGAGCATGCTCGGGCGCGACGTGGAGGAGGTGGCCTCCGAGGGTGCGACCGAGTTCGGGGAGTCCCACCGACGCGGCGAGGAGCCGGCCATGGTCGTCTCCGGCATCGAGGTGCGCAACCGCCTGCACGGCATCGACCTCACGGTGCGTCCCGGCGAGGTGGTCGGCCTGGCCGGCCTGCTCGGGTCGGGGCGCAGCGAGACCGTCAAGGCGATCTACGGCGCCATGCACACCGACGGTGGCGAGGTGACGGTGTCCGGCAAGAAGGTGCGGCCCAACTCCGTGCGCGGCGCGCTGCGGGCCGGGATCGCGCTGCTCTCGGAGGACCGCAAGGCGGAGGGGATCATCCCCGACCTCTCGGTGCGTGACAACATCGCGCTGGCGGTGCTGCCGCGGATGTCGCGGGGCGGCGTGGTCTCGGAGAGCAAGATCGACGCGCTCGTCGAGACGTTCATGCGGCGGCTGCAGATCAAGGCCTCCAGCCCGCAGCAGAAGGTGCGCGAGCTCTCCGGCGGCAACCAGCAGAAGGTCCTGATCGCGCGCTGGCTCTGCACCGAGCCCACCGTCTTCCTGCTCGACGAGCCGACCCGTGGCATCGACGTCGGCGCCAAGAGCGAGGTGCAGGCGCTGATCGACGAGCTCGCCCAGCAGGGCCTCGCCGTGGTGCTGATCTCCAGCGAGATGGACGAGCTCGTCGAGGGCGCCGACCGCATCGTCGTCCTGCACGACGGCTCCGCCCGGTCCGAGCTCGACAGCAGCAACCTGAGCAGCTCCGAGCTGCTCCGGGCGCTCGCGGGCGACCGGGCCGGCGACGACACCACCGACAGCGCCACCGACAGCGCCACCGACAGCGCCACCGACAGCGCCACCCCCAGCGAAGGAGAGGCGTCGTGACCGACACCGTGAGCCCCACCACCACCGGGGCCCCCGCGCCGGAGGCCACCGGCCGCAGCCGCCGCGTCGACAGCGACTGGGTGCGGCGCAACGGCGTCTTCGTGGCGCTGGCGCTGCTGCTGCTCTTCAACCTGGTGTTCACCGACAACTTCGCCACCGAGGGGACCCTGCGCCTGCAGCTGGTCCAGGTCGCCCCGGTGCTGATCGTGGCGCTCGGCATGGCGCTGGTGATCGGCACCGAGGGCATCGACCTGTCCGTCGGCGCCGTCATGGCGCTCGCCGCGGCACTGATCCCGCTCTACATCGGCTACGGCACCGGTCTCGCGATCGGCATCTCGCTCCTCGCGGGCGTCGTGGTGGGTCTGATCGCGGGCGTCCTGGTCGCCCACGTCGGCGTCCAGCCGATCGTGGCCACCCTGGGCCTGATGGTGGCCGGGCGCGGCGTCGCCAACCTGTTCGGCGGGCAGATCAAGAGCATCCGAGACGAGGGCTTCCGCGAGCTCGGCACCGGCAGCATCCTCGGCATCCCCTACGTCGTCGCCATCGCGGCGGTCATCGCCGTCATCGTGGGCCTGGTCGTGCGGCGGACCACCTACGGCCGCCAGCTGGTCGCCATCGGTGGCAACAAGCTCGCCGCCGAGCTGGCCGGGCTGCCGGTCAAGCGCGTCCTGGTGACGACGTACGTCGTCTCGGGCCTGCTCGCGGCGATGGCCGGCATCCTGCTGGCCGCGCGCTCGCAGGCCAGCGACCCGACCAAGCTCGGGCTGCTGATGGAGCTCTCCGCCATCACCGCGGTCGTCATCGGCGGCACGCCGCTCTCCGGTGGCCAGGTGCGCATCCTCGGCACCGTCGCCGGCGCGCTGCTCATGCAGCTGATCACGGCCACGCTGATCTTCCACAACATCCAGGACTCCTGGGCCCAGATCGTGCAGGCCGTGATCGTGATCGCGGCGGTCTACGTGCAGCTGGGCCGCGGCACCACCCGAAAGTCGAGGACGACATGAGCACCACCGAGGTGGACCCCGCGACGACCAACTCGCCGGAGGCCGCCATGGCCTCGAGGGCGCGGTTCGCCGCGCTCGTGCAGCGCCAGGGCGCGTTCGCGATCTTCGTGCTCGTCATGGTGGTCGCCAGCTTCAGCTTCGACTCGTTCCTGAGCCGGGGCAACCTCACCGGCATCGCGGTGCAGGCGTCGTTCCTGGCCATGCTCGCGCTGGGCATGACGTTCGTGATCATGACCGGCGGCATCGACCTCTCGGTGGGCAGCGTCTTCGCCCTCGGCGGGGTCCTGGCCGCCTGGGGCTCCCAGCACGGCACGCTCGTGGCCTTCGCGCTCCCGCTGGGCGTCTGCGGATTCATCGGCCTGGTGCAGGGCCTGGTGATCGCCCGCGGCGGGCTGCCGCCGTTCATCGTGACGCTGGCCGGACTGCTCTTCGCCCGCGGGCTGCTGCTCCTGCTCACCGACGAGGGGGCCAAGACCTACAAGGTCCCGGCCGGTTCGGCGTTCCGCAAGCTCGCCCAGAACGACCTGCTCGGCATCCCCTACCCCGTCCTGCTGGTCGTGCTGTTCTTCGCGATCGGCGCGCTGGTCCTGCACCGCACGTCCTACGGCGCCTCGGTGCTGGCGATCGGGGGACAGGAGGACGCCGCGGAGCTGATGGGCCTGCCGGTGGCCCGCACCAAGGTGCTCACCTACGTCGCCTCCGCGCTGCTGGCCGGCTTCGGCGGTATCATGATCGCCTCCTACACCTCCTCGGGCGTGACGATCCTCGGCGTCGGCCTCGAGCTCGAGGCCATCGCCGCCGTCGTCCTGGGCGGCACGCTGCTCACCGGGGGCGCCGGCACGATCCTCGGCAGCCTGATCGGGGTCCTGCTGCTGCAGGTCATCAAGAACGTCATCAACCAGGTCGGGTCGCTCGACTCCGACTGGCAGGCCGTGGTCAGCGGCACCATCCTGCTGGGCGTCGTCACGCTCCAGCGGTGGCTGACCCGCGCCGAGCGCACCTAGCGACCTCGACGCCGCATCCCGGACGCGTCGAGAAGCACCGACGCCCGCCACCTGACCAGGTGGCGGGCGTCGTCGCGTGCGGGGGCGTGGGGGTGAGGCTCAGGCCTCGCCCATCACCAGGCCCTCGATCGTGTGCTTCTGCGTGATCGGCGTGAGCTCGTCGACCACCGGGCACGACAGGTGCTGGCGCACCCGCTCGGGCAGCGCCTCCCAGAACGCGCGGGTGACGGCCAGGTCGTGCTTCTCGTCGTTGCCGGCGCCGGGGGCGTCGATGCCCAGGACCAGGACCGGACGCGACTTCTGCGAGTGGTTCTGGGTGCCGCGGTGGACCGTCAGCGCGGAGCGCGCGGAGATGTCGCCCATCTGCGGGTACTTGCGCACGGCCAGCTCCTCGTAGCGGGAGTAGGCCGACTTGTCCGGGAACATGCCGTGCTTGAAGTCCTCGCCGGTGTCCCAGTGGGTGCCGGGCGCGACCTCGAAGGGACCCATGTCCTCCTCGGTGTCGACGCAGGTGACGTTGAAGGCGAGCGAGGTGAGCCGGCGCTCCTCCAGCGTCTCGCGCGGGCTGGGGAAGTCGCGGTGCCACGGCTGGTTGACCGCGCCGGCGAACGGGATGTCGAAGCCGACCTCCACGATCTGGTAGTCGGGGCCGAGGACGGTCTCGCAGACCGCGCGGACCCACGGGTGGTCGACCAGGTCGACGAAGCCGCGCAGGGCCTCGGGGTGGATCTCCACGTAGTAGCGGTTGGGTCCCCGCCCGACTGCGCCGCCCTCGCGGGAGCGGGCCTCGGTGAAGGCGGCCTCCACGTCCTCGCGGAGCTGCTCGACCCACTCGCGCGAGAAGGCCTGCTTGGCGGCGGTGATGCCGTCGGTCTGGATGGCGGAGGAGATGGCGTCCGTGTCGATCGGGACGTCGAGTGCTGCGGTGGTCGTCATGGATGCTCCTGTTCGTTCCGGGTGTCGTCCCCTAGTTTGCAACGTTGCAATGCCACGTTGCAATAGCCTGTGCCCCGGAGGTGGTGAATTCATGCCGGCGAATCTCAAGGACGTCGCCATCCGGGCCGGGGTGTCGGTGCGCACGGTGTCGAACGTCGTCAACACCCCCGAGGTCGTCGCCGTGGGCACGCGCGAGCGCGTCCAGGCGGCCATCGAGGAGCTGGGCTACCGCCCCAACGTCGCCGCGCGGGCGCTGCGCCGGGGCCGCTCGGAGGTCATCGGCCTCGTGGTCCCCGAGATCGACTCGCCCTACTTCGCCGAGCTGGCCGCCCACGTCGTGCGGGCCGCCGAGGCGCGCGGCTGGACAGTGCACATCGAGCAGACCGACGGCAGCGGACCCCGGGAGCGCCAGCTCCTCGACGGTGCGCGGGGCCAGGGCGTCGACGGGGTGATCTTCAGCCCGTGGTCCATGACCGCCGACGAGATCTCCCGCCGCTCGGCGGCACCTCCGGTCGTGATGCTGGGCGAGCAGCCCGGCGTCGGGACCGTCGACCACGTCGCCGTCGACAACCGGCTGGCGGCCGACACCGCCACCCGCCACCTCCTCGCCTCCGGTCGGCGGCGCATCGCCGCCGTCGGCCTCCAGCCGCACCTGCGCAACGAGACGGCGCGTCAGCGCCTGGCCGGCTACCGCGACGCCCTGGCCGAGGCCGGCGTCCCGGACGACGAGCGCCTGCACGTCGCCGTGGAGCGGCTCCACCACGAGGACGGGGTGGGGGCGATGCAGCGGCTCGCCCAGCTGGACGAGCTCCCGGACGCGTTGTTCTGCTTCACCGACCAGCTGGCGCTCGGCGCCCTGCGCGCCTGCGCGGACCTCGGGCTGCGGGTGCCCGAGGACGTCGCCCTGGTCGGCTTCGACGACATCGAGGCCGGGCGCTACGCCGTGCCCAGCATCACCACCGTCGCGCCCGACAAGCCCCGTCTGGCCGAGCTCGTCCTCACCTGCCTCGAGGAGCGCATGCGCGACCACGAGCTGCCCGGGCGCGACCTGGTGGTGCCGCACCGGCTGCTCGTGCGCGAGAGCGCGCCGGCACCTGGGGCGGCCCCCGGGGGAGCCGCCGGATGAGACGCGGGACAACCCGTTCGCGCCGCGCCCGGCGACGTTCCTAGACTTCACCTCGTGTCCGGACCCAATACCGACTTCGACCCCGTGGAGGTCAGCACCTTGCAGCCCGAAGAGGTCGAGGCCGCCCGCGACGCCGCGCTGGCGGCGTTCGCCGCGGCCGGCGACCTCGAGCAGCTCAAGCAGGCCCGCCTCGAGCACGTGGGGGACCGCTCGCCGCTGGCGCTGGCCAACCGCGAGATCGGGGCGCTGCCGCCCCAGGCCCGCAAGGAGGCCGGGCAGCGGCTCGGCCAGGCCCGCGGGGCCGTCAACCAGGCCCTCGCGGCCCGGCTCGCGGTCCTGGAGGCCGAGCACGAGGAGCGGATGCTGGTCGAGGAGACCGTCGACGTCACGGTCCCGACCGACCGGCTGCCCGTGGGTGCCCGCCACCCGATCACGACCGGGTCCGAGCTGATCGCCGACATCTTCGTCGCGATGGGCTGGGAGGTCGCCGAGGGTCCCGTCATCGAGGCCGAGTGGCTCAACTTCGACGCCCTCAACCTCGGGCCCGACCACCCCGCCCGCACGATGCAGGACACCTTCTGGACCTCGCCGGCCGAGGACCACCTGGTGCTGCGCACCCACACCTCCCCGGTGCAGGCGCGCACGATGCTGACGCGCGAGCCTCCGATCTACGTCGTGTGCCCGGGGCGGGTGTTCCGCACCGACGAGTACGACGCCACGCACAGCCCGATGTTCCACCAGGTCGAGGGCCTCGCCATCGACGAGGGCATCTCGATGGCCCACCTGAAGGGCACCCTGGACCACTTCGCCGGCGCCATGTTCGGCGAGGGCATCACGACCCGCTTCCGGCCGTCGTACTTCCCCTTCACCGAGCCCAGCGCCGAGGTCGACCTGGTCTGCTTCGTGTGCCGCGGCGCCGCCGTGGTGGCCGACGGCGACGTCATGGTCACCTGCCGGACCTGCCGCGGCGAGGGCTGGATCGAGTGGGGCGGCTGCGGCGTGGTCAACCCCCGGGTGCTGGTGGCCTGCGGGGTGGACCCCGAGCGCTACTCCGGCTTCGCCTTCGGCATGGGCATCGACCGCACGCTGATGTTCCGCCACGGCCTCGAGGACCTGCGCGCCCTCTTCGAGGGCGACGTCCGCTTCACCACCGCCTTCGGAAGCGAGCTCTGAGGCATGAAGACCCCCGTCTCCTGGATCAGGGAGCTCGTCGAGCTGCCCGCCGACGTCACCACCGACGCCCTCACCGAGCGGCTGACCGCCCTCGGGCTCAAGCTCGAGGCGATCGACCGCCCCGGCGAGGCGATCACCGGGCCGCTCGTGGTCGGCCGCGTGCTCACGATGGAGCCCGAGCCGCAGAAGAACGGCAAGACCATCAACTGGTGCTCCGTCGACGTCGGCGAGGCCAGCGGCACCGGCGAGCCCCAGGGCATCGTCTGCGGCGCCCACAACTTCGCGCCCGGCGACCTGGTCGTCGTGGTCCTGCCCGGCGGCGTGCTGCCCGGCGGCTTCGCGATCTCCGCGCGCAAGACCTACGGCCACGTCTCGGCCGGCATGATCTGCTCGGCGGCCGAGCTCGGCCTCGGGGTGGACCACGACGGGATCATCGTGCTGCCGGCCGACGCCGGCGAGCCCGGCGACAGCGCGTTCGGCGTGCTCGGCCTCGACGAGGAGATCATCGAGTTCGAGATCAACCCCGACCGGGCCTACGCCCTGTCCCTGCGCGGCGTCGCGCGAGAGGCCGCCCTCGCCTTCGGGGTCCCGTTCCGGGACCCGGCGGTGCGCGAGGTGCCCGAGCCGGACGCCGATGGCTACCCCGTGATCATCGACGACCCCGCGGGGTGCCCGGTCTTCGCGGCGCGCCGCGTGACCGGCTTCGACGCGACCGCCCCGACGCCGGGCTGGATGGCCCGGCGCCTCACGCAGGCCGGCATGCGCCCGATCTCGCTGGGCGTCGACGTCACCAACTACGTGATGCTCGAGCTCGGCCAGCCCATCCACGGCTACGACGGCGACAAGCTCGACGGCGCGCTCCACGTGCGCCGCGCCACCGAGGGGGAGCGGCTCACGACCCTCGACGGCACCCGGCGGGTCCTGTCCTCGGACGACCTGGTCGTCGTCGACGGCTCCGGCCCGATCGGCCTGGCCGGCGTGATGGGCGGTGCGACCACCGAGCTCTCCGAGACGACGACCCACGTCGTCATCGAGGCAGCCCACTGGGACGCCGTCTCGATGTTCCGCACCGGCAAGCGCCACAAGCTGTCCTCGGAGGCCGGCAAGCGCAACGAGCGCGGCGTCGACCCGCTCCTGCCCGCGGTCGCGGCCGACCGTGTGGCCGAGCTGCTGACGACGTACGGCGGCGGCACGGTCGAGCCCGGCGCCACCCTGGTCGGGGTGGTCCCGTCCTCGCCCACGATCGAGATCGACGCCGACCTCCCGGCCCGGATCAGCGGCATCCCGATCCCGGCGGAGACCACGGTGGCCCACCTGGAGGCCGTGGGCTGTGCCGTCACGGTGGAGGGCGAGCGGCTGACCGTCGTCCCGCCGACCTGGCGCCCCGACGTCACCGACCCCTACGACCTCGTCGAGGAGGTCGCGCGCGTCGTCGGCTACGACCAGGTCCCCTCGGTGCTGCCGCGCGAGGCCGCCGGCCGTGGCCTCACCCGCGAGCAGCGGCTGCGCCGTCGCGTCGGCCGGCTCCTCGCCGGGGCCGGGTGCGTGGAGGTGGTGAGCTTCCCGTTCGTCGGCGAGGCCACCTTCGACGACCTCGGCCTGCCGCCGGACGACGTGCTGCGCCGCACCGTCACGCTGGCCAACCCCATCTCCTCGGAGGAGCCGTCCTACACGACGACGCTCCTGCCCGGGCTCCTCAAGGCGGCGGCCCGCAACCTGGGTCGCGGCGCGAGCGGGGTGTCGCTCTTCGAGACCGGCACGGTGGCCTTCCCGGTCGACCGCGGTCCCGCGCCGATCTACGGCGTCGACCTGCGGCCCAGCGACGCCGAGCTGGACAAGCTGCTCGAGGTCCTGCCGCGCCAGCCGCTCTTCCTCGCGGTGGTGCTCTCCGGCGAGGCCGAGCGGCCCGGGTGGTGGGGCGCCGGTCGCGAGAGCGGCTGGGCCGACAGCATCGCGCTCGTGCGCCGGCTCGCCGCCGACCTCGGTGTCGCGCTGGAGGTCGTCTCCGCCGCCCGCGCGCCGTGGCACCCGGGCCGCTGCGCGCGGCTCGAGGTCGACGGCGTCGAGATCGGCCACGCCGGCGAGCTGCACCCCACGGTGTGCAAGGCCTTCGGCCTGCCGGCGCGCAGCGCCGCGCTCGAGCTGGACCTCGACCACCTGATGAGCCGCGCCGTGGACGTGGTCGCCGGCCCCGAGCTGTCGACCTACCCGCTGGCCAAGGAGGACGTCGCCCTCGTCGTCGACGCCGCCACCACCGTGGCCGCGGTCGAGGACGCCCTGCGCGAGGGTGCGGGCGAGCTGCTGGAGTCGATCCGGCTCTTCGACGTCTACACCGGCGACCAGGTCGGTCAGGGCCGCAAGTCGCTGGCCTTCGCCCTGCGCTTCCGGGCCCCCGACCGGACCCTCACCGAGGAGGACACCGGCGCCGCCCGCGACGCGGCGGTCGCCGTCGCCGCGGCCAGGTGCGGCGCGGTCCAGCGCTGATGGGATGAGCGTGCTGGCCCTGCTGGACGGCGTCACCTGGCACGGTGCGCCGGTCACCGGCGAGCGGGCGCACGCGCTGCTCGCCGCGCTGGTGGCCGCCGGCGGCCGCACGGTGGGGGACGCGACCCTGGTCGAGGAGGTCTGGGGCGCCGACGACCGGCCGGCCGTCCCGGCCAAGGCCCTGCAGGTGGTGGTGTCCCGGGTCCGCGCGCAGACCGCGCCCGACGCCGTACGGCGCACGGAGCAGGGCTACGCGCTCGGGCTCCCCGCCCAGGACGTGGACGCCCTCGAGCTGGGCGTCCTGCTCGAGGAGGCCCGGCGTGCCGAGGGCCACGGCGACGCGGTGACGGCGCGCGACCGCGCCGCCGCCGCGGTCGCGACCCCCGTGGCCGGCCCGGGCGCGCCCGGGGCCGTGGAGGACCTGCGGGCCGAGGCCCGGGAGCGGCTCGTCGCCGCTCGAGCCGTGCTGGGTCGGACGTCGTCCGTGCTCGGCGACCACGCGGAGGCCCTGCGGCACCTCACCGAGCTCCCGGTGCCCGACGAGGCCACCATGGCGGCGCTCCTGCGCAGCGAGCTGGCCGTGCACGGCGCGCCCGCCGCGCTGCTGCGCTACGGCGCCCACCGCAGCCGGCTGGCCGAGGAGCTGGGCGTGGACCCCGGCCCGCTGCTGCAGGCGGTGCACGCCGAGCTCCTCGCCGCCGACAACCCCGTGCGGGCGGGGCTGCGCTTCGAGGCCACCTCGCTGGTCGGTCGCGACGACGACCTCCGGGCCCTGCGCGCGGCGGTCCGCGAGGCGCGGGTGACCTCGATCCTGGGACCCGGCGGGCTGGGCAAGACCCGCCTGGCGCACCTGCTCGGGCGCGAGGCCGAGCAGCAGGTCGTGCACTTCGTGGAGCTCGTCGGCGTCACCTCCGCGGAGGACGTGGTGGTCGAGGTCGGCTCGGCCCTGGGCGTCCGCGACTCGGTGAGCGGGCGCCGGGTGCTCAGCGCCGCCCAGCTCGGCGACGTGCGCTCGCGGATCGCGGCCCACCTCGACCAGGCCCCGACGCTGCTGATCCTCGACAACTGCGAGCACGTCATCACCGCGGTCGCCGACCTGGTGGCCTTCCTGGTGGCGACGTGCGGGCGGCTGCGGGTGCTCACCACCACGCGGTCGCCGCTGGGCATCGCCGCCGAGCGGGTCTTCCCGCTGGCCCAGCTCGACGAGGACGCCGCCCGCCAGCTGTTCGTCGAGCGGGCCCGGGCCGCCCGACCGGGGGTGGAGCTGGACGACGACGCCGTACGCCGGGTGGTCGCGCGGCTCGACGGGCTCCCGCTGACCCTCGAGCTGGCCGCCGCGAAGGTGCGGGCGATGTCGGTGGAGGACGTCGCCGCGCGCCTGGACGACCGGTTCCGGCTCCTCAACGGCGCCGACCGCAGCAAGCCCGACCGCCACCAGACCCTGCTCGGGGTCATCGACTGGTCGTGGAACCTCCTCGATCGGCCCGAGCGCGACGCGCTCGCCCGGCTCTCGGTCTTCCACGACGGCTTCACGCTGGACACCGCCGAGACCGTCCTGCCCGGCGACGGGCTCACCGCTGTGCAGACGCTCGTGGACCAGTCCCTCCTGAGCGTCGCCGAAGCCGCGGGGACCGTGCGCTACCGGATGCTCGAGACCGTCCGCGAGTTCGGTCGCCGGCGCCTCGTGGAGTCGGGGGAGGAGGCCGACGCGCTGGCGGCCCAGCTCGCCTGGGCGCGCGGCTACACCGCCGACGTCACGGTCGAGCTCTTCTCCGCCCGTCAGTTCGAGGTGATGGACGCGCTCGCCCGGGAGGAGGGCAACCTCGCCGATGTCCTGCGCCTCTCGCTCGCGAGCGGCGAGCGACCCACCGCGCTGCGGCTGGTGGCGTCGCTGGGCCACTACTGGAACATCAAGGGCGAGCACCCTCGCCTGCTCGCCCTGTGCGCCGCCGTCGACGAGCTGCTGGACGGGTGGCAGCCGACCCCGGACCTGGTGGACGACGCCGTGGGTGCCGCCGCGATCCTGGCGACCAACACGATGATCGCCCTGGCGGACATCCCCGCGGCCTGCCGGGCGCTGCTCGACGACTACGGGGACCTCGCGAGCCTGCCGGTGACCCGGGCCGTGGTGGCCGTCATGCGCCTCTACGCCCCCGGTGACCCGATGTGGCCGCTGCCGGAGGCCGACGACCTCCTGGAGTCGCCCGACCACCACCTGGCCGCCCTGGCCCACCAGTGGGCCATGCACCAGCGCGAGGGGAAGGGCGACATCGAGGGGGCGCTCGCGCTCGCCGACCGCTCCCTGTCGCTGTGGGGCGAGGACGACGGGCCGTGGAACCGGACGTTGGTGGAGACCCAGCTCGCCGGGCTGCACGCGCAGACCGGCAACACCGAGCAGGCGGCCCTCCACGCGCTCGCCGCGATCCCGGTGCTCGACCGCCTCGAGGCCTACGACGACGCGATCTCGACCCGGTCGATCCTGGCCAACGCCGCCATCGAGGCCGGCCGCTTCGACGAGGCCCAAGGGATCGTGGACCAGATCAAGGAGCTCGAGCGCTACAACACCGCCGGCTTCGGGTCCGGAGTCATCATCACCGCCTGCAAGGCCGAGCTGGAGCTGGCCCGCGGCGAGACGGCCAGGGGGCTGTCGCTCTTCCGTACGACCGTCGAGGAGCTGCGCGGCCTCTCGTTCCCGGGCCTGGGCAAGCCGACGGGTCTGGAGCCGTGGACGATCTTCGGCGAGACCGCGGCCACCGTGGCCTACGCCCGGCACGGGCGCGGCGACGAGGGGCGCGACCTGCTCGACACCCTGCGGATCAAGGCGCAGCTGCTCCTCGACGCCGAGCGGCAGCCGCTGGAGTACCCCACCGCCGGCATGGTGCTCTTCGCCGTCGGCGCCTGGGGCCTGCTGCGCGAGACGACGCCGACGCCCGACGCGGTCCACCTGGTCGTGCTGGCGCGCCTCTTCTCCTACAGCCGCTACTCGCCCAGCCTGGCCTGGGACCCCGTCGCCGAGGTCGCCGAGCGGCTCGCGCCCGGCGAGCTCGACCGCGTCCTCGCCGAGTACGGCGAGCGCCGCGGCCCCGACCTCCTCGACGAGGCGCGGGAGCTGGTGGCGACCCTGTAGCTGTGGCCTCGTGGGGCAGGTGCGGGGGAGCCGGCAGGCGGGTCGTGTGCCGGAGGCAGTGCGGGGACGCAGCCTGCGGCACACGACCCACCCGGCCGCGCCCGGCTACATCCGCTTCGAGTAGGACCGCACGGTCAGCGGGGCGAAGATCGCGACCACGACGGCGAGACCGAGCACGGCCCAGCCGACGTGGGCGGTGACGGCGCCGTCGTTGGCGAGGTCGCGGATCGCGTTGATGACCAGCGAGACCGGGTTGGCGTCCGCGAACGCCTGCAGCCAGCTGGGCATGGTCTGGGTCGGCACGAACGCGTTGGACAGGAACGTCAGCGGGAACATCACCATCATCGAGATCCCCTGCACGCCCTGGGCGTTGCGGCCGATGGTGCCGAACCACGCGAAGATCCAGGCCATGGACCAGCCGGCCACCACGGCCAGGACGATCGCCCCTGCGACGCCGAGGACGCCACCGCCGGGGCGGTAGCCCATGGCGATCCCGACGGTGAACGTCAGCACCGACGCGATGAGGTAGCGCAGCATGTCGGCCACCATCGGCCCCGCCAGCGGGGCGATGCGCGCGATCGGCAGCGACTTGAAGCGGTCGAAGACCCCCTTGTCCATGTCCTCGCGCAGCTGCACGCCCGTGGCGATGCAGGCGGTGAGCACGGTCTGGCCGATCAGCCCGGTGATGATGAGGGGGAGGTAGGCGTCGACGTCGCCGGAGATCGCGCCGCCGAAGATGTAGGCGAACATCGCGGTGAACAGGATCGGCTGGATGGTGACGTCGAACATCTGCTCGAAGTTGCGTCGCATCTTCATCGTGGCCCGCCACGCCAGCGCCATGGTCTGGCTCAGCGTGTCCGCCAGCGAGGGGTGGGCCGACAGGTCGTCCACGCCCGCCAGGGTCTGCGAGACGGACGGGGTGGTCGGGTGCTCCAGGGTGGTGGTCATCGGGCTGCCTCCAGGTCTCGGTCGGTCTCGGTCTCGTGGTCCGCGTCGTGGCGCGGCTCGCCGTCCTCGGCGCCGTGGCCGGTGAGCGTCATGAAGACCTCGTCCAGCGTGGGCTTCTGCACGGTCGCGCTGGTGATCAGCAGGTCCTCGCTGCGCAGCCCGATGAGGACGTCGGCGGCGAGGTTCGCGTCGCGCATGGGGACGTTGATGCCACCCGCCTCGGGGGTCAGGACCGGCTCGTCGCCGGCCACCCGGCGTACGACGTCGACCGCGGCGGCGGTGCGCGTCGGGTCGGCCAGGCGCAGCTGGAGCGTCGAGCTGCCCACCTGGCTCTTGAGCTCGTCGGGGGTGCCCTCGGCGACCTTGCGCCCGCGGTCGATCACCGCGATCCGGTGCGCGAGCTGGTCGGCCTCGTCGAGGTACTGGGTGGTCAGGAGCACCGTCGACCCCTCGGCGACCAGCGAGCGGATCGTGCCCCACATCTGGCCGCGGGTGCGCGGGTCCAGCCCGGTCGTGGGCTCGTCGAGGAAGATCAGCGGCGGGCGGGTGATCAGGCTGACCGCGAGGTCGAGGCGACGGCGCATGCCGCCGGAGAACTGCGAGATCGGGCGGTCGGCGGCGTCCTCGAGCCCGAACTGCCCCAGGAGCTCGGCGCCCACGACGCGCGAGCGCCGGCGGCCCAGCCCGTGGAGCCGGCCGAAGAGCAGCAGGTTCTCCGAGGCCGTGAGGTTCTCATCGACCGAGGCGTACTGCCCGGTCACGCCGATCAGCTGCCGCACGACGTGGGGCTGGCGCCGGACGTCCTTGCCGAAGACGCGCGCCTCGCCGGCGTCGATCGTCAGCAGGGTGGCCAGCATCTGCAGCATGGTCGTCTTGCCCGCGCCGTTGGGGCCGAGCACGCCGAACACCTCGCCGCGGACGACCTCGAGGTCGATCCCGTCGACGGCGCGGTTGCTGCCGAAGGTCTTCACCAGGCCCGTGGCCTGGACGGCCGGCTCGTGCGAGCCGGGGGAGAGAGGTGTGGTCATGCCACCAGCGTGGGGCGGACCGGTTTCAGGCCGCCTTCACGCCGGTTTCACGTCTCTCCCCGCCGCCGGACGCTAGGCGTCCGAGGACGTCGACCAGAGGTTGATGCCGGAGTCGACCGCGTCCTGCTCGATCGCGTCGAGCTCCTCGTCGGTGATCTCGAGCTTGTCCAGGACCGCGAGGTTGTCGTCGAGCTGGGCGACGCTGCTGGCGCCGATCAGCACCGAGGTGACCCGCGCGTCGCGCAGCACCCACGCCAGCGCCAGCTGTGCGAGCGACTGGCCGCGGCCCTGGGCGATCTCGTTGAGCCGGCGGATGTGGGCGACGGCCTCGTCGGTGAGCAGCGAGGGGTCCAGCGACTTGCCCTGCGCGGCGCGGGAGTCCTCGGGGATGCCGTCGAGGTAGCGGTCGGTGAGCATGCCCTGGGCCAGCGGGGAGAACGCGATGCAGCCCACGCCCTCCTCGCCCAGCACGTCCAGCAGCGAGGCGCCGTCGTCGGCGGGCTCCTCGACCCAGCGGTTGAGCATCGAGTAGGACGG
The DNA here is from genome assembly GCF_004522095.1 of Nocardioides sp. 503. Taxonomy (GTDB): domain Bacteria; phylum Actinomycetota; class Actinomycetes; order Propionibacteriales; family Nocardioidaceae; genus Nocardioides. Next base: position 211,928 of record NZ_SPUI01000006.1, read on the forward strand.
CTGGTGGATCAGCAGCGGCACGCCCATCTCGCGCAGCAGGCCGGCCGCCTCGCGGGTGCGCTCCGCGGAGTAGGACGAGATGCCGGCGTACGTCGCCCGGCCGGACTGCACGGCCGTGGCCAGCGCACCCATCGTCTCCTCGAGCGGGGTCTCGGGGTCGAAGCGGTGGCTGTAGAAGATGTCGACGTGGTCCAGGCCCATGCGCGCCAGGCTCTGGTCGAGCGAGCCGAGGAGGTACTTGCGCGAGCCCCACTCGCCGTAGGGGCCGGGCCACATGTCGTAGCCGGCCTTGGTCGAGATCACCAGCTCGTCGCGGTAGGGGCGGAAGTCGTCGCGGAAGATCCGGCCGAAGTTCGTCTCCGCGGAGCCGTAGGGCGGGCCGTAGTTGTTGGCCAGGTCGAAGTGGGTGACACCGCGGTCGAAGGCGCGGCGCAGGATCGCGCGCTGGGTCTCGATCGGCTTGTCGTCGCCGAAGTTGTGCCACAGGCCCAGCGACACGGCGGGCAGCTGCAGGCCGGAGCGGCCGCAGCGGCGGTAGGCGTGGGAGTCATAGCGGTCGTCGGCGGCGCGGTAGGGCTCGGGCGTGGTCATGGAGCGATCCTGCCGCACGCCACCCGACGGATCAGTCGAGAGGCTCGCTGACGGCCGCCAGCATCGCCTCGTGGACGGCCCGGTCACCGCTGACCTCGATGCCGTCGGCACTGCGGCGCTTCCAGAGCCAGGCGTCCAGGTCGGCGGCGCGGCCGCGGACGAGCGCGGCGGCCTCGCCCGGCTCGACCAGCAGCAGGTGGGGTCCGTCGTAGGCCTTGCCGGACTCGGGGTCGGTGCCGTGGAGCGTCCCGGGCCGCACGAACAGCGACTCGCCGACGTCGATCAGCTCGACCTGCACGAGCCCCTCGCCCAGGTCGAGACGCCCCCAGGCCGGGGCCTCACCGCCGTACATGACGTCCAGCAGCTCCGCGACGCCGTCGGCGGCCAGCGCGGGGTCCAGGTCGGTCACCTCGCCGGTCGCCTGCCGCGCGGTCTGCTCCGCGTCGAGGCGGTGGATCAGCGCCTCGTGCGCCTGGCGGCGGAACGTGAACCCCACCGTCTGCTCGGGCGCCCACGACCACGCCGGCTCGGCGGGGTCGGCGGCGGCGAGCTCGGCCAGCAGGGAGGCGGAGTGCTCGTCGAAGTAGGCCAGCAGCCCGTCGTACGTCGCCGGGCGGGCCGGCTGGTCGGCGAAGTCGGCCTCGGTGGGCGCGGCCGGCCGGGAGCGGATCCGACCGGCCCAGAAGCGCTGCACCCCGGCCAGGTGCCACAGCAGGTCGGCGGCGTCCCAGTCGGGGCAGGCCGGCACCCGCGCCGCCGGGTCGCAGCCGGCCAGCACGTCGCGGAAGCGGGCCGAGTCGCTGCGCAGGTGCTCGAGGTACGCGCTGAACGCCAGTCGGGTCATACTCGACAACGTAGAGCGCGGCGGGGACGGTCGTCGCGGGAGTTTCACCGGGTACCCGGTGAAACTCACGCTTCCGGTACGAAGCTTCGTACGGGAAGCGTGAGTTCCGTACCGGCGGTGGGGCGCGTGGGGTCGCTGGGATCGCCGCGCCGTCCACCGGACGGCACCCCGATACACATGAACATGCAGAGATCTGTATAGTCATGCACATGACGTTCACGGTCGCGGTCGCCGGCGCCTCCGGCTATGCCGGGGGTGAGGTGCTGCGCCTCCTCCTGGGCCACCCCGAGGCGCGGATCGGCGCGCTCACGGCCGGCAGCAACGCCGGCGAGCTGCTCGGTCCGCTCCAGCCCCACCTCGTGCCGCTGGCCGACCGGGTCCTCGCCCCGACGACGCTCGAGACGCTGAGCGGGCACGACGTGGTCTTCCTCGCCCTGCCGCACGGGCAGTCCGGCGAGCTCGCGGCCCAGCTGCCCGAGAGCACCGTGGTCATCGACTGCGGCGCCGACTTCCGGCTGCAGGACGCGGGGGAGTGGGAGCGCTTCTACGGCGGCACCCACGCCGGCACCTGGCCCTACGGCCTGCCCGAGCTGCCGGGGCAGCGCGAGGTCCTCGCGGCCGCGACGCGCATCGCCGTACCCGGCTGCTACCCCACGGTCTCCACCCTCACGCTCGCCCCCGCCCTGGCGGCCCGGCTGGTCGAGCCCGACCTCGTCGTCGTGGCCGCCTCCGGCACCAGCGGCGCCGGCAAGGCCGCCAAGCCGCACCTGCTCGGCAGCGAGATCATGGGCAACGCCAGCGCCTACGGCGTCGGCGGCGGCCACCGGCACACCCCGGAGATCACCCAGAACCTCAGGCCCCTGGCCGACGGCCCCGTGCGGGTCAGCTTCACGCCGCTGCTGGTGCCGATGCCGCGCGGCATCCTCGCCACCTGCTCGGCCCCGCTGCGCGGTGACGTCACGGCCGAGCAGGCCCACGCCGTCTACGCCGAGGCGTACGCCGACGAGCCGTTCGTCCACGTCCTGCCGGTCGGTCAGTGGCCCCAGACCAAGTCGGTGGTCGGCTCGAACGCCGTCCACGTCCAGGTGACCGTCGACCCCGACGCGGGCCGCCTGGTCGCGGTCGGGGCCGTCGACAACCTCGCCAAGGGCACGGGCGGCGCCGCCGTCCAGTGCATGAACCTCGCGCTCGGGCTCGACGAGAGCCTCGGCCTCACCACCGTAGGGATCGCACCATGACCGACGACCAGACCGACCCCACCGCCGAGCAGCCCGCCGAGCAGCCCGCGGAGCAGCCCGCCGAGCAGCGCGACGAGCAGCCGGACGAGGCCGGGATCCTCGGCCTTCCCGAGGGCCCCACCTACGAGTTGCAGCAGTTCCCGGAGAAGCTCGCCGTGGTCAAGCTCCCGCCGGGCGCCGAGATCCCGGAGTGGGCCGAGTCGTCCTCGCTGTTCTCGATCACGGCGACCGCGACGGAGACCTCGCTGGTCTGCGCCGGGCGCAACGTGCCGACCAAGCAGGTGGCGCAGAAGGGCATGACGGCCTTCGCGGTCATGGGCACCCTCGACTTCGCGCTCACCGGCGTGCTCGCCGCCCTGCTGTTGCCGCTGGCCGAGGCCGAGATCAGCGTGTTCACGATCTCGACCTACGACACCGACTGGATCCTGGTGCCCGTGGCCAAGGCGGAGGACGCGGCGGAGGCCTGGCGACGACGAGGGCACACCGTCAACCTCGCCGTCCCCGTCACCAAGCCCCCACGGAAGAGCAAGAGATGACCGTCACCGCCCCCGCCGGCTTCCGCGCCGCCGGCGTCGCCGCCGGACTGAAGTCCACCGGCGCCCAGGACCTCGCCCTCGTCGTCAACGACGGCCCCCACCACGACTCGGCCACCGTCTTCACGGCCAACCGCTGCAAGGCCAACCCGGTCCTCTGGAGCCAGGAGGTCGTCAAGGACGGCGTCGTGCGCGCCGTCGTCCTCAACTCCGGCGGCGCCAACTGCTACACCGGACCCGACGGCTTCCAGACCACCCACGCGGTGGCCGAGCGCGTAGCGGGTGCCGTCGGCATCGGCGCCGGCGACGTCGTCGTCTGCTCGACCGGCCTGATCGGCCTGGCCAACGACCGCGAGCGGCTGCTGGCCGGGGTCGACTCGGCGTACGCCGCCCTGTCGGCCGACGGCGGCCCGGACGCCGCGGCCGCGATCATGACCACCGACTCGGTGAGCAAGCAGGTCGTCGTCGAGGGGGCCGGCTGGTCCATCGGCGGCATGGCCAAGGGCGCCGGCATGCTGGCCCCCCAGCTCGCTACCATGCTCGTGGTGCTCACCACCGACGCCGTCGTGCCGGCCGCCGACCTGGACGTCGCCCTGCGGGCGGCGACGCGGGTCAGCTTCGACCGCCTCGACTCCGACGGCTGCATGTCCACCAACGACACCGTCACCGTCATGGCGAGCGGCGCCAGCGGCATCACCCCGCCGCTGCCCGACTTCACCGACGCGCTGACCCAGGCCTGCTCCGACCTCGCGATGCAGCTGCTGCGCGACGCCGAGGGCGCCGACCACGAGATCGCGATCACGGTGCTCCACGCGGCGTCCGAGGACGACGCGGTCGAGGCGGCGCGCAGCGTCGCGCGCAGCAACCTCTTCAAGGCGGCCGTCTTCGGCAACGACCCCAACTGGGGCCGCGTGCTGGCCAGCATCGGCACGACGCAGGCGGCCTTCGACCCCGCCGACCTCGACGTCGCCATGAACGGCGTGTGGGTGTGCCGGCAGTCGACCCCGGCGGCCGACCCCGCGACGGTGGACCTGAAGCCCCGCGAGGTCAGCGTGACCATCGACCTCAAGTCCGGCGACGCCCGCGCGACCGTCTGGACCAACGACCTGACCCACGCCTACGTCCACGAGAACAGTGCCTACAGCTCATGACCCAGACCCCCGGCAAGCCCGACCCCGCCAAGGCCGCCGTCCTGGCCGCAGCCCTCCCGTGGCTGAAGGCCTACCACGGCAAGATCGTGGTGGTGAAGTACGGCGGCAACGCCATGACCGACGACACCCTCAAGCGCGCGTTCGCCGAGGACATCGCCTTCCTGCGCTTCGCCGGCTTCAAGCCGGTCGTCGTGCACGGCGGCGGCCCGCAGATCTCCCGGATGCTCGACAAGCTCGGCATCGAGTCGGAGTTCAAGGGCGGCCTGCGCGTCACGACCCCGGAGGCCATGGAGGTCGTACGGATGGTGCTCGTCGGCCAGGTCCAGCGCGAGCTGGTCGGCCTCATCAACGAGCACGGCCCGCTCGCCGTGGGCCTGTCCGGCGAGGACGCCGGGCTGTTCACCGCCGAGCAGACCAACACCATCGTCGACGGCGAGGAGGTCGACCTCGGCCTCGTGGGCGAGGTCGCCCACGTGCGGCCGGAGTCGGTGCTCGACCTGATCCAGGCCGGGCGCATCCCGGTCGTCTCCTCCGTGGCCCCCGACGTCGACGGCGTGGTCCACAACGTCAACGCCGACCTGGCCGCGTCTGCGCTCGCGGTCGCGCTGGACGCCGAGAAGCTGCTGGTGCTCACCGACGTGGAGGGGCTCTACCTCGACTGGCCCAGCTCCGACGACGTCATCGGCGAGATCAGCCCCGAGTCGCTCGACGAGCTGATGCCGACCCTGGCCAGCGGCATGGTGCCCAAGATGGGCGCCTGCCTGCAGGCCATCCGCGGCGGCGTGAGCCGCGCGACGGTCGTCGACGGCCGCCAGCCGCACGCCGTGCTGCTCGAGCTCTTCACCAACGAGGGCGTCGGCACCCAGGTGCTGCCCGGCGTGGAGACCAAGACCCGGAAGGCGAGGGACACCCCGCAATGAGCGACGACGCCACCTGGGGCGAGCGCTACGCCGACTCGCTGATGAACACGTTCGGCCCGCCCAAGCTGACGCTGGTCCGCGGCAGCGGTGCCCACGTGTGGGACGCCGACGGCACCGAGTACGTCGACCTGCTCGGCGGGATCGCGGTCAACGCGCTCGGCCACGGGCACCCCGCCCTGGTCGAGGCCGTGACCAGCCAGCTGTCGACGCTGGGCCACGTCTCCAACTTCTTCGCCACCGAGCCCCAGATCCGGCTCGCCGAGAAGCTGCTGACCCTGCTCGACGCCGGCACCGGCAAGGTGTTCTTCACCAACTCCGGCGCCGAGGCCAACGAGGCGGCGTTCAAGCTGACCCGCCGCACCGGCCGCACCCACGTCGTGGCCGCGGCCGGCGGCTTCCACGGGCGCACGATGGGCGCGCTCGCGCTGACCTCCAAGGAGGCCTACCGCGCGCCGTTCGAGCCGCTCCCTGGCGACGTCACGTTCGTGCCCTACGGCGACGCCGACGCGCTCGCGGCCGCGGTCACCGACGAGACCGCTGCCATCCTGCTCGAGCCGATGCAGGGGGAGGCCGGCGTCGTCGTGCCCCCCGAGGGCTACCTCGCCGCCGCCCGCGCGGTCGCCGACGAGCACGGGGCCCTGCTCTGGCTCGACGAGGTGCAGACCGGTGTCGGCCGCACGGGCGCGTGGTTCGCCCACGCCGCGTCCGGAGTGCGTCCCGACATCGTGACGCTGGCCAAGGGCCTCGCCGGCGGCTTCCCGATCGGCGCCTGCATCGGCGTGGGGGAGGCCGGCGACCTGCTGGAGCCGGGCAACCACGGCACCACCTTCGGCGGCAACCCGGTCGCGTGCGCCGCCGCGCTGGCCGTGATCCGCACGATCGAGGACGACGGGCTCCTCGAGCACGTCACCGTGCTCGGCCAGAAGCTCCGCGACGGGCTCGCCGCCGACCCGCGCGTCACCGAGGTGCGCGGCGAGGGCCTGCTGATCGGCCTGGACCTGGTCGACGAGGTCTCCGCCGAGGTCACCGCCGCCGCGATGCGGCACGGCTTCATCGTCAACAACCCGACGCCCCACCGCATCCGGCTCGCCCCGCCGCTGGTCCTCACGCAGGACGACGCGGACGCCTTCCTCGCCGCCTGGCCGGTGATCCTCGACGAGGTGATGGGCTCGTGAGGCACTTCCTGGCCGACGACGACCTGCGCCCCGACGAGCAGGCGCAGGTGCTGCGCCTGGCCGCCGAGCTCAAGGCCGCGCCCTACGACGCCAAGCCGCTCGCCGGCCCCCGCACCGTCGCGATGATCTTCGACAAGCCGACTCTGCGCACCCAGGCGTCCTTCGGCGCGGGCATCGCCGAGCTCGGCGGCTACCCGATGCTCGTCGACGGGAGCCTGGCCGGCATCGGCGTGCGCGAGTCCGTCCCGGACGTCGCCCGCGTCCTGGGCAGGCAGGCCTCCGCGATCGTGTGGCGCACCTTCGAGCAGTCCTTCCTCGAGGAGATGGCCGAGCACGCCGGCGTCCCCGTGGTCAACGCGCTCACCGACCTGTTCCACCCCTGCCAGCTGCTCGCGGACCTGCTGACCGTGCAGGAGCACCGCGGGGAGCTGGCGGGCCTGCGGGTCGCCTTCGTGGGCGACGCCGCGTGCAACATGGGCAACTCCTGGCTGCTCGCGGGTGCCACGGCCGGCATGCACGTCGTCGTCAGCGGCCCCGAGGGCTATCTGCCGTCCGACGAGATGTTCCAGCGCGCCACCGACATCACCTCGTACGCCGGCGGCTCGGTCAGCGGCACCCACGACCCGGTCGCGGCCGTGACCGGCGCCGACGTGGTCGTGACGGACACCTGGGTGTCCATGGGCAAGGAGCAGGAGTCGGCCGCGCGCGAGCAGGTGTTCGCGGGCTACAGCCTGACGGCCGAGCTGCTGGCCCACGCCCGGCCCGAAGCGCTCGTGCTGCACTGCCTGCCGGCCTACCGCGGCAAGGAGATCGCGGCCGAGGTGCTCGACGGCCCGCAGAGCGTCGTGTGGGACGAGGCCGAGAACCGCCGCCACGCGCAGAAGGCCGTGCTCACCTTCCTCATGGGTGCCGCCGGGGCCACGTCGTGAGCGACGCGGCGCTGCGCCCGGCGACCAAGAACGCCCGGCACCAGCTCATCGTCGACCTCGTCACCCACCGCGAGGTCCGCTCCCAGGGCGAGCTCGCCGACCTCCTCGCCGCCGACGGGGTCCACGTCACGCAGGCGACGCTCTCGCGCGACCTGGTCGAGCTCGAGGCGGTCAAGGTCCGCGACGGCAAGGGCGCGCTGGTCTACGCCGTACCCGGCGAGGGCGGCGACCGCCGCGCCCTGGCGCCGAGCGAGACGCACGCGTCCATGCTGCGCCTGGCCAAGCTCTGCGGCGACCTGCTCGTCAGCGCCGACTCCTCGGCCAACCTCGTCGTCCTGCGCACGCCGCCGGGCGCCGCGCAGTTCCTGGCCTCGGCCTTCGACAAGGCCGAGTTCCCCGACGTGCTCGGCACCATCGCCGGCGACGACACCGTCCTGGTGATCGGCCGTGACCCCACCGGCGGGGAGGACCTCGCGCGGCGCTTCCTGGCGCTCGCCGAGGTCCCCGCGCCCCCTTCCACCCCCGCACTCCAGACAGAGGAACCCACGTGAGCAAGGTCCTGACCACCCTCCCCGTCGGCGAACGGGTCGGCATCGCCTTCTCCGGCGGCCTCGACACCTCCGTCGCGGTCGCCTGGATGCGCGCGAAGGGCGCGGTGCCCTGCACCTACACCGCCGACATCGGCCAGTACGACGAGCCGGACATCTCCGGCGTCCCCGCCCGCGCGCTGGAGTACGGCGCCGAGCTCGCGCGCTCCGTCGACTGCCGCCCCCAGCTGGTCGAGGAGGGCCTCGCGGCCATCGCCTGCGGCGCCTTCCACATCCGCTCGGGCGCGCGCACCTACTTCAACACCACGCCGCTGGGCCGCGCCGTCACCGGCACGATGCTGGTGCGCGCCATGCACGAGGACGGCGTCGACATCTGGGGCGACGGCTCCACCTTCAAGGGCAACGACATCGAGCGGTTCTACCGCTACGGCCTGCTCGCCAACCCCGACCTGCGGATCTACAAGCCCTGGTTGGACGCCGACTTCGTGCACGAGCTGGGCGGCCGCACCGAGATGAGCCAGTGGCTCACCGAGCGCGGCCTGCCCTACCGCGACAGCAAGGAGAAGGCCTACTCCACCGACGCCAACATCTGGGGCGCCACCCACGAGGCCAAGACGCTGGAGCACCTCGACGTCTCGCTGGAGACCGTCGAGCCCATCATGGGCGTGAAGTTCTGGGACCCGTCGGTGGAGATCGCCCAGGAGGACGTCACGATCCGCTTCGTCGCCGGCCGCCCGGTCGCCATCAACGGCACGACGTACGACGACGCGGTGGCGCTGGTCCACGAGGCCAACACGATCGGCGGCCGCCACGGCCTGGGCATGAGCGACCAGATCGAGAACCGCATCATCGAGGCCAAGTCCCGCGGGATCTACGAGGCGCCCGCCATGGCGCTGCTGTGGACCGCCTACGAGCGGCTCCTCAACGCCGTCCACAACGAGGACACGATCGCCAACTACCACTCGCAGGGCCGCCAGCTCGGCCGGCTGCTCTACGAGGGCCGCTGGCTCGACCCCCAGGCGCTGATGCTGCGGGAGGGGATCCAGCGCTGGATCGCCTCGCTGGTGACGGGCGAGGTGACGCTGCGGCTGCGCCGGGGCGAGGACTACACCGTGCTGCGCACCGACGGGCCGGCGTTCTCCTACCACCCGGACAAGCTGTCGATGGAGCGCACCGACAACGCCGTGTTCGGGCCGACCGACCGCATCGGCCAGCTGACGATGCGCAACCTCGACATCGCCGACTCGCGCGCCAAGCTCGAGCTGTACGCCGCGCAGCCGCTCGACCAGGGCCAGGTGCTCGTCGAGCACGGCACCCTCTTCGGTGAGCTCCCGGCCGGCGGCGCCGACCGGATCAGCCACAACCCGCAGGCGGTCAGCAGCGAGGACGAGGCGCTCGACCGCGCCGCGATGGAGTCCGGGACCGACTGATGGCCGAGGAGACTGCAGAGGACGCCCGTCAGGGGACCAACGAGGGCATGCTGTGGGGCGGGCGCTTCTCCGGTGGCCCCTCGCCGGAGCTCGAGGCGCTGTCGCGCTCCACGCACTTCGACTGGCGCCTCACGCCGTACGACCTGGCCGGCTCGCGGGCCCACGCCCGCGCCCTGCACCGTGCCGGCCTGCTCAGCGACGAGGAGCTGGCCGAGCTGGTGCGCGGCCTCGACGTGCTGGGGGAGCGCTACGCCGCCGGCGAGCTGCTGCCCGACCCCTCCGACGAGGACGTCCACGGTGCCCTCGAGCGTCTGCTGCTCGACGAGGTGGGCGCCGACGTCGGCGGCCGGATCCGCGCCGGACGCAGCCGCAACGACCAGATCGCCACGCTGTTCAAGGTGTTCCTGCGCGACCACGCACGCGTCGTGGCCGGGCTCGTGCTCGACCTCGTCGACGTGCTCGCCGCGCAGGCGCGCGACCACCTCGACGTCGTGATGCCCGGGCGCACCCACCTGCAGCACGCCCAGCCGGTCCTGCTGGCCCACCACCTGCTGGCCCACGCCTGGCCGCTGGTGCGCGACGTCGACCGGCTGCTCGACTGGGACGCGCGGGTCGCCGGCGACTCGCCGTACGGCTCCGGGGCGCTGGCCGGCTCGAGCCTGGGTCTGGACCCGGTCGGGGTCGCCACCGAGCTCGGGTTCACCGGCTCGTCGGCCAACTCGATCGACGGCACCGCCGCCCGCGACTTTGTGGCGGAGTTCGCCTACGTCGCCGCGCAGGTGGGCGTGGACGTCAGCCGCCTCGCCGAGGAGGTCATCCTCTGGTCGACGCGCGAGTTCGGGTTCGTGCGCCTGCACGACTCGTGGTCGACGGGGTCGAGCATCATGCCGCAGAAGAAGAACCCCGACATCGCCGAGCTGGCGCGAGGAAAGGCGGGCCGACTCGTCGGCAACCTCACCGGCCTGATGACGACGCTGAAGGCGCTCCCGTTGGCCTACAACCGCGACCTCCAGGAGGACAAGGAGCCGGTGTTCGACTCCGTCGACACCCTCGAGGTCCTGCTGCCCGCCTTCTCCGGCATGGTCGCCACGCTGACCTTCGACACCGCCCGCCTGGCCGAGCTGGCCCCGCAGGGGTTCTCGCTCGCCACGGACGTGGCGGAGTGGCTGGTGCGGGAGGGGGTGCCGTTCCGCGTCGCCCACGAGGTCGCGGGCGCGTGCGTGCAGCGGTGCGAGGAGCTCGGCGTCGAGCTCCACGAGCTCACCGACGACCAGTTCGCCGCCATCTCGCCGGCGCTGACCCCCGAGGTCCGCGCGGTGCTGACCGTGGAGGGCTCGGTGTCGTCGCGCGACGGACGCGGCGGGACCGCCCCGGCGCGCGTGCGCGAGCAGCTCCAGGAGCTGCAGCGGCGCGCGGCAGCGCAGCGTGAGCGCGTCGGCTGACCTGCGGCGCCTCCTGCTGGGCCCGGCCCCGGAGGTGGCGCCCCTGCTCCTCAACGCCGTGCTCCGCCACGGCGACGTCGCGGTGCGCCTGACGGAGGTCGAGGCGTACGCCGGCGCGGACGACCCCGGCTCCCACGCCTACCGCGGGCGGACCCGCCGCAACGCGGTGATGTTCGGACCGCCCGGGCACCTGTACTGCTACTTCACCTACGGCATGCACGTGTGCGCCAACGCCGTCGCCGGCCCGGAGGGCACCTCCGCAGGGATCCTCCTGCGCGCCGGCGAGGTGATCGAGGGGATCGAGCTCGCGCGAGCCCGCCGGCCCGGCTCCAGCGACCGCGACCTGGCTCGCGGTCCGGCCCGCCTGTGCCGCGCCCTGGACATCGCGCTGAGCGACGACGGGACCGACCTCACCGCCGGCCCGATCACCCTGGAGCCGGGCACCCCGCCGCCTGAGTTCGAGGCCGGTCCGCGCGTCGGTCTGCGAGGCGCACCCGAGCGTCCGTGGCGGTTCTGGACGCCGGCGGAGCCCTCCGTGTCGGCCTACCGACCCGCCAAGCGACCCCCGAGTTGACGTCCGCTGGGGGAGCCCGTAATGTTCTCCGGGTTGCCCCAGAACGGCCCGCGAGGGTCCGGAGGGTGAGCAGCCAGAAGCCCCAGCAGCGGCCGGAAACGGTCTCCAGAGGTGCGCGTCTGATACTTGAGAACTCAACAGTGTGTCATAGTCGATGAATTAGTTTGTATGCCCTATGTCTGATGACTTGGGTTTGTTTTTTCGGCAATAATGATTCTGGCAATTGTCAGTTTTGTTTTTTG
>NZ_SPUI01000007.1 GCF_004522095.1 Nocardioides sp. 503
CACAGCCTGTTGAAGGCCCAGGGTGGTCGTGGGGTGCTGATGGGGGGTGTCGGCGGTGTCGCGAACGCGAAGGTCGTGATCATCGGCGCCGGTGTCTCGGGTCAGAACGCCGCGAACATCGCGCTCGGGATGGGTGCGGACGTGACGTTGCTGGACACCGACCTGGACAAGCTGCGGATGTCGTTCTGGCGTTACCACAACCGGGTCCATGGCCTGGCGTCGTCCAGGCTGGCGGTGGAGCAGCAGGTGATGGAGGCTGACATGGTGATCGGGGCGGTCCTGATCCCGGGTGCTGCGGCGCCGAAGCTGGTCTCGAACGAGCTGGTGTCGCGGATGAAGCCGGGTTCGGTGCTGGTCGACATCGCGGTGGACCAGGGTGGGTGCTTCGAGGACACCCGCGCCACGACGCATGACGACCCGACGTATGAGGTGCACGGGTCGACGTTCTACTGCGTGGCGAACATGCCGGGTGCGGTGCCGAACACCTCGACGTATGCGTTGACGAACGCGACGCTGCCCTACACGGTCAAGCTCGCCGACCACGGCTGGGCCGAGGCGAGCCGTCGTGACCACTCGCTCGCGCTGGGCCTCAACACCCACGCCGGCCAGCTCACCAACGCGCCGGTGGCCGAGGCCGTCGGCATCGACGCCGTGTCCCTCGACTCCGTCCTCGCCCGATGAGCGCCGTGGAGGCACTGCCCGAGTCCCTGGCCGGCAGGACCGTCGCGGTCCTCGGCGGCACCGGACCCCAGGGCCGGGGCCTGGCGCGGCGCTTCGCCGCCGCCGGCCTGAGCGTCGTCATCGGCAGCCGCAGCGAGGAGCGGGCCGCGGAGGCAGCCGCCACCCTCGCCGAGGCGGTCGGCGGTCAGGTGACCGGAGCCGACAACGCGGCGGCGGCGGCCGCCGGCGACATCGTGGTGGTCGCGGTGCCGTGGGAGGGGCACGGCGAGCTCCTGACCGAGCTCGCGTCCGCGCTGGCCGGCAAGGTCGTGGTCGACTGCGTCAACCCGCTGGGCTTCGACAAGCAGGGCGCCTTCGCCCTGGCCGTCGAGGAGGGCTCGGCGGCCCAGCAGGCACAGGCGATCCTGACCGACAGCACGGTGGTGGGCGCCTTCCACAACGTCAGCGCCGTGCTGCTGGAGGACCCCGAGGTCGCGTCCGTCGACACCGACGTCCTCGTCCTGGGCGACGTCCGGGAGGCCACCGACCTGGTCCAGGACCTCGCGGGCACCATCCCCGGTGTCCGGGGCGTGTTCGCCGGCCGCCTCCGCAACGCTCACCAGGTCGAGGCCCTCACCGCCAACCTGATCAGCATGAACCGTCGCTACAAGGCGCACGCCGGGGTGCGGGTCACCGACGTCTGAGCCGGTGAACCGGGCGGGCCTGCTCAGTCGTCGTCGGGCATGGACCCGAAGAGGCGGACCTCCTGGGGCCAGCCGCAGGCCTCGGCGAGCCTGCCCGCCCACAGGTCGGCGGTCGCCTGGTCGGGGACGTCGATGATCGCCAGCCCGCCCAGGACCTCCTTGGTCTCGACGTACGGGCCGTCGGTGATCAGGAGCTCGCCCGAGGTGGCGTCGGCGGTGGAGACCGGCCCGTCCTCCACGAGGCCGCCGGCGAAGATCCAGACGCCGGCGTCCTTCATGTCCTCCACGACCCCTGCCGCGAGCGGCCCGCGCGAGCGGAACCACTCCTCGGTGTGGTCGCCCACCCACTGCTGGTTGAAGTAGATCAGGTACTGCGCCATGAGGACCTCCTGGTCGGTGCGGACCGCCTGTCCGCCGTCACCACTCCTACGAACAGGATGGACGGCATACGACAACCCTGGGCGACGGGCCGAGCGGGCTAGCGCCTCACCCGGATCCGGACCACGGCGGGCGTGGTCTCGACCTTGCCGTTGGCGCCGATCGAGCGGACCCGGAGGACGTGCTTTCCGACCTCGAGCCGCTTCCGGTACGGCGAGGAGCACGCGCGGAACTTCGTGGCGGAGTCGAGGGCGCACTGGAAGCGCCCGCCGGGCTTGCTCGCCCGGAACGCGACGGTGACCTGGCGCCCGCCCCGGACGAGCTTCTTCGCGATGCGTGGCTTCCCGGCCCTCGTCTGGGGCGCGGGGCAGGCGGCGTGGGTCCTCGCCTCCGTCGGGCATCGGTCCTGGCTGACGTCGCCGTAGCCGTCCGCGTCGGCGTCCGGCTCCAGCGTCGCGGCGACGGCGAGCTGGAAGCCGGCGAAGGCGGCGGGATCCGTCGCGGGTCCGGAGGTCAGGTTGCCGGCGACGTAGAGGGCGGTGTCGTCCGGCGAGCCGGTGCCGCGCGCGCAGCGCGAGCTCTCGAGGGGCCCGGCGACGTACAGCCCCAGCATGTCCCCGGCCCGCGCCCGGATCCGCACCGCCCGGGCGACCTTCACCCCGCTCGTCACGGGGACGTCGGCGGAGGCGCCGACCACGGAGTACGTCGTGTCGCTGCCGCTCCCGCTGGCGCGTCCGAGTCGGAAGCCGACCGTGGTGGGGGCGCCGACCGTGGGCGTGCCGAACTGCCAGCCGGTGATGACCCCGTTGCTCGGGACCCGGTAGCGCGACGCGCTCGACCCGGTCTGCAGGTAGGTGTAGCCGGAGTCGCCGTCGCACTGGGCGTTCTCGCCGGCCGGCGAGGCGTCGCCTAGGCCGGTGCCGGCGGCGGTCGCCGGTAGGGACAGGCCGCTGAGCAGCAGGGCGGAGAGGGCGGCGGAGGAGCAGACGAGGGAGCGGAGGCGGGTCACGGCAGGCACGCTACGGCGCGCGCGGGGTCGCCGTTCGGCGTTCACGCAAAGCTGTCGTGGCTCTGCGACCCGGGGGGCCGTGGTACGACTTGGCGAGTGATGGAGCCGTGACCCTGTGGGAGCGCATCGCGCGCGAGACGACCGGTGAGGACTACGCCGCGGCGTACGCACGCCGTTTCCGGGCCCTGGCCGAGCGCGGCCAGGACATCCACGGCGAGGCGGCGCTCGTCAACGCGCTGGTCGAGCCGCCGGCGCGGGTGCTGGACGCCGGGTGCGGCACGGGGCGGATCGCGACACGCCTGCACGAGCAGGGCTACGACGTCGTCGGGGTCGACGTGGACTCCTCCATGCTGCGCGAGGCGCGCGCCGACGCGCCCGAGCTCGACTGGCGCGAGGCCGACCTGGCGACGTTCGACCTCGGGCGGACCTTCGACGTGGTGCTGCTCGCGGGCAACGTCATCCCGCTGCTCGAGCCGGCCACGCTGGCGGCCACGGCCCGCCGTCTCGCGGCGCACGCCGAGCCGGACGGCCTCGTCGTGTGCGGCTTCGGGCTCGACGCCGACCACTTGCCGGGTGACTGCCCGGTCACGCCGCTCGACGACGTCGACGCGGCGTTCGCCGAGGCCGGCCTGGTCCCGCACGAGCGCTTCGCGACGTGGGACGGCGCGCCGTACGACGACGGCGGGTACGTCGTGACCCTGCACCGGAGGCTCGCGTGAGGATTGTCGTGCTCACCGGCGCCGGGATCTCCGCCGAGAGCGGGGTGCCGACGTTCCGCGACGCCGACGGGCTCTGGGAGGGCCACCGCGTCGAGGACGTCGCGACGCCCCAGGCCTACGACGACGCGCCGATCACCGTGCACCGCTTCTACGACGCCCGTCGGGCCGCGCTCGCCGGCGTCGAGCCCAACCCGGCCCACCACGCGCTTGCGCGCCTCGAGCAGGCGCTCGGCGACGACCTGCTCATCGTCACGCAGAACATCGACGACCTCCACGAGCGCGCCGGCTCCACGCGGGTGCTGCACATGCACGGGGAGCTGCTCTCGGCGCTGTGTCGGGCCTGTGGGCAACGGGTGCGCTGGGACGGCGACCTGGTCGACCTCCCGCCGTGCCCGCGCTGCGGGGTGAGCGAGCTGCGGCCCGACGTGGTGTGGTTCGGCGAGGTCCCCCACGAGATGGACCGGATCCTCGACCGCCTCGCCGAGGCCGACCTGTTCGTCTCGATCGGGACGTCGGGTGCGGTCTACCCGGCCGCCGGCTTCGTGCAGGCAGCGGCGTCCTACGGCGCCCGCACCATCGAGCTCAACCTGCAGCGCAGCGAGGGCACCGACTGGTTCCACGAGTCGCGCCACGGGCCTGCCGGGGTGCTGGTGCCCGCCTGGGTCGACGAGCTCCTGGGGTAGGTAGCCTGTCCGCTCCATCGTGGGAGGGCGCGCGCATGTGGGGCAGGCTCGGGTTCTGCGGCGTGCTGCTGCTCGCCGCCGGCTACGCCGGCGACCAGGCCAACGGCGACGACCGGCTCGAGGCGTTCGAGCGCTTGCGCGACGGCGCCGGGGTGCAGGTCGAGGGGCGGGTCACGGGCACCCACGAGGTGCAGCGCCGGCAGAAGACCGGTCGCCGCAGCGCGACCACCCGCACCGTGACGTGCCCGGTCTACACCTACGCCGACGCCTCGGGCGCCGAGCGCGAGCACCGCGAGCGCTACGCCTGCAAGGGCGTCGAGGTGGGGGACGCCGCGCCCCTGGTCTACGACCCGGACTCAGCGTTCGAGGCCTACATCGACAGCGACGAGACGGCCGACCGGCTCGAGAGCAACGCCCGGATGCCCTTCTGGCTCACGCTGGGCGGCGCCGTCCTGCTGCCGCTCTCGGTCGTCGGCGGCGTGCGTCGGGCCGTACGTCGCCGCCGGGCCCGCGCCGCGCCCGTCCCGAGTCCTCCGGGGCACGCCAGCGCAGGCTGACCTTGGTTGCGGCCCACCCCGGTGGCTCGCGACGATGAGTCCATGAGCACCGCGGCCGGGATCGAGGTCGGCCCCCACGAGGGCGAGCCGCACGAGGAGTCCTCGCGCAGCCGGCTCAACTGGCTGCGCGCCGGCGTCCTCGGCGCCAACGACGGCATCGTGTCGACCGCCGGCATCGTGATGGGCGTCGCCGGTGCCACCACCGACCGCAGCGCGATCATGATCGCGGGCGTCGCCGGGCTCGTCGCGGGCGCGATGAGCATGGCGGCCGGTGAGTACGTCTCGGTCAGCACCCAGCGCGACTCCGAGCTGGCCCTGCTCGACAAGGAGCGCCGCGAGCTGCGCGACGACCCCCAGGACGAGCTGGCCGAGCTCGCCGGCCTCTACGTCGACAAGGGCCTCAGCGAGGAGCTCGCGCTCGAGGTGGCGCGGCAGCTGACGGCGTACGACGCCCTCGGCGCCCACGCCGAGGCCGAGCTCGGCATCGACCCCGACGACATCACCAGCGCCTGGAACGCCGCCCTCGCCTCGATGGTCAGCTTCACGCTGGGGGCGCTGCTGCCGCTGCTGACCATCCTGCTCGTCGCCCAGGACGCCCGGGTCGGGGTCACCGTCGGGGCGGTGACGGTCGCGCTCGCGCTGGCCGGCTGGACCAGCGCCCGCCTCGGCTACGGCCCGGCGGGGCGGGCCGTGGCGCGCAACGTGGCCGGTGGTCTGTTCGCGATGGGGGTCACGTACCTGATCGGCTCGCTCCTCGGCACGCACGTCTGACTAGGCTCCTCGGATGGGGCAACGCATGTTCGTGGCCGTCGTGCCACCGCTGGTCGTGACCGAGCACCTCGACGCGTTCCTGGAGCCCCGGCGCGAGGCGGCCGCTTTCCGCTGGGCGCCGTTCGACCAGCTGCACCTGACGCTGGCCTTCCTCGAGTCCGTGCCGGACCGCCGGCTCGACGACCTCGTGGAGCGCTTGGGGTCCGCCGCCGCACGCCGTACGCCCTTCGCGACGCGGGTGACCGGCGGCGGCGCCTTCCCCGACGTCGCCCGCGCCCGGGTCCTCTACGCCGGGCTGGAGCTCGACGCCGACGAGAGCAGCTCGCTCGAGCGGCTCGCCGCGGGCACCCGCACCGCCGCGGCGACGTCCGGCATCGAGATCGACGGCCGCCGCTTCCGCCCCCACGTGACCGTCGCCCGCATCGGCCGCCCCACCGAGGCGAGCAGCTGGGTGCGGCTGCTCGACTCCTACGAGGGCCCGACCTTCACCGTCGACCAGGTCGCCCTCATCGCCTCCCACCTCGGCGAGGGCCCGCGCCGCCGGCCGCGCTACGAGCTCGTCGAGACGTTCCCGCTGGGGCGCTGAGCGGCCGCAGTTTCACCAAGGTATGCACCTGGAGCGTCACTTCCCTCGGGTTGCAACCCCCGGGAAGTGACGGTCGGCCTGCATACCTTGGGGAAACTGCCCTACGCGGCCCACCGCACCGACTCGTGGATCAGGTCCGCCATCGCGACGACGCCGCCGAGGTCGGTGCGCCGCTCGAGGAGCACGTTGACGCCGCTCCAGTGGCGCAGGGTCGCGTCGTGGCGGCGGACGGCGCGCGCGATGGCGTCGTCGGTCACCTGCTCGGGGGTGCTGGCGTGGGTGTCCATGGTCGGCTCCTGTCGGTTCGGCTTAGTGGAGTAACCATATCAACTTAAACCAACTAAGACGACGAGACGCCCGGCAGCGACGGGACCAGCCCCTGCACCAGGTCGTACGTCGCCGGGTCGGCCGCGGCGATGAGCCCGCGCGGCTCCGGTTCCTGGGGCCGGTAGGCCGCGCCGCCGAACGTGCCGACGTGGCCCCCCGTCTCGCTCAGCAGCAGTGACCCGGGCGCGTGGTCCCACGGCTTCGTGCCGGCGTAGAGCGCGTAGTCCGCGCCGCCCTCGACGAGCTGCGGGTAGTCCACGCCGCAGCACACCCACGTCAGGTCGAGAGCCTGCAGCGTGCCGAGCGCCCGCCCGATCCAGGTACGGCGTGAGGTCACCCCGCGCACGGCGTCACGCAGCGGTGGGCGGACCAGCCGCTCGCCGTTGCGCCAGGCGCCGGCGCCGCGCTCGGCGACGTAGGCCACCTCGTGCTGCGGCTGCCAGATCCAGCTGCGCACGACGTCACCGCCCCGCAGCTCGGCGACCATGACCGCGTGGTCGGGGGAGCCGGCGACGAAGTTCTTGGTGCCGTCGACCGGGTCGACGGTGAACGCGTGCTCCGCGGCGCCGTAGCGCTCCAGCACCGAGGCGTCGGCGGCGGTGGCCTCCTCGCCGAGCACGACCGCGTCGGGGTAGGCGCGCTCGAGAGCGTCGGTGATCAGCACCTCGGCCTCGCGGTCGGCGACGGTGACCAGGTCGCCAGGTCCCTTGTGCGAGATCTCGGCACTCGCGAGGGCGCGGAAGCGAGGGTTGATCACCTCGGCTGCCACGTCCTTGAGCAGGGTCAGGACGGCGTCGGTCTCCACCCTGCGAACCTACCCAGGCCGGGTGAACGCCCGGCCAACGCGGTGCCGGTCAGGAAGGCAGCGCCCGGACGATGTCCTCCACGCGGTCCTTGGCGTCGCCGAACAGCATCCGGGAGTTCTCCTTGAAGAAGAGCGGGTTCTGCACGCCGGCGTAGCCGGTCGCCATCGAGCGCTTGAAGACGATCACGTCGCGCGCGTGCCAGACCTCGAGCACGGGCATGCCCGCGATCGGCGAGCCGGGCTCGTCGAGGGCGGCGGGGTTGACGGTGTCGTTGGCCCCGATGACCAGCACCACGTCGGTCGACGCGAAGTCCGCGTTGATCTCGTCCATCTCCAGGACGATGTCGTAGGGCACGCGGGCCTCGGCGAGCAGCACGTTCATGTGCCCCGGCAGCCGGCCGGCGACCGGGTGGATCCCGAAGCGGACGTCGACGCCGCGCGCCCGCAGCCTCGCGGTGAGCTCGGCCACGGGGTACTGCGCCTGCGCGACCGCCATGCCGTAGCCGGGCGTGATCACCACCGACGTGGCGTCGGCCAGCAGCTCGGCGGCCTCGGCGGCCTGGATCTCGCGGTGCTCGCCGTAGTCGCGGGCCTCGCCGCTCACGGCGCCGTCGGAGCCGAAGCCGCCGGCGATGACCGAGATGAACGAGCGGTTCATCGCCTTGCACATGATGTAGGACAGGATCGCGCCGGAGGACCCCACGAGGGAGCCGGTGATGATGAGCAGGTCGTTGTCGAGCAGGAAGCCCGCCGCGGCCGCCGCCCAGCCCGAGTAGCTGTTGAGCATCGAGACGACCACCGGCATGTCGCCGCCGCCGATCGCGGCGACCAGGTGGAAGCCGAGCGCCAGCGCCAGCGCGGTCATCAGCAGCAGCGGGACGATGCCGTGGTCGTGGTCGTTCATGAACCACACCAGCAGCGCGACCGACAGCACGATGATCGCCAGGTTGAGCAGGTGCCGGCCCGGCAGCGCGAGCGGCGTCGACTTCATCTTCGCGCTCAGCTTGAGGTTGGCCACGATCGAGCCGGTGAACGTCACCGCGCCGATGAAGACACCGATGAACACCTCGACCTCGTGGATCGTGCCGAGCGACCCGATGGTGGGTGCCTCGGGGTCGAGGAAGGAGTTGATGCCGACGAGCACGGCGGCCAGGCCCACGAAGCTGTGCAGGATCGCGACCAGCTCCGGCATCCCGGTCATCTGGACGGTGCGCGCGCGCCACGCGCCGATGGCCGCGCCGATCAGCATCGCCACCACGATCACGCCGAGCGTCGAGCCCAGCCCGCGCCAGTGGTCGAGCGGGTCGGGCAGCTCGGCGCGGCGCGCGGCCAGCAGCAGGGTGGCGACGAGGGCGAGGCCCATGCCGACCATGCCCGCAAGGTTGCCGCGCTTGGCGGTCTCGTGCCGGGACAGGCCGGCCAGGGCGGCGATGAACAGCACGGCCGCGATGATGTACGCCGCCTGCACCAGCCCCGGCAGCTTGTCCGAGGTCAGGAAGTCACTCATGTCAGTCCTTCCTGAACATCTCGAGCATCCGCAGCGTCACGAGGAACCCGCCGAAGATGTTGATGCTCGCCACGAGCACGGCCGCGGTCGCCAGGACCGCGATGGCCGGGTTGGTCGAGCCGACCTGGAGGATGCCGCCGACCAGGATGATCCCGCTGATCGCGTTGGTCTCGCTCATGAGCGGGGTGTGCAGCGCGTGCGCCACGTTGGAGATCACGTAGTAGCCCACGAAGACCGCGAGCACGAAGACCGTGAAGTGGTTGAGGAACGGCCCCGGCGCGTACGCCGCCAGCACGGCGAACAGCACGGCGCCGAGCGCCGCGGCGTAGACCTTGCGGCGCGGGTCGGGCGGCGGCTTCGGCGCCACCGGCTCGGCCGCGACCACCGGCGCGGCCGCGGGCGCCGCCGAGACCTGCACGGGCGGTGGCGGCCACAGCAGCTCGCCGCCGTGAGTGACGGTGATCCCGCGCTGCACGACGTCGTCGAGGTCGAGGACCAGCTGGCCGTCCTTGGCGGGGGTGAGCAGCTTGAAGAGGTTGACCACGTTGGTGCCGTAGAGCTGCGAGGTCTGCGCGGCCAGGCGGCCGGCGAGGTCGGTGTAGCCCAGGATCGTGACCAGGTTGTCGGTGACGACCCTCTCGTCGGCGCGGGTCAGCTCGCAGTTGCCGCCGTTGGCCGCGGCCATGTCGACGATGACGCTGCCGTTGGCCATGCCGGCGACCGTGTCGGCCGTGACGAGCACGGGGGCCGGGCGACCGGGGATCAGCGCAGTGGTGATGACGATGTCGGCGTTGCGCGCCTCCTCGTCGTACATCGCCGCGGTGGCGGCCACCTGCTCGGCGGTCATCTCCTTGGCGTAGCCGTCGGAGCTGACCTCCTGCTCCATGTCGACGGTGACGAACTGCGCGCCCATGGACTCGACCTGCTCGGCGACCTCGGGGCGCACGTCGAAGGCGCGCACGACGGCGCCCATCGCCCCGGCGGCGCCGATCGCCGCGAGGCCGGCGACCCCGGCGCCGACGACGAAGACCCGGGCGGGCGGGACCTTGCCGGCGGCGGTGACCTGGCCGGTGAACTGGCGGCCGAAGACGTGGGCGGCCTCGATCACCGCGCGGTAGCCCGCGACGTTGGCCATCGACGACAGCACGTCCATCGACTGCGCGCGCGAGATGCGCGGGACCGCGTCCATGGCCAGGGCCGTGACCCCGGCCTGGTGCAGCCGCTCGACGAGCTCGGGGCTGCGCGCCGGCGCCATCAGCGACACGACCGTCGCCTGCGGGCGCAGCGTCCGGATCTCGGCGGGCGTGGGGGCGTTGACCTTGACGACGACGTCGCTCTCCCACACCTCGTCGGCCGGGACGACGGTGACACCGGCCTCGGCGTAGGCGGCGTCCGGCTGGTCGGCCAGGAGCCCCGCGCCGGACTCGACGACGACCTCGTAGCCGAGCCCGATCAGCTGGGACGCGGTCTTCGGGGTGGCGGCGACGAGGGTCTCGCCGGCCTTGGACTCGCGCGGGATGCCGATGCGCACGGCTGCCTCCTGTGGGGTTGAACCGCAGGTCAACCTACACAGCAGGGCATGTGACCTGGGCCACTGCCCAGGGCGGCCCGATCGCCGGCTCGATCGCCGGCCCGAAGGGGCGTCGGGTCAGTGGGCGAGGCCGTAGAGCCGGTCGCCGGCGTCGCCGAGTCCCGGGACGATGTAGCCCTTCTCGTTGAGCCGCTCGTCCATGGCCGCGGTGACCACGGTGACGGGCACGTCGAGGCCGGTGAGCTCCTCCTCGAGGCGCGCGCAGCCCTCCGGTGCGGCGAGGAGGCAGATGGCGGTGATGTGGTCGGCGCCGCGGTCGGTGAGGAAGCGGATCGCCGCCGCCAGCGTGCCGCCCGTGGCGAGCATCGGGTCCAGCACGTAGCACTGGCGGCCCGAGAGGTCCTCCGGCAGCCGCTCGGCGTACGTCGACGCCTCGAGCGTCTCCTCGTTGCGCATCATGCCGAGGAAGCCGACCTCGGCCGTCGGCAGCAGCCGCATCATGCCGTCGAGCATCCCGAGCCCGGCGCGCAGGATCGGGACGACCAGCGGCTTGGGGGTGGCCAGCTTGACGCCGGTCATGGGCGACACCGGGGTCACGATGTCGTGCGGGTCGACGCGCACGTCGCGGGTGGCCTCGTAGGCCAGGAGCGTCACCAGCTCGTCGGTGAGGCTGCGGAACGTCGGCGAGTCGGTGCTCACGTCGCGCAGCGTCGTGAGCTTGTGGGCGACGAGCGGGTGGTCGACGACGTGGGTACGCATGCGCAAACCGTAGTGGAACCCGGGGGGAACAGGGTTGGCCGTCACCGCCGGGCGTGCCACTCTGGACGCGTCCGGTGCACGACCGGCGCGAGCGAGCGGAGGAGCAGCGGTGTCCGAGACCTCCGACGGCGTCGACTTCGCCCTGGCCGCCTACCGCGAGGAGGGGGCCTGGACCGTGCACGAGCTGGCCCACGACACCCTCGTCGACGTCGAGACGCTGGCCCACGCGCTGCGCCGGTTCCCCGGCGACCACGGCGCGGTCGGGCTGGTCGCCGTCGACGAGGACTTCTTCGTCCTCGTGCGCGTGGCCGGCCCCCAGACGCGCGTCCTGCTCTCCGACATCACCGCCGCCGACGAGTGGGAGCTGGCCGCCTCCGCGGTCGACTTCCTCCACCTGCCGCCGCCCGAGGACGACGACGAGCAGGCGCCGGCCGGCGACCTCGACCTCCTGGGCGACCTCGGCGTGCCCGCCATGGACCTGGCGATCCTGCTCGACGACGTCGACAGCTACCCCGACGAGATCCTCTCGGACGTCGCCCGCCGGCTGGGCTTCGGCGAGCAGTTCGACGACGCGGTCGGCCTCACCTCCGCGTGAGCGGCCCCGCCCGGTGGCGCGAGCCCATGCTGGCCGCCCTGGAGCAGGCGCGCGCCGCGCTCGCGACCGGTGACGTCCCGATCGGCGCGGTCGTCCTGGCGGCCGACGGCACCGTCGTCGCGACCGGGCGCAACGTGCGCGAGGCCGAGGGCGACCCCACCGGCCACGCGGAGATCGTCGCCCTGCGCGCGGCTGCGGCAGCCCGGGGGGAGTGGCGCCTGGACGGCTGCACGCTCGTCGTCACCCTCGAGCCCTGCACGATGTGCGCCGGCGCCGCCGTGCTGAGCCGGGTCGACCGGGTGGTCTTCGGCGCCTACGACGACAAGGCCGGCGCGGTGGGCAGCCTGTGGGACGTGGTGCGCGACCGGCGGCTCAACCACCGGCCCGAGGTGGTGTCCGGAGTGCTGGCCGCCGAGTCGGCCGAGCTGCTCGCCGCGTTCTTTTCGCACCAGCGCACTACAGATTCATCCCATTAGGGGGACGTGTTCACCCGAGCAGGGTTAGGCTTCTGCTCGTGTCGATCCGAGCCGGTCTGGGAGTCCTCGCCACGCTGGCGGCGGCCACCGTGGCGTCGGTGGCGTCCGTCGCCCCCGCCCACGCCGACTCCACCGTGACCGTCCGCGGCACCGCCTTCCCGGACGCCCGCGCCCAGCTCGGTTTCGTCGGCTGCGGCTCGCTCTTCGCGCGCACCGCGGAGCCCGTGCAGCCCCGCATCGGCCGCGCCCCCGGGCTCGCCCCGGCCGGCCAGCGCAGCCTCGGCTTCGACCTCGCCGGCGGCAACGCCATGGGCGGGCTGTTCTCCGTCGCCTCCGTCACCCGCACCGTCACGGCCGGCATGACCGTCCACGCCCCCGTCGGCGCGACCGGGGTGGCCTACGCCGGCTACCGCTCGCCCGCCGACGCCGGCACCAGCCTGGCGTGGTTCGGCCGGGCCACGGTGACCGCGGCCGCGGGCATCTGGCAGAACGTCGACGCCACGCTGCTGTCCTACGTCTGGACCCAGTACGACCTCGCCACCGGCCGGGTCGTCACCCCCGCGTCCACCGCGCCGGCCACGACCGTGCGGACCTTCGCGGCCGCCCACGGCGGCGACGGCCCCGGCCTCTTCACGGTCGGCTTCGGCTGTGACGGCCAGCCGTTCAGCATGGACGCGCTGCGCTCCGGCACCGCCGGCGACGTCACGACGTACGACGTCGAGGGGCTCGCCACCTCCACCGAGATGGTCGGCGACCGCACCACCGTCGAGGCCGGTGAGAGCGTCGAGCTCCACGGCGTCCTCAACGTCGAGGGCGGGGTCGTCCCCCACGCCACGCTGCTCCTCGAGGAGCTGCCCGCGGGCGCGCAGCGCTGGACGACGGTCGCCGTCGTCGACGCCGACGACGCCCACGTGACGGTGACGCCCACGACCCGCACGTCCTACCGCTGGCGCTTCGTCGACCGGCCGCTCGCCGAGGCCAGCGAGTCGCTCACCTACGTCGTCGACGTCGCCGCACCCGCCGCGCAGACCCCGGCTCCGGCCCCGTCCGCGACGCCGACCCCGCGCAGCACCCCGTCGCCGAAGCCCGCGCCCGCCCCCAAGCCGACGCCCACGCCTGCGGCGCCCTCGGTGACGCCGACCCCGTCGTCGGCGCCGTCCGCCACGCCCCCCACGCCGTCCGTGACGGCGACGCCGGGCGCCACGCCCGCCTCCGACTAGCTCGGGCGACCAGCTCGGGCGCCAGCCCTGGGGGCTAGCTCTGGGTGGAGCGGCGGGCCACCAGGTCCGGCGTGAAGGTGATCTGCTGGTGCCGGTGCGCCGGGTTGGTCGCCTCGTCCAGCAGCAGCTCGGCGGCGGCCCGCCCGAGGCTCGTGCGCGGCTGGCGCACCGACGTCAGCGGCACGGCGGCGGCGGCCGCGAAGTCGATGTCGTCGAAGCCGACGATCGCCAGGTCCTCGGGGACCCGCTGCCCGGCCTGGGTGACGTGCTGGAGGAGCCCCAACGCGACCAGGTCGTTGGCGCAGAACGCCGCGGTCGGCCGGTTGCGCGAGGGGAGCCCGGCCAGCCGCTCCCCGGCCTCGCGGCCGTCGGCGAAGGTGAGTCCCGGGGTGGTGATCGTGACCAGCGCGTCCTCGCCCAGCCCGGCGTCGCGGCAGGCCTCGAGCGCACCCTGGTGGCGGTCCCGGACCTGTCCGATCGCAGTGGGCCCGCCGACGAAGGCGATCCGGCGGTGCCCCTGGTCCACGAGGTGCTCGACCGCGAGGCGCCCGCCGGCGACGTCGTCGGCCGCCGCCGAGCAGAAGCTGTCGTCGTCGCGCGTCCGGTCGACGATCACGAGGGGGGTGTGCCGCGCGATCTCGTCGAGCAGCGCCGAGGACGCGTCGACCGGCGTGAGCAGGATGCCCTGCACCCGTTGCTGCTGGAGGTTGCGCAGGTAGGCCGCCTCGCGCCGGGGGTCGTTGTCGGTGTTGCAGAGGAAGAGCGACAGGTCGGAGTCGGCGGTCGCGCGGTCGATGCCGCGCGCCACGTCGGTGAAGAACGGGTTGCTGACGTCGAGCATCACGTAGCCGATGACCCGGCTCTGCCCTGCGCGCAGCTGGCGGGCGGACTCGTTGCGCACGAAGCCGAGCTCGAGCATGGCCGCCTGCACCTTGGCCCGGGTGGCGGGGCTGACCCGGTCGGGGCGGTTGAGCACGTTGGAGACGGTGCCCAGGGACACGCCCGCGGCGGCGGCCACGTCGACCACGGAGGCGTCACGGCTCCCTGGCTGGACCACGCGCACCGCACCCCTCTCCTCACCAGCCCGAACGCCGCCACCCTACGGCAGCCCGTGGGCCACCGAAGTGAAACCTTTTCAACCTGGTGCCGGGCTCGGTCGGCCCCTGGCCGGATGCTGCCACGTCGGCCTCTTGTGACGGGCGTCACCCCCGTCCTAGGGTGACGCACTGAATCGTTTCACCCCGTCGCTTCTCCACCCGATCGGACTCGTCATGCGCCTCGTCCCCCGTCTCGCCGCCGCCGCGGCCGTCGTCTCCCTCGGGCTGACCGGGGTCGCCGCCGTCCCGGCCGCAGGGCACCCCGCCACCGCCGCGGCGCCGGCCGCCGTCGCCCGGCTCGCGGCCGACCCCGACCTCGAGATCCCCGGCTTCGACCGGGAGGCGTTCGCGGACCCGACGACGCAGAAGCCCGCGGTGCTGTGGTTCTGGAACCGCATCCAGACCGAGGCGCAGGTCGACCAGACGCTGCAGGACATGCACGACGCGGGGTTCACCGAGACCGTGATCTTCCGGATGGACGCCGAGCCGTTCTTCAGCCCGGCGTGGTTCGCCCGCGTCGAGCAGGTCCTGGAGAAGTCCCAGGAGCTCGGCATGAAGGTCTGGCTCGACAACGACTCGCAGTTCCCGAGCGGCGCGGCCGGCGGGCTGATCGTCAACGGCGGCACGGTCGGCGACAAGGTCTACGAGCCGCGCCCCGACCTCGGCGTGAAGACCGCGGTCCGCACCGGCAACGTCGTGGTCCGCGGCGGCACCGAGGTGGACCTCGAGGGCCTGTTCGGCTCCAGCATCCAGATCGAGGGCGGCGAGGTCGTCGCCGACGCCACCGTCTTCCCGGGGATCACCCTGCTCAAGCAGGGGGCCGCCTGGTCGGACTACTCCGTCGAGGCCGACTTCTCCGTCGAGGCCGGCACGGCGGGGTTCATGGTGCGCTCGCCCGACAAGCGCAACGGCTACCTCGTCGACGTCCGCAAGAACGGCGTCGTCGACTTCTGGAAGCAGGTCGACGGCAGCTTCTCCCAGCTGCGCCTGGGCTCGGGCTCACCCGCCGGGTGGAACCCCGAGGGCCGTCACACCATCCGGATCCGCGCGGTGGGCGACCAGCTCTCCGCGACCCTCGACGGGATGGAGGTCGCGCCCGTGACGGACTCGACCTTCCCGACCGGCCGGGTGGGCATGCGCGTGGACGGCCCGCAGAAGTGGCGTCTGGCGGATCTCGAGGTCACGCCGGCGGCCGGCGGGGAGCCGCTCTACAGCAACGACTTCAGCGACCAGGCGTCGGTCAACGACTTCGACGTGACCGTCACCCCGCTGGAGAACGTCATCGCCGTCACGGCGCGCCCCCTCACGGGCCCGGCGTCCACGGACCTCGACCAGGTCGTGGACCTCACCGACGAGGCCGCGGGCGACGGGACCTGGGCGGCGCCGGCCGGTGACTGGCGCGTCGAGGCCTTCACCTACCGCTTCCGCGGCGACAACTACGCCGACACCCTCGACGCGGAGGCGATGGCCCTCTACGACGACATCGTGATGGGGGAGTACTACGAGCGCTTCCCCTGGGCGTTCGGGACCGTGCTCCAGGGCTTCGCCGACGACGAGCCCTCGCTGAGCGACCGGCCCAACGAGAACGCCGTGCCGTGGACGCCCACCCTCGCCGACCGCGTTCAGGACAGCGGCACCACCGTGGCGCGCGCCATGGTGTCGGTGTTCAACGACATGGGCCGCGCCGGAGCCACGGCCAAGGGCCGCTTCTACCGCGCCGCGTCCGACCAGTGGGTCGAGACCTACTGGAAGCCGAAGTTCGAGTGGACCGAGGCGCACGACGTCTCGATCATCTCCAACCCGCTGTGGGACGAGCACGGCCCTCTCGAGGAGCTGCGCCACTCGGGCAACCTGCTGACGGCCCACCAGTGGTCGCAGATCCCCGGCACCGACCTGATCTTCAACGACGTCGGCAACGGCGCGGCCCGCTTCCTCCCGCGCACCGCCGCGAGCGTCGCCCACCAGATGGGCAAGCCGCTGGTCTACGACGAGCTCATGGGCGCGACCGGCTGGGAGAAGTCGCTGGACGACCTGCGCGAGGGCGCCGCGATCTCCGCGCTGCGCGGGGTCAACAAGGCGCTGTTCCACACGACGTACGACGCGATCGAGGGCATCCCGTACCCGCCGGTGTTCATGGAGGAGAACACCTGGTGGCCCTGGATGGACGACGTCAACACCTGGACCGGTCGGCTCATGGAGCTCGGTCGCCACACCACGGCCGCGCCCACGGCGCTGCTACAGATGCAGCGCTCCAACGAGGCCGCGCAGCGGTCGTCCGTCGGCTTCCGGCCTGACCAGGACTGGGTCGCGACGATGAACGCCCTCGAGGACTCCCAGGTCGACTTCGACCAGCTCGACGAGGGCGCCCTGACCGCGGATCCGCAGGTGCTGACCCCTGCCTCGGTCGTGGACGGGACGCTCCGAGTGGGCGACATGACCTACACGACCGTCGTCGTGCCCCGGGCGCCCTTCGTCTCGCTCGAGGCGGCCACCACCCTGCGCGACCTGGTCGCCTCCGGTGGCGAGGTGGTCTTCGCCGGCGCCGCCCCCCTCCAGGAGGTCGACGGGCGCGACGACGAGCTCGCCGCCGTCGTGGCGGAGATCCGCAGCCTCGGCGGGGACCGGGTGGTCACCGTCGACGGGCCCGCCCAGGCGGGCAGGGCGGCGTCGGGTCTCGGGCAGGCCGCGGTGCGCCTCTCGACGCCAGACCCCGGTGTCCGGGTGCTGCGCTTCGAGGAGGAGGGCACCGACGGCTACCTGCTGCTCAACGAGGGTGGCGCGCCCGTCACCACCGACGTGACCTTCCCCGCCGACGGCGTGCCGGCCCTCTGGAACCCCGAGACCGGTGACGTCACGCAGGCGACGACCTTCCGGGCCACCGCCGACGGCACCGTCGTGCCGATGACGCTGGAGCCCCGTGCCCCCGTCATGGTCACGGTGAGCGGCGAGCCGGGCGCCCACGTCACCAAGGTCGTCGGTCCCGCCGAGGTGACCTCGGCCGAGGTCGTCGACGGCGCCCTCACCGCGCAGGTCCGCACCCGGCGCTCCGGGACGACGTCCCTCCGGGGCGACGACGGCGCCGGCGGCATGCTGACCGGCACCACCCCGTCGGTGTCCGTGCCGGACGCCCTCGCCCTGGACCAGGACTGGACCATGGCGCTGCAGAACGGCGCCCCGCCGGTCACCCGCCCGCTCGCGGGCTGGACCGACGTGGCCCCCCGCTACTCCGGCAGCGCCACCTACACCACCCAGGTGACCCTCGACGCCGCGCAGGTGGCCGACGCCGACTGGACGCTCGACCTCGGTCGCGTCGCGGACGTCGCCGAGATCAGCGTCAACGGCGAGCACGTGGCCGACCGCATCTGGGCGCCGTACCGGCTCGACCTGGGCGAGGTGCTGCACGAGGGCGCCAACACGATCGAGGTCCGGGTCACCAACACCCAGGGCAACGAGAAGAACCAGCAGGCCTACGACTCCGGGCTCTACGGTCCCGTGCGCCTGGTCCCCTCGGTGACCGTGGCCGTGGTCCTGGCACCCACCGGCGTCTCCGCCGGGACCGCCACGGCCACCGCGGTGGGCGACGATGCGGAGGTCCGCCTTACTGTGCACAACACCGGCCGGACGGCCGTGACCGGCGTCGTCACCGCGACCGGTCCAGCCGGGTGGACCTCCAGGAGCTCCGCCCCCGTGACGGTGCCGCCCGGTGGCTCGGCCACCGGGGTGGCGCTCCTCGTCCCGGGCGGCTTCGAGCCCGACGGGGACGTGGCGGTGGAGGCGGCGTTCGTCGTCGGCGGGACCGTCCTCGACGGCACGACCACGACGCTCGCCTGGTCCGTCGGGACGCCGCCGACCGGGGCGACCGACCACGTCGACCTCGGTGACGCGGCGTCAGAGAGCGCCCACGGGCTGACCGCCTCGCCCACCAGCGGCACGAACGTCGAGGCCGGGCTCACCCGCCGCTACGGCGGCTACCGCGTGCCGGACGCGTGGTACGAGTTCGACCTTCGCGTGGCAGCCGGCAAGGGCTTCGTCCTCCAGGGCCTGGAGACCTACGACGACAACCCGCAGCAGAAGAGCTACCGCGTCCTCGTGGACGGTCGGCTGGTGGCGACCCGGCTGAACGTCAGGCCGGTCCGCCAGCAGGGCACCGTCGCCTACCGGCTGCACGTGCCGGCGTCGTTCGTCACCGGCGACACGGTGCGGGTCCGGCTGCAGAGCCGATCCGACCCCGACTTCGCCGACCCCTCGCTCGCCGACGTGTGGGCACTGCCGCCCGACACCCTCACCTCCGTCGCGGCGCCGCGGGTCACCGGGACCCCGCAGGTCGGTGCGGTGCTGAGAGCCACCGCCGGCTCGTGGAGCACCACGGGGCTGGAGCTCGCCTACCAGTGGCTCCGCGCCGGTGCGCCGGTCGCGGGAGCCACCGGCTCCTCCTACCGGCCGGGTGTCGCCGACGTCGGACGACGGCTGTCGGTGCGAGTGACGGCCTCGAAGCCCGGTCGTCCGTCCGCTGCCGCGACCTCGGCTGCGACCGGCGCCGTCGTCAAGGCACGGTCCACGACGCGCCTCACGGTCCGCAAGGCCAGGGTCCCTCGCAGGAAGCCGGTGCTGCTGACGGTCGGAGTCGTCTCCTCGCCCGCAGCGACCGGCAAGGTCGTGGTCCGCGTCGACGGCCGCGTCGTACGCCGCGTCACGCTGCGTGCCGCAGGAGGCCGGGTGCTGCTCCGGCTGCCTCGGGGCAGGCACCGGGTCACGGCCGCCTACGCGGGGTCGCCCGCGGTCGCGGGGTCGACCTCGCGGGTCCTGCGCGTGACCGTGACCTGAGAGCGGAAGCGCACGCGCGAGGTTTTCACGAATCGCGCGAAAGTGGTTGACGTCACATGGCACCGATGCCATAGTCGGCGCGTGATGAAACGATTCATTCCCGGAAAGGCGACCGAGCGTGGCTGCTGACGTGGTGCTGGGGATCGACGACCTGACGGTCGAGTTCCCGGGCGTGAAGGCGCTGGACGGGGTCTCGTTCGCCGTCCGCCCGGGGGAGGTGCACGCCCTGGTCGGCGAGAACGGCGCCGGCAAGTCGACGCTGCTCAAGGTGCTCGGAGGCGTCATCTCCGCGACCCGCGGCAGCGTCAGCCTCGAGGGCCGCCCCTACCGCCCCTCCCGCCCCCGGGACGCGCAGGAGGCCGGCATCGCCGTCATCTACCAGGAGTTCACGCTCTTCCCCGACCTCACCGTCGCGGAGAACGTCTTCACCGGCCGCGAGCCGCACCACCGGGTCACCCGCGCCCTCGACTACGCCACGATGCGCGCCGAGTGCCGCCGGATCTTCGGCCAGCTCGACGTCGACATCGACCCGGACGCGCGGGTGGGGGACCTCAGCATCAGCGAGCAGCAGCTGGTCGAGATCGCCAAGGCGCTCTCGGTGGACGGCCGCGTCATCATCATGGACGAGCCCACCGCGGCCCTGGCCTCGAGCGAGGTCGCGCGCCTGCTCGACGTCGTACGACGCCTGCGGGCCGAGGGTCGCTCGGTGATCTACGTCAGCCACCACCTCGAGGAGGTCTTCGAGGTCGCCGACCGGGCCACGGTGCTGCGCGACGGCCGCTTCGTGGCCACCCTCGACATCGCCGCCACCACCGAGGACGAGCTCGTCCGCAGGATGGTCGGACGCGACGTCGAGTCGGTCTTCCACCGCGAGGACGCCGAGCGGGGGGCGGTCGTCCTGCAGGTGCAGAACCTGCGGGCCGGTCGGGTGCTCAAGGACGTCACGATCGACGTCCGCGCCGGCGAGGTCGTCGGCATCGGCGGCGTGGCGGGCGCGGGGCAGATCGAGCTCACCCAGGCTGTGTTCGGGGCGCTGCGCGTGCACGCCGGCTCCATGACGCTCGACGGCAGGGCGTTCACGCCCGGCAGCCCGGCCGACGCCATCCGGGCCGGCGTCGGCTTCCTGCACGAGGACCGCAAGTCCGCCGGCAACTTCCCCCACCTCTCCGTGGAGCACAACCTCACGATGACCGTGCTCGACCGCGTCCGCGGCCTGGGTCGGCTGATCTCGACCCGCCGGCAGCGCGAGGTGTGGACGACCTACCGCGAGCGCATGCGGATCAAGGCCAGCAGCCACGCCCAGCTGATCAGCAACCTCTCCGGCGGCAACCAGCAGAAGGTGCTCCTCGGCCGCGCCCTCGCCCCTGGCGGGCACCTCCTGGTGCTCAACGAGCCGACCCGGGGGGTCGACATCGGCGCCAAGGCCGAGATCCACCAGCTCGTCAACGAGCTCACCTCGCAGGGCGTCGGGGTCCTGATGGTCTCCAGCGACCTGCCCGAGCTGCTCGGCATGAGCGACCGCATCGTCGTCCTGTCGCAGGGCCGCGTCGTCGGCCGGCTGTCCGGCGAGGACGCCACCGAGGAGAACGTCATCGCCTGCGCGACGACCGGGCGCCGGATCGGGGTGGCTGCATGAGCACCGTGCTCACCACGACCGAGCCCGACGGCGGGGGCGCCCCGCCGCGGGTGCCGCCCACCTCGGGCCTGGGGCAGACCCTGCGCGGGACCGTCGCGGCGCTGCCGCTGCTGCCGCCCCTCGTGCTGGTCGTCGTCGGCTTCGCGCTCTTCGCGCCCAACTTCCTGACCGGCACCAACCTGGAGAACATCGTGGTCGCGGCGAGCATCATCGTCGTGCCCGGCCTGGCGATGACGCTGTGCATCACGATGGGGGAGTTCGACCTCTCGGTGGGCGCGACGGTGGCCCTCACGGGCGCCGTCACCTGCACGGTGATCCGGGACGGCAGCAACGCCCCCACGGCGCTGGCGGCCGGGGTGCTGGTCGGGCTGGCCGTCGGTGTCGCCAACGGGCTGGTCGTCACCAAGCTGGGCGTCACGCCGTTCATCGCCACCCTGGCGAGCATGGTGATCGTGCGCGGCCTGGCCCGCGCCTACACCGACAGCCGCGACGTCATCGTCAACGACAGCACGCTGAAGTACCTCGCCGCCGGCCGGCCGCTGGGGATCCCCTTCCCGGTCGTGCTGGCCGTGGTCGCGATCGCCGTCGCCCTCTACCTCACCTACCGCACCCGCTTCGGCCGCTGGGTCGCCGCGATCGGCAGCAACCGCGACGCCGCCGCCCTCTCCGGGCTCCCGGTCGACCGGGTCCGGATCACCGTCTACGCCCTCATCGGCCTGACCGGCGCCATCTGGGGCGCCACGATCTCCGCCCAGCTGCAGAAGGGCTCCGGCAACCTCGGCCTCGGCTTCGAGCTCGACGCGATCACCATCGTCGTCATCGGGGGCACCAGCCTGCTGGGCGGCCGGGCGTCGGTCTTCGGGACCGTGCTCGGCGCGCTCCTGATCGAGGTCATCCGCAACGGGCTGAACCTGCTGAACGTCGCGCCGGCCTACCAGCGCATCAGCATCGGGCTGCTCCTGGTGGCCGCCCTCGCGATCCAGGCGATCCGCCGCAAGGTCCCGCTGG
This sequence comes from Nocardioides sp. 503, assembly GCF_004522095.1. Taxonomy (GTDB): domain Bacteria; phylum Actinomycetota; class Actinomycetes; order Propionibacteriales; family Nocardioidaceae; genus Nocardioides. The sequence continues at coordinate 21,853 of NZ_SPUI01000007.1, forward strand.
AGGCACTCGATGACAAGCACTGAGCTCGACGACGGGAAGCAGGGACAGCGCGTGACGTCGACCGTGACCACCACCGAGGCCGTCGCGGACGGCGGCCGGCCGCGCCGCACCGGCGGGCGTGACCTCGGCCACCTGTGGGACTCCTGGGGGATGACCGCCTGCCTCGCCGTCCTCGTGGCCTTCGCCGCCGCGACCGACCCCGAGTTCCTGCAGCTGGCCAACATCCAGTCGGTGCTCACCGAGAGCGCCTACCTGGGGATCGTGGCCGCGGCCATGACCGTGGCGATCGTCAACGGCACCTTCGACCTGTCGGTCGGCGGCCAGCTGGCGCTGGTCAGCGTGGTGTCGCTGATGGGCTACGAGGCCGGAGGCACCGGGCTGGCCGTCGCCGCGGCCCTCGGGTGCGGGCTGGCCTGCGGCCTCGTCAACGGCACCCTGGTGACCCTGCTCCGGGTCCCGCCGTTCGTCGCGACGCTCGGCATGCTGTTCGTCTTCCGCGGCGTCGCCTACATCCTCACCGAGGACTCCCCGGCCGTCCTGCCCTACACCGAGATCGACTCCGGCTTCGCCCAGCTCGGCAGCATGCGCATCGCCGAGGTGCCGCTCCCGTTCCTGCTCATGGTCGGCTTCTTCGCCGCCACCTACGTGTTCCTGCGGCGGACCACGGCCGGCCGGCGGGTGGTGGCCTACGGGTCCTCGCCCGAGGCGGCGCGCTTCTCCGGGGTCTCCGCCACCCGCGTCCGCTTCCTGGTCTTCGGCCTGCTCGGCCTGGCCGTGGGGATCGCCGTGCTCACCTACATCACCCGCATCTGGACCGCCGACGGCGCCACCCAGGACGGCTTCGAGCTCCGCGTCATCACGGCCGCCGTCCTCGGCGGCGCCAGCCTGCAGGGCGGCAAGGGCTCGCTCGTCGGCACCTTCTCGGCCGTGCTCCTCGTGGCCGTCCTGAACGACCTGATGGTCGGGCAGGGCGTCAGCGCCGGCGTGCAGCAGATGGTCCTCGGCGGCGTCCTCATCCTGGCCCTCGGCATCGACGGCGTGCGCACCAAGTACGGCCATCGGTTCCGGGCCGTGCTCTCCCGCCGCCGAGAGGTCGCGGCGCCGTCCTGATCCCCCGCACTCGGGGCACGGTTCGGCCCGCCGGGTTGAAACGTGTCACTCGCACCACCGCACCACCTCCTCACCACCACCACCGCCCCACCCTTCATATCGGCTCGGCACCGTCGCCGGCCCCACAGAAAGGCACCACTCCATGAAGCGCTTCAAGCACCTCGCGCTGGCCGCGGCCTCGCTCACCCTGGCGCTCAGCGCCTGCAGCAGCTCGACCGACGACTCGGGTGACGGGGGGAAGGACAAGAGCAGCGAGGACAAGCTGGTCGTCGGCTTCTCCGTCTACGACATGCAGTACGAGTTCTTCCAGAAGATGGCGGAGGGCACCCAGTCGGCGGTCGAGGCCAAGGGGTGGGAGTTCAAGCTCCACGACGAGAAGAGCGACGAGAACGAGATGGTCACCGGCGCGCAGGCGCTGCTCGACCAGGGCGTCGACGTGCTGATCATCAGCCCGTTCAAGCCCGACGCGCTCGGCCCGATCATCGCCAAGGCCGACCAGATGGACGTGCCGGTGATCGTGGACGACATCGGCGGCGGCGGCACCCCCTACGACGCCATCGTCATCTCCGACAACGAGGACGGCGGCGTCCAGGCGGCCGAGTACATGGACGCGCAGATCAAGGCGGCCGGCACGACCAGCAAGAAGGTCGTCTCGATCACCTGCGAGCCGTCCGCGGTCTACGCGGCTCGTCGCAACGAGGGCTTCCGCGCCAAGGTCGAGGAGCTCGGCTACGAGGTCGTCACCGAGCTCTCCGGCAACTCCAAGGCCGAGGAGGCGTACAAGATCATGAAGGACGCCCTCGCCAAGGACCCCGACGTCGCCGGCGTCTTCGCCTGCAACGACCCGATGGCCGTCGCCGCCTCCAACGCGATCGCCGACGCGGGCAAGGACCCGGTCAAGGACATCGTGACCGTGGGCTTCAACGGTGACGAGGAGGCCCTGACCGCCATCGAGAAGGGTCAGCTCTCGGCCACCATCGCCCAGGACCCCTCCGCGATGGGTGAGCTCACCGTCGAGCTGGCGGCCACGGCCGTCGAGGGCGGCGACCTGCCCTTCGACAACGCCGAGGACCGCGAGGTCTACCAGGACGTCACGCTGATCACGCCGGAGAACGTCGCCGACGCCCGCTGACCAGACCGGCCCATCCAGCACCTCTGACGGTCGTGGGGGGCGCCCCCCCCCGCCCCCCCCCCCCCCCCCCCCCCCCCCCCCCCCCCCCCCCCCGGGGGGGGGGGGGGGCCCCCCCCCCCGCCCCCCCCCCGACCCCGGAACCAGCCGGTCCGACCCGGCAAGGAGAACGTCATGCCCGCCTTCGACGCCATCGCGTCAACCCTCGAGCGCCTCGCGATCGAGGTCCCCTCCTGGGCCTACGGGAACTCGGGGACCCGCTTCAAGGTGTTCGGCACCCCCGGCACGCCCAGGACCATCCAGGAGAAGATCGACGACGCGGCGATGGTGCACCGGCTGACCGGCCTCGCGCCGACCGTCGCCCTGCACATCCCGTGGGACCTCGTCGACGACTACGACGCGCTGCGCGCGCACGCCACCGACCGCGGCGTCGCCCTGGGAACGGTCAACTCCAACACCTTCCAGGACGACGACTACAAGTTCGGCGCCCTGACCCACGTGGACCCCAAGATCCGCCAGAAGGCCATCGACCACCACTTCGAGTGCATCGACGTCATGGGCGCGACCGGCTCGCGCGACCTCAAGATCTGGCTGGCCGAGGGCAGCAACTACCCCGGCCAGGCCGACCTGCGCGGTCGTCAGGACCGGCTCGCCGAGTCGTTGTCGTCGATCTACGAGCGGATCGGCGCGGACCAGCGCCTGGTGCTCGAGTACAAGTTCTTCGAGCCGGCGTTCTACCACACCGACGTCCCGGACTGGGGCACCTCCTTCGCCCAGGTCAGCGCGCTCGGTGAGCGCGCCATGGTGTGCCTGGACACCGGCCACCACGCGCCCGGCACCAACATCGAGTTCATCGTCATGCAGCTGCTCCGGCTGGGCCGGCTGGGCTCGTTCGACTTCAACTCCCGCTTCTACGCCGACGACGACCTCATCGTCGGCGCCGCCGACCCCTACCAGCTGTTCCGGATCCTCGTCGAGGTCATCCGCGGTGGCGGGCTCGACGAGGGCAGCGACGTCGCGCTGATGCTCGACCAGTGCCACAACGTCGAGGACAAGATCCCCGGCCAGATCCGCTCGGTCCTCAACGTGCAGGAGATGACCGCCCGAGCCCTGCTGCTCGACCGCGAGGCGCTCGCCGTGGCCCAGGCCGAGAGCGACGTCCTGGGCGCCAACGAGATCTTCATGGACGCCTTCCAGACCGACGTCCGGCCCACGCTGGCCGCGTGGCGCGAGGAGCGCGGCCTGCCCGCGAACCCGATGCGGGCCTACGCCGAGTCCGGCTACCAGCAGCAGATCGACGAGGCCCGCGTCGGCGGGACGCCGCTCTCGTGGACCTGACGCCTCCCCACCACCCGACACCCGACCGCGGGCGGCCCGCCCCCCGGTCACGCGAGAAGGACTCATGACCACCTCCACCGCCGCCGAGCTCATCGCTCGCTCCCACCGCCTGGGCTCCGACCCCAAGAACACCAACTACGCCGGGGGCAACACCTCGGCGAAGGGCACCGAGACCGACCCCGTCACCGGCGAGCCCGTCGAGCTGCTCTGGGTCAAGGGCTCCGGCGGGGACCTGGGCACGCTGCGCGAGCCCGGCCTGGCCGTGCTCCGCCTCGACCGCATGCGCGCCCTCGTCGACGTCTACCCCGGCGTCGACCGCGAGGACGAGATGGTCGCCGCGTTCGACTACTGCCTGCATGGCAAGGGTGGCGCCGCGCCGTCGATCGACACCGCCATGCACGGTCTCGTCGACGCCGCCCACGTCGACCACCTGCACCCCGACTCGGGCATCGCGATCGCGACCGCGGCCGACGGTGAGGCACTGACCGCCACGATCTTCGGGGACGAGGTCGTGTGGGTCCCGTGGCGCCGTCCGGGCTTCCAGCTCGGGCTCGACATCGCCGAGATCAAGGAGAAGAACCCGCAGGCGGTCGGCTGCATCCTCGGCGGGCACGGCATCACCGCCTGGGGCGACACCAGCGAGGAGGCCGAGGCCCGCTCGCTGTGGATCATCGACACCGCCGCCGCCCACATCGCCGAGCACAGCCGGCCGGAGCCCTTCGGCCCGGCCCTCGAGGGCTACGCCGCCCTCCCCGAGGAGGAGCGTCGCGCGAAGGCCGCCGCCCTCGGCGCGACCATCCGGGGCATCGCGTCCCAGGACCGCCCGATGGTCGGACACTTCACCGACTCCGAGGTGGTGCTGGACTTCCTGGCCCGCAGCGAGCACCCCCGCCTCGCCGCGCTGGGCACGTCGTGCCCCGACCACTTCCTGCGCACCAAGGTCAAGCCGCTGGTCCTCGACCTCCCGGCCTCCGCCTCGGTGGAGGACTCGGTGGCCCGGCTGCGCGAGCTGGCGGTGTCCTACCGCGAGGACTACCAGGCCTACTACGACCGGCACGCGACCCCGGACTCGCCGGCGATCCGCGGCGCCGACCCGCTGGTCGTCCTGGTGCCGGGCGTCGGGATGTTCAGCTACGGCAAGGACAAGCAGACCGCCCGCGTGGCCGGCGAGTTCTACACCAACGCCATCAACGTCATGCGCGGCGCCGAGGGCCTGTCGACGTACGCCCCGATCGACGAGAGCGAGAAGTTCCGCATCGAGTACTGGGCGCTGGAGGAGGCCAAGCTGCAGCGGATGCCGGCCCCCAAGCCCCTGGCCACCCGGATCGCCGTGGTGACCGGCGCCGCCGGCGGCATCGGCAAGGCGACCGCCAAGCGGCTCGTGGCCGAGGGCGCCTGCGTGGTCGTCGCCGACCTGTCGCTGGAGAAGGCGCAGGCCGCGGCGGCCGAGATCGGTGGCCCCGACGTCGCCGTCGGCGTGGCCGCGGACGTCTCCGACGAGGCGGCCGTCCAGGCCATGGTCGACGCGGCGGTCCTCGCCTTCGGCGGCGTGGACCTCGTCGTCAACAACGCCGGGCTGTCCCTGTCCAAGTCGCTGCTCGAGACGACCGAGGCCGACTGGGACCTGCAGCACAACGTCATGGCCAAGGGCTCGTTCCTGGTGTCCAAGGCGGCGGCGCGCGTGCTCATCGACCAGGGGATGGGCGGCGACGTCATCTACATCTCGTCGAAGAACTCCGTCTTCGCCGGACCCCACAACATCGCCTACTCCGCGACCAAGGCCGACCAGGCCCACCAGGTCCGGCTGCTGGCCGCCGAGCTCGGCGAGCACGGCGTCAAGGTCAACGGCGTCAACCCCGACGGGGTCGTGGCCGGGTCCGGGATCTTCGCCAGCGGCTGGGGCGCCAACCGCGCTGCGGTCTACGGCGTGGAGGAGAAGGACCTCGGCAAGTTCTACGCGCAGCGGACCATCCTCAAGCGGGAGGTGCTGCCCGAGCACATCGCCAACGCGGTCTTCGTGCTCTGCGGTCCCGACCTGACCCACACCACCGGGCTGCACGTGCCGGTGGATGCTGGGGTCTCCGCGGCGTTCCTGCGCTGACCGCCTCCCGACGACGACAAGGACCGACACGATGACCCAGAGCCTGGACGCCGCCGCCCCTCCCGGGCTGGAGCGGATCACGCCGCGCAAGACCCGCATCGGGCTCGTGGCCGGCGGGCTCGGCGCCTACTGGCCGCAGTTCCCCGCCCTGCTGCCCCAGCTGCAGGCGAGCGCGCGACGGGTGTCCGAGCGGTTCGCCGAGCTCGACTGCGAGGTCGTGGACGTCGGCTTCATCTCGGACGCGCAGGAGGGGGCGCGCGCCGCCGAGCAGCTGCGCCTCGCCGACTGCGACCTCATCGTCGGCTTCCTGACGACCTACATGACCGCCTCGATGCTCGTGCCCGTGGCCCAGCGCTCCGGCGCCCCGGTGCTGCTGCTCAACCTGCAGCCCACCGAGTCGATGGACCACGCGGAGTTCGACACCGGCGCCTGGCTGGCCTACTGCGGCGCCTGCCCGCTTCCCGAGATGGCCAACACGTTCCGCCGCTGCGGCATCGACTTCCGCTCGGTCTCGGGCTACGTCGAGGACCCTCGTGCCTGGACCCGCATCTCCCGGTGGGTCAAGGCGGCCGGCGTCCGGGCGGCGTTCCGGCACGGCCGGCACGGCCTCATGGGCCACCTGTACCCCGGGATGATGGACGTCTCCTCCGACCCGACGCTCGTCTCGGCCCAGCTGGGCGGGCACGTCGAGGTCCTGGAGATCGACGACCTGCGGGTCCGCGTCGAGCAGGTCACCGACGCCGAGACCGACGCCCGGATGGCGGTGGCGCGCGAGGTGTTCGTCCTCGACGACAGCGTCGTGGACGACGACTTCCGCTGGGGGTCGCGGGTCTCGGTCGCCCTCGACCGCCTCGTCCAGGACTTCTCGCTCGACTCGATGGCCTACTACCACCGCGGCCTCGACGGCGAGATGCACGAGCGGGTGGGCGCCGGGCTGATCCTCGGCGCCTCCCTGCTGACCGCGCGCGGCGTGCCCGTCGTGGGTGAGTACGAGCTGCGCACGTCGCTGGCGATGCTGCTCATGGACCGCATCGGCGCCGGCGGGTCGTTCACCGAGCTCCAGGCGCTCAACTTCCACGACGACGTCGTCGAGATGGGTCACGACGGACCGGCCCACCTCGCGATCAGCGCCCGCAAGCCGCTGCTGCGCGGCCTCGGCGTCTACCACGGCAAGCGCGGCTGGGGGGTCTCGGTCGAGTTCGACGTGGACCACGGACCCGTGACGGTGTGCGGGCTCGCCCAGGACCGCGACGGGCGCTTCTCGCTGGTCGCCTCGGAGGGCACCACCGTGGCCGGGCCGGTCCTCCAGATCGGCAACACCACCTCGCGCGTGGACTTCGGTCGCGACCCGGGGGAGTGGACCGACGAGTGGTCCGGCACCGGCATCGCCCACCACTGGGCGCTCGGCACCGGTCACCGGGTCGAGGAGCTCCGCGCCGTCGCGGACCTCCTCGGCCTGGGGATCACCGTCGTCTGACATGGGCAGCCACGCATCGGCCCCGCTGCGCCTCGCGGCCGTCGACCTCGGGGCCACGAGCGGCCGGGTGATGTCCGCGCGAGTGGGCCCCGGCACCCTGCGGCTCGACGAGGCGCACCGCTTCCCCAACGCCGCCGTGCGCGCGCGGGGGTCGCTCTTCTGGGACATCCTCGGCATCCATCGCGAGATGCTCGCCGGGCTCAGGATGGTCGCCGGCACCGGCCCGCTGGACGGGATCGGCATCGACTCGTGGGCCATCGACCACGGCCTGCTCGACCGCGACGGGGTCCTGCTCGGCAACCCCTACTCGCACCGCGACCCGCGCACGGACGGCGTGTCCGGTCGCATCGCCGAGGAGGTCGGTGCCGCCGCGCTCTACGCGACCACGGGCCTCCAGGACCTGCCCTTCGCCACGATCCACCAGCTCGTCGCCGCGCGGGGCACGGCCGCGCTCGAGGCGGCCGACACCCTGCTGCTGCTGCCCGACCTGCTCGGCTACTGGCTCACCGGCCACGCCGGCGCCGAGCGCACCAACGCCTCGACCACGGGGCTCTACGACGTCAACACCCGCGCGTGGGCGGTGGACCTGGCCCGGGCGGTCGGCATCCCCTGGGGCCTGCTACCGCCCCTGCGCGACCCCGGCACGGTGATCGGCCCCCTGCTGCCCGAGGTCACCGACCAGCTCGGGGTGTCCTCCCCCGTCCCGGTGGTCGCCGTGGGCTCGCACGACACCGCCTCGGCCGTGGTGGCCGTCCCCGCCGCGGACGACGACGTCGCCTACATCTCCTCCGGCACCTGGTCCCTGGTGGGGCTGGAGCTGGAGAAGCCGGTGCTCAGCGAGGCGGCCCGGCTCGCCGACTTCACCAACGAGGCGGGGGTCGACGGGACCGTGCGCTTCCTCAAGAACGTGACCGGTCTCTGGGTCCTGTCCGAGTCGCTGCGCACGTGGAGCGAGCGCCGCCTGGCCGGCGCCGACCTCGCCTCGGTGCTGGCGGCCGCCGCCGAGGCGCCCGCGCTGCGCACGGTCGTCGACATCAACGACCCGCGGCTGCTGGCCCCCGGGGACCTGCCCGGGCGGTTGCAGCTCCTCGCCGAGGAGGCCGGTGAGCCGGTCCCGCGGACCCCGCAGGCGATCACCCGGTGCATCCTCGACAGCCTCGCGCTGGCCTACCGCCGGCACCTGCGCACGGCGGCCGAGCTCGCCGGGCGGCGTGTGTCGGTCGTGCACGTGGTGGGTGGCGGCTCGCAGAACCGGCTGCTCTGCCAGCTCACGGCGGACGCCACCGGCCTGCCCGTGCTCGCCGGGCCGGTCGAGGCCGCGGCGCTCGGCAACGTGCTCGTGCAGGCGCGCGCCCTCGGCGCCGACCTGCCGGACCTGGGGGCGATGCGTACGTTGGTCCGCACCACGCACGAGGTGCGCCGCTACGAGCCGCGCCCCGGCGTCGACTGGGACGCCGCCGAGCGCCGCCTGGGCGCCGTCACCGCTGCGCCACCGACGAGAGGGACCTCATGAAGCGTCAGCTCCCCCGGCGCCACGACCTGGCGCCGCTGCTCAAGTTCAAGAGGCCGGTCCTCTCGCCCAAGGAGCGGCGCCTGGCCTCGGCGCTGACCATCGAGGACCTGCGCCGGATCGCCAAGCGTCGTACGCCCAAGGCGGCCTTCGACTACACCGACGGCGCCGCGGACGGCGAGGTCTCGCTGGCCCGGGCCCGGCAGGGTTTCGCCGACGTGGAGTTCCACCCCTCGATCCTGCGCGACGTGTCGCGCGTCGACACCTCGCGCGAGGTGCTGGGCGGCCGGGTGGCGCTGCCGTTCGGGATCGCGCCGACCGGCTTCACCCGCATGATGCAGTCCGAGGGCGAGATCGCGGGCGCCACGGCCGCGGCGGCCGCAGGCATCCCGTTCGCGCTCTCGACGATGGGCACGACCTCGATCGAGGACGTCGCCGCGGCGGCGCCGGGCGGGCGCAACTGGTTCCAGCTCTACATGTGGAAGGACCGCGAGCGGTCCATGGCCCTGGTGGACCGTGCGGCCGCCGCCGGCTACGACACCTTGCTGGTCACCGTCGACGTCCCGGTCGCCGGCGCGCGCCTGCGCGACGTGCGCAACGGCATGACCATCCCGCCGACTCTGTCGCCGCGGACGGTCGTCAACGCGATCCCGCGACCGGCGTGGTGGATCAACTTCCTCACCACCGAGCCGCTCGCCTTCGCCTCGCTGGACTCCTGGTCGGGCACCGTGGCCGACCTGCTCGACACGATGTTCGACCCCACCGTCACCTTCGACGACCTCGCGTGGATCCGGTCGCAGTGGCCCGGCAAGATCTCGGTGAAGGGCGTGCAGAACGTCGAGGACTCGCGCCGCCTCGCCGACCTCGGCGTGGACGCGATCGTGCTGTCCAACCACGGCGGCCGCCAGCTGGACCGGGCTCCGGTGCCCTTCCACCTGCTGCCCGACGTCGTCCGTGAGGTCGGCTCGGACCTGGAGGTGCACCTCGACACCGGGATCATGTCCGGCCAGGACATCGTGGCGGCCCTCGCCCACGGGGCCCACTTCACGATGATCGGGCGCGCCTACCTCTACGGCCTGATGTCGGGCGGTCGCGAGGGCGTGGACCGCACCATCGAGATCCTGACCGGACAGATCGAGCGGACCATGCGGCTGCTCGGGGTCACGTCCCTCGACGAGCTCGAGCCCCGTCACGTCACGGCGCTGCGACGGTTGTCCGCCCGGGACTGAGGCAGGCATGCCCGAGGAGATCCCGCAGGGCCACGTGGTCGCGCGCGCGACGTGGCGGCCCGAGCCAGCCGACCTGGAGGTGCTCAGCCTGCTCGCGGGCGGGCTCACCGTGGACGCGGTGGCCCGTCGGCAGGGGGTCTCCGAGCGCACGGTACGACGACGGCTGCGCTCGATCGCGGACCAGATCGGCGTCGACTCAACGATCGAGGCGGTCGTTCACGCGGTCCGCTCGCGGCTGATCTGAGGTGTCCACGCATTCGGCGTGACCGGATGCGGACAACCGCATTGTGACGGGCGTCACGAGGGCCTACGTTGCTGGTTGCAACGTTTCAAAGCCTCTCGAGTCAGGACCTCTCCCCATGCCGTCTGCCTCCTCGCTCCGCCTGCGCTCGCTCGCCTCGGGACTCGCGGTCGCGCTGTCCGCCGGCGCCCTCGCCCCCCTCGCCCTGGGGGTCCCCGCCCACGCCGCCGCGCCCGCGCACGCGGCGCGGTCGGCTGCGGCCGGGGAGGCGCTGACGGTCGGCCACCTCACCGCCAACGGCCGCGTCGACCCGCTCGGCATCCCCGGAGCACCGCCCAGCCTGGGCTGGGTCTCGGAGTCCACCGGGCGCGGTGTCGTGCAGTCGGCCTACCAGGTCCGCGTGGCCTCCGACGAGGACGCGCTCGAGGACGCCGACGTGTGGGACAGCGGCCAGGTGGAGTCGGCGCGGCAGGTCGACGTCGTCTACGGCGGCCCCGAGCTGACCTCCGGCACGTCGTACGTCTGGCAGGTCAAGGTCTGGGACGGCGAGGGTCGGGAGTCCGCCTGGAGCGCGCCCGCGACCTTCGAGACCGGCCTGCTGGAGCCCGCCGACTGGGGCGATGCCGCCTGGGTCGGCAAGCCCGCCGGCACGGAGATCAACCGCTGGACCGACTACACCGTCGACTTCGACTTCGACATCGACAACCTGACCTTCGGCACGTTCGTCCGCGCCAGCAGCGCCGCCAACGGCTACATGTGGCAGCTCAGCGTCGCCGACGGCACCCCCCGCTTCCGCCCGCACCTGCGGGTCAACGGCAACTACACCCTCCTGGACAACAAGAGCATCGCCTCGGTCATCTCGGCCGCCGACCTCGTCGCCGGCGAGCACACGATGAGCGTCACCTTCGACGGGCCGACGATCACGACCAGGCTGGACGGCACCACGATCGACACCCGCACCGACTCGACGTTCGACCGGGGCTTCGTCGGCTTCCGGTCCGACCAGGCCAACGAGGGCACCGAGCGGGCCACCGTCCACGCCGTCCGCGTGACCGCCGAGGGCGGCGACACGCTGCTGGACACCGACTTCACCGCCGGCAACCCGTTCAGCGGCGGCACCCTGGTGCCCGGCGGCCTCCAGCTGGCGGGCCGGCTCGAGGCGCTGTGGCGCTCGCCCGACGCCAACCGGCCGCTGCTGCGCACGGAGTTCGCCACCGACGAGGGCAAGACCGTCGAGAGCGCCCGCGTCTACGCCTCCGCCCACGGCATCTACGAGCTGAACCTCAACGGCGAGGAGGTCGGCGACCAGCTCCTCGCTCCCGGGTGGACCGACTACCGCAAGCGGATCCAGTCCCAGACCTACGACGTCACCGAGCTGGTGCGCTCGGGCGAGAACGCCTTCGGTGCCGAGCTCGCCGACGGCTGGTGGGCCGGCAAGGTCGGCATGTGGGGACCCACGATGTACGGCGACCAGCTCGCCCTCGTCGCCCGCCTGCGGGTCGACTACACCGACGGCACCAGCGAGTGGGTCGACACCGACGACAGCTGGAAGTCCCACTACGGCCCCTACGTCTTCACCGACAACATCGACGGCCAGACCTACGACGCACGCGCCGAGCAGACGGGCTGGGAGCTGCCGGAGTTCGACGACGCGGGCTGGTCCGACGTGGCCGTCGTGCCCTCCGACACCGCCAAGCTGGTGCCGCAGCGCGACGAGCCGGTGCGGGTCACCCAGGAGGTCGCGACCCTCGCCCGCACGGAGCCGACCCCCGGCGCCTTCGTCTACGACCTCGGCCAGAACATGGTCGGCGGCGCTCGCATGCGGCTCTCCGGCCTCGCCGGGCAGACCGTGACCATCCGCTACGGCGAGATGCTCAACCCCGACGGCACGCTCTACACCGCCAACCTGCGCGCGGCGAAGGTGACCGACCGCTACACGTTCGCGACCACCGGCGCCGTGACCTACGAGCCGACGTTCACCCAGCACGGGTTCCGCTACGTCGAGATCGTCGGCGCCTCCACGCCGCCGGCCACCGCCGACGTCACCGGCGTGGTCTGGGGCTCGGACCTGGCCGCCACGGGCACGCTCGAGACCTCGGACCCGATGCTCAACCAGCTGGTCAGCAACATCTCCTGGGGCCAGCGCGGCAACTTCCTGTCCATCCCCACCGACACCCCCGCGCGCGACGAGCGCCTGGGCTGGACCGGCGACATCAACGTCTTCGCGCCGACCGCGAGCTACCTGCGCGACACCCGTGCCTTCCTAGGCAAGTGGATGGTCGACCTGCAGGACTCCGCGCGTGAGAACGGCAACTTCCACGGCATCGCGCCGGTGCCGCCGGGCATCGACCTGGGCAGCGGTCTCGGCTGGTCCGACGCCGCCGTGACCGTGCCGTACGCCGTGTGGCACGCGCACGGCGACACCGCGATCGTGCGGGAGAACTACGCCGCCATGGAGAAGTTCCTCCGCTTCACCGAGCAGGGCGCGGGGGCCGACCTGATCGACACCGCCCGCGGCAACTGGGACGACTGGCTCAACCTCAACGACAACACGCCCACCAGCGTGCTGGGGACGGCCTACCTGGCGGAGAACGCCCGGATGATGTCCGAGATGGCAGCCGCCGTCGGCGAGGACGCCGACGCCGAGGAGTTCGCGCAGCTCTCGGCCGACGTGCGCGCCGCCTTCGCGGACAGCCTCGTCCAGCCCGACGGGACCGTCGACGGCAACAGCCAGACGGCGTACGCGATGGCGCTGGGCATGGACCTCGTGCCGGACGCCGCCCTGCGCGACAAGGTGGCGGCCAGGTTCGTCGCCAAGCTCGCCGCGAGCGACAACCACTTGACGACCGGGTTCCTCGGGACCCCGTGGCTGCTCCCCGCGCTCAGCAGCATCGGCCGCGACGACCTCGCCTACACGCTGCTCATGCACAAGGACTACCCGTCCTGGGGCTACGAGGTGGCGAAGGGCGCGACCACGATGTGGGAGCGCTGGGACTCCATCAAGCCCGACGGCACCTTCGGCGACGTCGGCATGAACTCCTTCAACCACTACGCCTACGGCGCCGTGGGTGACTGGATGTACCAGAACATCGGTGGCATCAAGGCCCTCGAGCCCGGCTACAAGAAGATCCGCGTGGCGCCGGTCGTAGGTGGCGGGCTGACCCACGGTGGCGGTGACATGGAGTCGGTCTACGGCACCATCGCCACCGACTGGGAGCTCGAGGGTGAGGACCTGTCGCTCACCGTCGACGTCCCGGTCAACACCACCGCCGAGGTGGTGCTGCCCGCCGACACCACGTGGGCCGTCACCGAGAGCGGCACGCTGCTCGACCAGGCGGACGGCGTCACCGGCGCGACCGCCGAGTCGGGCCTCGTGACCGTCACCGTCGGGTCGGGTCACTACGAGCTCGCCGTGACCCAGGGCAGCGCCGAGCTGGGCGCCATCCTGGACGCCGTCGACGGCCTCAGCGCCCACGTCGGCGGCCTGGCCGAGGCCGGCGACCTGGCCGCGGGCGACCGCGAGCAGCTCGACGCCGGTCTCGCGGCGGCTCGCGGCGACGTGACCGACGCCCTCCTCGCCCGTCTGGCCGGCGACGACGCAGACGTGACGTCGGCGCTGCGCTCCGCGCTCGGCGAGGTGCGCGACCTGCGCGCCTGGCTGACGGGCTCCGAGGTCGCCGCCCCGGTCAAGGCGGACCTCGACTCGCGGCTCGCCGCGGTCGAGAACCAGCTCGTGCTGGCGGTGACCTCGTCGCTGGGGTTCTCCGTGACGCTGCCGCCGGTCGCGGCCCCCGCCCTGCCGGGTGGTGCGGTGACCGGGACCGTCGAGGTCACCAACACCTCCACCTCCGCCATCACGGGTCTCTCGGGCACGGTCACGGTGGACGGCTGGGACCCGGTGGAGGTCTCCGCCGCGAGCGTGGCGGCGGGTCAGAGCGTGCAGCTGCCGGTGACGGTGGCCGTGCCGAAGCACCAGGCGCCCGGCTCCTACGACGCCACGCTGTCGCTGAGCTTCACCCTCGGCGGGGAGACCTTCACCGTGAAGGACACCACCGCCGGCTGGGCGAAGGTCACCTCCGGGCTGGAGATCGGCGACCTGGTCGCCGAGCTCGGCACCGGTGAGCCGGCCGAGCGGGCCACCTTGGACGTGCCGGTCTCCAACACCGGGACGTCGGCGGTCCGCGCCCGGGTCGCGGTGGAGCTGCCCGCGGGCTGGAGGGCGGTGCCCTCGCGCGAGGTCCTCGTCCCCGCCGGCGGGTCGGCCGTCGCCGAGGTGCCGGTGATCGTGCCCCTCGACCGGGTGGCCGGCAGCGTGCCGGTGACGGTCTCCGTCCTCCGCGCGGGCGCGGTCCTGGCCTCGGAGGAGTCCGCGGCGACGTTCGGCCTCGTGACCCCGCCCAGCGCCGGTGTCGTCGACCACGTCGACTTCGGCAACGGGCCCTCGGAGTCGGCGCACGCGCTGCAGGCCTCCCCCTCCAGCGGGACCAACACCGAGGCCGGCCTCACCCGCCGGTACGCCAACTCCGGGACCCCGGGCTCGTGGTACTCGGTGGTCGTCGACGTCCCCGCCGGGCAGCCGTTCGTGCTGCGCGACATCGAGACCTTCGACGGCGCGCGGACGAAGAAGTACCACGTCTACGTCGACGACGTCCTGGTCAAGACGCAGCTGGTGCCGCGCAGCGAGGGTGGTGCGGGCACCAAGGTCTACGACGCCCTGGTCGACGACCCGGCCGTGCTCGACAACGACGGCAGCGTGCGGGTGAGGTTCGAGTACCCGACGGACGCGTCGGGCTTCTTCGACCCGTCGATCGCCGACCTGTGGGTGCTGCCGGTCCCCGCCGACACCCAGGCGCCGGACGTCTCGGCCGCGGTCTCCTCGGGGACCGTGGGCGACGACGGCTGGTTCCGCTCCGACGTCCTGGTCGGGGTGGATGCTGCGGACAACCGCGACGGTGCGCCGACCGTGGAGACCGGGGCGGGCGCGGGCTGGGAGGCCTACGTCGGACCGGTGCCGGTCACCGGTGACGGCAAGCGCGAGCTGACCTTCCGGGCCCGCGACCTGGCCGGCAACACCTCGGCCGTGGGCACGCTCCCGGTGTGGATCGACACCGTCGCTCCGATGACCACCCTGGCGGTCACGCAGAAGCCGGGCGTGGAGTTCTCCGACCGGGCCACCCTCGCCTTCACGGCGCAGGACGCGACCAGCGGGGTGGGCCGGACGGCCTACCGCGTCGACGGTGGCGAGTGGCAGGTCGCCGGCGAGGCGCCCGTCGAGGTCACGGGCTACGGCCCGCACCTGGTGGACTTTGCGTCCACCGACGTGGCGGGCAACCCGGAGGCGGTGCGTCACGAGACCGTGACGCTGGCCGACGTCGAGACGGTCGCCGCGCTGGTGGCTCCTCAGGTGAGCGGACCGGCGCGGGTCGGGTCGACGCTGACCTCGACGACGGGCTCCTGGAACACCAAGGGGCTCGGCTTCGCCCGCCAGTGGCTGCGCAACGGCTCGCCGATCGCCGGCGCGACCGGACCGACGTACAAGGTCGGTGCGGCGGACGTCGGGCGGCGGCTCTCGGTGCGGGTGACCGCCACCAAGGCCGGCAAGGCGCCGGGGGTCTCGACCTCCACGGCCACCGCGCCGGTCACCAGGGCGACGTCCTCGACCAAGGTCTCGACGAACCGGACCAAGGTCGGGCGCGGCAAGCCGCTGCGGGTGACGGTCAAGGTGACCTCCAGCCCGACCGCGACCGGCACGGTAGCCGTGAAGGTCGACGGCAAGGTGGTCCGGCGGGTGGCGGTGAGGAACGGCAAGGCCGTGGTGACCGTCAAGATCGCCAAGCGCGGCCGCCACAAGGTCACCGCCGCCTACCAAGGCTCCGCGACGGTAGCCCCCTCCACCTCCCCGGTGCGGGTGGTCAAGGTGACTTGAGAGCACCCCCCGCCGGGATAGTCCCTAACGAACCAGTGGTTTGAGAGCCCTCTCACCCACGAATCTGTGAGGGACTATCCCGGCGGACAGGCTCAGCGGAGGTCGGCGGCCGCTCTCGCGAGCGACTCGACGCGGGCCCAGTCGCCGGCCTCGAGGACGGCGGGCGGGGTGAGCCAGGAGCCGCCGACGCAGCCGACGTTGGGCAGCGCCAGGTAGTCCGGCGCCGTGGTGGCGGTGATGCCGCCGGTGGGGCAGAAGCGCGCCGCGGGGACCGGGGAGGCCACCGACTTCAGGTACGCCGCCCCGCCGGACGCCTCCGCCGGGAAGAACTTCATCTGCGTGAAGCCGGCCTCGAGGACCGCCAGCGCCTCCGACACCGTCGAGGTGCCGGGCAGGAACGGCAGGCCGGTGTCGGCCATGGCCGCGAGCAGCGTCGGCGTGGAGCCGGGGGAGACCAGGAAGCGCGCGCCGGCGTCCTGGGCCTCCTTGGCCTGGCCGGGCGTGACGATGGTGCCGGCACCGACCAGGATCTCCGGCACGTCGTCGGCGATGGCGCGGATCGCGTCGAGCGCGACCGGCGTGCGCAGCGTGAGCTCGATGGCCGGCAGGCCGCCGGCGACCAGGGCGCGGGCCAGCGGGACGGCGTCCTCGAGGCGGTCGATGACGACGACCGGCAGCACCGGCACGACGTCGAGCAGCGATGTGGTCAGGGACTCAGGCAGGCTGGACAACGGGCACCTCCGTCTGGGGGAAGCCGTACGCCGGGAAGACGCTCGCGCCCGCGTCGGCGGGTCCGACCGTGGCGCGGAACGCCGAGAACAGCTCGCGACCGGTGCCGGCCCACTCCTCGCCCTCCGGCGCGCGGCCGGTGGGCACGCGCTGCTGCAGGGCGAAGACGTCGTCGACCAGCAGCTGACCGGTGAGGGCGTCGACCGTGATCAGGTCGCCGTCGCGCACCCGCGAGAGCGGACCGCCGAGCGCCGCCTCCGGCGTCACGTGGATGGCGGCCGGGACCTTGCCCGAGGCGCCGG
Organism: Nocardioides sp. 503; assembly: GCF_004522095.1. GTDB lineage: Bacteria > Actinomycetota > Actinomycetes > Propionibacteriales > Nocardioidaceae > Nocardioides. Next base: position 38,945 of record NZ_SPUI01000007.1, read on the forward strand.
ACATCCGGCCGTCGGTGACGATGGCGACCTTCTGGCCGCGGTCCTGGAGCACGCCGAGGGCGGGCGTCAGCTTGTGCAGCTCGGGCATGCCGTTGGCGGCGGGGCCCTGGTAGCGGATCACGGCGATCAGGTCGATGCCGTCGAGTCGGCCGTCCTGGAAGGCCTCCAGGAACTCCGCCTGGTCGTCGAAGACCAGCGCCGGGGCGGTGACGACACGGTGCTCGGGCTTGACCGCGGAGGTCTTGATGACCGCGGTGCCCAGCGGGCCGGTGAGGACCTTGAGCCCGCCGTCGGCCGCGAACGGCTCGTCCGCGGGCCGCAGCACGTCGAGGTCGAGGCTGGCCTTGGGGCCCTCCTCCCACGTGAGGTCGTCGCCGCGCAGGACCGGCTCGGTCGTGTAGCGGCTCAGGCCGTGGCCCATGATCGTCTCGACGTCCTCGTGCATCAGCCCGTGCCGCAGCAGGGTGTGGATGAGGAAGCCGATGCCGCCGGCGGCGTGGAAGTGGTTCACGTCGGCGGAGCCGTTGGGGTAGATCCGCGCCAGCAGCGGCACGACGGCCGACAGGTCCGAGAGGTCCTGCCAGGTCAGGGCGATGCCCGCGGCGCGGGCGATCGCGACGAGGTGCAGCGTGTGGTTCGTGGAGCCGCCGCTGGCGAGCAGCGCGACGCAGGCGTTGACGATCGCCTTCTCGTCGACGACCTCGCCGATGGGGGTGGGCTCGCCGCCCTGGCGGGTGATCGCCACGGCGCGGGCCGCGGCGGCGCGGGTCAGCGCCTCGCGCAGCGGGGTGCCGGGGTTGACGAAGGAGGAGCCCGGCAGGTGCAGCCCGAGGACCTCCATCAGCAGCTGGTTGGAGTTGGCGGTGCCGTAGAAGGTGCACGTCCCGCGCGAGTGGTACGACGCCGCCTCGGCCTCGAGCAGCTCCTCGCGTCCGACCTTGCCCTCGGCGTGCAGCTGGCGCACGCGAGCCTTCTCGCCGTTCGGCAGGCCCGAGGCCATCGGCCCGGCCGGCACGAAGACGGTGGGCAGGTGGCCGAAGGACAGCGCGCCGATCAGCAGGCCAGGCACGATCTTGTCGCAGACGCCGAGCATCAGGGCGCCGTCGAACATGTCGTGGCTCAGCGCGATCGCCGCCGACATGGCGATCACGTCGCGGCTGTAGAGGGAGAGCTGCATGCCCGCGCGGCCCTGGGTGATCCCGTCGCACATCGCGGGCACGCCGCCGGCGACCTGGGCGATCCCGCCCGCGCGGATGGTGGCCTGCTTGAGGACCGGCGGGTACTCGCCGTAGGGCTGGTGGGCCGACAGCATGTCGTTGTAGCTGGTGACGATCGCCAGGTTGGGCTTGGTGCGCCCGCGCAGCGCGGTCTTCTCGGCCGGCTCGGACGCGGCGAAGCCGTGGGCGATGTTGGCGCAGCCGAGCTTGCCGCGGGCCGGGCCCTGGTCGGCGGCGGCACGGATGCGGGTGAGGTAGGCGCGGCGGCTGACGGCGCTGCGCGCGACGATGCGGGCGGTCACCTCCGCCACGACGGGGTTCGTGGGGGGTCGGCTCATTGGTCGGACTCCTGCCATTGTCGGCCGTCGCGCTCCATGAGCGTGGCGGCGGCGGTCGGCCCGCTGGTGCCGGCCGGGTAGCGCTTGGGGCGGTCGGGCGACGTCGCCCAGCGCCGGAGGATCGGCTCGACCCAGGTCCACGCGGCCTCGACCTCGTCGCGGCGCATGAAGAGGGTCGGGTTGCCGCGGATGACGTCCATCAGCAGCCGCTCGTAGGCGTCGGGGCTGCGCTGGGTGAACGTCGTCGCGTAGCTGAGGTCGAGCGAGACCGGCCGCAGCCGGATGCCGCCGGGGCCCGGCTCCTTGGCCGTCATGTGCAGGCGCATCCCCTCGTCGGGCTGGACCTGGATGTGCAGGCGGTTGGGCGAGGTCGCGCCCTCGCTGTGCGGGAACATCGCGTGCGGCGGCTCCTTGAAGACCACCACGATCTCCGACATCCGGCGGTCCATGCGCTTGCCGGTGCGCAGGTAGAACGGCACGCCGGCCCAGCGCCAGTTCTGCACCTCGGCGCGCACGGCGACGAAGGTCTCGGTGCCGCTGCCGGGGCGGCCGAGGTCCTCGGTGTACGACGCGGCAGGCACCCCGTCGACGAGCCCCTGGCCGTAGCGCCCGCGCACCGTGTCGCGGTCGACGTCCTCGGGTGTCATCGGCTTGAGCGCCTGCAGCACCTTGAGCTTCTCGTCGCGCACCGTCTCGCGACCGACGTACGTCGGCGGCTCCATGGCCACCAGGCACAGGAGCTGGAGCAGGTGGTTCTGGACCATGTCGCGCAGGGCGCCGGAGGTGTCGTAGTAGTCGCCGCGCTCGCCCACCCCGAGCGTCTCGGCCACGGTGATCTGCACGTGGTCGACCCAGCGGGAGTTCCACAGCGGCTCGAGGAAGGTGTTGGCGAAGCGCGTCACCAGGAGGTTCTGGACGCTCTCCTTGCCGAGGTAGTGGTCGATGCGGAAGATCTGCTGCTCGTCGAAGACCCGGCCCACGGCGTCGTTGATCGCCAGCGCGGACGCGAGGTCGCGCCCGACCGGCTTCTCGAGCACCACGCGCGAGGTCGGCTCGACGACGCCGGCGGCCTCGAGGCGCTCACAGGTCGGGCCGAAGAGCGCCGGCGCCACCGCGAGGTAGAAGACGCGCACGGCCTCGTCGCCGTCGTGGCCGCACGGGCGGTCCTTGAGCAGGTCGTGCAGCAGGTGCCAGCCCTCGGGCTCGTGGGAGTCCAGGGTCAGGTGGCGCACGCGGGCCAGCAGGCGGCGTACGGCGTCCTCGTCGAGCTCGTCGGCGACCACGTGGCGGTGCAGGGCGTCCTGCACCAGGTGGCGGTAGCCCTCGTCGTCGAGCTCGGAGCGGGAGACGCCGATGATGCGGGTCCCCTCAGGCAGCTGGCCCTCGAGCTCGCGCTGGTAGAGCGCCGGCAGGAGCTTGCGCAGCGCGAGGTCGCCGGTGCCCCCGAAGACGGTGAAGTCCGAGGTCGGGAGGCCGGGGGAGAGCTCGGTGGCAGGCAGGGTCACGACACCACGGTAAGGACACAAGGGTGCTTTCAACAAGCACAACTTAGGTATTTCTCGTACACAAGTCATCCACGACCCGGATCTGCGGGGGCTCAAGACCCTAGAATCGCGGCATGACCTCCGCCGGTGACGTGCTCGAGCTGGTGCGGTCGGGGCGGGCCAGCACCCGCTCCGAGCTGCGCCGGCTCACCGGGCTGTCGCGCACCGCCGTCGTCGCCCGGGTCTCGGCCCTGGCTGAGGCGGGCCTCCTGCTGGTGGGCGAGGAACTTGCCTCCACCGGTGGTCGCCCTCCCGGCAGCATCCTGTTCCACAAGGACGCCGGGGTGGTCCTGGCCGCCGCGATCGGACGCTCGCGCTCCCAGCTCGCGGTCTTCGACCTGATGGGCGACGAGCTCGGCTCGGCCTCGGTCGACCACGAGGTCGGCGCCGGCCCCGACGCGGTGATGCCGCCCGTGGCCGAGCACCTGTGCCGCCTGCTCGACGAGACGGCCGCCGCCCGCACCGTCCTCGCCGTCGGCGTGAGCCTGCCCGGCACCGTCGACCCGGTCCGCGGCGTCAGCGTCGACTCGCCCGTGATGGGCGGCTGGGACGGCGCCGACCTCGCGCCGTACCTCGAGGAGATCGGTGCCGCCCCGCTCTACGTCGGCAACGACGCCGACGTGCTCGCGCGCTCCGAGCGCCTCGGCCACGCCGCCCGCTTCCGCGACCTGCTCGTCGTCAAGGCCTCGACGGGTCTCGGGCTGGGCATCATCGCCGAGGGCCGGGTCGTGTCGGGACACCTCGGCGGCGCCGGCGAGATCGGCCACACCAAGGTCGACGCGGCCGAGGGCCGGCCCTGCCGCTGCGGCGACACCGGCTGCCTCGAGACGCTCGCCGGCGGGTGGGCGCTGGTCTCGCGGCTCAGCGAGTCGGGCCAGCCCGTCGACCACGTGCGCGACCTCGTGGCGTTGGCGCAGACCGGCGACCCCGAGGCCAAGCAGCTGCTGCGCGAGAGTGGCCGCCAGCTCGGCGAGGTGCTCGCCGTCGCGATCAACCTGCTCAACCCGCAGGCCGTCGTCCTCGGCGGCGACATGGCCGCCGCCTTCGACGTCTACGCCGCCGGCGTCCGCGAGAGCGTCTACGCCCGCGCCTCGGCCCTGGCCACCCGCGACCTGCAGTTCCTGCCGTCCACCTTCGGCGACCGCGCCGGCCTGGTCGGCTGCGCCTCCATGGCCCTCGACCAGGTCCTCAACCCCGCCGCCGTCGACGCCCGCCTCCTCGAGCGCCACGACGTACCCGCGACCACCTGAGGTCCGTCCGCCGGGATAGTCCCTAACAAATTCGTGGTCGAGGCGGCGTGCCGACCACGAATTCGTTAGGGACTATCCCGGGCGTACCTCCCCGGAGGGACGCCGAGGACGTGCTTGAAGTGGCGGGTGAGGTGGGACTGGTCGTGGAAGCCGACCTCGGCGGCGACCTGCGCGGCGGGCATCCCGTCGAGGAGCAGACGCCGGGCCGCGTCGACGCGGCGGCCCGTGAGGTAGCGGTGCGGGGAGATGCCCAGCTCGCGGCGGAAGGTGCGGACCAGGCGGGCCTCGGGGGCGCCGAGCGCCGCGGCCGCGGCGGCGAGCGTGACCCCCTCGACGACCGAGGCGTCCAGCAGCTCGCGCAGCCGTCCGGCCAGCGCGGCGTCGCTGCGCGACCTCTCGACCGGTACGCCGCGCAGCCGGCACGACAGCGACTCGACGACCAGCGCCAGCTGCGAGGTCGCCTCGAGCTCGTCGCCGGGGTGCCGCAGGGCGTGGTGAAGCGACCGCACGTGGCGCACCAGGGCAGGGTCGTCGCTGGTCGGCTCGTCCACGCTGCGGCCGGCGCCGGACTCGTCGAGCGTGCCGGCCTCCAGGTAGACCACGCGCTTGCGGAAGCCCTCCACCGTGGCGCCGCGGCCGTCGTGCGGCACGTGCGGCGGCAGCAGGGTCACCGACTCGCGGCGCGTGGCGTGCGCGCGGCCGCCGAGGTCGTAGAGCACGGTGCCGCTGTCGACGAGCAGCACCGTCCAGGTGTCGTGGGTGTGGGAGGGGTAGGCGTGGTGCGGGAAGTGCGCGTGCAGGACCTCCGCCACGCCGGGCACGGGCGGACGCCAGGCCCGGACGTCCGTGGTGGCCCCCATGTCACGAACGTACAAGACCCGCGTCGCGCCGACGGCCAGGATCGAGGCATGCACGACGCCCTCACCCCGCCCTTCGACACCAAGATCGCCGTCCTCGTCCGCGACGACCTCGCGGCCTGGCAGCGCCTCAACGTGACCGCCTTCCTCGCCAGCGGCATCACCGCCGCCTCGCCGCACCTCGTCGGCGACCCGTACGCCGACGCCGACGGCACGCCGTACCTCGCGATGCTCGGCATGCCGGTGCTCGTCTTCGCGGCGGACGCCGAGGTCCTGCGGGCCGCCCGCGAGCGCGCGCTGCGCCGGGAGCTGCCGGTGGCGGTCTACACCGCCGACATGTTCGCCACCGGCCACGACGAGGCCAACCGGGCCGCCGTCGCGGCCGTCGCCGGCGACGCCCTGGACCTGGTGGGGCTGGCGCTGCACGGGCCGAAGAACGCGGTCGACAAGGTGACCAAGGGCGCGCGGCTGCACCCCGCCACGATCGGCTGAGTGCCGGGCGCGGGTCGGGCGGTCGCCGCCGCGACGCCTAGCATGGCGCCATGTCCGGACCGCCCCGCGACCGCAACGGCGCGCACCGTTCGCCGAGCATGGCCGACGTCGCGGCGCAGGCGGGCGTCTCCCACCAGACGGTCTCGCGGGTGCTCAACAACTCCTCCGTTGTCAAGGACGCCACCCGCGCCCGGGTGCTGGCCGCCATCGAGGACATGGGCTACCGCCGCAACGCCGCCGCGCGGGTGCTGGCGACCAACCGCTCGGGACGCATCGGCATGATCTCCGCGCACCTGGCGCTGCACGGGCCGAGCATGATCGCGGTCGCCGTGCAGGAGGCCGGGCACGACGCCGGCTACGAGGTGTCCCTGGTCGGCCTCTCCGACTTCTCCGCCGACTCGCTGCGCGGCGCCGTCGACCGGCTGCTGGACCAGGCGGTCGAGGCGATCGTCGTGGCCGTGGCCCACCGCGAGGCGCTCGAGCGGACCCGCTCGCTGGACCTGCCCCTGCCGGTGGTCATCGTGCAGGGCGTCACCGCGGGCCAGCCGATGGCCGCCGGGATCGACCAGGAGCTCGGCGCGCGGCTGGCGACCGAGCACCTGCTCGACCTCGGCCACGAGCGCGTCGCGCAGGTCACCGGCCCGCTCGACTGGGTCGAGGCCGTCCAGCGGCGCAGCGGGTGGCAGCAGGCCCACGCCGACCGCGGGCTGCGGCCGGGGCCCGAGGTGTCCGGCGACTGGTCCTCGGCCAGCGGGTACGCCGCCGGCGACCGGATCGCCGCCGACCCCGGTGTCACCGCGGTGTTCGTCGCCAACGACGCCATGGCGCTCGGCGTGCTCCGCGCGCTGCACGAGCACGGCCGGCGGGTGCCCGAGGACGTGAGCGTCGTGGGCTTCGACGACGTCCCCGAGGCGGCGTACTTCTGGCCGGGCCTGACCACCGTGGCGCAGCAGTTCTCCGAGCTCGGCCGGCACGCCGTCGACCTCACCGTGCGGGCCCTCGGCGGCGAGCCGGGCGCCGCCGTCGCGCTGGTCCGCCCCCAGCTCGTCGTCCGGGCCTCGACCGGCCCGGCTCCCGCCCTCCCTACGATCAGGATGTGAACGTTCACATGGACCGCTTCAGCACGTGGGGCACGACCCCGTCGGGCGAGACCGTGCACCGGCTCGTCCTCGGGTCGGAGTCGGGGGCGGTGCTGCACCTGCTCACCCTCGGCGCGACCGTGCACCGGCTCGAGGTCGAGGCGGGCGGCCCCCGTCGCAACGTCGCGCTGGGCCACCGCGACCCGGCCGACTACCTGTCCTCCACCGACTACATCGGCGGCACCATCGGGCGCTACGCCAACCGCATCGCCCACGGGCGCGCCCCGCTCGACGGCCGCGAGCTCGTGCTGGGCACCCACGACCGCGGCCACCACCTGCACGGCGGACCCGACGGCTTCGACCGCCGGATGTGGGAGGTCGTCGAGCAGGACGACGACCGCGCGGTGCTCCGGCTGGAGAGCCCCGACGGCGACCAGGGCTTCCCGGGTGGCCTCACCACGCAGGCGACGTTCACCGTGACCGGAGACCGGGTGCGCCTCGACCTGGAGGCGACCACCGACGCCCCGACCCTGGTCAACCTGACCAGCCACGCCTACCTCAACCTCGACGGCGACGGAGCGGGCAGCATCGACCGGCACGAGCTGACGGTGCACGCCGAGCGCTACACGCCCGTCGACGCCGAGGGCATCCCGCTGGCCGACGAGCACGCGCCGGTGGCCGGCACGGCCTTCGACTTCCGCTCGCCCGCGGCCATCGGCCCGGCGGTCCGGCGCGACGAGGAGCAGGTGACCTGGGCGCGGGGGATCGACCACAACTACGTCCTCGACGGCGAGGGGTGGCGCGACGCGGCCGTGCTCGAGTCCCGCGCCTCGGGCACGCGGGCGGTGCTGCGCACCGACCAGCCCGGGCTGCAGGTCTACACCGGCAACTTCCTCGACGGCACCCGCCGCGACGCCGCCGGTGGCCTCTACCGCCAGGGCGACGGCGTCGCCCTGGAGCCGCAGCTGTTCCCCGACACCCCGCACCACCCCGCGTGGCCCTCGGCCGTGCTGCGTCCGGGCGAGACCTACCGCTCCGCGCTGGAGTGGGAGTTCACCGCGCTGAAGTGAGCGTTCACATTTTTCCGGGCGATCTGCCCGGAATCTCTTGACGCGGTCGAATGTTAGCGCTCACACTCACCACAGTGACACCGGTCACAAGGGCGCGACGCCCGTTGATCTGGAGGAATGACAGTGGGAAAGAAGACCCTGATCGCCGCGAGTGCGATCACGCTGAGCTCGATGATGCTCACCGCGTGCGGCAGTGACTCCGACTCCGCCGCAGGCAAGGACGACGGCTCGATCACGATGGGCTTCGCGCAGGTGGGCGCCGAGAGCGGCTGGCGCACGGCCAACACGAAGTCGGTCCAGGAGTCGGCCGAGGAGGCCGGCATCGACCTCAAGTTCTCCGACGCGCAGCAGAAGCAGGAGAACCAGATCAAGGCCATCCGCTCCTACATCCAGCAGAAGGTCGACGTGATCGCGTTCAGCCCGGTCGTCGAGACCGGCTGGGACGCGGTGCTGCAGGAGGCCAAGCGAGCGAAGATCCCGGTGATCCTGACCGACCGCGCCGTCGACTCCGAGGACACCTCGCTCTACGAGACCTTCCTCGGTTCCGACTTCATCCTCGAGGGCGAGAAGGCCGGCCAGTGGCTGGTCGAGAACGCTGCCGAGATGGACGTCGACGGCAACGGCGCGATCAACGTCGTCCAGCTCGAGGGCACCACCGGCGCCGCGCCGGCCCTCGACCGGGCCGAGGGCTTCGCGTCGGCGATCAAGGCGGAGGACACCGTCGAGGTCGTGGCGTCCCAGACCGGCGACTTCACCCGCGACGGCGGCAAGAAGGTGATGGAGACCTTCCTCGGCTCCGAGAAGGGCATCGACGTCGTCTTCGCCCACAACGACGACATGGGCCTGGGCGCCATCGAGGCGATCGAGGCCGCCGGCCTGGTGCCCGGCAAGGACATCAAGATCATCACCGTCGACGCGGTCAAGGACGGGATGGCGGCGCTGGCCGAGGGCAAGATCAGCTACATCGTCGAGTGCAACCCGCTGCTCGGTCCCCAGCTCATGGACCTGGCCAAGAAGGTCGTCGACGGCGAGGACGTGCCCGAGCGCGTCGTCACCGAGGAGAGCACCTTCACGCAGGAGCAGGCGGCCGACGTCCTGGCCGACCGCCAGTACTGAGCCCCTGCCCGTCGGGCCCGACCGGTTGTTGTCCCGGTCGGGCCCGACGCCGCACCGCACGAGAGGAACGAGATGACGCAGATGGACCTCCAGCCGCCCGACGTGGCCGAGCCCGCCGCGACCACGCCGGTCATCGAGATGCAGGACATCTCGATCACCTTCGGGGCGGTGCGCGCGCTCTCCGGCGTCGGGCTGCGGCTGTTCCCCGGCGAGGTGCACGCGCTCATGGGCGAGAACGGCGCCGGCAAGTCGACGATGATCAAGGCGCTCACCGGCGTCTACACGATCGACGGCGGGACGATCCGCGTCGGCGGCGAGGAGCAGCACTTCTCCTCCCCGGCGGCCGCGCAGGCGGCGGGCATCAGCACCGTCTACCAGGAGGTCAACCTGGTCCCCAACCTCACCGTCGCCGAGAACATGCTGCTCGGCCGGGAGCCCCGGCGCTTCGGCGGGATCCACGTCCGCGCGATGAACCGCCGGGCCCGCGAGACCCTCGACCGGCTCGGCATCGAGGTCGACCCCACCTCCACGCTGGGCGAGCACCCCATCGCCGTCCAGCAGCTCGTCGCCATCGCCCGCGCGGTCGACGTCGACGCGCGGGTCCTGATCCTCGACGAGCCCACCTCGAGCCTCGACGCCGACGAGGTCGCCAAGCTCTTCACGGTGATGCGCACGCTGCGCTCCCAGGGCGTCGCGATCGTCTTCGTCTCCCACTTCCTGGACCAGGTCTACGAGATCGCCGACCGGATGACGGTCCTGCGCAACGGCCGGCTCGTGGGCGAGCGCATGGTGGCGGACACCACGCAGCTCGAGCTGGTGCAGCTGATGATCGGCCGCGAGCTGGAGGTGCTCGAGCGGCTCGACCGCGAGGTGGCGGCCACCAGCGCCCGCGAGAGCGGGGCGCCGGTGATGAAGGCCCTGGGGCTCAGCCGCAAGGGCTCGCTGGAGGCCTTCGACCTCGAGCTGTACGACGGCGAGGTCGTCGGCATCGCCGGGCTGCTCGGCTCCGGGCGCACCGAGATGGCCCGCCTGCTGTTCGGCGCCGACACCGCCGACCACGGCGAGCTGCACATCCGCTCCGAGCGGCGCCGCCTGCGCAGCCCGCGCCACGCCATCGACCGCAAGGTCGCCTTCTCCAGCGAGAACCGCCGCGCCGAGGGCGTGATCGAGGACCTCTCCGTCGCCGACAACATGCTCCTGGCGCTGCAGGCCTCGCGCGGCTGGCTCCGCCCGATCCCCTCCGGCACCCGCCAGCGGCTGGTGACGGAGTACATCGAGACCCTCGACATCCGCCCGCCCGACCCCCAGGCCCTGATGCGCAACCTGTCCGGCGGCAACCAGCAGAAGGTGCTGCTCGCCCGGTGGCTCATCACCCAGCCCGAGGTGCTGATCCTGGACGAGCCCACCCGCGGCATCGACATCGGCGCCAAGGCCCAGATCCAGCAGCTCGTCGCCGAGCTCGCGCGCCGCGGCATGTCGGTCGTCTTCATCTCCGCCGAGCTCGAGGAGGTCCTACGCCTGAGCGACCGGCTCGTCGTGATGCGCGACCGCCGCAAGATCGCGGAGCGTCCCAACGACGACGTCAGCGTCGGCGACCTCCTCGAGATCATCGCCGGCGAGGCCCGCACCCAGCAGGAGGAGTCCCGTGCGTAAGGTCCTCGCCCACCAGCTCGTCTGGCCCGTCCTGGCCCTCGTCGTGCTGCTCGTCATCAACGTCGTGGCGACCCCGTCGTTCTTCGACGTCCGCATGCAGGACGGCCACCTGTTCGGCAGCCTCGTCGACGTCCTCCGCAACAGCGCGCCCGTGCTGCTGGTCGCCCTCGGGATGACCCTGGTGATCGCGACCCGCGGGATCGACCTCTCGGTCGGCGCGATCGCGGCCATCGCCGGCGCGGTCGCCTGCACCTACATCGTGGGCAGCGACGAGGGCGCCGCCGGCACCGCCATCGTGGCCTCCACGACGGCCCTGGGCGTCTGCGTCCTGCTGGGGCTGTGGAACGGCTTCCTCGTGGCGGTCCTCGGGATCCAGCCGATCATCGCCACCCTCGTGCTCATGGTGGCCGGCCGTGGCCTGGCGATGCTGGTCACGGACGGCCAGATCACCACGGTCAACAACGAGCTTTTCAGCGACCTGGCCTCGGGCTTCGTGCTCACCCTGCCGGTGGCCATGCTCGTGGCGCTCCTGGTCTTCGGGCTGACCGCGCTGGTCACCCGTCGTACGGCGCTCGGGATGCTGATCGAGGCGGTGGGCATCAACCCGGAGGCCAGCCGCCTGGCCGGCGTCCGCGCTTGCACGATCATCTGGACCGTCTACGTCTTCGCCGCCCTGTGCGCGGGGCTGGCGGGCCTGATCATCGCGGCCAACACCAACTCGGTGAACGCCAACAGCCTCGGGCTGTGGATCGAGCTCGACGCGATCCTGGCCGTCGTCATCGGCGGCACCTCCCTGGCCGGCGGCCGCTTCTCGCTGACCGGCACCCTGGTCGGCGCGCTGTTCATCACCACCCTCGAGAAGACCATCCCCAACATCGGCATCCCCTCGGAGGCCAACTACCTGTTCAAGGCGGTCGTGGTCGTCGCGGTGTGCCTGGTCCAGTCGCCCCAGGCCCGCGCCGCCCTGCGCGTACGCCGCCCGGCCCCCCTCGTCGCGAAGGCAGCCGTCTCATGAGCACCGCCACCGTCCCCGTCGCCGGCGTCTCCGCCTGGGACCGCGTCCGCGGCTTCCGCCCGCCCTCGCGCTACCTGCCCGTGCTGGCGACGTTCGCCCTCTTCGTCGGGCTCTTCGGCGTCGGCGGCCTGCGCTACGAGGGCTTCGCCGACCCGCAGGTCTTCCTGAGCCTGCTGCTCGACAACGCCTTCCTCATCGTCCTGGCCGTGGGCATGACGTTCGTGATCCTCACCGGCGGCATCGACCTGTCCGTGGGCTCCGTGGTGGCGCTGTCCACGATGATCGCGGCCAAGACGCTGGACATGGGCTGGTCGCCCTACCTCGCCATGGCCTCCGTCCTCGTCGTCGGCGCGGTGCTGGGCACCCTGATGGGGCTGCTCATCCACTACTTCGACATCCAGCCGTTCGTCGCGACGCTGGCCGGGATGTTCCTCGCCCGGGGCCTGACCTACCTGATCAGCGTCGAGTCGATCTCGATCAGCGACTCGACGTTCTCCCAGGTCGCGTTCTCCACCATCACCCTGCCCGGCGGCTACTACACGACGTGGACCGTCGTGGTCGCGCTGGTCGCCGTCGCGGTCGCCGCCTACGTGCTGGCCCGCACCCGGTTCGGTCGCACCGTCTACGCCATCGGCGGCAGCGAGAGCTCCGCGATGCTGATGGGGCTCCGCGTCGCCGCGGTCAAGGTCGGCGTCTACACGATCAGCGGGTTCTGCGCGGCCCTCGGCGGTCTGCTCTTCGCCTTCTACACACTGTCGGGCAACAGCCTGCACGCCGTCGGCATGGAGCTCGACGCGATCGCCGCGGTGGTCATCGGCGGGACACTGCTGACCGGAGGGCGCGGCCTGGTCGTGGGGTCGATGCTCGGCGTCCTGGTGCTGGGCACGATCCAGACCTTCATCTCCTTCGACGGCACCCTGAGCTCGTGGTGGACCAGGATCACGATCGGCCTGCTGGTGCTGGTGTTCGTCGTGATCCAGCGGGTCATGACGCGGCGGCAGTCGTGACGACGTCGGCTCCGGCCGGGCCGCCGGCCCGGCCCGCCGCCGCGCGCGTCCCGGTGATGGCCGACGTGGCCCGGCTGGCCGGGGTCTCGCACCAGACGGTCTCTCGCGTGGTCAACGGCCAGAGCAACCTGCGCCCGGCGACCCGCGAGCGCGTCGAGGAGGCCATCCGCCAGCTCGGCTACCGCCCCAACACCGCGGCCCGCGCGCTCGTGACCCGCCGCTCCGCGACCATCGGCGTCATCGGCTCCAAGAGCGGCTACTGGGGACCCAGCACGGTGCACCGCACCATCCAGGCGGCCGGCCGCGAGGCCGGCTACTTCGTCAGCTCGGTCAACCTGCCCAACCACACGCGCGCCTCGCTGACCGACGCCATCGACCACCTGCGCGACCACGCCGTCGAGGGCATCGTGCTCATCGCGGCCAACGACGACGCCCTGGAGGTGGCCCGGGCCCAGGAGGCCGGCGGCACGCCGGTCGTCGTGGTGGAGGGCGACCCCGACCGGGCGCGCTGGACGGTCGGCGTCGACCAGGTCGCGGGCGCCGAGCTCGGCACCCGCCACCTCGTCGACCTCGGCCACGAGGACATCGCCCACCTCGCCGGCCCCCAGGAGTGGACCGAGGCCCGGGCCCGCCTGCTGGGCTTCCAGACCGCGATGTACGCCGCCGGGCTGCGGCCCTCGCGCCACCTGGTCGGCGACTGGTCGGCCCGCAGCGGCTACGAGGCCGGCCGCGAGATCGCGGAGCGAGCCGACGTGACCGCCGTCTTCTGCGCCAACGACCAGATGGCCCTCGGCCTGCTGCGCGCGCTGTCGGAGGCCGGGCGCTCGGTGCCGGGCGACGTGAGCGTCGTCGGTTTCGACGACATCCCCGAGGCGGCGTACCTGATCCCGCCGCTGACCACCGTCCGCCAGGACTTCACCGCCGTCGGCCGCCGCGCCATCGAGATCCTGCGCGGCGCCATCGCGCACGACCCCGACCGCCCCGAGCCGGCCCGCCTGATCCGCCCCGAGCTGGTCGTCCGCGCCAGCTCCGCCACCCCGCGCAGGAAGTAGGAGAGATGACCGAGCAGCAGTACGTCGTGGGGGTCGACTTCGGCACCCTCTCGGGCCGCGCCCTCGTGGTGCGCGTGTCCGACGGCGCCGAGGTCGGCACCGCGACGCACGCCTACCCGCACGCGGTGCTGGAGGACAGCCTGCCGGGGGCGACGCGCCGGCTGCCCCCGGAGTGGGCCCTCCAGGTCCCGGAGGACTACCGCGAGGTGCTCCGCACGGCGGTGCCCGCGGCCGTGGCGAGCGCCGGGATCGACCCGACCGACGTCGTCGGGATCGCCACCGACTTCACCGCCTGCACGATGGTGCCGACGCTCGCCGACGGCACCCCGCTCTGCGAGCTCGACGGGCTGGCTGACCGGCCGCACGCCTACGCGAAGCTGTGGAAGCACCACGCCGCGCAGGGCCAGGCCGACCGGATCAACCGGCTCGCCGAGGCCCGGGGCGAGGCCTGGCTGCCGCGCTACGGCGGCCTGATCTCCTCCGAGTGGGAGCTGGCCAAGGGCCTGCAGCTCTTCGAGGAGGACCGCGAGCTCTACGACCGCACCGAGCGCTGGGTGGAGGCCGCCGACTGGATCGTCTGGCAGCTGTGCGGCGCCTACGTCCGCAACGCCTGCTCGGCCGGCTACAAGGGCAACCTCCAACGCCTCGACGGCGACGCTGCCAGCTACCCCTCCCCGGGGTTCCTCGGCGCGCTCGCTCCTGGCTTCGAGGGCTTCGTCGCCGACAAGGTCGACCAGCCGATCGGCCGGCTCGGCGACCGCGCGGGCTCGTTGACCGCTCAGGCCGCCGCGTGGACCGGGCTGCCCGAGGGCATCGCGGTCGCCGTCGGCAACGTGGACGCCCACGTGACCGCACCGGCGGCCCAGGCCGTGGGACCCGGCCAGATGGTCGCGATCATGGGCACCTCGACCTGCCACGTGATGAGCTCCGAGGAGCTGCGCGAGGTGCCCGGCATGTGCGGGGTCGTCGACGGCGGGATCGTCGCCGGGTCCTGGGGCTACGAGGCCGGCCAGAGCGGGGTCGGCGACATCTTCGGCTGGTTCGTGCAGCACGGCGTGCCGCCGGCGTACGCCGACGCGGCTGCCGCCGCGGGGGAGTCGCTGCACGAGCACCTCACCCGGCTCGCGTCGCAGCAGGAGATCGGCGAGCACGGGCTGGTGGCCCTCGACTGGCACTCCGGCAACCGCTCGGTGCTGGTCGACCACGAGCTCTCGGGCCTCGTGGTCGGCCTCACCCTGGCCACGAGACCGGAGGACACCTACCGGGCCCTGCTGGAGGCGACCGCGTTCGGGACCCGGGTGATCGTCGAGACGTTCCGCGACAGCGGGATCCCCGTCGAGGGGCTCACCGTCGCCGGCGGCCTGGCCCGCAACGCGCTGCTCATGCAGGTCTACGCCGACGTCACGCGGCTCCCGCTCTCCATCCTCGACTCCGACCAGGGCCCGGCGCTGGGGGCCGCGATCCACGCGGCCGTGGCGGCCGGCTGCTACCCCGACGTCCCGACCGCGGCCACGTCGATGGGGAAGGTCCGCCACGACGTCCACCTCCCGGACGAGGCGCGGGCGCAGGCCTACGACCGGCTGTTCGAGATCTACCTCGAGCTGCACGACCACTTCGGTCGCGAGCAGCCCACGATGCGCCGGCTGAAGGCGCTGCGGCGCGAGGCCGTCGCGCGAAGGGAGTCCCGATGACCGTCACCGCCGACGTCCGCGACACGGTGGTGGCGCTGCGCCGCGAGGTGTGCGCCCTCCACGAGCAGCTGACCCGCTACGCGCTGGTGGTGTGGACCGCCGGCAACGTCTCGGCGCGGGTGCCCGGGCACGACCTGCTGGTCATCAAGCCCAGCGGCGTCTCCTACGACGACCTGACGCCCGACAACATGGTCGTCTGCGACCTGAGGGGCCGGGTGGTCGAGGGCGAGCACGCGCCGTCGTCCGACACCGAGGCCCAGGCCTACGTCTACCGCGAGCTGCCCGAGGTCGGCGGCGTGGTGCACACGCACTCGACGTACGCCACGGCGTGGGCGGCGCGCGGCGAGCCGGTGCCGTGCGTGCTCACGATGGGCGCCGACGAGTTCGGCGGGGAGATCCCGGTGGGCCCGTTCGCCGTCATCGGCGACGACTCCATCGGCCGCGGGATCGTCGACACCCTGCGCGGCAGCCGCTCGCCGGCGGTGCTCATGCGCAACCACGGCGTCTTCACCATCGGAGCGACCGCGAGGGCCGCCGTGAAGGCGGCGGTGATGTGCGAGGACGTCGCCCGCACGGTGCACGTCTCGCGCCAGCTCGGCACCCCGCTCCCCATCGCCCAGGCCGACGTCGACTCGCTCTTCGACCGCTACCAGCACGTCTACGGACAGCAGAAGGACCCACGATGACCACGACCACCACGCCCCTCCCCGAGGTCTGGTTCCTCACCGGCAGCCAGGGCCTCTACGGTCCCGAGACGCTGGACCAGGTCGCCGCCCAGTCGCAGGGGATCGTCGAGCGGCTCGGCGCCGCCGGCGAGCTCCCGACCACCGTCGTCTGGAAGCCGGTGCTCACCGACGCCGCGTCCATCCACCGCCAGATGCTGGACGCCAACAGCGCCCCGCAGTGCGTCGGCGTCATCGCCTGGATGCACACGTTCTCGCCGGCCAAGATGTGGATCGCCGGGCTCGACGCCCTGCAGAAGCCGCTGCTGCACCTGCACACCCAGGCCGGCATGGCGCTGCCGTGGTCGACCATCGACATGGACTTCATGAACCTCAACCAGGCCGCCCACGGCGACCGGGAGTTCGGCTACATCCAGTCCCGCCTCGGCATCGCCCGCAAGACGGTCGCGGGGCACGTCGAGTCGCCGGCGGTCACGCGGCGCATCGCCCACTGGGCCCGCGCCGCCGTGGGCCGGCACGAGACGCGCACCCTGCGGCTGGTCCGCTTCGGCGACAACATGCGCGACGTCGCCGTCACCGAGGGCGACAAGGTCGAGGCCCAGCGCCGCTTCGGGGTCTCGGTCAACACCTACGGCGTCAACGACCTCGTCGCGGTCGTCGACCAGGTCGCCGACACCGACATCGACAAGCTCGTCACCGAGTACGCCGACACCTACCGCGTCGCCCCCGAGCTCCTGCCCTCCGGGGAGCGCCACGACTCGCTGCGCTACGGCGCCCGGGTCGAGCTGGGCCTGCGCGCCTTCCTCGGCGAGGGCGGGTTCGGCGCCTTCACCACCAACTTCGAGGACCTGGGCGGGCTGCGCCAGCTGCCGGGGCTGGCCGTGCAGCGGCTGATGGCCGACGGCTACGGCTTCGGCGGCGAGGGCGACTGGAAGACGTCGGTGCTGCTGCGCGCCACCAAGGTGATGGCCTCGGGGCTGCCCGGCGGCACGTCGTTCATGGAGGACTACACCTACCACCTGGTCCCGGGCGAGGAGAAGATCCTCGGCGCCCACATGCTCGAGGTCTGCCCGAGCATCACCAGCGAGCGTCCGTCGCTGGAGGTCCACCCGCTCTCGATCGGCGGCCGCGAGGACCCCGTGCGGCTGCGCTTCACCGGCGACGCCGGCCCCGCCGTGGTCGCAGGCCTCGCCGACCTCGGCGACCGGCTCCGCCTGACCGTCAACGAGATCGACTGCGTCGAGCCCGACGAGGACCTGCCGCGGCTGCCCGTGGCCTGCGCGGTCTGGAAGCCGCGCCCGTCGCTGTCGACGTCGGCGGAGTCGTGGCTGATGGCCGGCGCCCCCCACCACACCGTGCTCTCGCAGGCCGTGGGCGTCGAGATCCTCGAGGACTTCGCGGAGATGACCGGGGTCGAGATGGTCACCATCGACGCCGACACCACGCCCCGGTCCTTCCAGCGCGAGCTGCGCTGGAACGCCGCCTACCACCGCCTGGCCCAGGGCCTCTGACGCGTCGGTCGCCGCGGCTCGATTAAGCCGAATCACGCACGCGCCGGGGCGACCGGCCGCACTAGCGTCCGGCGCATGACCCCTCCCCGGCCCCGGCCGCTCCCTGCCGCCGCCCTCGCGCTCGCGCTGGCCCTGGGCCTCGGCGCGTGCTCCGGCGACGACGAGCCGGCGGAGACCTCCTCACCGTCGGCGGACGCGGGCTCCACCCCCGAGGAGTCCGCGCCGCCTGCGGAGGAGCCGGCCGAGGAGCCGGCCGAGGAGCCGGGGGAAGGCGCTCCGGCAGGCGGGGTCGTGTTCGTCGACAACGTGGCCGCGCCCGCCGCGACGGTCACCGTCAGCGACGCCGGCTTCGAGCCCGCCGAGACCTCGGTGGCCGTCGGCGACATCGTCGCGTTCACGACGGGCGGGGGCGAGGGCATCTTCGGTGTCATCGTCGGCGACCTGGACGGCTACACCGTCACGACCGGCCTCGACGAGTCCTTCCGCTTCGACGAGCCCGGCACCTACGAGGTCCGCGAGGACATCTCCGGCAACACCGCCACCGTCACCGTCGAGTAGCGCAGTCCGCTGCGGTCGTTTCGTTCCTGCCTGTCGGGATAGTCCCTCACATCCGCGTCGCGACACACCGTGAAGAGCGACGCGGTTGTAGGGACTACCCGGCCAGACAGCTCAGGGGCGGGGGTCACCCAGATTTCACCGACCCCGACGCGCTCCGGTAACCTTCCCCGCGGTGGCGTGTCCGAGCGGCCTAAGGAGAACGCCTCGAAAGCGTTTGTCGGTGCAAGCCGACCGAGGGTTCAAATCCCTCCGCCACCGCCGATGAGAGTGGCCCCCGACCGTTCCGGTGTCGGGGGTCTCTTTCGTCTTCAGTGTCCGAGGGCGTTGCCTCCCGCTGGGCCCGAGCGCATACTCCACCCCACGCGCAACGCCTCTCGGAAGGTACGTCGATGCCCCGTCACGGACGAGTCCTCATGCTGTTGCTCGCGCTGGTGACGGCCGTGCTGGTCGCGGTCCCCGCGAGCCCGGCCAGCGCCGACACCGAGAAGTCGAAGTACTTCAAGGAGGGCTACTCGACCTCCGGGACCATCCGTCTGCACAGTCCCAGCATCTGCATCAAGTGGACGGTGAACGGCGTCAAGGACTATCTCGCCGTCTACAACCACCGCGACCCGGCCTCGACGAGCGACACCTACACCTACCTGGTCTCCATGAAGCTGCGCTACAACAGTCTCCGGCTGGCCGGCTTCAAGCCCGACGGTGCCTCGTGCCCCAACAAGGTGCGCAAGGCCTGGTCGCAGATCAGCATCGAGGCGCATACGCGCGGGTACAAGTGCAGCTTCAACCCCTCGGTCAGCAGCTTCATCGGCTTCCCGGCGAGCTTCGACCTGGGGCTGGAGATCTGGCCCAGCTGTGACACGAAGGCCAAGACCTTCCTCAAGTTCAGCTCAGAGACGAAGCGCCGCGCGGCTCTGCTGCGCAACGACGACGCGGTGCTCTCCTACGTCGGCCAGGAGCGCACCTTCCTGAAGCCGAACAAGAAGATCGCCTGGAAGTGCTACGGCGTGAACTTCGGCTTCCAGATCACGGTGGGCAATACGACGAACAGCGCGAAGTCCCGGTCGTCCCGGGTCCGGATCTGCCCCAACTGGCGGGGGAGCGTCGCGGGTTGGTGAGGTGGGCGCCCGCACCACCTCGGCCAAGGTGACGAGCACGCCCACTCCCTGTGACCCGCGCATCCCTGACCCGAGTCGGCTGGCCGACTCCCGGCCAGAGGGGCGACGCGGTGGGGGTCACTCGTCCCGAGGCACCCGGTGCGTCTCCGCCGACCCCGGGACCACCTGGCCGTCGATGAGGAGCTCGGAGGTGTACTCGCGCAGGTCTCGTGGGATCTCGAAGGGGGCGAACCCCGCGCCGTCGACCGGGTAGACAGCCAACGTCTCGGAGTAGTCGTCGGCCGTGATGCGCACCCCGGTGACGTCCGGGTGGACGGCGTAGACCCAGACGAAGGAGTCGCCGACCGCGACGCCGGAGTCCGTGTAGAGCGCCGGCCGCGCGAGGTAGCGCGTGGGGTCGATGCGGTGGCCGCACGGGAGGCCGATGGTGTCGCCGTACTCGTAGAGCGTGGTGTTCCACTCGCTGCCGAGCAGGTTCTCCCGCTCCTCGATCAGCTCGACGCCGGTGAGCGGCTCCCCGCAGCTGGTACGAGTGGTCTCGGCGAGCAGGTAGCGGCTCCCGTCCACGCTGCCCGACATCACGACCTGCTCGGGCGGGATGGTGTCGACGTACTCCGGTCCCTGCCGGACGACCGCTGCCGCAGCGAGCGTCACGGGGACGGCGACGGCGACGATGCCGAGGCCGATCCATCGCCCGCGGTGCGACCTCCGCACGACCGGGGCTCGCCCGGCACCGAAGGCCTGATCCTCGGTGACCGTGCCGGCCACCGTGCGGAGCGTGCGCCGCAGTCGCTGCTCGACGAGGTCGGGATCCAGGAGCGTGTTCATGAGAGTGCCCTTCGGAGGTGGTCCAGAGCCCGGCGGTGGTCGGAGCGCACGGTGGCGGCCGGGCGCCCCAGGACGGCAGCGACCTCGGTCAGGGGCAGGTCCTCGTAGTAGTGCAGTACGACGACGGCGCGCTGCGTCCACGAGAGCCGGGCGAGCTCGGCCCAGGTCTCGTCGATCTCGGGCGGCAGGTCCACGGCGGGGCGTTCGGGTGGCCGCGCCAACAGACGGAAGCGCCGACGCTGTCCGTCCTTGACCTGGTTGACGACCGCGCGCTTGAGGTACGGCAGGGGGTCCCGCACCTGGTCCCACCGCTCGTGGGCCGAGGCGAACACCGCCTGGACGGCGTCCTCGCTCGCGTCGTGGGAGCCGCACATCAGGTAGGCCAGACGCAGCAGCGTGAGCCGGTGCTGGCGGTACGTCTCCTCCAGGTCGGGGCCCGGGTCCTGCGCGGATGTCGTCATCACGCCCACTCTGTCGCCGAGGAGGTGGAGAACGTTGCACCCGTCGCCCGTGTGGGGTGACCGGACACGTCTCCAGCACCGCATCGACGTGTTTACACGCCCGGCATACAACGCCGCGGAACCCGTCGGTGGCGGAAACCTCGGCGCTCCTCGGGCGTAATTCCGCATCCCTAACCTGAGCCGGCTGGCCGACTCCCGGCCACAGGGACAACGAGGAGTAACCGTGCGGGTACCGCCCTCCACGCGTTGGCGCCGTCTGGCGCTGCTGCCGCTGATCGCGGCCTTGATCTCACCGGTGGCGGGGGTGACGGCGGCCTCCCAGGCGGCCGCGCCGATCGCCCCGGTCGCCGCCGCCCCCGGCGGCGAGCTGCCGGACCCGATGGGCCGGGGCGGCTACACCCCGGCTGTCATCCAGGAGAGCAAGCTCGGGCTGGCCTCGCTCCAGGAGCCGAACTCCGCCGGCAACGCGCCGACCGCCGGCTCCGCGCAGGCGCCGGAGCAGCTGGAGATCCGCGGACAGCTGTACTACCCGGCCGACCGCGCGGAGCCCTCGCCGGTGCTGGTGCTCGTGCACGGCAACCACGGATCGTGCGACGCGGGCCAGAACTCCACCACCGCGACCTGCTCGGCGTACAAGCGCAACGAGGCCGGCTACGCCTACCTCGCGGAGAACCTCGCCACCTGGGGCTACACGACCTTCTCGGTCTCGCAGGACCAGATGATGATGCGCCAGGACACCGCCAAGGGGAAGGGCATGCACCAGCGCCGTCTCCTCATCGCCGCCACGCTCGACGCTCTCAGCGCGGCCAACGCCGCGGGCGGGCTACCCGTCGACGAGCACACCACGATCGGCACGACCCTCGTCGGCAAGCTCGACCTGACGCGGATCGGCCTCATGGGCCACTCGCGCGGTGGTGACGGCGTCACCAGCTTCATCGACTACAACCGGATCCGCACCGACGGGCCGCGCTACCCCCTGCGCGGCGTGATCTCGCTGGCGCCGGTCGACTACGAGCGCAAGGCGCCGTACGGCGTGCCCTACATGACGATCCTGCCGTTCTGCGACGGCGACGTCTCCAACCTGCAGGGCGCCCGCTTCTACGAGCGCAGCCAGTACATCAACGGTGACGACCCGTTCCCGCGCATCCAGTCCTCCCAGCTCGGTGCGATCCACAACTGGTACAACTCCGTCTGGTACGCCGACGGTGACGCGGACGGGACGAACAACAACGACGCGGCGTGCGGCAACAGCGCGCCGTTCTCCGCCACCAACGTCCACCCGAACAACATCCGCCTCAGCGGTGCGGCCGACCCCGCGGTGCCGGCCAAGAACTACGTCAAGGACAACAGCGCCACCTACGACCCGCTGGTCAACACCAAGATCTCCGGCGACCCGGCGCGGATGGGCGACCAGGAGAAGATCGGGCTGGCCACCATGTCGGCCTTCTTCCGGCGCTACGTCGGCGGCGAGGGTGCGTTCGACCCCTACCTGACCGGTGAGCTCTCCGACACCGACTCCCACCTGCAGCTCCCGGCCACGGCCTGCCCGACGAGCACGTCCGGCACCCGGATCCCCTGCAAGGAGTACGTGTCCACCAGCTACTTCCCCGGGGCCGACGAGCGCGTCGACGTGATCCGTCCGGAGGTCGCGAACCCGCTCGGGCTCAACGCCCTGGGCGGGACCCTGAGCGGCAGCGGATTCGCCTACCCCTACCTCGACAACGGCGCGGTCGCCCTGCCGAAGAAGACGGCCGGCGGCTACGACTGGTGCAACCCCGAGCCCGACCACTTCGCGCCCGCGCAGCTGGGTCTCGGCACGCAGCCCACCGGCGCCAAGGCGTGCCCGCTGCCGGGCAAGGCCGAGCTCGGCGGCCAGAACGCCATCCGCGAGAACGCCCCGGTCAACCACTCCTACGGTCGCCAGCTGGCGCTCGCCTGGGAGCCGGGCCAGGACGCGCGGCTCACCGCCGACATCCCCGCCGCGTCGCAGGACGTCAGCGGGCTCAAGGCGCTGACGATGGGTGCGGACGTCAACTTCTTCGACCTGCGCAACCCCGGCGCCGACAACCGCGGCGACAACACCCGCACCGGCACGTCGCCGGACTTCGCGTGGCCCAACGAGAAGCCGACGTCGTACGACACCACGTCGACGACGCAGGACTTCGTCATCGCACTCACCGACACCGCCGGCCACGAGGCCACGGTCAAGGCCGGGGACGAGCGCTGGGGCAACGCCCTGCACATGTCGACGGGCACCAACACCGCCAACACGCACATCGTGCTGGACCAGATCCGGGTCCCGCTCAGCGAGTTCGCCGCCCAGGGCGTCGACCTCACCAAGGTGGACGAGGTCGAGCTGCGCTTCGGCGAGGAGGGGACCCCGCAGTCGGGCTCCATCCAGCTGGCCGACCTGCGCTTCCAGGAGGCGGCGGTCGACGAGCCGCTCGTGCTCTCCGACGGCACGGCGGTCGACCAGGGCGCCGGTCACGGCGCGCCGGCGACCGGCCCGGACCCGGCCGCGTTCCTCACGGCCTACGACAACACCCCGGGCAACGTGAAGCTCAACGACACCGTGGGCGACCCGTTCTCCGCCACCTCCTGGGTGGTCGACGACGACAAGGCCCAGTGCCCGACCGCGAGCTTCGGCTCGATCCAGGAAGCGGTGGACTTCGCCGCCCCCTGGGACACCGTCGTGGTGTGCGAGGGACGCTACGAGGAGTCCTCGACCCCGGTCTTCGGCCCCGGAAACCCTGTGGCCACGGGCGCGATGAACGGCCTCACGATCACCAAGCCCCTGAAGATCAAGGGCGCCGGCGCCGACAAGGTCACGATCCTGCCCGACCAGTCCCTCGACTCGCTGGCCGGCGTCACGCCGTACCTGCGTGACGGGGGCGGCAACGTCATCACGGTGTCGCGGCAGTCGCTGGGCTCGACCGACACCAACGAGCTGTTCGTCGACATCTCGGGTGTGACGGTGACCGCCGGCAGCACCTACGCCGAGGCCGGCATCGGCTACTTCAACGCGGCCGGCCGGGTCTCGGAGAGCGTGGTCGGCCCGATGCGGGTCGCGACGTCGGCCGACGAGCTCGAGGAGAGCCCGCACGGCTGGGGCATCGTCAAGACCGGCACGATCCTGGGCTCCGGTCCGGGGACGGTCGAGACCGAGCTGACCGTCACCGACAGCGTCGTCACCGGCTACCAGTCGGGCGGCATCCTGTTCGACGGTGCCCGCGGCAAGGACGGCGGCGCGGACAACGTGGTCCGGACCGGCATCGAGCAGCACGGCTACGTCGCCGACACGGTCGTCAAGGGCAAGGCCAACGGCCTGTTCCCGCAGACCGGGATCGAGTACACCAGCGGGTCGGACGGGTTCGTGAGGAACAGCCGCGTCACCGGCAACTACTTCAGGCCCGCCCCCGCCCAGTCGTTCGGCATCCTGCTGCGCGACGCGGGCTCGGTCACCGCGACCGGCGACATCATCACCGGCAACGGGTTCGCCGCCTACAACGCGAACGCCGACGGGACGGCGGTCCGCGAGGGCGCGCCGTTCGCGCTGCAGGCGAGCTTCGTGGGCCAGGGCAACCCGGTCCCGGGTGGACCGGCCGACCCCTCCGCCGGCACCGAGGCCGTCTCGGGGCCCGACACCACCTCGGCGGCGACCGTCACCACCCCCGGGCGTCTCTCGACGCCGCCGGGGAGCGTGCCGACCACGGCCGGAGAGGTGACCGACGAGGAGGCGGTGGCCTCCCTCGTCGACCCGCTGGGTGGCTCGCAGGTCAAGGTCGGGGAGACGGTGTTCCCCCTGGTCCGGGCCGCGGACGACTTCGCGGTGCGCTCGGCGGCGCTGCTGGTCGACGGTGAGCAGGTGGCGGTGGCCGACACGGCGCCGTACTCCTTCACCTGGACGCCGGGCACGGCGGACGCCGGGAAGGAGATCACCTTCACGACGGTCGTCACCGACTCCTCGGGCCAGGAGACCACCTCCGAGGGGCTCACCATCGAGGTGGCCACGAAGGAGGTGCCGCCGGTCCGCCCGACGCTGGCGCTGGGCGCGGTGACGAAGGACAAGAAGAAGGGCACCGCCACGGTGCGCGTGAGCGTCAACACGGCCGGCGCCGTCGCCTTGTCCGGCCCGAAGGTCATCGGTGTGCTGCGTCGGACCGCCGGGGCGGGCACGTTCGCCGTGCCCGTGCGGCTCAAGCCGGCGGCGCGCAAGGTGCTCAACACCCGAGGCCGCTACCGGACCACCGTCACGGTGGTGTTCCGCGCGGCGTCGGGCGGGGCCGTGACCCGCAAGAAGGTCGTGCTGCTGATCAAGAAGTAGCGCGACGCAGGTCCGAGAGTGCTGCGGGGGAGGGGTCCGACAGGGCCCCTCCCCTGCGGCGTCCGCGGGGTCCCTAGGCTTCGCCCGACCGCCCCCGACCAGGAGATCCCCGTGGCCATCAAGGTGAAGAGGCGCCGGTCCCCGGACGCGCCGAAGACGAGGTGGTGGGTCGCACTCCTCATGGTCGTGGGCCTGCTCGCCGGCCTGGTGGGGCTGGCCGTCGCCGGCCGCTGGTGGGCCATGACGGTGGCGCCGTGGCTCTACCTCGCCGCGGACGCCGACCACGCGCGGCTGGTGGCGATCCTGGTGACCCTCTGGGCGGTCTTCCCACTGGGGTGCCTGGGAGTCGCTCGAGTCTTCAAGCGCCACGGGCGGGTGGGGGGCTGGGCCGCGGTCGTGGCGCTGTCGCCGGTCGCCCTGTTCCTCTGGGGCACGATGCCTGGCCGCAACAACGGCGGTCGTCTCGCCCGCTCCCTGAACGAGGCGGTCGGCGGTGGCCTCGCCGACACCGGCGAGGTGTTCACGTCCATGGCGCTGGCCGGGCTGCTGGGCAACTTCGCGATCGTGCTGCTCGCGATGTCGATCCTCGGCTCACGCCCATCGTGGTGGCGGCGGTCCGTCGCGGCGGCGGTGCTGGTCGTCGCCTGGTCGGGCATCGGCCTGCTGGTGCTGCAGATCGTCGGTGACACCGAGCCGCGCGGCGCCTGGCTGGATCGGACGGCGGCGCAGGTCGACGGTGGCGACGAGGGGCTCACCGGGGACTTCCCCATCGGCATCGACGCCTCTGTGCTGGAGGTGGTCGACTGCGACACCGCCGCGTCCGCGCTGCGAGTCGCCGGCGACGTGCCCGAGCTCGCCGGCTGTCGCCAGGCGCTGCTGGTGTCGGCGACAGGCCGCTACGACGAGGGCGGGCAGCGGAGGTCGTCGGGGGAGCTGGTGGCCGTCGTCCTCCAGACCCGGACCGAGGGCCAGCTCGAGGACCTCGACGAGGCGCTGGACGGCGTCGAGCTGGTCGAGGGTGCGGGACTGCCGCAGGCGCCGGGGGCGACGCTGGCCACGGAGGCCACGCGCGCGCTGTCGCTGGTGGTGGCCGCCGAGGACACCGGGGACATCCCGCTCCCGTCCGAGGGGGCCGGGCTGCGCCCGCTCACCCGCGCCCTGGCGTACGTCGTCATCGGGACGGCGACGGGCTTCTACCTGGCTCCGCCGGACGAGCCGCCGGCGTCGCCGTCGCCGTCGTCGTGAGCGGACGGGTCAGCGGAAGGTGACCCCGCCGCAGCTGCAGTCGAACTGGGAGACCGACAGGCCGCCGTCGTCGTAGTCCACGGTGCTGAGCATCCATTGGTGCTCGTGTCCGCGGACGTCGACGGCGGCGGCCATCGCCTGGTCAGGCACGTGTCGCTCCGGGCTCAGATCTCGGTGCGGCGCTCGCTGACGGTCTGGCTGCCGTCGGGGTGGACGGTGGTGGCGGTGCTGCGGGCGCGGCGTCCGCTGTTCATCGTGACGGCCGAGAGGATGATGACGCCGAGTCCCACCAGCGCACAGATCCAGCCCACCATCTGCAGGTCGACCTCGTTGATGCTGTCCTGGACGGCCAGCGCCAGGACGAGTCCCACGACGAGGAGAAAAGCTCCGAGTCCGTATCCCATGTCGAGCTCCCTTGCTCCGTGGTCCCTTCCGTGGGACCAACCCCGGCCGGATACCCGGTCGCCCGTCCAGTGAAACATCGATAGAGGCCTCTGACCAGGCAAGATGCGGGTCGGCGCGCCGCCGGTGGACTAGCCCACCGGCGGGAGGTCGTCCAGGCACAGGGCGAGCAACCGGCCCGGGCGGCGCTCGGTGAAGACCTCCCAGCCCTCCTCGAAGGACACCTGGAGCAGCCGTCCGTGCCGGCGGACGAGCGCGGAGCGGGGCTGGACGTCGGCGTCGAAGTCGACCTCGACGCAGTCGTGGCGGTCCATGGCGCGCAGCAGGGCGCCGGTGGGCCGGCGCGCCTCCACCGTGCTCGCCGGCGGCTGCCCCGCAGGCCCCTCCGGGCCGGTGCCCCCGACGAGACCGAAGCCGAGCGCGACGACGGCGACCAGCACGACGGACTTGACCACGGTCAGCGCGACGGCGTGGCGTGGGGGCGGTCTGCGTCCCATGTCGGCACCTCCCGCCGCTCGCTCTGCAGTCCAACGAGGGATCCGAGGCGGGGTCACGGGGGTCACGGACCGACGCCGACCCGCCGTCGCTGCCGTCGTAGGCGAGGATGAGGCATGACCTGGTTCGCCTCACCCGCCGATGCCGCCGAGCGACTGACCGCGTCGGGCTACCTCGCCGACGCGGCCACCGCCACCACCACCTTCCTCGCCGGCGCTCTCGAGAAGCCGATGCTCATCGAGGGGCCCGCCGGCGTGGGGAAGACCGAGCTGGCCAAGGCCGTGGCGCGGGCGACGGGCGCCGAGCTGGTGCGGCTGCAGTGCTACGAGGGGCTCGACGAGGCGCGCGCGCTCTACGAGTGGAACTACAAGAAGCAGCTGCTGCGCATCCAGGCCTCGTCGGGCGACCAGGAGTGGTCGGCCACCCACGACGACATCTTCACCGAGGAGTTCCTGCTCACGCGGCCGCTGCTCACGGCGATCCGCCGCGAGGAGCCGACCGTCCTGCTCATCGACGAGGTCGACAAGACCGACGTGGAGGTCGAGGGGCTGCTGCTCGAGGTGCTCTCGGACTTCCAGGTGACGATCCCCGAGCTCGGCACGGTCGCCGCCGTACGTCGCCCGCTGGTCTTCCTGACCTCCAACGCGACCCGCGAGCTCTCCGAGGCCGTCAAGCGGCGCTGTCTCTACCTGCACCTGGACTACCCCGACGCCGAGCGGGAGCGCGAGATCGTCGCCTCGCAGGTGCCCGGGCTGGACGACAAGGTCGCCGGGCAGCTGGTCGCGACCGTCGGTCGGCTGCGCGAGCTGGAGCTGAAGAAGGCGCCGTCGATCGCGGAGTCCGTCGACTGGGCACGCACGCTGATCGCCCTCGAGATCCGCGACCTGGACGACAAGGCCGTCAACGACACCCTCGGCGTCGTGCTCAAGCACGCCTCCGACCACGACCGGGCGATCCGCGAGCTCCGGCTGAAGCGATGACTCCCGGCACCGGTCCGGCGCCGGCCGCCTCGGGGCTGGTCGACCGCCACATCGCCTTCCTCGAGGCGCTACGAGGGGCCGGCCTGCCCGTCTCGCTGGCGGAGGACCTGGACGCGATCGCGGCGCTCACCGCGCTGGACTGGTCCGAGCGCGTCGTCATCCGCGACGCCTACGCCGCCACGCTGGTCAAGCGGCAGGTGCAGCGCCCGACGTTCGAGGCGCTGTTCGACATCTACTTCCCGCGCCTCGTCGGCGCGGGCGCGGCGCCGAGCGACGAGGACGCGGCGGGGGAGGGGCCGGGCGCGCGCGACAACGCCCAGGCGCTCGCGTCGTTCCGCGAGGACCTCGTCGAGGCGCTCACCGCCGATGACGAGCAGCGGCTGCTACGGCTGGCCGCCGAGATGGTCGGGCGCTTCGGCGCCATGCCGGGGCGTGGCCCGGGCCTGTCGTCCTGGTCGGCGTACACCGCGATGCAGCGGGTCGCGCCGCAGGAGCTCCTCGACCGGATCATGGCGGCGCTGCTCGCCGAGGGCCGCACCGAGGAGGAGGCGCAGCGCACCTCGGGCCGCCGCATCGGCGCGTTCACGCGTCGCGTCGAGGACGACGCCCGGCGCCGGATCGCGGAGGAGAAGGGCCCCGACCACGTGGCCACCGTGGCGATCAAGCCCAGCATCGACCGGCTCGACTTCACCGCGGCCCGCAAGTCCGACCTCGAGGAGATGCGCCGGGAGATCTACCCGCTCGCGCGCCGGCTCGCGACGCGGCTGACCCAGGAGCACCACGCGCGCCGACGCGGGCCGCTGGACTTCCGGCGTACGGTCCGGGCCTCGATGTCCACCGGCGGGGTCCCCCTGGTCACCCACCACAAGCCCAAGCGGCCGCACCGCACCGAGCTCGTCGTCCTGTGCGACGTCAGCGGCTCGGTCGCCAACTTCGCGCAGTTCACGCTGCTGCTGGTCTTCGCCCTGCAGGACCAGTTCCAGAAGGTGCGTGCGTTCACCTTCATCGACCACGTCCACGAGGTCACCCACCACTTCCGGCCCGGCGCCGACGTCGTGGACGTGATGGCCGACCTCGCGGCGAGCACCTCGCACGCCGCCCTGTGGGGCCGCACCAACTACGGCCGGGCGCTCGCGAAGTTCGAGGAGTCGCACCCCGATGCCCTGGGTCCCAAGTCGTCGCTGCTGATCCTGGGCGACGCCCGCTCCAACTACAGCGACCTCCACGCCGACGTGCTGCAGCGCCTCGCCGACTCCACCCGGCACGCCTGGTGGCTCAACCCCGAGGCGCGGCGGCACTGGGGGACCGGCGACTCCGCGGCGCCGACGTACGGCGAGATCGTGCCGATGGTCGAGTGCCGCAACCTCACCCAGCTCGCCGAGTTCGTGCACGACCTCGCGATCTGATCGAGGCCCTAGCCCGCGAGGTAGCCGAGCGACTGGATGCGGGAGATCTCGGCGCGGAGCTCGGGGTGCGTGGCGGTGTCGGCCGCGCGGCCGCCGGTGACGTAGATGCTCTCGCCGTTGCGCCCGGCGCTGTCGAAGACCACCGTGAGCCGGTTGCTCGCGCCCGCGCTCATGAGCGAGCCGAGCACGGCGACCGGGTCGGAGCGGTCCTCCAACGACAGCACGCGGGTGCCGTCGGGGATCCGCGGCACGTGGGCCGACGGCGCCCCGGCGGTGACGACCTGGTCGATCACGAACGCCGTCGAGGGCAGCCCGGCGGCGACCTCGGCGGCCGTCACCCCGCCCTGGGCGGACCCGACCAGCATGACGTGGGCGGCGGTGTCGCCCTCCACGGCGGACTCGATGGCCTGCAGCACCTGCGCGGCGTACTCCGTGCGGTCGCCGCCGACCAGCCGCAGCCGGCGCCCGTCGCCGGTCGAGGGGCCGGGGAGGTAGGCGATGTAGCGGCCCTCGGTGACCTTGTGGACGACCACACTGGTGGCGGCGTGCTCGAGCGCGGACATCAGGTCGGCCAGCGTGCGGGGAGCCGCCGCGTCGGCGACGAGCGGCTCGGCCGTCGGCGTGGCCTCGACGAGGCCGCCGGCGGTGTCGCGGAGCGCGGCCCCGAAGTCGGCCGCCAGGGTCGGCACGCCCATGGCCCGCAGCCCGCCTCGGCCGGCGAGGCGGCCCTCCTCGCCCGACAACACGCCGGAGGTGAGCAGCGAGCGCATCTGGAGGCCGTCCAGCAGCCCGCCGCCGCCGCTGGTGACGTGCTCCATGAGCTCGGGGTTCTTCTCCGCCAGCTCGTTGAGGTACGCCGCCACGCCGTCGCGGTCGAGCGCGTCGGTCTCGATCAGGCCGGCCGACACGATCGCGCCGCCGAGCGCCACCTCGGGCGCGAGGTAGCCGATCGCGCGCCCGGCGATGGAGCCGAGGGTCTGGTAGGCCGCGACCTGCAGCTCGTCGATCCAGCGGTAGGTCAGCACGGTCGCGCGCAGGACCAGGGCGTCGGCGTCGAGCTCGATGGAGCGGGTCAGCAGGCCGCGGGTGCCGGTGGTCGCCGTGCGGATGTCCTCCTCCGCCTGGGCGTGCGTCGCGGGCGAGAGCTCGGCGGACGCCACGAGCTCGGGGTCGTCGACGATGTCGGAGCCGAGCCTGGCGCGCTCCCGCATCTCCTCGCCGGCCGAGTCGAAGTGGTCGGCCAGGCGCATCATGCGGTCGTACTTGTCGGCCAGGTCGAGGGCCTCGGCCTGCGTGGTCGGGACCTCGCGCTCCTCCCGGGCGGCGGCGGCCGTGACCGACTCCTGGCTTGTCTCGTCGTCGTTCATCGGGACACCTCCGCGAGGACCGGGGCCAGGTGGGGGGCGAGGTCGGCCGCGTCGACGCGCTGGACGCGCACGCGCAGGACCTCGTGCTCCAGGTGGGGACACAGGGCGCGCCAGCCGTCGGCCAGCAGCACCCACGAGACCACCCCCACCACGGTGGTGGACTCGGTCGAGACGTCGGCGACCATGCCGCGCAGGCGCCCCTGGGTCTCGCCGACCAGCGCGGTCAGGATCGCCACCAGCTCGGACTCGCCCAGCGCGCGGCCGGCCGCGTCGCGGGCGGCCTGCGAGTGCTGGGAGGCGAGGACGGGCAGCAGGTCGTTGCGCGAGGCCGCGGCCGCCTCGACGGCGGCGTCGACCAGCTCGTAGGGAAGGTCGACCTCGTCGGGCACGACGGAGTCGCGCAGCGCGAGGTCCTCGGGGACCACGGCGACCCGGGCGAGCTCGGAGGGCCAGTGGGCGGTGGGGAACCACGCCAGCTCGAAGACGATCCCGTCGACGGTGGCCAGGGTCGCCACCGCGTCACCGGCCTGCCGGTGCCAGGACTTGGCCTGCACGGAGTCGGCGGTGACGTCGAGGTCCAGCGCCAGGGTCGGGGTGGCCAGCAGGCCCACGGCGCCGACGAGGCCCTCGTCGACCACGCCACCGACCATCAGCCCGCGCCGGCCCAGCGAGTCGGAGCCCTCGTGCAGCGTGGCCACCGCGTCGGCGTACGCCTGGTCCTCGGAGGTCCCGCGCGTCTGGCCGAGGCGGCCCTCCAGGGGCGGCGCCTCGGGCGGGGCGGCGAGGTCGAACGGCAGCGGTGCGCCGCCGGCGTGCTCGGCGACCAGGCGCAGCTCGGCCAGCGTCAGCGTGGCCCGGCGGGGGAGGGCCTCGAGAGTCCCGACCGGCGGGGGCGGAGGCGTGCTGAGGTCGATGGTGGTCATGTGGTCCTCGAGTCGTCGCGGAGTCCGGGCAGCTCGACGGTCAGCCAGTCCCGGTGGCCCGGGGGCGGCAGGGTGACGGCGGCCAGGGCGAGGTCGTCGGCGTCGGCCACGCGGCGTACGGCGGCGTCGGCCTCCTCGTTGGCGGCCTCGACCTGGGCCACCCGGGTGCGGGCGTCGGCGACGAGCGAGGCCGCGGTGCGCTCCCGCTCGGCGATCGCGTCCTGCAGCGTGGTGACGTCCTGGGCGTGCCGGTCCAGCGAGTCGGCGGCGGTGTCGTGGGCGCCGGCGACCGCCCGCAGGTGGCCGGCCCGCTCCTGCACGCGCAGCCGCATGCTCTCGGCCGCCCGGCCGGTCCAGCCGAGGCTCTCGGTCTGCGCGACCAGCTGGTCGGCCAGCATCCGCACGTCGACGGCCTGCTCCCGCAGCTGGTCGGCGCGCCTGCGCAGCACGTCGGTGTCGCCGTACATCGTCACGCCCTCCGCCTGGCTCCGCCTGGTTGGTGCTCTGCCTGTTCGTGTCGTTCTGCGCTTTCCCTCGTTGAACTCTCCCGAAACGCTTCTGCGCGCCCGATCATGGTGTCGCCCGTCACGAAGGAGTCCCCATGCTGCGCTCCGCACCCGCTCGCGCGCTGGTCCTCGCGCTGGTCCTCACGCTGGGCGCCGCCCTCGGGCCGCTGTCCGCGCCCGCCGAGGCCGCGGCGGCCGTCGCCGCCGAGCCGCGACCCGCGGCGGTGTCCAAGCACGTGCGGCGCGTCGTGTTCGTCGGCAACAACTGGGAGGGCACGGCGGACGTGCTCGACCCGAGGACCTTCCGCCGGGTCGCCCGGATCGACGTCGTGCCCGACTACGCCGCCCGCATGCAGGAGATCGCGACCAACCCCTACCGGCTCGCCTACTTCCTGGCCATCCGCGAGCTCATCGGCGAGGGCAACGACCAGCTCGTCGACGACATGTACTCCTCACGCGACGGCCGCCTCGTCGTGGTCTCGCGCCCGTCCTTCGGTGACGTGGTCGCGATCAGCCTGCGCACGAAGAGGATCGTCTGGCGCTTCGCCGTCGCCGGGGTGCGCTCGGACCACATGGCGATCTCACCGGACGGCCGGCGCGTCGTGGTGAGCGCGTCCACGGGCAACGTCGTGCACGTGCTGCGCGTGGCGGACGGCAAGGAGGTGGGCCGCTTCCCCTCGGGCGGCTCCCCCCACGAGAGCGTCTTCATCGACGGCGGCCGCCGCATCCTGCACGCCAGCATCGGCATGGTCTACAGCCCGCTCGACGACCCGGCGCTCGACGCCACGAAGGACGACCGGGTGCTGCAGGTCGTCGACGCCACGACGTTCAAGGTCGTGCGCCGCTACGACCTGCGCAAGGCGCTCGACGCGCGCGGCCTGGACCAGGTCAGCACGGCGGTCCGCCCGATGACGCTCTCGCCGAACGAGAGGAAGATCTACCTGCAGCTGTCCTTCTTCCACGGCTTCGTCCAGCTGGACCGCCGTACGGGCCGGATCACCCGCGTACGCCGCCTGCCCAACCTGGTCCCGAACACCCCGCGCGAGCAGTACCTGCTCGACTCCGCCCACCACGGCATCGCCATGGACCCGACGGGCAAACGGCTGTGCGTGGCCGGCACGATGTCGGACTACGCGACGGTCGTGGACCCGCGCACGGGCCGGCACAGCCGTCTCATCAAGCGCGGCCTCAAGCCCTACTGGGTGACCCCGAGCTGGGACGGGCGCTACTGCTACATCTCCTGGTCCGGCTCCGACACGGTCTCCCGGATCAGCTACCGCACCGCCCGCGTCGTCAGCACCACCAAGGTCGGCGACCACCCCCAGCGCGTGCGCAACGGCGTCGTCCGCCGTGGCCTCCTCGCCCGCCTCGGCCACGCCACCTCGTCGGCCCCCACCCGCACCTCTCCCCTCTCCGCCTGGGAGCGCCCTGCGGGCGGATGAGCGCGCCGCCGGGATAGTCCCTCACGTCCGAGTGCTTTGAGAGACCTCCTACCCACGAATTTGTGAGGGACTATCCCGACGAGGCGAGCTAGGTCCAGTCGCGGCGGAGGCGGTCGAGGGCCTGCTCGATGTCGGTGCGGGGGCCGGCGAAGCTGAGCCGGACGTAGTGGTGACCCTCAGTCGTGTCGAAGTCGACGCCGGTGGCGAGCGCGACGCCGGTGCGGGCCAGGAGGTCGTGGGTGAAGGTCATCGAGTCCTGGGTGAGGTGGCCGACGTCGGCGTAGACGTAGAACGCGCCGTCGGCCGGCGCGAGCCGGGTGACGCCGAGGCCGGGGAGGGCGTCCAGGAGCAGCCGGCGGTTCTCCGCGTAGCGGCGCACGTGGCCGTCGAGCTCGGCGTACGTCGCGTCGTCGAAGGCCGCCAGGCAGGCGCGCTGGGCGATCACCGGCGGGCAGATCGTGAAGTTGCCGGTGAGGACGTCGACCGCGCGCCGCAGCCGCTCGGGCACCAGCATCCACCCGATCCGCCAGCCGGTCATCGAGAAGTACTTGGAGAAGCTCGAGAACACCACCGCCTCGCGGCTGGTCTCCCACGCCGAGCGCGCGAGCGTCTCGCCGCCGTCGAGGCCGGCGTACTCGATGCCGTGGTAGATCTCGTCGGAGATCAGCTGGACGGCGTTGTCGTCGCACCACCGCGCGATCGCCGCGAGCTCGGCGGGCAGGAGCATGGTCCCGGTCGGGTTGGCGGGGCTGGCGACCACGACCCCCTTGAGCGGCGTGCGCTCGTGGGCCTCGGCGAGCCGGGCCACCGTCGGCTGGAAGCGGGTCCCGGGACCGGTCGCGATCTCCACGACCTCGCAGCCCAGGGCGCTGAGGACGTTGCGGTAGCAGGGGTATCCCGGCCGCGCCATCGCCACGCGGTCGCCGACCTCGAACGCCGCCAGGAACGCCAGCAGGAAGCCACCGCTCGAGCCCGTGGTCACCACGACGTCGTCGGCGGTGACCTCGATGCCGTGCGTGCGGCGGTGGTGACCCGCGATCGCCTCGCGCAGCTCGAGGATCCCGGTCGCCGGCGTGTAGCCGAGCGGGTCGCCGCTGCCCAGCAGCCGCACCGCCTCGTCGCGCACCGGCGCCGGCGCCCCGCTGCTCGGCTGCCCGGCGAGGAGGTTGAGCACGTCGCCGTGCGTGCGCTGGCGCCGCGCGGAGGCCTCCAGCAGGTCCATCACGTGGAACGGCGGCACGTTGGCGCGCTGCGCCACCAGGAGGCGGTCGGTCACGGAGGTGAGGCTAACCCCCCGTGGGTTGAGGAAGGCGCGCTGGCGCCTGTCTCGAAACCCCCGGAGGTGTCCCCGACGCCGCGTTCGTCTCACCGGGTTTCGAGACGGTTGCTGCGCAACCTCCTCAACCGCCGGAGGCGGCGCGACGGGCGGCGGCCACACCAGCCCGTCGACCGAAGAACGACCCCTCGCCGAGCTGGGTGCCGGAGCAGTAGCCCTTGCCGTCCTGGGCGAGGTTGGAGGCGCAGGCGCCGGCGGCGTACAGGCCCGGGACGACCGAGCCGTCGGGGCGCTGGGCCTCCCCGTCGACGGTGACCCGGATGCCGCCGAGGGTGAAGCCGGCGTAGAGGGCGTGGCCCAGGCGCACGTCGAAGACCGCCCACGGGCCGACCGACTGCGGCGCCAGCCAGTCGGGCGCCTTGTGGAAGTCGGGGTCCTCGCCGCGCGCGGCGTGCTCGTTGTAGCGGTCGAGCGTCTCCTGCAGCGTCGTCTCCGCGACACCGAGGGAGGTGGCCATCTCCGCGACCGTCTCGAACCCGTCGAGGAGCGGGACGAGCGGCATCTTGGGGTACTCCACGTGCTCGCTGTCGACGATGAGGTACGCCGCCGAGCCGGTCTGCTCCATCACGAACTGCGACGTGCGCGAGTGGTAGCTGTCCTCGGCCACGAAGCGCCGACCCTCCTGGTTGACCAGCAGGCCCTTCACGAGCACCGACGGCGGGTAGAGCGGCGCGGTGATGAACGGCTCGTCCATGTGCTTGAGCTCGGCGCCGACCGACTGGCCCAGCCGGATGCCGAGCCCGTCGTCGTAGGTCGAGCCGAGCGTGAAGAGCTTGGACCCGAGGGCCGGGGTGTGCTCTGCGACCATGTCGGGGTTCATCACGAAGCCGCCCGCGGCGATGACGACCGCGGCGGCTGCGACGAAGCCGGTCTCGTCGAAGGAGCGCCAGGCGACCCCGGCGACCGCGCCGGCGTCGTCGACCACCAGGTTGGTCGCGCCGGTCTCGTAGCGCACGGTGACGCCCGCCTCCGCGACCCGGTCGCGAAGCAGGTCCATGACGATCCGGGTGCCCTCGGTGTCGCCGGGCACCGGGACCTTGTGGCCACGTGGAGCCGGGCGCGCCTGCTCGCGGAATGGCCAGACCTTCTCGTTGCCGGTGAACATCAGCCCCTGCGTCCCGGGCTGGATCACCGCCTTCTCGGGGTAGAAGCTGCGCTCGAACTCGAAGCCCAGCGCCTCCAGCCAGTCGAAGTGCTCGACCGAGCCGTCGCAGTAGGCCCGGATCTTGTCCGGCTCGGGGTCCTTCGACACGGCGAGCAGGTAGTCGTACATCGCCTCGACCGAGTCCTCCTGGCCGGTCGCCTGCTGCACCGCGGTGCCCCCGCCGAGGTAGAAGTGGCCGCCGGACATCGACGACGTGCCGCCGTGCACGGCCGCCCGCTCGAGCAGCAGCACGGAGGCACCGGCGCGGGCCGCCTCCAGCGCCGCGCAGCCACCGGCGATCCCGAAGCCGACCACCACGACGTCGTACGACGCGACGTCGGCGGGCAGGTCGCCCGCAGGCAGGACGTCGGGGACGGCGGTGCCCTTGGTGCTCATGGAGCAAAGGTAGAACATGTTCCAGTTTCACGCGACGGCGACCGGTCCGGGCGAGGGGCGCCGCACCGATAGACTGCGTCTCCGCCGCCCCGCCAAAGCAGGACGAGGTGACATGAGCTTCGACGTCCACCAGCTCGACACGTTCCTGCTGCTGGGCTCGGGCGTCACGTTGCTGGCCGTCCTCGCGGTGCGGCTCTCCTCGCGCGCCGGCCTGCCCAGCCTGCTGATCTACCTGCTCATGGGCGTCCTGCTGGGCGAGCAGGGCCTCGGCATCGATTTCGAGGACGCCGAGCTCGCCCACGCACTCGGCTTCGCCGCGCTGGTCCTGATCCTGGCCGAGGGCGGGCTCACGACCAGCTGGCGCGAGATCAAGCCGTCGATGCGCATCGGCGTCTCCCTGGCCTCGATCGGGGTCGCGGTGTCGGTCGGCGTCGTCGCCCTCGGCTCGCACTACCTGCTCGGGCTGTCCTGGGAGACCGCGGTGCTGCTCGGCGCGGTGACGTCCGCGACCGACGCCGCCGCAGTGTTCTCGGTGCTGCGCACGGTGCCGCTGCCACGGCGGCTGACCGGCTCGCTGGAGGCGGAGTCCGGGCTGAACGACGCTCCCACCGTCGTCCTGGTGGTGCTGGTGTCGACGGGCGCGGCCGCCGACGAGGGCATCTGGCGGATGCTCCTGGAGATCCTCTTCGAGCTGTCCGGCGGCGTGCTGCTGGGGCTCGCCGTGGGCTTCGGCGGCGCCTGGGTCATGCGGCGCGCGGCGCTGCCCTCGTCGGGTCTCTACCCGATCGCGGTCATCTGCCTCACGATGCTCGCCTACGCCGGTGGCGCCGCCGTGCACGTCTCCGGATTCGCCGCGGTCTACGTCGCCGCGCTGGTGCTCGGCAACTCCGAGCTCCCGCACCGCGGGGTGACGCGCTCGTTCTCGGAGGGGATCGCCTGGGTGGCCCAGATCGGGCTGTTCGTCATGCTGGGGCTGCTGCTGTCACCCGGCCGCATCTCGCTGGAGACGGTGGGCCTGGCCGTGGCCGCCGGCCTGATCCTCACCTTCGTCGCCCGCCCGCTCTCGGTGCTCGCGAGTGCGGTGGTGCAACCGATGCCGTGGCGGGACCTGGGCTTCCTGTCCTGGGCGGGCCTGCGCGGCGCGGTGCCCATCGTCTTCACCACGATCCCGCTGTCGGAGGGCGTCGCCGACGCCGAGCAGCTCTTCGACATCGTCTTCGTGATGGTCGTGATCTACACCCTGCTCACCGGACCGACCCTGCCGCTGGTGGCGCGGGTGCTCCGCGTGGCCCGGCGGTCGGAGCCCCGCGACCTCGAGCTCGAGGCGGCACCGCTCGACCGGGTCGCGGCCGACCTGCTGCAGATCACGATCAGCCCGGCGTCGCTCATGCACGGCGTCGAGGTGGGCGAGCTGCGACTGCCGCCCGGGGCCTCGGTGTCACTCATCATCCGCGAGGGCGAGGCCAAGGTCCCCGAGCGCCGCTCGGTCCTGCGCCACGGCGACGAGGTGCTCGTCGTGACCCCGCGCAAGCTGCGCGAGCGCACCGAGGAGCGCCTGCGCCAGGTCAGCCGGGGCGGCCGCCTGGCCCAGTGGCTCGACGAGCCGGACGTCCGGGACTAGGTCGTCGGCCGGGTCACCGGGTTTCGAGACGGTTGCTGCGCAACCTCCTCAACCCCCGGGACGGACGAAGCTACTCGACCACGCCTGTGTCGGCGTCGGCCTCGGCGGGCGGGCTGCAGATCTCGCTGTCCTGGTCGGACTGGACGGCCTTGCGGCCCTGGGCGAGCTCGACGAAGTCGTCGCCGACGATGACGTTGACCCCGGGCAGGCCGCTCTCGGTGCGGACGACCTTGGCGCGCTTGCCGAGGTAGCTCTTGACCAGGCGCACGGCCGGGTTGTCGGGGTCGTCGGTCCAGATCTCGGCGAAGGGGACGTCGGTGCCGTCGGGGGCGTTGCTGATGCCGCCCTGCCCGAAGCCGCCCTCGGTGAAGAGCTGCATGGTGCGCCCGGCCAGGCCCTCGCGGGTGCCGGCGTTCGCGACGCTCACCGTGACCTGGTCGGGGTAGACCTTGGTCTCGGCGGGGATGTCGGTGGGCCGGCAGACCGGCACCTCCTCGGAGGTGGTGAACGGCTCGGTGACCGCCCCCCAGCCCCAGGCGACGCCCAGCAGCAGCAGGAGCGCGAGCACCCCGAGGGTGATCGCGGTGCGGAAGCGCGCGAGCGCGAAGGCGGGCATCTCAGCCTTCCAGACGGTGGACGCGGGCGTGCAGGACGTTGCGCTGCTGGAGGGCCGCGCGCAGGGCGCGGTGCAGCCCGTCCTCCAGGTAGTACTCCTCGTGCCACTCCACGACGTGCGCGAACAGGTCGCCGTAGAACGTGGAGTCCTCGTCGAGCAGCGTGGCGAGCTGGAGGGTGTCCTTCGTGGTGACCAGCTCGTCGAGGCGCACCTGGCGCGGTGGCACGGCCGCCCACGCGCGGGTCGAGAGGCCGTGCTCGGGGTACGGCCTCCCGTCGCCCACGCGTTTGAAGATCACGCCGCGACTATAAACGGCGCCGAGCCACGCCCTAGATTGGCGGCATGACGCAGACCCCCGAGGACGCCGCCCCGCCGAGTGCCGTCGACGGAGCGGTGGCCCAGGCAGTGGCGCCCGGCTACGCGTTCGAGGGGGCCGTGCTCGAGCTGGGAGGGCTCATGCTGGACGCCGAGACGCTCTCGGACGTCCGGATCCGGATCCCGCTCGCCATGGTCAACCGCCACGGCCTGGTGGCCGGCGCCACCGGCACCGGCAAGACCAAGACGCTCCAGCTGCTCGCCGAGCAGCTGAGCGCCCAGGGGGTGCCGGTCTTCGCCGCCGACATCAAGGGCGACCTGTCCGGGCTCGCGACCCCCGGTGCGCCCGGGGACAAGATCACCGCCCGGGCCGCCTCCGTGGGGCAGCAGTGGCAGGCGACGGGCTTCCCGGTGGAGTACTACGCCCTGGGCGGCGAGGGCACGGGCATCCCGCTGCGCGTGACGATGAGTGCCTTCGGGCCCACGCTGCTGAGCAAAGTGCTGGGCCTCAACGACACCCAGGAGTCGAGCCTCGGGCTGGTCTTCCACTACGCCGACCGGGCCGGGCTGCCCCTGCTCGACCTCGCGGACCTGCGCGCCGTCGTCGGCCACCTCACCAGCGACGAGGGCAAGGCCGACCTCAAGGACCTCGGCGGGCTGTCCTCCTCGACGGCCGGGGTGATCCTGCGCGAGCTGATCTCGTTCCAGGACCAGGGCGCCGATGCGTTCTTCGGGGAGCCGGAGTTCGAGTCGGCCGACCTGCTCCAGGTGGCGGCCGACGGCCGGGGGCTGATCTCGCTGGTCGAGCTGCCGAACCTGCAGGACCGGCCCGCGGTCTTCTCGACGTTCCTGATGTGGCTGCTGGCCGACCTCTTCCACGACCTGCCGGAGGTCGGCGACATCGACAAGCCCAAGCTCGTCTTCTTCTTCGACGAGGCCCACCTGCTCTTCGCCGACGCCTCGAAGGACTTCCTGCAGCAGGTCGCCCAGACGGTCCGGCTGATCCGGTCCAAGGGCGTCGGGGTCTTCTTCGTGACCCAGAGTCCCACCGACGTGCCCGACGAGGTGCTGGCCCAGCTCGGCTCGCGCGTCCAGCACCAGCTGCGCGCCCACACGCCCAACGACGCCAAGGCGCTCAAGGCGACCGTCAACACCTACCCCACCAGCGCCTACGACGACCTGGGCGGCGTGATCACGAGCCTCGGCATCGGCGAGGCGGTCGTGACCGTGATGAACGAGCGCGGCGCCCCGACGCCGGTCGCCTGGACCCGGCTGCGAGCGCCGGAGTCGCTCATGGGTCCCAGCGACCCCGCCGCCATGCAGGCCGCGGTCGCGGCCAGCCCCCGCCACGCCAAGTACGCCGAGGCGGTCGACCGCGAGTCGGCCCGCGAGAAGCTCGCCGTCCGGCTCGAGGAGGGAGCGCGCAAGCGCGAGGCCGAGCAGGAGGCCGCCGCGGCGGCCAAGGCCCAGCAGGCCGAGGAGAAGACCCAGCAGAGGGCGGGCCGGTCGACCCGCCCGCGCCCCGACGCACCCGCCCGGACCTCACGCCGTACCTCTCAGCAGGAGGAGGGCGGCCTGGTCCGGGACGTGGTGCAGTCGGGTGCGTTCAAGGACTTCATGCGCACGGCCGCCCGCGAGATCGCCCGTGGCATGTTCAAGACCGGCCGGCGCTAGCCCCGGAGATCAAGCCGGGACGGGAGTACGAGCGCCAGCGAGCACTCCCAAGGGAGCGACGAAGTCGCTCCCCCTTCACCGGAAGTACGAGCGCTAGCGAGTACTTCCAATGAAGCGACGAAGTCGCTTCACGCGGTCCAGCGGACGGCGTCGTCGACCAGGTCGGCCAGGGCGTGGACGCCGCGCAGGTCCTCGCGCTCGCCCATCAGGGCGGTCAGGCCGCGTGCGTGACGCAGCTTGAAGGCGTCGCGGCGCTCGCGGGCGGCATCGGTCTCTTCGGCGGTGACGATGTTGTCTGCCATCGGGGGTCTCCCTCTGTCTCTCGGTGCTGCGGGTGGTGAGACCACTGTGGCTGCGCAAGATGCCCGGGAGGTTGACCCCGAGTTACAACGAGGTCTCATGAGCCCCGCGGCGACGTGATCCGGCTTACATTGCTCGCTGTGACCGACTACGAGGACATCTGCCAGCTCAAGTACCGCTACCTGCGCACGCTCGACACGAAGGACTGGGAAGCCTTCGAGGCCTGCTTCCAGCCCGACGCCACGGGCGACTACAACGGCCTGGTCTTCGACGACCGGGCGGCGCTGGTCTCCTACATGAAGGAGAACCTCGGCGAGGGCATGATCACCATGCACCAGGTGCACCACCCCGAGATCACCGTCGAGGGCGACGAGGCCACGGCGCGCTGGTACCTCGAGGACCGCGTCATCGTCGAGGCCTTCCGCTTCATGCTCGAGGGCGCGGCCTTCTACTCCGATCGCTACGTGCGTACGCCGGAGGGCTGGCGGGTCGCGCACACCGGCTACCGCCGTACCTTCGAGCTCTCCTACAACCTCGACGACCTGCCCAGCCTCAAGATCAACGGCCCGGGCGTGCACACCCACACCTGAGCGGTAGTCCCTGACGTTCGTGTCATCAAGAGCGCCCTCAGACGACACGAACGTCAGGGACTACCTCGAGGGCTGACTCAGAGGGTGGGGTCGGTCCAGGCGGTCTGGATGACCTCGGTGCCGCGGTCGCGGGTGATGAGGCGTCCGCGGCCGGCGGGCAGCGGGATCGGGCGCAGGTTGCCGAGCAGGGGACCCTCGTCGGGGCTGCCGGAGAGCAGCAGTCCCGGCATGGCGAGGTCGCGCATCGACTGGATGACCGGCTCGTAGAGCGCGCGCGACGCGCCACCGGAGCGGCGGGCCACGACGACGTGCAGCCCGACGTCGCGCGCCTGCGCGAGCAGCGGCTGGAGCAGCGCGACCGGCGAGGTCTGCTGGGTCGCGACGAGGTCGTAGTCGTCGACCACCACGAACACCTCGGCCCCGGTCCACCAGGTCCGGTTGCGCAGCTGCTCGGGCGTCACGTCCGGGCCCGGGATGCGGCTCTCGAGGTACGTCGCCAGGTCCTTGATCGCCGGCGTGGCCTGCGTCGCGGACGTGA
Source organism: Nocardioides sp. 503 (assembly GCF_004522095.1). Taxonomy (GTDB): domain Bacteria; phylum Actinomycetota; class Actinomycetes; order Propionibacteriales; family Nocardioidaceae; genus Nocardioides. Next base: position 81,102 of record NZ_SPUI01000007.1, read on the forward strand.
GGTAGTTGAGCAGGTAGTCCTCGGGCACCTCGCCCAGCAGCGAGCGCCGGTAGTCGACCACGACGAGCTGCGCCTGCTTGGCCGAGCGCGTCCGCATCACCTCGTGGATGTAGGTGCGCAGGATCGAGCTCTTGCCGGACTGCCCGTCGCCGAAGATCAGCAGGTGCGGCTCGGCGTCCGGGTCGAGGGCGACCGGGGCCAGCTCCTTCTCGTTGATGCCGAGCACGAGGCGCAGGTCCTCGGTGCCGTCGCGCTCCTCGTCGGCCACGGGGCCTGCGGCCACGCCGGCGAGCTCACGCAGCTGCGCCAGCTCGATGCGCTCGGGCAGCAGCCGCAGCTTGGGTCCGGCCGGGCCGCGCCAGGCGGTGGCGACGCGGCTGATCAGCTCGTCGACGCCGTCGCCCAACGACGCGGCGTCCGGGTCGCCGTCGATGCGCGGGAGTGCGCCGAGGAAGTGCAGCTTGCTCTGCACCAGGCCGCGTCCGGGCCGGCCGGTCGGGACCAGCTGGGCGATCTTGCGGTCGATCTCGGAGTCGAGCGCGTCACCCAGGCGCAGCTCCAGCCGGGTGCCGAACAGGTCGCGCATCGCGGCGCGGAAGTCGGCCCACCGCGCGGCGCCGGTGACGATGTGGAGCCCGAACGTCAGGCCGCGCGAGGCGAGCTGCTGGATCTCCAGCTCGAGGTCGTCGAAGTCCGAGCGCAGCGTGCTCCAGCCGTCGATCACCAGGAAGACGTCGCCGTAGCCGTCGTCGACGCGGCCCTGCGCGCGGCGGGTCCGGTAGGTCTCGATCGAGTCGATGCCGTTGGCGCGGAAGTAGGCCTCGCGCCGGTCCACCACGCCCGAGACCTCCGCCATGATCCGGCGTACGACGTCGGGCTCCGAGCGCGTGCCCACGCCCGAGACGTGGGGCAGCCGGGTCAGCGGCGCGAACGTGCCGCCGCCGAAGTCGAGCACGAAGAACTGCGACTCCTGCGGCGTGGTGGTCAGCGCCATGCTGGTGACGATGGTGCGCAGCATCGTGCTCTTGCCGCTGCGCGGGCCGCCCACGACGGCCACGTGCCCCGAGGCGCCGCTCAGGTTGATGGTCAGGGTGTCGCGGCGCTGCTCGCGCGGGCGGTCCACCGTGCCGAGCGGGACGACCAGCCCGCCGAGGGCGCGCCACTGCTGCGAGACGAGGCCCAGCTCGGGGTCCTCGCCGAGGTCGCTCATCAGCTCGTCGAGGGTGTCGGGGACGTCGAGCGGCGGCAGCCAGACCTGGTGCGCCGCCGGGCCGTGGCCGACCATGTGCTCGACGGCCAGGTCGAGCAGCGTCTCCTGGCTGTCCGGCTCGACCTCGGGCTGGACCTCCGGCTCGGGCTCGTTGACCTCGAGCTTGTGCACCTCGGAGATCGTGAACGGCAAGATGCCTTGGAGGTGCCCGCCCTCGTCGCGCCGGACCCGCACGCGCCCGGTGGCCGGCGGCCCCGAGACGTACGCCGCCTTGAACCGCGTCATCGAGGTCGGGTCGGGCTTGAGGAAGCCCAGGCCCGGCACGGCCGGCAGCTCGTAGGCGTCGGGCACGCCCAGCACCGCCCGCGACTCCTGGGCGCTGAAGGTGCGCAGACCGACGCGGTAGGACAGGTGCGACTCCAGCCCGCGCAGCCGGCCCTCCTCCAGGCGCTGCGAGGCGAGCAGCAGGTGCAGGCCGAGCGAGCGGCCGAGGCGACCGATGGCGACGAACAGGTCGATGAACTCCGGCTTGGCCGACAGCATCTCGGAGAACTCGTCGACGACGAGGAACAGCGACGGCATCGGGTCCAGCTCCTCGCCGGCGACCCGTGCCTTCTCGTAGTCGCGGATCGAGGCGTAGTTGCCTGCGTCGCGCAGCAGCTCCTGGCGGCGCACCATCTCCCCGGACAGGGCGTCCTGCATGCGGTCGACGAGCGTGAGCTCGTTGGCGAGGTTGGTGATGACGGCCGAGACGTGAGGCATCTCGGACATGCCCGCGAAGGTGGCGCCACCCTTGAAGTCGACGAGCACCATGTTGAGCTGCTCGGGGGAGTGCGTCATCGCGAGCCCGAGGACGAGCGTGCGCAGGAACTCCGACTTGCCGGAGCCGGTCGCGCCGATCACCAGGCCGTGCGGGCCCATGCCCTGCTGGGCGGACTCCTTGATGTCGAGGTGGACCAGGCCGCCGCCCTCGCCGAGGCCGATCGGCACCCGGAGCCGGTCGCGCGCCGGGCGCGGACGCCAGGCGGCGGCGGGGTCGAAGCGGCGTACGTCGCCCAGGCCCAGCAGGTCCATGAAGTCGGTGGGGCCGGTGATCTCGCCGGTGCTCACCGCCTCCGGGGCGCCGGAGCTCACGGTGTGCATGGGCGTCAGCCGGCGCGCGAACGCCTCGGCGGTGGCGAGGTCGCACTGGTCGCCCTTGGCGCGGATCTCCTCCTCGCGCAGCCGCAGCGCGACCACGGGGACCTTGTTCTCGTCGTCGATCGCCGGGCCGTCGAGCTGGATGCGCAGGCGGCTGGGGTCGTCGAGCTCGCCCCAGCGCGCGGGCAGGTCGAGCACGGTCACACCGTGCAGGCCGTCCGGCGGGATGACGTGGTTGCCCGGCGGGAGCTCGACGCCGTCGGTCACGAGCAGGATGTGGGGCGTGGCCGGCCGCTCGTCGGCGCCGAAGCGCGGACGGTCGCTGAGGTCGGGCGGCAGCAGGTTGGCCAGGTCGGCCAGCGACGTCGTGACCATCCGCATCGGCCCGACGGCGTCGCTCTGCTCGGCGCTGAGGGCGTGCGGCAGCCACTTGATCCAGTCCCAGTGGGCCAGGTGCATCTCCGAGGACAGCACGGCCAGGACCAGGTTGTCGGGGGAGTGGAACGCCGTGGCGGAGCAGATGATGGCGCGCGCGAGGCTGCGCGCCTCCTCCTCGTCGCCGCAGATCTCCACCCGGTCGAAGGCCCGCAGGTCGATCGAGGCCGGCAGGTCCGGCTGGAGCCGGTGGACGACGAGCAGCCGGTGCAGCGCGGAGGCGGCCGCCGGGTCGACCTCGTCGATCGGGGCGCTCTCGGGCGGCACCAGCTCGAGGGCGAGCGGCTGCGCGCAGAGGCCGTAGCGCACGTGCAGGAACTGCGGGTCGCTCGAGACGTGCTCCCAGATGCGGGAGCGCTCCTCGGCCATCGCCGGCAGGGAGGCCGGGTCGGGGTGGTGCCAGGTCAGCGCGCGGCGCTGCTGGTCGGCGGACTCGCGCGCGACCTTGCGGACGTTGCTGAGGTAGCGCAGGTACTCCGTGCGGGAGCCGGTGACCTGCTGCGCGCGCTGCTTCCGCTGACGGTCGACCTGCACGAGGATGAAGCCGACGGTGGCGAAGAGGAACATGCCGGCGGCGATGAAGCGGATGCCGTTGCTGCTGCCGGTCCGCGCGCCCATGGTCGCGACCAGCACGATCGAGCCGAGGCTGCCCAGCATCGGGATGGCGTTCATCATGACGCCGGCGGCGCCCTCGGCGGGCTGGATCTGGGGCGGCGGCTGCAGGACCAGCTGCCCGGTGGGCATCTCCGGCTCGTCCACCCGTGCCCCGCGAAGCGTCGTGCTCACGCTCAACCGTCCCCTTGCCGTCGACCGGTGGTGCCCGAGAGGGCCGGGCACCGCTCTCAGCGGTGGCTTGATGATAGGCGTACGTCAACGATTAGGCTGCCCACGACCGGACGGGCTCGTCCGGACCCTTCGGGAGGCGACGTGAGCGGGTCGGGCAACGGGGCGGCCGCGGGTGCGGCCGACGCGGTCGCGCTGACCGTGCTCGGTCCCTCCGGCGCGCTCGACCTCCTGGTGCCGGCCGGTGCCTCGGCCCACGACGTGGCCCTCGAGTACGCCGCCCAGGCCGGCGTCAGCGCCCCGCCGACGATCCACACGCGGGTGGGCGACCCGCTCGCCCCCGACGCCACCCTCGAGAGCGCCGGCATCGGCGCCGGCTCCCTCGTGGTCGCCCTGGCGGAGTCCGCCGCCCGCCCCACCGTGACCGGCCGCCGCCGCCGGGCGACGACAGGACCGGCGCCACGCCAGAGCCCGCCGGGCGCGCTCTCGGTGCTGTGGTTCTGCGTCAGCACGGCCGCCGCGCTGCTCGCCGGCTGGTTCGCCTCGCAGCAGGAGCCCTCCGAACAGCGCACCGCCACCGTCGTCCTGCTCGGCGTCGCCGCCGCGATCGGGGTGCTGCCGGTCGGTCGCTACGCCGCGCACCGGATCCTCGCCGCGCCCGCCTTCGCCGCGGCGGCGGCGTTCGTGGTGGCGTGGGACCCCGCACCCGAGCGGCTGCCCACGATCGTCGGTGTCGCCGCCCTCACCGGCGCGGTCACCGCCGCGGTGGCGCGCGCCCTCGACCGCCACTCCGAGGAGGCGTTGCGGGTCTGGGTGTCCGTGGGCATCGGCGTCTTCGTGGTGACCTGCGGCGCCGCGCTCCTCGACCTCCGGCCCCAGGTGGCGTGGGCCGTGCTGCTGGTCGCGGCCATGCTCGCCGCGCGGTTCGTGCCGATGCTGGCGATCGACGTGCCGGACCAGTTCCTGATCGACCTGGAGCGGCTGGCCGTCACGGCCTGGTCGGCGCGCGACCGACCCACCGGACGCCGTGGCCGGATCGTCGTACCCCCGCGTGCGGTGGAGGTCGTGGCCGTGCGCGGCACCCGCATCGTCACCGCGTCGTCGGCCGCGATCCTCGCGGTCACCGTGGTGTCGGCGCCCCTGCTGCTGGCCACCGCCACCCAGCGCCCCGACGCCCTCGGCGCGCGCTGCCTCGTGGGCTTCGCCGGCTGCTCCCTGCTGTTCGTCGCGCGCACCTACCGTCACGTCGCGGCCCGAGCGCTGCTGCGCGTGGCGGGCCTGGTGTGCGGGCTCGCGCTGCTGGTCCTCCTCTTCGACGTCCTGCAGACCGACACGCTGCTGGTGGTGGGGATCCTGGCCGTCGTGGTCGCCGCCCTGCTGCTGCTGGTCTCCGTGGCTCTCGGCAGGGGGTGGCGCTCGGCCTGGTGGTCGCGCCGGGGCGAGGTCGCCGAGTCGGTCTGCGGGTCCTTCGCCGTGGGCTCGCTCGTCGTCGCCGTGGGGCTCTTCCGGCAGCTGTGGGAATTGACAGGCTGAGGTTTAGGGGTCCTGCCTCCGGGTAGACACCTGCTTGTCCGGATCGCACGCCGAGAAGGACCACGAACCACCTGGCACCACTGCCACACGAAGAGAACCCACGATGCGCGGCGACATGCCGCCACACATGAAGGAGCAGGCGACATGTCGGAAAACTCCAACGAGTTCGGCCAAGGCGAAGGTGTACTCACCCGCGCCGCTGGAATGGTGGCGGACGCTCGCACCGACTTCAACAACATCAGCCGTCAGCTGACGGACCAGATCTCCTCGGTCCAGGGCCGCTGGGGCGGCCAGGGCGCCACGGCGTTCTTCGCCCTGCAGCAGGCGTGGACCGAGAAGCAGCAGACGATCGTCGACGCGCTCAACGAGTTCGAGAACTCCCTCGGCGTCACCGAGCGGGACAACGTCAACACCGACGAGTCCCAGGGCACGAACTTCGCCAACCTGACCCACAAGCTCGGCTGACCGCCGCACTCAGACCAAGGAGAACGATGATGAGCATGGATGGAATCAAGGTCAACCACGGCGCGGTCGACCAGGCCGCCGCCGACATGTACCAGAAGGTCAAGGACATCGACGACCGGATGAACCGTCTGGAGTCCGAGCTCGAGCCGCTGCGCAGCCAGTGGGTCGGTCAGGCCCAGTCGCAGTACACCGTCTCGAAGGCCAAGTGGGACAACGCGATCCAGGAGATGCGCGACCTCCTCGACAAGAGCAGCCAGACGGTCTACCAGTCCAACGCCGAGTACCAGGCCGCCGACAAGCGCGGCGCGGCGCAGTTCGAGATCTGATCTCACTGCCCGATGGACACGACGGCGAGGGGGCCGGCACCGCGAGGTGTCGGCCCCCTCGCCGATGCGGCCATCAGCCCTGTCCCGGGTCGGGACACCGCGACACGAGCGCCGGTGGACCGATGACGACGACGCCGCCCCCGGTGTGATCGACTGACGCCCGGCAGGGCGCGGACGGGCCGGTAGCATCCGGCTCGCTCGTGAAGGCCGGCCGCGGCCGGACCCACCTGCCGGCTCGCACAGTGACCGCTGCGAACACCTGAGGGAGAGACGATGACCCAGGCCCCGACCACATCCTCGGGACTGGTGCGGGTGACGGTGACGTCGGGCACGCGCCGGGTGGACCTCGTGCTGCCGGGCGCGGTGCCGGTGGCCGAGCTCGTCCCCGAGCTCGCCCGGAGCGTCGGCCTCCTCGACTCCAGCACCGTCTACGGCGGCTACCGCCTGGTCACCTCGGAGGGGCGTCGTCTCGCCCCCGACTCGGGGCTCACCCTGCAGGGGGTCGAGGACGGCGGGACGCTCACCGTCACGGCCGGCATCGACGAGGACCCGCCGCGCGTCTACGACGACGTGGTCGAGGCCATGACGGACGTCGTCGAGCGTGACCTCAAGCCGTGGCAGCCGGCGTCCGGGCGGCGGGCCGCGCTCACCGCGGCCGCGCTCCTGATGACCCTGGGCGCCGTGGCGCTGCTGATCCAGGACGGCCAGCAGCTCGCCGCCGTGGCCGCCGCGACGGTGGCGTTCGCGCTGGTCGCCGCGGCGATCGTGCTGTCGCGCGCCGAGCGCGAGGCCGAGGCAGCGGTCGCAGTGGCCTGGATGGCCGCCGGGTACGCCGCCGTGGCGGGGCTGATGCTCGCGCCCGACGGTCCGCTCTTCGACTACCCCGTCGCCTGCGCCGGCGCCGGCGCGCTGCTCGCCGGGGTGGTCTGCCTCGTGGGCCTCGGCGAGGGCCGCACGCTGGTGCTCCCGCCGGTCGTGGTCGGCGCGGTCTTCCTGGCCGTCGGCCTGCTGCTGCACGCCACCGACCTCCGGGCGGCGGCGGTGCTGACGGTCGTGCTCACCGTGGTCGTCATGATCGGCAGCGTGTTCCCCTGGCTGGCGCTCGGCGTCACCGGCACCTCGGTCGACCAGCTCTACTCCGACGCCGACATCACCGCCGACCCCGCCGACGTCGACCCCTCCCAGGTCGGGGCGGACGCTCGCGTCGCGCACGAGATCCTGGTCTCCATCTCCGGCACGGTCGGCCTGCTCCTGCTCGCGATCGCACCGCTCGCGGTCTCGCTCGGGCTCTTCGGGACGCTGCTGGCCGTCGACGCCTGCCTCATCGTCATGCTCCGCACCCGCCAGTACCGCACCGGCTCGGAGGTCCTGGTGGGCCTCGGCTCCGGCGTGGTCGGGCTGGTCTCGACGGCGGTGTCCCTGCTGGTGCAGTTCCCGCAGTGGCACCCGATCACGGCGGTGGTGCTCGCCGCGTCCGGTGGGGTGCTCCTCGCGTCCACGCTGCTGCCCGGCTCGCCGTCGGTCCGCCGGGGCCGCCTGGGCGACGTCCTCGAGAGCGTCGCGCTGCTCACCCTGCTGCCCCTGCTCGTCCTGGCCATCGGCGTCTTCGACGTGGCCCAGTCCGTCACCTCCCCGGGCTAGACGATGGCCACCAAGAAGGACCTCGTCGAGGCCTACTCGTTCAGCCGTCGCCGGCTCGTCACCGCGTTCGTCTCGGGCGCTCCCGGCGGCCGCGAGGTGGAGCCCACCAAGCCCGGCCGCACCCTGGTCGGGGGGCTGGCCCTCGCCGTCCTGCTGATGGCCGGCGCGGCCATCGCCGGGGTGCTCAAGCCCAACACCGACGTCCAGTGGGACGAGCCGGGGCTGATCCTGTCCAAGGAGAAGGGTGCGGCCTACGTCATCCTCGAGCCCGACGAGGACGGCAACGACCAGGTGCGTCCGGTCATCAACGTCACCTCGGCCCAGCTGATCCTGGGCGCGGACGTGAAGCCGAAGGTCGTGCCGCAGGAGAAGATCGACACCAAGATCCCCGGCGCCGACATCGGCATCCTGGGTGCGCCCGCCACCGTGCCCGACACCGACTACCTGGTGGAGAGTGGCTGGACCGCCTGCACGGGCGACGGGTTCGGGGTCAAGCTCGACGTCCGCGAGGACCCCGACGCCGACCCCGCCCAGGGTGCCGGGGCGGTCGTGGAGGCCGCCGACGGCTCCTTCTACGTCATCGGCCAGTCGGCGGCGGAGGGTGAGGAGACCGGCGCCTACCGCTACGCCCTCCCGAAGACCCCTGGCGTGGACAACGTCCTGAGAGAGCTGAAGCTGCCCTTCGTGGACGAGGCGCCCCAGGTGCCCACCGACTGGCTCGACCTGTTCCCCTCCGGCGGGGACCTGGCCTTCGACAGCTTCGGCCTCAAGGGCTTCGGCACGCCGTCGAAGGTCGCCGGCAAGGGCGGCCTGCCCGCCGACGCCAAGGTCGGGGACTACTTCGAGATCGAGGGCGTCCTCACGGTGGTCACGGCCACCAGCCTCGCCGAGTTCAGCCCGTTCGCCCGTGCCGTCTACCTCAACATCAAGACGCCTCGGCAGCCGCGCAACCTCGGGCTCACCGAGCCCCCCGACGTGCGGCGCCAGAAGCCCCCCTACTCCGCCGCGCGCTGGCCGGAGCTGCTGGTCACCGACACCCCCGCCGAGCCCTGCGCCCAGCTGGTGCCCGAGCGCGGCGAGAAGCCGCGGGTGCTGCTCGCCGGCTCGCCCGGGAAGGATGCCAGCGCCGCCGAGGTGGACCCCGCCCAGCACGACGTGTCGGTCCAGGAGGGCCGCGGCGCCTACGTCCTGTCCGGCGGCTGGGACTCCCCGGATGTCGGCGAGCCGTTCCTCGTCGACTCCAAGGGCTCCAGCTACGCGCTGCTCGGCACCGACGCCGTCACGAACCTCGGTTTCGAGACGTACGACGCGCCGGTGGTGCCGCGCAGCTGGATGCAGCTCTTCGACCCCGGGGCGGCGCTGTCGGTCAACGCCGCGCTGTGCCCGCCGGTCCGCCCCGGCGACACCGGGCCGCAGGACGACGACCCGGCTGCCGAGTCGGCCGAGGAGGGCCGCTCGTGCGAGTGACCGTCCCGCTGCGGGGCGCCGTCGTCGCCGGGCTGGCGCTCGGCTCGCTCGTGGTGGGCGCGGGCGCGCCGGCGTACGCCGCCGACGTGAGCTGCGAGGACGTCACGCTGCAGCAGACTCCCGCCGTCACCACGACGGCGCTCAGCGCTCCCGCGCGGCTGATGCAGGTCGCCGAGGCCCAGCGCATCGCGGCGCGCTCCGGCACCGAGCCGGGCGCGGGAGTCACGGTGGCGGTGCTCGACTCGGGCGTGGCCCAGTCCGACCGGCTCGAGCCGGTGCTCCAGGGAGTCTCGTCGGGCAAGAGCACCGAGCTGCTCGACCCCCAGGGCACGGCCGTGGCCGGGCTGATCGCGGGCCGCGGCAAGCCCGACCAGCCCATCGGCATCGCCCCGGGGGCCAGGATCATGGACGTGCGCGTCTACGACCGCAACCAGGCCAACGACCCCGCGGCCGAGCTGGAGCCCAGCATGGACCGGCTGCTGGCCGGTCTCCGTCAGGTCGCCGCCCTGCCACGGGGCGCCGTCGGCGTGGTCAACGTGTCGCTGACGCTCACCCTGCCCGAGGAGCTGCGCGACGACCTGCGCGACGTGCTCGCCGACCTGGCAGCCAAGGACGTGGTGGTCGTGGCCGCCACCGGCGACCGCCCCGAGGAGGGCCAGCCGCTCTACGCCGACTTCGGCTACGCCGAGCGCGAGGGCGAGGACGCCGGCAAGCCGCCGCCGGGCGAGGACGCCCGCGGGGGGACGTGGCCCGCCTCGGCTTCCAACGTCGTCGCCGTCAACGCCACCGCGACCTCCCTGGTCGAGGACGAGGTGGTGCCCGGCGACGCTGCGAACGAGGTGCTCCGCAGCTCCGCGACGGACGTCGCCGCGCCCACGCGCGACGCGGTCTCGCTCGGGATGGACGGCGCCAGCACCTGCCTGGTCAGCGACGTGTCGACGGTCTACGCCGCCGCCGAGGTCTCGGGGGTCGTGGCGCTGCTGCGCTCGACGTTCGACGAGTCCGCCCCGCAGATCGTGGCCCGTCTCACGAGCTCGGCCACCGGGTCGCCCACCTCCTCCAACGTCCTCACCGGGCACGGCGTGGTGCAGCCCGTGGAGGCGCTGACGCTGGCGAGCACACCGGGCAGGAAGGGTCAGCTGTCCCGCACGACGATCGTGGACGAGGGCAACGAGCGGGCGCAGGTGCCGCGGGAGAAGGTCGACGTGCTCGCCAGCACCAAGCGCAACGCCGTGTGGTGGGGGCTGCTCGCCGGCGGCGGTCTCGTCGTGGCGATGCTGCTGCGCCCGGTCCTCGCGCGCCGGCGCGACTGAGCGGCTCGTGGGCGGGAGCCGGCTGGGCCGTCGTCGCTAGGGTCGGGAGGTGACCAGCACCGACGCCGAGGACTTCCTCGCGGTCAGCGAGGAGCTCGAGGGCTTCCTGATGCTCTACCGGTTCGGGCTGGAGGAGATGCTGACCAAGGTCAACATCCTCAAGCAGGAGCTGACGCACACAGCCAGCTACGACTGCCCGATCGAGCACGTGACGTTCCGCCTGAAGCGCACGACCGCCCTGGCCGAGAAGGCCCGGCGCCTGGGCTGCACCACCCTCGACGACGTGCGCGAGCTGGTCTCCGACATCGCCGGCATCCGGGTGGTCTGCAGCTTCGTCAGCGACGCCTACACCGTGCTCGAGATGCTGAAGCGGCAGCCGGACGTGACCGTGGTCGAGATCAAGGACTACATCGCCGAGCCGAAGCCGAGCGGCTACAAGAGCCTGCACCTCATCGTGGAGATCCCGGTCTTCCTCTCCGACCGCACCGAGGCCGTGCGGGTCGAGATCCAGATCCGCACCGTCGCCATGGACTTCTGGGCCAGCCTGGAGCACAAGATCCACTACAAGTACCAGCGCGCGGTGCCCGAGCGGCTGCGCGAGGAGCTCGCCGGCGTCGCTGCCGCCACCGACCGGCTCGACCACCAGATGGAGCAGCTGCACCGCGACTCGCGACGCCCTGGCGCCTGAGGCGACGCGCTCAGCGTGGGGCCACGAGGACGCCTCGCCGGGTCACCCGACGAAGCGGTGCCGGGGTGGCGGGCCGCCGGCCTCCGCCTCGGTCTGGGCCCGGAGCAGCGAGCGGGCCATGGCCCAGATCACCGCCTGCGAGCGGCTGCTGACCCCGATCTTCCCGTACGCCGTCCGGATGTAGGTCTTCACGGAGTTGATCGACAGGACGAGGGTCTCGGCGATCTCCTGGTTGGAGTACCCGTGGCCGATCATGGCGATGATCTCGCTCTCCCGTCCGCTCAGGTGCGGGCTGCGCCGGTCGGCCGCGAGGTCGGCGGAGCGATCGAACGGGCTCGGTCGGAGGAGAGGGGATCGGGACATCGGAGACCTTCGTCGAGCCCTAGAGGGTGTTCCTGAGGTGGCTCCACCAGCCTCCTCCTGCCGCAGGACGGCGGACAGGGCAGAACCTATGCAACTTCGCGCACGTCCTGCATGAGTCTCGTCGTTCGGCCCACGCACGGCCGGCTCCCGTCGAGGACGGGAGCCGGCGGTGTGCTGCGAGTGGCGGAGGATAGGGGATTCGAACCCCTGAGGGCTTTCACACCCAACCCGCTTTCCAAGCGAGCGCCATAGGCCACTAGGCGAATCCTCCGCCGGAGACCCTACCGGGGCCGTGCCGGGCGGTGAAATCCGCTCCCCCCGGGTCCCGGTTCGCCGCCGTCGGTGGATCACCTAGACTCTGGGGCAACCCCCCGTGTGGCGGTATCTCGCTCAACTCCCCCAGGGCCGGAAGGCAGCAAGGGTCGGCGGGCTCTGCCGGGTGCACGGGGGGCCTTTTCACGTCACGCCCCCGCGCCTGAGCATGCGAAGGCGCGGATCCGGGCGCGACCCGTCTCGAGACCCAGTCGGTGACCGGAACGAGCCCGCACCGACCGCCGCACCCGCTGTGCAGCCGCCCGCTACCAGCTGTCGGACGCGGTGGTTAGGGTCTGTACGTGGAGTCACCCCTGGCGCTGTACCGCCGCTACCGCCCCGAGACCTTCCAGGAGGTCATCGGGCAGGAGCACGTGACCGAGCCGTTGCGGGCGGCGCTGGCCAACAACCGGGTCAACCACGCCTACCTCTTCTCCGGCCCGCGCGGCTGCGGCAAGACCACCTCGGCGCGCATCCTCGCCCGCGCGCTCAACTGCGAGCTCGCCCCCGTCGCCGACCCGTGCGGCGAGTGCGACAGCTGCGTCGACCTGGCGCGCGGCGGCCCGGGCTCGATCGACGTCATCGAGATCGACGCCGCCTCCCACGGTGGCGTGGACGACGCGCGCGACCTGCGCGAGAAGGCGTTCTTCGCGCCGGTGCGCAGCCGCTACAAGGTCTACATCATCGACGAGGCCCACATGGTGACGACGCAGGGCTTCAACGCCCTGCTCAAGCTGGTGGAGGAGCCGCCTCCGCACCTGCGCTTCATCTTCGCGACCACCGAGCCCGACAAGGTCATCCCGACCATCCGCTCGCGCACCCACCACTACCCGTTCCGGCTGATCCCGCCGCGCCTGCTGTCGTCCTACCTCACCGAGCTCTGCGCCCAGGAGGGCGTCAGCATCGAGGCGGCCGCCCTGCCCCTCGTGGTGCGCGCCGGCGCCGGGTCGGCGCGCGACACCCTGTCGGTCCTCGACCAGCTGCTCGGTGGCGCCGGGGCCGAGGGTGTCACCTACGCGCTGGCCAGCGGGCTGCTGGGCTACACCCCCGACACCCTCCTCGACGAGGTGGTCGACGCCTTCGCGGCCGGCGACGGCTCGGCGGTCTTCGGGGTCGTCGACAAGGTGATCGAGACCGGGCAGGACCCGCGCCGCTTCACCGAGGACCTGCTGCGCCGCCTGCGCGACCTGGTCATCGTCTCCGCGGTCCCCGACGCGCCCGCGAGCGGGCTGATCGACGTCTCCGAGGACCAGGGCGAGCGCCTGGTGTCCCAGGCGGCGCGCTTCGGCGCCGCCGAGCTCACCCGCGCGGCCGACCTGGTCGCGACCGGCCTGACCGAGATGCGCGGCGCCACCGCCCCGCGGCTGCTCCTGGAGCTCATCTGCGCCCGCGTGCTGCTGCCGGGCGCCGACCACTCCACCGACGGCGTCCTGGCCCGTCTCGACCGGCTCGAGCGCCGCGCCGCCATCAGCGGCACCCCGTCGCCCGAGCCCGCCGCGCCTCCGGTGCCCGCGCAGGACCGGCCGGCCCAGGCGCGCCCCGCGCCCCGCGAGCCGGAGCCCGTCCCGACCCCCGCTCCCGCCGTCACGCCCCCGCCCGCCCGCGAGCCGGTCTCGGCCACCCCGCCCGCGCCCACGGCCCCGCCCGTCCAGGTCGTCCCGGAGCAGCCCGCCGCCGACCCCGTCCCGGAGCCCGCAGCCGCCCCGGCGGCCGAGCCCGCGGCGCCTGAGGCACCCGCGGCGACGGCCGGGTCCAGCACGCTCTCGCTCGTCGACGTACGCCGGCTGTGGCCCGACATCGTCGAGGCCACCAAGCAGCGGCGCCGCGTCACCTGGATCCACCTCACCCAGCACGCCCAGGTCGTGGCGGTCGACGCCAGGACGCTCACCCTCGGGTTCTCCAACGGCGGGGCCCGCGAGTCCTTCGACAACGGCGGCAGCTCCGAGATCGTCCGGCAGGCGGCCATCGACGTCGTGGGCGCCGACTGGAAGGTCGAGACGATCGTCGACCCGGGCGCGTCCGCCGACGTGCCGCCGCCGGCCGCGGCGCCCACGCCCGAGCCCGCGCCCCCGCGACCCGCCCCGCCCGTCGCCCGCGACGAGGTCGAGGCCCCTCCCGCCTGGCTCAGCGACGACGACGGCGGCGACCCGCCCCGCGAGCCCGAGCGTCCCGGGCCCGAGTCGGTCAACGCCGCCCGCGAGGCCATCTTGACCACCCGGCCCGCCGGCGCCGACCGCAGCCAGGCCCCGGGCCTCGCCGAGGCCGACGCCGACGCGCACCCCGACGACCTGGACGCCGACTCCGACGAGCTCGGGGGCGCCGACCTGCTGGCGCGCGAGCTCGGCGCCCAGGTGATCGAGGAGATCCCCCACTCATGACCCTCCGCCGCCCGCACGACCACCGCCCCACCGACCACGAGGTGACCTCACGATGACGACCGAGAACCCGTTCGACGCCCTGGGGGGCGGCGGCTTCGACATGAACGCCCTCCTCCAGCAGGCCCAGCAGATGCAGGAGCAGCTCCAGTCCGCCCAGGAGCGGCTGGCCGACACCGTCGTGGACGGCACCGTCGCCGGCGGGGCCGTGACGGTCAAGGTCAGCGGCGTCGGCGAGCTCGTCGGCGTCGAGATCAAGGCCGGCGGCTTCGACGGCAGCGACGCCGACGACCTGAGCGACCTCTCCGACATGATCGTGGCCGCCTACCGCGACGCCAAGGCGCAGGTCGACGCGCTGGCCGCCGAGGCGCTGGGACCGCTCGCCGGGGGTGGCGGCCTGCCCGGCATGCCGTCCTCGGGCCAGCTCGGGTTCTGAGCGACCTTGTACGAAGGTGTCGTCCAGGACCTGATCGACGAGCTCGGCAGGCTGCCGGGCGTCGGTCCCAAGAGCGCGCAACGCATCGCCTTCCACCTGCTCCAGGCCGAGCCGGTCGACGTACGCCGTCTGGCCGACGTGCTGATGGAGGTCAAGGCGAAGGTCCGCTTCTGCTCGGTGTGCTTCAACGTCTCCGAGGACGAGCAGTGCCGCATCTGCCGCGACCCGCGCCGTGAGCCCGCGGTGCTGTGCGTGGTCGAGGAGTACAAGGACGTCGTGGCGATCGAGCGCACCCGCGAGTTCCGCGGGCGCTACCACGTGCTGGGTGGCGCGATCTCGCCGATCGACGGCATCGGTCCCGACCAGCTCCGCATCAAGGAGCTGATGCCCCGGCTCAACGACGGGGTGGTCACCGAGGTCATCCTCGCCACCGACCCCAACCTCGAGGGCGAGGCCACCGCGACGTATCTCACCCGCCTGCTCAGCCCCATGGGCTTGCAAGTCACGCGCCTGGCGAGTGGACTTCCGGTGGGCGGCGACCTCGAGTACGCCGACGAGGTCACCTTGGGACGAGCTTTCGTAGGAAGACGGGCAGCCGAATGAGTGAGAAGACCATCGACCACGCGACGGAGGACTTCGCCCAGTCGATCGCCGACAGCGTCGAGAGCTTCCTGATCGCCCTGCGCGCCATCAGCCGGGAGGCCACCTCCGGGCAGGCCATCTCGCTGCTGCTCCTGGAGATCAGCCAGGTGCTGCTCGCCGGCGCCCGGCTGGGCGCCCAGCAGGACTTCACGCCCACGGCCGACTACCAGCCCGACGTGGGCCCGGAGGCCGATCTCGACGAGATGCGGCTGCGCCTTGCCGAGCTGCTCGGCAACGTCGACACCTACAGCTTCGTCTTCGACCCCTACGTCCCCGACGTGGTCGAGAGCCAGCTCTCCGACGACCTGACCCAGATCGCGAGCGACCTCGAGAACGGCCTGCGCCACTACCGCCTCGGCGACGTCGCCGAGGCGCTGTGGTGGTGGCAGTTCTCCTACGTCGCCTCCTGGGGCAACCTCGCGGGCGCCGCGCTCAACGCGCTGCTGTCCGTGGTCTCCCACGACCGCCTCGACGTCGACAACGACGAGGAGATCGAGCAGATCGTGGCCGCCGAGGCGGTCTTGGACGGCGACCCGGTCTGACCTGCGCACTCGGTAGGATCGGGGTAGTCCTTCCCCGATCCCAGGAGTGAGCCCGGTGGGCATTGTCGTGCAGAAGTACGGCGGTTCGTCTCTGGCCGACGCCGGCCGCATCAAGGAGGTCGCGCGCCGCATCGTCGAGTCCAAGAAGGCCGGCCACGACGTCGTGGTGGCCGTCTCTGCGATGGGCGACACGACCGACAACCTGCTCGAGCTCGCGGAGGGCGTCAGCCCGCTGCCGCCGGCACGCGAGCTGGACATGCTGCTCACCGCCGGCGAGCGGATCTCGATGGCGCTGGTCGCCATGGCGATCTCCGACCTGGGGTTCACCGCGCGCTCGTTCACGGGCTCCCAGGCCGGCGTCATCACCGACTCCGCCCACGGCCGGGCCAAGATCATCGACGTCACGCCGGGGCGGATCTCCGCGGCCATCGCCGAGGGCCACATCGTGATCGTCGCCGGCTTCCAGGGCGTCAGCCAGGACACCAAGGAGATCACCACCCTCGGACGCGGCGGCACCGACACCACGGCCGTCGCGCTGGCCGCCGCGCTCGGTGCGGCGTACTGCGAGATCTACACCGACGTCGACGGTGTGTTCACCGCCGACCCCCGCATCGTGCCCACGGCGCGGCGCCTCGAGCGGCTCTCCTACGAGGAGATGCTCGAGATGGCGGCCTCGGGCGCCAAGATCCTGCACCTGCGGTGCGTCGAGTACGCCCGCCGCTACGACATGCCGGTCCACGTCCGGTCCTCCTTCTCGCACAAGGAGGGGACGTGGATCACCCCCAGCCAACCAGGAGAAGTCCCCATGGAGCAGGCGATCATCGCGGGCGTGGCCCACGACCGCAGCGAAGCCAAGATCACCGTCGTCGGCGTTCCGGACAAGGTGGGCGAGGCGGCCCGGATCTTCGAGGCGCTCTCGGCGACCGAGGTCAACATCGACATGGTCGTCCAGAACGTCTCCGCCGCGTCGACCGGCCTCACGGACATCTCGTTCACGCTGCCGCGCGCCGACGGCCAGCAGGCGATGAGCGCCCTGGCCCGCATCCAGGACGAGGTCGGCTACGAGCAGCTGCTCTACGACGACCGGATCGGCAAGGTCTCCCTGATCGGGGCCGGCATGCGCTCGCACCCCGGCATCACCGCGAAGTTCTTCGCCGCCCTCGCCTCGGCCGGCGTCAACATCGAGATGATCTCCACCTCGGAGATCCGGATCTCCGTGATCGTCCAGGAGGCCCAGGTCGACGAGGCCGTGCGCGCCACGCACACGGCGTTCGAGCTGGACGCCGCCGAGGTCGAGGCGGTCGTCTACGGCGGGACGGGGAGGTAGTCATGGGTGTCCGCATCGGCATCGTCGGGGCGACCGGCCAGGTCGGCGTCGCCATGCGCCAGATCCTCGAGCAGCGCGGGTTCCCCGCCGACGAGGTCCGCTTCTTCGCCTCCGCGCGCTCGGCCGGCACGGTGCTGCCGTTCGCCGGTCGCGAGATCACCGTCGAGGACGCCGCGACGGCCGACCCGAGCGGTCTCGACATCGCGCTCTTCTCCGCGGGCGCGACGACCTCCCGCGCGCTGGCCCCGGCCTTCGCGGCCGCCGGCGTGACCGTGGTCGACAACTCCTCGGCGTTCCGCATGGACCCCGACGTCCCGCTCGTGGTCTCCGAGGTCAACCCGCAGGACATCGAGCACGCCCGCAAGGGGATCATCGCCAACCCCAACTGCACGACGATGGCCGCGATGCCCGTGCTGAAGCCGCTGCACGACGAGGCCGGGCTGGTGCGGCTGATCGCGTCGACCTACCAGGCCGTCTCCGGTTCCGGCGTCGCCGGCGTCGAGGAGCTGGCCGGTCAGGTCGCCGCAGCCGGCGACAAGGCGCGCGAGCTCGCCTACGACGGGGAGGCCGTCGCCTTCCCCGACCCGGTGAAGTACGCGCGCACGATCGCCTACAACGTGCTGCCGCTGGCCGGATCCATCGTCGACGACGGGCTCAACGAGACCGACGAGGAGCAGAAGCTCCGCAACGAGTCGCGCAAGATCCTCGGCCTGCCCGACCTGCTGGTCTCCGGCATCTGCGTGCGGGTGCCGGTCTTCACCGGTCACTCGCTGGCGATCAACGCGGAGTTCGCCTCGGCCATGACGCCGGAGCGCGCGCGCGAGATCCTCGCCTCGGCGCCGGGCGTCGAGCTCTCCGACGTACCGAACCCCCTGCAGGCCGCCGGCAAGGACCCGTCCTACGTCGGCCGGCTGCGCCGGGACCCGGGCGTGCCGGACGACCGCGGCCTCGCGCTGTTCGTCTCCAACGACAACCTGCGCAAGGGCGCGGCCCTCAACACGGTGCAGATCGCGGAGCTACTCGCGCGCCGCTGACTGCCGCTCGTCCTTCGCCGCGCGCTCCTCGACAGGAGCGGCGGGCTCCTTCGCGGGTTCGATGAAGGTCGTCGTGACCCAGTAGGAGAGCAGGTGGGTCAGCACGCTCACGAGCGGGATGACGACGACCATCGACCAGTGGTCGAGGACGTCGATGAGGAACAGCAGCGCCACGACCGCGGTCATGCCGGTGGCGAGGAAGCTGGTGCTCGTGGCGTCGGGCACGGCGAAGCGGCCCATCAGGACCGAGCCCACCAGGATGGCCGCGACGAAGATGAGGGCCAGCAGCGGGAAGCCCGCGCGGCCGCACGAGGTCGTGCCCTGCACGGCCTCGCAGCCTCGGAGCGCGAGGTAGGTGCCGCCCACGAGCACCAGCCCGACCAGCACGCCCGTCACGGCCGCGGCGACGCGGCCCGGCAGCGGCTCGCGGGGCGGACGCGGTGCCTTCGGCTCCTTGACCGGCTTCTCTGCCTTGACGGGCTTGGCGGTCTTGACCGGCTCGGCCTCCGTCGCCTGCCTCGAGGCCTTCGCCGCGACGGGGGCGGCCGGGACGTCGGCCGGGGAGGCGTCGGGCTCGACCTCGTCCGCGAACAGCGGCGGAGCCGGCTCCTCCTCCGCGAGCGTCACGGGGTCGGCGGCGACCGGCTCCGGCGCGACGACCTGGGTGGGCTGCTCGTCCGCGACCGGCTCGACGGGCTCCACGACCTCGGTCGGCTCGTCGGCCTCGATCACCTGCGTCGTCTCGGCATCGACGGCGACCGGCTCCGGCTCCGGCGTGGGCTCGGGCTCGGGCTCCGAGACGGGCTCGGGCTCCGAGACGGGCTCGGGCTCCACCTCGGGCTCGGTCGCGGCTTCGGGCTCCGGGGCCGCCTCGGCCTCCGGCTCAGGGGCGGGCTCCGGCTCGGCAGGGGGCTCCGGCTCCGGCGGCGGCGCCGCCGGCGTCGCGTCCTCGGGAGCGGCGCCCTTGCGGCCCTTCTTGCGGCCGAACAGGCGGGGCGGCTCGAGCCGCGCCGACGCGTCCTGCTGGTCCTCGTCTGACATGCGGGCAGTCTGCCACGGCGACGTCTCCACGGCCCGGAACGACGAGAACCCCGGACCGCAGGGTCCGGGGTTCTCGGGTTCCACTGGTCGGGCTGACAGGATTTGAACCTGCGGCCTCCTCGTCCCGAACGAGGCGCGCTACCAAGCTGCGCCACAGCCCGATCATGGGCTCGTTCCCCGTGAAGGGAGGTGAGCCCACAAGCACGGGAGCATACCCGAGCGCCGAGCGCCCCTCGCAATCGGTGGGGGTCCCGGGGACGGTGCTGCGTCAGGTCCGGGGGACCAGGGTGAGCAGGCTCGCCTCCGGGCGGCAGGCGACCCGGATCCGGGCGTAGGGGCTGGTGCCGAGACCGGCGCAGACGTGGAGCCACGCGGAGCCCGGGTCGCCCGGTCGGGAGTCGGCGGGGTGGCGGTGCAGGCCCCTGGCTCGGGCCGGCTCGAGGTCGCAGTTGGTGGTGAGCGCCCGGCCGCCCGGCAGGCACACCTGGCCGCCGTGGGTGTGCCCGGCCAGGACGGCGTCGTAGCCGTCGGCGGCGTACTGGTCCAGCACCCGGAGGTACGGCGCATGGGCGACGCCGAGCCGCATGTCGGCGGTGGGGTCGGCCGGCCCGGCGACCAGATCGAGCCGGTCGTAGCCGAGGTGCGGGTCGTCCACGCCGGCGAAGGCGAGCGTCGTCTCCCCGACGGTGACGGTGTCCTTGCGGTTCGTCAGGTCGCGCCAGCCCGCGCCGGTCAGTGTCTGGCTCAGCAACGGCCACGGCAGCTGCGGCACGTGGACGTGGCGCTTGCCGGTGTCGGGCAGCAGGTAGCGCAGCGGGTTGCGGAAGGTCGGCTCGTAGTAGTCGTTGGAGCCGTGCACGAACACTCCGGGCACGTCGAGCAGCGGTCCGAGCGCGTCGGTGACCACCGGCACGGAGTCGCGGTGCGCCAGGTTGTCGCCGGTGTCGACCACCAGGTCAGGCTCCAGCGCGGCGAGCCCGCGGAGCCACTCCTGCTTGCGGGTCTGGGCGGGCGTCATGTGGATGTCGCTGAGGTGCAGGACCTTCAGGGGTCGCTGTCCGCGGGGCAGGACCGGCAGCTCGTAGCGGCGCAGCGTGTAGGCCCGCGCCTCCCAGGCGGCGTACGCCGTCAGCCCGGCGCCGGCGAGGGTCCCGGCTCCCAGCAGGTGCGGGAGAATCCGGAGGCTGGGCATCCGCCCAGGCTGCCACAATGGTCCTCATGAGTGCTCTCAAGGACCGTCTGCGTGCCGACCTCACCACCGCCATCAAGGGTCGTGACGAGGTGCGCTCCTCGACCCTGCGCATGGTGCTGACCGCCATCACCAACGCCGAGGTGGCCGGCAAGGAGGCCCGCGAGCTCTCCGACGACGACGTCATCGGCGTGCTGTCGAGCGAGGCCAAGAAGCGCCGGGAGGCCGCGACCGCCTTCGCCGACGGCGGCCGCGCCGAGATGGCGGCCAAGGAGAAGGCCGAGGCGGCCGTGATCGCCGACTACCTGCCCGAGGTCCTCACCGCCGAGGAGATCTCGTCCCTCGTCACCGCGGCGATCGAGCAGACCGGCGCCGCCGGCGAGGGCATGCGGGCCATGGGCAAGGTCATGGGCATCGTCACCCCCCAGGTCAAGGGCCGCGCCGACGGCGGTGCCGTCGCCGCGGAGGTACGCCGCCAGCTCGGCTGACGCCGCACCGGCCCGCCCACGGGGCCAGCGATCGGGTCAGCGACCGCCGCGGCCCCCGCGTCCGCCCTTGGGCCGCTTGCCGGTGGAGGTGTAGATGACGACCGTGTCGCCGCTGGCGAGCTCGACGCCGGCCTCGGGGTCGGTGTAGGCCACGGTGCCCTTGGGGTAGTCGGAGGCCTTGGCGCCGGCGACGTTGACCGTGAAGCCGAGGTTCTCCAGCTCGTTGCGGGCGTCGTCGACGCTCATCCCGCCGACGTCGGGGATCCCGGTCAGGACCCCGCGGATGTCGGAGCTGCTCGGCTTCTCGAAGTCCTCGTCGTCGAGCCACTGCTCGATGACCTTCATCGCGTCGCCCCACATGGGGCCGGCCAGCGTGGAGCCGGCGGCGGAGGCGACGTAGGACGGGCCGACGGTCTGCCCGTTGAGGGTGATCTTGGTGCCCTCCTTGTTGGCGCCGGCGATCATCGAGGCGGTGGCGAGGTTGGGGGTGTAGCCCACGAACCACACCGCCTTGTTGTCCTGGATGGTGCCGGTCTTGCCGGCGGCCGGCTGCGCGGTCTGGATGTTGGCGCTGTAGCCGAAGCCACCGGGCTCGAGCACGCCGCGCAGGACGTCGTTGACCGCGTCGGCCACGGGGCTCGGCATCACCTGGGTGCAGCGCGCGGGGTACTTCTTCAGCGCGTTGCCATTGGGGTCCATGATCGCGGTGACGGGGCGGGCGTCGCAGTGCAGCCCGCGGCCGGCGAACGTCGCGTAGGCCTCGGCCATCTCGAGCGGGCTGACGTCGGCCACGCCGAGCGTGAACGCCGGGATCATCTCGGTGTCGGGGTCGGTGAGCTGCACGCCCATCTTCTTGGCCAGCGTGAAGGGCTCGCAGATGCCGGTGCGCTGCTCGAGCTGGGCGAAGAACGTGTTCACCGACAGGCGCGTGCCCTGGTAGAGGTCGAAGTTGCCGGAGCTGGTGGAGTTCTGCGGCTTCCAGATCTCCGAGCTCGCGTAGCTCTCCCCGTCGCAGACCTCGAAGTCGCCCTGGTCGAGGAAGACCTGCTGGGGCGAGTTGATCCGCTCCGACAGCGGGATGTCCTGGTTGACCGCGGCCGCGAGGACGAACGCCTTGAAGGTCGAGCCGGCCTGGAAGCCGTTGGAGTCGCCGTACTGCGAGGGCACGACGAAGTTGAGGTAGGACTCGCCCTCCTTCTTCTTGCGGCCCATCGGTCGCGACTGGGCGATCGCCTTCACCTCGCCGGTGCGGGGCTCGACCATCGCGAGCGCGCCGATGGCGTCGTTCTCCTTGTAGACGTGGGAGCGCACGGACTCGTCGGCGGCGTCCTGGAAGCGGAGGTCGACCGTGGTGCGGATCGTGAGGCCGCCGGACTTGAGCAGGCGCTCGCGCTCCTCGGCGGTCTTGCCCAGCGAGCGGTCCTTCATCAGGTAGTTGAGGACGTAGTCGCAGAAGAACGGCGCGCGCGAGTAGACGCAGCCGTTGCGGGTCTTGCGCACCTCGAGCCGCAGCCCGCGCTCCTTGGTGCGGTCGGCCTTCTCCTGCGGGATCACGTTGAGCTGGGCCATCCGGTCCAGCACGATGTCGCGCCGCTGCTTGGTGCGGTCGGGGGAGTTGGTCGGGTCGAACTTGGTGGGGTTCTGGACCAGGCCCGCGAGGACGGCCGACTGGTTGAGGTTGAGGTTGCGCGCGTTGACGTTGAAGTAGTGGCGCGCCGCCGCCTGGATGCCGTGGGCGCCGTCGCCGAAGTAGGCGGTGTTGAGGTAGCGCTCCAGGATCCAGTCCTTGGTGTGGCTCTCCTCCATCGCGATGGCGTAGCGCAGCTCGCGCAGCTTGCGGGCGTAGGTCTGGTCGATCGCCGCGGCCTGCTCCTCGGGGGTGTCCGCCTGGCTGAGGAGGGTCAGCTTGACCAGCTGCTGGGTGATCGAGGAGCCACCCTGGACCACGCCGCTGGAGGCCGAGTTGGTCAGCAGCGCGCGCAGCGTGCCCTTGAGGTCGAGCGCCCCGTGCTCGTAGAAGCGGTAGTCCTCGATGGCGACGATCGCCTGGACCATCGTGCGCGAGACCTGGTCGAGCGAGACGTTGACGCGGTTCTCGTCGAAGATCGTGGCGATGGTCTCGCCCTTGCGGTCCAGGATGCGCGTCTTCTGCGGCAGGTCGTCGGCCTCGAGCTCGGTCGGCAGCTTGTCCATGCTGTCGGCGACGTTCTCCGTGGCGACGCCCAGGACGGCGGCGAAGGGGATGGCGAGGCCGGCGACGACGACGCCGAGGACGGCGGAGACCGCCACCATCACTCCGAGGTGGGACAGCACCTTGGAGGAGGAGAGACGCTCAGAGCGGGGGCGAGGCATGGCCCCTAGGGTACGGGAGCGGCGGGAGCGGGCGATTTCCTCGCGGCCGCACCCCCAGGGCCATGCTGAGGAGCATGGACTAGTCATTTGTGACTATAAGAGGTGGGCCGACTAGGCCTTACGGTGCGACCCGAACGTCCTTTACTTTGAGCGCAATGGGATCGGGCCGGTGAGGCGTCATGGGGACGCACCACCACCCGAGGATGTGGGGACATCGATCATGTGGGTAGAGGACTGGGCGCCGCGCGCCGCTTGCAGGACCACGGCACCGGACCAGCTGTTCGTCCGTGGCGCCGAGCAGAACAAGGCCAAGCAGCTGTGCTCGGGGTGCCCGGTGCGCACCGAGTGCCTCGCGGAGGCGCTGGACAACCAGATCGAGTGGGGCGTCTGGGGAGGCATGACCGAGCGCGAGCGCCGGGCCCTGCTGCGCCGTCGTCCCGCCGCCTCGTGGCGCACGGTCCTCGAGACCGCCCGCGCCGACATCGCGCAGCCGGTCCCGGTCTGACCCGACGCCGCGCCTGAGCCGACCCGCGAGGGGCGGCTCAGCCCTGGCGTACGGCGAGCAGCTCGCCGACGCGCCGCAGGCCGTCGAGGTCGTGGACGTCGCCGGCGAGCGCCGGGACGACCGCGGTCGCGACCTGCGGGTGCGCGGCGTCGAAGCGCCGCCGCAGGCGGGCCTCCCGCTCCACGAGGCGGGTCTGGTCGGCGTGCAGGCGCAGCATGCCCGCCGTCGACGAGTGCGGGTCCTCGCGCCGCAGGCGCTCGGCCGCCGCCATCGCCTCGTCGGCCGACACGGTGCCTGCCGGCACCGGGCTGGCGCGGTTGACGATGAGCCCGGCCAGCGGCATCCGGTCCTCGCTGAGCCGCTCGACGAAGTAGGCCGCCTCGCGCAGGGCGTCGGGCTCCGGCGCGGCGACGACCAGGAAGGCGGTGCCCTCGGCCTGGAGCAGGGCGTAGGTCTTCTGCGCGCGCTGGCGGAAGCCGCCGAAGACGGTGTCCAGCGCCGCCACGAACGTCTGCAGGTCGCGCAGCACCTGCGCGCCGAGGATTCGGGTCATGGCGTTGGTGATGATGCCCAGACCCGCGGTCATCAGGCGCGCCGGTCCGCGCGCCGGCGCGAGCATCAGCCGGATGAACCGGCCGTCCAGGAAGCTCGACAGCCGCTCGGGGGCGTCGAGGAAGTCCAGCGCCGAGCGCGAGGGCGGGGTGTCGACGACGATCAGGTCGTAGGTGCCGTCGGCGACCGACGTGCCGTGGATCTGCCCGAGCTTCTCCATCGCCATGTACTCCTGCGTGCCCGCGAACGAGCTGGAGAGGGCGATGTAGAAGGGGTTCTGCAGGATCTGCGCCGCCTTGTCGGGGCTCGCCTGGCTCTCGACCACCTCGTCGAAGGTGCGCTTCATGTCCAGCATCATCGCGTCGAGCCGGCCGCCGTCCGCCGTGTCGATGTCGGCGACGGGGCGCGGGGTGTTGT
Source organism: Nocardioides sp. 503 (assembly GCF_004522095.1). GTDB lineage: Bacteria > Actinomycetota > Actinomycetes > Propionibacteriales > Nocardioidaceae > Nocardioides. Next base: position 105,678 of record NZ_SPUI01000007.1, read on the forward strand.
CGAGCTCGGCGATGCCCATCGACTGCGCCAGGCGACGCGCGGGGTCGATCGTCAGCACGACCACCTTGCGACCCCGCTCGGCCGCACGCAGGGCGAGCGCCGCCGACGTCGTGGTCTTGCCGACGCCGCCGGAGCCGCAGCACACGATGATCCCCGTGGCGGGGTCGTCGAGAAGGGCGTCGACGTCGAGGGCCGGGGCGCGGGTGCCGCGCGGGCCGACGCGGGTGCGGCTCTTGGTCATGAGCTCATCCCCTGCGCCCGCAGGCTCGCGGCCAGCTCGTAGAGCGCGCCGAGGTCGACGCCCTGGGCCAGCCGGGGCAGCTCGTAGGTCGGGACGCCGAGCCCACCGACCAGCACGCGCTGGGAGTCCTCGAGCGCGCGGCGCTCCGCGTGGTCGCGGGCCTCGGCGAGCAGGCCGTCGACCAGGCCGGTGTCGGCCTCGATCCCGGCGGCCTCGAGGTCGGAGGCCACGCGGGCGCGGTCGAGGGTGCCGGCCCGGGCGACGGCGAGGTCCTCGGCCGAGAGGTCCTGGGGTCGCACGAGGTTGACGACCACCCCGCCCACCGGGAGGTCCGCCTCGCGCAGCTGGGCGATGCCGTCGGCGGTCTCCTGCACGGGCATCTCCTCCAGGACCGTCACCAGGTGCACCGCGGTCCGCGGCGAGCGGAACAGCGTCATCATCGTGTCGGACTGCGACTTGATCGGTCCGACCTTCGCCAGGCCGGCGAGCTCGTTGCTGACGTTGAGGAACTGCACGATGCGACCGGTGGGTGGGCCGTCGAGCACGACGGCGTCGTACTGGATGGCGCCCTTGTTGCGGCTGTTGCGCTGGACCGCCTCGAAGACCTTGCCGGTCAGCAGGACGTCGCGCACGCCCGGAGCGATCGTGGTGGCGAACTCGATGACGCCGAAGCGGTCCAGGGCGCGGCCGGCGCGACCGAGCTTGTAGTAGAGGGAGAGGTACTCCAGCAGCGCGGCCTCAGGGTCGATGTGCAGCGCGTGCACGACACCCGGCTCGCCGTCGGCGCCCGGCAGCCCGGTGGTGAGGCGCCGCTCCTCGGGGGGCAGCGGGTCGACGTCGAACATCCGAGCGATGCCCTGGCGGCCCTCGACCTCGCAGAGCAGGACGTTCTTGCCGCTGTCGGCGAGCGCCAGGGCGAGCGCCGCGGCGACCGTGGACTTGCCCGTGCCGCCCTTGCCGGTCACGACGTGCAGTCGCACCTTCGGCCAGTCGCTCACACCTCAGAGCCTAGTGAGTCGGCCCAGCGGCGGGATCGGCCCTAGCGGCGCAGCATGCGGGTGAGGTCGTGCGCGGCCTGGAGGAGGACGGCCCCCAGCTCGCGCCGGCGGTCCTCGCCGAAGCGCTGCTCGATGCCGGTGAGGCTCAGCGCCCACGCGGGCCGGTCCTGGCCGTCGAAGACCGCCGCCCCCATGCCCCAGCTGCCGGGCACGATCAGGCCCGGGTTGACTGCGTAGCCCTCGCCGCGGGTCGCGGCCACCCGCTCCCTCACCCGGTCGGCGCGGTGCTGCTCGCCGTACGACGCCGCCAGGTCGGTGCGGGCGAGGAAGTCGTCGACCTCGGGGTCGGGCAGGTAGGCCAGCACCGCCATCCCGGCCGACGCCACGCCCAGCGGGAAGCGGGTCCCCTCGGCGAGCACGTGGGAGCGGATCGGGAAGCTGCCGTCCTCGCGGACCAGGCAGATCGTCTCGTCGCCGCGGCGGGCGGAGAAGAACGCGCTCTCGGCCGTGGCCACCGCCAGCCTGCGGACGACCGGCTGCGCGAGCGCCGTGACGTCGTAGCGGGCGGAGGCCGCCGCGCCGAGGAGGTAGAGCTCGGGCCCGAGCAGCCACCGCCCGGTCGCCTCGTCGCGCTCGAGCAGGCCCTCGGCCTGCAGGGAGGCGAGCAGCCGGTGCGCCGTGGGGCGGGCCAGCGAGGTGGCCCGGGCGAGCGCCGAGGTCGACGCGCCGTCGGGCTCACGGGCCGAGACCGCGCGCAGCAGGGCGCCGGCGCGGCCCACGACGTCGACCGGGGCGTTCACTGGATGGACGCTACCGGAGGCGGTGGTCCACTGTGCGAGTGATGCGCGTCTGGTGGGTGGCCACCCGTTGACGGGCGGGACCCGGATGGATTGGATCGGCCCATGGACAAAGTGGTCACCTCCGCGGCCGAGGCCGTGGCCGACATCCCCTCCGGGGCGACGCTCTCGGTGGGCGGGTTCGGACTCTGCGGGATCCCGTCCGTGCTCATCGACGCGCTGCTCAGCGCCGGCGTCGACGAGCTCGAGGCGGTGTCCAACAACTGCGGCGTCGACGACTGGGGCCTGGGCCGGCTCCTCGCCGAGCGTCGGATCCGGCGGATGATCTCCTCCTACGTCGGGGAGAACAAGGAGTTCGCGCGCCAGTACCTCTCGGGCGAGCTCGAGGTCGAGCTCACCCCGCAGGGCACGCTCGCGGAGCGGATGCGTGCCGGCGGCTCCGGCATCCCGGCGTTCTTCACCGCCACCGGGTCGGGCACGCAGGTCGCCGACGGCGGCCTGCCGTGGCGCTACGACGACGCCGGCAACGTCGTCGTCTCCTCGCCGCCCAAGCAGATCCAGACGTTCGAGACCGCCGAGGGTCCGCGCGAGTTCGTGCTGGAGCACGCGATCGTGGCCGACTTCGGCCTGGTGCGCGCCTGGAAGGGCGACCGCCACGGCAACCTCGTCTACCGCGACTCCGCCCGCAACTTCAACCCGCTCGCGGCGATGTGCGGACGCGTCACCATCGCGGAGGTCGAGGAGCTCGTGGAGCCCGGCGAGATCGACCCCAACCACGTGCACACCCCCGGGGTCTTCGTGCAGCGCGTCGTCGCGCTGACGCCCGATCAGGCCGCCGACAAGCGGATCGAGAAGCGCACCGTGCGCACCCGAGCGGCAGGAGCCGGAGCATGAGCTGGACCCGCGAGGAGATGGCCGCGCGCGCGGCCTCCGAGCTGACCGACGGCTCCTACGTCAACCTCGGGATCGGCCTGCCGACCCTGGTGCCCAACTACGTCGACGACGACGTGGAGCTCGTGCTCCAGTCGGAGAACGGCATCCTCGGCGTGGGCGCCTACCCCTGGGAGGGCGAGGAGGACGCCGACCTCATCAACGCCGGCAAGGAGACCGTCACGCTGCGGCGCGGCGCGAGCTTCTTCGACTCCGCCACGTCGTTCGGCATGATCCGCGGCGGCAAGATCGACGCCGCGATCCTCGGCGCGATGCAGGTCTCGGCCCGCGGCGACATCGCCAACTGGATGATCCCGGGCAAGATGGTCAAGGGCATGGGCGGCGCGATGGACCTGGTCCACGGCGCCAAGCGGGTGATCGTCCTGATGGAGCACGTCGCCAAGGACGGCACCTACAAGATCGTCGAGGAGTGCTCGCTGCCCTACACCGGCCGCGGCGTCGTCCAGCGGATCATCACCGACCTGTGCGTCATCGACGTGACCCCGGAAGGCCTGAGGCTCGTCGAGCTGGCTCCCGGTGTCACCGAGGACGAGGTCCGCGAGAAGACCGAGCCCGCGCTGCTGTAGCACGGCGGCTTCCCGGCGGATGGGGGGACAGTCCGCCGATGTCACGTAGCGGACGGGCTGTCTCGTCACCAGGGCATGGACACCACGACGCACACGGCGGCAGCGGGAGTGCTCACGGCAGCGGCGGTCTACGTCGGCGCGTGGGCCTCGCTGGCACCCCGCTCCTTCTACGACGACTTCCCCGGGCTGAACCGGATGTGGGTCGGGGGCGACGGGCCCTACAACGAGCACCTCGTCCGCGACGTGGGCGGGCTGTACCTCGCGCTCGCGGCGGCCGGCCTCCTCGGTCTGCTCTGGGGCGGGTCCCACGTGACGACGCTGCTCGGCGCCGCCTGGACGGTGTTCTCCGTGCCGCACCTGGGCTACCACGGCCACCACCTCGCCGAGATGGACACCCTGGACGCCGTCGGCAACGTCGTGACGCTGGGTGGGACGCTGGTCCTGGCACTGCTCCTGCTCGTGCCGGCGCGGAAGGAGGCGCAGCGATGAGGATCGCCGTGGCCGGTGGCACCGGCGTCGTCGGCCGCCACGTCGTCGAGGTGGCCCGCGAGCGCGGGCACGACGTGGTCGTGCTGTCGCGCTCGGAGGGCGTCGACCTGACCACCGGCGCCGGGCTGGCCGAGCGGCTGGCTCGCGTCGACGCCGTCATCGACACCGCCAACCAGGCGGCGCAGAAGCGGGTGGACTCCGAGGCGTTCTTCGGCGGCGTGACCCGCACCCTCCTGGACGCCGAGGCGGCCGCCGGCGTGCGCCACCACGTCGTGCTCTCGATCGTGGGGATCGACGACGTCGACTCTGGCTACTACGCCGGCAAGCGACTGCAGGAGCGCCTCGTCGCCGAGGGGCCGGTGCCGTGGAGCGTGCTCCGCGCGACCCAGTTCCACGAGTTCGCCGAGCAGGCGCTCCACTTCATGCGGGTCGGGCCGTTCTCGCTGGTGCCGCGGATGCTCAGCCAGCCGGTCGCGGCTCGCGAGGTGGCCGAGGCGCTGATGGCCCTGGCCGAGGGCGAGCCGGCCGGCCGGGCTCCCGAGCTCGCCGGCCCCGAGCGGCTCCAGGTGGTCGACCTCGCCCGCCGGGTCGCGCGCGGGCGACGCGTCGTCCCGGTGCGGGTGCCGGGCGCCGCCGGGAGGGCGATGCGCTCCGGCGCGCTGCTGCCCCAGTCCGACGGCCCCCGCGGCACCCTGACCTTCGACGCGTGGCTGGCCGGCCGGTGACCGACCTCCTCGCGGCGGCGTACGACGCCGAGCGGCCCCGGCTGGTCCGCGTCGCCTACGCCATCCTCGGCAGCCACGCCGAGGCCGAGGACGTGGTCGCGGACTGCTGGCTGCGGCTGGTCGGCGCCGACGAGCGCGAGTCGGTGCGCGACGTCGCTGCGTGGGCGACGGTGACCGTCGCTCGAGCGGCGCTCGACGTGCTCCGCTCCGCGCGCGTGCGCCGGGAGTCGTACGTCGGTCCGTGGCTCCCCGAGCCCGTCGTCGTCGTCCCCGATGCCGCCGACCGGGTCAGCCTGGACGACTCGGTGCGCTACGCGCTGCTGGTCGCGCTGGAGCGGCTGACACCCGCGGAGCGGACCGCGTGGGTGCTGCACGACATCTTCGAGATGCCCTTCGACGAGGTCGCCGAGGCCGTCGGGCGTACGCCGGTCGCAGTGCGCCAGCTGGCCCGCAGGGCGCGGCAGCACGTCGCCGACGGCACACCCCGGGTCGCGGTCGACGCCGGCACCCACGACCGCGTGGTCGGGGCCTTCCTCGGCGCGGCCGCCGGGGGAGACCTGGCCGGGCTGGTCCGCCTGCTCGACCCGTCCGTCGTGCTCACCAGCGACGGCGGCGGGGTCGTCAACGCCGCGCGCCGGCCGGTGCTCGGTCCCGACCGCGTGGCCCGGTTCTTCGCCGGCGTCGCCCGCAAGGAGGGTCAGGTGGAGATCGTCGAGATCAACGGCCGTACCGGCCTGACCTTCCGCGTCGGCGGCCGGCTGCACTCGGTCGTGTCGTTCACCGTCGACGGCGAGCAGATCACCCGCATCGACATGGTTCTCGCGCCCGACAAGCTGGCCGGGGTGCCGTCCGCGCCGACCGCCTGAGGGTCGCGGCCGCAGGTCAGCTCCCGACGAACGTGCACAGGTCGTCGCCGCCCCTGTGAACGCGGTCGCGTCAGCAGACCTTGGCAGTTGCGCCAGGCTGGCTGGCGACCACCCAGGAGTTCTCGTTCTTCGTCCACTGGAAGCTCACGGAGTAAGGGCCCACGCCGACGCCGTTGATCCCTGTCTCGTCCCACGAGTGACCGAACTTGGCGAAGCCGTACACGGTCTTGCACTTGCCCGACTTCTTGAAGCTGATCACCTGCTGCCCTCGAGCAGAGTTGATGGCTACGCCAATCCCGGAGCCGTCGCATCCCGTCCGCGTGGCCTTGTCCTGGAACCGGTAGCCCACTCCCGATGCGTTGGCGTCGGCGGCGTTGGCAACGGTCCACGACTTGCCGCCGGAGTACATCACGGTCAGCGAGTAGCCCGTCAGCAGCAGCCCCTTGTTGAAGCTCGTCCCGAAACCGTCGTTGCCGCCGAGATTCCTCCACCCGCACGTGGAGGACATGCCGTCGTTCTTGTACGACTCGTTGACCCACTTCCACTTGCTGATCGCGTAGTAGCGCGCCGCTTGGCGGTCCCAGTAGATGCTCGGCGGAGTCACCTTGACCGCTGAGTTCGAGCTCCTGAGATGCGCGCCTCGGTCGCCGGCGGTCCCGTGGTCGATACGGACAAGACAGAGCTTCGAGGCGAGTGACCTGTCGATGGCCCGCTCCGAGAATCCGCGGGCGGTCAAGCGCGCCACGAGGCCATCGACGACCGTGGCCCCCCTCGTGGCGGGAGGCGAGTCGCAGGCGCCACGCGCACTGTCGGGCGCTGCCGAGTGCGCCGGCACGGCCACCAGAGTCATCGCTACGCAGCTAGCAGTCGCGGCGGCAGCCTGAACAAGCTTGAGGCAGATACGCATGTGCATCCTTCCGAGAGAGGACACGTCATGGGTCCCGTCGGGGCGACCCTGGGGCGCGGCACTGGAACGGCAGTCTTGGTCGGGGGGTCCCAGCGTGTCAAGCATCCGAGCCAGGCCGCTCAGCCCTTCGGAGGCTGGGCCCGCGCGGTGGCGCCGCCGCGCTCGACCCAGGCCAGGAGCTCGGCCTCGGGGCCCAGCACCTCGGGGCCGACTCGGAGCCAGGCCGCGCCGACCGCCTGAGGGTCGCGGCCGCAGGTCAGCTCCCGACGGTGGCGTCCTCGTTGCGGGTGCTGATGAAGAGGTCGGTCGTCAGCTGGATGTGAGCCGTGATCAGGCGGTCGCAGGCGTCGGCGTCGCGGGCGACGGCCGCCTCGGCGATCATCCGGTGCTCGCCCTCGACGTCGCGGGGAGAGCTCACCTCGCCGGCGCGCGACCAGCAGCGGTAGACGTCGAAGATCGAGCGGAGCTTGGCGGCCACGTCGGTGAGGTAGGGGTTGCCGCAGCCCTGGAGCAGGACCAGGTGGAAGCGGTCATGCAGGGTCATCCACTCCTGGTTGAGGTCGCCGTCGACGTAGCGCGGTGTGCGTGCCAGCGCGTGGTGCGCGGCGACGACGTCGGACTCCCAGGAGACGTCCCCGACGCCGGTCGCCTGGCGCAGGACCATGGTCTCGATCGCGATCCGGGCGCGGGTGAGCTGCTCGAGGTCCTCCACCGAGACCGACACGACGCGGTAGCCGAGCTGGGACTCCGAGGTGGCCAGCCCCTGCTCGACGAGGCGGGGCAGCACCTCGCGCAGCACGCCGGTGCTGACCTGGTAGCGCTCACCGAGGTCGGCGAAGCCGAGCTTGGACCCGGGCTCGACGTGGCCGTTGAGGATGTCGTTGCGCAGTCGCAGCATCGTCGCATCCGCGCGGGTGAGGCCGGTGGTCCGAGGCATACGAGCATTCAAACGGTTTGCGGCAAACGGGTCAAGTTTCGAAATTCTCTTGACATGTCCTAACGCCTGGGTGTTTCGTGATCGGCGTCACTCCGATGGCCGCCGACGACCGGGGCCAGTGGCACCGACGACCAGGAGGGCCCATGCGCCTCGCATCCAAGCTCGGCCGAGCAGTGTTGGTCTCCCCCGACGGGGAGCGCTGCATCGACGTCGCCAAGGCCAGCTCCGGCCGTTTCGGGCCGGCGGCCCTGACGGCGTACGACGAGTGGGACGCGTTCACCGCGTGGGCCGCGAACGCCGCGCTCGACTACGCCACCGACGGGGAGCCGCTCCTGCTGGAGGAGGTCGAGGCGCCCTCGCCGACGCCGCGCCAGGTCTTCGCCATCGGCCTCAACTACCGCTCGCACGCCGACGAGTCGGGCTTCGCCTACCCCGAGGAGCCGCCGACGTTCACCAAGTTCGTGTCCAGCTTCAGCGGCCCCGTCACCGAGCTGCGCCTGCCCAACGACACCGTCGACTGGGAGGTCGAGCTGGTCGCCGTGATCGGGCGTACGGCGCAGGGCGTCGCGGCGGCCGACGCCTGGGACCACGTCGCGGGCCTCACCGTCGGCCAGGACTTCTCCGAGCGCACGCTCCAGCTCACCGGCCCGGCGCCGCAGTTCTCGCTCGGCAAGTCCTACCCCGGCTTCGCGCCCCAGGGTCCGTGGCTGGTCACGCCCGACGAGCTGGACGACCCCACGGACCTCGAGCTCACGTGCACCCTCAACGGCGAGCAGGTCCAGGGCGGCAGCACCGAGCAGATGATCTTCTCCGTCGCCGAGCTGGTCCACCGGCTCTCGGCCGTGACGACCCTGATGCCCGGCGACGTCATCTTCACCGGCACGCCGGCGGGCGTCGGCGGTGGCCGGACCCCGAAGTGGTTCCTCAAGCCCGGGGACGTCGTCGTCTCGACGATCGAGGGCATCGGCAGCCTCTCCCAGACCTGCGTCTCGGCCTGAGGAGGGCGCGACATGCCACTGCACCGTCTGACCAGCATCACCATCGGCGTGCCCGACGTGGAGGAGACGGCGGCCTACTACGAGGACTTCGGGCTCCTGCGCACCCCCGGTGGCGGGTTCGCGACCGCCGACGGTGGCGAGCAGATGCGCCTGACCCACTCGCCCCAGCGACGGCTGCTCGAGGTGGGCGTCGGCGTCGACGACCGCGACGACCTCGACCGCGTCGTGCGCCAGCTCGGCGCGCTGGACCTCGAGGTCGACGACCAGGGCGACCGCGTGGTCACCCGCGAGCCCATCGCCGGCATCGTCGCCACGGTCTCGATCGCCGAGCACCTGGCGCAGGCCAGCGAGCCCACGCCGTACAACTACCCGGGCAACCAGGAGCGGTCCGACGGTCGGGCCCCGGGCCTCGACCGGGAGGGCCCCGTCCGTCCGCGCAAGCTGGGACACCTGGTGATCGGCTCGACCGACGCGGACGCCACCCAGAAGTTCTTCACCGACGGTCTCGGCTTCAAGATCTCCGACGAGGTGCGCGGGCTGGCGGCGTTCATGCGCTGCACGACCGACCACCACAACGTGCTGGTCCAGAAGGCGCCGATCAACTACCTCCACCACACGTCCTGGCAGGTCGACGACGTGGACGAGATCGGCCGCGGCGCGATGGCGATGCTCGAGAAGGACCCCGGCCGTCACGTCTGGGGCCTGGGCCGCCACTACGTCGGCTCCAACTTCTTCTGGTACCTCAAGGACCCGGCCGGCAACTTCTCGGAGTACTACTCCGACCTCGACTGCATCGTCGACGACGAGCTGTGGGAGCCCGGCGTCTACGAGGGCGCCCGCGGCCTCTACGCGTGGGGCCCTCCGCCCCCGCCCTCCTTCCTGGCGCCCGAGGACCTCGGCGCGCTGATGACCGGCACCCACGCCTCCCGCTGACGGCTCGACAGGAGCGCTCATGAACGGCGTCATCACCGTGGCCCCCACCGGGCCCATCGCCACCACGGCGGACAACCCCCACGTCCCCACGCAGCCCGAGGAGATCGCGGCGGCCGTCGAGTCCGCCTACCACCAGGGCGCGGCAGTCGCCCACCTGCACTTCCGCGACGCCGAGCAGCGACCGACGGCCGACCTCGACATCGCCCGCCGTACGGTCGATCTGGTCCGGGAGCGCTGCCCGATCCTGATCCAGGTCAGCACCGGCGTCGGGCCTGCCGCCCCCTTCGAGGAGCGCGCCAGACTGGTCGAGCTGGCCCCCGAGATGGCCACGCTCAACCCGTGCTCGATGTCCTTCGGCCGGGTCACCTTCGACAACCCGCCCGAGGGCGTCGACCGTCTCGCGGCCCGGATGATGGAGCTGGGCGTCCAGCCGGAGCTCGAGCTCTACGACACCGGTCACCTCGACGCCGCGCTGCGGTTGCGCGACCGCGGCCTGATCCCCGAGCGGCTCCAGGTCAGCCTGGTGCTGGGCGTGATGGGCGGCATGGCGCCCACCGCCGCCAACCTGGTGATGATGCTCGACCGGCTGCCCGAGGGCACGGTCTGGCAGGTGGTGGCCATCGGCCGCGCCAACCTGATGCTCAGCGCCATGGCGGCCGCCCTGGGCGGCAACGTCCGGGCGGGCATGGAGGACACGCTCTACCTCCGCAAGGGCGAGCAGGTCCCCTCCAACGACGCCCTCGTCTCCCGAGCCGCCGGCCTCCTCGCCGCCGTGGACCGGGGCGTGGCCACGGTGGACGAGACGCGGCACCTCATCCTCGGTGAGGGCTGAGCCGTGAGCGCTCCCGTCACCCTGCGAGGGGTCAGCAAGCACTTCGGCGGCGTCCGCGCCGTCCACGACGTCGACCTCGAGGTCGCCGCCGGCTCCGCGGTCGCGGTCATCGGACCCAACGGGGCCGGCAAGAGCACGATCCTCAAGCTGATCAGCGGCACCCACCGCCCCACCACCGGTGAGATCACCGTCGGCGAGCACCGCGTCGACCGGCTGCCGGGATGGGCGCTGGCCCGCCGTGGTGTCGGTGTCGCCAGCCAGATCCCGCGACCGTTCCGCGACCTGACGGTCCGGCAGAACGTCTCGGTGGCGACCCAGGCGGCCCGGCGTGGCGCCGACGTGGACGAGGTGCTCGCCCGCACCGGCCTGACCCGTCACGCCGCCCGTCCCGCCGGCTCCCTCGGGGTGCTGGACCTCAAGCGGCTCGAGGTGGCGCGTGCGCTCGGCTGCGCGCCGGACGTCGTCCTGCTCGACGAGATCGCGGCCGGGCTCGTGGGAAGGGAGCTCGACGAGGCCATCGAGCTGGTCCGCAGCGTCCACGCGAGCGGCATCACGACGATCCTCGTGGAGCACGTCGAGGCCGTGGTGCGTTCCCTCGCGGAGCGCGTCGTCGTCATGAACTGGGGCGAGGTCCTGGCCGACGGCACGCCGGCCGAGATCGCCGCCGACGAGCGGGTCCGCGAGATCTACCTCGGCGAGGCGGCTCCGGCCGCCGCCGCGGCTCGCGCCGACGACCGGCCGGCCGCCCCGCCGCTCCTCAGCGTCAGCGGACTGCGCGCGGGCTACGGACGCCAGGCCGCGCTGCACGGCGTGGACCTGGAGATCGGCGAGGGCGAGGTGATCGCGGTCCTGGGCGCCAACGGCGCCGGCAAGAGCACGCTCTGCGCGGCGATCAGCGGCGTCGTGCCCGCCTTCGGCGGCTCCATCCGGATGGCCGGCACCGAGCTCGTCGACGCCCCCTCCTACCGGCGCAACCGCGCGGGGATCGCGCACTGCATGGAGGGCCGCCGCCTCTTCGTGGACCTCACCGTCCGCGAGAACCTCGTGCTGGGGGCACCCTCCTCGCTGCCCCTCGTGGAGGTGCAGAGCCGGATCGACGCCCTCGTGGAGACCTTCCCGCCGGTCGGCGACAAGCTCGCCTCCCTGGCCGGGTCGCTCAGCGGCGGCCAGCAGCAGATGGTCGCCGTGGCGCGGGCCCTGATGTCGGGTCCCCGCCTGCTCGTCTGCGACGAGGTGTCGCTCGGTCTCGCGCCCAAGGTCGTCGACGAGCTGTACGCCGCGCTCCGCGACGTGCACGCGCTCGGCACCGCCATCCTCCTCGTCGAGCAGAACGTCTCGCGCTGCCTCGACCTCGCGGACCGCGCCTACGTGCTCAACCGCGGCCGCATCAGCTTCTCGGGAGACCCCCACCATCTCGGCGACCAGAACGCCCTCGACGCGGCGTACTTCGGCACCAGCGAGGACGTCCCGTCCGAGCTCCAACAAGGAAGTGTCTGACATGCGCGGAACCACCTCACGGACCACCCGACGCACCACCCGACAGGCCTCCCTGGTGGCCCTCACGCTGGGAGCCGCGATGACGCTGGCCTCCTGTGGGGACCCCGCGGGCTCGGCCGCCGACAGCGACGGGCCGATCGTCATCGGCACCTCGCTGTCCATGACCGGCGCCTTCGGTGGCATCGGCCAGCTGCAGAAGGCCGGCTACGACCTCGCGGTCCAGACCCTCAACGACGCCGGCGGGGTCGACGTCGACGGCACCAAGCGCGAGGTCGAGCTGGTCGTCAAGGACAACCAGAGCGACCCCAACCTGGCCGGGCAGCAGGCCCGCGAGCTGGTGCTGAAGGACGAGGTGACCGCCCTGCTCGGCCCCTGCACGCCGCCGATCACGATCCCCGTGGTGCAGGTGGCCGAGGCGCAGAAGGTCCCGATGATCACCACCTGCAACCCGACGGGTGCGTTCACGTCGTTCTCGGAGACCGGCGTGAAGTACAGCTGGGACATGTTCTTCAGTGAGGAGGACCAGGCCGCCACGGTCTACGGGGCCTTCGACGAGATCGAGAGCAACAAGAAGGTCGCGCTCTTCACCGACACCGAGCCCGACGGCGTGATCGAGCGCAAGCTCTACCAGAAGGCTGCCGAGGCGGCCGGCTACGACGTCGTCGGGGACTACACCTTCTCGGTCGGCACCACGGACTTCTCCAGCTTCATCGAGGACGCCAAGGACAAGGGCGCCCAGCTCGTCGTCTCCCAGATGATCCCGCCCGACGGCATCGCCCTGTGGAAGCAGATGAAGGCGCTGCAGCTCGAGCCCGTCGCGGCGTTCTCGGCCAAGGCCGCGACCGCCGGCACCTGGTGGGAGGCCCTGGGCGACACCGCCGAGGGCACCCTGACCGAGGGCTTCTGGGCCCCGTCGGAGGGGGGCGTCATGACCGACGAGATCGAGAAGGCCTTCGGTGCCAGCATGCCGACGCTGCCGGACCGCGGCATCGCCGTCGCGTCGCTCTCGGCCGCCTACGTGCTGCTCCAGGCGATCGGCGAGGCCGAGGACGCCTCGTCCGACGCCATCAACGACGCCATCGAGGCCATCGACATCGAGACCCCCATCGGCCAGGTGGCCTTCGGGGACGACCACACCGTCGCCACCGACTACCTCGTGCTGCAGTGGGCCGACGGCGACGCCGCGCAGGTCTTCCCGGCGAGCGACACCCCCGTGTCGGCGCCGGCCGCCGGGCTGCGGTGATCGCATGGATCCCGTGAGCGCACTCGTCCAAGGCCTCCTCATCGGTGGGCTGTACGCCGTCACCGGGCTCGGGCTGACGCTCGTGTTCGGCGTGCTCCGCATGGTCAACCTCGCCCACGGCGAGATGGTGCTGCTCGGCTCCTACCTGTCCTTCGTGGTGTGCGACGTCACCGGGCTGGACCCTCTGCTGACCCTGCCCGTCGTCGCCCTCGGGGGCGCCGTCGGCGGGTGGGCGCTGCACCGCTTCCTGCTGGCGCGGGTCGGCGAGTTCGGGCCGGACCAGCTGCTCGTGGCGACGTTCGGGATCTCGCTGCTGCTCCAGGCGGTCTTCGCGCAGAGCTACGGCTACGACCCGCGGTCGCTCCCGGCGTCCTACTCGGACGCGGGCCTCACCCTCCTGGGGGTGCGGGTCCAGGCCGCCTACGTCGTGGTGCTCGCCGTCGCGGCGGCGGTCACCGCCGCCGTGTGGTGGGCGCTCGAGCGCACGCGCTGGGGAGCCATGGTGCGGGCCTCCGGGAAGGACCCGGTCGTCGCGGGCGCCGTCGGGATCGACGTGCGCCGGCTGCAGGCGGTGGTGTTCGGGGCAGCCACCGGCCTGGCCGCCGTCGGCGGGGTGATGGTGGGCCTGGTCGCCAGCTTCACCCCCGTCAGCGGTCCCTCCTACCTGGTCTTCGGCTTCGCCGTGGTGGTCCTCGGAGGCATCGGGAGCGTCTCGGGCACCTTCGTCGCGGCCATGGCGATCGGTGTCGTGCAGACGGTCAGCACCCAGCTCTTCGGCGGTGGCTACCGCGACTTCATCATCTACGCCGCGTTCCTGCTCGTCCTCGCGCTGCGCCCGCAGGGCCTGTCCCGCAGGGCGGTGGCGGCATGAGCGCGCGCCGCGGGATGGTGGCCGCGCTCGTCCTGGTCGTGGTGCTCGGCGCGCTGGCGGCCGGCGCTACCAACCTGGCGCGCTACACGCTGGACGTCGGCACCACGCTGCTCGTGCTCATCGCGGTCGCGCAGGCGTGGAACCTGCTCGCCGGCTTCTCCCGCCAGTTCTCGCTGGGCGTGAGCGCCTTCGTCGGCACCGGCGCGTACGCCGCGACGCTGGTCATGATCCACCTCGGCAGCGGCCCGCTGACGGCCGTGCTGTGCGGCGCCGTGGCGTCCGCGGTGCTCGCCGTGTGCCTCTCGCCGGCCCTGCTGCGGCTGCGCGGTGACTACCTCACGATCGGCACCCTCGCGGCCGCGCTGGCCGTGCAGGCGTGGGCGGTCAACGCCTCGTCGGTCGGCGGGTCGTCCGGGCTGAACGTCCCGCTCGAGGTCATCCCCGACAACGTCACTCTCTTCCGGCTCGCGGTCCTCGTCGTGCTCGCGTGCTCGCTGGCGACCCTGTGGTTCATGAGCTCGTCGGTGGGCCTGCGGATGTCGGCCGTCGGCCAGGACCCTGACGCCGCGGTCACTCTCGGCGTCAACGTGTGGCGGCTGCGCCTGCTCGCACTGGTGGTCAGCTCGGCGCTGACCGGGGCCGCCGGCTCGGTGGTCGCGCTGCAGCAGGTCCACGTCGAGCCGATCGGCACGCTCGGGCTGACCTGGACGATCGACGCGATCCTGATGACGGTGGTGGGCGGCGCGGGCACGCTGGTCGGCCCGGCGCTCGGCGCGGTCATCATCCACCTCGGGCTCACCCGTCAGCTCGGCGAGAACCCGGTCCTCGGCCTGGTCCTCGAAGGCCTGCTGCTGATCCTGGTGATCCGCTTCGTGCCCCGCGGCATCTGGCCTACCGTCCGTGACGGGGTGGTCCGGCTCGTCCGTCGGCCGCCCCCGCCGCCGCCACCGGCGGAGGTCGAGCCCGTGCCCGTCGAGCCGCGACGCGAACGCGTCTCGTGACCGCCGTACCGTGCGCCGCCGCGCCCCCCACCAGGAGGATCCCATGAGCACCATCCACGATGTCGTCGTCGTCGGCGCCGGGCCCGTCGGCCTCATGACGGCGCAGCTGCTCGGGCGCGCCGGCCACGACGTGGTCGTGCTCGAGCGGTGGCCGGTCGCCTACCCGCGGCCCCGGGCCGTGCACTTCGACCACGAGATCGGCCGCCTCCTCCAGGACGCCGGCGTGGCCGAGGAGGTGGCGGCCACCGTGGAGCCGGTCCGCGACCTGTACGAGTGGCGCGCCGCCGACGGCCGGCCGCTGGTGAAGATCGACTGGTCCATGAACGGGCCGAGCGGCTGGCCCATCGCCAACTTCTTCACCCAGCCCGAGCTGGAGCGCGTGCTGGCCGAGGCCGTCGCCGGCCAGCCGACCGTCGAGCTGCGACGCGGCGCCGAGGTCGTCGGCATCGCCGAGCACGACGACCACGTCGAGGTCAGCGTCGCCGACGGAGCGCCGGTCCGCGCGCGCTACGTCGTCGGGTGCGACGGCGCCAACTCGTTCGTCCGCGAGCACATGAGCACGGGCACGACCGACCTCGGCTTCTACTTCGACTGGCTGATCGTCGACACGATCCCCACCGACGACCGCGAGTGGTCGCCCATGAACTGGCAGCTCTGCGACCCCGCCCGGCCGACGACGATCGTGTCGGGTGGCCCGGGCCGCCGGCGCTGGGAGTTCATGCGGCTGCCGCACGAGGACCCGCAGGCGATGAACAGCGCCGAGACGGCCTGGAGCCTGCTCGGCCCGTGGGGCCGCACCCCCGACAACACGATCCTCGAGCGGCACGCCGTCTACACCTTCCAGGCGCGGTGGGCCGACGAGTGGCGCGAGGGCCGGCTGCTGCTCGCCGGGGACGCCGCGCACCTGATGCCGCCGTTCGCCGGTCAGGGCATGTGCTCGGGGCTGCGCGACGCCGCCAACCTCACCTGGAAGCTCAGCCGGGTGCTGTCGGGCACCACCTCCGACGAGCTCCTCGACACCTACGCCCCCGAGCGCAAGGAGCACCTCCAGCACGCCATCTCGATCTCGGTCGCGCTGGGCCGGATCATCTGCGTCCTTGACCCCGAGGAGGCCCGCGAGCGCGACGAGCGGATGGTGGCCGGCGGGGCCGACCCGGCTGTCGTCATGCCGCCGTTGCCCCCCGAGCGCCTCGGCCCCGGCTGCTGGGACGACGAGCTCACCCCGGAGGCGCTGCGCGGCACGCTCACGCCCCAGTTCACCGTTGAGCGCGACGGCGCTCGCGGCCGGTTCGACGACCTCGTCGGGAGCGGGCTGACCCTGGTCGGCCACCGCACCGACCCGAGGCTCGGACTGGACCCGGCGCAGCAGGCCCACCTGGACGCGCTCGGGGTGACCTGCGTCGTCATCGACGCCGCCGAGGCGCCGGCCGGCCCGACGGTCGCGGTGCGGTCCACGGACGAGTCGCCGGCGGCGTACTTCGGTCTGCACGGGGTCACGGCGCTGCTGGTGCGCCCGGACTTCTACCTCTACGGCGCCGCGGCGTCGAGCGAGGAGATGGGCACACTCGTCGAGCGGCTCACCGCGCAGGTGCTCGTGGAGGGCCAGCTCGTGTGACCTCCACGCTCGGCGGGCCGAGCCCGTCCCGCGCCGACGAGGACCGGCACGACTGGGGCATGCTCGCGCTGGCGTGGCTGCTCTACTTCTCCTTCACCTTCACCGTCGCCTCCCTGTTCCCGATCGTCGGCAGGGTCCGCGAGGACCTGGGCCTCTCGTACGCCGCGATCGGGGTGGTCCTGGGCGGCTGGCAGCTGGTCTACCTGGTGGCGGCCATCCCGGTCGGGATGCTGGTCGACCGCGTCCAGCCCAAGCCGGTGCTCTTCGTCGGCACGCTGCTCGTCGCCGCCTCCCAGCTGTGCCGCAGCTACGCCGACGGCTTCCTCACTCTGTTCCTCTCGGTCGCGCTGCTGGGCCTCGGCGGGCCTGTCATGTCGGTGGGCCTGCCCAAGGTCGTCTCCGAGTGGTTCGCCGGGCGACACCGCCCTCTGGCCGCGGGCATCTACGTCACGGGGGCCCAGATGGGCCACCTGGTCGCGTTGGCCGGCACCAGCCTGGTCGTGGTGCTGGTGGGGGACTGGCGCGTCACGCTCCGGATCTACGCCGCGGTGGTGGTGGTGATCGCGCTGGTGTGGCTGGTCCTCTCCAAGGCCAGCGACCGCACCGGGGCCGAGCCGCCGACTGCCGTCCTGGGCGGCCTGCGCCACGTCGTGCGGATCCCCGCGGTGTGGCTGATCGTGGTCGTGGGGTTCTCGGGGTTCCTGGCCAGCCACGGCTACCGGTCGTGGCTCCCGGAGATGATGGGCAGCAAGGGCATGTCGGCCACCACCGCGGGCCTCGTCGCGGCCGTCCCCGCCCTCTGCGGGCTGTTCGGGAGCATCCTGATCGTCAGGTTCGGCTCCCGGCGCGACCGCCGGTCGACCGTCGTGTGCCTGCTCGCGGTCGTCGGGGCGGCCATGCTCGTCGCGGCGTGGGCGACCGGACCGCTGCTCCTCGTCGCCGTCGCGGCGGAGGGCTTCTGCGCGGCCGCCCTGATGCCGACGATGATGAACGCGCTCATGGACCTGCGCGAGGTCGGTGCGGGACACATGGGCGCCGCCGCCGGCCTCTACTTCACCGTCGGGGAGATGGGCGGCTTCGCCGGGCCGGCGGTCATCGGCGCGATGGTCTCGCTCACCGGCTCGTTCCTGGCGGGGATCCTGGTCCTCTCGCTGGTGATGTGGGCGATGATCGTGCCCGCGTGGCGGCTGCCTGCCTGACCTCAGCCCTTCGGCGGCTGGACCCGCGCGGCGGCGACGCCGCGCTCGACCCAGACTCGGAGCTCGGCCTCGGGGCCCAGCACCTGGGGGCCGACCCGGAGCCAGGGACAGTGTGGCGCGCGGCGCCGACGAGCTGCGAACGTGCTGGAGGAGAACCTGCCGTTCTGGTAGGAGTGCCTCATGAGCCTCGCGACGTACCAGGCGCTGTGCATCGACGCCGTCGACGCAGCACGGATGAGCCACTTCTGGGCCGGCGTGCTCGGCCGCGAGCGCCACGAGCGCGACGACGACACAAGCCCGGTGCGTCTGTCCGGCCCCACCGACCGGCACACGGTCTGGGTCAACCAGGTGCCGCAGCCCGTGACGGTCAAGCAGCGTGTCCACCTCGACGTGCACGCCGGCGGCGTCGACGACGTGCTGGCGCTCGGCGCGACGCCGCGGGACCTGGAGACGTTCGCCTGGAAGGTGCTGGCCGACCCCGAGGGCGGGGAGCTGTGCGTCTTCGAGCGTGAGCCGGTGCCGGCCGAGCGTCTCTACGAGGTCGACGTGGACAGCGTCGAGCCCGAGCGCATCGCCACCTGGTGGGCCGACGTGCTCGGCTCCACGCCGCAGGTGGACGCGGACGAGGGCTGGGTGAGCGTGCCGGTGCCCGCGGCGCCGTTCGCGAGCCTGGTCTTCGCGGCCGTGCCGGAGCCGAAGACGGTCAAGAACCGCATCCACTGGGACCTCGACACGACCGACGTCGGCCTCCTGGTGGGGGCCGGCGCCACGGTCCTGCGCGAGCCCGACGACGACATCTCCTGGACGATCCTCGCCGACCCCGAGGGCAACGAGTTCGTCGCGTTCACGGAGGACTGACGTGGCCGCGCCCGAGGTGGAGGAGCTCCTGGTCCCCGACGCCGGTGCCTGGCGGGCGTGGCTGGAGTCGCACCACGGGGACGCCCCGGGGGTCTGGCTGGTCCTGGACAAGAAGGGCGACACCGTGACCGCCCTGACCTACGCGCAGGCGGTCGAGGAGGCGCTCTGCTTCGGTTGGATCGACGGCCAGGCACGGCGCCGCGAGGAGGGTGGGACGTTCATCCGGATGACCCCGCGCCGGGCCCGCAGCAACTGGTCGGTGAGCAACGTCGAGCGGGTCGAGCGGCTCGACGCGGAGGGCCGGATGCACGCCGCGGGCTGGGCGGCCGTCGAGGTCGCCAGGGCCAACGGCAGCTGGGACGCCGCCGTCGCCGCGCGCGACGCGCGCTGAGAAGACCCGTCTCAGGCGGCCTCTCGCGCCCGGGCCGCGACGAGCACGGTCGGCAGCAGCGAGTCGGCGATGACCGCGTAGCCCGCGCTCGACGGGTGGAAGCGGTCGGCGGAGAAGAGCGTGCGGTCGACGGCGAAGGCCCGCGACGCCCGCTGGTCCTCGTCGGCGACCCGACCCTGCTCACGTCGTACGGCGCTCGCCTGGCGGGTCCGGAGCTCCTCGCCGGCGGCGCGCACGGCGTCGCGCAGGAACGCCGGCACGTGGGGTACGGCGCTGAGGTCCGGGGCCGGCGCCACGACGACCTCGGCACCCGCCGCGCGCAGCCGCCGCACGGCCTGCGCGAGCGCCTCGACCGCCCCGTCGAGCGGCTCCAGGTGGGTCAGGTCGTTGGCCCCGATCACCACGACCGCCAGGTCCGGACCCCAGGGCAGGCAGGAGGCCACCTGGGCAGCCAGGCCGGAGCTGCGCGCGCCGGGGACCGCGAAGACGCGCGAGGTGACGTCGTACCCGTGCGTCGTCAGGCCCTCGACGAGGCGCGGTCCGAGCCGGTCCCGCTCGCGGGCGGCGCCCTGCCCCCACGCGATCGAGTCCCCGAGGACGGCCAGCTTGATGCTCATGCCACCAGGAGACCAGACGCCTGGTGACGGTCGAGGCCGTGCCGCGGGCACGGTCAGGAGATGAGGGCGCCGATGGCGAAGAGTGCCACGACTCCTCCGGCGAGACCTGCGGCCGGCCAGACCCACGACACCCGGCGACGGCGGTCGTGGTCGCGCGCGGCCAGCGCGAACAGCAGGCCCGGGATGCCGAAGATGAGCCAGACCGCCGCGAAGTTGAACCAGCCCACGGCGCTCATGTTGCCCAGCCCGCGGTCTGGCGCGTCGAGGAGACCGGTCAGCACGGCGGACTTCACGACCGCCTCCGCTGCCGGGTAGACCAGCTGCGCGGCGGCGCAGCCCCACAGGGCCATCGACAGCAGGCGGGCAGGGATCCGACGTCCCCACCGCTGCACCGCCGCGAGCGCGACGAGGATGGTCAGGACCCGGAGCACGGTGGCTCCGGCCACGATCCACCCGGTCTCGTCCACCGGGGCGCCGCGCACCAGGTGGTCGAGCACCCAGGCGCCGGTGACGACGAGGCAGAACAGGCCGACGGACCACGCGATCGCCACGGACGGCCAACGGCGCAGCCGAGTCTCGGTCGGCTGCGCCGCCAGAGCTCGCCCGGTGGCTGTCTCGGGGCTGGTGGTCCGGGTGTGTGCCATGGGTCGACGCTAGGGGCGCTCGCGGCGTACGCGCATCGGGGCTGGTCCCCGAGGAAACCCCCAGAGAGCCCCGACCTCAGTCCATGCTGAGCCCCGCCGCCGGTGCCACCCGGGAGGCGCGGCGGGCAGGGAGCAGGCAGGCCAGCAGGCCGGCCGCGCCGGCGACCAGCACCACGATCGCGAGCTGCCCCCAGGGCAGGACGAACGGCGCCGTGTCGATCGTGGGCCGGACCATGGTCTCGACGGCGACCCAGGCGAAGACCACCCCGATCGTCGTGCCCAGGACGGTGGCCACCACCGAGAGCAGCACCGCCTCGGCCGCGAGCATCCGCCGCAGCTGGCGGCGGGTGAGACCGAGCGCGCGCAGCAGCGCGTTCTCCCGGCCGCGCTCGAGGACCGAGAGCCCCAGCGTGTTGCCGATGCCGATCAGCGCGATGAGCACCGCGACCCCGAGCAGCGCCACGACGGCACCGGTGAGGATGTCGAGCTGCAGGTCGACGTAGGCGCGCTGCTCCAGGCCGCTGCCCACCTCGGCCTCGAGCGGGGTGGCGAGCGCGGTGAGGTCGCCGGTCAGGTCCTCCGCGTCGGCGCCGTCGTCGGCGCGCACCCACACCGCGCGGGTCTCGGTGGTGCTCGCCAGGGCGGCGAGGGTGGCCGGAGCCACGACCCCGGCACCGCCCCAGCCCTCGCCGGTGATCACCCGGAGGGTCCGTGACCTCCCACCCACCGTGACGTCCACGCGCGGCCGGTCCGGCGCCACGTCGTAGGGCAGCAGGATCTCGCCCGGTCCGGGGTCCACGGCGTCGTCGTCGTGGGAGACCGAGGCCGCGCCGTCGGGGGTGGCGAGGACGGTCAGCTCGCCGACCCCGCGACCGAGTGTCGCGGTGACGCCCTCGACGGCCACGGCCCGCGCCACGCCGTCGGTCCCGCGCACGTCCCCCAGGAGCGAGGCGGGCAGGCCGCCCTTCACGGCCGTGAGGGTGACGTCCAGGGGGTGCTGCGTCGCCATGTCGTCGTCGACGGCGCTGCGCGAGCTGGCCAGGCCGGTGAGGACGGCGGTCGTGAGCGTGACGCCGATGAGCAGCGACGCGGTCGTCGCCGCCGTGCGGCGCGGGTTGCGTACGGCGTTGCCGGTGGCGAGCCGTCCGGCGGAGCCGAGCAGCCGCCCGGCGGGACGGCCGGCGAGGCGGATCAGCGCGGGGACCAGCACCGGACCCAGCAGCAGCACGCCGGTGAACGTGGCCGCGCCGCCGGCGAGCATGAGGGCGACCACGGAGCCGGAGACGGCGAGCGCCATCGCGGCGACGCCGCCGAGGAGCAGCACGGCGCCGAGCGCGAGGCGCAGCCGGCCCGCCGCGGAGCCGACGTCGACGGACTGGTCGGGACGCAGGGCGGCCAGCGGGCTGACCGACACCACCCGGCGGGTCGGCAGCCACGAGGCCACCAGGGTGACGACGAGCCCCATCACGAACGCGCCGACCAGCCACCGCCACGAGAGCGTGACGTCGCCCAGCGCGGCCCGCGGGGCCAGAGCACGCGCGAGCGCGACGAGTCCGTGGCCGGCCGCGAACCCGGCGAGGAGACCTAGCGCCGAGGACGCGAGACCCAGCAGCAGCGCCTCGACCCGCACCGACCGCAGCACCTGGCGGCGGGTGGCGCCGACACACCTCAGCAGCGCGAAGTCCCTGCTGCGCTGGGCGAAGAGGATCGAGAACGTGTTGGCGATGACGAGCACCGACACGAAGAGCGCGACGGCCGCGAATATCAGCAGCACGTAGGCGAGCACGTTGACGCCCTGGCTCAGCTCGGTGGAGCGGTCGTCGACGAACTCGTCGCGCGGCTGCACCTTCACGCCGGTCATCGCGCTCACGTCGGGCGTGCCGTCGTAGGCGACGCTGTCGACGTAGAGGCTCGAGGCCCACGGCTCCAGGTCGGACCACGAGAGGTAGAGCGACGCGCGGACGCTGGCCGAAGGGCTGTCGACCAGCCCGACGACGGTGACGTCCTCGGCGAGCGCGCCCGACCCGACGCGGAGCCGGTCGCCGACCGCCACGTCCTCGGACTTGGCGGCGTTGGCGTCGGCCACGGCCTCGCCGGGGCCGTCGGGCAGGCGGCCCTCCCGGACCTCCTGCCAGCGCAGGGACGGGTCGTCGGCGACGGCGCCGACGTCGACCTGGCCGTCGACGAGCCGGCTGCCCTCGGAGACGGGCAGGATCGCCCAGCCGAGCACGGCGGCCTTGTCGCCGGAGGTCCTCGCGTCGGCGAGGAGGGTCGCCGCCTCCTCGCCGCTGACGTCGGAGACGACCGTGTCGGCGCCCTCGTAGGGCAGCTCGATCCCGGAGACCAGCCCGTTGCGGGTGGCCGAGGCGAGGGCGTTCGTGACGACGATGAACGCGACGCCGATGACGACGGCGAGCGCCGCGGCGACGTAGCGCCGGGTGTGCGTGCGCAGTGACGCGAGGAGCACGGTCCTCATCGCAGGGCCACGCCGGGTCGCAGCACGGACACGAGCTGGTCCGGCGTGGGGTCGACGAGGTGCGCGCGGATCTCCCCGTCCGCGATGACCACCACGTCGTCGGCGTACGCCGCCGCGTCGAGCTCGTGGGTCACCATCACGACGGTCTGGCCGAGCTCGCGCACGGAGCGGCGCAGGAAGCCGAGGACCTCGGCCGACGACTCGCTGTCGAGGTTGCCGGTGGGCTCGTCGGCGAACACCAGGTCGGGCTGGGTCACCAGCGCGCGGGCGATCGCGACCCGCTGCTGCTGGCCTCCGGACAGGGCGTCGGGCCGGTGGTGCAGACGGTCGGTGATCCCGAGCGTCGCGGCCAGGAGGTCGTAGCGGGCGCGCAGGTCGGCGTCGACGCGCCGTCCGGAGAGCTCGAGGGGGAGCAGGACGTTCTGCCCGGCGGTGAGCATCGGGAGCAGGTTGAAGGACTGGAACACGAAGCCGAGGTGCTCGCGTCGGAAGACCGTGAGCGCGGTGTCGTCGAGCGACTCCAGCGAGGTGCCGGCGACGGTGACCGTGCCGGACGTGGGGACGTCGAGGCCGGCCAGGCAGTGCATGAGGGTGGACTTGCCGGAGCCGGACGGGCCCATGATGGCGGTGAAGCGGCCGCTGGGAAGGTCCAGGTCGACGCCGCGCAGGGCATGGACCTGGGCGTCGCCGCGGCCGTAGGTGCGGGTGAGGCCGCGGGCGCTGGCGGCCAGGGCGGTGGAGGTGGGGTTCATGCCTCCGAGTCTTCGCGCAGCGGCGCCGCCGGTCGTCCCTCGCCGGGATGGACCCGGCGTCCCCCGACGGGGGTACGCCGCGGCGCGGCCTACGACCCGGGGATGACCAGGCGGGCGTCGTAGGCCAGCACGACGAGCTGCACGCGGTCGCGCCGACCGGTCTTGGCGAGCAGCCTGCTCATGTGCGTCTTGACGGTGGCCTCGGCCACCACCAGCTCCTCGGCGATCTCGGTGTTGGACAGGCCGCGCCCGACCAGCACCAGCACCTCGCGCTCGCGGTCGGTGAGGCTCGCCAGCGACGGCGCCACCTCATCCGGGGCGGGTCCTCCAGGCTCGGGCAGGGTGCCCGCGAAGTGCTCGAGCAGCCGGCGGGTCGTGCTGGGCGCGACCACCGCGTCGCCCGCGTGCACCGAGCGGATGGCGCTCAGCAGGTCCGGCGGCGCGGCGTCCTTGAGGAGGAAGGCCGAGGCGCCGGCTCGGATCGCGGCGAAGGCGTACTCGTCGAGGTCGAACGTCGTCAGCACGATCACCCGCGGTGCGTCCGGGCCGGCGGCGATGCGGCGGGTGGCCTCGACGCCGTCCATGCGCGGCATCCGCACGTCCATCAGGACGACGTCGGCGGCGGTGACGGCGAGCCGCTCGACGGCCTCGCCGCCGTCGCCGGCCTCGCCGACGACCTGGAGGTCGGGCTGGCTGTCCACGAGCATCCGGAAGCCGGCCCGGACCATCTGCTGGTCGTCGACGAGGAACACCCGGATCGGCCGGGCGGGGGAGTCGGTCACAGCGGCAGCCTCGCAGCGACCCGGAACCCGCCGCCGGGGCGGGGTCCCGCCTCGAACCGGCCACCGTGCACGGTGACGCGCTCGCGCATCCCGACCAGTCCGTTGCCCTGGCGGTCGTCGGCGGTCGCGGCGCCGCGGCCGTCGTCCTCGACCTCGACGACCAGCTCGGCACCCGTGGTCACGCTCAGCCGCACGTGCGGCGAGGGCCCTGCGTGCTTGCGGACGTTGCTGAGCGACTCCTGCACCACGCGGTAGGCCGTCAGGGCCACGCCGTCGGGGACCGACGCCGTCTCCTCGGGGAGCACCGCGTCCACCTCGGCGCCGCCGGCGCGGGCGCCGTCGACCAGGGCCGGCAGGTCCGCGAGCCCGGGCTGGGGTCGCCAGCCGGTCTCCTCGCCGGCGCGGAGCAGCCCGAGCAGCCGCCGCATCTCGGTGAGCGACTCACGCCCGGTGGCCGCGATCGTCTCCAGCGTCGCGGTCGCGACCTCCGGGTCGGCCGCCGCGGCGTAGCGGGCGCCGTCGGCCTGCACCACGATCACCGAGAGCCCGTGGGCGACCACGTCGTGCATCTCGCGGGCGATCCGCGCCCGCTCGGCCGAGGCCGCGAGCTCCGCGCGCTGGTCGGCCTCACGGGCGATGCGCTCCCCGCGCTCGACCAGCCCGTCGACGTACGCCCGCCGGACCCGACCCAGCGTGCCCAGCGCCCACGCGGTGGCCACGATCGCGGTCAGGAACACCGTGTAGGTCCCGACGCTGGCGGTGCTCAGCGGCGCGTCCATGCCGCCCAGCCAGTCGAAGGTCGCCACGAACGCACCGCAGACGCCGACCCCGAGCGCGACCGCCGCCGGCACCGCTGAGGCGAAGCGCGCCACCGAGTAGGTCGCCACCGGGAACGCCACCTGGCCCCACAGCGGGAGGTCGAGGACCAGCGCCTGCGCGGCGCTGGCGAGGGCGACCACCGCGAACACGGTCGTGGGGTGGTCGCGGCGCCAGTAGAGCGGGACCAGCTGGGCGAGGCTGAGCACGGTCCAGGTCACGCCGTCGTCGTCGACGAAGGGGAAGGCCGCGACTGGCAGCAGCAGTGCGGTCGCCAGCAGCACGTCGAAGAGGCGCTGCCCGCGCGCGTCGAGGCGCCACGGGTGCGGCTGCGGGGCGTCCACGCCGCCACGGTAGACGTCGGCGCCGGTCGCCCGCGTCAGTCCCTGGGATGAGGGCGAGCAGTCCCAGGGGAGGAGGCGCGATTCCGCGATTCCGTTGGTACCGACCGCCGCCGGGCCCAGGGACGCTGGAGCCTCGCGTGCCCGCCCCGGGCCCACGCCTCACCCCGACCTCCAGGAGAACTCGTGTCCCTGCGCCGCGCCGCTGCCGCCGCCGTACTGTCCACCGCCCTCGCCTCCACCGCCGCCCTGGCCCCGGCGGGCTCCGCGGCCGCCGACGGTCCGTCCGAGCGGGCCGCGAAGGGCTGCGTCTCCAAGAAGGAGTACCGCAAGCTCAAGAAGGGCATGACCATCGCCAAGGTCAGGCGCGTGACGGGAACGAACGGCAAGCAGGTCAACAAGTACCCGCTCCCCGGCGGCAAGTTCGTCGTCGGTCGTGCCTACAAGGCCTGCACGAAGCGCGGCGCCGTGGGCATCTCCTTCACCAACCAGACCGGCGCCTACAAGCTCGCCTCCAAGGCCGCCGCCTGGCGCTGAACGGGCCGAGTAGGGTGCGAGCCATGACGAAATGGGAGTACCTGACCGCGCCGATCCTCACCCACGCCGCCAAGCAGATCCTGGACAACTTCGGCGCCGACGGTTGGGAGCTGGTGCAGGTCGCACCCGGGATGAACCCCGAGAACCTCGTCGGCTACTTCAAGCGCCCGCTGGAGGGCTGAGCGATGAGCACCCCCGAGGAGCGGCTGTCCGAGCTCGGTCTCGTGGTGCCCGAGGTCGCGAAGCCCGTGGCGGCCTACGTGCCCGCCGTACGCAGCGGCGACCAGGTCTTCACCTCCGGCCAGCTGCCGATGCGCTACGGCGAGCTGATGCTGACCGGCAAGGTCGGCGCGGAGGTGTCGGCCGACGAGGCCTACGGCTGTGCCCGGCAGTGCGCGCTCAACGCGCTCGCGGCCATCAAGGCCGAGGTCGGCGAGCTGTCGGCGGTCAAGCGGATCGTCAAGGTCGTGGTCTTCATCGCCTCCACCCCCGACTTCACCGGCCAGCCGGGCGTCGCCAACGGCGTCTCCGAGCTGCTCGGCGAGGTCTTCGGCGACGCGGGCGTGCACGCGCGCTCGGCGGTCGGGGTCACCGTCCTGCCGCTCGACTCGCCGGTCGAGGTCGAGCTCCTCGTCGAGGTCTGAGCGCGTGCGGATCCCGCTGCCGCCGGTGCCGCTGCCGGCCGACCTGGTCGACGTGGCACGCGAGTTCGAGGACGGCAGCCGCGAGCCGGTGCAGCCGCGCGACGCGGCCACCGTGGTGGTGATGCGGCCCTCGGCCGAGGGGCCCGAGGTCTACCTCCTGCGGCGCCAGGTCTCGATGGAGTTCGCCGCGGGGATGAGCGTCTTCCCCGGCGGCGGGGTCGACAAGCGCGACTTCGACGCGTCGGTCGCGTGGGCCGGCCCGTCCCCGGCCGAGTGGGCGCGCCGCCTCGGCACCGACGAGGAGACCGCGCGGGCGCTGGTCTGTGCGGCCGTGCGGGAGACCTTCGAGGAGTCCGGCGTGCTGCTGGCCGGCACCTCCGAGACCAACGTCGTCGCCGACACCACCGGCGACGACTGGGAGGCCGACCGGCACGCCCTGGAGTCGCGCGCGCTCGCGATGACCGAGCTCCTCACCCGGCGCGGGCTGGTGCTGCGCACGGACCTGCTCGGCGCCTGGGACGGCTGGCTGACGCCGGCCTTCGAGCCGAAGCGCTACCGCACGTGGTTCTTCGTCGCGTCGCTGCCCGAGGGCCAGCGGACCCGCGACGTGTCGACCGAGTCGTCCTCGGTGCACTGGGCGCCGGCGCGCGTCGCCGCCGACCAGGCCGACCGGGGCGACCTGGCGATGCTGCCGCCGACGTACCTCACGTGCCTGGAGATCGGGCGCCTCGGCTCGCCCGAGGAGGTCCTGGAGGTGGCGCAGGGACGGACCGTGGAGATGTTCACGCCGACCGTGGAGCCGCTCGGCGACGGCTTCACGCTCTCGCTGCCCGACCGGCTGCGGCCCCTGGTGGCGGAGCGGCCGCGGTGAGCGAGCCCTGGACGGGAGGGTCCTTCGGTGAGCGGGCGCGCTGCGTGCTCGCCGACAACGCCGACATGATGACCCTCGACGGCACCAACACCTGGGTGCTGCGCGAGCCCGGCGCCCGGCGCTCGGTCGTCATCGACCCGGGCCCGTCGATCCCGGCCCACCTCGACGCCATCGCGGAGGCCGCGGGCGAGGTCGGCGTCGTGCTGCTGACCCACCACCACCACGACCACGCCGAGGCCGCCCAGGAGTTCGCGGAGCGGATGGGCTGCGGCGTACGCGCCCTCGACCCGGAGCTGCGCCTCGGCTCCGAGGGCCTCGGCGACGGTGACGTGGTCGAGATCGACGGTCTCGAGATCCGCGTCGTCGGCACGCCCGGCCACACCGCCGACTCCCTGTCCTTCCACGTGCCGGCCGAGGGCGCCGTCCTCACCGGCGACACCGTGCTCGGACGCGGCACCACCGTCGTCGCCCACCCCGACGGCCAGCTCGGCGCCTACCTCGACTCGCTCGACCGGCTGCACGCGCTGGCCTCGTCGCAGGACGTGTCCTGGATCTGGCCGGGCCACGGCCCCGTCATCGCCGACGCCCTGGGCGCCCTCGACTTCTACCGCGCGCACCGCCGCGACCGCCTGGGCCAGGTCGAGGCCGCGCTCGCGTCGCTGAAGGACTCCCCCCACCCCGAGGGCATCGCGGTCGACGAGCTGCCCCGCCGCGTCGTCGAGATCGTCTACACCGACGTCGACCCCGTCCTCTGGGGCGCCGCCGAGCTCTCCGTCCGCGCCCAGCTCGCCTACCTCCAGGGCCGCTCGTCCTGAGGCGCTGGGGCGGGGGAGTTTCACCGGGTACCCGGTGAAACTCACGCTTCCGTCATGAAACTTCGTACCGGAAGCGTGAGTTTCGTGCGGGCGCTGGTGCAGGTGGGACGCCAGGACCAACGGACGTGGGATCAGCCGACCGTCGTCACCAGGAGCATGAGGAGCACGACCACGGCTCCGACCGCGCCGAGGATGAGCCCTGCGCCGAGCCACCGCCACCGACGGACCGCCATGGCGATAGTGCCCAGACCGACGATGCAGGCGACCCCCGTCAGGAGCACCGCGGAGGAGTCGTCGTTGCTGGCCGAGTCGCCGGCGATCCCCGGGACTGCGAGCAGCCAGACCACCGTCGCGGCCGCGCCGAGCACCGTTCCGCCGACCAGCAGCAGGCTTCGGCTGGTCCGCCGTTCGCCCGGCGCGTCGCCCGTCGTGCCCCTGCGCCCACCGGCTCGGCGTCGCCACCACGTCGTGGTCGCGTACGCGAGCATCGCCGCGGCCAGCACCAGACCGATGGTCAAGGCGACCCGGGTGCTGGACCACGGCCAGTCCGGCTCGGGCCGCTCGACGGTCGGCTGCTCCAGGCTCATCAGGTCCGTGGCGACGCTGATCGGTGGCACGTCGGCCTCGATGGTGCCGACGACGTCGTACGACGGGTCGTCGCCCACGCCGATCACGGCCAGCTCGGATGCCGACACCTCGCCCTCCTCGTCGGACGGCTCGGTCACCCGCGCCACGAGGTGACGGTCGTCGATCCACCCGAGGGGCTCGACCGTCTGCGAGGCCATGCCCTGGTCGGGCAGGTCGAGGCGCTCTCGGGTCGGGTCGAGGTGGACGGAGTAGCCGCGGGTGCCGCCGGCCGTGCGCACGTCGTACAACTCGCCGCCGACGAACGTGGCACCCACCGAGAACCGCTCGCCGACGTGGAGCACACGTCGTTCGACCGAGGGGCCGTCGACCACGAGCATGCGACTGTCGCCGACGATCGCGACCGTCCCGTCGTCCGCGGGCGCGTAGGAGACCGACGCGTTGTTGGGCAGCACCGGCAGGGGCTGGGACGTGTCGGCCACGGGGCCGATGAGCCCGGCGACCGGCGTCGTCCCTCCCGACGATTCCCCAGTCCACCCGGACACGTCGTCACCCACCCACGCGAGCCAGTCACCGCTGGGGGACCAGTCGAAGCCACCGACCGCGACACCTCCGTTGCTGGGCAGCGGGATCTCGCGCACGGTCCCGGTCTGCAGCTCCACCACGCGCACCCCGCTCGCCACCGCGGCCTGCGGCGAGTCGGTCTCGAAGCGCACCCACGCGTACGCAAGCCGCCGTCCGTCCGGGGACAGGGACAGCGGCGCGTCGTCCCCGGTCGAGGAGCTCGGGCTGTCTGCCTGGAGCTCGAAGAACCCCGGCAGCTCGAGCAGGTGGTAGTCCCCGTCGTCCGCGTCGACCACGACCGGGAGCCCGTCCTTCTCGAAGGCGAGCGCTCCGGTTCCGATCGCCAGGTCGGTCTCCACCTCGTCGCTCACCCAGGACCCGTCGTCCTCGCTCCGCTCGGCCAGCCGCTCGGGGACGGCCCACACCTGGTCCGGCACGGCGCCCCCGGCGCCGTCCGCGACCGGCGGGTCGACCCGGTCGGGCAGCCAGGTCAGCGCACCCGCCAGCAGGGCGACGGCGAGGACGGAGCCGGCGACGACCAGGCGGTCGCGGCGGCGGGCGCGCCCGGCGCGCTGCCAGGTGTCGTGGTCCACCTGCGCGACCGGCGCAGTGTCGCCAAGGCGCGCGAGCTCCTCGCGGAGACGGTCCAGCGTCATGACGCGTCCCCGATCAGCTCGGCGAGGTCGGGGGACAGGGTGCGCAGACGCGCGAGCGCCTGGCGGCAGATCGACTTGACGGTGCCCGACCCGATGCCCAGCGCCTGGCCGGTCTGCACCTCGGTGAGGTCCTCGAAGTAGCGCAGCACCAGCACCGTCCGCTGCCGCGTCGTGAGCCGGGCGAGGGCCTGCTCCAGGCTGAGGCGCAGGTCGGCGTCGACGCCCGGCGAGGCGCCGTCGTACGACCCCAGCGACGTCTCCTGCAGGCGGCGTTGGCGCCACCACGAGACGTTCTGCGTGTAGAGGATGCGGCGCACGTACGGCTCGGGGTCGCCCTCGATCCGGTGCCAGGCCTTGGCCGCCTTGAAGAGTGCTGTCTGCACGAGGTCCTCCGCGAGGTGGGCGTCCCCGGTGAGGAGGTACGCCGTACGCGACAGGGCAGGGGTGCGCGCGACGACGAACGCGTCGAAGTCGTGCTGTCGGCTCACCCGTGGCCCCCTTCCACCCCTGACGACGCGAGGAGGGCTGGGCCCGGGGGTCGGTGGAGGCGACATTTCTCGGGAAGCCGGCGAGGCCGTCGCCCCACGCGTCCCAGTGCCGTCACGAAACTCACGCTTCCGGTACGAAACTTCGTACCGGAAGCGCGAGTTTCACCGGGTACCCGGTGAAACTCCTCGACTCAGCGAGCCCGGCGCGCCAACCGCTCGACGTCCATGATGACGACCGAGCGGGGCTCGAGGCGCAGCCAGCCGCGGGCGGCGAAGTCGGCGAGCGCCTTGTTGACCGTCTCGCGGGAGGCGCCGACCAGCTGGGCGAGCTCCTCCTGGGTGAGGTCGTGGTGGACGTGCACGCCGTCGTCGGCGGTGCGGCCGAAGCGGTCGGCGAGGTCCAGCAGCGCCTTGGCGACGCGGCCCGGCACGTCGGAGAAGACCAGGTCGGCCACGACGTCGTTGGCCTTGCGCAGACGGCCGGCGAGCTGGGTCAGCAGGCCGCGGGCGACGACCGGGCGGCCCTCGAGCCAGCGCAGGAGGTCCTCGTGGGAGAGCGAGGCGAACGTCGTGTCGGTGACGGCGGTGACCGTGGCCGAGCGCGGGCCGGGGTCGAAGAGCGAGAGCTCGCCGAACATCTGGCCGGGGCCGAGGATGGCCAGGAGGTTCTCGCGACCGTCGGAGGAGGACCGGCCGAGCTTCACCTTGCCCTCGAGCACGATGTAGAGCTTGTCGCCCGAGTCGCCCTCGTGGAAGAGCACGTCGCCGCGGCGCAGACGCGCCTCGGACATGGACGCCCGCAGCGCCGTCGCGGCCTCGTCGTCGAGCGCGCTGAACAGCGGGGCCTGACGGAGTACGTCGTTGTCCACGGATCCTCCTGGTGTGGTGTCACGCTGATCCTAGCCAGTGGTCGATCTCACAGACGAACAAGACCCTCCGCGAGTCCGCAGGTCAGCGCCGTCGACGGGGCTGTCGGAGCCGCGCCGTAGGCTGGGGCCGTGCCCGCGCCCGAGACCCACACCGGCCTGGTCCGGCGCGCACGCAGGACCGACCGGCTGCTCGCGGAGGTCTACCCGGACGCCGGCATCGAGCTCGACTTCGACAACGCCTTCGAGCTGCTGGTCGTCACGGTGCTCAGCGCGCAGACCACCGACCGCCGGGTCAACGCCGTGCGGCCCACCCTCTTCGCCGCCTACCCCGACCCCGCGTCGATGGCGGCCGCCCCCCGCGAGCACCTCGAGCAGATCGTCGGCCCGCTGGGCTTCTTCCGGGCCAAGACCGAGTCGCTGCTCAAGCTCAGCGCCGCCCTCGTCGAGCGCTACGACGGTCAGGTGCCGGGCCGCCTCGACGACCTGGTCACGCTCCCGGGCGTGGGCCGCAAGACCGCCAACGTCGTCCTGGGCAACGCCTTCGACGTCCCCGGCATCACCGTCGACACCCACTTCGGGCGCCTGGTCCGCCGCTTCCGCTGGACCGAGGAGACCGACCCGGTCAAGGTCGAGCACGCGATCGGGGCGCTCTTCCCCAAGTCCAGCTGGACGATGCTCAGCCACCACCTCATCTGGCACGGCCGCCGGATCTGCCACGCCAAGAAGCCGGCGTGCGGGGCCTGCCCCGTGGCCCGCCTGTGTCCGTCCTACGGCGAGGGGCCGACCGACCCGGAGGCCGCGGCCGCCCTCGTCAAGACCCAGGGACCGGCGTGAGGCGGCTGTCAGCGGCCGTGGCGCCACTGCTCGCCCTGGCGCTCGTGCTGGCCGGCTGCTCGGACAGCAAGGACGAGGAGCTGCCGCCCGAGGTCCTGCCCGACGTCACGCTGCCGCGGCTCCAAGGCTCCGGCTCGGTCGACGTCTCCACGCTGCGCGGCCCGATGGTCGTGCCGCTGTTCGCCAACTGGTGCGGGCCGTGCCGCAAGGAGCTCCCGCTCTTCGAGCGGCTCTCCCAGGAGCACGGCGACCAGGTGCAGGTGCTCGGCCTCAACTGGTCCGACCCTCGCAAGAGCAAGGCGCTCGCGCTCCTCGACGACACCGGCGTCACCTTCGACGTGATCGCCGACCCCAAGGGCGAGACCGGGGAGCCCCCCAACCAGCGCATCCCCGCGCTCCCGACGATCTGGATGATCGACGCCGAGGGCAAGGTCACCTACCGCCAACCCGAGGCGATCAAGAGCTACGACGAGCTGGTCGCGCTGGTCGAGGACCACCTGGACGTGGACCTGTGAGCGCCGAGCTCCCCGACTGGCTCAAGCCGGTCGAGGTGGGCGCGCGCACGATCACCGTCCACGAGCTCACGCGGTTCATGCCGCCCGAGGACTCCGACCCCCGTCGCGGCGCGGTGCTGATGCTCTTCGGCGAGGGGCCTGAGGGCCCCGACCTGCTGCTCACCGAGCGTGCCCACCACATGCGCTCCCACCCCGGCCAGGTGTCGTTCCCCGGCGGCAGCATCGACCCCGGCGAGACCGCCCGCGAGGCCGCGCTGCGCGAGGCCCAGGAGGAGACCGGGCTGGACCCCGCCGGCGTGCAGGTCTTCGCCGAGCTGCCCGAGCTGTGGCTGCCGCCGAGCAACTTCGCCGTCACCCCGCTGCTGGCGTGGTGGCGCGAGCCGAGCCCGGTCTCGGTCGTCTCGCCCGACGAGGTGCACGCCATCTACCGCGTCCCGCTGCGCGAGCTGGTCGAGCCGACCCACCGGATCGCGGTCCGCCATCCCAGCGGCTGGGTCGGCCCCGCCTTCCTCATCGGCGACGACAAGGACGTCATCCTGTGGGGGTTCACCGCCGGGATCATCGCCCGGCTCTTCGACTTCCTCGGCTGGACCGAGCCCGCCGACGAGGACCCGCCCATGCACGACCTGCCGCCCTACATGCTGCTCGGCGCCCCCGCCACGCCCCCGCCCGGCCTGAAGCCCAACACCCGCTTCGAGGAGCGCCGGTGAACGCCCTCGACTGGCTGCTCGTGGTGCTGGTCCTGGCCTACGCCCTCTCGGGCTACTGGCAGGGGTTCGTCACCGGCGCGTTCGCCACCGCCGGCCTGCTGCTCGGCGGCCTGCTCGGGATCTGGCTGGCGCCGGTCCTGCTCGGCGACGTCGACCCCTCGCTACTGGTGTCGCTGGGCGCGCTGTTCATCGTCATCCTGTGCGCCTCGCTCGGCCAGGCGTCCTTCCAGTACGCCGGCTCCAAGGTCCGCGACCGCATCACCTGGCAGCCCATCCGGGCCATCGACGCCGTGGGCGGCGCCGCGCTGAGCGCGGTCGCCGTACTCCTCGTCGCGTGGGCGCTCGGAGTCGCGGTGTCCGGCTCGCGCATCGGGTCGGTGACGCCGATGGTCCGCGGCTCCTCGGTGCTGGGGGCCGTCGACAAGACCCTGCCGCACGCCGCCTCGGGGGTCCTGCAGACCTTCAACGACGTGGTCGGCACGAGTTTCTTCCCCGACTACCTCGAGCCGTTCGCCCCCGAGCGCATCGTCGACGTCGGCCCCGGGCCGCGGCGGCTGCTGCAGGACCCCGACGTCGTCGCCGCCGAGGAGAGCGTGCTCAAGATCCGCGGCACCAACAGCTGCGGGCGCGGCGTCGAGGGCACCGGCTTCGTCTACGCCCCCGACCGGTTGATGACCAACGCCCACGTCGTGGCCGGCGTGGACGACCCCGAGGTCGAGATCGGCGACGCGACCGTCGACGCGGAGGTCGTCGAGTACAACCCCGACCTCGACATCGCGATCCTCGCGCTCGAGACCGACGACATCCCCGCGCTGCGCTTCGCCAAGGTCGCACCCGGCGACGGGGTGGCGATCCTCGGCTACCCCCAGGACGGCCCCTACGACGTCCAGCCCGGCCGGGTCCGCGACGACCAGAAGCTGCGCTCACCCAACATCTACGGCGACGGCACGGTCATCCGGCAGGTGTTCTCCCTGCGCGGGCTCGTGCGTCCCGGCAACTCCGGCGGGCCGATCGTCACCTCGCGCGGCGCGGTGGCCGGCGTGGTGTTCGCCGCGTCGGTGACCGACAAGGACACCGGCTACGCGCTCACGTCCGCGCAGGTCGCCGACAGCGCCGCGATCGGTCGCACCAACACCGAGACCGAGTCGACCGGCGACTGCGCCGGATAGTGGAGCGACGAAGTCGCTACGCCTTGCCCTTCAGGGCGCGGGGGATCTCCTTGCCCTGGGCGATCGCCTTCTCGGGCGCCTTGACCTTCTTGACCTTCTTGATGCCGGCGAAGACCAGCAGCCCCGCAACGAGCAGGTAGAAGGCGAAGACGATCAGGAACGCCCAGTGCAGGTCGAGGCCGGATCCGTTCCAGTTGATGAGGTAGGCGAACGCGACCGACAGCATGATCACGGCGAGCACCGCCACGAAGCCCGCGGCGGCGAACAGGCCGATGCCGATGCCGCCGGCTTTGACGCTCACCTTGAGCTCGGACTTGGCGAGCTCGATCTCCTTGGACACCAGCGCGGAGATGTCGCGGCTGGCGTCGACGACGAGACGGCCGATGGTGGGATCGCCGTCGGCGGGCGCCTTGACCGGTTCGGATGACATGCAGGGTTCCTCTGGTCTCGAAGTGGGAGCCCCGACCCTACAGAACCACCGAGCGACTCCGCCTCCTCAGGAGGGGTGTGGTCGGTCGCGCTGGAACACGTCGGGCACGCCGTCCCCGTCGTCGTCGCGCGACTCGCGCTCCTCGATGCGGCGGTAGACCCGGTTGCGCAGGCGCAGCACGACCGAGGCGAGCAGGGCCGCGGTGAGCGATCCCACGAGCACCCCGACCTTGACGTGGTCGTCGCGCTCGCTGCCCTGGCCGAACGCCAGCTCCCCGATGAGCAGGCTGACCGTGAACCCGATCCCCGCCAGCATCGCCATGCCCAACACGTCGACCCACGTGAGCTCGTCGTCCAGCTCGGCGCGCGTGAACGTCGCCAGCAGCCAGGTCGAGCCGAGGATCCCGATCGTCTTGCCGACCACGAGCCCGCAGACGATGCCGAGCGCCACCCGGTCGCCGAGGGAGTCGACCAGCCCGCTGAGCCCGCCGACGGTGACGCCCGCGGCGAAGAACGCGAAGACCGGCACGGCGATCCCGGCCGAGATGGGCCGCACGAGGTGCTCGAGGTGCTCGGCCAGGCCGGGTCGCTCGTCGTCCCGGTCGCGGCGCAGCACCGGGACCGTGAACCCGAGCAGGACGCCGGCCACCGTCGCGTGCACCCCGGACTCGTGGACCAGGACCCACGCCACCAGCGCCAGCGGGACCAACAGCCAGCCGCTGCGCACCCGCCGCTGCACCAGCACGGCGAAGATCCCGATGGGCAGCAGCGCGAGCCCGAGGAAGAGCAGGTCGAGCTCGGCGGTGTAGAAGATCGCGATCACCGTGATGGCGAGCAGGTCGTCGACGACGGCCAGGGTGAGCAGGAAGGTCCGCAGCCCGCTCGGCAGGTGGGTGCTGATGACCGCCAGGACCGCCACCGCGAACGCGATGTCCGTGGCTGTCGGGATCGCCCAGCCGCGCAGCGCGCCGTCGCCGCCGAGGTTCCACAGGACGAAGATCAGGGCCGGCACGGCCATCCCGCCCACGGCCGCCGCGATCGGGACGGCGGCGCGGCGCGGGTCGCGCAGGTCCCCGGCCACGAACTCCCGCTTGAGCTCGAGGCCCACCACGAAGAAGAAGACCGCCAGCAGCCCGTCGGCGGCCCAGGCGCCGAGCGTGAGGTCCAGGTGCAGCGAGGCGGGTCCCACCCGCAGGTCGCGCAGCGACTCGTAGGCGTCGCTCCACGGGGTGTTGGCCCAGATGATCGCCACGAGAGCGCCGACGATCAGCAGCACCCCGCCCGTGGTCTCGGCCCGCAGGATGGCCGCCGTACGCGAGTGCTCGAGGAAGGACCCCGGCGCGAACAGCCGGGGACGGGACGGAGCCGGGGAGGGCGGGGGTGCGGGGCTCATGCGGCTCCAGGGGTCGGCGGGATCGTTGCCGACCAGACTTCCCGGCGCACCTGCGGCCATCGTACCGCTCCAGGGGGAGCAGGGATTTCAGCATCTGCTGGTATCCCTGACGTTCTGGGCCAGAATTCCGCCCCAGAACGTCAGGTTTTTCAGCAGATGCTGAAACACCTGCAGGCCGGCCTCAGCCCTCGTCGTCGCCGGAGCCCGAGCCCTCCTTCTTGGAGATCAGGTCCATGACGGTGGAGTCGGCGAGCGTGGTGACGTCGCCGACCTCGCGGTGCTCGGCGACGTCCTTGAGCAGGCGGCGCATGATCTTGCCCGAGCGGGTCTTGGGCAGCTCGGGCACGACCATGATCTGCCGCGGCTTGGCGATCGCGCCGATCTCCTTCTGCACGTGGCGGCGCAGCTCCTCGACGATGTCGTCGCCGCCGTCGCCCGCGGAGTCGCGCAGGATCACGAACGCGCAGACGGCCTGGCCGGTGGTCTCGTCGGCGGCGCCGACCACGGCCGCCTCGGCGACCTTGGGGTGCGAGACCAGGGCCGACTCGATCTCGGTCGTGGACAGGCGGTGGCCCGAGACGTTCATGACGTCGTCGACGCGGCCGAGCAGCCAGATGTCGCCGTCGTCGTCCAGCTTGGCGCCGTCCCCGGCGAAGTAGAAGCCCTGCTTGCGGAAGCGCGACCAGTAGGTCTCCTTGAAGCGGTCGTCGTCGCCCCATAGGGTGCGCAGCATGGCGGGCCACGGCTCCTTGACGACGAGGTAGCCACCGGAGCCGTGGGGCACGGACTCGCCGTCGTCGTTGACGACGTCGACCGAGATGCCCGGCAGCGGGGTCATGGCCGAGCCCGGCTTGCCGGCGGTGACGCCGGGCAGCGGGGAGATCATGATCTGGCCGGTCTCGGTCTGCCACCAGGTGTCGACGATCGGGCAGCGCTCGCCGCCGATGACCTCGCGGTACCACATGTAGGCCTCGGGGTTGATCGACTCACCCACTGACCCCAGCAGCCGCAGCGAGGACAGGTCGAAGCCGTCAGGGATCTCGCGGCCCTGCTTCATGAACGTGCGGATGGCGGTGGGCGCCGTGTAGAAGATCGTCACGCCGTAGTCCTGGATGATCTCCCACCAGCGGCCGCGGTGCGGGGAGTCGGGCGTGCCCTCGTACATCACCTGCGTCGCCCCGTTGGCGAGCGGTCCGTAGACCATGTAGGAGTGCCCGGTCACCCAGCCGACGTCGGCGGTGCACCAGTAGACGTCCGTCTCCGGCTTGAGGTCGAAGACCGCGTGGTGCGTGTACGACGTACCGGTGAGGTAGCCGCCGGTGGTGTGCAGGATGCCCTTGGGCTTGCCGGTCGTGCCGGAGGTGTACATGACGTAGAGCGGGTGCTCGGCGTCGAACGGCTGCGCCTCGTGCTCGCTCGAGGCGCCGTCGACGGCCTCGTGCCACCACACATCCACGTCGTCGTCCCAGTCGACGTCCTGGCCGGTACGGCGCACGACCAGCACGTGCTCGACGTCGAAGCCGTCGCCGGAGGCCTTCGTGCGCGCCTCGTCGACCGCGGGCTTGAGGGCCGAGGGCGCGCCCCGGCGGTAGCCGCCGTCGGCGGTGACGACGACCTTGGCCTCGCAGTCGACCAGCCGGGTGGCCAGTGCATCGGAGGAGAAGCCACCGAAGACGACCGTGTGGGGGGCGCCGATGCGTGCGCAGGCGAGCATCGCGACCACGGTCTCGGGCAGCATGGGCATGTAGATCGCCACCCGGTCGCCGGCCTCGACGCCCAGCGCCAGCAGGGCGTTGGCGGCGCGGCAGACCTCGGCCTGCAGGTCGGCGTAGGTGATCGTGCGCTTGTCGTCGGCCGGCTCGCCGACCCAGTGCAGCGCCACGCGGTCGCCGTTGCCGGCCTCGACGTGGCGGTCGACGCAGTTGTAGGCGGCGTTGAGCGTGCCGCCGGTGAACCACTTGGCGAACGGCGGGTCGTCCCAGTCGAGGACGCGGTCCCACGTCTGGGACCAGTCGAGACGCTCGGCGGCCTCGGCCCAGAACGCCTCGCGGTCGGAGGAGGCCCGCTCGTAGGCCTCGGCAGTGACGTTGGCGGAGGCGGCCAGCTCGGCGGGTGGCTCGAAGGAGCGGTCCTCGCGCGACAGGTTCGACAGGGTCTCTTCGCTCACTTCTCACTCCTGGGACAGACGCTGATGGGTGGCACTCGCCACAGTAGGACGCGAGGCCCACGGTGGCCACGCGGGGTTGTCGCCGGGTTGGCGCCGGTAGGAAGTGCGGGGGCCGGGCGGCCGTGCGGGCCGCCCGGCCCCCGATCGTGCCGGAGAGGTCAGTGCACGATCATCTTCTCCGAGCCGGCGCCGGTCAGCGCGCGGACCTCGAGCTCGGTGTAGCGGTCCTCGGCGGTGGGCTCCTTCGACGTGATCGTCCCGAGGAAGCCGAACAGGAAGCCCAGCGGGATGGACACGATGCCGGGGTTCTCCAGGGGGAACCACGAGATGTCGACGCTGGTGGGCAGCAGCGACAGGTTCTTGCCCGTCGGGTCCAGACCCTTGCCCGAGACGACCGGCGAGAAGATGACCAGGCCGATCGAGGACACCAGCCCGCCGTAGATGCTCCACAGCGCGCCGCGGGTGTTGAAGCGCCGCCAGAACATGTTGTAGATGATCGTCGGCAGGTTCGCCGACGCCGCCACCGCGAAGGCCAGGGCCACGAGGAAGGCGATGTTGAGGTTCTGCGCCGGGATCGCCAGCAGGATCGCGACGAGCCCGATGCCGGCCGCCGCGTAGCGGGTCACCTTGATCTCCTGCTCCTCGGAGGCCTGACCCTTCTTGATGACGCTGTTGTAGATGTCGTGGGCCACCGAGGCCGACGACGTGAGCGTCAGGCCCGCCACGACCGCCAGGATGGTCGCGAACGCGACCGCCGCGATGATCGCCAGCAGTACGGCGCCGCCGGTCGAGCCCGCGCCACCGCCCACGGCCTCGGCCAGCAGCGGGGCCGCCAGGTTGCCGGACGCGTCCAGCTCGCCGGAGGCACGCAGGCCCGGGATGTCCAGCAGGGCCGCGGCACCGAAGCCGAGCACCAGCGTGAACAGGTAGAAGGTGCCGATCAGGCCGATCGCCCAGAGCACCGACTTCCGTGCGTCGCGCGAGGTCGGCACGGTGTAGAAGCGGATCAGGATGTGCGGCAGCCCCGCCGTGCCCAGGACGAGCGCGATGCCGAGGCTGATGAAGTCGATCTTGCTGGTCGCCGTGGCGCCGTACTTCAGCCCGGGCTCGAGGAACGCCTGGCCCGAGCCGGAGTTGGAGGCCGCGGTGCCCAGGAGCTCGGAGAGGTTGAAGTCGAACTTCGCCAGCACCAGCACGACGATGAGGGCGGAGCCGGCCATGAGGAGGACGGCCTTGACGATCTGCACCCACGTGGTGCCCTTCATGCCGCCCACGGTGACGTAGAAGATCATCAGCGCGCCCACGCCCAGGATGACGATGTTCTTGACCGCCTGGTCGCTGACGCCGAGCAGCAGCGCCACGAGGGCGCCCGCCCCGACCATCTGCGCGAGCAGGTAGAAGATCGAGACGACGACGGTCGAGGTCGCCGCCGCCATGCGCACGGGGCGCTGCCGCATCCGGAACGCCAGCTGGTCGGCCATCGTGTAGCGCCCGGAGTTGCGCAGCATCTCCGCGACCAGCAGCAGCGCGACCAGCCAGGCCACGAGGAAGCCGATGGAGTAGAGGAAGCCGTCGTAGCCCGACAGCGCGATGGCGCCGGAGATGCCGAGGAACGACGCCGCCGACATGTAGTCGCCGCCGATCGCGAGACCGTTCTGCACCGGCGAGAACGAGCGGCCGCCGGCGTAGAAGTCGGCCGTGCCGGAGGTCTGGCGGCTGGCCCAGAACGTGATGCCGATGGTCAGGGCGACCACGGCAAGGAACAGGATCGTGGTGAGTACCTGGTCGTCCATGTCAGAGGCCTTCCTCGTAGCGCTCGTTGAGCTGTCGCGCCAAGGGGTCGAGCTTGGCCTCGGAGAACCGGCTGTAGAGCCACGCCAGCAGGAACGTCGTCACGAACTGCAGCAGCCCGAAGACCAGCGCGACGTTGATGTTGCCGAGGAGCTGGTGGTCCATGAACCCGCCGGCGTAGTTGGACATCAGGATGTAGAGCAAGTACCACGACAGGAACGCGAGCGTCGCCGGGAACACGAAGCCCCGGTAGAGGCGCCGGAGCTCGACGAACTCCGGGGCGGCCGCCAGCTCGTCGTAGACCGGCGCATGGCGGTCTGGCTGGGAGTGCGGGTTGACGTCGGACGCCACGGGAGGACCCCTTTCGAGCGGCTCAGGGTGAGCACGATGTGATGGGCGTCACCGTAGGAGCGCGCGCCGCCGAGGGAGAGGGGTCGCGCCCGGGGCTGCGGCCAGCGGGTCCCGCGCTGCGACGAACGGTCGGTTGCGGACGACGAGCGGCACGTCGGTCGTCGTGGGTTGAGGAGGTCGCGCAGCGACCGTCTCGAAACCCGGTGAGGGGTCGAGTCCCTTCCGTGGGTTTCGAGACGGGACTTCGTCCCTCCTCAACCCACGGGGGCGTGAGCGCGTGAGGTCCGTGAGGGCGTGAGGACAACGTGACGTCGGCTTTGCGGCTGCTCGTGGGCGGGCGAAACCTGCGCTGCCTTGGATGAGGGCATCCGCACCCCCACAGGAGCCCGACGATGACCCTCACCACCGACCCGCCGCCCACCGCGCCCGCCGCCGCCACCAGCGCAGCGGCCCCACCCGCCCGGCGCACCGGCCGCTGGATCGACGACTGGCGCCCCGAGGAGCCGGAGTTCTGGGCCGAGACCGGTCAGCAGGTCGCGCGCCGCAACCTGCTGTGGTCGATCTTCGCCGAGCACCTCGGCTTCTCGGTGTGGCTGATCTGGTCGGTCTCCTCGGCCTTCCTGCTCTCGGTCGGCTTCTCCTACAGCCCCCAGCAGCTCTTCGTGCTGGTCGCGCTGCCCAACCTGGTCGGCTCGCTGCTGCGGCTGCCCTACACGCTGGCGGTGCCGAAGTTCGGCGGGCGCAACTGGACGATGGTCAGCGCCGCGCTGCTGCTCATCCCGACGCTCGGGTTCGCCTACGCCGTGCAGCACCCGGAGACGCCGTTCTGGGTGTTCTGCCTGATCGCGGCGACGGCCGGCCTCGGCGGCGGCAACTTCGCCAGCTCGATGGCCAACATCAACTTCTTCTACCCCTCCGCCAAGAAGGGCGCCGCCCTCGGCCTCAACGCCGCGGGCGGCAACCTCGGGGTCTCGCTGATCCAGCTGTTCCTGCCGGTCATCGTGGGCGGGGCGGGGATCTTCGGGATCGTCACGGCGTCGGCCGGGGGAGTCCACCTGGAGCGCGCGGCCTGGGTGTACGCCGGCCTGGCGGTCGCCGCCACACTGGCGGCGTACCTGTTCATGGACAACCTCGGCACGGCCGCCTCCAAGCCGCGCGAGCAGCTGCAGGTGGTCCGCAAGCCGCACACCTGGATCATGGCGTTCCTCTACATCGGCACGTTCGGCTCGTTCATCGGCTACTCCGCGGCGATGCCGCTGCTGATCAAGCTCAACTTCTGGGTGCCGGAGCCGGCGCCGCTGGGCACCGGCATCTACTTCGCCTACTTCGCGTTCCTCGGGGCGCTGGTCGGGTCGATGACGCGGCCGCTGGGCGGTTGGCTGGCCGACCGCTACGGCGGCGCCAGGGTCACGCTGGGTGCGTTCACCGGCATGGTCGTCTTCACGCTGGCGGTCCTGTGGACGCTCACGCAGCTCACGCCCAACCCGACCGCCGAGCCGGGCATCGCGAGCGACAACCAGTCGTGGTTCCCGTGGTTCCTGGGCTTCTTCCTCTGCGTGTTCGCCGCGACCGGGATCGGCAACGGCTCGACGTACAAGATGATCCCGGCGATCTGGCGCACCGAGGCCGAGCGCGCGACCGAGCCGGGTACGCCGCAGCGTGCCGCCGCGCTGCTGGCCGCCACCAAGCAGGCGTCGGCCGCGATCGGCGTGATCGGCGCCGTCGGCGCGGTCGGCGGCTTCCTGATCCCGATCGCGTTCAGCTCGCCGTGGGTCGACGACCCCATGTCGGCGACCAAGGGCGCCTTCGTGGTCTTCACCGCCTTCTACGTCGCCTGCGCGGCTGTCACCTGGGGGGTCTACCTGCGGCGTCCCTCGACGGCGAGGGCGACCAGCCTCGCGGGCGCCGGCATCTGAGCCCTGATGACCCACACCCACTGTCCCTACTGCAGCCTGCAGTGCGGCATGTCCCTGGAGCGCACGGGGCGGGCCACCCTCGAGGTGCGGGCCTGGCCGGACTTCCCGGTCAACGAGGGCGCGCTGTGCCGCAAGGGCTGGACGGCCGCCGGGCTGCGGGGGAGCCGTGAGCGGCTGACCTCCCCGCTCGTGCGCGACCGGGCCTCCGGCGAGCTGCGCACGGCGTCGTGGGACGAGGCCCTCGACCTGGTGGCCGGTCGGCTGCTCGCCCTGCGCGAGTCGCACGGCCCGGACTCGGTGGCCGTCTTCGGGGGCGGGGGGCTCACCAACGAGAAGGCCTACCAGCTCGGCAAGCTGGCCCGGGTCGCGGTGGGCACCTCGCAGATCGACTACAACGGCCGCTGGTGCATGTCGTCGGCCGCCTCGGCCGCCAACCAGGCCTTCGGCATCGACCGCGGGCTGCCGTTCCCCCTGGCCGACGTCGAGCAGACCGACGTCCTGGTCCTGGTCGGCTCCAACCTCGCCGAGACCATGCCCCCGGCGGCGCGCCACCTCGACCGGCTGCGCGAGCGCGGCGGGCACGTGGTCGTCGTCGACCCGCGGCGCACCGCGACCGCCGAGCGGGCGGACACCTTCCTGCAGCCCGTGCCGGGCACGGACCTGGCGCTCGCGCTCGGCCTGCTGCACCTCGTGGTCGCCCTGGGCGGCGTCGACGAGGAGTACGTCGCCGCGCGCACCACCGGGTTCGACGCCGTGCGGCGCGCGGTCGCCGCCTGGTGGCCCGAGCGGGTCGAGCGGGTGACGGGGGTGCCCGCCTCCGAGCTGCGCGCCCTGGCCGGCCTCCTGGTCGGCGCGGACAAGGTGACGGTGCTGACCGCCCGGGGCGCCGAGCAGCACGCGCAGGGCACCGACACGGTGCTCGCGTGGGTGAACCTCACGCTGGCGCTGGGGATGCCGGGCCGCGCGTCGGCCGGCTACGG
Source organism: Nocardioides sp. 503 (assembly GCF_004522095.1). Lineage (GTDB taxonomy): Bacteria > Actinomycetota > Actinomycetes > Propionibacteriales > Nocardioidaceae > Nocardioides. Next base: position 149,305 of record NZ_SPUI01000007.1, read on the forward strand.
CTGCCTGACCGGTCAGGGCAACGGGCAGGGCGGGCGCGAGCACGGCCAGAAGGCCGACCAGCTGCCCGGCTACCGGATGATCGACGACCCGGCGGCGCGCGAGCACGTGGCGCGCGTCTGGGGCTTGCCCGCCGCCTCGCTGCCGGGGGCCGGCCGGTCGGCGTACGAGCTGCTCGACTCGCTCGGGACCGACGGTGGGGCCAGGGCCCTGCTGGTGTTCGGCAGCAACATCGTGGTCTCGGCGCCCAACGCGACGCACGTGACGCGGCGGCTGGAGGCGCTCGACCTGCTGGTCGTCGCCGACCTCGTGCTCTCCGAGACCGCGGCGATGGCCGACGTCGTGCTGCCGGTGACGCAGTGGGCCGAGGAGACCGGCACCATGACCAACCTCGAGGGTCGCGTGGTGCTCCGCGAGCGTGCCGTCGCGCCGCCGGACGGCGTGTGGACCGACCTCGAGGTGATGGCGGGCCTGGCGTCGCGGCTGGGGTCGCCGGTCGACTTCTCGGCCGACGCCGAGGAGGTGTTCGCCGAGCTGGGCCGCGCCTCCGCCGGCGGGCGGGCCGACTACGCCGGCATCACCTACGACCGGATCCGCGAGGAGCACGGTGTCTTCTGGCCCTGCCCGAGCGCCGAGCACCCGGGGACGCCGCGGCTCTTCGCCGACTCGTTCGCGACGCCGGACGGCCGCGCGCGGTGCGTGGCGGTCGAGCACCGCGGACCGGCCGAGGTCGTGTGCGCGGACTACCCGGTGCACCTGACGACCGGGCGGGTGCTGGCGCAGTACCAGTCCGGCGCCCAGACCCGGCGGATCCGCGACCTGCCCGACGACGGCCCGTTCGTCGAGCTGCACCCGATGCTGGCCGACCGCATCGGCGCCCACGACGGCGACCTCGTCGTGGTGACGACCCGGCGAGGGGAGCTCAAGGCGCCCGCCCGCGTCGTGTCGACGATCCGCCCCGACACCGTCTTCGTGCCCTTCCACTGGGTCGGCGCCAACCGCCTCACCCACGACGCGCTGGACCCGTCGAGCCGGATGCCGGAGTTCAAGGCCTGCGCCGCGGCGGTGCGCACGTGAGCGCCGTCGGTCGGGTCGTGGTCGTCGGCAGCGGCATGGCGGCCACGCGGCTCGTGGAGGAGCTGGTCGCGCGGGGCGCAGGCGCGGACGTGGTGGTGCTCGGCGACGAGCCGCACGCGCCGTACAACCGGATCCTGCTCTCCGCCGTGCTCGAGGGCACGCACCCGGCCTCCGCGCTGACGCTGCGCGAGCCGCGCTGGTACGCCGAGCACGGGGTGGACCTGCGCCTCGGCGCGCGCGTCCTCGGCGTCGACCGCGAGCGCCGCGACGTGATGCTCGTCGATGGCACGGTCGTGCCCTACGACCGGCTCGTGCTCGCCACCGGCAGCATCCCCTCGCTGCCGCCGATCCGGGGGCTGGTGCGCCTCGACGGCCGCCTCCGCGAGCGCGTCCACGCCTTCCGCTCGCTCGACGACTGCACCCGGCTGATGGGCGCGCTCACCTCGCTCGGCGTCCCGGACCCGTGCGGTTTGGTCACCAACCGCACGTCCGGGGGCCGGGAACCTGCGGTTTGTGACCAAACCGCAAGGTTGAAGCCGGCCCGGGCGGTCGTGGTCGGCGGCGGCCTGCTGGGGCTGCAGGTGGCGCGGGCGCTGAGCGTCCGGGGGCTCGACACCGAGATCGTGGAGGGCGGGGAGCACCTGCTCCGCAGCCAGGTGGGGAGCCCGGCGGGCCAGGTGCTCGCGCGCGACCTGCGGCGGCTCGGCACGACGGTCTACACCGGGGCGCGAGCGGTCCGCCTCACCGACCTCCCCGCCGACACCGGCACCGACACCGACACCGGCGGCGTCGGCCTGCGGCTCGACAACGGCTACACGCTCGAGACCGACCTCGTGGTCCTGACCGCCGGCGGCCGGCCCTCGACCGCACTGGCGCGCGGGGCCGGGCTGGAGGTACGCCGCGGGGTCGTCGTCGACGAGCACCTCGCCTGCGTCACCGACCCCGACGTCCACGCCCTCGGCGACTGCGCCGAGCACGCCGGTCGCACCACGGGCTTCGTGGCCCCGGCGTGGGAGCAGGCGGCGCTGCTGGCCCACCACCTCACCGCACCCTCGACCGCCCTCACCTACACCGGCAGCCGCACCGTCGCCCGGCTCCGCGCGACCGGCCTGGACGTGGCCGTCCTGGGCGACCCCGAGCGGGCGACCGCCGACGGCGGCGACGTCGTCGAGGTCACCAACCCCGTCGTCGGCTCCCACCGCAAGCTGGTGGTCCGCGACGGCGTCATCGTCGCGGCGACGCTGGTGGGCGACCTGAGCCGGATCGGCCTCATCACCCAGTACTTCGACCACGGCACCCGCCTGGCCGGCACCGAGCCCGGCCAGCTGCTCATGGGCGACCGCACCGCGCCGCCCTCACGCCTGGCCGACGACGCCGAGATCTGCGCCTGCGCGGGCGTGAGCGCCGGGAGGATCCGCGCCTGCGCCTCGCTCGACGAGGCCCGCGACACCACCCGCGCCACCACCGGCTGCGGCGGCTGCGCGTCCGCCGTGCGTGAGCTGCTCGCCACCCGACCCGCCCTGTCCGGCACCACCTGAGGGAGATCCCATGTCACCGCACCACAGGAAGACGCTCGTCGTCGCCGGCCACGGCATGGTCGGCCACCGCTTCGTGCAGGCCGCGATCGAGCGCGGCCTCACCGAGACCTACGACGTGGTCGTCGTCGGCGAGGAGCCGCGGGCGGCGTACGACCGCGTGGCGCTGACGTCGTTCTTCGAGGTCGGCGCCGACGGGCTGTCGCTCCTCCCGGGCGGCGCGTACGACGACCCGCGGGTGCGGCTGGTCCTGGGCACCTCCGTCGACGCCGTCGACCCCGAGACGCAGACGGTGCTCCTCGGCACCGGCGAGGTGCTGGTCTACGACGAGCTGGTCCTGGCCACGGGCGCGACGCCGTTCGTGCCGCCGGTGCCGGGGCGCGACCTGCCCGGCTGCTTCGTCTACCGCACCATCGAGGACCTCGAGGCGATCCGCGAGGCCGCCTCGGTGGCCACCGTCGGGGCGGTCATCGGCGGCGGGCTGCTCGGGCTGGAGGCGGCCAACGCCCTGTCCCAGCTGGGGCTGGAGACCCACGTGGTCGAGATGGCGCCGCGGCTGATGGCCGTGCAGGTCGACGCCGCCGGCGGGGCGACCCTCGCACGTCACGTCGAGAAGCTCGGGCTCACCGTCCACACCGGCGCCCTGACCGAGGGCGTGCTGGGCGAGGACCGCGTCACCGGTCTGCAGCTCAAGGACGCCGAGCCCATCGAGGCGCAGGTCGTCGTCTTCTCCGCCGGCATCCGCCCGCGGGACGCACTCGCCAGGGACGCCGGGCTCGACCTCGCCGAGCGCGGCGGCGTCCTGGTCGACGAGCGGTGCCGCACCTCCGACCCGCACGTCTGGGCGATCGGGGAGTGCGCGGCGCCGGGAGGGCGGATGTACGGGCTGGTCGCGCCGGGCTACGCGATGGCGGAGGTCGTCGTCGACGCCCTGCTCGGAGGTCCCGGCCAGTTCACCGGCGCCGACATGTCCACCAAGCTCAAGCTCCTCGGCGTCGACGTGGCCTCCTTCGGCGACGCACACGCCGCCACCGAGGGCGCGCTGGAGCTGGTCTTCGCCGACGCGGTCGCCGGGCACTACAAGAAGCTCGTGGTCTCCGAGGACGGCAGGCACCTCCTCGGCGGCGTCCTGGTGGGCGACGCGTCGGCATACGGCGTGCTGCGGCCGATGGTCGCCAGCGGCATCGAGCTGCCTCCCAACCCCGAGGACCTGATCCTCCCGGCGAGCCGGGGCGTGCCCGAGATCGGGCTGCCCGACGAGGCGGTCGTCTGCTCGTGCAACAACGTCACGAAGGCGACGATCCTGGACCACGTGGCCCGGGCGGAGGAGCCCTGTGCCGACGCCACCTGCGTCACGAGGTGCTCCGGAGCCGGGAGCACCTGCGGCTCCTGCAAGCCGACGGTCAAGAAGATCGTCGAGGACCACTTCGCCTCGGTCGGCAAGGTCGTCGACCGCAGCCTGTGCGAGCACTTCGCGCTGACCCGCCAGGAGCTCTTCGACGTCGTGGCCGTGCACGGCTACCGCAGCTTCGACGAGGTCGTGGGAGGCCACGGGAGCGGCCGCGGCTGCGACGTCTGCAAGCCGACCGTCGCCTCGATCCTGGCCAGCCAGCTCAACGGGCACGTCCTCGAGACCGGGCGCGGCACGCTGCAGGACACCAACGACGCCTACCTCGCCAACATCCAGCGCAACGGCACCTACTCGGTGATGCCGCGGATCGCCGGCGGGGAGGTGACGCCCGAGGGGCTGATCGTGCTCGGGGAGGTCGCGCGCGACTTCGGGCTCTACACCAAGATCACCGGCGGCCAGCGCATCGACCTGATGGGCGCCCGCATGGAGGAGCTGCCGGCCATCTGGCGCCGCCTGGTCGACGCCGGCTTCGAGTCGGGCCACGCCTACGGCAAGTCGCTGCGCACCGTGAAGTCCTGCGTGGGCTCGACGTGGTGCCGCTACGGCGTCCAGGACTCCACCTCGCTGGCGATCATGCTGGAGAACCGCTACCGCGGCCTGCGGTCGCCGCACAAGATCAAGGGCGGCGTCAGCGGCTGCGCCCGCGAGTGCGCCGAGGCGCGCGCCAAGGACTTCGGGGTGATCGCCACCGAGAAGGGCTGGAACCTCTACGTCGGCGGCAACGGCGGCGCCTCGCCGGTGCACGCGGTCCTGCTCGCCGGTGACCTCGACACCGAGACGCTCGTGCGCTACCTCGACCGCTACCTCATGTACTACATCCGCACCGCCGACCGCCTCCAGCGCACCGCGCCCTGGATGGCCTCGCTCGACGGGGGGATCGAGCGGGTCCGCGCGGTCGTGGTCGAGGACTCCCTCGGGCTCGGCAGCGAGCTGGAGGCGGCGATCGAGGCCCACGTGGACGGCTACTTCGACGAGTGGAGGGCGACGCTGGACGACCCCGACAAGCTCGCCCGGTTCGTCTCCTTCGTCAACGCCCCGGACGTCCCCGACCCGCACATCACGTTCCGCGAGGAGCGCGGCCAGCCGGCGCCGGGGGACTCCGCCGGGCCGGTGGTCCTCGGCGCGACCATCGGAGTCGGCGCGCCCGCGGTGACGTCATGACGACGACCCACGCGGCGACGTACACGACCGTCTGCCGGCTCGACGACATCGAGCCCGAGGGCGGCGTGCTGGCGCTGGTCGCGGGCGAGGCCGTGGCGGTCTTCCGGACCTACGACGACCGGGTGTTCGCGCTGTCCAACTACGATCCCTACTCACGGGCGTCGGTGCTGGCCCGTGGGATCGTCGGGACACGTACGGTCGAGGGTGACGAGGTCACCTTCGTGGCCTCGCCGATGCACAAGCAGGCGTTCGACCTCAGCACCGGGCAGTGCCTCGACGACGCGGCGGTGCGGGTCCCGACGTACGACGTCCAGGTGACCGAGGACGGCACGGTGCTCATCGGCGGGCTCATCGACGAGCCGGCCGCCAGGCTGACGGGAGGTGGCACATCGAGCTCGTAGAGGAGACCGACGCGACGGTCGGCGCCACGCTGCCCCTGGCCGGCTACCGGATCGGGGTCACCGCCGCGCGCAAGGTCGACGAGCAGGTCCAGCTCTTCGAGCGCCGCGGCGCCACCTGCGTGTGGGCCCCGGCGCTGTCGACCGAGCCCAACCAGGTCGACGACGCCTCGCTGCGCGCCGCGACCGAGGAGGTCCTGAGCAAGCCGGTCGACGTCTTCCTGGCGACGACCGGCATCGGCATGAAGGGCTGGTTCGCGGCGGCCGAGGGTTGGGGGATGCTCGACGAGCTGCTCGCCGCGCTCGGCCGGTCCGAGATCCTGGCGCGCGGCCCCAAGAGCGTGGGCGCCCTCCGGCGCCGCGGCCTGCGCGAGCTGTGGGCGCCGGAGTCGGAAGAGTTCGAGGACGTGCTGGAGCACCTCCGCGGCCGTGACCTGACCGGACTGCGGATCGTGGTGCAGGAGCACGGCCAGTCGCTGTCGATGGTCGCGCACGCGCTGCGCCGGCGCGGCGCCGACGTCACCACCGTCACCGTCTACCGGGTCGCGAGCGCGGAGGACCCGGGGCCGATGTTCCACCTGGTCGACGAGATCGCCGACCGTACCGTCCACGCGGTGACCTTCACCTCCGCGCCGGCCGTCGCCGCGCTGATGCAGGCGGCCGGCTCCACCGGCCGCCGTGAGGAGGTCGTGGGGGCCTTCCAGGCCGACGTGATCGCCTCCTGCGTCGGCCCGGTCACCGCGGCGGCGTTCGAGATGTGGGGCGTGCCGACGATCTACCCCGACCGCTCCCGGCTGGCCGCGATGGTCAAGCAGCTCGAGACCGAGCTGCCCTCGCGCACGTCCGGCTCGTCGTTCGAGGTGGCCGGCCACACCCTGCTGCTGCACGGCGACGAGGTGCTGGTCGACGGCGTCGAGGTCAAGCTCTCGGCGGCGCCGTTCGCCGTGCTCCAGGCGCTGCTGGTCAACCCCGGCCACGTGGTGTCGCGCCGCGAGCTGCTCGCCGCGCTGCCGTCGGGCATCGCCGGCTCCGAGCACGCCGTCGAGATGGCGGTGGCGCGGCTGCGCGCGGCCGTCGGCACCAAGATCGTGCAGACCGTCGTCAAGCGCGGCTACCGGCTCGCGGTGGCGACATGAGGCTCGTGACCGTCGCGCACGGCACCCGCAAGGCGTCCGGCAACGAGGTGGCGCGCGAGCTGACCGCCGCGGCCGGCGAGCGGCTCGGCGTCGAGGCGGTGTGCTCCTACGTCGAGCTGTCCGACCCGCTCTTCGAGGCGGTCGTGGCGGCCTCGGCCGAGGCCACCGTCGTCGTGCCTCTGCTGCTGTCGACCGGCTTCCACGTCCGCCAGGACCTGCCGCGGATGGCGGAGGCCGCCGGCGGGCCGCTGGTGCTGGGCCGCCCGCTCGGGCCGCACCAGCGGATCGCCGAGGTGCAGCTGGCGCGGCTGGTGTCGGCCGGTGCGTCACCCGGTGCGGGTCGGCTCGTGATGGTCGCCGCCGGCTCCTCCGACCCGCTCGCCACCCGCGACCTGACGCGCGCCGCCGAGCTGCTGGGCCGACTCTGGGACGGCCCGGTCGAGGTCGCGACCCTCTCCGCGCTCGGCAGCCGCCCGGCCGAGGTCGTGCGGCCCGGCGACGTCGTGTCGCCGTACCTGCTCTCGCCCGGCTACTTCGCCGACCGCGCCCGGTCGGAGTCGCTCGACGCCGGCGCCGTCCTCGTCGCCGACGTCATCGGACCGGACCCTCTCGTCGCCGACCTCATCGCGCAGCGGACGCTCGCGCTCGACGCCGTGCGGCGGTCGGCGTAGGAGCAGGTTTACCAGCATCTGCTGAAAAACCTGCTCCGCCTACCCCCGGTCCAGCTCGAGCGCCTCGGGCGTGTGCAGCCGCACCATGAACCGCCGAGCGTGGGCGGGCACCCGCGAGGCGGTGGCACGCGAGACCAGCACCATCGTCACGAACGCCAGCGGCACGCTCCACGCGGCGGGCTGCTCGAGCAGCACGCCCGGCCAACCGTCGGAGGAGCCGTCGACGAGCGTCCACAGCACGCCGACCCCGGAGCCCAGACCGCCGGCGAGGAGCCCGGCCACCGCGCCGACGTCGGTGAGGCCGCGCCACCAGATCCCGAGCAGCAGCAGGGGGCAGAACGTCGAGGCCGCCACGGCGAAGGCCAGCCCCACGGCGCGCGCGACGCCGACGCTCGGCAGGGCCAGCGCCACCGCCAGCGGGACCGTCACCGCGATCACCGCGCCGACGCGGAACGCCGCCACGCCCGACAGCCGTCGCGCGCGCAGCAGCCGCGGGGTGAGGTCCTGGCTCAGCACGCCGGCCACCGCGATGGCCAGGCCCGACGACGTCGACAGGAACGCCGCGAACGCCCCGGCGGTCACCAGTCCGGCCAGCAGCTCGCCCCCGACACCGGGCACCATGAGCCGTGGCAGCTCGAGCACGAGGACGTCCGAGCGGCCGGACGCGGCGAGCTCGGTGGCGTAGACCCGCCCGAGCGCGCCGTAGACCGGCGGCAGCAGGTAGAACACGCCGAGCAGCACCAGCACCACCAGCGTCGTACGGCGTGCGGCGCGGCCGTCGGGGTTGGTGTAGAACCGCACGACCACGTGCGGCAGCCCCATCGTGCCGAGGAACGTCGCGACGATGAGCGAATAGGTGAGGTAGAGGCCCTCGGTGCCGCCGCTCGCGAGCGGGACCGACCAGTCGGCGTCGGCCGGCATCCGGCTGCCCGGCGCGCCCTCGCCCGCCCAGACGACGAGCAGGACGGCGGCCGGCAGGAGCAGGGCGGTGAGCTTGAGCCAGTACTGGAATGCCTGCACGAAGGTGATGCTGCGCATCCCGCCCGAGGACACGTTGGCCAGCACCACCAGCCCGACGATCACCGGCCCCAGCCACGTCGGGGCGCCGACCGCGGCGCGCAGCGTGAGCCCGGCTCCGTGGAACTGCGGCAGGAGGTAGAGCCAGCCGATCGCCACTACCATCACCGAGCACAGCGTGCGCACGCGCCGCGACCCCAGCCGGGCCTCCGCGAAGTCCGGCAGGGTGTAGGCGCCACTGCGACGCAGGGGCGCGGCGACGAGGACCAGCAGCAGGAGGTAGCCGGCGGTCCAGCCGATCGGGTACCACAGCATGTCCGCGCCGAAGGTCAGCACCAGCCCGGCGACACCGAGGAAGGACGCGGCGGAGAGGTACTCCCCACCGATCGCCGACGCGTTGAGCCCCGGCCGCACCGAGCGGGACGCCACGAAGAAGTCGCTCGTCGTCCGTGAGAACCGCAGTCCCCACGTGCCGATCAGCAGCGTCGTGACCGTCACCAGCACCACCGCGACCAGGCCGGTCACGCTCTCGGTGCTCATCGAGGACTCATCGGGTGCTCATCGAGCGCTCATCCGTCGGCCTCGCTCATCAGCTCGGCGAAGTCGCGCTCGTTGCGCTCGGCCCTCCGCACGTAGGACCAGCCGAGCAGCACCAGCAGGGGGTAGACGAGCGCGCCGAGCAGCAGCCACGCCAGCGGCACCGGACCCACGCGTACGGCGGACAGGCGCGGCAGCAGGTGGAAGGCCAGCGGCAGGCTGCCCACGCTCACCACGAGCAGCGCGATCGTGCGCAGGGCCAGCCGCAGCTGCTCGCGCAGGAGCGAGCCGAGGTAGACGTGGCCGAGCCGGGTCTCGTCGTCGATGTCGCCGGTCCGCGCGCGAGGGGCGTGCCGCCGGGGCGGCCCCGTCACCCGCACCCGCTCGGGCCGCCCCTCGCTCACGACTCCCCGCGGTGCAGCAGCAGGTCGCGCAGCTCGCGGGTGTGGCGGCGGCTGACGCCCAGCTCGACGACGTCCGCCGCCCCCGGCGGGCCTCCGACCACGACCGAGCACCGGCCGGAGTCCATGCGCACCTCCCGCACGTGGGCCAGCGCGACCAGCAGCGAGCGGTGGATGCGCACGAACCCGGCCGGGCGCCACTCCTCCTCCAGCGTGGAGAGCGGGGTGCGGATGAGGTGCGAGCCGCCGGCGGTGTGCAGCCGTGCGTAGTCGCCCTGGGCCTCGACGTGGGTGACGTCGGCCCGGTCCACGAAGCGCGTCACCCCGCCGCGCTCGACGGGGATCTGCGCGTCCTGGCTGGGGCCCGGTGACCGGTCGCCGCCCGCCACCACGCGCCGTACGGCCTCGGCGAGACGGTCGGCGCGCACCGGCTTGAGCACGTAGTCGACTGCGTGCAGCTCGAAGGCCTCGACGGCGTGGGCCTCGTGGGCGGTCACGAACACCACCGGCGGCGGGCTGCGGAAGCGCGAGAGGACCTGCGCGAGGTCGAGGCCGGTGAGCCCGGGCATCTGGATGTCGAGGAAGACGCAGTCGACGTCGGTCTGCTGCAGGGTGCGCAGCCCCTCGGCGGCGGAGTCGCAGGTGCGGACCTCGCCGACCCGCTCGTCGCGCGAGAGCAGGTAGGCGAGCTCGTCGAGGGCCGGCCGCTCGTCGTCGACGACCAGCACCCGCAGCAGCGGCGGCGTCACACCTGCACCCCCGGCGCGAACTTCGGCACCCGCACGATCACCTTGGTGCCGGCGCCCGGCGCGGTCTCGACGACCAGGCCGTAGTCGTCGCCGTAGGTGTTGCGCAGCCGGCTGTCGACGTTGCCCAGGCCGACCGAGTCGAGCGCGGTGTCGCCGGCGAGCGCACGCCGTACCTTGTCGGGGTCCTCGCCGACGCCGTCGTCCTCCACCTCGATCACGCACTCCTGCCCGCGGTCCAGCGCCCCGATGCGCACGTGCCCGGCGCCCTCGACGTTGGCGAGGCCGTGGCGCACGGCGTTCTCGACGAGGGGCTGGATGCAGAGGAAGGGTACGGCGACCGGCAGCACCTCGGGCGCGATGCTCAGCGTCACGCGCAGCCGCTCCCCGAAGCGCGCCTGCTCCAGCAGGAGGTAGCGCTCCACCGAGCGCAGCTCCTCGGCCAGCGTCGTGAAGTCGCCGTGGCTGCGGAAGGAGTAGCGGGTGAAGTCGGCGAACTCCATCAGCAGGTCGCGGGCGCGGTCGGGGTCGGTGCGCACGAAGCTGGCGATGGCGCCCAGCGAGTTGTAGATGAAGTGCGGGCTGATCTGCGCGCGCAGGGCCCGCACCTCCGCCTCGATCGCGCGGGTGCGCGACGCGTCGAGCTCGGCCAGCTCGAGCTGACCCGAGACCCACTGCGCCACCTCGTCGGCGGCGCGCGCCAGCCCGGCGGTGGGGTAGGGCGCGAAGGCCTGCAGGGTGCCGACGATCCGCTCCTCGACGACCAGCGGGCTGACGACCGCCGTGCGCACGGGGCAGCCGGTCTCCTCGCACTGCAGGTCGGAGCGGTCGAAGACCCGGGTCGCGCCGCGGTCGAGGGTGGCCGCGACCAGCGCGGCCGCCTGGTCGGTGTGGTGCTGGCCGGTGCCGTCCCAGGCGAGGGCGGCGGCGGTGTCGGTCAGCGCCATCGCGGGCGTGCCGAGCAGCGAGCGCAGGTGGCGGATGGAGCGCTCGGCCGAGTCGGTGGTCAGCCCCTCACGCAGGGCCGGTGCGGCCAGCGACGCGCGGTGCAGCGTGCGGAACGTCGCGCGGTCGGCCTCGGTGCCGAGATGGGTCCGCCGCCAGGCCCTCATGGCTCAGCGGAAGTCGATGAGGAGCATGCCGCTGTCGTCGTCCGTGGGCGGCGGGACCGGCCCGTCGGCGGGGTCGTGGTCGCCGTCGCGATGCCCGCCCTGCCGGTCGTCGTGCCGGTCGGAGGGGCGCTCGATCGTCAGCGGGTCCGGCTCGGGCCGGTCGACGACGGTGGCGCGGAAGCAGCGGGTGACGTAAGGCAGCTGCATGCCGTCCATGCCGCGCCCGTAGTCGTCGTACAGAGCCAGCACGTCGGCCAGCCGGGCGACGCGCGCCTCCTCGTCGAGGGCGATCACGTCCGAGCGGGAGCGCACGAGGTCCTGGATCGACTCGCGGTGCACGGTCTGCCAGTGCTTGAAGTCCTGCTCCTCGGCGCTGCGGAAGTGGCGCGAGCCCGCGAGCACCGCGACGGGGTCGACGTCGTCGCGGCCGGTCGAGCCGATGATGCGGCCGAGCTTGCGCACCCAAGGGATGCGCTCGTCGCGGTCGTTGCGCACGATCGCGAGGTGGCCTCCGGGCTTGAGGACCCGCGCGATCTCGGGCAGCGCGCGCTCGTGGTCGAACCAGTGGAACGCCTGCGCCACCACGACGACGTCGTAGGAGGAGTCGGACGCGGGGATGTCCTCGGCGCCGGTGAGCGAGGCCCGGACGTCGGGCAGCCGGCGCTGCAGCACGTCGAGCATCGCGGCGTCGGGCTCGGTGGCGTGGACGTCGTGCCCCAGGGCGACCAGCTGCTCGGTGAGCTTGCCCGTGCCGGCCGCGAGCTCGAGCACGGTGAGCGGCTGCTCGGCGGTCAGCCAGGCCGCGGCGTCCCGGGGGTAGGTGGGGCGGCCGCGGTCGTAGGCGTCGGCGACGCTCCCGAAGGAGCGGGCGGGAGGCAGGTGGTCGGTCATCGGGGTCGAGGCTACCCGCGGATAGCCTTCGGCCGTGGCTTCCGATCCCCTTGCGTGGCTGGTGTCTCTCGAAGGCGTCCCCTCGGCGTACGCCGCCGTGCGCGACGGCATCGACGTCATGCTGCGCGACCGGGGGCTGCGGCGTACCTCCCCGGAGACCACCGCCGAGTCCCTGCTGCGCGGCGCCCACGCCAGCGCGGTGCTGGAGGGCTCGTCCTCGACCCTCGCGCAGGTGCGCGAGGGCGCCGGCGACGAGACCGCCCAGGACGTGCTGCGGATGTCGACCGAGATCCTCGGCCTGGCGCCGCTCGTGGGTCGCAGCCCCGCCCAGGCCTTCGCCCGGCTGCACGCGCTGGTGTCGTCGGGGTCGCTGCCCGACGACCAGCGTGGCCGCCCGCGCGACGCCGAGTCCGCGGCCCGGCTGCGCGACATCGGCGCCCTGCTGACGCGCCCCACCGACGCGCCGGCCCTGCTCGTCGCGGCGCTCATCCACGGCGAGCTCGTCACCGCGGCGCCGTTCGCCTCCCACAACGGCGTCGTCGCCCGCGCCGCCGAGCGCCTGGTCATCGTCGCCCGCGGCGTCGACGAGAAGTCGCTGGTCGTTCCCGAGGCCGGCCACCTCGCGCTGCGGCCGGCGTACGAGTCGAACCTCGTCGGCTACGCCGAGGGCGGCGCGGCCGGCATGCACGCGTGGGTGCTCTACGCCGCCGAGGCGTTCGCCGCCGGCGCCGAGGCCAGTCCGTTGCGGCGGGCGGCGGGCTGAGGCGCGCGCAGTTTCCCCAAGGTATGCAGGGAAGCTGTCACTTCCCTCGGTGTGCAACGCGAGGGAAGTGACG
>NZ_SPUI01000008.1 GCF_004522095.1 Nocardioides sp. 503
GACCAGGCGCGGGACCACCTGCTCGCCGAGGCGGCGCACTTCGACGCCAAGCGGCTGCGGGTCCTGGGCGTGCACGTCCTGGAGGTCGTGGCCCCCGAGGTCGGCGAGGCAGAGACGGCCCGTCAGCTCGAGTCCCAGGAGCGCAAGGCTGAGGCGAAGGCGCGGTTCACGATGCACGACGACGGCCACGGCACCACGCATGGCCGGTTCTCGATCCCCACCCACCAGGCTGACAAGCTCCGCAAGCCCCTCGACGCGTTGGCCTCGCCCAAGGCCGGCGGCGAGGGATCGACCCCGCACGGGATGGGGTTGGCGTTCATCGAGTACATCGACCGCTTCCCCACCAAGAAGCTCCCCCAGGCCGGGGGGATGGACGCCACCGTCGTGGTCACCATGACCCTCGAGACCCTCATGGGCGGCCTCAAGGCAGCCCAGCTCGACACCGGCACCCCGATCAGCCCCGGACTCGCCCGGCGCATGGCGTGCGAGGCCGGGGTCATCCCCGTCGTGCTCGGTGGGAAGTCCCAGGTCCTCGACGTGGGCCGGAAGATGCGGTTCCACACCAAGGCCCAGAGGATCGCGATGGCCGTCCGCGACGGTGGCTGCATCGCGCTGGGCTGCGACAGGCCCTCTGCGTGGTGTCACGCCCACCACCTCGACCCGTGGTCCCAGGGCGGCGACACCTCGGTCGAGCGCGGCGGGCTGCTCTGCACCGGCCACCACCCGCTGGCTCACCACCCCGGCTACGTCATGACCCACCACCCGGGCGGCAAGGTCTCCTTCCACAAGCGGGAGTGAGGAGCCGCCCGGGACCATGGTGGAGACGGGACTTCGTCCCTCCTCCACCACCGGCGTGGGACTTGTTCCTGGGCATCGAAGGTCTTTCGGCCTGGGTCACCTGAGGTGGGGTCTGGTGGAATCGTCGGTGTGGACCTCGACCGCGCGCTCGCCGCGCTGCCCGCCAACCCCCGCATCGTCGTGACGGGCAACCATGCGACGCCGTGGCACACGCTGCGGCTGGTGGACGAGCGGCTGGCGGAGTACCGGCTGTGGATGCTCAACGGGCAGCACGGCATCCCGGACCGCGCAGGGGTGACGCTGGAGACGTCGTTCGTCGGGCCTGGCCAGCGGCGCAGTCCGCGGCTGAGCTACGTGCCCTCGCGCCTCTCGCTCGTGCCCACCCTGTTCGCCGGGTCCCTGTCACCGGACGCGGTGGTGCTCCACACGACGCGGCCGCGCGACGGGAAGGTGTCGCTGGGGGTCGAGGTCAACGTGCTGCCGGCCGCCATCGAGGCGGTCCGCAGGGGGGGCGGGATCGTCGTGGCGCAGGTCAACGACCACCTGCCCTGGACCTACGGCGACGCGCTGGTCGACGTCGAGCACCTCGACGTGCTGGTCGAGGCCGACGAGCCGCTGGCGCACGCCGCCGTCGCTCCGATCGACGACGCGTCGGCCCGGATCGGGGAGCTGGTGGCCGCCCGGGTGGGCGACGGCGCGACCCTGCAGGCCGGGATCGGAGCGGTGCCGGACGCCACCATGCGCGGGCTCATCGGGCGGCGCGGGCTGCGGATCTGGACCGAGATGTTCTCCGACAGCGTGCTCGCGCTCGAGCTGGCCGGGGCGCTGGACACGGACGTCCCGATCTCGGCGTCGTTCCTCTTCGGGTCGCCCGAGCTCCTCGAGTGGGTCGACGGCAACGAGCGAGTGGAGATGGTGCGCACCGAGGTGACCAACGACCCCGCCCGGATCGCCGGCAACCCGGCGATGGTCAGCGTCAACACCGCGCTCCAGGTCGACCTGTTCGGCCAGGCCAACGCCTCGCGCATCAACGCCCGGATCCACTCCGGCACCGGCGGCCAGACCGACTTCATCGTCGGCGCGCTGCACAGCCCCGGCGGGCAGGCGTTCATCGCGCTGCGCTCGTGGCACCCCAAGGCGGACGTCTCGACCGTCGTCGCCCTGGTGGACGAGCCCGTGACGTCGTTCCAGATGAGCGCGATCGTGACCGAGCAGGGCCTGGCCGAGGTGTTCGGTCAGGACCAGCGCGAGCAGGCGCGCCAGATCATCGACCACGCCGCTCACCCCAGCGTCCGCGACGACCTCTGGGAGGAGGCCGCGGCGCTGGGGCTCGCGTGAGGCGTCAGAGGCGGACGTCGACCCAGACCGAGCGGTGGTCCGACGAGGGGAACGGGAACTCCCCGGTCAGCCGGGACAGCGGGTCCGACGGCACCGGCCAGAAGATCCCGGAGCCACGCACCTTCAGCCCGCGTGAGGGCAGCACGTAGTCGGCGCGCAGGTTGCCCGGCGCCGGGTTGTCGTTGAAGTCGGCCGTGTCGAAGCGCGGGTCGGACTCGTGCGCGAGGTTGGCCCCGCCCTGGCGGGCTGCGGCCTCCACGCCGCCGCGCGACGACGGCCGCGGGTCGGTGATGCGCGGGTGGTCGAGGAGCTGCTGGATCGACCCCGGCACGGAGTCCCCGTCGAGGGGGTCGCTGTTCTGGTCGCCGGCGATCACGAACCGCTCGCCTCGCGGCAGCCCGCCGCGGTGACCTCGGTCGTCGTAGAGGTAGCGCCGGTTGTCGACGTAGTCGGCCCAGAAGCGGATCTCGTCGTGGTTGCGCGCGCCGTTGCGGTCCTCGGGGCCGTCGAAGGTCGGCGGCGTCGGGTGCGAGACCAGGAAGTGGACGGTACGGCGACCGATCCGGACCGGCACGTCCCAGTGGGACTTGCTGGACAGCCGCACGTCCTGGAGCTCGGCGGGGGAGTACCAGTCACGCGGGGCCGCGGTGCTCGGGTCGTCCGGGAGGAGGGCGCCGGGCATGTCCTTCCACAGGAACCTCTGGAAGGTGCGGACCTTGCCGGTCACGATCGGGTGCTTGCTCAGCACGACCATGCCGTACTGGCCCTCGAAGTCGCCGAACCCGAACGCGTCGTTGCCGCCGCCGACCGTGCCGTTGTTGTCGAGGTCGTGGCCGCTCGGCACGCCGGTGTTGGACGGGGCGACGTAGGCGTAGGGGTAGTCGATCGGCCGCGCGCCGTGGTGGCCGATCTCGAGGTAGTTGTCGCGGAACAGGTCGACGGCCACTCGGTCGGGGACGTAGTCGAACTCGTTGAGCAGCAGGACGTCGGGACGGGTGCGCTGGATGATCTCGGCCACGGCCGAGGCCTGCGGGTCGTCCGGCGTCGAGAGGTCCTCCACGAGCTCGCCGGCGCGCGTGCGGTTGAGGGAGGCGTTGAAGGTCTGGAAGCGCACGGTGTCGCGCTTCGTGTGGTGGCCCCCGTGGTGGGTCTCGTGGTGAGTGCCGTGGCGGTCGCCGTCGGCGGCGGTGGCGGAGCCACCGGTGAGGCCGGCGACCGCCGGCGTGGTCAGCAGTGTGATGGCCGCGGCGCTCGCCGCGGCAGCCCGAGAGATTTTCATGGCTCCGACCCTGCCACGGCGAGGTGACAGCCGCCCGAACGCCGGGTGGCGGTCCTCCCTAGGATTGGGGCCATGACGCAGCAGCCGTTCAGCCGTCCCGGAGCGATCGACCTCTCCGCCCTCAAGCGCCCCGCGGCACCGACCCCGCCCGCCGGCGCCGGTGTGCCCGCCGGCGGTGGGGGCGGTGGCATCGCGTCGTACGCCCTGGAGGTCACCGAGCAGAACTTCCAGGAGGTCATCGAGCGGTCCATGACCGCGCCGGTCCTGCTCGTGCTCTTCTCGCGCTCGCGGATGCCCGAGAGCGGCCAGCTCGCCGACGACCTGGCGACGCTGTCGGGCGAGTTCGAGGGCCGGTTCCTGGCCGGCCTGGTCGACGTCGACGCCTCGCCCCAGATCGCCCAGGCGATGCAGGTCCAGTCGATCCCGCTGGTCGTCGCCATCCTCGACGGCAGGCCCGCCCCGCTGCTGCAGGACGTCGTCCCGCTCGAGGAGCTCCGCACCGCCCTGACGCAGGTCATGCAGCAGCTCGCGACCCAGGGCATGACCGCCCGTCACCAGCCGCTGTCCGGCGCCGCGCCTGCGGTGGACGGCGACGAGGAGGCGGTGGACCCCCGCTACGCCGCGGCCGAGGACGCCATGGCCGCCAACGACTTCGACGGCGCGGTCGCGGAGTACCAGAAGCTCGTCACCGCCAACCCCGCCGACGCCGAGGCCGCCGCCGGGCTCGCCATGGCCAAGGTGCTGCAGCGCACGCAGGGCGTCGACCCGGCCGCTGCCCGCGCCACCGCCGACAGCGCCCCCGACGACCTGGACGCGCAGACCCTCGTCGCCGACCTCGACCTCCTCGAGGGGCGCGTGGACGAGGCCTTCGGTCGCCTGGTCGAGCTGGTCCGCCGTTCGGCCGGCGACGAGCGCAACGCCGCTCGCGAGCACCTCCTCGGGCTCTTCGCCGCGGTCGGCAACGACGACCCCCGCGTGCTCAAGGGCCGCCAGAACCTCGCCTCTGCGCTCTTCTGAGCGCCCGGTGAACGCCGGACCGTCCTACGTCCTGCGCGGGTTCGCCCTCTGGCGGCACCGGCCCGGGCTGATGCTGCTCGGGATGGTCCCGGCGCTGGTCGTCTCGCTGGTCCTGCTGACGGCGTACGTCGTCCTGCTGGTGCAGCTGCCCGACCTGGTGCGCTGGGTGACGCCGTTCGTCGACGACGTCGGCGACACGGTGCGGGTGCTCGTGCGCCTCAGCGTCGCGCTCGTGGTCGCAGTGGGTGCGCTCGCGCTGGCGGCCTCGACCTTCGTCGCGCTGACGCTCCTGGTCGGGGACCCGTTCTACGCGCGGATCTGGCGCGAGACCGAGCGGATGCTCGGCGGCGCCGTGCCCGACGGCGAGCTCAGCGCGTGGCGCGCGGCCCGCGACGCGGTCGTGCTGGTGCTGGTCGGCATCGGCGCGAGCGTCCTGGTGGTCGTCGTCGGGTTCCTCCCGGTCGTCGGCACGGTCGCCGGCGCCGTCCTCGGCCTGGGCGTCTCGGGCTGGATGTTGGCCGGCGACCTGCTGGGCCGTCCGCTGGAGGCCCGCGGCCTGGACGCCGCCCGGCGCGTGGAGCTCACACGCGGCCGCCGCTCGACCGTGCTCGGCTTCGGGGTGACGGTGCAGGTCTTCTTCCTGGTGCCGCTCGGCGCGGTCGTCGTGATGCCGGCGGCCGTCGCCGGCGCGACGATGCTCGCGCGCGACCTGGTGGCCGAGCGAGACGCGGCGGCTCTGCGCTGACGGTCGGGGGTTTCCGCGACAGGACGTCGTTCTTCCTCAACCCCCGGTGGTGAGGGCGGTGAGGACGGCGGCGACGGCGGGGGAGGAGGCCATGCTGCGGCGGTGCAGGGCGAGCACCTCGCGCGTGGGGACCGGGTCGACGGCAGGGACGGCGACGAGGTCCTCGCCGAGCGGCTGGCGACCGAGGCGGGGGACGAGGGCGATGCCCAGGCCGGCGCGCACCATCGCCAGGTGGCTGTCGAACTCCATCGACTGGTGCGCGATCCGGGGCAGCCGGCCGGTGCCGTCGTACATCCGGGTCAGCCACTGGCGGCAGATGGTGCCCTCGGGCGTGGCGACCCAGCCCTCGTCGACGAGGTCGCGCGGTGTGACCTGCGTGCGGTCGGCGAGCGGGTGGTCGCGGTGGACGACGACGTCGGCGAGGTCCCGGGCCACGCGGGCCGCCACGACGTGCTCGGGGATCGCGAGCGCGACGTCGCCCCAGCTGTGGACGACGCCGATCTCGCACTGGCCGGAGGCGACCAGGTCGACGGTGTCCCAGGGCTCGCGCTCCGACAGCTGCAGGGTCAGGTCCGGGTGGGTGTCGAGGAGGGCGCGCACCGCCGGTGCCACGAGGCCGCGCATGGCGGTCGAGAAGGCGACGATCCGCAGGTGGCCGGCGACCGCCTCGGCCTGCCGGTGCAGCCCCGACTCGATCTCCTCGAGGTCGCCCAGCACCTTCGCGCCGGCGTCGACCAGGTGGCGCCCGTGCCGCGTCAGCATCACCCCGCGGCCCACCCGCTCCAGCAGCGGCACGCCGGTCTGGCGCTCCAGGCGCTTCACCTGCTGCGACACCGCGCTGGGGGTGAAGCCCAGCGCGTCGGCCGCGCCGACGACGGAGCCGTGGGTGTCGACGGCCCGCAGGGCCGTGAGTGCGGTGAGGTCGATCATGTAGCGATGCTACCGGGAAAGGTGCACCAGTATTCGCTGGTGCTTCCGAATCATCACCGGCAGGCTGGGGTGCGTGAACCGACGTGACTCGCTCCTCGCCGCGCTCGTGGCGACCGTCTGGGGCTTCAACTTCGTGGTCATCGACTGGGGGATGGGCGACGTCCCGCCGCTGCTCTTCCTGGCCGCGCGCTTCGTGCTGGTGGTGATCCCGGCGGTCTTCCTGGTCGGTCGGCCCCGGGCGCCCTGGCGGACGGTCGCCCTGATCGGCGTCTTCATGTCGTTGGGCCAGTTCGGATTCCTGTACGTCGGGATGGCCGCGGGCATGCCGCCCGGGCTCGCCGCGCTGGTGCTCCAGGCCCAGGTGATCTTCACGGTGCTGATCGCCACGGGGGTCCTGCGCGAGCTGCCCACGCCGGCCCAGGCCGTCGGCGTGGCCGTCGGCTCGGTCGGGCTGCTCGTGGTGGCGCTCGGTCGCGGCGGCGACGTGCCGCTGCTGGCCCTGGCCCTGTGCCTGCTAGCGGCGCTGTCGTGGGGGACGGGCAACGTCCTGGCGCGGGCCTCCGGCGTCACCGGCGGGCTCTCGCTGACGGTGTGGTCGGCGCTGGTCGTGCCCGTGCCGCTGGTCGCCCTGAGCCTGGTGCTCGACGGACCGGGCGCGCTCGCCGACGGCGTGGCGGCGTTCGGCTGGCAGGCGCTGGTCTCGACCCTCTACACCGCGGGACTGGCCTCCCTGGTCGGCTACGGCATCTTCAACACGCTGCTCGGCCGCAACCCCTCGGCGTCCGTGGTGCCGTGGGTGCTGCTCGCCCCGGTGGTGGCGATGGCGTCGGCCTGGCTCCTGCTCGACCAGCGCCCCAACGCCGCGGAGTCGCTCGGTGGGCTGCTCCTGGTGCTCGGCGTCCTGGTGGCGCTGCGCCCGAGCAGGGGAGTGCGGGTCAGCCCGCCACCGGCACGCACAGCACCGGTCGCGAGCTCAGGTGCAGCAGCTTGTGAGGCGTCGAGCCCAGCATCGCGCCCTTGAGCGGGCTCTCCCCGGCGGTCCCGACGACGATGACGCTCGCGTCGCAGGCGTCGGCCACCTGCATCAGGGCCTGCGCCGGCTTGGCGTCGACGAGCCGGATGTCGGTCTCGACGCCCGCGGCCTCCGCGCGCTCGACGGCGTGCGAGAGCGCCGTGCGGCCGATCTCGAGCAGCGCCTCGCGGTGCGCCTTGAACTCCTCGCCCGCACCGCCCGGCGGCGCGACCCCGTAGACCAGCACGAGCGGCTCGCCGAAGCGTGCCGCGACGCTGATCGCGGTGGTGAGCGCGGCGTCCGCGCCCGGTGACTCGTCGTAGCCCAGCACCACTGCCATGGCTCTCAGCCTTCCAGTCCGTCGGGGTCGGCCCGACCGGCCTTGACGCCGTGGACGACGTCGGGGTCGGGCAGCCCGGCCCGCTCCTGCCAGTAGCGGCCGTCGCGGGTCCGCCAGAAGAGCATCAGCACGACGCCGGCCAGGACAATGCCGAGGCCGATGACGAGCGGCGGGCCCACCCCCAGCCACGACTGGCCGCTGTAGGAGTTGGCGGGGTCGGACATGTCGCGCACCGACAGCACCAGCAACCAGAGCAGCATCACGGCCCCGGCGACCGGTCCGACGCCGATCAGGAGCAGGTTGCGCGGGCTCTCGAGGAGGTGCTTGCGGTGGTAGACCGCGCAGGCGATGCCCGTCAGCGCGTAGTAGAACGCGATGAGCAGCGCGAGGGCGGTCAGGGAGTCGAACAGCGCGTTGGCGCTGACCTGGTAGATGCCGACGTACCAGACGATCGCGATGCCGGCGACCCACCAGGTGCTGACGTGCGGGGTGCGGTGGCGGGGGTCGATGCGCCCGAAGTGCGACGGGATCGCGTGCCGCCGCGCCATCGACAGACCGGTGCGCGACGCCGGAATGATCGTCGTCTGGGTCGAGGCGATGGCCGAGGTCGCGACCGAGGCCAGCACCACCCAGCTCCACCCGCCCATCACCTCCTCGCTGAGGTAGGCGAAGACGAACTCCTCCTCACCGGCGTTGTCGCTGAGCCAGGCAGGCCCGGCGTAGGCCACGACGGCCACCGCCACGGAGACGTACGTCGCCAGCAGCACCAGCGTCGACCAGACCGCCGCGCGGCCGGGAGTGGAGGCGCCGTCGGTGGTCTCCTCGCTGAGGTTGACCGCGGACTCCCAGCCCCAATAGGCGAACACACCCAGCAGGAGCGCCGTGGAGAGGCTCGCGCCGCCGGCGCCGAAGGGGTTGAGCCACGACCAGGAGGGGTCGATCGGGTCGAGCGTGCTGTCGTCGGCGACGGCCTTGGCGATCGCCACGGCCGCGAAGACCAGCAGCGAGACGACCTGCGCCAGGATCAGCACGTTCTGCAGGCGGGCCGAGACGTCGGTGCCGAGGATGCAGATCCAGGTCAGCAGGAGGATCAGCGCGATCGCCAGGGGCATCCGCACCCACGCGTTGTCGGCCGCCGCGTCGGCGCCGAAGGTCCGCAGCGTGAAGCTCACGCCGACGTCGGCCAGCGACCCGATCACGAGCACGCCGGTCATCGTGATCGCCCAGCCGCCGAGCCAGCCGAACCACGGACCCAGCGCCCGGGTCACCCAGCTGAACGTCGTGCCGCAGTCCTGGTCGACCCGGTTGAGGTAGAGGAACGCCGTGGCGATCAGGGCCATCGGCACGAAGGAGGCCAGGAGGGCGCCGGGGGCGTAGACCCCGACCGCGGCGGTGATCGCGCCGATCACCGCGGCCAGCGAGTAGGCCGGTGACGTCGCGGCCAGCCCGATCACCAGCGCGTCCACGAACCCGATCGAGTCCGCCTTGAGCTGCGGGCCCTGCGTCTCCACGTCGACCACCGGTCGCTCCCTCCACCCGTGAGGGTCGTTCTACACGGGTGGAGGAGCCTTGGGAAGGGCCAGCACCCGCGGAGAGGTCGCTCAGGTCACCTGCCGGACTCGGTGTAGGCGGGGCCGCCGCCGAGGTTGGCGAGGGCGGACTCGAGGCGCCGGGTGGTGAAGTCGGCGCACCGCTCGCGGGCCTGGTCGAGCGTGAGGAACTCCGCCGACTGGATCTCGCGGGCCTGCTTGACGATCGTGTCGGTGATCGCCGCGTCGTGCACGCCGCCGTCGAAGACGAGGCAGAGCGCGTCGTCCCAGCCGCCCCACGGGGGAAGCCAGTCGGTGAGGAGCAGGGGGCCGACCTCGAGGGAGAGGCCCAGCTCCTCCTCGACCTCGCGGGCGACGGCGAGCTGCGGCGACTCACCCACCTCGACGACGCCGCCGGGCAGGTCCCAGTCCTGCTTGTAGGTCAGCTGGCACACGAGCACCCGCTCGTCGCGGTCGCGGATCAGCATCTGGCTGATCGCGCGCTTGCGCGGCAGGAAGGAGTTGAGCAGCGCGCGAAAGCCGCCCGGCTCGCTGACCGGGGTGTCGGAGTCGAGCCGCGCGTAGACGACCAGGTCGCCGTCGACCCCCCGCTGCACGCCCTCGCGCTGCATGCCGGACCAGGTGGCGACGCGCTGGGCGGTCTCGTCGTCGGCGCCGACCAGGATCTCGACGCGGCCGTGGGCGACCAGCGCGGCCTCGACCTCACGCCGTACGGCGTCGAGGGCGGTGTTCCAGTCGCCGCCCGCGGGCGGGGTCCAGACGATGCGCGCGACGCCGTCGGAGACGGTCTCGGCCCTCGGCTGCTCGCTCACGTCGTCAACCCTAGGAGACCGTGCGACGGGACTCCTTCGCAGGCTCCTCGGCCAGGACGTGCCGGAACCACATGGTCGCCAGCGGCGGCACCACGATGTCGGCGTGCGCCGGCTGCCCGTCGTGCTCGCCCTCGACGGCCGTGATCTGCCCGAGGTTGCCGACACCGGAGCCGAGGTAGGTCTCGGCGTCGGTGTTGAGCACCTCGTCCCAGGTGCCGGTGGCCGGCAGCCCGAGGCGGAAGCCCTCGTGGGGGTGGTCGCGGAAGTTGGAGACGCACACCAGGTCCGGCCCGTCGCCGCGGCGCACGAACGTGTAGGTGCTGCGGCCGGCGTCGTTGGCGTCGACCCACTGGAAGCCCGACGGGTCGCCGTCGCGCGACCACAGGGCCGGGGAGTCGACGTAGGCGCGGTTGAGGTCGCGCACCAGGTCGTGGACGCCGCGGTGCTCGGGGTGCTCCAGGAGCCACCAGTCGAGCTCGCGGGCCTCGGCCCACTCCGACTCCTGGCCCAGCTCGCAGCCCATGAACAGCAGCTGCTTGCCGGGGTGGGCCCACATGTAGGCGAGGTAGGCGCGCAGGTTGGCCAGCTGCTGCCACCGGTCGCCGGGCATCTTGCGCAGCAGCGAGCCCTTGCCGTGCACGACCTCGTCGTGGGAGATCGGCAGGACGTAGTTCTCGGCCCAGGCGTAGGTGAGCGCGAACGTCATCTCGTGGTGGTGGTGGGGCCGGTGGACCGGCTCCCGGGCGAGGTAGCCGAGGGAGTCGTGCATCCAGCCCATGTTCCACTTCAGGCCGAAGCCCAGGCCGCCCTCGCTCGTCGGACCGGTGACGCCCGGCCAG
This sequence comes from Nocardioides sp. 503, assembly GCF_004522095.1. Classification (GTDB taxonomy): domain Bacteria; phylum Actinomycetota; class Actinomycetes; order Propionibacteriales; family Nocardioidaceae; genus Nocardioides. The sequence goes on from NZ_SPUI01000008.1 coordinate 10,661, forward strand.
GAGGTCGACTCCTCGGCGATCGTGACGATGCCCGGCACCCGCTTGTAGACGGTGGCGTTCATCTCCTGGAGGAACTGCACGGCCTCGAGGTTCTCGCGCCCGCCGTGCTTGTTGGGCGACCACTCGCCCTCCTCGCGGGCGTAGTCGAGGTAGAGCATCGAGGCCACGCCGTCGACGCGCAGGCCGTCGGCGTGGAACTCCTCGAGCCAGTAGAGGGCGTTGGCGTAGAGGAAGTTGCGCACCTCGGGCCGGCCGAAGTTGAAGATGTGGGAGCCCCACTCCTTGTGCCAGCCGCGCTGGGGGTTCGGGTCCTCGTAGAGGGGCGTCCCGTCGAAGCTGGCCAGCGCCCAGGCGTCGGTGGCGAAGTGGCCGGGCACCCAGTCCAGGATGACGCCGATGCCGGCCTGGTGGAGCCGGTCGACGAGGCGGCGGAAGCCGTCGGGGTCGCCGTAGCGGGAGTCCGGGGCGAAGTACGACGTCACGTGGTAGCCCCACGAGCCGCCGAAGGGGTGCTGCATCACGGGCATCAGCTCGACGTGGGTGAAGCCCAGCTCGGAGAGGTAGGGGACCAGGTCGTCGGCGAGCTCGTCGTAGCTCCAGAAGCCGCCGCCCGGGTGGCGCTTCCACGACCCCAGGTGCAGCTCGTAGGTCGCCATGGCCTCGGCGACCGGCTTGCGGTCGCGTCGGGCGGTCATCCACTCCTCGTCGCCCCACACGTGGGTCGACTCGGTGACCCGGGACGCGGTGGCCGGCGCGACCTCGGCGTGGAAGGCCATCGGGTCGGCCTTCTCGCGCCACTCGCCGTCGGCGCCGCGGATCGCGTACTTGTACGACGTGCCGGCACCCAGGCCGGGCACGAAGAGCTCCCAGACGCCGGAGCTGCCGAGCTGGCGCATCGGGTGCTCGCGCCCGTCCCAGCTGTTGAAGTCGCCCTTGAGGCGCACCGAGCGCGCCGAGGGCGCCCAGACCGCGAACGACGTACCGCTGACGGTGCCGCCGACGGCGGCGTAGTGGTGCACGCGGGCGCCCAGGACGTTCCAGAGCTGCTCGTGGCGGCCCTCGTTGATCAGGTGCAGGTCGACCTGGCCGAGCGTCGGCAGGAAGCGGTAGGGGTCGTCGAGCTCAACGACGGTGCCGTCGTAGGAGACCGCGAGGCGGTAGTCGGGGACGTCGGTCTCGCCGGGGAGCACCCCGACCCAGACCCCCTCGTGCTCGTGCTCGAGCGCGGTCTCGGTGCCGCTGTGGCGGACCACGACGGCGGAGGCCAGCGGCTTGAGGACGCGCACGGTGACGGCGCCCTCGTGCACGTGCGGGCCGAGGACGGCGTGCGGGTGGCCGTGCTCGCCGCTGATGACCTGGTCGAGCTCGGACGTGGGGACGGGTGCGATGGTGCCGGTCATGCGGCTCCGATCCTGGCCACGGCCTGGAGCGGGATGTCCACCCAGGTCGGACGGTTGCGGGTCTCGTAGACGGTCTCGTAGACGGCCTTGTCGGCGACGTAGGCGTCGAGCAGGGTGTGCTGGGTGTCGCTCAGCTGGCCACCGGTGTAGGCGTTGAGGAAGTGGTTTCGGGCTCGGTGGGCCCACTCCTGCGCGCGACGGGTGCGCTGCGCGGCCTCCTCGGGGTCGGTCTCCTCCTCGCGCTCGCGCACGGCGACGTGTGGGACGTAGTCGAAGGAGCGCATCATGCCGGCGACGTCGCGCCAGGGGGAGTCGGGCAGCATCCGCTCGGCGAGCGGCTTGGCCGGCTCGCCCTCGAAGTCGACGACCTTCCAGCCCTTGCTGGTGCGCAGGGTCTGGCCGAGGTGCAGGTCCCCGTGGATGCGGTGGACCTCGATGCGCCCCAGCCGGGCGACGCGGTCGTGCAGGTCGGCGAGGGCCTGGTGGTGCTCGGCCAGCCCGGGTACGACGTTCTCCGCGGCGGCGAGCCGCGAGCGCATCTGCTCGGCCAGGTCACCGGTCTCGATGCTGGAGGACCCGAACGACTCCCGCAGCGTCTCGTGCAGCTCGCGCAGCGCCTCGCCCAGGCGCGCCGCCTCGCCGGCGAAGTCGCCGCCGGACTCGCGGGCGTGGAGCTCGGGGTCGGCGAAGAGCGAGCGCACGCTGCCCAGCGCGAGGTCCCACCCGTCGGTGGCCGTGCGCAGGAACTGCTGGAGCATGGCGAGCTGGATCACCGCGTCGGAGTCGGCGTCGAGCACGTCGAGCCAGCCGTAGAGGGCGGCGACGTGGTCGGAGCCGGCCCGGGTGAGCACGTCGTGGACGGCGACGTCGGGGTTGACGCCCGGGGTGACCTTGCGGAACACCTTCATCAGGGCGTCCTCGCCGAAGCTCACCGAGGAGTTGGACTGCTCGCCGGTGAACAGCATCGACGGGGCCTCGGCCTCGAGGTCGTAGCCGGGCAGCCGGTGGAAGGTCAGCATCGTCTCGGGGTCGACGGTGTTGCCGTGCTCCTGCGAGGCGGCGGCGTCGAAGGAGCGCAGCCAGCAGGCCATGGCCTCGCGGTCGTGGAGGGCGTCGTAGGCGTGGACCCACCCGTGCTCGGGGTGCTCCCACCAGCCCACGAAGGCATGGTCGAGGCGCTGCTGCGGGTGCTCGTAGAACGCCAGCGGCACCTGGTAGAGCTCGACGGCGTCCACGGCCGTCGCCTCCACGTCGGAGTAGGAGACCTGCACGAGGTGGATGACCACGTGCGGGCTGTCCTCGACGCGGCCCGGGACCTCGCCGACGAGGCGGACCCCGGTGACGGTGAACGGCCGTCCCTTGCCGGCGAACCAGCGGGTGCGGACGAGATAGTCGGTGAAGACCTTCGGATCCAGATGCGTCACAGCAGCTGCCTCTCTCCCGGGTCGGTCGCCGGCGTGAGCCGGAACCAGTAGAAGCCGTAGCCGCCGAGCGTGAGCAGGTACGGCAGCTCGCCGATCCGCGGGAACGGCACGCCGCCGAGCAGCTCGACCGGCACCATGCCCTCGAAGCGGCGCAGGTCGAGCTCGATCGGCTGGGCGAGGCGCGACAGGTTGTTGACGCAGACGATGACGTCGCGCTCCCCGTCGTCGCCGGTGTGCTCACGGGCGTAGGACAGCACGGCCGGGTTGGACCCGCCCAGGTCGTGGAAGGAGCCGAGCCCGAACGCGTCGTGACGACGGCGCGCCTGGATCATCCGCCGCGTCCAGTGCAGCAGTGAGGACGGGTTCTCGAGCTGAGCCTCCACATTGACCGACTGGTACCCGTAGACGGGATCCTGAATCGCGGGCAGGAACAGCTTGCCGGGGGTCGCGGAGGAGAAGCCGGCGTTGCGGTCGGGCGTCCACTGCATCGGCGTGCGCACGCCGTCGCGGTCACCGAGCCAGATGTTGTCGCCCATGCCGATCTCGTCGCCGTAGTAGAGCACCGGGGAGCCCGGCAGCGACAGCAGCAGCGCGTTGAACAGCTCGATCTGGTTGGTGTCGTTGTCCAGCAGCGGGGCCAGGCGGCGGCGGATGCCGATGTTGGCCTTCATCCGCGGGTCCTTGGCGTACTCGTCCCACATGTAGTCGCGGTCGTCGTCGCTGACCATCTCGAGCGTGAGCTCGTCGTGGTTGCGCAGGAAGATGCCCCACTGGCAGCCGTGCGGGATCGGCGGCGTCTGCTCCATGATCTCCGAGATCGGGAAGCGCGACTCGCGGCGCACGGCCATGAAGATGCGCGGCATCACGGGGAAGTGGAAGCACATGTGGCACTCGTCGCCACCGGACTCGAAGTCGCCGTAGTAGTCGACGACGTCGGAGGGCCACTGGTTGGCCTCGGCGAGCAGGATCCGCCCGGGGTACTTCTCGTCGACGAAGCGGCGGACCTTCTTGAGGAACTCGTGGGTCTCGGGGAGGTTCTCGCCGTTGGTGCCGGGACGCTCGTAGAGGTAGGGCACCGCGTCGAGGCGGAAGCCGTCGAGCCCCATGTCGAACCAGAACGAGATGGCCTCGAGGATCGCGTCGTGGACCTTCGGGTTGTCGTAGTTGAGGTCCGGCTGGTGGGAGAAGAACCGGTGCCAGAAGTACTGCTGGCGCACCGGGTCCCAGGTCCAGTTGGAGGGCTCGGTGTCGACGAAGATCACCCGGGCGTCCTGGTAGAGCTCGTCGGTGTCGGACCACACGTAGAAGTCGCCGTAGGGCCCCTCGGGATCCTCGCGGCTGGCCTGGAACCACGGGTGCTGGTCGCTGGTGTGGTTCATGACGAAGTCGATGATCACGCGGATGTCGCGCTTGTGGGCCTCGTCGAGGAAGTGGTGGAAGTCCTCGACGGTCCCGGCCTCGGGCAGGATGTTGGTGAAGTCGGCGACGTCGTAGCCGCCGTCGCGCAGGGGGCTCGTGAAGAACGGCGGCACCCACAGGCAGTCGACGCCGAGCCACTCGAGGTAGTCGAGCTTCTCGGTCAGGCCCTTGAAGTCGCCGGTGCCGTCGCCGTTTGAGTCGCGGAACGACCGGACCATCACCTCGTAGAACACCGCCGACTTGAACCAGTCGGGGGTGGTCCCGACGGTGTCGGGGAACGGGTCGTTGGGGTCGGCCGGACGGGGCTCGGGCTGGTGGGTCTGCTCGGGCTGCAGGTCGGTCACAGACCCCTCCTGAGGGTGAGGACGTGGGCGGGCTCGTGGCCGGGGTCCAGGCGCACGTAGTTGTGCTGGCCCCAGTTCCAGTCCTCGCCGGTGATCTCGTCGTGGACGGTGAAGCCGTCGTGCCAGTCGAGGCCGAGGCTGGGCAGGTCGAGGTGGACCATCGTCTCGCGGGTCGCGTGCGGGTCGAGGTTGACCACCACGATCACCGTGTCGCCGGGCTCGCCGGTCTCGGGGTCGTAGGCGACCTTGGAGAAGACCAGGACGTTCTCGTCGTCGCTGCTGTGGATCGTGACGTTGCGCAGCAGCTGGAGCGCGGGGTGCTGGCGCCGGATCTCGTTGAGCCGCGTGAGGTACGGCGCGAGCGTGCGGCCCTCGGCCGCGGCGCCGTCCCAGTCGCGGACCCGGATCTGGAACTTCTCCGAGTCGAGGTACTCCTCGCTCCCGGGCTTGACCGCCACGTGCTCGAAGAGCTCGTAGCCCGCGTAGACGCCCCAGCTGGGGGAGCTCGTCGCCGCGATCGCCGCGCGCACCTTGAACGCGGCCGGACCGCCGTACTGGAGGTAGGCGTGGAGGATGTCGGGGGTGTTGACGAAGAAGTTGGGCCGCATCAGGTGGTCGGACTCGCTCGACAGCTCGGTGAGGTACTCCTCGATCTCCCAGCGGGCGGTGCGCCACGTGTAGTAGGTGTAGGACTGGTGGAAGCCCACCGAGCCCAGGCCGTGCATCATCGCCGGGCGCGTGAAGGCCTCCGACAGGAACAGCACGTCGGGGTCGGTGCGCCGCACCTCGCCCAGGAGCCACTCCCAGAACGGCAGCGGCTTGGTGTGGGGGTTGTCGACGCGGAAGATCCGCACGCCGTGGGAGATCCACAGCCGCACGATCCGCAGCACCTCGCGGCAGATGCCGGTCGGGTCGTTGTCGAAGTTGATCGGGTAGATGTCCTGGTACTTCTTGGGCGGGTTCTCCGCGAACGCGATCGACCCGTCGGCCCGCGTGGTGAAGAACTGCGGGTGCGTGGTGACCCACGGGTGGTCGGGTGCCGCCTGGAGGGCCAGGTCGAGCGCGACCTCGAGGCCGAGCTCGCCGGCGCGCGCCACGAAGGCGTCGAAGTCCGCGAACGTGCCCAGCTCGGGGTGGATCGCGTCGTGCCCGCCGTCCTTGGACCCGATCGCCCAGGGCGAGCCGGTGTCGTCGGGGCCGGGGGTCAGCGTGTTGTTGGGGCCCTTGCGGTTGACCTCGCCGATCGGGTGGATCGGCGGCAGGTAGATGACGTCGAAGCCCATCTCGGCGACGGCGTCCAGCCGCTTCGCCGCGGTGCGGAAGCTGCCGCTGGTCACCTTCCCCGTCGCCTCGTCGCGGGTCGCGCCCTCGGAGCGCGGGAAGAACTCGTACCAGCTGCCGTAGAGCGCCCGGGTGCGGTCGGCGTACGCCGGGTACGGGCCCTCGACGGTCAGCAGGTCGCGCAGCGGGTGGGCGTGCAGCACCGCCCAGAGGTCCTCCGACATCAGCTGGGCCAGCCGTGCCTCGACCGGACGGTCGGTGTCGGTGGCCGCCTTGATCGCGCCCTTGAGCAGCGCGTGCTCGTCCTTGGCCTTCTTGGGCAGCCCGGCCTTGACCCGCTCCAGGAGCAGACGGCCCTCGAGGAACATCAGCTCCACGTCGACGCCGGCCGGGATCTTGATGCCGGCGTCGTGCTCCCAGGTGGCGAGCGGGTCCGACCACGCCTGCACCTCGAAGGTCCAGGCGCCCACCGTGTCGGGGGTGACCCAGGCGCGGTAGACGTCGGGCTCCTCGCCGTGGGGGGTCATGCGCCGGGGCGCGAGACGTCCCCCCTTGGGGTCGATCAGCACCACCTCGGCGCCGAGCTGGTCGTGCCCCTCGCGGAAGACCGTCGCGGTCACCGGGAAGGGCTCACCTGCCGTCGCCTTCGCGGGTCGCCTGCCGAGGTCCACGACAGGTATGACGTCCATGATCGGTATGCGTCCAGCCATGCGTCCCACCCTTGCCGGTCGCCCGCCCCCGTGCAAACCGGAGGTCTGTCCATCCCCCGTGAGGGTGAAGCGGGTACGTCGGGGGCTTCGAGACGGGACTTCGTCCCTCCTCAACCCCCGGGGAGCTCCGGGGGTTGAGGAGGTCGCGCAGCGACCGTCTCGGAACCCCTATCGCCGGCCGAACACCTGCAGCTCCGCGGCGTGGACGATGGTGCCGCGGTCGGAGCCGGCCTTGCAGTCCGTGGCGTTGAGCGGGTCGGCGTCCTGCTCGCCGGCGTACCCGGCGTAGCCGGTGCACTGGTTCTCCAGGACCACCAGCCGCACGGCCGCCGCCCTCGTGGGCCGCACCTTGAACGAGCGCAGGTTGAGCGTCGGCGCCACCGGGCGCGGGCGCTGCGAGGGGAACGCGTTCGGCTTCGAGGTGTAGAAGCGCTTCCAGCGGGCCTTGGTCGTGCCGCAGCGACGCACGCACGCCTCGAGCGCGAACCGGCGCAGCGCCGTGAAGCGCGAGCCGGAGTCCGGGTCGGCCGCGAGCGGGAGCTCGGAGCCGTCGGGCGGCGACGGGTTGAGGTAGGCGCTCACCGCGACGCGGCGCAGGGTCTGCACGCGCCGCCCGGCGAGGTCGACGGTCACGGACGGCCGCGTCGCGTCGACGTTGCCCTCGGTGACCCCGCCCCAGTTGGTCAGCTCGGTGCCGTCGATGAGGGAGCCGGGGTTGAGCGAGCCCGCGGTGGAGCGGATCACCTTGGCGCCCGCGGCCCGCGCGGCGAGGTTGACGCGGTCCTTGACCCGGTAGGTGGTCCGTCCCGGGCGCACGCGCAGCACGAACCGCGTGAAGCCGCGCCTGGCGGAGACGAAGAGCATCCGGTAGCGACCGGGGGCCATCGTGACGACGTTGCGGAGCCCGGTCTTGCGCACGGTGTCGGCCACCGGGGCGACGCGGGCCTCGTAGTCGCCCACGTAGAAGCGGCCGGGGCTCTTGCTGCGCAGCGTCACCTTGCCGTTGCGCGACTTGGGGGAGGCGAAGCTCGGCTTCGGGTCCCCGGAGTCGGCGTTGGGCGTGGAGGCCTTCCGGCCCATGCCGCGCCGGGCGAAGGCGTCCCACAGCACCTTGCTGTTGGCGCCGCCGAAGCGCATGCGGTCGGCGGCGATCATGGCGTCGCGGGCGTCCAGCATCGAGGTCGCGCCCTGCTGGAGCAGGAACGAGTCGAACATCAGCTGCACCCAGCGCCGGTTGCCGGGGCACGCCTGGGCCGGCAGCGGGCTCGCCGTACGCGTGCCCTGGGCGCAGCGCAGCTGCAGCGACCTGTTGGTGACCGGGTAGCGCTTGTTCCACTTCTTCACCAGCGCCTGGCGCACCTCCCACATCGTGCCGTTCCAGATCTCGCCGTCGGCGTGCACCTCCACGCCGGTGGTGTCGAAGCCGTAGTCGGAGTAGTTGAGCGGGTTGCGGTTGATGGCGTAGTCGCGGATGGCGGTCTGCTTGTTGCCGGTGGCGTAGACGCCGACGGCCCAGATGTTGCCGCCGTTGCTGTAGCCGTGGCTGAACTGGTACTCCGCGGCCACCAGATCGCCCCAGGACTCGCCCATGGCCCCGCCCTGCTCGGAGGTGAGGCCCTCGTCGGGGCCGCCGACCATGCGGTTGCTGATGGCGTGGGTGTACTCGTGTCCCACGATCCCCATGTCCAGCCCGCCGTCGGTGCAGGGGGCGTAGAACGAGCCCGCGATCGGCTGGAAGAGGTACTGGTTGGTGATGCCGGGCACGCCATCCTGCAGCGCGATCTGGTTGGCGTTGTCGCGACCGAGGTAGGACGGCTGGCCGCCGGTCAGGGCCCCGGCCTGGGCGTTGCCGATCTCGGGGTCGCTCTCGGCCCCACCGCGCCCGGCGTTGTCGAGCTGCAGGTTGTAGTTCCGCTCGTCGAAGCCGAGGTAGTAGGAGTAGTCGTGCATCCGGTTGTGGGCGACGAACAGGTTGGTGACGCTGGCGTTGATGTCGTTGCCGCCCGGCGTCAGCTCGGCGGGGTTGCACCGGCTGTTGTTCCAGCGGTCGGTGAAGGCCTGGGTGTAGTCCTGGGTCGCCGAGACCGGCGCCTGCTCGGTGCCGCCCGGGGTCAGGGGGCTCGCCCACGCCTCGTGGGTGTTGGCGTTGTTGCCGACGGTGGACAGCGACGAGGTGCCGCTCGCGGTGAGGAAGTCCCAGGGACCGAGCGCCTGGACGTTGGCCAGCGCGCCGGTGCGCAGGGTGCAGCCCGAGCCGGCGTTCCAGCAGCCGACCACGGAGCTGCGCGGCGTGTGCCCCGCCGAGAAGTTCAGCTCCGGGTTGGACGGGAAGAAGCGCCACCGCGGGTTGGCCGTGAGGTCAGCGGCACCGGGCGCGCCCTGGTCGCTGGTGGTCACCGCGACGGCGTAGTTGCCGGGAGCGACGAACGGGACCGTGGGGGCCGCGAACGGGCAGACCTGGACCGAGTAGGTGCCGGCCGCGATCAGCGGGGCGGCGTACGTCGCCGTCTCGGGGCTGGTGCCGAGGTCGCCGGTGGCGAGCAGCACGTCGCCGGGGCCGAAGATCCGCACCTCGATGTCGTTGACCGCGTTGACCGTGGAGGCCACCGCGACGACCGACCGGGTGGCGTTGTCGGTGAGCTGGAAGGGGTGCTTGGGGCCGCACGTCGTGGCCGTGATCGCCCCGGTGAACGGGAAGAAGTCGCTGCTGTTCTCGACCTTGTTCTCGCGGTGGAGGACCTTGCCGGTCACCGCGTCGATCATCAGCGTGTAGCCCAGCGCGGGGATGCCGGCGGCGTCGACGACGTTCGACTCGAGGACCGGCCGGACGCTGCCGTCGGCCATCGCGAGGGCCCTCAGGCGCACCAGCTGCTCCTGGTCGAAGCCCGGCACCTTCAGCCGGGTCCAGCCACCGGAGACGGACTCGACGATGGCGCCGACGTCGCCGCCGGGGACCGCGCGACCCACGTCGGCCGCCGCCTTGAGCCAGCCCTGCAGCGGGCTGAGGGTCGGCGCGGGCGGCGTCCCGGTGGTGCGGGACAGGGACGAGGAGGCGTAGGCGATCGTGCGACCCGAGACGCCGACGGTGACCATGCTGGCCAGGGCGGGGGTGAGGTTCCCGAACTTCTGGCGGAACAGCACGGCGCGGGCGCCGCTCTGCGCGAGCCGCTGCTCGCCGACGACCTCGAGGGCGGAGACCTTGGCGGGGGTCAGCCCGAAGACCGCCGCGTTGCTGCTCAGCCAGGAGCGGGCCGCCTGGACCGGGTCGGACGAGGCGGCGGTGGCCAGGACGCCGTCGGCCGGCAGCAGCGAGCTCGGGGTGCCGAAGCGGTTCCAGCGCACGTCGGCGACGCCGAGGCGGGCCACGGCCCGTCGCTGAACGGCGCTCGGCAGGGCCCGGCCGCGGGCGTCGAGGTCGTCCTTGCCGGCCACCGCGTCGCCCAGGGTCCGGACCTTCGCGAGGTCCGGGCCGGAGAGGGGAGCCTGGCGCGCCTGCGCCGGAGCCGGCTCGTCGGCGACGGCGGGCAGCTGGAGGAGACCCGGGACCAGGGTGACGGTCACGAGGGCGACGGTGGCCGCGGCAGCGCGGCGGCTCCGGGAGAGGGCGGTCATGGACGGACAACGCCGGGCGCGGCGGATCGTTATGGCGGCGCGGCCCGGAACGCCCGCCTGAACGGTCCGGGGACCGGTTCTGCCGATTCTTTGGATCGTTCCACAAATCGGCGGTAGCGTCCTCCGGGTGCGCGCCATTCGACGATTCACGGTCCGTCCCGTCCTTCCTCCCGCCCTCGAGGCGCTGGGGGTGCTCGCCCTCAACCTGAGGTGGTCGTGGCACCCCGAGACCCAGGACGTCTTCGAGGAGGTGGACCCCGCGCTGTGGGAGTCCACGGGCCACGACCCGGTCGGGCTGCTCGGCGCCGTGGGCCGCACCCGGCTGGAGGAGCTGGCGGCCGACGAGGGCTTCCGCGAGCGCCTCGCGGTCGCGGCGAGCGACCTGGAGTCCTACCTCACCGGCGAGCGCTGGTACCAGCGGGTCGCGGCCCGGGCCGGCGACGGCGAGCGCGGCCCCGCCGCCATCGGCTACTTCTCGCCGGAGTTCGGCATCACCGCGGTGCTGCCCCAGTACTCCGGCGGCCTCGGCATCCTCGCCGGTGACCACCTCAAGGCCGCGAGCGACCTCGGCGTACCCATCGTGGGCGTCGGCCTGCTCTACCGCCACGGCTACTTCGAGCAGTCGCTCTCGCGCGAGGGCTGGCAGCAGGAGACCTACCCGCTCCTCGACCCCGACGGCCTGCCGATCTCGCTGCTGCGCGAGGCCGACGGGAGCCGCGCCACCATCTCGATCGCCATGCCCGGCGGGCCCGACCTCGTCGCCCGCATCTGGGTCGCGAGCGTCGGCCGCGTGCCGCTGCTGATGCTCGACACCGACGTCGAGGGCAACCCCGAGCACTACGTCGACGTCACCGACCGTCTCTACGGCGGCAACAGCGAGCACCGGCTGCGCCAGGAGATGCTCCTCGGCGTCGGTGGCGTGCGGGCGCTGCGCGCCTTCTCCCGCATCACCGGCCACCCCGTCCCCGAGGTGTTCCACACCAACGAGGGCCACGCCGGCTTCCTCGGCATCGAGCGGATCCGCGAGCTCACCGTCGCCGAGTCCGGCCCCCGCCTGGACTTCGCCACCGCGCTCGAGGTGAGCCGCGCCTCCACCGTGTTCACCACCCACACGCCGGTGCCCGCCGGCATCGACCGCTTCCCGCGCACGCTGGTGGAGCAGTACTTCGGCGAGAGCGGCGCGACGCCCGGCGTCCCGATCGAGAAGGTGCTGGCCCTCGGGACCGAGGACTACGACGGCGGCGACGCGTCGGTGTTCAACATGGCCGTCATGGGCTTCCGGCTCGCGCAGCGCGCCAACGGCGTCTCGATCCTGCACGGCGAGGTCAGCCGCGGCATGTTCAACGGCCTCTGGCCCGCCTTCGACGAGGCCGAGGTGCCGATCGGCTCGATCACCAACGGCGTGCACGCCCCGACCTGGGTGGCGCGCGAGGTCATCGGGCTCGCCGAGTCGCAGGGCGCCGACTCCGAGTCCGACGACACCGACGCGTTCTGGAGCGCCGTCGACAAGGTGCCCTCCGCGGAGGTGTGGTCGACCAAGCGCCGGCTGCGCGAGCGGCTCGTCGTCGACGCCCGCAAGCGGCTGCGCCGCTCGTGGGAGAAGCGCGGCTCGGCCAAGGCCGAGCTGGCGTGGATCGACAGCGCGCTGGACCCCGACGTCCTGACGATCGGCTTCGCGCGCCGCGTGCCGTCGTACAAGCGGCTCACGCTGATGCTGCGCGACCCGGCCCGCCTCAAGCGGCTGCTGCTCGACCCCGAGCGGCCGATCCAGCTGGTCATCGCCGGCAAGTCGCACCCCGCCGACGACGGCGGCAAGAAGCTCATCCAGGAGATGGTGCGCTTCGCCGACGACCCGGAGGTGCGCCACCGGATCGTCTTCCTGCCCAACTACGACATCGCCATGGCGCAGCCGCTCTACCCCGGCTGCGACGTGTGGCTCAACAACCCGCTGCGCCCCTACGAGGCCTGCGGCACCTCCGGCATGAAGGCCGCGCTCAACGGCGGCCTCAACCTGTCGATCCTCGACGGGTGGTGGGACGAGTGGTACGACGGCGAGAACGGCTGGGCGATCCCCTCGGCCGACGGCCTGGACGACCCCGACCGCCGCGACGACCTCGAGGCCACGGCGCTCTACGAGCTGCTCGAGAACGAGGTCGCCCCCCGCTTCTACGACGTCGACGCCGACGGCGTCCCGACCCGGTGGGTCGAGATGCTGCGCCACACGCTGAAGTCGCTCGGGTCCAAGGTGCTCGCGACCCGCATGGTCCGCGACTACACCAAGCAGCTCTACACCCCGGCCGCCACCAACGCGCGCCTGCTCAACTCCGACTACGAGGGCGCCCGCGACCTCGCGGCCTGGAAGCAGCGGGTCAAGGCCGGCTGGGCCGACGTGCGCGTGGAGTACGTCGAGAGCAGCGGCGTCGGCGACGCCCCCGAGGTCGGCGCCCACCTGGACGTGCGCGCCTTCGTCTCCCTCGGCGAGCTCTCCCCGGACGACGTCGCGGTCCAGCTGGTCCACGGCCGGACCGACGCCGACGATCGGCTCACCGACACCGTCATCGAGCCCCTGGCCGTCGCGGAGACCTACGACGGCGGCCGCTACCGCTTCGACGGCGCCGTCACCCTCGACCACAGCGGCTCCTTCGGCTACACCGTCCGCGTGATCCCGCGCAACGCCCTCCTGGCCTCCGACGCCGAGCTCGGCGTCGTCACCATGGCCTAGCCGCTGGTCCGGTTGCAGGGACGGGACGAGCCCCTTCTCGACACCGCACCATCAGTGGTTGGGGAATGACGGAGTCCCGTCTCGACACACCCGCACGCTCGCCCGGCCCGATGTGGTGACCAACTGCCGACGCTGAGGGCAGGTAGACACACCACCAGCCACGCCAGCCCCCACAGGGGGTGCCGCGCTTCGCGCGGCGCCCCAGAGTCCCCGAGGAAGCAGCCAGAGGTGCGGGGGTCTCGACGGGCGCTCGTCGCTGGCGCTCCTCGCTGCTCGACCAACAGCGGTCGTTGAGACGGGGCTTCGTCCCACCTCAACCACCGGGGCCGCGCTTACGTGCCGCGGAGGACCAGCACCGAGCGGGCGCCCAGCGTGAGGGCGTCGCCGGCCTTGACGGGGGTGCCCTGCTCGAGGTCGGGGTCGGTGGTGAGGGCGACCTCGCCGCGCTGCACCCAGTCGTTCTCGGGGAAGGTCAGGGCGACGGGCTCGGCGCCGGAGTTGAACCACAGCATGAACGAGTCGTCCACCTGCTGCTCGCCACGGGGGCCGGGGGAGCGGAGCGGGGCGCCGGAGACGAACATGCCGACCGCGGTCATGCCGGGGTCGTGCCAGTCCTCGGACGTCATCTCGCGACCGGACGGGTGCAGCCAGGCGAGGTCCTTGGGGCCCCCGTGGATGGCCGGCCGCCCCGCCAGCCAGTGCCGTTGCCGCAGCGCCGGGTGGTCGCGTCGGAGGCGCAGGGCGGTCTTGGTGACCTCGTAGACGTCCAGCCACGCGTCGTCGGGGCGCCAGTCGATCCAGGAGGTCTCGTCGTCGTGGCAGTAGGCGTTGTTGTTGCCGCCCTGCGTCCGGCCCCGCTCGTCGCCGGCGGTGATCATCGGGACGCCCGTGGACAGGCACAGCGTGGCCATCAGGTTGGCCGCCTGGCGCCGGCGCAGCGCGCGGACCTCCTCGTCGTCGGTCTCGCCCTCGACGCCGTGGTTCCACGACCGGTTGTTGTCGGTGCCGTCACGGTTGGACTCGCCGTTGGCCTCGTTGCGCTTGCGCTCGTAGGTCACCAGGTCACGGACCGTGAAGCCGTCGTGGGCGGTCACGAAGTTCACCGACGCGTACGCCGACCGTCCGTCGTCGGCGTACAGGTCCGAGGAGCCGGCCAGGCGCGTCGCCACGGTGCGGATCCCGGAGGACCGGCCGCGCCAGAAGTCACGGATCTCGTCGCGGTACTGGTCGTTCCACTCCACCCACGGCGGCGGGCACTTGCCGACCGCGTAGCCGTCCATCGAGGCGTCCCACGGCTCGGCGATCAGCTTCACGTGCCGCAGCACGGGGTCCTGGCCGATGGCGGTGAGCAGGTGGCAGCCCATGTCGACCTCGTGGTCGACCCGGGTCAGCGCGGAGAGCAGGTCGAAGCGGAAGCCGTCGACGTGCATCTCGGTGACCCAGTAGCGCAGCGAGTCGAGGATCATCCGCAGGGCGAACGGGTAGGCCGCGTCCACGGTGTTGCCGCACCCGGTCACGTCCCAGTAGGAGTCGTCCGTCGGAGCACCCGGCCGCGGGCCGACACGGGTGTAGACGGCGTCGTCGAAGCCCCGGAAGGACAGCGTCGGACCGTCCGGGCCGGCCTCGGCGGTGTGGTTGTAGACGACGTCGAGGATGACCTCGAGGCCGGCGGCGTGGAAGGAGCGCACCATCTCCTTGAACTCCGTGACCTGCTGGCCCCGGTCGCCGGCCGCGGCGTAGGCGCCGTGGGGGGCGAAGTAGCCGAGGGAGTTGTAGCCCCAGTAGTTGGTGAGCCCCCGCTGGAGCAGCGCGGGCTCGGGCACGTGCTGGTGGACCGGCAGCAGCTCGATCGCGGTGACGCCGAGGTCGCGCAGGTAGTCGACGACCGCGGGGGAGCCGAGGCCGGCGTAGGTCCCGCGCAGCTCGCGCGGCACCCGGTCGTGCAGGCGCGTCATGCCGACGACGTGCGCCTCGTAGATGACCGTCTCCCGCCACCGGTGCCGCGGCGCGGCGTCGTCGCCCCAGTCGAAGTCGTCGACGACCACCACACTGCGCGGCACGTACGGCGCGGAGTCGGCGGCGCTGCGCTGCTGGACCCCGTCGGCGTCCAGGGTGAAGCCGTAGATCGCCGGGTCCAGGGTCAGCCCGCCGCTCACCGCCCGGGCGAATGGGTCGAGCAGCAGCTTCTCGACGTTGAACCGGAGCCCGGCCGCGGGCTCCCACGGGCCGTCGACCCGGTAGCCGTAGAGGGTGCCGACGCCGATCCCGGGGACCGCCCCGTGCCAGATGCCGAGGGACTGCTCGGTGAGCTGGTGGCGGCGCTCGCCGCCCTCGTCGTCGAAGACGCAGACCCAGACGGCCTCGGCGCGGGGCGCGTGCACGGCGAAGTTGGTGGACTCGGGGGACCAGGTCGCCCCGAGCGGGTAGTGGCGCCCCGGCCAGACGGGCGCACGGTCACCGAGGTTGCGCCACAGGCCAGGAGTCACTCGATCCATTGTGGCCCATGGCTCGGTCCCGGGTCCCCGGAACCCGGCTCCGGATGGCAGGCTCGGGTCACGCTCCTTCGACGGAGCGAGGACCACCGACACAAGGAGTCGTCAGATGGGAGTTGCCAGATGTCTGAGTTCGTGACGCTCGAGGTCGCCGACGGTGTGGGCACGATCCGGCTGGACCGGCCGAAGATGAACGCCATCAGCATCCAGGTCCAGACCGAGCTGCGCGCCGCCGCCCAGGAGGCGACCGACCGCGACGACGTCAGGGCCGTCGTCGTCCACGGCGGGGAGCGGGTCTTCGCGGCCGGCAACGACGTCAAGGAGATGGCCGAGCTCTCCTCGGCTGACATGATGCGGATCTCGGGCTCGATCCAGTCGGCCGTCAACGCCGTCGCGGCGATCCCGAAGCCGGTCGTGGCAGCCATCAACGGCTACGCCCTCGGCGGCGGCTGCGAGCTCGCGCTGGCCGCGGACTTCCGGATCGCGGCCGACGACGCCACCCTGGGCCAGCCGGAGGTGCTGCTCGGCATCATCCCCGGCGCCGGCGGCACCCAGCGCCTCAGCCGGCTGGTCGGCCCGAGCCGCGCCAAGGACCTGATCTTCACCGGCCGGTTCGTCAAGGCCGACGAGGCGCTCGCCATCGGGCTGGTGGACCGGCTGGTCCCCGCGGTCTCCGTCTACGACGAGGCGGTCGCCTGGGCCGGGCAGTTCTCCGGGGCCGCCGCGCTGGCCCTGCGCGCCGCCAAGGAGAGCATCGACCGGGGCCTCGAGGTCGATCTGGCCACCGGCCTGGAGATCGAGCGCATCCAGTTCACAGGGCTGTTCGCCACCGAGGACCGCACGACCGGTATGCAATCCTTCGTCACCAACGGACCGGGCAAGGCTGAGTTCAAGGGGCGGTAGCGACATGGCTGAGGGCAGGACGAGCGGCGCCAGGATGCGGGTCACGGCGGCGCGGCTGCTGTGGGCGCTGTTCGTGCTCGCGGCCTCGGTGCTCGCCGCCGCCGCGCTGCTGATCGCGCTCGACGCGGAGCGGAGCAACCCGCTGGTCGAGCTCGTCCTGGACCTCGCCGACGCCGTCGACCTGGGCGTCTTCGACCTCGACAACCCGATCAAGCGCTTCACCGGGGAGAACGGCGAGACCACCACCGCGCTGTTCAACTACGGCATCGGCGCCGTCGTCTACCTCGTCGTCGGGCGCGTGGTCGACCGTCTGGTGCGTCCCTGACCCACGTCCGCAGCGGTGGGTGACCCATCGCACCGTGTGACGTAGTCGACCGCGGACCGCTGTTCCGCCCGCTTGTGACTCGGCGGTAGCCTGCCCAAGCCAGCAGTCCTGGCAGTCAGGCCACACCTTGACCTCACGAGTGCATCAGGAGGGGCCGTCCCGGCCACACCACCATGAACATTGTCGTCTGTGTGAAGCACGTCCCCGACGCGACCGGTGACCGCCGGTTCGAGTCGGACAACACCGTGGACCGCGTCGGCGTCGACGGGCTCCTCTCGGAGCTCGACGAGTACGCCGTCGAGCAGGCCCTCCAGATCAAGGAGAAGTCCGGCAGCCCGGAGGAGACCAAGGTGATCGCGCTCACCGTCGGTCCCGCGAAGGCCGTCGACGCCGTGCGCAAGGCCCTCCAGATGGGCGCCGACGAGGGGGTGCACATCACCGACGACGCGATCGCCGGCTCCGACTACATCGCCACGTCGCTGGTCCTGGCCAAGGCGATCGAGAAGATCAACCAGGACAAGGGCCAGGCCGACCTCGTGGTCTGCGGGATGGCCAGCACCGACGCGTCGGGCAGCGTCGTCCCGGCGATGCTCGCCGAGCGGCTGGGCCTGCCCCAGGTCACGTTCGCCTCGGTGATCGAGACCCAGGGCGACCAGGTCCGCATCAAGCGCGACGGCGACACGGCCACCGAGGTCATCGGCGGCACCATGCCGCTGGTCCTCTCGGTCACCGACCAGACCGGCGAGGCCCGCTACCCGTCGTTCAAGGGGATCATGGCCGCCAAGAAGAAGCCGCTCGACACCTGGTCGCTGAGCGACCTGGGCGTCGACGCCGGCGAGGTCGGCCTGTCGGTCGCCTGGTCCGAGGTGGAGGACACCACGGAGCGCCCGCCGCGCACGGCCGGCGAGATCGTCAAGGACGAGGACGGGTCCGGCGCCGGTGCGCTGACCGACTTCCTCGCCTCCAAGAAGTTCATCTGAGGACGGGGAGCCAACATGTCTGAGGTCCTGGTTGTCGTCGACCACGTCGACGGCGCGATCCGCAAGCCCACGCTCGAGCTGCTGGCCCTGGCCAAGCGCCTCGGCGAGCCCGCCGCCGTGTTCTTCGGCGGCTCCGACAAGGCCGGCGAGGTCGCGGAGAAGCTCAAGGCGTTCGGCGCCGAGAAGATCTACGTCGTCGACGACGCCGAGATCAAGGGCTACCTCGTGGCCCCCAAGGCCGAGGCGCTCCAGCAGCTGGTGGAGAAGGCGTCGCCGGCCGCGGTGCTCTTCGTCTCCGGCTACGAGGGCAAGGAGGTCGCCGCCCGCTTGGCCATCAAGATCGAGTCCGGCCTGATCACCGACGCCGTCGACGTCGAGGAGGGGCCGGTCACGACGCAGTCCGTCTTCGCCGGCAACTACACGGTCAAGGCGAAGGTCACCAAGGGCACCCCGATCATCACGGTCAAGCCCAACTCGACCGCCCCGGTCGAGGAGGCCGGCGCCGGGGTGGTCGAGGAGTTCGCCGCGACCATCTCCGACGGTGCGAAGACCGCCCAGATCGTGGCCCAGCAGCCGCGCAAGGCCTCGGGTCGCCCCGAGCTCACCGAGGCCGCGATCGTGGTCTCCGGTGGCCGTGGCACCGGTGGCAACTTCGAGCCGATCGAGGGTCTCGCCGACGCGCTCGGCGCGGCGGTGGGTGCCTCGCGCGCCGCGGTCGACTCGGGCTGGATGCCGCACACCTTCCAGGTGGGCCAGACCGGCAAGACCGTCTCCCCGCAGCTCTACGTCGCCAACGGCATCTCCGGCGCCATCCAGCACCGCGCCGGCATGCAGACCTCGAAGACCATCGTGGCCGTCAACAAGGACGACGAGGCCCCGATCTTCGAGCTGGTCGACTTCGGCGTCGTGGGTGACCTGCACTCGGTCCTGCCCGCCGCGACCGAGAAGATCAACGAGCGCAAGAGCTGACCGCTCGCACCGCCGCTCCACCCGCTGACCCGTCACCTGCTGGCGGGTCAGCGGTCATTTCGGCTGTCCGTGGTTGAGCCGGGCGGTGTCGAGTCTCGCCTCACTCGCACCTCGACCACCGGGGAGCGCGGGATCACTACCCTGGGGCCATGAGCACCGAGCAGGACGTCCTGGCCGTCGCCGCGCGCGCACGGGAGGCCAGCTACGCGTTGGCCCAGGCGACGCGGGCCGACAAGGACCGCGCCCTGCACGCCATGGCCGACGCCCTCCTGGCGCGGGGCGAGGAGATCCTCGCGGCCAACGCCGAGGACGTCGAGCGCGCGGAGGCCGACGGGACGCCGGCCAACATCGTCGACCGGCTGCGGCTCACGCCGGAGCGGCTCGACGGCATGGCGCAGGGCCTGCGCGACGTCGCCGGGCTGCCGGACCCGGTGGGCGAGGTGGTGCGGGGGAGCACCCTGGCCAACGGCCTGGAGCTGCGGCAGGTGCGGGTGCCGTTCGGCGTGGTCGGGATGATCTACGAGGCGCGCCCCAACGTCACGGCCGACGCGGCCGGCATCTGCCTCAAGTCCGGCAACGCCGTCCTGCTGCGCGGCAGCTCGAGCGCCCGCTCGAGCAACGCCGCCATCGTGGCGGTGCTGCGCGACGCAGCCGAGGCGGCCGGCCTGGACGCGGACGCCGTCCAGCTGGTCCCGGGCGACACGCGCGACAGCGTCAAGGCGCTCATGCGCGCCCGTGGGTACGTCGACGTGCTGATCCCACGCGGCGGCGCGGGTCTCATCCGCTCGGTCGTCGAGGAGTCGACCGTGCCCGTCATCGAGACCGGCGTCGGCAACTGCCACGTCTACGTCGACCGCGCCGCCGACCTGGACAAGGCGCTGGCGATCGTGCTCAACGCCAAGACCCATCGCACCAGCGTGTGCAACGCGGCCGAGTCGCTGCTGGTGCACGCCGACGTGGCCGAGGAGTTCCTGCCGCGGGTCACGGCCGCCCTGCAGGAGGCCGGGGTGACCGTGCACGGCGACCCGTCCTTCCAGGCGCTGGACGGCGTCCTGGCGGCGACCGACGAGGACCACGGGCAGGAGTACCTCTCGCTGGACATCTCCGCCGCCGTCGTACCCGACCTCGACGCGGCGCTCGCCCACATCCGGCGCTTCTCCAGCCAGCACAGCGACGCGATCGTGACCGAGGACCAGACCGCGGCCCGCCGCTTCGTCGCCGCGGTCGACTCCGCCGCCGTGCTGGTCAACGCCTCGACGAGGTTCACCGACGGCGGCGAGCTCGGCTTCGGCGCGGAGATCGGGATCAGCACGCAGAAGCTCCACGCGCGCGGTCCGATGGGCCTGCCGGAGATGACCTCGACCAAGTACGTCGTCACCGGGGACGGCCACGTGCGCTGACTCGGACCCTCGGCGCGATAGCGTTTCCCGCATGCCCGCGACCGACGCGTCCGTGTACGCCGATCCGGCAGCCGAGAGGTTGTTCACGGGCGCCACGGTCATCACCTTCGTCCGGACCCTCGTCTCCCTGGGTCTCTGCCTCGCCGCCGCGAGGGACGAGGACCTCACGATGCTCGTCATCGGCCTGGCCGTCTACTGGGTCGGGGACATGGCCGACGGCGGCTACGCCCGGCTGCGCGACTGCGAGACCCGCATCGGCGGGGTCATCGACATCATGTGCGACCGCATCAACTGCGCGGGCTTCTACATCGGCCTGGTCTGGATCGAGCCGGACCTGGCGCTGCCGGTGGCGGTCTACCTCTTCAACTTCATGGTCATCGACATGTTCCTGTCGCTGGCCTTCCTCGCCTGGCCCATCCGCAGCCCCAACTACTTCTACGTCGTCGATCGCCGCATCTACGTGTGGAACTGGTCGAAGCCGGCCAAGGCGGTCAACTCCTCGCTCTTCGCCGTCCTGCTCCTCGTGCTGCGCGACTGGAACGTCGACGTCGCGTTCGCGGTCGGGCTGAGCATCGCCCTGGCGCTGGTCGTGCTCAAGTGCGTCTCCCTCCGGTGGCTCTTCCAGCTGGGGCTGCCGGTGCCGGAGCGCCTCCCGGCATGAGCCTCTACCTCTGGACCTTCGGCGTCAGCATCGCCTCCGCGCTGTTCCCGCTGATCAACATGGAGGTCATCCTCGGCGGGACGGCGGCCACGGTCGGCGACGGGCACGCGCTGGCGCTCGCCGCCGTCGCGGGCGGGGGCCAGACCGTCGGCAAGATCGTCTGGTACGAGCTGACCCGCCGCAGCTTCGACACCGAGTGGGTGCAGAAGCGGCTCTCGGGACCCAAGGTGAGCGCGAGCTACCAGCGGTGGCAGCAGCGCATCGACGGGCGGCCGTGGTTCGGCGGCACGATCATGCTGGTCTCGTCGTTCGCGGGGGTGCCGCCTCTGCTGGTCATGGCTGCGGTGGCCGGGGCGCTGAAGATGCGGATGTACGTCTTCCTGCCCACCATCTTCGTGGGGCGCAGCCTGCGCTTCTGGGTCGTCCTCGCCGGAGTCGAGTCGCTGCTCGGGTGAGCGTCCCGATAGGCTGCCCCCATGTCGTTGAGCGAGATCACGCTGTCCCTGAGCCGGGCCGCCGAGGAGCACCACGAGCAGGTCATCAACCCGTGGTGGGTGGGCCTGATCGCGATCGCCATCCTCCTGGGGATGCTCGGTGCCCTGGTCGGCTTCGGCGGAGGACGCGAGCACAGCTGAGCATGGCCCACGACGAGTGCCGGCCATGACGGACGCCGTACGACGCCGGGTCGGCGTCATGGGTGGCACGTTCGACCCCATCCACCACGGCCACCTCGTGGCCGCCGCCGAGGTGCAGGCGTGGTTCGGCCTCGACGAGGTGGTGTTCGTCCCGACCGGCCGACCGTGGCAGAAGTCCGACCGCCAGGTGTCCACCCCCGAGCACCGCTACCTGATGACGGTCATCGCGACCGCCGCCAACCCGGGGTTCACGGTCTCGCGCGTCGACGTCGACCGCGAGGGACCGACGTACACGATCGACACGCTGCGCGACCTCAGCGCGGCGATGCCGGACGCCGACCTCTACTTCATCACCGGCGCCGACGCGCTCACCGACATCTTCGGCTGGCGTGACGCCGACGAGCTCTTCTCGCTGGCCCACTTCGTCGGCTGCACCCGGCCCGGCTACGACATGGACCCCGACGTGCTGGGCTCGATCCCCTCGGCCCGGGTCACCATGGTGGAGATCCCGGCGCTGGCCATCTCCTCCACCGACTGCCGTGAGCGCCAGCGCCGCGGGCAGCCCGTCTGGTACCTCGTGCCCGACGGTGTGGTGCAGTACATCCAGAAGCACCGCCTCTACCCCCCAGCAACCCCCGCAACAGCATCGGACAACTCATGACTGCCACCGACCACGCCGTGGAGCTCGTCGTCGCCGCCGCCCGCGCGGCCTCCGACAAGCTCGCCACGCAGATCGTCGCCTTCGACGTCAGCGAACAGCTCGCCATCACCGACGCGTTCGTGATCGCCTCGGGCTCCAACGACCGCCAGGTCAAGTCGATCGTCGACGAGGTGGAGGACAAGCTGCGCGAGGCCGGCGCCAAGCCGATCCGCCGCGAGGGCCACCGCGAGGGACGCTGGGTGCTGCTCGACTACGGCGAGATCGTGGTCCACGTGCAGCACGAGGAGGAGCGCCAGTTCTACGCCCTCGAGCGGCTCTGGCGCGACTGCCCGGCCATCGAGCTGCCTGCCGACGTCCTGGGCCCTCCCGCCCCGCCCGCCGGTGCCTGAGAGCGCCTCCCGCACCCTCGTCCTGCTCCGCCACGGCCGCACCGCCTGGAACCACGCCCTGCGCGTCCAGGGCCAGACCGACGTCGAGCTCGACGACGTGGGTCGCGCGCAGGCCACGGCGGCCGCCGCGGTGGTCGCGAAGCTCGGCCCCCGCCTGCTGTGGTCCTCGGACCTGCTGCGCGCCCGCGTCACCGCGGACGCCGTCGCGGACGCGACCGGCCTGACGGCGACGTACGACGAGCGCCTGCGGGAGTTCCACCTGGGGGAGCGCCAGGGCCTCACGCACGAGGAGTACGCCGCCCTGGACCCCGAGGGCTTCACGGAGTTCCGCAGCGGCCGCTACGACGCCGCGCCCGGCGCCGAGCCGACCGACGTCGTACGCCGCCGGATGAGCGCGGTCCTGCACGAGCTGCTCGCCGCGCTCGGTCCGGGCGAGACCGGCGTCGCCGTGTCCCACGGCGCGGCGATCCGGGTCGCGACCGGTGCGATGCTCGGCTGGCCCGACGAGCAGTTCCACACGCTGCGCGGGCTGGCCAACTGCGGCTGGGTGGTCCTGGAGGAGCACCCCCACGACGGCGGCCTGCGCCTGGGCGCCTACAACCGCACGGGGTGACCCCCGATTTTCCTCTCGGGTGCGGGGTTGGCTAGTATTCCGCGAGTTGCCTGAAGCACGGGGCAGCGGTTCGGGGCTGTGGCGCAGCTGGTAGCGCATCTGCATGGCATGCAGAGGGTCAGGGGTTCGAGTCCCCTCAGCTCCACCGGACGATCTCCTCCGAGATCACGACGAACGGCAGGCCCCGAGGGGCCTGCCGTCGTCGTTTGCGCAGCCGCACCGCGCGTGGGGTGGTGCTGGGTAGGTCGTGCCTAGTCGGTGGCGCCGAAGCGGCGCATCAGGGCCGTGACGCTCGCGAGCACGATGACACACGCGCCGTAGACGTAGGTCGTCTCGGCCAGGCCGAGGTGGGGCGAGGCGATGCCGGCGGCGACCGCGGGCACGCCGAACGCGAGGTAGCAGACCACGAACACGGAGGCGAAGAGCTCGCCCCGCTCGTGCGGGGCCGCGGCGGGGGTGATGGAGCGCATGATGCCCATGAACGTCAGCCCGAAGCCGGTCCCCGCGACCACGGCGGCGGCGATGAACCCCCAGAACGAGCCGAGCGCCAGCGCGAGCAGGGTCAGGGCCGTGCCCACCGCGAGCGAGGTCGTGCCGGTGATCGTGAGGCGCCGCGACGTCTGGTGGCGCCCGACGAAGCAGGCGAGCGCGCCGACCCCGGCCAGGGTCGTCACGACGAGCCCCTGCTCGACGTGGCGGTCGCCGCCGAGCTCGGTCGCGACCAGCGGGGCGCCCAGCGAGAGGTAGAGCCCGCCACTGGCCCAGCCGGCGAAGAGCGCCGGCGCGCTGCGCAGGAACGGCGCCCGCGCGGCCTGGGGCACGCCGACGCGCGGGACGAGCGAGCGGAGCACGCCGTCGTGGCGGGGCGAGGTCTCGGGCAGCAGCCACACGGCCGCGGCGACGACGAGGTAGACCACGGTGAGGGTGCTGAACACGTCGGTGAGCGCCGAGGAGGTCCAGTCGAGGATCGCCCCGGCCACCAGCGCGCCCGCCGCGAGCCCCACCAGCGGGCTGATGCTGTTGAGCGTCGCGGCCGAGCCGGGGCGGTGCGCCGGCTCGAGGTCGACCACCGTGGCCGACAGGGAGGACACCAGGAGGCCGGTGGCGGCCCCCTGCGCGATGCGTGCCGCCACCAGGACGCCGACGGAGTCGGCGTGCCAGAAGGCGACCATGCTGACCGCGAGCACCACGAACCCGGCCGAGACGACCGGCCGGCGGCCGAGGTGGTCGGAGATGGAGCCCGTGAGGAGCAGCGTCACGAGCAGCGCGACGGCGTACACGGCGAAGATGCCGGTCATGGCCGCGGCCGAGAAGCCGAGCTGCTGCTGGAGCACGGGGTAGAACGGCGACGGCGCGCTGGCGCCGGCCATCATGGCCACGACGGCCGCGACGACCAGCGCGAATCCGGGGCTGCTGGTCCTGCTGCGCTGCGCTGCGGGGGCGGCGGTGACGGTCATGGTGGTCCTTCGACAGGTGTGAGTTCGAAATTATTGGAACTCTGCTCACTTTACGGAAGTCTCAGGATTGTTCAAGTATTATCGAACCATGGCCTCCGTCACGTCCCTCCCGCACCCGGAGATGTCCGAGGTGCGCCTGACCGACGTCCTGTTCGCGCTCAGCGACCCGGCGCGGCTCGAGATCGTGCGCGAGCTGGCCGGCGGGCCGCTGAGCATGGCCGAGTGCGGCACGTTCAACCCCGCGCTGCCCAAGTCGACCAAGTCCCACCTCTTCAAGGTGCTGCGCGAGGCCGGCGTCGTACGCAACGAGCCCCAGGGCCGCGGCCGCGTCCTCCACCTGCGCCGCGACGAGCTCGACCGCGCGTTCCCCGGGCTCCTGGACTCGGTCCTCGCCGCGGAGTAGCGCTTCGCGCGCTGCGTGAGTTTCACCGGGTACCCGGTGAAACTCATGCTTCCCGTATGAAGCTTCATGACGGAAGCATGAGTTTCGGCAGGGCGGTGGTGCCTGCGGGGCTGATGGTGCGGCTTCGTTCCGGTCGTCGGGTGGGCGCTTGGCGCGGCGGCAGTTTCCCCAAGGTATGTCCCTGGAGCGTCACTTCCCTCGCGTTGCACACCGAGGGAAGTGACAGCTTCCCTGCATACCTTGGGGAAACGTCACCGCGTCAGCGCGAACGCCGACTCCCGTCGTCCTGGTACTCGATCCCGCCCATGTCGACGGTGCGGCGCGCGTTGGCGAGGGCGGTGACGACGGCGGTGCCGAGGGGGCCGAGGCGGTCGAAGACGGCCACGGTGCCGACCGCGATGCCGTCGCTCTCGACCCGGTCGACGGCGGCGAGGCCGATCTCGACGCCGTCGGGGCGGCGGGCCAGGGTGAGGGTGATGTCGGTGTTGATGTGCTGGACGCCGCCGCTGCCCCAGTTGGTGACCAGGCTGGCACCGTCGGCCACGGCGGCCGCGGCCTGGAACGGCGTGACCGCCTCGCCGGCGACGATCGGGATCGCGGAGTTCCACGACCGCTTGCGCGAGCCGTTCTGGTGGTCGCCGAACTGCTGGGACCAGCCGGCCGCCTCGCTGTGGAAGAACGGCACGTGCGGTACGTCGGTCGGCGGCGCCACGTCCTCGGGTGGCGGCACGGGCCGGTCCTCGGGGCTCCACACCTCGCCGTCCGGGTCGGCGGACGGGGCGAGGAAGACGGCGCTCGCGCGCGCGACGGGAGCTCCGCCCTGGGTGAGGACGGCGTCGACCAGGCAGATGCGGCGGCCCTCGCGCACCACCGTGGTGCTCGTCTCGCACGGGTCCATCGTCGCGGGGCGGAACAGGTCGACGGTCAGCCGCGCGGGGCGGAGGTCGGCGCGGCCGAGGTCGGCCACACCCGCCTCGAGCGCTCGGGCCAGCGCCCCGCTGACGGCCACCCCGTGCATCTGGTTGGCGTCCCACATGCTCTGGGCCATCTCGGTGGGGACGAGCGTCGCGCCGTCCGCGCGGAAGAAGGAGAGATCCACGAGGGGAGGCTAGGGGGCGCGCCCGGCGCCGTCCCCACCGGTCCGGGCATGGAGGACATGCCGGATCCGGACAGGCTCGATCGCTGACACCGCCGCGAGGGGTCCTTACGTTGCTGGGAGGTGGGGGACCGATGCAGGTCCGACAGCAGGAGAGAGGCAGACCATGCGAGTAGTCATGCTCGGAGCAGTGGCGGCGTTGGCCGTCGGGCTCCCGCTCGGCGTCGCCGCCGAGGCCGCGGCCCCGAAGGCCAAGGTCACCGTCACCATCAAGTCCGAGGGCACCGATATGTTCGGCACGGTGTCGAGCCCCAAGCCCCGCCGGTGCGCCGCCGACCGCACGGTCAAGGTGTTCAAGATGGTGGCCGGCGAGCCGCACCTGTGGGTCACGGACACCACCGACAAGCAGGGCGGGACGTACGTGTGGTCCACCGGCAACACCGGCACGGAGGGGCGCTTCTACGCCGTCGTGCCCGGCAAGGCCGGCTGTCGACGCGACGTGAGCCCGACGATCCGGGTGCGCCGCAACCCCTGATTTGACACCTGTCAACAACTTCCCGCAAAGCCTGTCCCTGCGGTGTGACGGCCGCTACAGTTCCTGGAACTTGTTCTAGTTCTGGTCCCGTCCGGCCGTCCACCGCAGGAGCATGCATGCCCGGCTTCAACCTCTCGACGGTCTTCGAGACCGTCACCCGCGCGGTCCCCGACCAGGAGGTCCTGGTCTGGCGCGACCGGCGCTTCACCTACGCCGCCATCAACGAGCGCATGCAGGGCGTGGCCCACTTCCTGGTCGAGCAGGGCCTGGGCTGCCACACCGAGCGCGACGGCCTCGCCGGCCACGAGTCCGGGCAGCACCACCTGGGCGTCTACCTGCGCAACGGCAACGAGTACCTCGAGACGCTCGTCGGCGCGTGGCGCGCCCGCGTGGCGCCGTACAACATCAACTACCGCTACGTGGAGGAGGAGCTGCTCTACCTCCTCGACGACGCCGGCACCGAGGGTCTCGTCTACGCCGCCGAGTTCGCGCCGCAGGTGGCCGCGCTGCGCGAGCAGGTGCCCGGGCTGCGGCTGCTGGTCCAGGTGGCCGACGACAGCGGCAACGCGCTGCTGCCCGGCGCCGTCGACTACGAGTCGATCGTCGCGACGCCCGCGCCGGCGGCCGGGATGCCGGAGCCGTCCGGCGACGACCTGTTCATCATGTACACCGGCGGCACCACCGGGATGCCCAAGGGCGTGGTCTGGCGCCACGAGGACGTGTTCATCTCCGCGATGGGCGGGCTGCCGTTCGGCACGACCACGCCCTACGCGTCGTACGACGAGATCGCGCAGGCCGCCGTCGCCGCCAACGGCGGCACCACGATGCTCATGCTGCCGCCGTTCATGCACGGCGCCGCGCAGTGGTCGGCGTTCCACATGTTCGCCACCGGCGGCAAGATCGTGATCCCCGACGACGTGCACCGCATGGACCCCGCCGACGCGCTGAGCGTGGCCTCGCGCGAGAAGTGCCTGGCCATCCCCGTCGTCGGCGACGCCGTGGCGCGACCGCTGGTCGAGGAGCTGGAGCGCGGCGACTACGACCTGTCGTGCGTGGCGGCCGTCAGCAACGGCGGCGCGCCGCTGTCGCCGACCGTGCGCAGCCGCCTTCTCGACGCGCTGCCGCACGTGATGATCCGCGACACCGTGGGCTCCAGCGAGACCGGCATCCAGCTCAACGTCTACTCGTTCAAGGGCGCCGAGGCCGACGCCGCGGTCTTCGAGGCCCAGGAGGACACCGCCGTCGTGAGCGACGACCTCTCCCGGCTGCTCGGGCCCGGCGAGAGCGGCGGCTGGCTGGCCCGCACGGGCCGGATCCCGCTGGGCTACCTCGGCGACGCCGACAAGACCGCGCGCACCTTCCCGGTCGTCGACGGCGTGCGCTGGTCGGTGCCCGGCGACCGGGCCAACGTCCTCGAGGACGGCCGCATCGAGCTGCTCGGCCGCGACGGGGTGACGGTCAACTCCGGTGGCGAGAAGATCTTCGTCGAGGAGGTGGAGCGGGCGCTGGCCGCCCACCCGGACGTGCGCGACGTGGTCGTGGTGGGCCGCCCGTCCGAGCGGTGGGGCAGCGAGGTCGTCGCCATCGTCCAGCTGGCCGACGGCTCCGACGCCACGGACGACGAGCTGCTCGCCGAGGCGGGCCGGCACGTCGCCCGCTACAAGGTGCCCAAGGCGGTCGTGCGGGTCACCGAGATGCAGCGCTCGCCCTCGGGCAAGGCCGACTACCGCTGGGCCACGGCGCAGGCCACCGCCTGAGGCCGGCTCAGGAGCCGAAGCGCAGGCGGAAGTCCTCGGCCACGACGCTGGCCAGCGGACGACCCGCGCGCAGCCAGGCCAGCGGGCCGTCCTCGTCCAGGCGCCACTCGGCGGTCGCGGGCCGCAGCCGTCCGGACGCGCGGATCGGGCTGGCGACCGTGCGCGCGTGCAGGGTCTGGACGACCCGGCCACGCACCGGCAGCGGCAGCGGTACGGCGGGCAGGCGGCGGGCCGCGAACGTCGCGCCGGCGACCGGCCGCCCGTCGACGGAGGCCCGGAGGCCGTCGAAGGTGGCCAGGTCCTTGGGGATGCCCCACAGGCCGCGCCCGCCGAGCATCGAGGTCTCGCTGTCGACCCAGATGTCGGTGATCGACAGGCCGACCCCGCGGCCGTGACGCACCACGACGGCGGCGAGCAGCTCGTCGTAGGCCATCTGGCCGGCCTGCGAGTAGGCCACGAACGCCGTCGTCACCAGCGCCCGCCCGCGCACGGTGACGGGTCGGGCGCTGAACGGCAGCGCCGGCAGGCCGGCTGCCGGGACCGACCAGGTCGTCAGGTGGCCGAGGCCGGCGAGGTCCCACGGCTCCGGGGGATAGGCGGTGCTCATGCGGTGATCTCCTCGAGGTCGTCCCAGTCGACGTCTGCGGTGCGGGCCTGGTACTCGGCCACGAGCCCCGGCCAGTTCGTGGTGATGCGCGGGCCGTCGACGTACCAGCTCGAGCAGCCGCTCCAGGCGCTGTCGGCCAGTCGCGACTGCATCTCGCGGTCGTAGGCCGCCGCCACCTCACGCCGTACGGCGAGTGCGTGCGGGCCGTCGTCGGCGAGGCGGACGACCACCTGGGCGACGTAGCCGGCCTGGGCCTCCATCATCGCGATGATCGAGCTGCCGCCGAGGTTGGTGTTGGGCCCGTAGATGCAGAAGAGGTTGGGGAAGCCCGGGACGGTGAGCCCCAGGTGGGCGCGGGCGCCGTCGCTCCACAGCTCGTGCAGGTCCGCGCCGCCCACCCCGGTGACGCGCATCGGCGCGAGGAACTGCGTCGCCTTGAAGCCGGTACCCCAGACCAGCACGTCGGCGGCGTGGAGCCGCCCGTCGGACGTGCGCACCCCGTCCGGCTCGATGGCCGTGACGTGCTCGGTGACGACGTCGACGTGCTCGCGCGCCAGCGCGGGGTACCACTCGTTGGAGAAGAGCAGGCGCTTGCAGCCCAGCGGGTAGTCCGGCACGAGCCGGCGCCGCAGGTCGGCGTCGGGGACCTGGTGACGCAGGGTGAGTCGCCAGGCCGCGCGCAGCGTGGCCAGCAGGGGCCGGGAGATCGGCGAGCGGCCGCCGAGGGCTGCGTTGAAGCGCTCGGTGAGCCAGAACCACGAGCGCCGCTCCGCGGCCAGCAGCCACGGGAAGCGCTCGAAGGCGCGGTGGTGCACGGGCCGGTAGCCCTGGTCGGGCTTCGGGACGACGTAGGGCGCCGAGCGCTGGAACACCGTCATCGCGGCGACGTCGCCGACGATCGCAGGCACGAGCTGGATCGCGCTGGCGCCGGTGCCGACGACCGCCACCCGGGCGCCGCGCAGGTCGACATCGTGGCGCCACTGGGCGGAGTGGAAGGCCGGCCCGCCGAAGGTCTCGGCGCCGGGCACCGCGGGGATGGCCGGGTTGGACAGCTGTCCGACCGCCGAGACGACCACCTCGGCGTCGTACGTCGTCCCGTCGGCGGTCGCGACGTGCCACAGCGCGGCCGCCTCGTCGTAGGACAGCGACGTCACCTCCACGCCCGTGCGGACGTGGGCCAGCAGCCCCTCGCGGTCTGCGGTCTCGCGGAGGTAGGCGAGGATCTCGGGCTGGCGGGAGTAGCGGCGGCTCCAGCGGGGGTTGACGGCCCACGACCAGGAGTACAGCGGGGACGGGACGTCGCACGCGGCGCCCGGGTAGGTGTTGTCGCGCCACACGCCGCCCACGTCGTCGGCACGCTCCAGCACCGTGATGTCGGTGAGGCCGCGCTCGCGCAGCGCACGGACCACGCCGAGGCCGCCGAAGCCGGCTCCGATGACGACGACTCGGGGGCTCATGGCTCCGAAGGTAGGGCGGTCAGACGGTCCCGACGGTGTCTGACGGAGGACGTGGTTGATAATTCCGGACATGACGCAGCTGCCCGAGCCCGCGGCCAGCGGCTGGGACTTCCCGCGCTCGGCGGCCGGCGTCGCCCTCCTCGTGGAGTACGCCGGATCGCGCGGTGTCGGCGCGCAGCGGGCCCTCGTCGGGACCGGGCTGCGCCTCCCCGACCTCGACGGGGGCGAGGTCACGGCCGCCCAGGAGCTCCGGGTCGTGCGGACGCTGCACCGGCTGCTGGGCGAGGTGGGTCGCGACGTGGGGGAGCGCTACGAGGCGGCGAGCTTCGGGGCGTTCGGGTTCGCCCTGCTGGCCAGCCGGACCGTGCTGGACGCGATGACGGTGGCGCTGCGCTTCATCGACCTGAGCTTCGCCTTCGCGATCCCGCGCGCCGAGCTGGTCGGTGACCGGGTCGTGGTCAGCCTGGACGGGGCGACGCTGCCGCCCGACGTGCGGCGCTTCCTGGTGGAGCGCGACGCCACGGCGGTGCACGTGGTGCTGGAGGCGCTGGTGCCGGGCGGGGTGGGCGCGGAGCTGACATGGGGGGAGGGGGCGGCCCGGCTGGCCTTCGGCGTCGACCAGCTCGAGCGGCCGCTGCCGCAGCGCAGCCCCGAGCGCCTGGCGCTGGCCGCGACGATGTGCGCGCAGGTGGTCGACGCCCGCCGGGCGCGCACCGGTCTCGCCCAGGACGTCCGGGTGCTCATCACCCAGCGGCTGCCCGAGGGCGCCCCGATGCCGGAGGTGGCCGCCGCGCTGGCCCTCAGCGAGCGCCAGCTGCGGCGCCGGTTGGCCGAGGAGGGCGTCGGCTACCGGCAGCTGCTCGACGAGGTGCGCTCCTCGCTGGCCCGGGCCCTGCACGCCGGCCGCGCGACGATGCCGGTCGCCGAGGTGGCGGCCCGCCTCGGCTACGCCGACGCGGCGGCGTACCTGCATGCGCGGAGGCGGTGGAGGGACGTCGCCGACGGCACGAACGACCGCTGACCCGCCGGAGCGCGTCCGGCGGGTCAGCGGCGACCGGGGCTAGCGGGTGGTGCGGACCGTGCGGGTCGCGACGTCCGAGCCGCCCGGACCGGTCGCGGTCACCTTGACCACGAGCTTGCCGGTGACGGCGCGCCTGCTCTTGAGGCGGACGTCGCCACCGGTGCGGCCGACCGTGCGGGTCGCCAGGACGCGGCCCTTGCTGAGCAGCTGCACGGTGACCTTGGACGCGCCGGCGGCGGCCACGGACACGGGCAGTCCGGCCCGGCGGACGACGTCGCGGTCGATGGAGCGCACCGCGGCGACGGCGGCCTGCGGGGCGAGGGGCTGCGGCGCCCCCGGACCGGGGAGCGTGCTCGGCGTGCGGCCGAGCATGGTCGCGTACAGGTCGGTCTGGTCGATCACGCCGGTCACGTTGGCCGCCTGCGGACCGGACGCGGCGACGCGGATCTGCGCGCCGGTGTGGTCCGAGCCGACGTCGGAGGTGGAGTAGGCCACGGTGAGCGGGTCGCCGTCGGCGGTCTCGAGCGTCGCCGTCAGCTTGCCGTCGGTGTTGCCGCCCACGATCTGCGTCGAGTGGGCGTGGTCGCCCGTGACGATGATCAGGGTGTCGGGGTGCTCGGCCTGGTAGTCCAGCGCCACCTCGACGGCCTCGTCCAGCTCGACGAGGTCACCGATCGCGCCGCAGATGTCGGTCGAGTGCTCCTGCTTGTCGATCATGGCGCTCTCGGCCTGGAGGAAGAACCCGTCCGGGTTGTCCAGCAGCTCGATGGCCTTCTCCGTCATCGCCGACAAGTCGGGCTGGTCGCCGCGCTCGGCCGGCGTGCACTCGGTGGTGGTGCTGCCGGCGCCCGGAGGGGGAGTGGCGACGAGCGGGTTGTTCATCGGGGTCATGTTGACGGGGGCGAAGAGACCCAGGACCGGGCCGCCGGCCAGCGACGTGACCGCGGCGAGGTCCGTCTTGTCCTCGAGCACGCGGTAGCCGTGCTGCTGCTGCGCGTAGGACAGGACGGTCTGGCCGCCGCCGGCGTCCGTGGGCTGGGTGTAGCTGCTCATCCCGCCGCCCAGGAGCACGTCGACCTCGTTGTCGACCAGCTGCTCGGCGATCGAGCCCTTGCCGCCGTTGGCCTTCTTGGCCGGCAGGCACGTGGCCATGTCGGCGGGTCCCTTGCAGGCGCGGGCGTTGATGTGCGCGGCGGCCGCGGCGGGCGTGGCGTCGGTGATCTCCGAGGTGGTGATGTCGCCGGTCAGCTTGCCGTCCTCCTTGAACTGCTCCAGGACCGTCCGGTAGTCCTCCCCGGGCACGGTGGCTGCGGTGCTGGGGCCTTGCGAGAGGCGACCGTCGACGGTCTTCTTGCCGGTCGACCAGCCGCTGGCGGTCGGGGCGGAGTCGGAGACGTAGGCGACCGGGTAGTCCGGGCCGGGCCCGACCTTGAGGCCGTGGGTGGTCATCGCGCCCGTGAAGGGCAGGCTGTCCAGCGCGAAGCGGCCGTCGGCGCCGAGGGCGTAGTCGCGGGCGGCGGTGATCATGGAGTCGTCCATGCCGTCGCCGATGAGCAGGATGACGCTCTTGGGCTCGGACGGGTCGATCTCGGCGGCCAGCTCGGCGGAGCGGTCCTGGTCGAAGCCGGCCTCGGGAGCCGGGCTCGCCGCGGACGAGGTGAGGGCGCCGACCGCGAGGAGCCCGGTCAGGGCTCCCGTCGCGATCAGGGAGGTACGGGTGCGCTGCACGGCGTGTCCTTTCGTCGGATGCGCGAAAGGTCCCGCCCGCAGGCGGCGCTGCCCCGTCGCCCGGGTGGAGCGCGGATGACGCTTGGGTGTCCGGGAGGGTGTCGGCCGGACAGGTCGCTGCTCGACCCCGACCATGTGCCCGCTGGCGCGGTGGTGGTGGGGGTTTCGAGACAGGCGCTAGCGCGCCTTCCTCAACCCCCGGGGGATACCGGGGGTTTAGGAGGTTGCGCAGCAACCGTCTCGAAACCCCTCACGTGATCGTCATCCCGCCGTCGACAGGAAGCGTCTGGCCCGTGATGTACCCGGCGGCGTCGGAGGCGAGGAAGACCACGGTCGCGGCCAGCTCGGCAGGGTCGCCCTTGCGTCCGGCCAGGAGCCGCGGGGCCTGCGACTCGAGGTAGCCCGGCGGGTACTGCTCGGTCATCTCGGAGGCGAAGAAGCCGGGCGCGATCGCGTTGACGCGGATGCCCTTGCGGCCCGTCCACTGCTGCGCGAGGTCGCGGGTGAGGCCGATCAGGCCGGCCTTCGACGCGGCGTAGGCCGCCTGCGGCAGTCCCGCGGTGGTGAGGCCGAGCACCGAGGAGATGTTGATGATGCTGGACCCGGGCTGCATGACGCGTCCGCAGGCCTGCGCCATCCAGTAGCAGCCGTTGAGGTTGACGTCGATCACGCGGCGGAAGTCGTCGGGGGCCTCGCGGGTGGCCGGAGCGGCGGTGCCGATGCCGGCGTTGTTGACGAGGATGTCGACGCGGCCGAACTCCTCCATGGCCAGCGCGACGAGGTTGCTGCAGGACTCGGGGTCGGCCACGTCGGTCTCGACGGGCAGCGCCCGGCGGCCGGCGGCCTGCACGAGCCCGGCGGTGTCGCCGAGCCGGTCCACGCGGCGCGCGCCGAGGGCGACGTCGGCGCCGGCCTCGGCCAGGCCCTGGGCGAAGGCGACGCCCAGCCCGCTCGAGGCGCCGGTCACCACGGCCACCTTGCCGTCCAGTCGGAACATGTCGCTCACGGTCATGCGCCGACCCTAGGGCTTCTCAGGCCGGTCCCGACAGCAGCGTCCTCTTGATGTCGGTCTTGAGCACCTTGCCGACCTTGGAGCGCGGCAGGTCGTCCCAGACCTCGACCTGCTTGGGGGCCTTGACGCTGCCGATGCGCTCCTTGACGAACGCCGTCAGCTCGCCCGGCCCGAGTCTCCCGCCTGGCCGCAGCTGGAGGACCACGGTCACCCGCTCGCCCCACTTGTCGTCGGGCAGCCCCACCACGGCGCAGTCCTGGACGGCCGGGTGCTGCATGACGGCCTGCTCGACCTCGGTGGAGTAGACGTTGAAGCCGCCGGTGATGACCATGTCCTTGGCGCGGTCGACGATGAAGAGGAAGCCCTCGTCGTCGAGGTAGCCGATGTCGCCGGTGTGGTGCCAGCCGTGGGCCGAGGCCTCGGCGGTCGCCGCGGGGTCGCGGTGGTAGCCGGCCATGACCAGCGAGCTGCGGACGACGATCTCGCCGGTCTCGCCGCGGGGGAGCAGCGCCCCGTCGGGCGCCATGATGGAGACCGTCACCAGCGGGGCGGGTCGCCCCGCTGATGACAGCCGTTCGTGGGCGATGCTGCCGTCGGCGCGCAGGTGGTCGCGCGGCGACAGGGTCGCGATCATCATCGGCGCCTCGGTCTGGCCGAAGAGCTGCGCCATCACCGGTCCCAGCCGCCCGATGGCCTCCTCCAGCCTCGCGGCCGACATCGGCGCGGCGCCGTACCAGAAGCACTGCAGGGACGAGGTGTCCGTCGCGTCGAGCTCGGGGTGGGCGAGCACCATGTAGACGAGCGTCGGCGGCAGGAACGTGTGGGTGACCCGGTGCCGCTGGACGTGCTCGAGGAACGACCCGACGTCGGGGGAGCGCATCACCACGATCTCGCCGCCGAGGGTCATGACGGGGAAGCACAGGACGCCGGCCGCATGGGTCAGCGGCGCCAGTGCGAGGTAGACGGGCCGGCCCTCGAACGGGTAGCTCATCAGGGTGATCGCGCTCATCGTCTCGAGGTTGCGTCCGGTGAGGAGCACCCCTTTGGGCCGACCCGTGGTGCCGCCGGTACCGACGATCATCGCCACGTCGTCGACGGGCGGCACGGGCTCGACGAGCGGCTCGCCCAGGAACTCCGCCCACGTGAGCGCCCCGTCCACGGCGCCGTCGAGGCACACCAGGGTCGTGAGCTTCGGCAGGTCGTCGCGGATCTGGGCCACCAGTCCGGCGTACGTCGCCTGGAAGACCAGCACCGAGCAGTCGAACAGGTCGAGCAGCTCGCGGTTCTCGGCGGCCTCGTTGCGCGGGTTGACCGGGCACCACACCGCGCCGGCCCGGCTGATGCCGAAGACGCAGGCGAAGGCGACCGGGTCGTTGGCCGAGAGGATCGCGACCGTGTCGCCGGGCGCCACCCCGCGCGCGACCAGGCCACCGGCGACGCGGGCGCTGAGCTGCTGCACCTCGGCGTAGGACAGGCTCGCGCCGTCGGTGGTCAGGCAGGGGGCCCCGGGATCGAGCGAGGCCCCCTTGTCGAGGTAGTCGACCAGGCGCACGGAGGTCAGCCCTCCACGGTCAGCACCGGGGCGGAGACCAGCCCGAAGCTGCGCAGCACGCCCAGCAGCTCGCGGTGCCCGAACGCCTGGCACCCCGACGCGAAGCCGACGCGCCTGGGCGGCTGCTGGAGCAGGTGGTAGGCGGCGTACGCCTGGAGCAGCCCGGTCTGCTTGTAGTTCTGGTTGCCGTGGATCACGCAGTGGGCGCGGCCGAGCGGGCCCGACGCGTGCACCGAGTCGAGGGACTTGTTGAGGCGGGGGTTCTCGCGCGGCGGCATCGTGCTCATCACCTGGGCCGCGGTGGCGGCCAGCGCGGCGTAGGTGTCGTCGGCGTCCATGTCCTTGGTCGCCTCGATCGCGGCGGCCACGATCTGGGGGACGCCGAGCATGAGCGCCTTGTTGAAGACCCCTCCGAGCGCCTTGACGTTGGCGACGCGGGGGTCGTTGCGGTACCAGACGGGGTGGGATGTCCCGCCCCACGGCAGCGCCAGCGCGAGCTCGTGCTGGCCGGGGATCGCCAGCTGATAGTGGCCGGCCTCGGGGTCGAACGGCACGTAGGCGCCCTGCTCGAGGTAGTGGGCGCCGGAGAGCGCGGCGTTGAAGAGGATCGTCTGGGTGGAGGCGATCGTCGGGCTGCCGCCCCAGAAGACGGCGATGTCAAGGGTGTCGAGGCCGGGCGTCTCGAGCGCGACCTCGGCCGCGATCTCCCCGGTCGTGTACATCTGCGCGATCCCCGGCGCGAGGAGGAGGCCCGCGGCGGCGAAGTCGGCGCCGTACTTCTCGTCGCAGGTGATCAGCCAGTCCTGCTCGCCGGTGGTGTCGGTGTAGTGGGCGCCGGCGGCCAGGCACGCCTCGACCACCTCGGGGCCCCACTTGCTGAACGGGCCCACGGTGTTGAGCACCACCGACGCGCCCTGGAAGAGCTCGGTGAGCGACTCCAGGTCGTGGGTGACCTCGACGACCTCGAAGTCGGCGGTCTCGATGCCGGCGACGTGGGTGGCCATCGAGGCACTGAGGGTGTCGGCCGAGCGGCCGGCGGCGACGAACGGCACGCCGTACTCGCGGAGGTACTCACAGATGAGGCGGCCGGTGTAGCCGGAGGCGCCGTAGACGACGACGCGCTTGGTGTCGCTCATGGTCACATCCCCATCCCGCCGTCGACCGGGAGGCCGACGCCGTTGACGAAGCGGGCGGCGTCGGAGGCCAGGAAGACCACCGCGTCGGCCATGTCGGACACCTCGCCTAGGCGACCCGAGGGGGTGAGCTCGATGACGGCCCCCACGGCCTCCTCGGGAGAGCCGAAGAGCCCGATCGCGGCGACGTCGTTGGCCAGGCCCGCGCCCATGGCGGTCGGCACCAGGCCGGGGTAGATGCAGTTGACGCGGACGCCGTAGCCCAGCTTGCCGGCCTCCATGGCGGCGACGCGGGTGAGCCGGTCGACGCCGGACTTGGTGGCGGAGTAGACGCCGATGCCGGGGAACGCGATGGTGGCGGCGACCGAGGCGACGTTGATGACGCAGCCGCCGTTGCCGGCGGCGCCCTCGGGCCGCATCGTGCGGAAGGCGTGCTTGATGCCCAGCGCGGTGCCCAGCAGGTTGACCTCGAGCTGCTTGCGGACCTGGTCGGGATCCAGGTCGACCAGCAGGCTGGTGATCTCGATGCCGGCGTTGTTGACGACGATGTCGAGCCCGCCGAAGTCCGAGGCGCAGGCCGTCGTGACGTTGGCCCAGCTGGCGTCGTCGGTGACGTCGTGGTGCACGAAGCCGTGACCCTCGCCCTCGAGCGCGTCGGCCGCCTTCTCGCCGAGGTCGTCCTGCAGGTCGGCGATCACGACGCGGGCGCCGGCCGCGGCCAGGGCCTGCGCCATGCCCTCGCCGAGGCCCTGCGCACCCCCGGTCACCAGGGCGGTACGGCCGGACAGGTCCAGGTGGGTCATCGGGTCTCCTCGGTGCGGTCGGATGCCGGTGTGCCGGCGGTCACAACGTACGGCGAAACCCTTGACGACTGTCAAGACTTTCCTGGACATTCGTCAAGAAAAGTCCGGTCGGGTGTCAGGACGAGGCCTCCGGAAGGCGACGGGACCGTAGAGTGGCGCGACAGGACGGCGAGCGAGGTGGGCGGATGGCAGGCACGACCAGCACGGTGAGCGGCACGGCCGCCGCGTCGAGCAGGACCCGGCGCGCGCCCGCCGACAAGCACGACGCGCGGCGCAACCAGCTCGCGGAGTCGGCGCTGACGACCCTGGGGGAGCTGGGCTACGCCCGGACCAGCCTGCGCGAGATCGCCAACAACTCCGAGTTCAGCCACGGCGTCGTCCACTACTACTTCCACGACAAGCTCGAGCTGATCGTCTACTGCGTGCGCTACTACAAGGCGCAGTGCGTGACCCGCTACGACGCGGTCGTCTCCGACTCCACCACCGCCGAGGGGCTCCTGGACGCCTTCGCCGCCAAGCTCGTCGAGACGCTGCGCGACGAGGCTCCCATGCACCGGCTCTGGTACGACCTGCGCACCCAGAGCATGTTCGAGGAGTCGCTGCGCGAGGCGGTCACGATGATCGACGCGACCCTGGAGGAGATGATCTGGCGCGTCGTCAGCCGCTACGCCGAGCTGGCGGGGCGCCCCACGGCGATGACCCCCTCGGCGGCGTACGCCGTGCTCGACGGGCTGTTCCAGCAGGCGCTGCTCGGCCACCTCGTGGGCCAGCCGCAGGCGCTCGACCAGATCGCGTCGCAGGTCCACGGCCTGATGCCGCTGATGCTGGCTCCCGCCCCCTCGTGAGATTCGGCTACCCTGGTGACATGCACAGGGACCTGCTCCTTACCTAGCCGCGTCGATCCGAGACCGACGCGGCTGCCCCTCGTGACCGAGGGGCTTTTTTGTGCCCGGAGCCAGGACCCACCAGAGGCGAGAGAGACATCATGAGCGAGCAGCAGAGCGACACCCCCGGCGAGATCGACGCCGCGACGTACGACGTCGCCGCGACCGAGCGCAAGTGGCAGCCGGTCTGGGAGCAGCTCGAGCCCTTCCGCGCCGACGACGCGTCGCCGCGCGAGAAGAAGTACGCGCTGACGATGTTCCCCTACCCCAGCGGCGACCTGCACATGGGTCACGCCGAGGTGACGGCGCTGCACGACGTGATCGCGCGCTACTGGTGGCAGAAGGGCTACGAGGTCCTGAACCCGATGGGCTGGGACTCCTTCGGCCTGCCCGCCGAGAACGCAGCGATCCGCAACGACGCGCACCCCGCCGACTACACCTACGGCAACATCGCCACGCAGCTGCAGTCCTTCCGCCGCTACGGCGTGAGCTTCGACTGGTCGCGGCGCTTCAACACCTCCGACCCGGAGTACTACCGCTGGACGCAGTCGCTGTTCCTGAAGTTCCACGCCAAGGGACTGGCCTACCGCAAGAACAGCTGGGTCAACTGGTGCCCCCACGACCAGACCGTGCTGGCCAACGAGCAGGTCGTCGACGGTGCCTGCGAGCGCTGCGGCGCCGAGGTCACCAAGCGCGAGCTGACGCAGTGGTACTTCCGCACGACGGCGTACGCCCAGGAGCTGCTGGACGGGCTGGACGACCTGCAGCCGACCTGGTCGGACAAGGTCGTCAACGCGCAGCGCAACTGGATCGGCCGCTCCGAGGGCGCCCACGTCGACTTCGTCGTCGAGGGCCGCGCCGAGCCGCTGACGGTCTACACGACGCGCCCCGACACGCTGTTCGGTGCGACGTTCATGGTGGTGGCCGCCGACGCGGCGCTGGCCTCTGAGCTGGTCACCGACGCGCAGCGCCCCGCGCTGGAGGACTACCTGGTCGAGGTCCGCAAGGAGACCGAGATCAACCGGCTGTCGACCGACCGGCCCAAGACCGGCGTCGACCTGGGCGTCCACGCCACCAACCCGCTGACCGGCGCCCGGATCCCGGTCTACGCCGCCGACTACGTGCTGGCCGACTACGGCACCGGCGCGATCATGGCCGTGCCCGGGCAGGACCAGCGCGACTGGGAGTTCGCGCAGGTCTTCGACCTGCCGGTCATCCGCACCGTCGAGCCCCCCGCCGACTGGGAGGGCGAGGCGTTCACCGGTGACGGCCCGGCGATCAACTCGGCCAACGAGGAGATCGACCTGTCCGGCATGGACATCGCCGACGCGAAGTCGACGACCATCGCCTACCTGGAGGGCAAGGGGCTGGGCCGCGGCACGGTCAACTTCCGGCTGCGCGACTGGCTGCTGTCGCGCCAGCGCTACTGGGGCGCGCCGATCCCGATCATCCACTGCCCGGTCGACGGCGAGGTCCCCGTCCCCGAGGACCAGCTGCCCGTCGAGCTGCCCGAGCTGCGCGGCGCCGACCTGAAGCCCAAGGGCACCTCGCCCCTGGGCGCGGCCACCGACTGGGTCAACGTCACCTGCCCCACCTGTGGCGGACCGGCGACGCGCGACACCGACACCATGGACACCTTCGTGGACTCGTCCTGGTACTTCTTCCGCTACGTCTCCCCGCACGACGACACCCAGGCCTTCGACACCGACCTGGCCAACGCGTGGGGCCCGATCGACCTGTACGTCGGCGGCGACGAGCACGCCGTGCTGCACCTGCTCTACGCCCGGTTCTTCACCAAGGCGCTGCGCGACATGGGCATGGTCGACTGGGACGAGCCCTTCTCGGCCTACCTGTCGCAGGGCAAGGTCATCAACAACGGCCGCAAGATGAGCAAGTCGCTGGGCAACGGTGTCAGCCTGGGCGAGCAGCTGGAGGCCTTCGGCGTCGACGCCGTGCGGCTGACGCTGGTCTTCGCCGGGCCGCCCGAGGACAACATCGACTGGGCCGACATGTCGCCGGCCGGCTCCCTGCGCTTCCTGCAGCGCGCCTGGCGGCTGAGCGGCGACGTCGCCAGCGAGCCCGGCGCCGACCCCGCCACCGGTGACGCCGCCCTGCGCCGGCTGACGCACCGGACGCTGCACGACGCCGAGTCGCTGATCGAGATCCACCGCTTCAACGTGATGGTCGCCCGCACCATGGAGCTCGTCAACGCCACCCGCAAGGCGATCGACTCCGGCCCCGGCGGCGCCGACCCGGCCGTGCGCGAGGCCGCGGAGGCGGTCGCGATCCTGCTGTCCCTCGTGGCGCCGTACACCGCGGAGGAGATGTGGGCGCGCCTCGGCCACGAGCCGACGGTCGCGCGGGCCGGCTGGCCCACGGTCGACGAGGCCCTGCTGGTCGAGGAGTCGGTGACCGCGGTGGTGCAGGTGCAGGGCAAGGTCCGGGGCCGCCTGGAGGTGTCGCCCGACATCTCCGAGGCCGACCTGGAGGCACTGGCGCTGGCCGACGAGGCGGTCGTGCGTGCGCTCGACGGTCGCGAGATCCGCAAGGTGGTCGTGCGCGCGCCCAAGCTGGTCAACATCGTCGTCTGAGCCGGGGCCACCCGGGCTACTGTTCGGTCCATGTCGGTCGTCGTCGTCACTGACTCGACCGCCAGCCTCCCCCCGGAGGTGGCGGCCGAGCGCGGGATCATCGTGGTCCCGCTGCAGGTCGTCATCGGCGCGAGCTCCTACGACGAAGGGTCCGAGGAGGCGACGCCGGAGCGCGTCGCGCAGGCGCTGCGGGAGTTCCGCCCGGTCAGCACGTCGCGCCCCGCGCCCCGGGCGATGCTCGACGCCTACGAGCGCGCGGCCCTCGCCGGCGCCAAGCAGATCGTGTCGGTCCACATCTCGGGCGACATGAGCGGCACCTTCGAGTCCGCCCAGCTCGCCGCCCGGGACGCCCCCGTGCGGGTGATCTGCGTCGACAGCCGCCAGGTCGGCGTGGCCACCGGCTACGCCGCCCTCGCCGCCGCCGACGCCATCGGCCAGGGCGTCTCGGTCGAGGCCGCCGCCCAGGCGGCGCGCACCCGCGCGGCCGCCTCCCGCTCGCTCTTCTACGTCGACACCCTCGAGTACCTGCGCCGCGGCGGCCGGATCGGCACCGCCTCGGCGCTCTTCGGTGGGGCGCTCGCGGTCAAGCCGCTGCTGCAGATCGAGGACGGCGTCGTCGCCTCGCTGGAGAAGGTCCGCACCACCGCCCGGGCCCTGGCCCGGCTCGAGGAGCTCGCCGTCGAGGCGGCCGGCGCGGACCCGATCGACCTCTGCGTCGCCCACCTCGCCAACCCCGACCGCGCCGGGATGCTCGTCGACCGCCTCACCGACCGCCTCGCCGCCAACCTCGGCGGCCGCGAGCCCTGGTGCGGCGAGCTCGGCGCCGTCCTCGGGGCGCACGTCGGGCCGGGGATGATCGCCGTCTGCGTGGCGCCGCGGGGGTAGCAGGTTTTTCAGCAGCTGCTGAAAAACCTGCGCTTCTGGGCCAGAAGAACGGCCCAGAAGCGCAGGGAAAGGCCCAGCAGGTGCGGCTCGACGCCTCGGCGCGCCCCCGCCCACGTCTCCTGAGCCACGCGCCGCGAGTCGTCCACAGGTACGTCGCCCGTGCGGGTCGTCCACAGCTCGCGGCGTCGCCGGGGCCCGCCGTCCGGCGGCCTGCCTAGCGTCCCTCCCATGCGATCGCGACGAGCCCAGCAGGAGCATGACGAGGCGGTGGCGCGACGGCTGGCCCAGCTGAGCGCCGAGCTGTCCGCCACCCACGTGCCGGGGGCCGCGGA
Source organism: Nocardioides sp. 503 (assembly GCF_004522095.1). Lineage (GTDB taxonomy): Bacteria > Actinomycetota > Actinomycetes > Propionibacteriales > Nocardioidaceae > Nocardioides. The sequence goes on from NZ_SPUI01000008.1 coordinate 52,854, forward strand.
CGCGCGCGACGTGGCGCCCGCGGCCGGCGGCGAGTGGTGGGACGGGCACACTCGCGTCGCCCCTGCCCGCCGCCCACTCGTGGTCGTGCCCCCGACGGTCGACCCTCCCGCCCCGCCCCCGCCGGAGGATCCGGCGGGGGAACCCCCGCCGGTTCCCGTCCCCGGTCGCCACGCGGCGCGCCGGCGTCGCGTGCTGGCCGCGGCGGTGCCCGAGCCACTGCGCGGGCGCGCCTGGCTGGGACCCATGCAGGTGACCGTCGTGGCAGTGCTGGTCGCCGTGGGCTTGGCCGTCACGACCTGGTGGGTGGTGCGGGGCGACCCCGAGCCGGCCACCGCAGGTCCCTCGCTGCCCGCCGCGAGCGGTGCGTTGGTCTCGGTGGCCGAGCAGCCCGTGCCCTCGCCGCCCGCCGTCTCGCCGTCCGGTGCCTCACCGAGCGGAGGGCCGGCGGGCGGCGCGGGAGCGAGCGTGACCGTCGACGTCGCGGGCAAGGTACGCCGCCCCGGCATCCAGGTGCTGGACGCCGGGGCTCGCGTGGTCGACGCGATCGAGGCGGCCGGTGGAGCTCGGGCGGGCGTGGACCTGGCGTCCCTCAACCTCGCGCGCGTGCTCGTCGACGGGGAGCAGGTCCTGGTGGGGGCGCCTGCCGGTCCGGCGGTGGGGGGTCCCGGCGTCTCCGAGGTGCCGGGGGCGCCCGGTCCCGGCGGGGCCGTGCCGGCGCTGGTCAGTCTCAACACGGCGGGGCAGGCCGAGCTCGAGACGCTGCCCGAAGTCGGTCCGGTCACGGCGCAGTCCATCCTCGCCTGGCGCACCGAGCACGGCGGCTTCTCCTCGGTCGACGAGCTGCTCGAGGTCGACGGCATCGGCGACGCCACGCTGGCCAAGATCGCGCCCTACGTCACGATCTGAGGGAGAGGCCGGTGACGCCAGCGGTCGGCGGGCACGACCTGCGCCTGCCCCTGCTCGCGGCGTCCGGGTGGCTCGCGGGCGTCGCCGCGCACCAGCTGGGCGCCTGGGTCTGGCTGGGGGTGGGCGCCGTCGCGCTCGTGGCGGCCCGGCGCGCGTCGCCCACCCTCCTCGGAATGGTGCTCGTGGCCGCTGCGGTGGCCGGCGCGACCCTGCTCCGGGTCCAGGCGGTGAGCGACAACCCGGTGGGCGCGCTCGCGCACGAGCGCGCGGCAGCGAGCGTCACCGGCACCGTCGTCTCCGACCCGCGACCGGTCGCAGGCCGCTTCGCCGAGCAGGTGGTGGTCCGCCTCGAGGTCCGCTCGGTCACCGGGCGCGGCCGCACCCACGCCCTCGCCACGCCGGTCCTGGTGATCGGCGGTCAGGCGTGGGCGCGGACGCCGCTGGGAGCGACGGTCACCACGTCGGGCGTCCTGGTGCCGGCCGACGGCGACGACCTGGCCGGGGTGCTCACCGGAGCACGGGACCCGACGCTGCGGGCGCCACCCGACGTGTGGTGGCGCGGCGCGGCCGTGGTCCGTCGGGGGATCCGCGACGCGGTGGCGCATCGTCCCGCCGACCAGCGCGCGCTGGTGCCGGCGCTCGTCGACGGGGACGACGCCGGCCTGGACCCGGGGCTGGCCGACGACTTCCGCACCACCGGGCTGACGCACCTCACGGCAGTCTCCGGGACCAACCTCACGCTGGTGGTGGGGTTCCTGCTGCTGCTGGCCCGGTGGTGCGGGGTCCGCGGGCGTTGGCTGCACGTCGTCGGGGCGGCGGGGATCGTCGGCTTCGTGCTCCTCGCCCGCACCGAGCCCAGCGTGCTGCGCGCCGCGGTGATGGGCGCGATCGGTCTGGTGGCGATGGGGGTCGACGGTCGCAGGCGCGCCTTCCGGGCCTTGGGGCTGGCGGTGGTGGCGCTGCTCCTGGTCCAGCCGGGGCTGGCGATGACCGCCGGGTTCGCGCTGTCGGTGCTCGCCACCGCCGGCATCGTCGTGCTGGCCCCCGACTGGCGGGACGCGCTCGCGCGGTGGCTGCCGCGCTGGGCGGCCGAGGCGGTCGCGGTCCCCGCCGCGGCCCAGCTGGCGTGCACGCCGGTGGTCGCGGGGCTCTCGGGCCAGGTCAGCCTAGTGGCGGTGGCCGCCAACCTGGCCGTGGCGCCCCTGGTCGGTCCGGCGACCGTGCTCGGCCTGGCCGGCGGGCTCGTGGGACTCCTCGTCCCTCCCGGCGGTCGCCTTCTCGGCACGCTCGCCGCCTGGTGCGTGGGCTGGATCGTCGCCGTCGCCCGCCGCGGTGCGGACCTGCCCGGGGCGGCGCTCGACTGGGGCTCCGGGGCCGTCGCGCTGGTGGCCCTCACGGCGATGTGCGTCGTCCTGGTCCTGCTCATGCCCCGGGTGCTCGGCCGCCCGGCGTCGGCCGCCGCCCTGCTCGCGCTCCTCGTGGTCGTCGTGACCGTGCGCCTCCCGACGCCGGGCTGGCCGGCCCCCGGGTGGGTGCTCGCGATGTGCGACGTCGGCCAGGGTGACGCCCTGGTGGTGCGCACGTCCCCGTCGGCCGGCATCGTCGTCGACGCCGGCCCGGACCCCGGGGCGGTCGACGCCTGCCTGGACCGGCTCGGTGTCGACGACGTCCCGCTCGTCGTGCTGACCCACTTCCACGCCGACCACGTCGACGGACTGAGCGGGGTGCTCGACGGCCGCCGGGTGGGTGCGGTCGAGACGACCCGGATGCTCGACCCGCCCGGCGGGGTGGCGCAGGTGGGGGAGGAGTCGGACGCCGCCGGGCTCGTGCCGGTGCTCGCGCCGTACGGCGTCACGCGCACGCTGGGCGACGTCACCCTCCAGGTGCTGTGGCCGCCCCCGGACCGCACCGAGGTCGGCGCCGGCGACGGCAGCCGCGCCAACGACGCCAGCGTGGTCCTGCTCGTGGAGGTGCGCGGGGTCCGGCTCCTGCTCGCCGGTGACCTCGAGCCCGAGGGCCAGGCGGCCCTCGCCCGCAGCCTCGTCGGTCTGGACGTCGACGTGCTCAAGGTGCCCCACCACGGCAGCCGCTACCAGGACCTGGGCTTCCTCACCTCGCTCGACGCCGAGGTGGCGCTGGTCTCGGTCGGCGCCGACAACGACTACGGCCACCCCGCCGACGTCGTCCTGGACGCCTTGGCCGACCACGGCAGCGAGGTGCGTCGCACCGACACCGACGGCGACGTCCTCGTCGTGCCCGACGGCGACGGCGTGTCCACGGCGACCCGCTGACCGGCGCGTGCCCTGCCGGAGGACCGTCGGCGGTCTGTGGGAGGCTGACGACATGCGCGCCGGAGACGTCCTCGGTCGGGTCACCCTCGTGACCGGCAAGGAGGAGTTCCTCAACGAGCGCACCATCGCCGGCGTCCGGGCCGCGGTCCGTGCCCACGACCCCGAGGCCGAGCTCTCCGAGACCATGGCCTCCGACCTCACCCTCGGCACGCTGGGGGAGCTGTCCGCTCCGTCGCTGTTCTCCACCGTGCGCTGCGTCGTCGTCCGCAACCTCGAGCACCTGCCGGAGGAGTCGGTCGACGGGCTCCTGGGCTACGCCGCCGACCCGGCCGACGACGTCGCGCTGGTCCTGGCCCACGGTGGAGGCCAGAAGGGCTCGGGCGTGCTCACTAAGCTGCGCAAGCTGGCCGGCGTCAGCGAGTCCAAGTCAGACGAGCTGCGCCCCTCGGAGTTCGCCGGCTTCGTGACCCACGAGGTCCGCCAGCTCGGCTCGGCCATCGACCAGGAGGCGGCGTCGTTCCTGGTCACGGCCGTCGGCCACGACCTGCGCTCGCTCTCGGCCGCCGCCCACCAGCTCACCAACGACTTCGTCGGCCAGCCGCTCACCGTCGAGCGGGTCAAGCAGTACTTCGGGGGCCGGGCCGAGGCCAAGTCCTTCGCGGTGGCCGACGCCGCCTTCTCGGGCAAGCGGCAAGCCGCGCTCGAGGAGCTGCGCTGGGCGCTCGACGGCGGCACGGCCGCGGTGCTGGTGACCTCGGCCTTCGCCGGCAGCGCCCGCGGGCTGGCCCGCTACCAGGGTGCGGTGCGCGGCATGCGCGAGGCCGACCTGGCCCGCGAGGTCGGCGTGCCCCCGTGGAAGCTGCGCTCCCTGCGCGACCAGTCCCGCGGCTGGTCCGAGACCGGGCTGTCGCGGGTGATCCGGGCGGTGGCCAAGGCCGACGCCGACATCAAGGGCGCCGCCAGCGACCCCTCCTACACCCTCGAGCGACTCGTCCTCACCGTCACCGCCCTGCGCGACCACCGCTGACCGCCCCGCCTCGCGCTGAGCCCGCCGTGACGGGTAGTCCCTGACGATCGTGTCGCGAAATGCGCGTGTCGATGACACGAACGTCAGGGACTACCCCGCCGGTCCGGCCCGCAGCAACGCCCGGAAATGACACTGACCCGCCCGAGGAACTCGGACGGGTCAGGAGAGGACGCGGGTCAGAGCGACGCGGCCTTCTTGAAGATCGAGGACTTGCGGTTGGCGGCCTGGTTCTTGTGGATGACGCCCTTGGAGGCGGCCTTGTCCAGCTTGCGGGCGGCGTCGCGGCTCAGGGCGATGGCCTGGTCCTTGTCGCCGGCCTCGGCAGCCTCGCGGAACTTGCGCACGACGGTCTTGAGGTTGCTCTTGACCGCCTTGTTGCGCTCGTGCGCCTTCTCGTTCTGCTTGTTGCGCTTGATCTGGCTCTTGATGTTCGCCACAGGTGTGCCTTCGTCTCCGGGTGGATGCTGTCTCAGGTCTGGTGTGCGGTCGGCGCAGGTGCTGCCGGATCACGCGACGGACAAGATTAGCAGCGCGCCGCTCGGCCACCCAAATCCGCCGTCGCGACCGCGCCCGGTCACCAGCCTCGCCGCTCGCAGAGCCACTCCCAGACCACCTCACCCTGCCAGCGCTGCGCCTCGCGCAGGTGCGGCGAGGTGGGCGGGACCGGCTCGTCGCCCTGCTTGAGGAAGTACGCCGCCAGCAGCGCCAGCACGATGTCCACGTGCTCCGCGGGCACCTCGGCGGTCAGCGGCGCCGCGGCCAGCGCGGCGTCGACGTCGACGCCGTCGCCGCGCGGTCCGATCATCAGGAAGACCGTGTCGAGCCAGGCGGCGCCGACCACCGGCCAGTTCCAGTCGCACAGCAGGGCCGTGCCGTCGGGCCGGACCAGGATGTTGTCGTCGCGCACGTCGGTGTGCACCAGCGTGCTGCCCGAGGTGACGTCGGCGAAGCGCGCGGCCAGCGCCGCGGCCTCCTCGAGGTGCGGCAGGTCGGGGCGCGTGGCCCGCACGTGGTCCCAGTAGCCGGGGAAGTCGGCGAACTCCACCGCGAACAGGTCCAGGTCCAGCCCGGCGGGCGCCGGCGTCAGCGCCTGGGCGGCCCGCTGGAGCATCGCCACGGACGCCTCGAGGTCGGCGGGGCGCCAGGGTCGGCGCGGGTTGCGCGCCTCGACGTGCTCCAGACCCAGGACCACCCAGTCGTCGGCGTCGTGCACCCACAGCAGCCGCGGTGCCGGCGCGGAGGCCGGGATCGCCGCGAGCTTGCGCGCCTCCTCGCGGTAGGAGTGCGCGAACATCCGCTGCGCCTTGGCCGAGGCGGCCTTCACGAAGTGGCGCGAGCCGTCCTGGCAGGTGAGCACGGAGGCGAAGCCCGGGGTGAAGCCGGCGCCCTGCGAGCGCGCGTCGACCACGGGGGAGCCGCAGCGCCGCTCCACGAGGGCGCGCACCAGGGGCGGCAGGTGCGCCCACTCGAGGCGTCGCGCGGTCCGGCCGTGGGGGAGGGGGGACGGGATCACGCCGCTCATCCTCCCGGCACGGGCAAACGGATTCTCACTCCCACCCACCGGCATGGGAGGATCGGGCATCGTGTCCACGCCGCCTGCCGCGCCCCCTCCGGGCCACACCGACCCCGCGATCCTGCGCAACTTCTGCATCATCGCGCACATCGACCACGGCAAGTCGACGCTCGCCGACCGCATGCTCCAGCTGACGGGGGTGGTCGACGCCCGCGCCGCCCGCGCGCAGTACCTCGACCGCATGGACATCGAGCGCGAGCGCGGCATCACGATCAAGAGCCAGGCCGTGCGGATGCCCTGGACGGTCCCGGTCGACAACGACCAGGGCGCCGAGCCCGGCACCTACGTGCTCAACATGATCGACACCCCCGGCCACGTCGACTTCACCTACGAGGTCTCCCGCTCGCTCGAGGCGTGCGAGGCCGCGGTGCTGCTGGTCGACGCCGCGCAGGGCATCGAGGCCCAGACGCTGGCCAACCTCTACCTCGCGCTCGCCGCCGACCTGCACATCATCCCGGTCCTCAACAAGATCGACTTGCCGTCGGCGCAGCCCGAGAAGTACGCCGCCGAGCTGGCCGGCATCATCGGCTGCGACCCCTCCGACGTGCTCCGCACCTCGGCCAAGACGGGCCTGGGCGTCGAGGCGCTGCTCAACGAGATCGTCCTGCAGACCCCGGCCCCCGTCGGCGACCCCGACGCCCCGCCGCGTGCGCTGATCTTCGACTCGGTCTACGACACCTACCGCGGCGTGGTCACCTACGTCCGCGTCGTCGACGGCAAGCTCAGCCACCGCGACCGGATCAAGATGATGTCCAACGGCGTCGTGCACGAGATGCTCGAGGTCGGCGTCATCAGCCCCGAGCCCGTGAAGTCCAGCGACCTGGGCGTCGGCGAGGTCGGCTACCTGATCACCGGCGTGAAGGACGTGCGCCAGTCGCGCGTCGGCGACACCGTCACCAGCCAGCACCACGGGGCCAGTGAGGCGCTCGGCGGCTACAAGCACCCCAACCCGATGGTCTACTCCGGGCTCTACCCGATCGACGGCGACGACTACCCGACGCTGCGCGACGCCCTCGAGCGGCTCCAGCTCAACGACGCCGCGCTCGCCTACGAGCCGGAGACCTCCGGCGCCCTGGGCTTCGGCTTCCGCTGCGGCTTCCTCGGCCTGCTCCACATGGAGATCGTGCGCGAGCGCCTCGAGCGCGAGTTCAACCTCGACCTGATCTCGACGGCGCCCAACGTCGTCTACGAGGTCGTCATGGAGGACGGCTCGGTCATTGAGGTGACCAACCCCAGCGAGTACCCCGACGGCGGCAAGATCTCCGAGGTCCGCGAGCCCGTCGTCCGCGCCACGATCCTGAGCCCGTCGGACTACATCGGCACGATCATGGAGCTCTGCCAGAACAAGCGGGGCAACCTGCAGGGCATGGACTACCTCTCCGAGGACCGCGTCGAGATGCGCTACACGCTGCCCATGGGCGAGATCGTGTTCGACTTCTTCGACGCGCTCAAGTCGCGCACCAAGGGCTACGCCTCGCTCGACTACGAGCGCTCGGGCGACCAGGCGGCCGACCTGGTGAAGGTCGACATCCTGCTGCAGGGCGAGCCTGTCGACGCGTTCTCGGCGATCGTCCACAAGGACGCCGCCTACTCCTACGGCGTGATGCTGGCCGGCAAGCTCAAGGAGCTGATCCCGCGCCAGCAGTTCGAGGTGCCGATCCAGGCCGCGATCGGCGCCCGGGTGATCGCCCGCGAGAACATCCGCGCGATCCGCAAGGACGTGCTCGCCAAGTGCTACGGCGGTGACATCACCCGCAAGCGCAAGCTGCTGGAGAAGCAGAAGGAGGGCAAGAAGCGGATGAAGATGGTCGGCCGCGTCGAGGTCCCCCAGGAGGCGTTCATCGCCGCGCTCTCCAACGCCCCCAGCGGGGAGAAGTCCGGCAAGAAGTAGCGCGGCTCACGCTGCGCGCGGCGTCACCTCGTGAGAGCCCGCTCGTTCTGCCAGGAGTAGGACGGCCAGCAGCGGGTACGTTGGAGCACGTGACCGGTCGGTCCGACCGTCCGTCACGTCCGCACGAGGGTCCTGGGGGGCCTCACATCTATGGGGGATCCATGAGCACGACATCGCACGACACCATCGGTCCGCAGGTCGACCGCACGTTCCAGCAGCAGCTGGCCAGCCGGACGCCCACGCGCTTCCGCCACAACCTGGCCGGGCACCCGCTGCTCACGCTCGACGCCATCGCCGACCTGGGCGCCGAGCTGCCGCCGGCGTCCGTCTCCGCCGAGATCGGCGACAAGCCGCTGGCGGCCGGCTCCGCCGAGAGCGTCGCCGTCACGGTCGACGACATCGCGACCCAGATCCGCGACATCGCGGTCAACAGCTCGTGGTTCACGCTGCTGCACATCCAGCAGGCCGACCGCTACCAGGTGCTCATCGACGAGATCATCGACGGCATGGCCGCGACCTCGGGCCTGCCCGCCGCCAGCCTGCGCCGCCGGATGGGCTTCCTGTTCGCGAGCTCGCCGCAGGCGGTCACCGCCGCGCACTTCGACATCGAGCACAGCTTCTGCATGCAGCTGCAGGGCACCCGCCTGCTGGGCTTCGGCAAGTTCGCCGACGAGGAGCAGCGCGCCCGCCACATCAAGTCGTACTGGAACGGCGACTTCGGCCGCTTCGACACGCTGCCCGAGGTCACCGCGGAGTACGAGATCGGGCCGGGCGACGGCTGCTACATCCCGCCCTACACCCCGCACTGGATCAAGAACTACGACAAGACGTCGCTGTCGATGACCGTCACCTTCTTCAACGACGACAACGAGGGCGAGTCGCTGGTGCAGGCCTTCAACACCAAGGTGGAGAAGCTCGGCGTCAGCCCTCAGCCCTACGGCCGGTCCTCGGGCCGCGACCGCGCCAAGGTCGGCTTCATGAAGGCCTACGGCGGCGCCAAGCGGCGGCTCGGTCTCGGAGGGTCCGGAAGCGTCGGTTCCCACTGACCGCTGCGCCCCAGCCGGCCACCACGGCCCGGCCGAGGAGGCCGTGGCCCACGCGCAGCCTCAGCACCGTCCGGGAGTGGTCGGCGAACGACGCCTTGTAGGCCTCGTCGCCGCGCAGCATGTCCAGCTCCCGGGCACCGGCCGCGTGGGCGTCCACGATCACGCGGTGCAGCAGCACGGTCCCCGCGCTGCGGTGCTCGTGGTCCAGCGACCGCGCGACCTGGTAGAGGCTGAGCCGGGCGTCGCAGGTGAACGCGAGGGACACCGCCACGACCTCCTCGGGGGAGGCGAGCAGGTCGACGCGCGCCTCGTCGCGGGCCACCGCGGCGGTGAACGCCTCGGCGAGCGTCGGCAGCTGCTCGAGGAGCGGCCCCCGCCCGTCCCGGGTCTCGTGCAGCCGGCGCAGCTCGCCGAAGGCCGCCGGGAGGTCCGCCGGCGCCACCTGCGTGTGGACGTAGCCGTCCTCGGTCATGCGCCGATCCGCCTTGCGGGTGGCGCGGCGGAAGTTCGAGGAGCGCGACGCGAGGTAGTCGTCCTCGGTGAGCGGTTGGTACGGCGCCAGGTCGACCGGCGTCGCCGAGCCCGGCAGGGCGGCGGCGAGCCGCGATCCCTCGGCCAGCCCGACCAGGTCCAGGACGCGAGCGCCAGGCGCCGCGAACCAGCCCCGGATCGTCGCCTGCACGTCGCGCTCGCGTCCGGGGGCTGCGACCAGGTCGAGGTGGTCGGGGCACAGGACGCCCTGGCCGGCGAACCGGTAGCGCTCGACGCCCAGCAGGCGGTCCCGGACCAGGGCCACGCCGCCGAGCAGGCGGCCCTCCTCGAGGACGAGCAGGGTCACGCGCACGCGCCGGTCGGTGACCGACTCCAGCCACGAGGTGCGCAGGAACGGTGACGGAAGTGGCTGCTGTGACACGAGTGAGTCCCACTCTGCGGCACGCGGACCCAGCTCGTCCACGACGAGCAGCGAGATCCCCCCGGTCGCCGGCACGGGACGACCCTAGTCGGCATCCGGCGACGTGACACTGACCACCACGCTCTCGACGCCCGCGGGGTGGTGACGAGGCGCTCGCCGACCTATGGTGTAAGGAGCTAGAAGGTCTATCCGCGCACCCTGGGTGCCGCGACTCGACCTACCGACTGGGGGGAACAGAAAGCAATGTCCGACGACACGACCACGCACGAGCAGCCGTCGATGATCCGACGCGCTGCCACACCGTCCGAGCAGGTCACGCCATCCGCGGAGACCACGCCGACGGCCGAGGCCGCAGCACCGATCGCGTCCACCGAGGCGCTCGCCGCGCCGGCCGCGCCGGCCGCGGAGGCCATCACACCCGCGGAGACGCCCGCCGCAGGCCCGTCCACCGCCGGTGAGCGCGCCAAGGCGCTGCGCCAGACCCTGAGCGGGCTGCGCGAGGTCGATGCGCTCCGCGCCGAGGCCAACCGCATCAAGGAGCAGGCGACCGCCGAGGCCGACCAGATCCTGACGCAGGCGCAGGCGCTGTCCACCGAGATGCGCGTCGAGGCCATCGACGAGGCCGCCGAGATCGTCTCTCGCGCCCACGCCGAGGCCGACGGCGTCCGGCAGCGCACCGAGGACGCCCTGGGCGAGCTCCGCGCGGGCTTCCAGGACGTCGAGAGCCACCTCCAGGTGGCCCTCCGCTCGGTGGGCTCCATGCTCGGCACGCTCGAGGGCGTCCGCACCGAGCCCGCTCCGGCTCCGGCTCCGGCTCCCGCACCGTCGTCGATGCTGCCCGAGGTCGTGGCGCCCGAGCAGTACGCCCCTGAGCGCACCGCCGAGACGCAGGTCGTGCCGCACGACACGGCCTACCTCCAGCGTGAGGACCGCCGCGACGACCAGGGCGCCCGTCCGCTCGGATGGCTCTTCCGCGCCAGCTCGCAGGCCTGATCCGCGCCTGAGAGCCCGGCCCGGTCCGAGGAGCCCGGCCCCGACCGGGCCGGGCTCCTCGGTCGCTCAGGACCGGCAGTCCGGCTCGGGGTGCGCCACGTCCTCGCCGACCGGGTAGGCCACCACCGAGTCGACCGTGGTGCCCGCCGGCAGCGGGTGGTAGAGCTGCATCTGGATGCGGCGGGGCACACCCGGCGCGAAGCACGTCCACCGGCCCGACACCACGGCGATGAACTCGCCGTCCGGCCCGTCGAGGAACGCCTGCGCGATGGCCTGGCGCACCGGGCTCGCGGGCGTCGTGACGTCGGCGACGACCACGGCGCCCAGGGTGTTGGCGGTCAGCGCCACCGGGGCGCCGCGCATCGCCGGGACCGGCTCGGTCTTGCCGCTGCGCCAGGCCACGTCGCGGTAGTTGACCTCGACCTCCGCCACCTGCCCGGCGTCGACGCCCACGTCGAAGTAGAAGCCGTACTCCGCGTCCGGCTGGAGGTCGTAGACCGTGCAGCAGGTGCCCTTCTTCTCCGACGAGGTGGACGAGCCCACCGTGACGCCGTCGGCGTCGCGCGCCACGAAGACCGCGGTCGCGTGGCGCAGGGTGCGGTCGCCGGGGTTGCGCACGACGACCGAGAGCATGCCGTCGACCTCGCCCCACGAGACGGTCTCCAGCAGCGGGGACACGAGCTTCTCGGACAGCTCAGGATCGGTGACCTGCTCGCCGGAGAGCTGGGCTGCGATGTCGGAGCATCCGGACAGGGCCACGAGGCCGACCATCACTCCCGCGATAGCCATGACGAAGCGTCTGCGCATCGATCCCCCCGGATTCGTCGGCTGCCGGAAATGCCCCGGCGCGCCTATCCTAGGCGGGTACGTCGCGACGCGGGGACCGGTCCTCGGTCCGACGATCCGCACGCACGCTGCGACACGGTGGGGGGACCACATGGCACGGGGGGCACGTTCGGCGCTCGAACCTGCCCTCCCCACCCCTGACGGCACCCCCGGCGACGCGTCCGGCGCCGCCGCACCCGCGGCTCCGCACTGGACCGTCGGGGACCGGCTCGCGGCCTTCGCCGTGCTGCTCCCCGCCGCCCCAAACGGGCCGGTCGTGCTGGCGGTGACCGACGAGCTGACCCCGCACCTGCTGGCGGCCTACCCGGGCGCGACGGCGCTTCCCGCGGACTGGTCCGCCGGTGACGACGCCCCGGTGGCCGCGGGCCTGGTGGTCGTCGACTCCCGCGCCCACGACCCCGAGCACGTCCGGCCCCTGCTGGCCGGCGACGGCGTCCTCGCCGTGCTGGGCGAGACCGGCGACCACGTCGTCCACCCGAGCGCCGAGAGCCCGGAGGTCCTCTGGCGCCGCGGCTGGCCGGTCAACGTCACCAGCGGCCCCGTCCCGTGGCTGCGGCGACGGGTCGCCCTGGCCATCGGGCGACCGGCCTCCGCGCCGCGGCTGAGCCTCGCCGGGCCGTCCCTGCCCACCCTGGCCGACGAGGTGATCCGGGACCTCGAGCGCGCCACCGGCGTGCCGGGTCGGCTCGTGGGCGTCGCGACGGCCGGCCACGCCGTCCTGCGCGTGCGCCGGCCCGACGGCGACGTGGCCGTGCGGGTGTCGGTCACCGACCCGGCCCGAGACCGCGACGCCGACAACGACCGGGCCACCCAGGTGCTCGAGCAGGTCCCGGCGATGGCGCCGTACCTGCCGACCGTCCTGGCCCGTGGACGCACCCACGAGCGGCCCTGGGTCGCCACCGAGTGGACCCCGCGGCGACGCGGTGCCCTCACCTGGCCCTGGCCCAGCCCGGAGCAGCAGTGGCAGGTCGCCGACGACGTCGCCCAGGTGCTCTCGGCCCACGTCACCGGCGCGACCGGTCCCGGGTGGGCCGACACGTGGGGCGGGGCGGCGGCCGTCGTGCCGCCCGAGCACCAGGAGCGCTGGACCGCGGTGCTGCGCGACCTCGAGGGCGGGCTCCCGACCACCTGGTGCCACGGCGACCTCTGGCCCGGCAACGTGCTCATCTACGGGGCGACCCGCACCGTCATCGACTGGGACAACGCCTCGCCCGACGCCCCGCAGGGGATGGACGACCTGCTCATGCCGGCCCTGCGCAGCGCCGGTGACTCCGCACAGCTGCCCACCGAGCAGATCCTCGCGCTCGTCGACGACGTCGAGCCGCTCGCCGACACCGTCGTCGCCGGCCGTCGCTGGGCCGACTGGGACCGGCCGAAGCGCCTCGCGCTGGCCGTGGCCGCCGTCGTGCTCTACCTGCGCAACCGCTCCCTGCACGACCTGGGCGAGGAGACGCTCGCGCGCCACCTCGCCGCCGTCGACGCGGCCCTCGTGCCCGGTGCCGCGGACCCCGGGCACCCCGAGGACCGCGTGGACGCCGCGGGCGGCAGCGAGCCGCCGACGACGTCCGCGGAGGCCGGTCGCACCGCCCGCGGCGCGCTGTGGCTCGCGACCAACGGCGTGGCGGTCAAGGGCTCCCAGACGATCGTGCTGCTCACGCTCGCGGCGATGCTGGCGCCCTCGTCGCTCGGACTCGTCGCGCTCGGCACCCTGGTCGCCAACATCTCCCTGGTCGTGACCAGCCTCGGCACCGCCTCCGCGCTCGTCTACTGGCGCGGTGACGTCCAGCGCGCCGCCCGCACGGCGGTGACCGTGGGCGCCGCGATGGGTGCGGTCCTCGCGGGGATGCTCTGGCTCGCGGCACCGTGGCTCGCCGGCGCCCTGCACGCCGAGGACGGCGGGGCGGCGGTCATCCGGGGCCTGACGGTCACGCTGCCGTTCGTGTCGGTCGCCGCGGTCACCAACGAGCTGCTGCGCCGGCGGCTGGAGTTCCTGCGGCGCATCATCCCCGACACCGTCTCCTCGATGGTCGGCGCGGCCGTGGCGATCGTCCTGGTGACGCAGGGGAGCGGCGTGATGGCGCTCGTGGTCGGCCAGGTCGTCCAGGCGGTCCTCACCCTGCTGCTCAGCTGGGTGGTGCACCCGCCGGTCCTGCCCGGGTGGAACACCCAGGACGCGCGCGGCCTGCTGTCCTACGGCGGTCCCTACGCCGGCGCCAACCTGCTCGAGCTGGTCCAGCTCAACGTGGACTACCTGATCGTGGCCCGAGTGCTCGGGGCGGTGGCCCTGGGCCAGTACTCCCTCGGCTTCCGCCTGGCGTTCATGCCCTACCTGATGATCGTCGTGGTCACCACCGGCGCGGCCTTCCCCTACCTGTGCCGCATGCGCGGCCAGGACCTCGGCCGGGCGGCCACGGTCGTGATGACCGCGACCCTCACCCTGATCGCCCCGCTGTGCGTGGGCCTTGCGGTGTTCTCCGACCACCTGGTGCTGCTCGGCGACAAGTGGGCCCCCGGCGTCCCGGTGGTCGGCTGGCTGGCGCTCTACGCCGCGCTGCTGAGCGTCGGGCAGCTCGTGCAGACCTCGCTCAACGCGGCCGGCCGGCCGGGCGTCTCGATGCTGCTGCGCCTCACGCACCTCCTGCTCCTGCTGGGCACCCTGCTGGCCGTGGCGCACCGCGGCATCACCGCGGTCGCCGTGGGGCAGGTGGCGGCGGCCACCGTGGTGTCGCTGGTGGCCCTGGTGCTCGCGCGCGTCTTCGTCAGCGGCTTCTCCCTTCGCCGGCTCGCGCTGTCGCTGCGTCCCGCCGCCACGGGCGCCCTCGTCATGACCGTGGTGGTCCTGGCCGTGCGCCAGGTGTTCCCGGTCGACCAGCCGTCCCTGCTGAACCTCCTGGTCGTGGGCACCATCGGCGTGCTCGCCTTCGCGGTCCCCGTCTGGGTCCTGGACCGCGAGCACCTGCGCGACGCCGGGCGACTGCTCCGGAGGCCGTCATGAGACCCGAGGTCCGGGTCCTGGGCAGGGCCCTGAGCCCCTTCACGGCCGCGGCCCGGCGACTGCGCCGGGACTGCGGGCTGACCCTCATCGGCTGGCACCGCGTGGACGACCACTGCGGCGACCTGTCGACCCCGGTGAGCGCGTTCCGCCACCACCTCGACGAGCTCGAGGCCTGGGGGGCGCGGGTGCTCGCCCTGGACGAGGCCGTGGCGCGGCTCGACGCGGGCACCCTGCCGGACCGCGCCGTCGCCCTGACCTTCGACGACGGCTACGCGAGCGTGGTGGAGGTGGCCTGGCCGCTGCTGAAGGAGCGCGGCTTCCCGGCCACCCTCTACGCCGTCTCGGGCTACCTCGGCGCCGACCGCCGCCTGCCCTGGGACCTGGGACAGCCCGACCACGACGGGCTGCGGCTCGTCAGCGCCGACGAGCTGGTGGCCGCGGCCCACGACGGGCTGGACATCGGGTCCCACACGGTGAGCCATCCCTGGCTGCCACGCCTGGGCACGCGCGAGCTCCGGCGCGAGCTGGTCGAGTCCCGCACCGCGCTAGAGGACCTGCTGGGCCGCCCCGTCACCTCGGTGGCCTACCCGACCGGCGGCTGGGACCCCGGCGTACGCCGTGCGGCCCAGGAGGCCGGCTACGTCACGGGCATCACCGTGGACCGCGGCCTCAACACCGCCCGCACCCCGAAGCACTCGCTGCGCCGGGCCTTCGTGCCGCACGACCCCCGCGACCTCCGTCCGCTGCTGGACGGCGGCTACACCGTCCTGCGCCCGCTGGACACCATGCGGCGCCAGGAGACCCCGTGGTGACCACGGCGCCCGCGACCCGGACCAGCAGCCGCGGTCTCGTCCTCGGCGCGCTCGTCGCCGCCCCCGTGCTCGGCCTGCTGGCCGGCTTCGCGCCGATGGCCGCGCTCGTCGGCGTGATGGCGCTCGTCGTGGTCGTGGCCCTGCTGCTGCGCATCGAGTGGGCGGCCCTGGCGGTCGTGGGCACGGCGGTCTTCGAGGACTACCTCGTGCCGGTCGACCCCCGCGTGATGAAGGGCCTCGCCCTGCTGCTCGTGGGCGCCTGGCTCCTGCGCCGCTGCCTGGGCCGCCTGCACGACGGCGGTCGCAACCCGGTCCTGGTCTGCGCGCTGGCCTTCGTGGCCGTGCTGCTCGCCGCGACGGCGCTGCACACCAACGGCCAGGCCAGCATCGACGTCCTCCTGCGCTACGCCGGCTTCCTCGCCGTGCTCGCGGTGCTCACCGACGTCATGCGCGCCGGCCTCCCTCCCGCTCGGGTGGCCCGGGTCTACGTGCTCTCCTGCGCGGTCGCCTCGGCCTGCGGGATCGCGGAGTACATCATGGGCGAGGACCGGCGCGTGGGCGGTCCCATCGGGGACCCCAACGACCTGGCGTTCTTCCTGTTGGCCGGGCTGCCGCTGGCCTTCGCGCTGCGCGGCTCCGCGCGCCGCCCGTGGGTCTACGACCTGGCCGCGGGCGTCATCCTGCTCGCCGTGCTCGGCACGCTCTCGCGAGGTGCGCTGCTGGGGCTCGCCGTGGTCGCCGTCGCGGCGCTGCTGATGGGCCTGGTCCGGTGGAAGGTGGCCCTCGGCTTCGGCGCCCTCTCCGTCGTCGCGCTGCTGGTCGTGCTGACGGCCTTCCCCCAGCTCATCGAGACCAGCCTGTCGCAGAAGGAGCACGTCGCCGGCCAGAACGTCTCCGAGCGCCTCGACCTGTGGCAGTCCGCGGGCCGCATGACGCTGGAGAACCCGGTCCTCGGACTGGGACCCGGCTCGTTCAGCCAGCAGCACCGCGACTTCGCCGACTCCCTGCCGCTCAACATCAACCACACCCTCGACGTCGCCCACAACACCTACCTCGAGGTGTCGTCCGAGACCGGGCTGCTGGGCCTGGTCGTCTTCCTCGCCATCCTGGTGACCGCCTACCTCGGCGCCTGGTCCCACTGGCGGCGCACGCGCGATCCCCTCGGGGGCGCGGTCTGCGTGGCCCTGCTGGGCACGGCCGTCGCGGCGGCGTTCGTCACCGAGCAGTACTTCCTGCCGCTCTGGCTGCTCGCGGCACTGGGGGCGGCCCTCGGCGCGACCGGCGCGACCGGGGTGCCCGCCGCGCCGGAGCAGGAGTGAGCGGCGTGCGCGTCGTCCAGCTGCTGACCCAGCGGGCCGGGGGACCGGTCGACCACGCCGTCGACGTGGCCGTCGGGCTCGCCGGTCGCGGCCACGAGAGCCACGTCATCGGACCCGAGTCCGACGGGACGGCGCGAGCCCGAGCGGCCGGCGTGACCTGGCACCCCCTCGAGATGGCCACCAAGAAGGATCTCGCCGGCGGCGCCGGGGTGGCGCGACGCCTCGTCTCGCTGCGTCCCGACGTCGTCCACCTGCAGGACCGGCGCGCCGGCTGGGTGGGGCGCCTCCTGGCCCGCAACCTAGGCGGGGCCGGGGTCGTCTACACCCTGCACGGGGTGGCCGACGGGCTCTCGGACCTGGTGCCCGGCAACGCGCTCGCGGCCCCCCGGCGGCGCCGCGACCGCCTCTACTACCTCGACGGCGAGCGGGCCGTGACCCGCTGGAGCCGCGCCCGGGTCGTCGTGCCGAGCACGGCCGTGGCGCGCTTCGCGCTCGACCACGTGCGGCTCGACCCGGCGCGGGTCGACGTCGTGCCCAACGGCGTGGACCCGGTCCGCTTCGCGCCCACCCCCGCCTCCGCCGGTACGCCGTCGCGCCCGCCCACCGCGCTCTGGCTGGGGGTCCTGGGCGAGGTCAAGCGGGTCGACGTCCTGCTCGACGCCGCCGAGCGGGTCCCCGACCTGCGCCTCCTCGTGGCCGGCGACGGCCCGCTGCTGCCCGACGTCGAGCGTCGGGTCGCCCAGGCGGGGCTCGCCGGTCGGGTCTCGCTCCTGGGGCGACTGCACGACCCGGCCCCGGTGTTCGCCCGTGCCGACCTCTTCGCGCTCACCTCGGCGGCCGAGAACTGCCCGCTGGCCCTGCTGCAGGCGATGTCCTGCGGTCTCCCGGCCGTGGCGTCGGCCGTCGGTGGCGTGCCCGAGGTGCTGCGTGACGGCGTGGACGGCGTGCTGTGCGCCGCCGGCGACGTCGCCGGGTTCGCCGAGGGCCTGCGCACGCTAGCCGGGGACCCGTCCGGTCGCCGCCGGATGGGGGAGTCGGCCCGCGCCCGCGTCCTGGACGGCTACACGATGGACCACTGCCTGGACGGCCTGCTGGAGAGCTACGCGAAGGCCCGGTCGTGCGCGCGCTGATGGTCGTGGCCGAGCTCGGCTCGGGCGGCGCCGAGACGATGGTCGACGACCTCGCCCGCGGGCTCACGGCCGCCGGCGACGAGGTCACGGTCGTCAGCAACGGCGGCTGGCGGGCCGACCTGCTCGCCGCCGACGGCATCGCGACGCTCACCGTGCCGCTGCGCGCCCGTGACCCGCGCTCGCTCCTGCGGGCGGTGCTGGGCATCCGGCGCGAGCTTCGCCGGCGTCCGGTCGACGTGGTGCACGCCCACAACGTGCGAGCCGCCCTGGCCGCCCGCCTCGGCCTCGTCCGGGTGGGTCGGCGACCGCGGCTCGTCTGCACGGTCCACGGACTCGCGGACGACGACTACCCGCAGGCGGCCCGGCTGCTGGGCCGCTGTGCGGACGTGGTGGTCGCGGTCTCCTCCGATGTGCGCGACCGGCTCGTGGGCGCGGGGCTCGACGGGGGGCGGGTGCAGGTCGTCGAGAACGCCACCGCGGGGGTGGCACCTCCCGAGCGTGCCGTCGCCCGGCGCGAGCTCGGGCTGGACCCCGACCGCCCGGTGGTGCTCTGCGTCGCGCGCCTGGCGGCGCCGAAGCGTCACGACCTGCTCGTCGACGCCTGGTCCCTGCTGCCCGGCGACGCCCAGCTCCTCGTGGCCGGCGACGGACCGGAGCGTGCCGGCGTGGCCCGTCGCGTCACGGACGCCGGCCTCGCCGACCGGGTGACGCTGCTGGGGGACCGGCGCGACGTCGACCGGCTGCTGGGCGCCAGCGACGTCCTGGTGCTGGCCAGCGACCGCGAGGGGCTGCCGGTGAGCGTGCTCGAGGCGATGTCGGCGGGGGTCCCGGTCGTGGCGTCCGCGGTGGGCGGCCTGCGCACGCTGGACGCCGCGACCGTCGAGCTGGTGGCCCCCGGCTCGGCCTCCGAGCTGGCTCGAGGCGTCGCGCGGGTGCTCGACGACCCCGTGCGGCGTGAGGCGATGCGTCGCGCCGGCCGGGCGCTGTGGGAGGAGCGGTTCACGTCGGCGGCGATGCTGGCGGCCTACCGCTCCCTCTATGCCATCCGCACTGGTTAGCCCGGTGGCGCACCGTCGCGTAGGCTGGGGAGTGCTCGATGGTCTGGTCCACCGGCACGCAAACCGGTCGGGGACTGATCCTCGTGCACGTGTGTGTCTCACACGGGGGGCAGTACGGCCGGAGTCCCCTCCGGTCGGCTAGGGGATGTACCGGCACGAGTGAGGATGACCAGTGGAGCTGCGTGACATCGGGGGGGCGCTGTGGCGCCAGAAACTGCTCGTGGTGCTGATCCTGGCACTCACGGGTGCGGCGGTGACCGCCGGCCTGATGGCCGCGCCGAGGGTCTACACCTCCACCGCGACCGTCGCCGCCACGGCGGCGCCTGAGAGCACGACCAGCAGCGAGGACCTCAACGACCTGCGCGGCACCCTCGGGGAGATCGCCAACTCGCGCGCGGTCCTCGAGGACGTGCGGGCCCGGCTGGACGTCGACCGCTCGCTCGAGCAGCTGCGCAGCTCGATCAGCGGCATGTGGGTCGACGGGACGATCCTGGTCCAGATCACGGTCGAGGACCAGGACCCCGAGAGCGCCGCCAAGATCGCCAACATCGTCGCCGACGTGCTGCCGCTGCACGACCCGAGCAACGGCGCCTTCCTCTTCAGCACCAGCAACCCCGCGCAGCCCCCGGCGACGTACTCCAGCCCCAACCTGCTGCTCGGCATCGGCGTGGGGGCGCTCCTCGCGGTGATCCTCGCGGTCGCCGCCGCGCTGCTGCGTGACCGACGGTCCCGCAACGTCGACGGCCCCGAGGTCATCGCCGAGGTGGCGGTCGCCCCGGTGCTCGCGCAGGTGGCCGCGCCGCGCGACCCCACGACCCTGCCCGCCCTCTACCCCGGCACCAGCGCCGCCGCCGTCTTCCGGCAGCTGCGCATCGCGCTGGAGGCCGAGGCCAGCACCGACCCGGTCAGCCGGGTCGTCGTCACGGGTGTGACCAGCGCCGACGTCAACGTCTGGCTGGGGGCCAACCTGGCGATCTCGCTGGCCAACGTCGGGCGCAAGGTGCTCCTGGTCGACGGTCGCATGGGCGAGCGCCACGGCAAGCCGATCGTCGGCGGACCCGACACCGCGGGACTCTACGACGTGCTGACCGGCGCCGACCTCGACTCCGCGCTCAGTCCCGGCCCGGTCGGCCAGCTCACCGTGCTGCCGTCGGGCAGCTGGGGCGGGGAGCCCACGGAGACCCTCATCGAGACCCGGTTCGCCGCCACCATGGACCAGATGGCCGCCCGCTTCGACGTGGTCGTGGTCCTGGCGCCGCCGCTGGACGTGTGCGACGACGCCCGGGTGATGGCCATGGGCGGTTCGATGCTGCTGGCCGTGCCCGAGGGCGCGGTGTCCGCCGACCAGCTGCGGACGCACGCCGAGCGCGTGCGCACGGTCGGGGTCCGGCTCCTGGGCATCGTCCTGGTCACCCGCCGCGCCGAGCGGGTCCCCGGCTGAGCCGGGGACCGGTCGCCCCGCGCGTCCTGCACGTCTCGGCGCCCACCACCGAGGGCGTCGCCCGGGTCGCCCTGGACTACGTCCGCGACCAGGTGGCCCGCGGCTGGGACGTCACGCTCGCCTGCCCCGACACCGGCTGGCTGGGGGCCGAGGCCGCGGCCGTGGGAGCCCGGGTGCTGACCTGGCGGGCCCGTCGTGCCCCGGGGCCCCGCCTCGTGCACGAGACGGCCACGCTGTCCCGGGTCGTGGCCGCGAGCCGGCCCGACGTCGTGCACCTGCACAGCGCCAAGGCGGGCCTGGCGGGCCGGTTGGTCCTGCGCGGGCGGGTGCCCACCGTCTTCCAGCCCCACGCGTGGTCGTTCCTGGCCGCGTCCGGGCCCGTGCGGGCCGGCTCGCTCGCGTGGGAGCGCCGGGCGGTCCGGTGGACCACTGAGCTGGTCTGCGTCAGCGAGGCCGAGCGGGCGCTGGGGGAGTCGCACGGCGTCGTGGCCGCGACGACCGTCGTCCCCAACGGCGTCGACCTGGCGCAGCTGCGACCGGGCGGCCCGGCCGACCGGGCGTCGGCGCGGACGTCGCTGGGGCTCCCTGAGGGCCCCACGGTCGTCTGCGTGGGCCGCCTGGCGCCCCAGAAGGGGCAGACCGACCTGCTGGCCGCCTGGCCGCAGGTGCGGGCGCTGGTCCCCGGGGCCCGGCTGGTCCTGGTCGGTGACGGACCCGACCGCGCCGAGCTCGAGGGGCGCGCGGGAGAGCTGGCGGGCGTGAGCCTGGTCGGGACCCGGCCCGACGTGGCGTCCTGGCTGACGGCGTCCGACGTCGTCGCCGTGCCCTCGCGGTGGGAGGGCATGGCGCTGGTGCCGCTGGAGGCCATGGCCACCGCTCGCAGCGTGGTCGCCACCGACGTCACCGGCGTGGCCGACAGCGTGCCCGTCTCAGCCGGCGCCGTCGTACCCGCCGGCAGCCCTGCCGCGCTGGCCGACGCCCTCGCCCTCAGGCTGCTCGACCCGGCGCGCGCCACGGCCGAGGGCCTGGCGGGCCGGGCGCACGTCGAGGCGCACCACGACGCGACCCACGCCGCGCGGGCCGTCGCCGAGGTGACTAGGCGGCTCGCCGCTCCTCGGTCGCCGGGGACGTGAGCGCGAGGACCTTGGTCCGGGACCCGGGAGCGCGCAGCACGGCGCGCACGGTGCGGACCATGATCTTCACGTCGCCCCACAGCGACCAGTTCTCGATGTAGAAGTTGTCGAAGCGCACCCGGTCGTCGATCGAGGTGTCACCGCGCAGGTCGTTGACCTGGGCCCACCCGGTCATGCCGGTCTGCACGCGGTGCCGGTCCTCGTAGCGCTCCTGCGACCGCGAGAACTCGCGGACGAAGTGCGGCCGCTCGGGTCGCGGGCCCACCAGGCTCATGTCGCCGCGCCAGACGTTGGCCAGCTGCGGCAGCTCGTCGAGGCTCGTACGGCGCAGGAAGCGACCGATCGGGCCCAGCCGGTCGTCGTGGTCGATGTTCCAGGTCGTCGCGCTCTCCTCGGTGGAGGCCGGCTTCAGGGAGCGGAACTTGAACAGGGTGAAGGTCCGCCCGTGCAGGCCGACGCGGGTCTGGCGGAAGATCACGCCCGGACCGGTCTCGACCCGGACGGCGAGCGCGATGATCGCCAGCACCGGCGAGAGCAGCACCATGGCGACCGAGGAGATCAGCACGTCACCGACGCGCTTGAGGAACATCGTGCGCGAGCGCAGGGCGCTGCGGCGCAGCCGCATCACGGCGACGTCGCGGACGACCTCGGTGCGGCGGTGCCGGTCGACGCCCATCATCTCGAAGAAGCGGGGCACGACGAAGACCTGGCGGTCGGTCTGCACGCAGCGGCGGACGACGTCGATGGTGTGGTGGTCCGGCGGACCGGGGAAGGCGAAGACGACGTCGTCGACCCCCAGGTCGACCATGGCTCGCTCCAGCGAGTCGATGCCGCCCAGCAGCGGGACAGGCAGGTCGCGCGCGTGCAGGTCGGGAGCGCAGTCGATCATGCCGACCGGGGTCAGGCCGTACTCGCGGTGGGCCAGGAAGGCCTCCGCGAGGCGGCGACCCACGACGCCGGAGCCCACGATGATGACCGGGTGAGCGGCCCGGCCGCTGCGCCGCAGGGCGTGCGCCGCGGTGTAGACGGCGGTGCGCAGCACCACCAGGAGCGCGAACATGGACGCCGCGAACAGCGCCAGCACCGACCAGGCAGGTCGTCCGCCGAGGCCCCCGAGGGGAGCGACGGCGACCAGGACCAGCGCGGCCACGGCGGCGCCGAGGGCCAGCTTGGGCAGCTCCTCCAGCACCGAGAGCACCAGCCGCGAGCGGTGCAGGTCGCTGGCGCGGCTGACGAACATCGCCGCCAGCGCGGCGCCTGCGACGGACGCGGCGCTCACGTGGTCGCGGACGACGAGCGCGGCCAGGACGACGGCCAGCGGGTCCACGAGCGTGAGCAGCGGACGGATGCTCGTGAGCCACGGCATCAGGTCGATCGGTCGTGCGTTCATGCGGTATCCCCCCCAGGATATGACCTCGCTTTGGCCCCTGGCAGGCGCGGGCAGAGGCCCGCGCCCCCCAATACATCCACCAGGGAGCCATGCATGGTCCGAACTGACCAAGATGCATAGTCATTTCGAACTAGTCACGTCTAGTCAACAAGATCGCGACGCTGTTGTCACATCGAGGTCAACGGCGCAGGTCAGGCGAGGTCACGGCCGAGGGGGCGAACGTGGCCCACCACACATCTGAGAGGCTCCGGGACGTGGTGTCGCCGCTCGATCTCCCCGCGGGCGTGCAGGCGTTCGCGGCGCGGGGCCCCCTCTGGGGTGCCTTCGTCGACGCGCTCCCGCGACTGCTGCGCGACCTGCTGGCGGAGTGGGACCTGGTGCTCGACGGGCCAGCGACTCACGGGCGCACCGCGCTCGTGCAGCCGGTCCGCGCGGACGGGGTCGCCGCCATGCTCAAGCTCGCCTTCCCCGACGACGAGAGCGAGCACGAGGCCCTGGCCCTGCAGCACTGGCACGGCCGTGGCGCTGTCGCCCTCCTGCGTGCCGACCCACGGCGCCGGGCGTTGCTGCTCGAGCGACTGGGCGTCGGCGACCTCACCGACCTGTGGGACCTGGAGGCGTGCGAGGTCGTGGCCGGTCTGTACGGACGGCTGCACCTCCCGGCGCCGCCGCAGCTGCGCACCCTCACGTCGTACGTCGAGCGGTGGGGGGCCCGCCTCGGCGCGCTGCCCCGCAGCGCACCGGTCCCGCGCCGGCTGGTCGAGCAGGCGGTCTCCCTCGGCCGGGACCTCGTGGCGGACCCGGCGAGCGTCGGGACGATGGTCCACACCGACCTGCACTACGCCAACGTGCTGGCGGGGGAGCGCGAGCCGTGGCTGGCCATCGACCCCAAGCCGATGAGCGGTGACCCGCACTACGAGGTCGCCCCGCTGCTCTGGAACCGCTTCGACGAGCTCGCCGGCGACGTCCGCGGGGGAGTGCGGCGCCGCTTCCACGCGACGGTCGACGCCGCGGGCCTCGACGAGGACCGGGCCAGGGACTGGGTCGTGGTGCGGATGCTCCAGAACGTCCAGTGGGAGCTCGAGGCCCGACCGGGGGCACCTGACGACGAGTGGCTGACGACCTGCCTCGCGATCGCGAAGGCCGTCCAGGACTGACCGGGCCGACGCGGCAATCCGATGGCGGTCGCCGGCGAGCGACAGGGACAATGGGGCATGGCCCTTCTGCGCTCGCTCAACGTCGGTCGGCCCCGCGAGGCGACGTGGGCCGGCATCGGCCGGACGTCCATCGACAAGCAGCCGGTGGCCGGCCCCGTCGAGATCGGCCTCTACGGCCCGGCCGGCGACCAGGTGTCGGACACCCGCCACCACGGCGGCCTCGAGAAGGCGGTCTACGCGTTCGCGCGCGAGGACCTCGACTACTGGGCCGAGCAGCTCGGCCAGGAGGTCCGCGACGGCCAGTTCGGGGAGAACCTCACCACCGTCGGCATCGACGTCAACGAGGCCCAGGTCGGGGAGCGGTGGCGGGTCGGCGACGCCGTCCTCGAGGTGACCACGGTCCGCAACCCGTGCAACGACTTCAAGATGTGGATGGGTCGCTCGGGCTACGACAACACCGCCTGGGTCAAGCGCTTCGCCGAGGTCAGCCGGCCCGGGCCCTACCTGCGGGTGGTCGTGCCCGGCACCGCCAGCGCGGGCGACGACATCACGGTCGTCCACGAGCCCGACCACGGCGTCACCGTGTCGACGATGTTCCGCGCGCTCTACCGCGACCCCACCCTGCTGCCCGAGCTCCTGCGCGTGGACTCCTTGAGCGAGCAGGCGCGCGCCAAGGCCGACGCCTACGTCGCCAACACGCGGCTGTGAGGCTGCTGCCCGAGGATCCCGCCGTCCGCAGCATGGCGGCGGCGACCCTGGTCAACACCACCGGCAACGGCATCTTCTTCACGCTCAGCGCGCTGTACTTCACCCGCATCGTCGGCTTCTCGGTCGTCGAGGTCGGGCTGGGCCTGAGCATCGCCGCCGGCGTCGCGCTCTTCGCCGGCATCCCCATCGGGCACCTCGCGGACCGCCGCGGCCCGCGCGAGGTCCAGGTGGCGCTGGTGCTGATGATCGCGGCCCTGGCGGCGCTCTACCTGCTCGTCACCGAGTGGTGGCAGTTCGTCGCGCTGGCGACGGCCATCGCGGTGCTCGACCGCGGGTCCGGCGCGGTCCGGGCGGCGCTGATCGCCGGGCTCGTCCAGGGCTCCGACCGCGCGACGACGAAGGCCTACCTCCGCTCGGTCACCAACGTGGGCATGACGGTCGGCACCGGGATCGCGGCCATCGCCCTGCACTTCGACACGCGCGAGGCCTACCTCGCGGTGATGTACGTCGACGTGGCGACGTACGCCGTGACGGCGCTGCTCATGACGTCCGTGCCGCACGTGCCGCCGCGACCGGCCGGCGAGGCGCTGCACATGCTCAGCGCGCTGCGCGACCTGCCGTTCGTCGCGGTCGTGCTCGTCAGCTCGGTGCTGACCATGCACTACTGGATCCTGGAGCTGGCGATCCCCCTGTGGGTGGTCAACGAGACGGAGGCGCCGCGCGCCGTGGTCGCCGTGCTGCTGGTCATCAACACCGTCGCGGTGGTCGTGGCGCAGGTGGCGGTCGCTCGGAGGGTGGTGACCCTGGACGCCGCCGTCCGCGCGACGCTGCTGTCGGGGCTGCTCTTCCTCGGCGCGTGCGCGATCCTCGGCGTCAGCGGCGGGGTGTCGGCCACGCTGGCCGTGGTGCTCCTCGTCGTCGGCTCCGTCGTCCTGGTGGCGGGGGAGCTGTGCCAGGCCTCCGCGTCGTTCCTGCTGGGCTTCGAGCTGCCTCCGGAGGAGGCCATGGGTCAGTACCAGGGGGTCTGGGGGATGGGCTTCTCGATCAGCTCGTTCCTGGCGCCGACGGTGATGGCCCTGCTGCCCCTCGCGCTGGGGCTGACCGGCTGGCTCCTGCTCGGCGGAGTGCTGCTCGCGGCGGCCGTCGCCACCCGCCCGGCCGTGGCCTGGGCGAGCGGTGCGCAGGAAAGCCGGCTCGCCGGTCGGTCGCCTACCCGCGGGTAGCCGAAGTGATCTAGGTTACTCCGCAACACACCCGTCTCGGCTTCACCCAGGAGTGGCATGCCCGTCAACCACGACACGACCTTCGTCGACAACCTTCCTCAGAACGTGGCGGTGCAGTTCCTCGACCGGGTGGCCTCCTCGCCCGGCTCCGAGGCGTTCCGCTACCCCCGTGGCGACGACTGGGAGTCCGTCACGTGGGAGCAGGCCGGCACGCTCGTACGCCGCCTGGCCGCCGGGCTCCTCTCGCTCGGCATCGAGCCCGAGCAGCGCGTGGGCATCGCCTCCGGGACCCGCTACGAGTGGATCCTGGCCGACCTGGCCGTCATGTGCGCCGCCGGCGCGACGACGACGGTCTACCCCACCACCAACGCCGAGGACACCGCCTACATCCTGGGCGACTCCGAGTGCCGGGTGGTGTTCGCCGAGGACGACGAGCAGCTCGCCAAGCTGCGCGAGCACAAGTCCGAGCTCCCGCACCTCGCCAAGGTCGTGACGTTCGACGGTGCCGCCGACGGCGACTGGGTCATCACGATGGACACGCTCGCCGAGCTCGGCGACGCCCACCTCGCCGAGCACCCCGACGTGATCGAGACGACGGCCAAGAGCATCGCCCCGACCCAGCTGGCGACGCTGATCTACACCTCCGGCACGACCGGCCGGCCCAAGGGCGTGCGGCTCAAGCACGAGTCCTGGGTCTACGAGGGCTCCGCGATCAAGGTCCAGCACATCCTCGACGAGAGCGACCTGCAGTTCCTGTGGCTGCCGATGTCGCACTCCTTCGGCAAGGTCCTGCTCTCCGCGCAGCTCGCGTGCGGCTTCGCCTCCGCCATCGACGGCCGGGTCGAGAAGATCGTCGAGAACTGCGGCATCGTGAAGCCGACGTTCATGGGCGCGGCCCCGCGCATCTTCGAGAAGGCCTACGGCCGGATCCAGACCATGCAGGCCGCCGAGGGCGGCGCCAAGGAGAAGATCTTCCACAAGGCCTTCGAGGTCGGCCTCAAGGCCGACCGGCTCAAGCGCGAGGGCAAGTCCGTCCCGCTGGCGCTGCGGCTCCAGCACGGCCTGTTCGACAAGCTGGTCTTCAGCAAGGTCCGCGAGCGCTTCGGTGGCCGGGTGCGGTTCTTCATCTCCGGCTCGGCCGCCCTCAACCAGGAGATCGCCGAGTGGTTCAACGCCGCCGGCATCGTCATCCTCGAGGGCTACGGCATGACCGAGAACTCCGCGGGTGCGACCGTCAACCACCCCGAGGAGAACCGCATCGGCACCGTCGGGCGCGCGCTGCCCGGCAGCGAGGTCAAGATCGGCGAGGGCGACGAGGTGCTGCTGCGCGGCCCGCACGTCATGGACGGCTACCACAACCTGCCCGAGGAGACCGCCAAGACGCTCACCGACGACGGCTGGCTGCGCACCGGCGACAAGGGCAGCCTCGACGCCGACGGCTTCCTCACGATCACCGGCCGGATCAAGGACCTCTTCAAGACGTCCGGCGGCAAGTACATCGCCCCGTCGGCGATCGAGTCCAAGTTCAAGGCGATCTGCCCCTACGTCAGCCAGTTCATGGTGTTCGGCAACGACCGCAACTTCGTCGTCGCGCTGGTCACCCTGGACCCCGACGCGATGGAGGGCTGGGCCGCCGAGAACGGCCTGGCCGGCAAGTCCTACTCCGAGATCGTCCGCTCGGAGAGGGCCCACGAGATGGTCAACGGCTACGTCGAGGAGCTCAACGGGCGCCTCAACCGCTGGGAGACGATCAAGAAGTGGGAGATCCTCGACCACGACCTGACCATCGAGTCCGGCGAGCTGACGCCCTCGATGAAGGTCAAGCGCAACGTCGTGGAGGACAACAACAAGGAGCGCATCGCGTCGTTCTACAGCTGACGGGCTCCTGAGGGGCGTCCCCACGGGGCGCTGCGGGCCGGGTGGGAGGATGGAGGCGTGCCGTCCGTCCTCCCCGCTGGTGAACCGGTGCCGGTGGACGGGTCCCTCCCGGAGTCGGCCCTCACGGGCCTCGGGCAGCGTCCCTTCGGGTTCTACGTGCACGTGCCCTTCTGCCGGGTCCGCTGCGGCTACTGCGACTTCAACACCTACACCGCCGACGAGCTCGGCCCCGGCGCGTCGCGGGCGACGTACGCCGCCTCGGCGGTCGCGGAGGTCCGGCAGGCGCGCCGCGTGCTCGGCGACGCGGACGCGCCGGTCGGCACGGTGTTCGTGGGCGGCGGCACCCCGACCCTGCTCAGCCCCGGCGAGCTCGGGTCCGTCCTGGGGGCCGTCCGCGAGGAGTTCGGCCTGGACCCCGACGCCGAGGTCACCACGGAGGCCAACCCCGACAGCGTGACGCCCGCGGACCTGCAGCGGCTGCGCGAGCAGGGCTTCACGCGCATCTCGTTCGGGATGCAGTCCGCCGTGCCCCACGTGCTGGCGGTGCTCGACCGCACGCACGACCCGGCCCGGGTGCCCGACGTCGTCCGCTGGGCCCGTGAGGCCGGCTTCGAGCAGGTCAGCCTTGACCTGATCTACGGGACGCCGGGGGAGTCCCTCGACGACTGGCGGCGCAGCCTCGACGAGGCGCTGGCCTGCGGACCCGACCACGTGTCGGCGTACTCCCTCATCGTCGAGGACGGGACCGCCCTGGCCCGCCGGGTGCGGCGCGGCGAGCTGCCCATGCCCGACGAGGACGACCTGGCCGACAAGTACGACGTGGCCGACGACCGGCTGACCGCCGCCGGCCTGGGCTGGTACGAGGTGTCCAACTGGGCCCGCGACGACGCCGCCCGCTGCCGGCACAACCTCGGCTACTGGACCGACGGCGACTGGTGGGGCGTCGGCCCGGGCGCGCACTCCCACGTGGGCGGCGTGCGGTGGTGGAACGTCAAGCACCCGGCGGCCTACGCCGACCGGCTGGCCTCGGGTGCCAGCCCGGCCCACGCACGCGAGGTGCTCGACCCCGAGAGCCGCCGGGTGGAGCGGGTGCTCCTGGAGCTGCGGCTGCGCGACGGTCTCGACCCGCACGTGCTCGACGAGGCCGGCCGCCGCGCCGTGCCGGTCCTCGTGCGGGACGGCCTGCTGGAGGCAGGGACGAAGCGCCTCGTCCTGACCCGGCGCGGCCGGCTGCTGGCGGACGCCGTGGTGCGCGACCTCCTCCCTTAGGGTGCTGCCATGACCCAGGGCCCCGAGAACCCGTACGACCCCTACCAGCAGCCGGGCGGCGAGCCCTCCGGGCCGCCCCAGGGCGCTCAGCCCTACGGCACGCCGCCACCGCCGCCCTACGGCCAGCCCCAGCCCTACGGCCAGCTGCCCTACCCGGGCTACCCCGGAGCCGCCCCGATGGGCATGCCGGGCGCGCCCTACGGCATCCACCCGGTGACCGGCATCCCGTTCTCCGACAAGCAGAAGATCGTCGCCGGACTCCTGCAGATCCTCGTGCCCTTCGGCATCGGCCGCTACTACATCGGCGACACGGGCATCGGCACCGCCCAGCTCCTGGTCACGATCTTCACCTGCGGCATCGGCGGCCTCTGGCCCTTCATCGACGGCATCATCATGCTCTCCACGGACAGCAAGGACGCCAACGGCCTCATGCTCCGGTAGGCCTGTCTCCCGGTGGTTGAGGAGGGACGAAGTCCCGTCTCGAAACCACTGTCCCGGACGCAGGTCAGCGTCTCCGAGTTCGTGGCCGGGTTTCGAGACGGCTCGCTCCGCCCTCGCAGGCTCGGTCGGAGCCGAGCCACCTCAACCTCGTCGCCGGTCAGCTCCGCCTTCGCAGGCTCAGTCGGAGCTGGCGACGAAGTCGATGAGCTCTTCGACGCGGCCGAGGAGCGCGGGCTCGAGGTCGTCGTAGGACTGCACGCGCGACAGGATGTGCTGCCAGGCGCGGGCGATGTCGGCCTGGTCGTCGGCGGGCCATCCGAAGTGCCGGCAGACGCCCTTCTTCCACTCGACGTCGCGCGGGATGGTGGGCCAGGCGGCGACGCCGATGCGGTCGGGCTTGACGGCCTGCCAGACGTCGACGAACGGGTGGCCGACGACCAGCACGTGCCGGCCGACGGGCGAGGCGGCGACGTCGGCGGCGATGCGGCTCTCCTTGGAGCCCGGGACCAGGTGGTCGACGAGGACGCCGACGCGGCGCTCGGGCCCGGGGCCGAAGTCGCGGAGGTGGGCGACGAGGTCGTCGACGCCCTGGAGGTACTCCACGACCACGCCCTCGATGCGCAGGTCGTCGCCCCAGACCTTCTCGACGAGCTCGGCGTCGTGGCGGCCCTCGACGAAGATCCGGCTGGCGCGGGCGACGCGCGCGCGAGCGCCGGGCACGGCGACCGACCCCGAGGCGGTGCGGGTGGGCGCGGCGGGCGCCGAGCGGCGTACGGGGGCGGTGAGGATGACCGGCTTGCCCTCGAGCAGGAAGCCGGGCCCGAGCGGGAACGTACGCCGGCGGCCGCGGCGGTCCTCCAGGGTCAAGGTGTGCAGGTCGCGGTCGACCGCGACGATCTCGCCCACCCAGTCGGTGGTGACCTCCTCGACGACGCTGCCCAGGTCGGCGGGCGCCTCGACGGCGCGCCCGCGCTGGGGCTTGCGCCAGTCGCCGGACAGGACGTCGGTGCCGTATCGGTCGCTCACCCGACTGACGCTAGAGGCGGCGACCGACCTGGGGTGGTCTGCCGCGCCGGGATCAGCCGTCTTGTGACTCTTGCGACCCCGCCGAGGTGCCGTCCTCGCCGAGCTGCTCGGCGTCCTTGCCGCCGTCCAGCAGGTCGTCGACGGTCTCGTTGTCGTCGAGGCCCTCCGCGAGCGGGTTGTCCTCGCCGGGCTGGAGGTCCTCGGGCAGCTTGTCGTCGGACACCCCGACGGTGCTCTCGTCGGTGGGGTCGGTCTGGGATTCGCTCATGCCTCGAACGTAACCCGCGTCAGGCCAGCGGCAAACGTCGTTCGCCCGGGCCCAGCTGCGCGTACCCGCGTCGTACGGCGTCCGCGAGCGCCTCGCGGGGGAAGGGCCACTCCTCGGCGGTCGCCAGCGCGTCCTCGGGCCGCACCCCACGACCGGCGAGCTCGCGGATGGTCTCGGCCACCAGCCCGACCTGGTTGCGCTGGGTCTCCACGAACTCCCGGTCGACCGCGGCGCCGTGGCCGGGGACGACCACGCTCGCGGACGTGGTGAGGCCCAGCAGGATGTCCAGGGTCCAGGGCCACTCGAGCGGGTAGCAGTCGGCGCCGAAGCCGGGCACGCCACCGGTGGCGGCCGACTCCTCGACGAGGTCGCCGGCGAGCAGGACGTCGCAGTCGGGGACGCGCACGACGAGGTCTCCGGCGGTGTGGCCGCGCCCGGGGTGGACGAGCTCGACGAGGCGGTCGCCCAGGTCGAGCACGACCGCGGAGGAGAAGGTGTGGTCGGCGGCGACGACCTCGGTGGCGACGACCTCGTCGCGGTGCGGGTCGTCGGGGTCGTCGCGGTAGAGGCCCTTGACCCGCTCGCCGGCGGGGACCGTCCGCTCGGCGGCCGTCTCGTGCGCGTGGATGGGGATGGCGCCGTAGGCGGTGCGGAACTCCTGGTTGCCGAAGGTGTGGTCGAAGTGCTCGTGGGTGTTGACCACGCCGGTGACGTCCCCGACGCCGAGCGCGCGGACGTCCTCCAGGACCTGCCGCGCGGCCAGCGCCGAGGCGTGGGTGTCGACGGCCAGCAGCCCGCCCGACCCGCGGACGAGGGTGACGTTGACGTCGAACCAGTCGTAGCGGGCGACCCAGACGCGGTCGGCTACCTCGAGGAATGCCACGCCGCCCAATGTAGGCGTCGGGACGCGCTCAGCAGAGGCCGGAGTGCAGCTCGCGGCGCAGGAGCTCGCCGAGCTCCTCGGTCGTGGACGCGGCGGTGGTGAACCTCAGCTCGCGCGTGTGGGCGCCGTCCGGGTCGACCCAGTGCACCTGCACCCCGTCGGGACGCAGGTCCGACAGCGCGACGCCGACCACCTGGGAGAGCCCGGTGCCGCTGGTCGTGGCCACGGCGCGGCGCAGCTCCTCCTGGTGGCAGTGGTTGGCGTGCTCCACGGACCGCTGGAGGTAGCCGCGGTTGAGGCGGTGGTCGGGGGAGCGGAACGGCGCCAGCGGCACGCGATACTGCTGCTCGGGCCGGCTGTCGGTGCGGGCGAGCAGCGCGAAGGTGAGGGAGAGCTCGACGATGTCGCGTGCCTCGCCGCAGCACCCGCAGTCCTCCCGCGCCGTCGCGCGCAGCGTGCCGGCGAGGGTGAGCGTGGCCTGCCGGTCGGGGGATCCCGGAGCGCCCAGGCCGCTCTCCAGGGTGAGCAGGGCGCTGGCGCCGATCCGGGCGGCGGTGGCGAGGTCGCTGCCGGGCACGCAGGAGAACGTCGGGGTGCCGTCGAGGTCCTGCATGCCCAGGTCGGCGGTCCCGGCCAGGACGTCCTCGACGCCGTCGACCACGAGGTTCACCCCGGCCGGGCAGGCCAGGATGCTGCGGGCGGCGGCCGCCAGGCGGCGCGGCTCGTCGAGGGCGGCGAGATGGGTGGTGTCCGACGTCATGGGCGCTCCTGGAGGTGAGGTAAGGCAACCCTAACTCATCGCGTCGGGAGCGGGGAGGGCGTGGCGCGAGGGAATGTCGGATGTTCCCGGCCCGCGAGTAGGATTGGCACTCGGATCACCGGAGTGCCAAGCAGGCGGGAGGCGGACATGCAGGAAGAGCGCAGACTGGCCGTGCTCCGCGCGATCGTCGAGGACTACGTCGCCACCGAGGAGCCCGTCGGCTCCAAGGCACTGGTCGAGCGGCACGGCCTCGGGGTCTCGCCGGCCACGGTCCGCAACGACATGGCCGCGCTGGAGGACGAGGGCTACATCGCCCAGCCCCACACCAGTGCCGGGAGGGTGCCCACCGACAAGGGCTACCGCCTGTTCGTGGACCGCCTCACCACGGTGAAGCCGATGAGCGCCGCGGAGCGACGGGCCGTGTCCACCTTCCTCGACGGCGCCGTCGACCTCGACGACGTCGTCCAGCGCTCGGTGCGGGTGCTCTCGCAGCTGACCCGTCAGGTCGCGGTCGTGCAGTACCCCACGCTGTCGCGCTCGACCGTGCGCCACGTGGAGCTGGTCGCCCTCGCCCCCCGCCGGCTGCTGGCGGTCCTGATCCTCAGCACCGGCCGCGTCGAGCAGCGTCTCGTCGAGCTCGGCGCCGACCTCAGCGACGAGGCGCTCGCCGACCTGCGCACGCGGGTCAACTCGGTCGCGTCGGGCGAGATCATCTCCGCCGCCGTCACGGCGCTGCGCGAGCTGGCCGCCGAGCCCCCCACGGCCGACCTGGCGGCGTACGTCGGTCCGGTCGTGGAGGCCCTCGCGGAGGCCATGAGCGACCACCGCCTGGACGAGCGCATCGCGGTCGGCGGTGCCGCCAACCTCGCGCGCTACGGCGACAGCTTCGACTCCGCCGTCCGCCCGCTGCTCGAGGCGCTCGAGGAGCACGTCGTGCTGCTCAAGCTGCTGGGCGAGGCCACGGCCGGCGGCATGGTCACGGTCCGCATCGGCGCGGAGGGCCCCTACGAGCAGCTCTCCTCCACCAGCGTCGTCGCCACGGGCTACGGCCCCACCGACGACGCCCTCGCCACCCTCGGGGTGGTCGGTCCGACCCGCATGGACTACCCCGGCACGATGACCGCGGTCCGCGCGGTCGCCCGTTACGTCTCCCGCATCCTCGACGAGGACTGAGCGGCGCCCCCGCGCGCCCCCGCCCCCCGAACCAGACAAGGAACCCGACGTTGAGCAAGGACCTGTACGAGCTTCTCGGCGTCGCCCGCGACGCGGACGACGACGCCATCAAGAAGGCCTACCGGCGCCTGGCACGGCAGTACCACCCGGACGTCAACCCCGACCCCGACACCCAGGACCACTTCAAGGAGATCTCGCTGGCCTACGAGGTGCTGTCGGACTCCCAGAAGCGCGCCGCCTACGACCGGGGCGGCGACCCCTTCGGCGGCGGCCAGGCGGGCTTCGGCCAGGGCGCCGGCTTCTCCTTCACCGACATCATGGACGCCTTCTTCGGCGGCCAGCCCGGCGCCGGCGGCCAGGGCGGCGGCCGCGGGCCGCGCTCACGGGTGCGTCGCGGCCAGGACGCGCTGATCCGCCTCGAGATCACGCTGGCCGAGGCCGCCTTCGGCGTGGCGCGCGAGCTCAAGGTCGACACCGCGGTGCTGTGCGACGCCTGCCACGGCGAGGGTGCGGCTCCCGGCTCCCACCCGGTGACCTGCGAGACCTGCCGCGGCGCCGGCGAGGTGGCCCACGTGCAGCGCTCGTTCCTCGGCGAGATCCGCACCCTGCGCCCGTGCGCGGCGTGCCGCGGCTTCGGCTCGATCATCTCCGACCCGTGCCGTTCCTGCTCCGGCGACGGCCGGGTCCGCTCGCGGCGCAGCCTGACCGTCAAGATCCCCGCCGGCGTCGACACCGGCACCCGCGTCCAGCTCACCGAGCAGGGCGAGGTCGGTCCCGGCGGCGGGCCCGCCGGTGACCTCTACGTCGAGATCCACGTGGCCGAGCACGCCACCTTCACCCGCCACGGCAACGACCTGCACTGCACGGTCTCGGTGCCGATGACCGCCGCCGCGCTCGGTACCTCGCTCACCCTGCCGACCCTCGAGGCCGACATCGAGCAGGGCGCCGACTCGGGTGTCGAGACGTCCTTCGAGCTCGAGATCGGCTCGGGCACGCAGTCGGGCACGCAGCAGGTGCTGCGCGCCCGCGGTGTTCCCGGCCTGCGCGGCGGCCGCGGCGACCTGGTCGTCACGGTCCTGGTCGAGACCCCGCAGCGGCTCGACGCCCGTCAGGAGGAGCTGCTGCGCGAGCTGGCGGCCATCCGCCACGAGGAGTCACCGACCGGACAGGTCCCGGCCGGGACGCAGCGCTCGGTCTTCGGTCGCCTGCGCGACGCGTTCAACCACTGACATGTCGCTGCCCGTCCACCTGGTCCCGACGCTGGACGGGGTCTCGGTCGGCGCGACCGTCACCGTCGAGGGTGACGAGGCGCACCACGCCGTCGCCGTGCGCCGTACCCGGGTGGGGGAGCGGGTCGTCCTGACCGACGGGCGGGGCCGCTCGGTCACCGGCAGCGTCGCGGCCACCGGCAAGCGGCTCCTGTCCGTGGTGGCCGAGGCGGTCGACGACCTGCCGGCGCCGACCCCCTCGCTGGTCGTGGTGCAGGCACTGCCCAAGGGCGACCGCGGTGAGCTTGCGGTCGAGGTCCTCACCGAGGTGGGCGTCGACGCCGTCGTGCCCTGGGCCGCCGGGCGCAGCGTGGCGGTCTGGAAGGGCGAGCGCGCCACCAAGTCCCTCGCCCGGTGGCGGGCCACGGCCCGCGAGGCCGCCAAGCAGTCGCGCCGCTCCTGGCACCCCTCGGTCGCGGACCTGGCCTCCACCGCCGACGTGGTGGGCCTGGTCGCGGCCGCCGACCTCGCGGTCGTGCTGCACGAGGACGCCGGGGCGCCGCTGGCCGCCGTCGAGGTGCCGCCCTCCGGCACGGTGCTGGTCGTCGTCGGACCCGAGGGCGGGCTCACCGACGAGGAGGTGGCCGCGTTCGTCGACGCCGGCGCCGTCAGCGTCCGCCTCGGCGCCGAGGTCCTCCGCACCTCCACCGCCGGCGTCGTCGCCTGCGCCGCGCTGCTCTCGCGCACCGCGCGCTGGGGTCCCTGAGCAGCGTCGCGTCAGCGCGCGAGCAGCGCCTCGACGCGGGCGGTCTCCTCGTCCAGCTCGGCCCGCTCGGACCGGGTGAGCGGTCGGAGCGTCTCGACGACCCGCACCCGGCCGTCCTCGACGCACCAGATCCCCTCGAGCATGCCGTCGACGAACAGCGTGTGACCGGTGCCGCCGTTGACGCCCGACCACGAGGCGCGCTTGGCCGGGTCGGTCACCCGGTCGCGGGCGGCGTGGGACAGCCAGAGGTTGTCGTAGCAGCCCAGGAGCCGCACCGGCGCCGGCGCGTCCTCGTCGGCGAGGTCCCCGTCGGCGACGTCGAGGAGCACCCGCCCCTCCTCGTCCTCGTGACGGACCAGGTCGTCCATCCCGGCCAGGACCGGTCCGAGCCGCGTGACGCCCGACCAAGTGGTGACGTCGGCGGCCGTGGCCGGTCCGAACGCGCGGAGGTAGCGGCGCACGAGCTCCTCCACGTCCGGCTCGACGAGCGGACGCCCCAGCCACCGGTCGACGTACTGGTAGACCACGCCGCCCGAGCCCTTCCAGGTGCCGCGGGGCGGGAGCTGGGCCAGTGGGGCGACGACGCGCGCCAGCTGCCCCAGGGCGGCGGGCGGCACGTCGGGGAAGGACTCCGCGAGCGCCGCGCTCAGCGCCTTCTGGCTCAGCGCCCCCTCCGCCAGTACGGCGGACAGTGCGGCGCCGAACGCGGCGCGGTCGACCCCCAGGGCGGGCCGGGTGTTCTGGCTGGAGCGCAGCTCCTGCTCCTGACGGCTCTGGGTCCACGACCGCAGCATCAGCGCGTCGTCGGCCACCAGCAGGTGGATCGTGCCGCGCAGGCACAGCAGCCTGACGAGCGACCGGTCCTCGAGGCCGCGGGAGACCGAGTGCGGGTCGAGGTCGACCAGCCGGGCGGCGAGGCCGAGGTAGGGCGGCAGGTTCTCCTGCGCCTGCAGGCCCACGAGGTGGTGGCACAGCTCGGCCGGCGTCAGGTCGACGCGCTCCAGCAGGTGCTGGCGGCGCAGCAGGGTGCGGTTGAGCCGCCGCCTCGTCAGCCTCACGGGACCAGCGTCACGGGAGGACCTACGTGACCGTGAAGGTCTTCGTGTCGACCATCGGGCCGGGGCCCTCCTCGCCGGAGGGGTCGCCGGTGCTGGCCTCGAAGACGTACTCGCCGGGCGCCAGGCCCGAGACGTCGACCTCGCTCTCCCAGGGGTAGAGCTTGTCCATCCAGCCGTCCGCGGTCGCGAAGCCCTCGAGCACGACCTCCTCGCCCTGCCGGACCTGCCAGGGGACGGTGGCCTCGAAGGCGCTGGCCACCCCGCTCGCGGTGAAGGTGCCGCTCACGGTGGCGCCCTCCTCGGGTGCGGTGACGTTGACCAGGGCGAGGACGTCGATCTCGCCGGCCCGCTTCAGCCCGGCCGCGGTATCGATGCCGAAGAGCGTGGTGGGGGCGCCGTCGAGCTCGACGGTGACCGGGTCCTTGGCCTGCTGCACTCCCTGGAGGGTGTAGACGAGCTGCTGGGCCGCCAGCTTCGCGGCCGGCTTGCCCATCCCCTCCGGCGCGGTGGTGTAGGTGTCGTCGGCGAGCTCGACGACGAAGCCCGACCCGGCGTCGTAGGAGACCGAGGCGAAGCCGCCGGCGCTGAAGAGCGTCCCGTAGTCGGCGTCGTTCGCGTCGCCCGCGGCCATCAGCGCGGCCGCCTCGGCCAGGGGGTTGTCGCCCTCGACCTTGCGGAACTCGCGGTAGAGCCGCTTGCCCAGGGGGCTGTCTCCGACGAAGTAGACCGGCACCGTCACCTGCTCGCCGGAGCCGTCCCCGGCATCGCTCGGCTCGGGCGACGGCTCGGGCGACGGGGTGCCCTCGGAGCTCTGACCGCCCGAGCCCTCGGGGTCGTCGGCGACCGGGGCGGGGTCCTCGCCGCAGCCGGCCAGGACGACGCTGCCGACCAGGCCGGCGAGCGCGAGGGCGAGGTGACGGCTCCGAGGTGTGCTCATGGGCCCATCCTCCCGGGGGCGAGCGGCTATTGCACGGTGATCGGGCGCGTGTCGGTCGGCAGGGGGCCTCGCGGTTCGCCTGCCCCCGGGCAGCGAACCGTGCGAGCATGGGAGAGCCGAGCCTGGGAGAGGGGAGCGGGTCGTGGACGACTGCCTGTTCTGCAAGATCGTGGCGGGGGAGATCCCCGCCGACATCGTGCACGCCACCGAGCGGACCGTCGCCTTCCGCGACATCAACGCCCAGGCGCCGACGCACGTGCTCGTCGTCCCGCGCGACCACTACGCCGACGCCGCCGAGCTGGCCACCGCCGACCCGGCAGCCTCCGCCGAGCTGGTGCTCACCGCCGCGGCCGTCGCGACGGCCGAGGGGCACGACGACTACCGGCTGGTGTTCAACACCGGCGCCGGCGCCGGCCAGAGCGTCTTCCACGCCCACCTCCACGTGCTGGCCGGGCGCGACCTTACCTGGCCGCCGGGATGAGCCGGCGGCGTACGACGCTGCTCGCGGGCGCCCTGCTGGCCGTCGTGCTGAGCGCCTGCTCGGGCACCGACGACGCCGGACCGGAGGCGGCCACCGAGCCCGCGGCCGGCGCCGCGAGCACCGGCTCCGAGACGCCCGGGGCCAGCGAGACCGCGAAGCCGCCCCCCGCGCACCACCCGGACGTGGCGCCCGCGAGGCTGAAGCCGCTGCGGCGCGGCGAGAAGCGCATCACGATGACGATGCCGGAGACCTACACGCCCTCCGCGCCCACGGGGACCGGCACCGACGACTACCGGTGCTTCCTGCTCGACCCGCACCTCGCGCGCGACAGCTTCCTCACGGGCATCAACGTCGTGCCCGGAAACCCCGACGTGGTGCACCACGTGATCCTGTTCCGGGTCCCGCCGGAGCAGGTGGCGGCAGCCGAGCAGAAGGACGACGACACGAAGGGGCAGGGCTGGACCTGCTTCGGCGGCAGCGGCCTCGACGGGGAGTTCACCAACCCCGACGACGCGCCCTGGCTGGGCGCCTGGGCACCCGGCGGCGAGGAGACCACGGTCAAGGCCGGCTACGGCGTCGACCTGCCGCGCGGGTCGCGGGTCGTGATGCAGGTGCACTACAACCTGCTCGCGGGGGCCAGCCCCGACATGAGCTCCACCCAGGTCCGCGTCACCCGGCGCGACCCGGGCACCACGCCGCTGCACACGTTCCTCATGCCCGCACCCGTCGAGATGCCCTGCCGCGCCGGTCGCGACGCCTCACCGCTGTGCGACCGCGACGCCGCCCTCGCCGACGCCCGCGACCGCTTCGGCTCCGCGGGCGGTGCGCTGGCGCAGGGCCTGCACTTCCTGTGCGGCAGCGACGTCGTCGCCTCGGGCACGACGCAGTGCACCCGCACGCTGGGTCGCGGCATGACCATCCACGGCGTCGCCGGGCACATGCACCTGCTCGGGCGCCGCATCACGATCGAGACCAACCCCGGCACCCCCGCGGCCCGCACCGTGCTCGACGTACGGCCGTGGAACTTCGACGACCAGGGCTCCCGGGCGATCGAGCCGGTCCACGTCGACGCGTTCGACACCGTCAAGGTCACGTGCCGCCACGCCCAGTGGCTGCGCGACAGGCTGCCCGCCTTCGAGACCCAGCGCGAGGACCGCTACGTCCTGTGGGGCGAGGGCACCACCGACGAGATGTGCCTCGGGATGCTGCAGGTCGCGTTCGACGCTCAGTGACGTCGTAGCGCGGGCGTTTCCCCAAGGTATGCAGGGGAGCTGTCACTTCCCGGGGGTTGTACACCGAGGGAAGTGACACTTCCGGTGCATACCTTGGGGAAACGTCACCCCGCGGCTCACACGTCGATCATGAGCCGCACGTCGACCACGTCACCGAGCGCGATGCCCTCGGCCCGACGCACGGCGTCCTTGAGCGGGACGACGTAGCCGCCGTCCTTGGGCCACAGCGAGGTCGTCCAGTCGGTGGCTCCGATGCGTACGGAGACCGGGATCATGCCCCAGCCGTAGGTCACGGCCGCCGCGGCGAGCGCGATCTCCTCGCACTCGTCCTCCGGCACGCTCACGAAGTGGTACGGCGCCGGGCCGCGCCACTCCCAGACCTCGCCGCCGAACTCCAGCTGCACCGCGCGGCCCTCAGCCCGGGAACACCGCGTCGATGAACCGCAGCAGGGCGAAGAGCACGGGGAGGCCGAAGACCACCAGCAGCACCCAGGCGGTGATCCGGTGTCGGCGCAAGCTGGGATCGAGCTTGCCCGCGAAGTCGAGCAGCGCCCCCTCAGGGACGTGGTGGGTGAGCCCCGTGGCGCGGGCGTGCGGTGGCAGGTGGCCGCCCGGGAACCAGACCGGTGGGGAGTCGTCGTCCCCGTCCCAGTCCTCGTCGTACTCGTCGGCCTCCCGCATGGCTCCACGGTACGGGGCACAACCCGGTGGGCCGCTGCGGCGCGCTCCCGTAGCATGGAGGTGGCTCCGTACCCGACCGAAAGGCCGCCCGCCCAGGGCACCCATGACTGACAGCAGCACCGACCGGACCCCCGCGGGGGACACCCGCCAGACCCGGCACACCGTGGTCGTCCCCAACAGCATCAACATGGTCAGCCTGCTCGGCCCCGGCGACGAGCACCTCGCGCTGATCGAGCGCTCCTTCGGCGCGGACGTCCACGTGCGCGGCAACCGCATCACGCTCAACGGCGACCCCGGCGAGGTGGCGCTCGCCGAGCGGCTGCTCGACGAGCTGGTGACGATCATCCGCACCGGCCAGGGCGTGACGGGCGAGACCGTCGAGCGCGTGCTGGCGATGCTGCGCGCCGAGACCACCGAGCGCCCCGCCGACGTGCTGAGCCTCAACATCCTGAGCAACCGCGGCCGCTCGATCCGACCCAAGACGCTCAACCAGAAGCGCTACGTCGACGCCATCGACAAGCACACGATCACGTTCGGCATCGGCCCCGCCGGCACGGGCAAGACCTACCTCGCGATGGCCAAGGCCGTGCAGGCGCTGCAGTCCAAGAACGTCAACCGGATCATCCTCACGCGCCCGGCCGTCGAGGCCGGCGAGAACCTCGGCTACCTGCCGGGCACGCTCAGCGAGAAGATCGACCCCTACCTGCGTCCGCTCTACGACGCCCTGCACGACATGGTCGACCCCGAGACGATCCCCAAGCTGCTCGCCGCCGGCACCATCGAGGTGGCGCCGCTGGCGTTCATGCGCGGGCGCACCCTCAACGACTCCTTCATCATCCTCGACGAGGCGCAGAACACCACGCCCGAGCAGATGAAGATGTTCCTGACGCGGCTGGGCTTCGGCTCCAAGATCGTGGTCACGGGCGACGTCACGCAGACCGACCTCCCCAACGGCATGAAGTCCGGCCTGCGCGTCATCCAGGGGATCCTCGACGACGTCGACGACATCTCGTTCAACACGCTCAACAGCCAGGACGTCGTACGCCACCGGCTGGTCGGCAAGATCGTCGCGGCCTACGACGAGTTCGACGCCGAGCGCAACGCCCAGGCAGGCCCGCGATGACGATCGAGGTCCTCAACGAGTCGGGCTTGCCGCTCGACGTCAAGCACCTCGCGGGGCTCGCGCGGTTCGTCATGGACGAGATGCGCGTGCACCCGCTCGCCGAGCTGTGCATCAAGGCCGTCGACGAGGACACGATCGCCGAGCTCAACGCTCACTGGATGGGCAAGGAGGGGCCGACCGACGTGCTGGCCTTCCCGATGGACGAGCTGCGACCCGGCCTGGTGACCGAGGAGCCCGAGGAGGGCGTGCTCGGTGACCTGATGCTCTGCCCGGCGATCGCCGAGCGGCAGGGCGCGGAGGCCGGCCACGGCACCGACGCCGAGATCGAGCTGCTCACGACCCACGGCATCCTGCACCTGCTCGGCTACGACCACGCCGAGCCGGAGGAGCACGCCGAGATGTTCGGCCTCCAGGACACGCTGCTCGCCGCGTGGCGCACCCAGCTGCGGCCGGGTCCCACCCCGGTCGAGCCATGACCTCCGGCGATCTCTGGCTGCTGGTCACAGCAGCCGCCCTGGTCCTCCTCGCCGGCGTCTTCACGGCCGCCGACGCCGCCCTGGCGTCGTTCTCCAAGGCGCGAGCCACCGAGCTGGTCGCCGAGGGACGCCCGGGCGCGCGTGCCCTGGTCTCGATCCTCGAGGACGCCCCGCGCTACCTCAACACCGCGCTCCTCCTGCGCCTGCTCTGCGAGATCTCCGCCATCGTCCTAGTGACGCTGCAGATCGACGAGCTCGTCGACGGGTCGTGGCTGGCCAGCGTGCTGACGGCGATCGGCGTGATGCTGCTCGTGTCGTTCGTGGTGATCGGCGTCGCCCCGCGCACCCTCGGGCGCCAGCACTCCGAGACCGTCGCGCTGCTCTCGGCCGCTCCGCTGGCGCTCTTCACGACCGTCCTCGGCCCGCTGCCGCGGATCCTGATCATGGTCGGCAACGCGATCACCCCGGGGCGCGGCTTCCGCGAGGGCCCGTTCTCCAGCGAGACCGAGCTCCGCGAGATGGTCGACATGGCCGAGGCGTCGGCGCTCATCGAGTCCGACGAGCGCCGCATGATCCACTCGGTGTTCGAGCTCGGCGACACCTCGGTGCGCGAGGTCATGGTGCCGCGCAACGACGTCGTCTACATCGAGCACTTCAAGAACCTGCGCCAGACCCTGTCGCTGTTCCTGCGCAGCGGCTACTCCCGGGTGCCGGTCATCGGGGAGAACCTCGACGACATCCGCGGCTTCGCCTACCTCAAGGACATCGTCCGCCGCGACTTCGAGGCGCCCGAGGTGGAGTTCACCCAGCGCATCGAGGAGGTCATGCGCCCGGTGCACTGGGTGCCCGAGTCCAAGCCGGTCGACGCGCTCCTGCGCGAGATGCAGGCCCGCCGCCAGCACATCGCGGTCGTCGTCGACGAGTACGGCGGCACGGCCGGCCTGATCACCATCGAGGACCTCCTCGAGGAGATCGTCGGCGAGATCACCGACGAGTACGACGACGACGAGATCCAGGTCGAGACCCTGCCCGAGGGGGTGGTGCGGGTGTCCTCGCGCTACCCGGTCGACGACCTCGACGAGCTCTTCGGCTTCGACGTCGAGGAGGAGGACGTCGACAGCGTCGGCGGCCTCATGGCCAAGCACCTCGGGCGGGTCCCGATCCCCGGCTCCACGGTCGAGGCCCACGGCCTGCGCTTCGTGGCCGAGGACGCGGCGGGCCGTCGCAACAAGATCGGCACGGTGCTCATCCACCGGGTCGAGGCCGAGACGACCGACCACGACAAGACCGCACCCACCCTGGAGACCGCCAGTGAGTGACCTGACCGCCGAGGACGCCAAGCTCGTGACGCTGGCCCGCGCCACCCGCGCCCGCACGCGCGCCGCCGAGGGCGCCGCCGTCCGCGACTCCGACGGCCGGACCTACGCCGCCGCGACCGTCGCCCTGCCCTCGCTGGCGGTCTCGGCGCTCCAGGTGTGCGTGGCCATGGCCGTCGCCGCGGGCTCGCAGGGCCTCGAGGCGGCCGTCGTCTTAGGCGAGGCCGACGAGGTGGCCGCTGCCGACCTCGCCGCGCTGCGCGAGTTCGGCGGCCCCGGCGTCGTCGTCCACCGTGGCGACCCCCGCGGCACGGTCGCCGCGACGTCGACGACCTGATGCGGCCGCCCGCGCGATCCTTCCGGGCCGGCGGACCAGGAGCAATCGAGCGGGGGCGGAAGGGAACCGGGGCGCGGCGCGTTGCAGGAGGCGAGACGCGACACAGCCGAAACCGGATCGGAGTAACGTGCAGCCAGTGAGTTCGCGAGCCCCCTGGGAGCAGCACGAGCGCGCGGTGAGACGGCTCGTGGAGTCTGCCGCTGCCATCCCTCCGGGTCAGCCGGTCCGGCTGGCCAAACGCACGTCCAACCTCTTCCGTGCCCGCCAGGCCACGGTGACCCCGGGCCTCGACGTGTCCGGCCTCACCGGGGTGCTCGAGGTCGACCCCGAGACGCGCACGGCGCAGGTGCAGGGCATGTGCACCTACGAGGACCTGGTCGATGCGACCCTGCCGCACGGCCTGATCCCGTACGTCGTCCCGCAGCTGCGCACCATCACGCTGGGCGGGGCGGTCACCGGCCTCGGCATCGAGTCGACCAGCTTCCGCAACGGTCTGCCGCACGAGTCGGTGCTGGACATGGACGTGCTCACCGGCGCCGGCGAGATCGTCACCTGCCGGCCGGGCGACGAGCTCTTCGACGCCTTCCCCAACTCCTACGGCTCCCTGGGCTACGCCACGCGGCTGCGCATCGAGCTCGAGCCGGTGCCGACGTACGTCGCGCTGCGCCACGTGCGCTTCGACGACGCGGCGCTGCTCGCCAAGACGGTGGCCGAGATCGTCGACACCGGGGAGCACGCCGGAGAGCGGGTCGACGGCCTCGACGGCACGGCGTTCGAGCCGGGCGAGCTCTACCTCACCCTCGCGCGCTGGACCGACTCCGCGGAGGGCGGCACCCCCAGCGACTACACCGGCCAGCAGATCTACTTCCGCTCCGTACAGGAGCGCGACACCGACCTGCTGACGATGTACGACTACCTCTGGCGGTGGGACACCGACTGGTTCTGGTGCTCGGGCGCCTTCGGGGCTCAGCACCCGCTGGTGCGACGCGTGTGGCCGGCGCGGCTGCGGCGCTCCGACGTCTACCACCGCCTGCTGGGCCTCGACCGCCGCTTCTCCATCGCCGACCGCCTCGACCGCCGTGCCGGCCGGCCCATGCGCGAGCGGGTCATCCAGGACGTCGAGGTGCCCGTCGACCGGCTCCCGGAGTTCCTGGAGTGGTTCGACGCCGAGGTGGGCATGCGGCCGGTGTGGCTGTGCCCGCTCGTCGCCAAGCGGCCGTGGAGCACCTACCCCCTCGAGCCGGGGGAGACCTACGTCAACGTCGGATTCTGGGGCACCGTCCACGTCGGTGACGACGCGCCCGAGGGGCCGCTCAACCGCGCGATCGAGGCGAAGGTGCACGACCTCGGCGGCCACAAGTCCCTCTACAGCGAGGCGTTCTACGACGCCGAGACGTTCGATCGGCTCTACGACGGCCCCCACCTCGCCGAGGTGAAGCGCCGCTACGACCCGGACGACAGACTGACCACACTCTTCGACAAGGCAGTGAGGAAACGATGACGACCATCAGGATCGCGGACGCGATT
Organism: Nocardioides sp. 503; assembly: GCF_004522095.1. GTDB lineage: Bacteria > Actinomycetota > Actinomycetes > Propionibacteriales > Nocardioidaceae > Nocardioides. The sequence continues at coordinate 97,547 of NZ_SPUI01000008.1, forward strand.
GCGGACCTGCTGCGTGACGGCATGCCCGTCCGGTTCACGGCGTACGACGGCAGCGCCACCGGCCCGGAGGACTCGCCGATGCGCCTCGAGCTCACCAACCAGCGCGGGCTCGCCTACCTGCTGACGGCGCCGGGCGACCTGGGCCTGGCCCGCGCCTACGTCGCCGGCGACCTGGTCGTGCACGGCGTGCACCCCGGCAACCCCTACGAGCTGATGTCCCTGCTCAAGGACCACACCAAGTTCCGCAAGGTCACCCCCGGCGAGATCCTGACGCTGGTGCGCGGGCTGGGCATCTCCAACCTCAAGCCGCCGCCCCCGCCGCCGCAGGAGCACCTGCCCCGCTGGCGCCGGGCGATGGAGGGCCTGCGCCACTCGATGGGCCGCGACGCCGAGGCGATCTCGCACCACTACGACGTCTCCAACGCCTTCTACCGGCTGGTCCTAGGCCCCTCGATGGCCTACACCTGCGCGGTCTACCCCCACGCCGACGCCACCCTCGAGGAGGCGCAGGCCGAGAAGTTCGACCTGGTCGCCCGCAAGCTCGACCTCAAGCCCGGTCAGCGGCTGCTCGACGTGGGCTGCGGCTGGGGCGGCATGGTCCGCCACGCCGCCAAGGAGTACGGCGTCAAGGCGCTCGGCGTCACGCTCTCGCAGCAGCAGGCCGACTGGGGCAAGGAGGCGATCGACCGCGACGGGCTCGGCGACCTCGCCGAGGTGCGCCACCTCGACTACCGCGACGTGATGGAGGGCGGCTTCGACGCCGTCAGCTCGATCGGCCTCACCGAGCACATCGGCGTGCGCAACTACCCGTCGTACTTCCGCTTCCTGCACGACCGCCTCAAGCCGGAGGGTCGGCTGCTCAACCACTCGATCACCCGCCACCACAACCGCCGCGAGGAGACGGGGGCGTTCATCGACCGCTACGTCTTCCCCGACGGGGAGCTGATCGGCTCCGGCACGATCATCAAGGAGGCGCAGGACGTCGGCCTCGAGGTCATGCACTCGGAGAACCTCCGCATGCACTACGCGATGACCCTGCGCGACTGGAACCGCAACCTGGTCGACAACTGGGACGCCTGCGTGGAGGAGGTCGGGATCGGGACGGCCCGGGTCTGGGGCCTCTACATCGCCAGCTCGCGCCTGGGCTTCGAGTGGAACGAGATCCAGCTGCACCAGGTGCTGGGGGTCCGCGTCGCCGACGGCGGCGGCAACGGATTCCCGCTCCGACCCACATGGTGACTAGCCTGCACGGGTGAGCACGAGGGCCAGGACGTACGACGCGCAGGTGCTGCGGCGTACCCCGCTCTCGGACCACCTCGTGCGGCTGGTCCTCGGCGGCCCCGGGCTGGGCGACTTCGTGTCGACCGGCATCCCCGACGAGTGGGTCGGTCTGGTGGTGCCCGGGCAGTTCCAGAGCCGCTACTACACGGTGCGGTCCTGGGCCGACGGTGAGCTGACGCTCGACGTCGTCCTGCACACGACCGGCCTCGTCACGGAGTGGGCGGCCGGCGAGTGCGTGGGGGAGACGGTGACGATCACCGAGCCCAAGGGCAGCTTCGCGCTGCCTGGGGACGCCTCCTGGCTGATCCTCGTCGGCGACCTGACCGCGATGCCGGCGGTGGCGCGCATCCTGGAGTCCTGCCCGGTGCCCGCCGACGTGTGGGCCGAGGTGCCCGACGACCTGGGCGACTACCTGCCCGCCTCCGCGTCGGTCCACTGGCTCGACGCCCCCCACGACGGGGAGAGCCGGCTGGCCAGCGTCGTCGAGAGCATCACCTGGCCCGAGGGCGAGGGCTACTTCTGGATGGCGGGGGAGTCCGCGCAGATGCGCGCCATCCGCAAGCACCTGATGCGCGAGCGGCGGATGCCGGCGACCGCCTACGACGTCATGGGCTACTGGCGCGGCGTCGCCGCCCGGCAGCCGCGCTCGGTCGACCCCGGTCCGATTTGGCGTGCCGGCAAGGCCGCAGGCAAGAGCGACGACGAGATCTGGGCCGACTACGACAGGGCGAGCGATGGCTGACACGCAGGACACTCCGGACCAGCAGGCCGAGCACAAGAGCGGCTTCGTGTCCTTCGTCGGTCGGCCCAACGCCGGCAAGTCGACGCTGACCAACGCTCTGGTGGGCACGAAGGTGGTGATCACCAGCTCCAAGCCGCAGACCACGCGCACCGTCGTGCGCGGGATCGTGCACCGCCCCGACGCGCAGCTGATCCTCGTGGACACCCCCGGTCTGCACCGACCGCGGACGCTGCTGGGCGAGCGCCTCAACGACCTCGTCAAGACCACGCTGGGCGAGGTCGACGTCGTCGCCGTGTGCCTGCCGGCCAACGAGAAGATCGGGCCCGGCGACCGCTTCATCGTGCGCGAGATGGCCAAGATCAAGCGCACGATCAAGGTCGCCATCGCCACGAAGACCGACCTCGCCGACGCCGAGCGCATCGGCGAGCACCTCCTGGACATCCAGAAGCTCGGCGCTGAGACCGGCGTCGAGTGGGCCGAGATCGTCCCGGTCTCCGCCCAGGCCGGCGACCAGGTCGGGCTCCTGGCCGACCTCCTCGTCGGGCTGCTCCCGGCCGGTCCGCAGCTCTACCCGGACGGCGACCTCAGCGACGCCCCCGAGGAGGCCATCGTCGCCGAGCTGATCCGCGAGGCCGCCCTCGAGGGCGTGCGCGACGAGCTCCCGCACTCCATCGCCGTCGTCGTCGAGGAGATGGGCCTGCGCGAGGGGCGTGACGCCGACCGGCCGTTGCTGGACATCCACGCCAACCTCTACGTCGAGCGCGACTCCCAGAAGGGGATCATGATCGGCCACAAGGGTGCTCGCCTGCGCGACGTCGGCAAGGCCGCCCGGCTCCAGATCGAGGCGCTCTTCGGGACGCCGGTCTACCTCGACCTCCACATCAAGATCGCCAAGGACTGGCAGCGCGACCCGCGCCAGCTGCGCAAGCTCGGCTTCTGACGAGCGGTGTCATGAGCCGACGGGGGAACGGGTACCTGACCCCGACCGTCGAACCGTGACTTTCTGTGGGAGCTGGTCGAGATGGAACCCATTCCGGAGACCGTGAAGGCGACCGAGGAGCTCGGGCCCTTCGTGGCCGAGGGCGAGCTGCTGGAAGCCATGACCACCTTGAGCCGCGAGGTGGAGCGGTTCTCGTCGCGCTGCGTGGGGATGAGCATCTCCTCGCGCGAGTACGGCGTCACGTTCACGTTCGTCGCCTCGGCCCTCCAGGTGGACTTCCTCGACGTGGTCCAGTCCCTCGACGATGGCCCGTGCGTGGAGCCGACTGAGCGCGGCGTGCAGGCGGCCTACACCGTCCAGGACGCGACCGACGAGGAGTCGTGGGCGCTCTTCGCGCGTGCGGCCGCGGCAACCGGCATCGCCTCGACCCTGACCCTGCCGCTCATCAAGGACGGCGTCATCCAGGGCTCGGTCAACCTCTACGGCGCGACGTCGGACGCCTTCGACGGCAGGCACGAGGAGCTGGCCACGCTGTTCGAGACGTCCGCCGACCGGATCGTCACCAACGCCGACCTCTCCTTCTCCAGCCGCATCGTGGCCGAGGAGGCCCCGCGCATCCTCGAGGCCGAGTCCGTGCTGGACCGCTCGGCGTCCGTCGTGGCCGACCTGCAGCACGTCGATGCCACCACCGCCCGCGACCGGATCCGCACCGCCGCCCGGCGAGCCGGCATCAGCCCGGACCAGCTGGCGGAGGCGCTGGTCAGTCTCGGGGGGACGTGACCGGCTGACCCGGGCCGCCGTAGGTCGGCACCGACCACGTCGCATCCCAGGGATCGCCGCATCGGGTGATGGATCCGGACGTTCAGGTCCCGTCTCGGAACCACCGCCGGTGGTCGAGCAGCGAGCGCCAGCGAGCGCACGTCGAGACCCCTGCACCTCTGGTCGCCTCCTCGGGGAACTCGGCTGTTGGCTCGCACGCCGCTGGTGGTTGCGGTCCTTGGCAGCTACGGGGACGGGGCGGGCGGTGGGTTGCGCGCCTCTGCCGGCCGCCGGGTCGGATCGGTTTCGAGACGGTTGCTGCGCAACCTCCTCAACCCACGGTGGCGCACCCCCGGTGGTCGAGCAGCGACGAGCGCCAGCGAGGAGCGCCCGTCGAGACCCCCGCACCTCAGGTCGCCTTCCGTGGGGGACTGAACTTCGGCTTACGCGCCGCTGGTGGTTGCGGTCTTTGGCAGCTACGGGGACGGGGTGGGCGCTGGGTTGCCCGCCACTGCCGGGCGTCGGGCCCGGTGGTTGAGGAGGGACGAAGTCCCGTCTGGAAACCACGCTCCGAAGAAAGTTCAGAAAGTTTCAAGAGCCCTTGTGGATAAGGCCTCTTGAGCCCCATTTCACCCCCTCCACTGTCGGTGGTCGGTGCTTGAGTAGTCCCATGAGCAACCCCACCGGACCCGAGGCCAGCCACGTGCTGGCCCAGGTCCGCGCGGGCCGCACCACTCAGGCCGAGGGTGAGTTGCAGACCCTTCGCAGTGTTCTGCAGTGGTGTGTCCTGCACGCCACCGACGACGAAGCCGAGGCCTCGTTCGGCGACCACGGCATCCCGCTCGCCGGCGACGGCGCACCCTGGGTCTCCGAGTTCGCGGTCATGGAGCTCGGCGCGGCGCTGGGCATGTCCACCGACTCCGCCAAGCGCTACGTCGGCGCCGCCCTCGAGGCCCGCTACCGCCTCCCGCGGGTGTGGGCGCGGGTGGAGGCGATGGAGCTGCCGTTCTACAGAGCCCGCTGGATCGCCGAGCACACCATGGCCCTGCCCGCAGCCGGCGCCGCCTACGTGGACCGGATGGTCGGGTTCGTCGCCCACAAGGTCTCCTTCGCCGAGATCGAGCGCCAGATCGCCGCCGCCAAAGCCAGGTTCGACCCCGAAGCCGCGGAGAAGGCCCGCCGTGAGGCCGCCGACTCCCGCCGCCTCGACGTCGACAAGGCCCACGTCTCCATCAACGGGACCGTCGAAGTCACCGGGACGCTGGACTACGTCGACGCCGTCGCCTTCGACGGAGCGCTGTCCCACCGCGCCGCCGAGCTCAAGGCCGCCGGGTCCGAGGAGTCCTTGGACGTGCGACGCTCGATCGCGGCCGGGGACCTGGCCAGGGGGTACGACTCGCTGCCCTTCCACGACGGTGACGACGCTGCTGAGGGTGGTGTCGAGGCTCGTTCCGTTCGCACCTCCACCACCGAGAAGACCGACATCGTCGTGCACGTGCACGAGGATCTCGACGGGGTCGGACGCCTGGGCAACACCCGCACGCCCCTGCTCGCCGGGACGATCCGGGAGTGGTGCGGGCGTCCCGACACCCGCGTCATCGTCAAACCCGTCCGAGACCTGAGCGGCCACATCCACGTCGCGGCCTACGAGATCCCCGACCGCCTGCGTGAGCAGGACGAGCTCGTCGACCTCACCTGCGTCTTCCCGTGGTGCACCAGACCCGCCGTGCGCTGCGACGTCGATCATGCGATCCCGTTCGCCGAGGGCGGGCCGACGTGCTCGTGCAACACCGCACCGCTGTGTCGAGGGCATCACCGGCTCAAGACCCACGGCCGGTGGGACTACGACGTCCTCGACCGCGGCACCTACCTGTGGCACTCACCCCACGGGCACGCCTACCGCCGCGACCACACCGGCACCACCCCGCTCGACAGCCCGACCCGAGCCCACGAACCCCCTCGACGAACCTGACCGCCCCGTGCCCCGCCACCAGCACCACGGCGGGGCTACTGGCATGCCTCGACCGTGGCCGGGTACCGGAAAACCCAAGCCCACAAGCCATATCGAGGAGACAGCACATGAAGGCAGTGACCTGGCAGGGCCCGAAGGACATGCGTGTCGAGGACGTCCCGGACCCGCAGATCGTCCATGCCACCGACGCGATCATCCGCGTGACCACGACCGGCCTGTGCGGGTCCGACCTGCACCTCTACGACCCGCTGGCGCCGTTCATGACGCCCGGCGACATCGTGGGCCACGAGCCGATGGGCGTCGTGGAGGAGGTGGGCCCGGGCGTCAGCGACCTCAAGGTCGGCGACCGGGTCGTGGTGCCGTTCAACGTCAGCTGTGGCTCGTGCTGGACCTGTGACCAGGGCCTGCACAGCCAGTGCGAGACGACCCAGAACCGCGAGCACGGCACCGGCGCGAGCCTGCTCGGCTACAGCAAGCTCTACGGGCAGGTGCCCGGCGGCCAGGCGGAGTTCCTGCGCGTGCAGTTCGCGGACTTCCTGCCGATCAAGGTGCCCGAAGGCCCCTCGGACGACCGTTTCGTCTACCTCTCCGACGTGCTCCCCACCGCCTGGCAGGCCGTGCGCTACGCCGACGTGCCCGACGGCGGCACCCTGCTCGTCATGGGGGCCGGACCGATCGGGGACATGGCGGCGCGCATCGCGATGCACGAGGGTCGTCGCGTGATCGTGGCCGACCGGGTGCCGGAGCGGCTGGCCCGGGTCAGCGGGCGCGGCGCCGAGACCATCGACATCGACCAGGTCGACGACCTGGCGGCCGAGGTGCGTGACCGGACCAACGGTCGCGGCGCCGACTCGGTGATCGACGCGGTCGGCATGGAGGCTCACGGCAACCCCGTGGCCGAGAAGCTGATCAAGGCCGTCGGGCTGCTGCCCGACAAGGTCGCCGAGCCGCTGATGATGAACGTCGGCTTCGACCGGCTGGCGGCGCTGCACGGCGCCATCGACGCCGTACGTCGCGGGGGGACCGTGTCCATCTCGGGCGTCTACGGCGGGGCGACCGACCCGATGCCGATGTTCCAGCTGTTCGACAAGCAGGTCCAGGTGCGCATGGGCCAGGCCAACGTCCGCCGCTGGAGCGACGACATCCTGCCGCTGCTCATCGACGACAGCGACCCGCTCGGCACGGAGGGCTTCGCGACCCACCGGCTGCCGCTCAGCGAGGCGCCGGAGGCCTACCGCAAGTTCCGCGACAAGGAGGACGGGATGATCAAGGTCGTCTTCACGCCCTGACCGTCTCGAGATCTATGCGGTCACGGCTCGCGGCGACGCGTGACCGGACCGACCTTCAGACTCCGCCGCAGCGACCGCGCCACCGAGCGCGGGCGCAGCGGCGGAGTCGCGTCGGAGGCACGTGAGCGCATGCCGGCCACGACCTCCTCCAGCACCGCCGGCGCGTCCTTGCCCGGGGTCCAGCCGAGCTCCGTGTGCGCCCGTGCCGTGTCCAGGTGGGGCACGTGGAAGGCGAGGTCGATCCAGCCCGGGTCGAGCGGCTGGAGGCGTGCCTGCCAGGAGAGCGCGACCGCCCGGCGCACGACTCCTGCGGGAACGGAGACCCGCCGGGCACCCAGCGCGGCGGCGATGTGGTCCGCCGTGACCGCAGTCGGTCCGGCGAGGTTGAAGGCGCCGGTCGCCTGAGCGGCGATCACGCGGGAGACGGCGTCGGCGACGTCGTCGGCGTGCACCATCGGGATGGCCAGGCTGTCCTCGAGCGGCAGCACCGGCACGGCGCGCAGCGCCCAGGACGGCACCAGCGCGGGCAGGCCGTAGCGCAGCAGCGCACTGCCGGCGCTGCGCTGCCCGACGATGCCGGGCCGCATCCGCGCGACGGCGACGTCCGGGTGCTCGGCCTCGAACGTGTCGAGGAGCCGCTCGGCGGCGACCTTGTGGGCGCTGTAGGGCGAGCCGGGCACGCCCTCGGTCGGGTAGCTCTCGGTGACCGGGTCCTTGACGCTGCGCGGGGAGTAGGCGCCGACGGACGACATGTGGACCAGGTGCGGCACCCCGGCGGCGACCACGGCCTCGGTCACCTGGCGGGTGCCGCCGACGCCGAGCCGCTCGAGATAATCGAGGTCGTGGGAGGGCTGGAAGCCCCACACCAGGTGCACGACCGCGTCGGCGCCGGTGAAGGCCTCGGTCAGCCGGGGGACGCACGACTGCGAGAGGTCCGCGTGGACCCACTCGACGGTGCCGGTGCCGACGGGCTGGGCGGCGGTGCGCCGTACGACGCCGACGACGTCGTGTCCGTCACGGGTGAGCAGGCGGAGGAGGGCCGATCCGAGATTGCCGGTGGCCCCGGTGACGACGATGCGCATGCGGCCCGGTGCCCTGCCCGGCGCGGCCCATGCGTCGGCGCCCCCGGCTCAGTCCTTGCGGCCCGACCGGCGGTTGCTCACCCGGATCTCGCGACCCCGGCGCACGTCCTCGAGCTCCTTCTTGCGCGACTTCTCGATGTTGCGGGTGTCGCGCGGGGGCAGCTGGATCTCCTCCTCGGCCGCGATGCCCGACTGGAGCTCACGCCCGCGCTCGAGCTCGGCGTCCAGCTCGGCGCCGAAGAGCAGCGCCAGGTTGGTCAGCCACAGCCACAGCAGGAAGGCGATCACGCCGCCGAGGGTGCCGTAGGTCTTGTCGTAGGACGAGAAGTTGGCGACGTAGAAGCCGAAGCCCACCGACAGCAGGATCCAGGTGACGATCGCGAGCACGGCGCCGACGCTGACCCAGCGGAACTTGGGCTGCTTGACGTTGGGGGTGGCGTAGTAGAGCAGGGCCACGATGAGCACCACGACGACGAGCAGCACCGGCCACTTGGCGATGTTCCAGACGGTGACCGCGGTCGAGCCGATGCCGATGGCGTCGCCCACGGCCTGCGCCACGGGCCCCGTGACGATCAGGGCGAGGAGCACGACGGCGACCAGCACCACCAGCACCACGGTGAGCAGGAGCATGGCGGGCCGCAGCTTCCAGATCGGACGCCCCTCGGGCATCTCGTAGATCCGGTTCATGGCGCGGCCGAACGCCACGACGTACCCGCTGGCCGACCACAGGGCCCCGGCCAGACCCAGGATCAGCGCCAGACCGGCCCCCTGGGACGTGCTCAGCTCCAGCAGCGGGCCCTCGACGCTGTCGACGATCGAGGCGCCGCCCAGGTCTCGCACGATGTCGAGGATCGTCTCGACGGCCTTGGTGCCCTGGTCGATCAGGCCCAGCACCGAGGTGAGGGCGACGACGGCGGGGAAGAGCGCCAGCACGGCGTAGTAGGTGAGGGCGGCGGCCAGGTCGGTGCACTGGTCGTCGGAGAACTCACGGACGGTCTTGCGGGCGACGTACATCCACGAGTGCTTGCTGATGTCGGCCGGTGAGTCGACCTTGGCGTCCGAGTCGGGGGCCGGGGCCGACGCGTCCGACGTCTCGCGCGTGCTCACGACTGCCCGATCCGGGGGCTTCCGCCCGGGCGGTCACCGTAGTCGGTGTCCTCGCCCTGGTTGATCCCGATGAACAGCATCACCGCCCCGACGACGAGGAAGACGACAACGGCCCAGATGACGAGAATGCGGCGGCGATCCATGCCGCCAGGTACCCGTCCCGGACGCCGGTCATGCCGCCCGACCTGCACGTTCCCGTCAGTCGGGAGCCCAGCAGCGGCCGTAGGTCTGCCCGGCGCGCCACTGCTCTCGAGTGGGCCACTCGTAGCCCCACTGGAAGTTCAGGGCGTCCTCGGCGACCTCGCGCCCGGCGTCCTCGCAGGGCGTCTGGCCGCGGTCACGCACCGCGTCGGCGCCGGGGTAGCGGCCGGGCTCGAGGTCGACCACCTCGATCGCGCGCCAGGAGTGCGGCGCCGAGCACAGGACGCGCTCGAAGTCGGGGGAGTCGGGCTGGTCCGTGCCGCACATGCCCCAGCGGTCGCGTCCCTCGGCGGAGTCGAGCACGCCGGCGATGCGACCGGTCAGCGGCGCCAACCGCTCCTGCCCGGCCACGGCGATGACGTCGCAGCGGAACCACGAGGCGCCGGCGTCGGCCTGGGCCAGCGTCGGGGTGAACCACACCGGCCGCAGCATGCTCAGCCGGACGTCCTCCCGGGTGCCGCCGACCAGGTCGAGCAGCCGGCTCGGGCAGGTCTCGGCGATGTCGCCGAGCACCCGGTCGGAGTCGACCGCCAGGAGGTGGCCGTCCACCAGGGTGTCCAGCGTGCCCACGAGGTAGGTCTGCGCGGTGTGCTCCTGCGTGCAGGGCACCTCGTCGGCCTGGGTGGTCGCGGCCAGCGCACCCTCGAAGGACATCCGGTAGCAGGCGCCCTTGGCCGGTCCCGGTACGGCGGTCGCCGTCGGCTTGGGGGAGGCGGACGGGGCAGCCTCCTGCGGTGCGTCGTCGTCGGCGCTGCACCCTGCGCTCAGGCTGAGCAGCAGGGCGACGACGGTGGCGGCGAGGGCCCGCGTGGGTCGCGACATCAGTCGGGGGTCTTCGCCCAGCAGACCGAGCGCCGGTTGCCGGCCTCCCACTCGGCCTCGTGGAACCACGTGTAGGCGAAGTCGTAGTCGACCGGGTAGTTCATCCAGGCGCCCACCGAGGTGGAGCAGAAGTCGCGGGTCTTCACCTCGACGACCCGGTCGCCGGGATAGGGGTCCTCGGCCTCGCCGAGCTTGATCGTCGTGGCGGCGCGCCAGTCGTGCGGCTCGGTGCACGGGATGCGCGGGGCTCCCTCCAGGGCCTCGCCGGTGGCGCACACCATCCACCGGTCCTGAGGCCGGCCCTGCAGCATCGCCTCCGCGGTCTCCGGGAGGTTGACGTAGCGCTCGCTCTGCTCGCCGCCGCCCACGATGTCGCAGCGGTACCAGCGGGCGCCGTCCTCCCACGCCTTCTCGGACGGGCGGAACCACGCCCAGCTGACCACCGCGCGCATCACCAGGCTCTCGTCGGCGCCGAGGAAGGCCAGGAACTTCGTCGAGCAGGTCGTGTAGGCGAACGCGCCGAGCTTCTCGTCGTCCCACGAGACGTCCTCGAACTGCGCGGGCAGCTGTCCGACGGCGTACGTCTGGGCGGTGTGCTTGTCGGAGCAGTCGAGCGTGCGCGTGGCGTTGCTCGCCTGGAGCACGTCCTCGGGGGTCAGCACCCGGCACACGCCCAGCTCGGGCACGTCGACCGCGTCGACCTGGTCGGGGTCGGCGTCACCGCCCTGGGCGGTCTTGCCGCACGCCGAGAGCAGGAGGATGGCGAGGAGCCCGACGGTGACCAGGGAGGCGCGGCGGCGCGAGCGGTGCGACAACGCGTGGCCTTCCTCGGAGGACGGGGGACGAGGTCCGATGCTACCGGCCGCCTCCCCGGGGCCTCGCCGGGTGGCGGTGGCTCAGGTGGCCATGAACAGGATGGAGTCGCGGTCGTACTCCCGGCCCGGGTGGGCCTCGCTGAGGTGGGACTGGGTCTTCTCGACCAGGTCGTCCTCGTCGGTGCCGGTGATGGTGGTGCCGCACGGGCAGGCGAGTCGCGTCTTCATGGGTCCACTCTGCCACGGCCCCGCCGTCCCGTATGTGGCATGAGGGCCGGGTCGGTGGGGTACCTGGCCACCACCTGCCCACCACCTGAAGGACCCGCCATGTCGACCGACGCCATCGTGCTGCTCAAGAACGACCACAAGGAGATCCTGCGGACCTTCACCGCGTTCGAGAAGGCGGGGGAGAAGGCCTACGCCGAGAAGGGTCGGCTCGTGAACAAGATGATCGAGCTGCTGACGGTGCACACCTACATCGAGAACGAGGTCATGTACCCCCGCGTGCGCGACCTGCTGCCCGAGCTCGAGGACGACGTCCTGGAGTCCTACGAGGAGCACCACGTCGCCGACGTCCTGGTCATGGAGCTGGTGGGGATGAAGCCGGACGCCGAGCGCTTCACGGCCAAGACCACGGTCCTCATCGAGAACGTGCGCCACCACATCGAGGAGGAGGAGGACGAGTGGTTCCCCGAGGTCCGTGAGGGCCTGAGCCGCAAGGTCCTCCAGGAGATCGGCGCCGACATGATCGAGGCCAAGAAGAAGGCGCCGCGCACGCCGGCCGAGCCCAGCGCGCTGAAGAAGACGATCGACGCGGTGATCGCTTGAGGGCGTCTGCATGGGATTTCCACCCGTTGGGGTGAACCCGCATGGCGTCCCGGGCTGCGGGGTGCTGGCAAGGTTGGACGGTGAGCACCACCGAGAGCGACACGCCACCGGACGGACTGCAGGTCCCGACGGTGCTGCCCCCCCGGATGTCGAGCCGGGAGATCCAGATCCTCACCCTGATCGTCCAGGGCCTGTCCAACCAGGAGATCGCCGACGCGGCGCGACTCAGCATCAACTCGGTCAAGACCTACATCAGGACCGCCTACAAGAAGATGGGCGTGACGCGTCGCTCGCAGGCGGTCACCTGGGCCGTGCAGCACGGCTTCGAGCCACCGCCCTCAGGCAGGGAGTGACCTCGCCGGTCCGGAGGGTGTGCGGCTCATGACCGACTCGTTCGTCTACCTCATCGCCGGGCTCTGCCTGCTGCTCGCCGTGGTGCTGCCCCAGGCCCTCCGCTCGCTGGCCGTCTCGGCGCCCATGGTGCTCGTCGGCATCGGCCTGCTGATCGGCCTGCTGCCGCTGTCCGGGGAGTTCGCCCTCGACCCGATCGAGGACGAGAAGGTGATCCTGCACGTCACCGAGCTCACCGTCCTGGTGGCGCTGATGGGCGTCGGTCTCGCGCTCGACCGCCCCCTGCGCCCGCGCGAGCGGCGCACGTGGGGCCACTGGTCGCCCACCTGGCGGCTGCTCGTCGTGGCGATGCCGCTCACCATCGGGGGGATCGCCCTGCTCGGTTGGGGCGTCGCCGGCCTGGCACCCGCCGCCGCGATCCTGCTCGGTGCCGCGCTCGCGCCCACGGACCCCGTGCTGGCCTCCGACGTCCAGGTCGGCGGCCCCATGCTGGCCGAGGACCTCGAGGAGCTCGAGGAGGGGCTCGCCGACGAGGACAGCGACACGGGGGCGCGCCTCGACGAGGTCCGCTTCGCGCTGACCTCCGAGGCGGGTCTCAACGACGGCCTCGCGTTCCCCTTCGTCTACCTCGCCATCCTCGTGGCCGCGGGCGGCTTCGGGCTCGCGGACAGCGCCGAGTGGCTCGGCTGGTACCTCGTCGGCAAGATCGCGATCGGCGTCGCGGTCGGGGTCGGGGCCGGCTGGCTGCTGGGCAAGATCGCCTTCCGCTCCTCGCGGCCCTCGCTCCGCCTCGCCGAGCAGGGGGAGCCGCTCCTGGCGCTGGCGGCCCTGCTGGCGTCGTACGGCGCGGCGGAGCTGGCCGGTGGCTACGGCTTCCTCGCCGTCTTCACCTGCGCGATGGCCATGCGCGCCTCCGAGCGCAAGCACGACTACCACCGCTCGATGCACGAGGTGATCGAGCGGCTGGAGCGCCTGCTGACGCTGGCCGTGCTGCTGTTCCTCGGCATCGCGACCACGCGCGGCCTCCTGAGCGACCTCACCTGGACCGGGGCGCTGGTCGGCGTCGCGGTGATCTTCGTGATCCGGCCGCTCGCCGGACTGGTCTCGCTCTCGGTGAGACTGCGCCGCAAGGACCTGCCCGGCGGTCTCGACGTCGGCGACCGCCTGGCCGTGGCCTTCTTCGGCGTGCGGGGCGTCGGCTCGCTCTACTACCTGGCGTACGCCGCCGGTGAGGCCGAGTTCGAGGACCTGCCGTGGCTGTGGTCGACGGTCGCGTTCACGATCGTGCTGTCGGTGCTCGTCCACGGGATCACGGCCAAGCCGGCCCTGGACCGTGTTGACCGGCGCCGCGGCGCCCAGGGCCCGGGCCTCGCGGAGAGTCGCCGGACCGAGGAGCGCTAGGTCTACAGCTAGGCGACGGCGGGCAGGTCGATCCCGAGCTCGCCGCGCAGGCGGGCGATGATCCGGGTGAGCCGACGCGAGATGGTCATCTGCGTGACGCCGATGGCCTCGCCGATCTGCTGCTGGGTCATGCCCTCGGCGTAGGTCATGGCCAGCAGCCGCACCTCGTCGCGGGTCAGCTTCTTCAGCACCGGTGCGAGCAGCGCCCGCGCCTCGGCGGCGTCCTGCGGTCCCTGGTCGTCGACGGTGAGGAAGTCGGCCAGCGAGTCCATGCTGTCGGCCTCGACGGCCTGGTCGATGGAGATCGGCTGGAAGCAGACCGCGGCGCTGAGCGCCTCGGTCACGTCGTCGATGTCGAGCTCGAGGCGCTCGGCGATCTCGCGCGGCGTCGGCGGGCGGCCGTCCACGGTGCCCTGCTTGTGCTCGGCGATGACCCGCGACTGGATCTCCTGGATGCGCCGAGGCGGACGGATCGTCCAGCCGTGGTCACGGAAGTAGCGCTTGACCTCGCCGGTCATCGTCGGGACGGCGTAGGAGAGGAAGTCGCGCTCCATGGTGTGGTCGAAGCGCTGGGCGGCGCGGACCAACGCGAGGCAGGCCACCTGCTCCAGGTCCTCGACCGGGACGCCACGGTTCTGGTAGCGGCGGGCGATGGCGTGGGCCACCTGGATGTTGAGCACGACGATCTGCTCGATGACAGTCTCGCGCTCGTGCTCGTCGAGGTCCGCGAACGTCGCGAAGAGTCGGGCCGTCTCGCGGCTCCGGAACTCTCGGGGGACGGTGCGCCCCAGGGTCGTGATCGTCATGAGCCTCCTTCGGCCGTTGCCTTCGAGACTGGCCCTGAGGCGTCATGGCCCGACACACCCGCCCGGGTGAGAGGTCCCCGAAAGGGCCGAAAACGGTCCACCCCAACGGGTGAGACTTCAGGCGACGCGGTCGAAACGGGCCACGACGCCGCGCTCACCGTCGCGGATCTCGACCAGGTGGAGCGGGACCGCGCACTGCTCGGCCGACAGTCGTCGCGCCTGCTCGGAGGTGCCGAGCTGGATCAGCACGTGCCCCCCGTCGGCGACGCGCTCGGCGGCCACCTCCAGGCACAGCCGCGCCACCTCCAGCCCGTCGTCGCCGCCGTCGATCGCCAGCAGCGGGTCCTCCGGGAAGCGTGCGGTCTCGGCGGCGGGCACCCACGGCGGGTCCGCGATGACCACGCCGAAGAGCTCGGAGGGGACGACCTCGGTGAGGTCACCGCAGTGGATCTCCACGTCGTCACCGAGCCCGGCGACGCGGGCGTTGCGCTCGGCGAGCTCGCAGGCGGCGGGGTTGAGGTCGACGCAGACGAGCGGGCGGTTGGAGAGGGAGACGGCGAGCAGACCGATGTGACCGGCGCCGGCGCAGAGCTCGAGCACCCGGCCGACCGGGGCGTCGGGGATCAGCTCGGCCGCCCACGTCGACTGCATGGCCGTCCACGGTCGCGGCGTCAGCACCCGATCGTCGAACTCGATCGTGAGATGGCTGAACGCCATCTGTTGCCGCAGGGTCATGCGGCCCGGTGCCCGTTGCCCTTCGAGATAATCAGCCCCGAGGAACCCGGCCGGGTGGTGGACCACCCGACCGGGCGGGCGCGGGTGCGCTACAGTTCGAGTCGTCATGATGCGCCAGCTGCTTCTTCGCTGCCGCAGCGAGGTCTGAGCCAGAGCCGGACCCCCTCGCTGCGGAGTGAGTGCGTGCGCCCGGCCACTTCGGCTCCACACCCCGCGAGGACCATGACCATGAGCGACACCCAGCCCTACACCGAGCGCAACGTCCAGCAGCCCAGCCCGATGCCGTTCGGCCGCTACGCGCCCTTCGCGCCCGTCGCGCTCGCCGACCGCACCTGGCCGGACCGCACGATCACCCAGGCGCCGCGCTGGTGCGCGGTCGACCTGCGCGACGGCAACCAGGCCCTCATCGACCCGATGTCGCCGGCCCGCAAGAAGACGATGTTCCAGCTCCTGGTGGCGATGGGCTACAAGGAGATCGAGGTCGGCTTCCCCAGTGCCAGCCAGACCGACTTCGACTTCGTGCGGCAGCTGATCGACGAGGACCTGATCCCCGACGACGTCGTGATCCAGGTGCTGACGCAGGCCCGCGAGGAGCTCATCGAGCGCACCTACGAGGCGATCGCGGGCGCCAAGCAGGCCATCGTCCACCTCTACAACTCCACCTCGACGCTGCAGCGCCGCGTGGTCTTCGGCCTCGACATGGACGGCATCGCCGACATCGCGGTCCAGGGTGCGCGGCTGTGCAAGAAGTACGAGGAGTCGATCCCCGAGACGCAGGTCTTCTACGAGTACAGCCCGGAGTCCTACACCGGCACCGAGCTGGAGTTCGCGGTCCGCGTCTGCAACGAGGTGCTGGAGGTGTTCGAGCCCTCGGCCGAGAAGCCGGTGATCATCAACCTGCCGGCGACCGTCGAGATGGCGACGCCCAACGTCTACGCCGACTCCATCGAGTGGATGAACCGCCACCTCGCCCACCGCGAGCACGTCGTGCTGTCGCTGCACCCCCACAACGACCGCGGTACGGCGGTCGCGGCGGCCGAGCTGGGCTACCTGGCCGGCGCCGACCGCATCGAGGGCTGCCTGTTCGGCAACGGCGAGCGCACCGGCAACGTCTGCCTGGTGACGCTGGGGCTCAACCTCTTCAGCCAGGGCATCGACCCGCAGATCGACTTCTCCGACATCGACGAGGTCCGCCGCACGGTCGAGTACTGCAACCAGCTGCCCGTCGCCGAGCGCCACCCTTACGGCGGCGACCTGGTCTACACGGCCTTCTCCGGCTCCCACCAGGACGCCATCAAGAAGGGCTTCGAGGCCATGGAGCGCGACGCGGCGGCCGCGGGCGTCCCGGTCGACCAGCACCCCTGGGCGGTGCCCTACCTGCCCATCGACCCCAAGGACGTGGGCCGCTCCTACGAGGCGGTCATCCGGGTCAACAGCCAGTCCGGCAAGGGCGGCGTCGCCTACATCCTCAAGGCCGAGCACAAGCTGGACCTGCCGCGCCGCGCCCAGATCGAGTTCAGCCGCGTCATCCAGCAGCGCACCGACGCCGAGGGCGGCGAGGTCTCGCCCGACGAGATCTGGTCGGTGTTCCGCAGCGAGTACCTCGAGCGTGAGGCACCGCTCCGCCTGGACTCCGTGCACACCAGCTCCGCGGCCGGCGAGAAGGACGCGCTCACGGTCAACGTCTACGTCGACGGCGAGGTGCGCACGCTCGAGGGGACCGGCAACGGGCCGATCGAGGCCTTCGTGAGCGCCATCAACGAGCTGCCCCGTGCGGGCCTGGGCGGCAGCTTCGACGTCCGGGTGCTCGACTACCACGAGCACGCGCTCTCCTCCGGCGGCGACGCCCTCGCGGCGGCGTACGTCGAGTGCGCGGTCGGCGACGAGGTGCTGTGGGGGGTCGGGGTCGACGCCAACATCGTCACCGCGTCGCTCAAGGCGGTCGTCAGCGCCGTCAACCGCGGGACGGTGGATACTCAGGCCTCATGACCACCAACGACGGCGAGACCTACGGCGACTACAGCGTCGACGACGAGGACCAGCTCCAGCCGGAGGACTCCCTGGCCGACGGGGACGTCGGCGACATCCTGGACCGCGGCTACTCGCCGCCCGAGCACTACTCGGCGGGGCAGGGCTTCGGCAACACGCCCTACGAGGAGGCGGTGGGCGAGAGCCTCGACCAGCGCCTGCGGCAGGAGGACCCCGAGCCCGACCCCTACGCCGAGGACGGCACGGGTGACGACGACGGCCCCACCGAGTCCGACGAGTTCCTCGACGTCGCCGAGGTGGGCGACGCGCGGGCGGGCCGCCTGGTCGACATCGACCAGGGCCTCGGCGAGGACGTCGACAAGGACCTGGTGGGCGACGACGTCGGCATCGACGGTGCCGGTGCCTCCGCGGAGGAGGCGGCGATCCACGTCGTCCCCGACAGCGAGCTCTGACCCACGGCTGACCTGCCCGAGACTGTCGGGCGGGTCAGCGGGCGTGGGCGTGAGTTGGTGACGGGTCAGCGGTGGTGAGGGCCTCCCACGCCCCGTCCCGGTGGGCGACGAGGCCCCTCCGCTCGAGCTCGTCCAGCCAGCCGAGCATCGGCCACTCGCCCCAGCGCCGGTGGAACAGCGCGGCGTTGCGCACGATGTCGTCGACGTGCTCGACGGGCGGGCTCGAGACCGGGTGCCACTGGTGGTGGGCGCGGGCCGAGCCGGTCCAGCCGAGGTCGAGGCCGCGCGCCACCAGGGTCCGCCCGAAGTCGGTGTCCTCGCCGCCGTAGCCGACGTAGTCCTCGCAGAAGCCGCCGGACCTGCGCCAGGCGTCGGCGCCGCAGGCGAACGACAGCGACCAGAACAGGTTCGGGTCGGCGTCGTGCAGCAGCTCACCGCGTCGCGGCGCCGGCCGCGCCGGGTGGGGGGAGTCGAGGGCCGCGAGCGCGTCGAGGTCGTAGCCGCCGGGTGGCGGCGGGTCGAGGTAGGTGACGGGGCCGGACCAGACCGTGCCCGGCTGTTGCCGCACGACCTCGTCGTACGCCGCCACGAGCCCGGGTTCGGCGACGCAGTCGACGTCGAGGAAGACCAGGACGTCGGCACCGTCGGCCAGTGCCGCCCGGGCTCCGGCGTTGCGCGCGGCCGCCAGCGGGAGGCCCATCGGGAGACGGGGCAGGTGCACCACGGTGGCGTCCGGCACCTCCAGGTCGGGGTCGTCCATGGCGACGACGACGTGCGCCGGAGGGGCGGTCTGACGGGCCAGCGACCGGCGCTGGAGCGCGAGGTGCTCTCGCCGACCGTGGACGATCGTGACGACGGCCGTCCCGCTCACGAGCCGACCCGCTGGCCCGAGGCGACGTCCTCGACGACGCCGGCGAACCGCTCGGCGGCGCGGCCGTCGCACCAGCGCCCCCAGCCGCGCCCGTCCAGCGAGCGCGCGCGATCGAGCAGCGCCGGCCAGCCGTCCCGTGGCAGCCGCGGCAGGACGACGGCCGGCCAGCCCTCGGCCAGGACGGCGCCGGTGGTGAGCTGCTCGTCGAAGGGTCGGTCCTCGGGCACGACGACGGCGGGGCGGCGGGCGGCCGCGACCTCGGCGAGGGCGTTCTGCCCGGCGTGCGTCACCACCACATCGGCGTCCTCGATGGCGCGGCGCGGGTCCTCGCTCCAGGTGCGGGTGCCCGCGCCGCCCAGCACGGTCCACTCCCAGTCGGGGGTCTGCCGCCGCGTCGAGGCGAGGAGCGCCTCGGGCAGCCCGGGCCCGCCGGAGCCGGCGAGGAAGGTGACGCGCGGGGGACCGGGCGCCCGGGGGCGCTCGGGGGCCACGGGGTGCCGCGAGAGGGCCCCGAGCGGGACGACCCGCTCGCGGACGCGCTCGGGGACGCCAGGCAGCATGTCGCCGCTGGAGGACGGCCACAGACCGACGAGGGCGTCGCTCACGTCGAAGCCGAGCAGGTGGGGTCCGTCGCTGCGCCGCCCCGGCTGGACGACACCGACGACGCGGACGCCGTGCAGCCGGGCCAGCAGCGTCATCTCCACCGAGACGTCGACGACCATCGCGGCCGGCGCCGCGTCGGCGATCCACTGCGAGACGACCGCCGCGCGCTGCGCCAGGCCCTCGTCGCCGACCGGGACCCAGTGCAGCCGCCCCTGGGCGGTCGCATCGCGCGGGGGACCGCCCTCGTCGTCGCGGGGGAGCAGCACCCAGTCGCCGGGCCAGCCCCGGGGCGCCGGGGCCGAGGAGAGGCCCACCACCGGTCGTCCCAGCGCTTGCGCCAGCGCGAGGGCCCGGTGCCGGTGGCCGTGGCCGTGGTGGTGGACGTAGTAGCCGATCACGCGGCGATGCCCTCGGCGACGAGCCCGGAGTAGACGTGCTCGTAGTCCTCGACCATCCGGTCCAGGGTGAACGCCGACAGCGCGGCCTGTCGCACGGCCGTGCGGTCGAGCCGGGCCGCCTCGGCGATGGCCCGGCCGAGGTCCGCCACGTCTCCGGGCACGGCGAGGCGGCCGGCGGTAGGTCCGACAATCTCCGGCAGCGCGCCGCGGGCGAAGGCGGCCACTGGCGTCCCGCACGACATGGCCTCGGCCGCCACCAGCCCGTAGGGCTCGTCCCAGGCGGGGGTCACGACGGCCACCGAGGCCGCGCCGAGGAGCGCGACGAGCTCCTGCTGCGTGAGGTGGCCGGCGTACTCCACCTCGGGGCCGAGCCGGGGGCGGATCTGCGCCTCGAAGTACGACGGGTCGTGGGCCGCTCCGGCCAGCACCAGCGGGATCCCGGCGGCCCGGGCCGCGTCGATGGCGAGGTGGGGGGCCTTCTCCGCGACCAGCCGCCCCGACCAGACGGCGGCGCCCCCTCCGGGACCGGCCGCCCACTGGTCGGTGTCGACGCCGTTGTGGATCGGGGTGCTCGCCGTGGCGTGCGCCCACGAGCGCGAGGTGAAGGCGCTGACCGCGGTGAACGCGCCGCGGCCGGCGTCGAGCTTCACCGCGGACTCCAGCCACGGCACCGGCGGCGTGTGCAGCGTCGTGACCGTCGGGAGGGGCAGCGACCAGGCCATCGCGATCGGCAGGTGGTGCAGGCTGTTGTTGTGCACGACGTCGAAGCGGTCGGCGCCGTCGACCTGGAGGTCGAGCATCAGGCTGAGGTAGGCGTGGTGCTCGGCGAGCCACTGCGCGGGCGTCGCCCCGACGTCCGACCGGGCGGCCTCGCTGGCGACGAACGCCTCGAGCGGCAGCTCGGTCACGGGGAGCCCGGGCTCCGAGCCCGGCGCGGCGAAGATCGACACGTCGTGCCCGCGCCCCACGAGCCGCCGGGCGAGGTGGAACGTCAGCGCTTCCAGCCCGCCGGCGAACGGCTCGCGGATGGGGAACCTGCTGGAGGCGATCAGGCAGATCCGCAGCGGGCCGGTCATCGCAGCAGGGACCGGTAGAGCTCGTCGTGGGCGGCGGAGACGTCGCGGCGCTGGCGGCGCCGCTCGTCGATGGTGGTTCCGAGCTGCGGCCGCTCGGCGTGGGCGGTGACCAGGGCCGCGGCGAGCGAGGCGGCGTCGTAGGTCGTCTCGTCGTGGGTGTAGGGCAGGACCGGGCCCTGCTCGGAGAAGTAGCCGCACGTCGGTGCCACCACGGTCGTCCCGAGGTCGCGGCACGCCTCGAGCCACCCCGAGTGCGTCCCGAAGCGGTAGGGGAGGACCGAGACGTCGAGGGAGCCGAGGTAGCCCCACAGGTCCTCGTCGCTGAAGAAGTCGTGCACGCGCAGGTCGATCAGGCCGGCGTCGGCGTTGACCCGCAGGTACGCCGCCAGGTCCGCGTCGTGGCGCAGCCCGTCGGGGTCGAAGACGTCGTGGTGGGCGTTGACCTGCAGCACCCCGCCCGGCAGGCCCTGCACGGTCTCGACCAGCGTGGGCAGCAGGCGCAGCGGGTCCATGCTGGCGCGCAGGCTCTTGACGTGCAGCCCGACGCGGAAGGCACCGGTGCGCCGACGCGCCCGGCTGTCGAGCGCGCGGGCCATGGTCTGGAAGTCGACGACGTGCGGGTGCGGCAGCACCGTGGCCGTGCGGCCCCAGCGTCGCCGGATCTCCTCGGCGGCGCCCGGGGTCAGGGTCACGAGCGCGTCCGCGGCCGGGACCAGCACGTCGAGCTGACGGTCGTGGGTCTCCCGGTCGGCGTGATGGGGGTTGCGCAGGTCGTGGACCGTGTAGACGAACGGCTTGCCACGTCGGCGCAGCGTGGCCGTCAGCTCGTGGAGGCGCTCCACGGAGCACGCGTCGAAGCCGAACTGGAGGTGGAAGACGTCGAACTCCGCGGTGGCGGCCCACTCCGGCTCCAGCATCACCGGCGGCCACCACGTCTCGGTGGTGGAGCGCTCCGGGCTGCTCGGGTCGGGATCGGGCAGGCGCACGGGAGCGCGGCCGCTCTCGAGGGCCAGGTGGCGCACGTAGACGTGGCTGCCGGGCACCGAGGCCACGACCGGCTCGTCGAGTCGCGGGCGACGTTCGTCGCGGTGGAGCGTCGTCATGCGGCTCGGTACCCCCGCAAGAGCACAGGCAGTCCGCACTTAGGGGTGAGAAGCGCCTGTTCGGGTGAACCCGGAGGGGTGAGGGCCCCATCGGTGCAGGATCAGTGGCGGCGCAGCCCGCAGACCGCCGGACCCTCGATCACCTCGCCGTCGGCGTCGAAGCGCGAGCCGTGCAGCGGGCAGTCCCAGCTGCGCTCGGCGTCGTTGAAGCGCACGATGCCGCCCAGGTGCGTGCAGACCGCCGAGACCTGAGTGGTCACCCCGTCGAGCGTGGCCTCCGCGGTGGGGACGCCGGGGCGGTCGAAGCGCACGCGTCCGGTGCCCTCGGCGGGCGCGCCGGCCGCCGGGCGGAGCGGCCGCAGCCAGCCCCTGGCCATCTCGAAGCCCACCTCGCCGTTGAACCGCAGGTGGTCGAGCGCGCCGCTGAGCTCGTGCCGGCTCCACGTGTGCATGACGCGGGCCCATTCCATGTGACCGCCCAGGATCTCGCCGGCGAGGGCCAGCGCCGCCGCGACGCCGTTGGTCATGCCCCACTTGGAGTAGCCGCCGGCGACGTAGAGCCGGTCCTGGTGCGGCACGAGCGGCCCGACGTAGGGCAGGGCGTGGGCGGGGACGTAGTCCTGCGCCGACCACGCGTGCGTCTCGCGGAGGCCGGGGTAGTGCTCCGCGGTCCAGCGACGCAGCGTGTCGAGACGGGTGGACTCCGGGGCCCCGCGTCCGGTGACGTGACCGGCCCCGCCGACGAGCAGGAGGTGGCCGTCCTCGGTGGGGACGTCGCGCAGCGAGCGCGAGGGGGCGTCGGCCGAGAGGTACATCGCGTCCACGGGCTGGGTGTCGGAGGCGAAGGCAATGCCGTAGGACCGCGCGGGATGCGCCCTGGCGAAGAACCCGCCTCGGTCGAGGATCGGCATGTTGGTCGCCACCACGAGGCGGTCGGCGGTCATGGTGCCGTGCTCGGTCTCCACGGTGACCCGGTCGTCGGAGCGCACCTGGAGCACCCGGCTGCCCTCGACGATGCGCACGCCGTGGGCCACCGCCTGCTCGGCGAGTGCCTCGAGCAGCTCCATCGGGTCGAGCTGGAGCTGGTCGTCGAGCCGGACGCCGCCGGCGGTGGGGAAGGGGAGGTCCAGCTCGTCCTGCCACGTGGCGTCCAGGCCCGCGCGCCTGGCCAGCGTGAGCTCGCGCCGCGCGGCGGTGCGCCCGCGCTCGCTGTTGGCGTAGGTGACGGCGGGCCGGCGCTGCACCCCGACCCCGTGGTCGTCGCAGAAGCGGGCCACCCAGGCCTGTGCCTCGGAGTTGGCGACCACGTAGTCGCGCACCACGTCTCCGGAGTGCTTCCTCGCGATCTGCGACAGCTGGGTGCCCTGGAGCAGGCTCACCTTGGCGGTCGACCGTCCGGTGGTGCCGTAGCCGACGTGCTCGGCCTCGAGCACCGTGACCGACCGCCCCGCGCGACCGAGGAGCAGAGCCGTGGTGAGGCCGGTGATCCCGGCCCCGACCACGACGACGTCGGCGTGCCCTTCGACCGGCTCCTGCTCGACGACGCGCTGCGGGTGCCGGTCCTGCCAGAGGGAGACGAGTGCCATGCCTCCCGGTCCCCGCAGCGGACCGAATGATGCAGCGCGGCCAGGCTCAGCGGCGGCGGGGGTCGACCCGGCCGACGCGGGAGTGGAAGAGGGCCGCGCGGGCGGCGTTCATGCCGGGAGCGCCGTGGACGCCGCCGCCGGGGTGGGCGGAGGCGGAGCCGAGGTAGAGCCCGGCGATGCCGGTCTCCGGTCGCCCCAGCATGCCCGGCACCGGGCGCAGGAAGAGCTCCTGGTGCACCTGGGAGGTGCCGCCGTTGATGGCGCCGCCGACCAGGTTGGCGTCGCGCTGCTCCATCTCGCGCGGTCCGAGCACCCGCCGGGCGCGGATGGTGGAGCCGAACCCCGGCGCCAGCCGCTCGATCCGCGCCTGCATCCGGTCGGCGAAGCGCTCGCGGTCCGACTCGTCCCAGACGCCGCGCACCTCCTCGCCGCCGTCGCGCACGGTGCGCTCCGGCTGGGGCACGTGGGTGTATGCCCACAGGGATTCGGTGCCGGCCGGCGACCGGGTGGGGTCCGAGGTCGTCATCTGGCCGGCCAGCATGAACGGCGCCGCGGGGATGACCCCGGCGGCCACCTGGCCGAGCGCCTCGGTCATCTGCTCCACGGAGTCGGCGACGTGGAAGGTCCCGGGCGCGTACGCCGGCGCGCTGGCCCACGGCACCGGGGCGTCGAGCGCCCAGTCCACCTTGACGGTGCCTGGGTCGAGCTGGAAGTCCCTCATGCCGCGACGGACCTTGGCGGGCACGTGCTCGTCGGCGACCAGGCCGCCGAACAGGTGGGAGGCGATGACGTCGGCCACGACCGCCCGTCGCGCCTCGTGGCGGTGGCCGTCGGCGGTGACGACGCCGATCGCCCGCCCGCCCTCGACCAGGACCTCCCGGACCTCGGCGTCGCACACGACCTCGCCGCCGCGCGACTCCAGCCGGCGCCGCAGCGACGTGGCCAGCATCCCGGCGCCGCCCTCGGGCACGGGGAAGCCGACGGTCTGGCCGAGCATGGTCATCAGCAGGCCGAAGACCCCCGAGCCCATCGCGTCGAGGGGCAGGTCGGAGTGGCCGGCGTTGCCCGCGAGCAGGAGCCCTGCCGAGGGACCGCCGAAGCCCCGTCGTCCCATCTCGGTGGCGGGGGTGAGCAGGGTCTTGACGAAGTCGAGCCCGCCGGCCTTGCGGAGCCGGGCGAGCACGCCCACCCCGGCGCGCACGGGCGGGAAGGGGGAGATCAGGGCCGTCACGAGCTGCTCGCCGATGACGTCCCACACCTCGCAGAGGTCGAGCCAGGCCCGCCCGTCGCCGGGGTGCTGCTCCTCCATGAGCCGGGCCGTGACCTCGCGGTCGCGGTGCAGCATCGCCCACTGCCCGTCGGGCATCGGGTGCCCCAGGACGGCGGGTGCGTGCCGCCAGGTGAGGCCGTGCTCCTCGAGACCGAACGAGGCGATGCCCTGCGAGGCCGCGGCGAGCGGGTAGAACGCGCTGAACGTGTCCTGCACGAAGTCGGGGTCGAGCTCGCGGTCGCTGCGCACCGCGCCTCCGACCTCGGACTGGGCCTCGAGCACGAGGACCGACCAGCCCGCGTCGGCGAGCCGGTTGGCGGCGACCAGCCCGTTGGGGCCGGCTCCGACGACGATCGCGTCGTGGTGGGTCACGAACCCACGGCTCCCGCCACCCGGCGCTCGACGACGTAGGCCAGCCGGCGCAGCGTCTCGACGTTGCGCCAGCCCAGCAGCGGGTCCTGCACCACCTTGGGCATCAGCACCGCGGGTCCGTTGACGGCGTTCTCCTCGATCACGACGCGGGTCTCGGCGCCGACCGGCTCCAGGCGGATCACCACCCTCGCCTCGCCCGTGGGCCAGGCCCGGGCGCGCAGCTTGATCATGCGCAGCGGGCGGCACTCCTCGACCTGCGTGGAGTCGTCGATCAGCGCCGGCCAGACACCCACCGAGTGGTGCAGCTCGGAGCCGACCTCCGGCCAGGTCTCGTCGACGTCACGTATCCGCGAGGCCCCCACCACCCAGAGGGGGTAGAGCCAGCCGTCGCTCAGGACCTCCCAGACCTGCTCGGGCGTCGCCTTCATCACTCGTTCGGTGCTGCTCATCGGTCGCTCCTCATCGTGGGCAGTACGTCGCGGCCGTAGGCCTCGATCATCTCGCGGTAGTGCGGCCCCATGGTGGCGACGTAGACCTCGTCGAACCCGGCGTCGCGGTACTCGTGCAGCTGCGCCAGGTGCTCGTCCAGGTCGGGACCAGCCACAGAGCTCTCGGCGATCGCGTCCCGCGTCACCAGGGTCGAGGCCTGCTCGAAGTGGCGCACCGAGGGCAGGACCTGGGAGAGCTCTCCCGGCAGGCCGGCGTTGGGCCACAGCCGGTAGGCGATGTCGACGCCCTCCTCACGGGTGTCGGCCCAGGCCACCTTGCAGCCGGCCTGGGCGGGCTTCCCGCCGGTGGCGTCCTTGAACCGGGACACCATCTCGGCGTCCGGGTTGGTCGACATGAACCCGTCCGCGAAGCGCGAGAGATCCTCCACCGCCTTGGGCCCGAAGCCGCTCACGTAGATCGGTGGCGGACTGTCGGGACGGGTGTAGATGCGGGCGTTGCTGACCTCGTAGTGCCGGCCGCGCGAGGTGACGAAGTCGCCCTCCCACAGCCGCCGGATCAGCGCCACCGCCTCCTCGAGCATCTCCATGCGCACGTCGTACGACGGCCAGGTGTCGCCGAGCACGTGCTCGTTGAGCGCCTCACCGGTGCCGACCCCGAGCACGAACCGCCCCTCGAGCATCACCGACGCCGTGGCCGCGGCCTGCGCGATCACGGCGGGGTGGATGCGGACGGTAGGACAGGTCACCGCCGTGGTGACCGGCAGCGAGGTGGCCTGGGAGATGGCGCCGATGACGCTCCAGACGAACGGGCTCTGGCCCTGCTCGTCGTTCCAGGGGTGGAAGTGGTCGCTGATCCACAGGGCCTCGAAGCCGGCGCGCTCGGCGGCGACAGCCTGCTCGACCAGCTCGGCGGGGGTGTACTCCTCGCAGGAGAGGAAGTAGCCGATCTTCATGTCGCGGGGTACTCCTCGTTCTTGAGCAACCGGGCCAGGTGGGCGGCGTTCGCTGCGGCGGTCTTCGTGGTGGACGCGGTCTTCTCCGGCGTCTCGTCCAGGTCCTGGTAGTCCGTGGCCTGCATGGCCTCGCCGACCCAGTAGGTGCCGGCGTTGGCGGGGATGCTGAACCCGGTGTCGTTGAGCGCCTGGAGCACCTCGGCCACCGTGTGGTGCGCCCCGTCCTCGTTGCCGACGACCGCGACGATCGCGACCTTGCCGAACGTCAGCATCCGGCCCTGGTCGTCGGTCTCGCTGATCTCGGCGTCGAGGCGCTCGAGCACCATCTTGCAGACCGACGCGGGCTGACCCATCCAGATGGGGGTGGCGATGACGAGGATGTCCGCGTCCAGCATCTTGCGACGCAGGACGGGCCACGCGTCCCCGCTGCCCTCGTCGGTGGTGACCCCGAAACTCACCTGGTGGTCGACGACACGCACGACCTCGCCGGTCACTCCGTGCGAGGACAGGGCGTGGAGCACCTGGGTGCCGAGCAGGGTCGCGCTCGACTCGGCGGGGGAGGGCTTCAGCGTGCAGGACAGGACGAGCGCTCTCAGGTCGGTCATGCCTCGCCGGTGCCCACGCGCGGGGGCCCTATGCGGGTGTCAGGCGCTGGCGCGGTGGCTGAACGGCTCCAGGTCGTCGCCGATCTCGCTGCGCAGCGTGCCGAGGATCCGGCTGAGCAGGCGCGAGACCTGCATCTGGGTCACGCCCAGGTCGCGGCCGATCTCCTCCTGCGTGAGGTCGTCGAAGAAGCGAAGGTGCAGCACCCGGCGGTCCCGCTCGGACAGCCGGCGTACGACGGGCGCCAGCGTCATGCGCGCCTCGCTGGCCGCCGCCTCGCGGTCGGCGCCCGGCAACAGGTCGCCGACGCTCGTGGAGGAGTCGGCGGCGACAGGCTGGTCGAGCGAGGACGGCTGGAAGGCGCCGAAGGCCTCGAGCGCCTCGCGGTAGTCGTCCTCGCCGATGCCGAGCCGCTCGGTGATCTCGGGGGTCGACGGACTGCGGCCGAGCTCGCCCTCCAGCGCCTCGATGGCCTGGTTGACACGCCACTGGAGCTCCTGGATCCGGCGTGGCGGGCGCACCGTCCAGCCGCGGTCGCGGAAGTAGCGCAGCAGCTCGCCGCGGATGGTGGGGACGGCGAAGGTCAGCAGGTCGTTGCGGGTGGCGGGGTCGAAGCGGAACACGGCCTTGGTCAGACCCTCGTAGGCGACCTGCCGCAGGTCGTCGCGGTCGATGCCTCGGTCGTAGTAGCGCGAGGCCACGGACTCGGCGACGCCGCGGTTGATCACGATGACCTCGTCGAGGATCGCGCGGCTCTGCACGGGGTCGGCGGACGCGGCGGCGTCGGCGAGCAGCGCGGCGGTCCGCTCGCTCCGCTCGGCGCGGGTCAGGCCCCGGTCTCCGTCGAGGCGTCGTGGCCCTCGAGGGCCTCTGAGTGCGGTAGTCATCAAGCGCCTCCATCCCGAGATGAGGCAGCTCCTCATCCGGTTTCGACGCTAGGGGCGGTGTTTGCGGGACCCTCACACCCCAAGGGGTGCTGGCGCGTCCTCAAGCACAGAATCACCCCGAGGGGTGGCGGTTTCGCAGAGTTCACCCGGATTGATGAATCCGAGCCGCGGGTACCTCAGAGGCATGATGCTTCCGAAGCCGCGCGGCCCCCTGAGCGCCGCGGTGTTCGAGTCGATCCGGGCGATCCCCGCCGAGCCGGTGGCCCGGACGCACCCGGAGGCCGACGGTCCCGAGGACGCCGCCGTGACGCTGTGGGCGCTCTACGAGCTCGCCTACCGCGGCTTCGACGAGGTCGACGAGACCGCCGAGTGGGACCCCGACCTGCTGGCCGTGCGGCGCAGGCTGGAGATCGAGCTGGAGGGCCGGCTGCGCGCGCGCTGGGAGGCCTACCGCAGCGACCACGAGCGCCACGACGACTTCGGCGAGGACCTGTTCGCGTTCATCGCCGCCCACGACGGCCGCTCGCTCGCGCGCTTCGTGCAGACCGACGCCGACGAGCAGCAGGTGCTCGACCTGCTGCGGATGAAGTCGGTCTACCACCTCAAGGAGTCCGACCCCACCGCGTGGGTCGTACCGCGGCTGCCGACCGCGTCGAAGGCGGCACTCATGGAGCTCCAGTACGACGAGTACGGCTCGGGCGACCCCAACCGCGTGCACGCGCACCTGTTCGCACGCGGGCTGGAGGCCGTCGGCCTCCGCACCGAGTACGGCGCCTACCTCGACGACGTGCCGCTGGAGATCCTCGAGCAGAACAACACGATGTCGCTGATGGGCCTGCACCGTCGGCTCCGCGGCGCCGCGCTCGGCCACCTGGCGGCGTTCGAGGCGACCAGCTCGCTGCCGTCGCGTCAGCTGTCGCAGGGCCTGCAACGGCTCGGCATGGCACCGGAGATGTCGGCCTACTACGACGAGCACGTCGAGGCCGACGCGGTGCACGAGCAGCTGGCCGTGCGTGCGATCTGCGGCGAGCTCGTCGCGGTCGAGCCCGAGGTGACCGACGACGTCTACTTCGGCGCCTACACGTGCCTGGACCTCGAGGACCGGCTCGCGGAGCTCCTGCTCGAGCGCTGGGGGGTGGCGTCGTGAGCGACGTCCCGACCTACGAGCACCCGGACGTCGTGCTGTGCCCGGGCGGCCCGATGCTGCTGCGCGGCAAGCACGTCATCGAGGACTCCTCGGGGCAGCTGCACGAGACCACCCGCCGGGTCACGGCGCTGTGTCGCTGCGACAAGTCGGCACGCAAGCCGTGGTGCGACGGGACTCACAAGCTGCTCCCGGAGAAGCTGACCCCGTCCTGAGGGGTGCCGGTCTGACGGCTCAGTCGTCGTCGGTCCTGCCGGGGATCAGGTCGAGGTCGTCCTCGCCGCGCCGCTCGGCGCGGTTGACCTGCTCCTCGGGGTCGACCTCGAGGCGCTCCTCGGCGTCGGCGGGGTTGATGCCCTCCTCGGCGGGGACGCCGCCCAGGTCGATCGGTCGGTCTTCGCTACGGGGACTCATGCTCGGCGGTACCCGTGCCCGGGCCCGCACATGCCTTAGATTGCGCCCATGCTCGTCTCCGAACGTATCGGTCAGCTCTTCCTGGACGGCGACCACGGCCGCGACCGACTGGAGTACACCGAGTACGGCGCCGGCGACGCCTGGGTGGTGCTGCTGCACGCCCAGCTGATGCCGCGGCGCATGCAGCAGCCGCTCGCCCGGGCGCTCGCGTCGCAGGGACTGCACGTCGTCACCCTCGACCTGCTCGGCCACGGACGGTCCGACCGCCCGGCGGACCCCCTGGTCTACTCGATGACGGCCTTCGCCGAGCAGGTCGTGGCCCTGCTCGACCACCTCGGTGCCCCCCAGGCGGTCGTCGGCGGCACCTCGCTGGGCGCCAACGTGTCCCTGGAGGTGGCGGTCATGGCGCCCGAGCGGGTCCGCGGCCTGATCTGCGAGATGCCGGTGCTCGACAACGCGCTCGAGGCGGGGATCCTGGCGTTCGGCCCGATCCTGTTCTCGGCGCGGTTCCTGCCGCTCACCATCGGGGCGGTGCGCCGCCTGACCCGTCCGGTGCCGCGGGGGATCGTGCCGTTCTGGGCCGGCATCGCGCTGGACACGCTCGACCAGCGCGCCGACTCCGTGGCCGCGCTGGTGCACGGGCTCTTCTTCGGCCGGATCGCCCCCTCCTCCCAGCAGCGGCGGGCGATCGCCGCGCCCGCCCTGGTCGTCGGCCACCCCGCCGACCCGATCCACCCCGCGGCCGACGCCGCGATGCTCGCCGACGAGCTGCCGCACGCCACCTTCGTGCGGGCTCGCAGCATCCTGGAGTGGCGCCGCCACCCCGAGCGCCTGGACGGTGAGGCCACCGACTTCGCACTCCGGTGCTGGAAGACGCCGCGTCGCAGCCGCCGCGCCGCCACCTGAGGGGCACACTGGTCCCGTGCCTCTCTACCGCGACGAGGCGATCGTGCTCCGCACCCACAAGCTGGGGGAGGCCGACCGCATCATCACCCTGCTGACCCGCAGCAACGGCCGGGTCCGCGCCGTCGCCAAGGGCGTGCGCCGGACCAGCTCGCGCTTCGGGTCCCGGCTCGAGCCGTTCACCCACGTGGACCTCCAGCTGGCCGAGGGCCGCAACCTCGACACGATCACCCAGGCCGAGACCATGTCGGCGTTCTCCTCCGCGCTCGGCGCCGACTACGAGCGCTACACGGCCGGCACCGCGATGCTCGAGACCGCCGAGCGGCTGGTCTCGGAGGAGAAGCAGCCCTCGCTGCAGCAGTTCCTCCTGCTGGTCGGCGGCCTGCGCGCGATGGCGGCCGGTGCCCACCGGCCCGGGCAGATCCTGGACTCCTACCTCCTGCGCTCGCTGGCGGTCGCGGGCTACGCGCCGTCGTTCGACGCCTGCGCCCACTGCGGGCTCGAGGGGCCGCACCGCTGGTTCAACCCGTCGATGGGCGGCATGCTCTGCACGACCTGCCGGCTGCCGGGTTCGGCCAGCCCCTCGCCGCTGGTGATCGCCACGATGAGCGCCCTGCTGACCGGCGACTGGCCGGTCGTCGAGGCGGCCGACCCGCGCCAGCTGCGCGAGGCGAGCGGCCTGGTGTCGGCGTTCCTGCACTGGCACCTCGAACGAGGCCTGCGCTCGCTGGAGCACGTCGAGCGATAGCGTCCCCCCGTGAAGCGAGCCGTCCGCCAGCCCACTCCGCACCCCTCGGGCGCGCGGCCGCCGGCGATCCCGAAGGACCTGGTCCCGAAGCACGTCGCGATCGTCATGGACGGCAACGGCCGGTGGGCCAAGGAGCGGGGGCTGCCGCGCACCAGGGGTCACGAGCAGGGGGAGAGCTCGCTCTTCGACGTGGTCGAGGGCGCCATCGAGATCGGCGTGAAGGCGGTCTCGGCCTACGCCTTCTCGACCGAGAACTGGTCCCGCTCGCCCGACGAGGTCAAGTTCCTCATGGGCTTCAACCGCGACGTCATCCGGCGCCGTCGCGACGAGATGCACGAGCTCGGCGTCCGGGTGCGTTGGGCCGGGCGGGCGCCGCGGCTGTGGAAGTCGGTGATCCGCGAGCTGCAGGTCGCCGAGGAGCTCACGAAGGACAACGACGTCCTGACGCTGACGATGTGCGTCAACTACGGCGGCCGCGCCGAGCTCGCCGACACCGCCCGGCGCATCGCGCAGGACGTCGCGGCCGGCCGGCTCAAGGCGGACAAGGTCGACGAGCGGACGTTCGCGCGCTACCTCTACGTGCCCGAGCAGTCCGACGCCGACCTGGTGTGGCGCACGTCGGGGGAGCAGCGCCTGTCCAACTTCATGCTCTGGCAGGCCGCCTACAGCGAGCTGGTCTTCACCGACGTCCTCTGGCCCGACGTCGACCGCCGCGCCCTGTGGCAGGCGATCGAGGTCTACGCCGGGCGCGACCGGCGCTACGGCGGCGCGCAGCCCAACTTCACGCCGTAGTCACTCGCAGCCGTGACGCAGCGACAGCAAGGTCAGCCGGCACGAGGAGGAGCCAACCGCGTGAGCCGAGCGCTCAGCCGGCGCCGTGGCGGAGCACCCAGGCCACCTCGTTGAGCTCGCCGCTCTCGTCGGGGTGGTCGGCGACGTCGTGGGAGGTGAGGGTGTCCTCGAGCCGCACGGGCTCGGGCAGGCTCGCGAAGCGGTTGTCGGTCATCGAGCACCTCCGGGGTCGGTGCGACCATGCTAGACCGCTGCGCACCCGTCGCGCCTCCTGCTGGCCTGCCCCTCGCACTCTCTGCCAGGCTGCTCCCAGACGAGTGGACGGAGTCGTGCATGGCGGTGGGGGAGAGCGCTGGGGGGCACGGCGACCTGACGACGGCGCCGGCTCCCGACGTCTTCGCGCGGCCGGGGGTGGCCCAGTCGCTCTGCACCGCGCTCTTCGCGCTGGACCTCGTCCTGCGGTTCTCCGGGCCCGCCGAGAGCGGTCCGTGGCCGCGAGCGGGCGCCGGGCTGCTCGTCGT
Organism: Nocardioides sp. 503; assembly: GCF_004522095.1. GTDB lineage: Bacteria > Actinomycetota > Actinomycetes > Propionibacteriales > Nocardioidaceae > Nocardioides. The sequence goes on from NZ_SPUI01000008.1 coordinate 129,812, forward strand.
CGTGACGGTGGCGGCCCTCGCGCTGCCGTGGCGACGACTGCCGGCCTGGGCGCCGGTCGTCCTCGCGCTCTGCGACCTGGCGATCATCGGGGTGTTCCGTTTGGACCCCGTGGGCGGCGGCAGCGCCGTCCTGATGGTGCTGCCGGGCCTCTACCTCGGTCGCTACCACGGGCGGCGCGGCGTGATCACGACGTCCCTGGGCACGACGCTCTTCGTGGCCGTGCCGAGCCTGGCCTACTTCGGTTGGGACGGGCCCAACGTCTCGCGCATCCTGCTCTCCGTGCTGGTGGCCATCGCGGCGTCGCTGGCCATCGCGTCCGCGGTCAGCCGCCTCGAGCGCCAGCGCCGGGTGTCGGCGGCGATCGTCGACAGCGTCGACGTCGGGCTGGTCCTGCTCGACGACGAGGGCGTCTACCAGGCGGTGAACCGTCGACACGGGGACTTCATGGGCCTCGCCTACCCCGAGGGCCACGCCGGCCGCGCCGGGCAGCTCGGGCTCGTCTACAGCGCGGACGGCACGAGCGAGGTCACGACGACGGACATGCCCACCGCGCTCGCGGCGCGGGGCGAGGAGTTCGACGACGTGCGGATCTGGGTGGGCGACGACCCCCTGACCCGCCGTGCCCTGTCGGTGTCGGCGCGGGTCGTGCGCGACAGCGGCGGGAGGTTCGACGGCGCGGCGCTCGCCTACAAGGACGTCACGGACTTCATGCGGGCGCTGTCGGTCAAGGACGAGTTCGTCAGCTCGGTCTCCCACGAGCTGCGGACCCCGCTCACGTCGATCCACGGCTACACGCAGCTGCTCCTGGAGCGCGACGACCTGCCGGCCGAGGTCCGCTCCCAGCTCGCGGTCGTGGTGCGCAACACCGAGCGGCTGCAACGCCTGGTGGGCGACCTGCTGCACACCAGCCGGGCCGAGGAGGACGCGCTGGACCTCCAGCGGCGGGAGACCGACCTCGCCGAGGTCGTGCGCCAGGCGGTCCAGGCGGCCGAGCCCGCTGCGCGCGAGAACGACGTACGCCTGGAGGTGCGCACCCCGGAGCGGCTGGTGCTCAAGGTGGACGCCCAGCGGATCGCGCAGGCCGTCGACAACCTGGTGTCCAACGCCATCAAGTACACGCCACGGGGCGGGGAGGTGGCCGTGGAGCTCGGGATCGACGCCAACCGCGTCGAGATCACCGTCCGCGACACGGGCGTGGGCATCGACGCGGCCGACCGGGACCGCCTCTTCACCCGCTTCTTCCGGGCCCGCCACGCCGAGGAGCAGTCGATCCAGGGCGTCGGGCTCGGGCTCAACATCACCCGCAGCATCGTGGAGGGCCACGCGGGCCGGATCGACGTGGAGAGCGAGGTCGGCCGCGGGAGCACGTTCCGGGTGCGGCTCCCGCTGCCCGGCAAGGCGGCCGGGGAGCCTGTGGGCGCTGAGGTTCCGGGCTCAGGGGACTAGCGGCAGGCGGCGCAGGTCCCGAAGATCTCCAGCGTGTGGCTCACCTGGGCGTAGCCGTGCTCCTCGGCGATGGCGCGCGTCCAGCGCTCCACGCCGGGGCCCTCGACCTCGACCGTCGCGCCGCAGTCGCGGCAGACGAGGTGGTGGTGGTGGGTGTCGGAGCACCGGCGGTAGCTGGCCTCCCCGTCCTCGGTGCGCAGCAGGTCGACCTCGCCGGCCTCGACCATGCGCTGGAGGGTGCGGTAGACGGTGGCCAGGCCCACGGGCTCGCCGCGGCGCGCCAGCAGCTCGTGGATGTCCTGGGCGGAGCGGAAGTCGTCGAAGGACGCCATCGCCTCGGCGACCGCGAGCCGCTGGCGCGTGGGTCGCAGCGCCGAGCGGGCGGGATCAGTGCTCGTCATAGTGCTGCTCGTGAGGTGCGTGCCGGTGGCCGTCGTGGACGTAGTCCACGTGGTCGCCGTGGGGGATCGCGGCGTGGCCACACGCCGGGCCGTGGTCGTGGTCGTGCTGGGCGGCGTCGTGCGGGGTGGCGGTCTCGTCCGGTGGCAGCGCCGGGAACGGCGCCCGCTGGAGCTGGCGGCGGCGCAGCCACGCGCCCAGCGGCCAGGTCACCACGAAGCCCGCGAGCGAGAGCAGGACGATCGTGGACCCGGGCGCCACGCGGGTCCCGGCCGGGGCCAGGGCGGAGAGGGACAGCCCGCCCACGGAGGCGACCATGCCCAGCACCATGGCCGCGCCCAGCGTCGTACGGAACGAGCGGGTCAGCTGCTGCGACGTCGCGACCGGGACGACCATGAGGGCGGAGACCAGCAGCAGCCCCACCGTGCGCATCGCGATGGTCACGCTGACGGCGGCGAGCACGGCGACCAGGAGGTTGTAGGCGCGCACGTTGAGTCCGGCGACCCGGGCGAACTCCTCGTCCTGGGCGACGGCGAAGAGCTGGGGCGCCAACCCCACCCCGATCAGGATGACCACGGCGGCGAACGCCATGGTGACCCAGACGTCGCCGACGGAGATCGTGGTGATGGACCCGAAGAGGTACTCCTGCAGCCGGGCGGCGCTCTGCCCGCCGAGGCCCGTCAGCAGCACGCCGCCGGCCAGTCCGCCGTAGAAGAGGAGCGCCAGCGCGACGTCGCCGTTGGTGTGGCCGCGCTCGCGGATGATCTCGATCAGGACCGCGCCGAGCACCGCGACGGTGACCGCCGTCCAGGTGGGCGCGATGCCGGTCAGGAGCCCGAGCGCGACGCCGGTCACGGCGACGTGGCCGATCCCGTCGCCGAGGAGGGCCAGTCGGCGCTGGACGATGTAGGTGCCCACGGCGGGCGCCGCCAGCCCCGTGAAGAAGGCGGCGAGCAGCGCACGCTGCATGAAGGGGTAGGAGAAGATGTCGAGCATCAGCGACCTCCCTCCAGTGGGCTGGCGACGTGGGGCGAGTGGTCGTGGCGCAAGGCGTGCCCGTCGGTGTGGTGGTGGTGCAGGTGGGTCTCGGCGAAGCGCGGGTCGTGGACCTGGTGGTCGGCCAGCGGGGCGCCGTCGTAGGCGACGCGGCCGTCGCGCATGACCACGGCCCGCCCGACGAGGCCGGCGAGCGGGCCCAGCTCGTGGGCGACGAGCACGATGGTGGCCCCTCGGGACGCGAGTTCACCGAGCGCGGCGGTCAGCGCGAGCTGGTTGGGCAGGTCGACGCCGGCGGTCGGCTCGTCGAGGAAGAGCAGCTCCGGCTCGCCGGCCAGCGCTCGCGCGATGAGCACCCGCTGCTGCTGGCCCCCGGAGAGCTGGGAGACGCCGTCGCGGCCCCGGTCGGCGAGGTCGACCACCTCGAGCGCGTCCTGGATGGCCGAGCGGTCGGCGCGCGAGAGCGGGCGGAGCAGCCGACGCCGGGTGAGCCGGCCCGACGCCACGACCTCCCACACCGAGGCCGGCACGCCGGTGGCCGCGCCGAGGCGCTGCGGGACGTAGCCGACGCGCTGCCAGTCGTGGAAGTGGCGCAGGTCGGTGCCGAAGAGCTCCACGGTGCCGGAGGTGAGCGGGCGCAGGCCCGTCAGCGCGCGCACGAGGGTGGTCTTGCCCGAGCCGTTGGCGCCCATGAGCGCGACGAACTCGCCCGACTCGACCCGGAGGTCGATGCCGCGCAGGACCGGGCGGCCGCCGATCGCGACCGCCCCGTCAGTGAGGTGCAGCGGTGTCACCGACACCCGTTGGCCTTCACCAGCGCCTGCAGGTTGGCGGCCATCAGCGTGAGGTAGTCGTCGTCGGACGTCTCGTCGCTGAGCCCCTCGATCGGGTCCAGCACCGCGGTCGTGACCCCGGCGTCCTCCGCCACGGCGTTGGCCAGGCGCTTGGTGGCCAGCCGCTCGGAGAAGACCGTGGTGATGCCGTCCTCGCGGATGAGGTCCTCCAGCCGGGCCCGGTCGGCGGGGGTGGGCTCGGCCTCGGGGGAGAGTCCGTTGATCGGCTCCATGTCGAGACCGTACTTCGTCAGGTAGCTGAACGCGTCGTGGCTGACCACCACCGTGCTCCGCTCGCAGGTCTGCAGCGTCGACTCGTAGGACGCGTCGAGCGCCTCGAGGTCGGTGCGCAGGTCCGCGGCGTTGGCGGTGTAGTCGTCCGCGTGGTCGGGGTCGACCTCGCCCAGCCGCTCCGCCACCGCGTCGCCGAGGTCGGCCATCCGGAGCGGGTCCTGCCAGAAGTGGGGGTCGACGTCGCCGTGGTCGTGGCCCTCCTCCTCGTGCTCGCCCTCGTCGGCGTGCTCGTCCTCGTGCTCCTCGACCTTCTGCAGGTCCACGACGTCGGCCACGTCGAGCACCTCGCCGGTCGCGTTGGCCTCCACCGAGTCGTCGACGGTCGGCTGGAAGCCGGTCTCGAACACCACCAGGTCCGCGTCCACGATCGCTCCGGTCTCCCGCGGCGTCAGCTCGAGGTCGTGCGGCTCGCCCCCGGGCTGGGTGAGGTTCTCGACGTCGACCCGGTCACCGGCGACCCGCTCGGCGACGTACTGGAGAGGGTAGAAGGCGGCCACCACCTGGATGCCGTCGTCGACGCTGGCGGTGTCGTCGCTGAGGGCGCCGCAGCCGCTGAGCGCGAGGGCGCCGGCGGCCAGGAGCGCGGACGAGCGGAGGGTGCGGCGGTGAGGCGTGTTCATGAGAACGATTCTCAAGCACATGAGAATCATTGTCAACTCGCTGCCTCCGCTAGCCTGCGGGGATGCTGGTGGTGAGCAGGTTCCGGGTGCCCGACGACGAGCGCGACGTGTTCCGGGGGGAGCTGGAGGGAGCCCACGCGCTGCTGGCCGCTCGTCCGGGGTACGTCGACGGGACGATCGGGCGCAACCTCGACGAGCCGACGCTGTGGGTGCTCACGACCCGGTGGGAGCACGTGGGGGCCTACCGCCGCGCGCTGTCGTCGTACGACGTGAAGCTGGGGGCCGTGCCCCTGCTGAGCCGGGCCGTGGACGAGCCGAGCGCCTACGAGGTGGTCGAGCCGGGGACCGTGCTCAACGTCGAGTCGAGCCGGTCGATAGGCTGAGCGGCTCCGGGACCGGCAGCCAGTCGGCCCACGAGCAGGAGCTCCCACGTGGCACAGAAGCCAGCAACCACCCTCGACCAGGTCGTCTCCCTCTGCAAGCGGCGCGGGTTCGTCTACCCGTGCGGCGAGATCTACGGCGGCACCAAGTCCGCCTGGGACTACGGCCCCCTCGGTGTGGAGCTGAAGGAGAACATCAAGCGCCAGTGGTGGAAGGCGATGGTCACCGCCCGCCAGGACGTCGTGGGCCTCGACTCCAGCGTGATCCTGCCGACCCGCACGTGGGAGGCCTCCGGCCACATCGGCACCTTCAGCGACCCGCTCACGGAGTGCCAGTCCTGCCACAAGCGCTTCCGCGCCGACCACATGCAGGAGGACTACGCGGCCAAGAAGGGCATCGAGGACCCCGACACGGTCGACCTCAAGGAGCTCGCCTGCCCCAACTGCGGCACCCGCGGGGCCTGGACCGAGCCGCGGCCCTTCAACATGATGCTCAAGACCTACCTCGGCGTGATCGAGGACGAGTCCGGCCTGCACTACCTGCGGCCCGAGACCGCCCAGGGCATCTTCCTCAACTTCGCCAACGTGGTGACCACGAGCCGGCAGAAGCCGCCGTTCGGCATCGCCCAGATGGGCAAGTCGTTCCGCAACGAGATCACCCCGGGCAACTTCATCTTCCGCACGCGCGAGTTCGAGCAGATGGAGATGGAGTACTTCGTCAAGCCCGGTGAGGACGAGGAGATCCACCAGTACTGGATCGACCAGCGCACCGCCTGGTACACCGACCTCGGCATCGACCCCGACAACCTGCGCCACTTCGAGCACCCGGCGGAGAAGCTCAGCCACTACGCCAAGCGCACGGTCGACATCGAGTACAACTTCGGCTTCTCCCAGCGCGGCTTCGAGGAGCTCGAGGGCATCGCCAACCGCACCGACTACGACCTCACGCAGCACAGCACGTTCTCCGGCAAGGACCTGTCCTACTTCGACCAGGCCAGCGGCGAGCGCTACGTCCCCTACGTGATCGAGCCCGCGGCCGGCCTGACCCGCTCGCTGATGGCCTTCCTCATCGACGCCTACGACGTCGACGAGGCGCCCAACACCAAGGGCGGCGTCGACACCCGCACGGTGCTGCGCCTCGACCCGCGCCTGGCGCCGGTCAAGGTGGCGGTGCTGCCGCTGAGCCGCAACGCCGACCTCTCGCCCAAGGCGCGCGACCTCGCCGCCGAGCTGCGGCGCCACTGGAACGTCGACTTCGACGACGCCGGCGCGATCGGCAAGCGCTACCGCCGCCAGGACGAGATCGGGACGCCCTACTGCGTCACGGTCGACTTCGACACCCTCGAGGACGACGCGGTGACGGTGCGCTCGCGCGACACCATGGAGCAGGAGCGGATCGGCCTGGACCGCATCTCGTCGTACTTCGGGGAGCGGTTCCTCGGTTGCTGAGCGGCACCCGGGTGCACAATGGCGCCGTGAAGAGCGCCGGGACCCTCGCGAGCCTGCTGCTGTGCGGTGCGCTCCTGGCCGGCTGCTCCTCCGACGACGGTGAGCCGGAGACCCCGGACCCCACCGACAGTGCGTCCTCGTCGGCCTCGCCCGCAGCGGGGGAGTCGGCGTCGCCGGGGGTGCCCGAGGGGGTGGAGCTCACCGCCGAGGGCACCGACCTCGCCCTCGGTGACGAGGCCGTCGTGTCCTACCAGCCCCGCCAGGACGCCGTCGGCGTGCTCGACCTCACCGTGACCCGCATCGAGCGCACGACGTTCCGCCGGTCGTTCGCCGGCTGGCAGCTCGGCACGGCCGCCAAGCGGACCACGCCGTACTTCGTGCGGGTGACGGCGACCAACGCCGGCGAGACCGACCTGGGTGGCCGACAGGTCCCGCTGTACGGCGTCGACTCGGCCGACACGCTCGTCGAGGCCTCGACGTTCAAGGGCCGGTTCAAGCCCTGCCCGAGCCGGCCGTTCCCCACGCCATTCGCCGCCGGGGCCACCCACGAGGCGTGCCTGGTCTACCTCGCCCCCGCCGGCACGACGCTCAAGGCGGTGGTCTTCCGCCCGACGCAGGAGTCGGTGCCGATCACCTGGACCGGTCCGGTCAGCAAGGTGCGCACGACCAAGGGCAGGCCCAAGCCGTAGCGCGACCCGCAGCCCGACCGCCCGCGGCGGTTTGGGCGGCGGCCCCGGACGGCGCGAGAATGGGTCGGTGACCGCCCTGCCCTCCTCGCTGACGCTCGGTCGGCTGCGCGTCGACACGCCCGTGGTCCTGGCGCCGATGGCCGGCATCACCAACGCCGCCTACCGGCGGCTGTGCGCCGAGCAAGGGGCCGGTCTCTACGTCTGCGAGATGATCACGTCGCGCGGGCTGGTCGAGCGCGACGAGACGACGCTGAAGATGCTGGTCTTCGACGAGCTGGAGACCACCCGCTCGGTGCAGCTCTACGGCACCGACCCGGTCTACGTCGGCAAGGCCGCCGAGATCCTCTGCGGCGAGTACGGCGTCGCGCACATCGACCTCAACTTCGGCTGCCCCGTGCCCAAGGTGACCCGCAAGGGCGGGGGCGGCGCCCTGCCCTGGAAGCGCGGGCTGCTCGGCCAGATCCTGGAGCACGCCGTCGCCGCGGCGACCCCCTACGGCGTCCCGGTCACGATGAAGACCCGCAAGGGCCTCGACGACGACCACCTGACCTACCTCGACGCCGGCCGCATCGCGCAGGAGGCCGGCTGCGCCGCGATCGCGCTGCACGGCCGCACGGTGGCCCAGTCCTACTCCGGCCAGGCCGACTGGTCCTCGATCGCCCGCCTCGTGGAGCACGTCGACATCCCGGTGCTCGGCAACGGCGACATCTGGGAGGCCGCCGACGCCGTGCGCATGGTCGAGGAGACCGGCGTCGCCGGCGTGGTCGTGGGGCGCGGCTGCCTGGGGCGGCCCTGGCTCTTCCGCGACCTGGCCGCGGCCTTCGCCGGTGAGGTCGTGGCGACGCTGCCGACCCTGGGTGAGGTGGCCGCGATGATGCGGCGCCACGCGCAGCTGCTGTGCGACCACATGGGGGAGCAGCGCGGCTGCAAGGAGTTCCGCAAGCACGTGGCGTGGTACCTCAAGGGCTTCGCCGCGGGCGGCGACATGCGTCGCTCGCTCGCGATGGTCGACACCCTGGCCGACCTGGACCGGCTGCTCGCCGACCTCGACCCCGACGAGCCCTTCCCGGTCCACGAGCTCGGCACCCCGCGCGGGCGCCAGGGCTCGCCCAAGAGCCGGGTGGCGCTGCCCGAGGGTTGGCTGGACGACATGGACGGCACCGACGCCCAGCTGCGCGAGGACGCCTTCGAGACCACGGGCGGGTGACCCGGAACACCCGGGACTTCCTGGTGGGGGATTGGGACACGATCCGCGCACTGTGCTTTAGTCGTCGTCCGTGCCCGGCCACCTCGTGTGGCGGGGCACCGTCCCTGTCAGCAACAGCAAAGGATCAGCGCTGTGGCAGATCATCGCCACAAGCGGGAGACCAATGCCCGCCGCATGCCCCGCGCCGTCGTCATCGCCGGCCCGCTCGCCGTCCTGGCGACCGCTTCCGCGGTGACCCTCGGGATCGCCGCCGGTGAGCCCGCCAGCAGCAACGGCGCCGACGTGAGCGCCGCGGCGTCCTCCGTGGGCGCCGGCGCCGCCGAGCGCCGCGAGGACGTCAGCCGCGGCGCCGGTCGCGGAGCCGGCCGCGGCGAGCTCACCAGCATGATGGCCAAGAGCCAGGTCACGATGTCGAGCGAGTCCACGCTCAAGGCGATCCGCACGGCCACCGACAAGCTGTGGATCGCGAGCACCCTCGACCTGTGGTCCGCGCCCGGCGCCAAGGGGGAGCAGGTCGGCGAGATCGAGGCCGGCGAGAGGGTCCTGGTGACCGGCCGCAGCATGGACGGGCGCGACGAGATCGTCGTCGACGGCAAGGCGCGCTGGGTCAGCGCCGGCTACCTCACGAACGAGAAGCCCTTCTCCCTCGGTGGCGCCTGCACCAACGGCACGACCGTGCCGGCCGGGGTCAGCGAGAACATCAAGAAGGTCCACGCGGCCGTCTGCGCGGCGTTCCCGGAGATCACCACCTACGGCACCTTCCGCGGCGACGGCGAGCACGCCCAGGGGATCGCGGTCGACATCATGGTCTCTGGCAGCCGCGGCTACGAAGTGGCGGAGTTCGTCAAGAAGTACTACTCCGAGCTCGGCGTCAGCTACCTCATCTACTCCCAGCGGATCTGGTCGGTCCAGCGCGGCGGCGAGGGCTGGCGCGGCATGTCCGACCGCGGCTCCACCACCGCCAACCACTACGACCACGTGCACGTCACGACCTACTGAGCCACCCGAGGCAGCGCGCAGCGCGGTTGCCCGTGCGTGCCAGACTGCGGCATGCCTCGTGACCGCGTCCTCGCCCTCATCCAGGCCGGCGGCGCCGGTGGCCGGATGGACGTCCTCACCCGGGAGCGCGCCAAGCCCGCGCTGCCGTTCCTCGGGGTCTTCCAGCTCGTCGACCTGCCGCTGTCCAACCTCACCCACAGCGGGGTCAGCGAGGTCTGGCTGTCGGTGCAGTTCCAGGGCGGCACGCTGGAGGAGCAGGTCGCCAACGGACGGCCCTGGGACCTCGACCGCTCGCGCGGCGGGCTGCGGCTGCTGATGCCCGAGGAGGGCACCGGCAGCCTGGACGAGGACGGCTTCGCGAAGGGCAACGCCGACGAGCTCTTCCGCATCCGCGAGCAGATCGCGAGGTTCGCCCCGGACGTGCTGCTCGTGATGAGCGCCGACCACGTCTACCGGCTCGACTACACCGAGGTCGTCGAGGCGCACCGGCGCTCCGGCGCCGAGTGCACCGTGGTCACGACCGAGGTGCCGGTCGCGGAGGCCTCCGACCACGCCACGGTCGAGACCGACGACGAGGGGCTGGTCACCGGCTTCGACTACAAGCCCGAGGACCCCACGACCGGCACCATCGCCACCGAGGTCTTCGCCTACGACCCGGTGGTCCTGGTCCAGGTCCTGGAGGAGCTGCACCGCGAGCTCGGCGCCGACAGCGACGCGGGCGACTCCGGGCTCGAGGACTTCGGCGACCACCTGCTGCCCCGCCTCGTCGACCGGGGTCGCACCCGGGCCCACCCCCTCGACGGCTACTGGCGCGACCTGGGCCAGCCGCACCTCTACCTGCGCGCGCACCAGGAGTTCCTGACCGACGACCAGGACGTCCTGGGCCACGCCGACTGGCCGATCCTGACCCGCCAGCCGCAGCGCGCACCGGCGCGGCTGCTCGACGGTGCGGACGTCGTCGACAGCCTGGTCAGCCCCGGGGCCACGGTCGCCGGCGTCGTACGTCGCAGCGTGCTGGGGCCCGGCGTGGTCGTCGAGGCGGGGGCACAGGTCCACGACAGCGTGGTCTTCCGCGACTCGGTGGTCCGGGCCGGTGCCCTGGTGCACTGGTCGATCGTCGACTCGCACTGCGAGATCGGGCCGGACTCCCGCGTCGGCGAGGCCGGTGTCGCCGGGACCGACGACTCGGACGTGGTGACGCTCGTGGGCCGCGGCTCCACGGTCGGCGAGGGCGTCTCGCTGGCGGCCGGCAGCCGCCTGGAGCCGGGCAGCAGCGCCTGACCGCCGCCCGTCCGCCTGGGCGGTCGGAGCGGCGGACTAGTCTCGCGCCGATGGATCCCCTCGACCTCTACGACGACAGCGCCCGCGAGCGTGTCGTCGACGAGCCGCCCAAGCGGGTGGACGCCCCCGTGCGCACGGCGTTCGAGCGGGACCGCGCCCGGGTCGTCCACGCCGCGGCCTCGCGCCGCCTCGCGGCCAAGACCCAGGTGGTCGGGCCGCAGACCGACGACTTCACCCGCAACCGCCTCACCCACAGCCTCGAGGTCGCCCAGGTGGCCCGCGACCTGTCGCGCGCCCTCGGCAGCGCGCCCGACCTCGCCGAGACCGCGGCGCTCGCCCACGACCTCGGCCACCCGCCGTTCGGCCACAACGGCGAGCGGGTGCTCGACGACCTCAGCGCCGCGTGCGGCGGCTTCGAGGGCAACGCCCAGACCCTGCGCATCCTGACCCGGCTCGAGTCCAAGACCTTCGACGCCGACGGCCGCTCGGTCGGGCTCAACCTGACGCGGGCGACGCTGGACGCCTGCACGAAGTACCCCTGGGCGCGCGGCGGCGGCCCCGACCCCGCCAAGTTCGGCGTCTACGCCGACGACGTGCCGGTCTTCGCGTGGCTGCGCACCGGCGCGGGGGCGGGCCGGTGCCTGGAGGCACAGGTCATGGACCTCGCCGACGACGTCGCCTACTCCGTCCACGACGTCGAGGACGGCACCGTCGCGGGCCGGATCGACCTCACCTCGATGGACGTGCCCGCGGTCTGGGACACCGTCCGCGAGTGGTACCTCCCCACGGCGGGCGACGCCGAGCTCGACCGGGTGCTGGCCGGCCTGCGCACGCAGGGCAGCTGGCCGACCACGCCGTACGACGGCACCCGACGCAGCCTGGCCGCGCTGAAGAACCTCACCAGCGACCTCATCGGGCGCTTCTGCGGCGCCGTCCAGCACGCGACGCTCGCGTCGGGCGGTGGGCCCTTCGTCCGCTACGAGGGCTCACTGGTCGTCCCCGAGGAGACGCTGCTCGAGATGGCCGTGCTCAAGGGCGTCGCCGCCCACTACGTGATGACCGCGCCCGACCGGCTGAAGGCGATGGCGCTGGAGCGGGAGCTGATGATGGAGCTCGTGGCGATCCTGGCCCACCGCGCGCCCGACGCCCTGGACCGCCCGTTCGCCGACGACTGGGCCGAGGCGGCCGACGACGGCGCCCGGATGCGCGTCGTCGTCGACCAGGTCGCCTCGCTCACCGACGCCAGCGCCGTCGCCTGGCACTCCCGACTCAGGAGCCGATCATGACCGACCCCCTCGTGTGGCTGCCCTTCGACCCCGAGCTGCTCGGCGACCCGCCGGCCGGCCTGCGCTACGAGGTCGTCGACCCGACCGAGTCCGTGCCCGACTCGGTCGGCGACGTGGCGTTCTACGTCCCGCCCTACCAGATGGGCCCGGCGGTGGGGGAGGTCCTGCCGCGGATGACCTCGCTGCAGGTGGTGCAGACCCTCTCGGCGGGTGTCGACAACGTGCGGGCGCTGGTGCCCGACGGGGTGACGCTCTGCAACGGCCGCGGCATCCACGACACCTCCACCGCCGAGCTGACCCTGGCGCTGGTGCTCGCGTCGCTGCGGGGGATCCCGGACTTCGTGCGGGGCCAGGACCGCCGCGAGTGGTCGCCGCAGTGGCGCCCGGCGCTCGCCGACCGGCACGTCCTGCTCGTGGGCCACGGCGCCATCGGCCAGGCGATCGAGGCCCGGCTGGCGCCGTTCGAGGTGACCGTCAGCCGCGTGGCCCGCACCGCCCGGGCGGGTGTCCACGCCCTCGCCGACCTGCCGCTGCTGCTCCCCGAGGCCGACGTGGTCATCCTCATCGTGCCGCTCACCGACGAGACGCGCGGGCTCGTCGACGCCGACTTCCTGGGCCGGATGAAGGACGGCGCGCTCCTGGTCAACATGGCCCGCGGCGCCGTCGTCCGCACCGACGACCTGGTGGCCGCCCTGCACGGCGGTCGCGTCACCGCCGCGATCGACGTGGCGGAGACCGAGCCGCTGCCCGCCGACAGCCCGCTGTGGGACGCCCCGGGCCTGCTGGTCTCCCCGCACGTCGGCGGCGCCAGCAGCGCCATGTGGCCCCGGGCCCACCGCCTGGTCCGCGACCAGCTCCACCGCTTCGCCGCCGGCGACGACCTGTGGAACGTCATGTCCGGCGACTACTGATCCACCCGTAGGATCGAGACGTGGCAGGCCGGATCCGCGAGGACGACATCGCAGAGGTGCGCGAGAAGGCTCGCATCGACGACATCGTGTCCTCCTACGTCACGCTCCGCAACGCCGGCGGCGGCTCGATGAAGGGCCTGTGTCCCTTCCACGACGAGAAGTCCCCCTCGTTCCACGTCACCCCGTCCCGGGGGTTCTTCCACTGCTTCGGCTGCCAGGAGGGCGGCGACGTCATCACCTTCCTGATGAAGATCGACGGGCTCTCCTTCGGCGAGGCCGTCGAGCGGCTGGCGGAGAAGGTCGGGGTGCAGCTGCGCCGCGAGGACGGCGACGAGCGCGACCAGCGGCCCAAGGGACCTCCGCGCGCGCGGCTGGTCGAAGCCAACAAGGTCGCCCAGGAGTTCTACGCCGAGCAGCTCGCGCTGCCGGGCGCCGCCCCGGGCCGGCAGTTCCTGCTGGAGCGCGGTTTCGACCAGGAGGTCGCCGAGCGGTTCGGGATGGGCTTCGCCCCCAACGACGGCGAGGCGCTGCTCAAGCACCTGCGCGGGCGCGGGTTCTCCCAGGAGGAGATGACCCTGGTCGGGCTGGTGGCCATCGGGCGCTCGGCCTACGACCGCTTCCGCGGCCGCCTGCTGTGGCCGATCCGCGACGCCACCGGCGACACGATCGGCTTCGGTGCGCGCCGGATCCTCGACGACGACAAGATCGACGCCAAGTACCTCAACACCCCCGAGACGCCGCTCTACAAGAAGAGCCAGGTCCTCTACGGCATCGACCTCGCACGCCGCGAGATCGCGCGCTCCTCGCAGGCCGTGGTGGTCGAGGGCTACACCGACGTGATGGCCTGCCACCTCGCCGGCGTCGGCACGGCGGTCGCCTCCTGCGGCACGGCCTTCGGCGAGGAGCACACGCGGGTGCTGCGGCGCTTCCTGCACGACCACGAGGAGTTCCGCGGCGAGGTGATCTTCACCTTCGACGGCGACCAGGCCGGGCAGAACGCCGCCCTCAAGACCTTCGCTGGCGACCAGAACTTCGTCTCCCAGACCTACGTCGCCGTCGAGCCCGACGGCCTCGACCCCTGCGACGTGCGCATCAAGAAGGGCGACGCCGCCGTGCGCGAGCTCGTCGCGCGCCGGGTGCCGCTCTACCGCTTCGTGCTGAGCAACGTCGTGAGCAAGTACGACCTCGACCGCGCCGACGGGCGGGTCGACGCGCTGCGCGAGAGCGCCAAGCTGGTCTCCGCGATCCGCGACAAGTCCAAGGTCGACGCGTTCGCCCGTGAGATCGCCGGCATGATCGGCATCGACGTCGACGAGGCCCGCACCGAGGTGCGCCGCGCGGCCAACCGTCCCGCCCGGCGCGACGAGCGCCCCGCCCAGGCGCAGCAGCGCCAGCCCGAGGCCGCCCCCGACGCGGCGCCGAGCCGGCCCGCCGTACCCGACCTGCGCGACCCGCGCTTCTCCATCGAGCGCGAGACCCTCAAGCTCGTGATCCAGCACCCGATGGCGATCGGACGCTCCACCGCCGACATCGGACCCAACGACTTCACCCACCCGACCTACCGGGGGGTGTGGGAGCTGGTCGAGGCCGCCGGCGGGCTGGCCGCGGGCTCCTCCGACCCCGGCTGGTCGACCAAGCTGCGCGACTCGGCGCAGGACCCGGCCGTCTCCTCGGCGATCAGCGCGCTGGGGGTCGAGCCGCTCATGCGCGAGCCCGACGCGGTCTACGTCGGCTCCTACGTCTTCAAGCTCCTCGAGCTCACCGCCCAGCGCCGCATCGCCGCGGTCAAGTCCCGGCTGCAACGCACCAACCCCGTGGAGCACCCGGCGGAGTACAACAAGATGTTCGGCGAGCTCGCCGCCCTGGAGCAGCACCGCCGACACCTGCGCGACCGGATGGCGGGCGGCGAGTGAGGCTGCGACGCGCACGCCCCGACCTGGCCGTCGAGCGCGGCGAGCAGCTGCTCGCCTGGGCCACCGACGTCGACGGCCTGGCCATCGGCGGCACCCGCGACGCGCTCTACCTCCGCGACCACCGGATCCCCTGGGAGCAGGTCGAGGCGGCCGACTGGGACGCCGACACCTCGGTGCTCACGGTCCGTGAGGTCGGGGTGTGGGGCCAGGAGCGCCCCGAGCACCGGGTCACCCTCGACGACGTCGGTCGCCTGCTCGAGCTCGTCCGCGAGCGGGTCACGGCCAGCATCGTCCTGCAGCGCCACGTCGCGCTGCGCGGTCGCCAGGGCGTGCGCGTGATCGCGCGGCGGGCTCCGCACTCGCGCGGCCACATCGACTGGCTCTTCGAGTACGACGAGGGCATCGACCCCGACGACCCGGAGATCCGGGCCGCGTCGCAGGCGGCGCTCGAGGCCGCGTCGGGCGAGGTCGACCTCGGCTGACCCGCCGTTCCGATCCCGATTTCGACGCCGTCGCCGCTGTTGCTAAAGTTGCCGCGCTGTCCAGAGATGGTCAGCGCGATCCCCTGTAGCTCAGCTGGCAGAGCGCTTGACTGTTAATCAGGATGTCGTTGGTTCGAGTCCAACCGGGGGAGCGCAGAGAGACGGCCCGGCCCGCGAGCACCGCTCGTCGGCCGGGCCGTCTCGCCTTTCCGGCCCCGCTGTCGGTGGCGTCGTCCACACTGTCGGCATGACGGCTCAGTACGGTCCCCACCGCTGGTCGGCGGGCTACCACGACGACGGCACCAACGACGCCCTGCGGGGCGCCACCTTCGAGGTCAAGGACCTGCGGGAGACCCGCTTCGTCGACTGCGACCTGACCGGGGCGCGCATCGTCGACGGCTGCCTGGTCGACGTCGACGTGAGCGGCTACGTCGCCGGGCTGGTCGTCAACGGCGTCGACGTCACCGAGTACGTCGAGACCCAGCTCGACCTGCGCCACCCCGAGCGGGTCCAGCTGCGCGGCGTGCGCGACGCCGACGGCTTCCGCGCGATGTGGGACACCGTCGAGCGGCTGTGGGCCGACACCCTGGCGCGCGCCGAGCGGCTGCCCGAGGAGGCTCGTCACGAGCGGGTCCAGGGGGAGTGGTCCCTGGTCGAGACGCTGCGCCACCTGGTGTTCATCACCGACTCCTGGGCCAGCCGCACGATCCTGGACCAGGAGCGCCCCTTCCACCCGCTGGCGCTGCCGCAGACTGCCTACGCCCCCGCCGACGCGGTCGCCCTCGGCATGGACCTCGGCGCCCGGCCGACCTACGACGAGGTCGTGGCGGCGCGCGCCGACCGGCTCGCCGTGGTCCGGGGCATCCTCGACGGGCTCGGCGACGAGGACCTCGGCCGCCCCTGCACGCGCAGCCCCGCGCCGGGCTACCCCGAGGAGGAGCGCGCCGTCTACGAGTGCCTGGCGGTCGTCATGGAGGAGGAGTGCGAGCACCACCGGTTCGCCACACGCGACCTGGCGGTGCTGGAGGACCGCTAGCCCCCGAACCCCATCGGGAACACCTCGAAGGACGCGGCCAGCGCGACGCCCATCCGTCGGCCGGACTCCCGGGACCAGCCCTCGAGGAACTCCCGGGGGTCGAAGTCCTCCCACCCGAGGCCGTCGATGTAGGCGCGGTGGGCCTCGAGCGAGGCCACGCCCGCGTCGAACGTCGCGGTGGTGTCCACCCCGTGGGTGCTCTCCGGCGACCCCGCCGCCCACACCTCGCGCACCCCGCCCCACGGCTCCAGGCCGTCGACGAGCTGGTCGGGGAAGATCCAGCGGTTGCCGGCGTCGCGGACCGCGTCGACGACCGCCCGCCCCACCGCCACATGATCGGCCTGGTTGAGGCTGCGTCCGCCCCAGGTCTCGCGGAAGTTGCCGGTGACCACGATGTCGGGTCGGTGGCGCCGCACCTCCTGCGCGATGGCCGCCCGCAGCGCCACGCCGTACTCCAGGACGCCGTCGGGGAACCCCAGGAACGTCACCTCCGGTACGCCGACGACCGCGGCGGAGGCGACCTGCTCGGCCTCGCGCACCAGGCGGGACTCCTCGGGGGCCAGGCCGTCGATCCCCGCCTCGCCGCTGGTCACCATGCAGTAGGCCACGGTCTTTCCCTGACCGGTCCAGCGGGCCACGGCCGCGGCGCTGCCGAACTCCAGGTCGTCGGGGTGCGCGACCACGCAGAGCGCCCGCTCCCAGCTCTCGTCGAGGGGCTCCAGGGGCGGCGGGGGAGTGCTCATGACCCGAGCATGCCAGCGCCCTGGGGCGCGAGGTCACGCCGATCTGCCCCGGCCGGTGCTATTTTTGCCCTCGCGCGGCCCGGGCCGCCGCCGCCTCACCCACTTCCTCGACGGGGTCGACATGTCTGAGCAGGCCGCCACCGGCGCACGCCGCGGCGTCCGGCGCGCCACGCGTGCCACCCGCCCGCCGCTGTGGCGTCGGACGCGGCGCCCGGCGCCGGGCCGGCCCTCGGGCACGCGCCGCGCCGGCGGCTCCCGCGCACTGCGTCCCCGCCGCAGGCGCACGGAGGGGCTGCCGGGCACCCTCGGGATGACCCTGGTCGGCGCGCTGTTCCCTGGCTCGGGCTACCTCTACGCCGGCCGCAAGGCCGTCGGCGCGGTCATCCTCGGGATCTGGCTCGCCCTGCTCGGAGGCTTCGCGTGGTACTTCGGGCGCGACGTCCGCACGGCCATCGACCTCGCCTTCGACCCGACCCGGCTCAAGGTGGCCGCGCTGGTGCTGGCGCTCGGGGTGCTCGTGTGGGTGTTCGTCGTCCTCACCTCCTACCGGCTGGTCCGCCCGCCGACGCGCCCGCGCTGGCACACGGCGGTCGGCAACGGTGCCGTGGCGGTCCTCTGCCTGGCGGTCCTGGTGCCCGCCGGTCTGGCCTCGCGCTACGCCTTCGCGCAGGCCGACCTCGTCGAGACCGTCTTCGACGACAACGCCAGCGCCACCGTGCCCGAGGGCGTCACCGAGAAGGACCCGTGGGGCGGCCGCGACCGGGTCAACGTGCTGCTCCTGGGCGGTGACGGCGGCGAGGGCCGCACCGGCGTCCGTACGGACACCGTGATCCTCGTCAGCATGGACACCCACAGCGGCAAGACGGTGATGTTCAGCCTGCCGCGCAACATGATGTACGCGCAGTTCCCCGAGTCCAGCCCGCTCCACGACCTCTACCCGGACGGCTACGGAGCCGGGTCGTCGGAGGAGGACGCCGGCTTCTACATGCTCAACGCCGTCTACGGACAGATCCCCGAGCGCCACCCGGGGGTCCTCGGCAAGAGCGACAACGAGGGCGCCGACGCGATCAAGCAGGCCGTCGCCGGCAGCCTCGGGGTGCGGGTCGACTACTACCTCCTGGCCAACCTCGCCGGCTTCAAGCAGGTCGTCGACGCGATGGGCGGGGTCACCGTCAACATCAACGAGCCGGTCGCGATCGAGGGCAACACCGACGCGGGCATCCCGCCGGTCGGCTACCTCGACCCCGGGCCCGACCAGCACCTGGACGGCTACCACGCGCTGTGGTTCGCGCGCGGGCGCTGGGGGTCGGACGACTACGAACGCATGGAGCGCCAGCGCTGCATGGTCTCGGCGATCGTCGACGCCGCCAACCCGGTCAACCTCCTCACGCGCTACCTCGACCTGGTCAAGGCGGGCAAGAAGATCGTCTACACCGACATCCCGCTCGACATCGCCCCGGCGTTCGTCGAGCTCGCGATGGAGGTCAAGAACGCCAAGGTGAAGTCGGTGGTGTTCAAGTCCTCCGAGAAGTTCTTCTCCGGCGACCCCGACTACGACTACGTGCGCCAGACCGTGCAGAACGCCCTGCACCCGCAGCCCGCCAAGCCCCCGAAGCCGCCGACGTCCGACGGTCCCGACGCCCCCACCCCGCCGGACCCGGACTCGGACGAGGCGGACCTGCCCGACGAGGACACGAAGGACGCCTGCGCCTACAACCCCACGGGCGAGGTCGTCAGCGCCTCCGAGTGACGCGCCGCTAGGCTCCCCCACCGAGGGGCGGTAGCTCAGTCGGTCAGAGCAGAGGACTCATAATCCTTGGGTCGTGGGTTCGAGCCCCACCCGCCCCACCCACGTCAGCGACCTCGGCACGTCATGCGAGCGAAATGCGGTCGTCTCGAGAAGTTCCTCCAGTGGTCTGGTCCATCCCCGCGACGATGAGCGGCGCCGTCCGGCCGCGTGGTTTGCTGCTCTCTCACACCACGCGGAGACCCATCAGCTCCGGTGCCTGCGGCGGAAAGTCCACCATGAAGAAGCTCATCGCCGGCCTGTTCACGGCCATCCTGACCACGGCCGGGTTCGTCGCCGTCACGTCGGCCACGCCGGCCTCCGCCGCCTGCACCAGCTACGTGTGCATCCCGACGGCGACCAAGGCGACGCCGGCCCCCAAGACCATCAAGGCGGGCAAGGCCGCCAAGGTCAAGGTCGCGGTCACCGTCCGGGGCAACGCGACGGTGCGAGGCTCCGTCACGGTCACCGCCACGGGTCCCGGCGGGTTCAGGAAGACCTTCCGGCTGGCCTACAACAACCGGCCGGTCACGGGCAGCCTCGGCAAGCTGAGGAAGCCGGGCAAGTACAAGGTCACCGCCACCTACACCGGCGTCGAGGGCTTCCGCAACTCCACCGGCAAGAGCGTCATCACCGTGAAGAAGAAGAAGCGCTAGGGCTGGTCCCCTCGACCCTCGCTCGGCCCCGACCGGCGACCTACGACCGCGACAGGCGCCGCCGGACCTTGCGTGCGCCGATCCGCAGCCATTCGCGCCCGGAGGGCTCGCGCGGCTCCGGGGCGGTCGCCTCGGCGGCCGGTGCGTGTGGGTCGAAGCTGTGCTCTCCTCGGAGGGCGCCCTCGACGACCGCGGCCACGAGGCCGACCGGGAGCGAGAGGTCCTCGAGCGCGGGCTGGTCCTCGGTGGGCTCGTCCACCTGCCGCAGGGAGTCCGCGTCGCCGACGACCCGCACGGCGAGCGCCGCCGCCGCCTCGGCGCGCTGGTCGCTGAGCTCGCGGATGCGCTCGCGCGCCCAGGCCGGGATCGGTGGCGTGCGCGGGCCGGTGGGCCGGACCTCGCTGGCACGCAGGGCGCGCACCACGTGGTGGATGTTGGCGGCGGCGTACTCCGTCGACCAGCCGTTGGCCAGGTAGCGGTCCCGCAGCGCGCGAAGGACCTCGGACTCACTCCAGGTCAGGCCGTGGTTGGACCGGTCGGTGTCGGGCCGGAGCACCCCGGAGGGCAGTCCGAGCATCTCGCTGAAGACGCGGAAGAGCTGGTCGCGGTCGGACTCGTCGCCGATGACCAGGGTGAAGCGCTGCGGGTCCACGACCTGGGTCCAGCGCTCCGCGAGACCCACGAAGTCGTGTCCCTGCCACAGGTCGCGGTGCTGGCGGTCGTCGAGGTCGTCACCGAGCACGCGCCGCAGCCAGGGCTCGAAGTCCTCCATCCGACCCCACTTCACCCGCTCCTGCCAGACCGAGGGCAGCAGCCGGTCCAGACGCCGCGCCACGGCGACCACCTGGGCCTCGGGGCCGCCGAGGTCCTCCACGATCCGCGTGATGACGGGGGGCTTGGCGCGCGCGAAGTTCTCGTCGCTCACGCAGACCCGCACGGGGCCGGCCTCGCGCACCTCGGAGACGAGCTGCTCCCAGTGCCGGATCGGGAACTGGCGCCCGGACGGCTTGCCCGGGAGCCCCAGGGCCCAGCCCGCCTTGCGACGCCGGAAGGGGCCGCGCGGGTAGTAGGCGCCGTGGGTCGCCATCTCGTCGCGAGCCGACGACATCGCGATCTGGATGGCCGTCGTGCCGGTCTTGTGGGGGCCGATGTGGATCAGGCGAGCGCCTGCGGGCAGGAGCAGGTCGTCGGGCATGGCGTCAGGCTAGCGGGGGGCGCGGTGTGGGACCGCTCACGTACCCGCCGGTAGCCGCGCGTGGCGGCGTAGCGTCCTCGGCAGGGCGCCCGCCGCACTCGACCCCTCCCAAGGACACTGCGGCGCGGCGCCTGACCTCTGCCCTCCGTCGTGCGCGTCACATACCGACGGTCTGTTGTCACGTCGGCTTGTTGACGTACGTTCAACAGATGACGAAGCTCGGCTCCCGCCTGGTCCTGCTGCCCGCCTTCCTCGCGCTGGTGGCCGCGACGCTCGCCACCCCGGCCTCGGCCGACGCCGCCCAGCGTCCCGCGCGCCTCGCGTCCCGACAGGTCGTCTTCGAGCTCGTCAACCAGGGGGACGGCCTGCTGCGCTGCCGGGGGGACGACCGGACCTACCGGGTCCACGGGCGGCTCGTCGGGCCGCGCCGGGACGTGCTGGGCCGCGGCGGATCCACGCGCATCAACGTGCTGGTCCACGACGTCGGCACGGGCGGGTGGTTCTGGAACCTGCGACGGCACCCGCGCTACGACTACGCCACGCAGCTGGCCCGTCGGGGCCAGACGTCACTGGTGCTCGACCGGCTCGGCTACGACAGCAGCCCGCTGGCCGACGGCGACGACACCTGCCTCGACGCCCAGGCGGCCATGCTCCACCAGGTCGTGCAGCACCTGCGCTCGGGCCGCTACGACTTCACGCGCGGCCGCGTCACCACGCCCCACGCCAGCCAGGTCGTCGTCCACGGGCACGGGGTCGGGGCCACCATCGCCCAGGTGGAGGCGGCCCGCTACGACGACGTCCACGGTCTGGTGCTGATGTCGTGGGCCGGCGACAGTCCCTCGGCCGTCGCCGTGGAGCAGGCGCGGCAGCAGAGCGCGGTGTGCGCCCGGGACGGCGGCTACGCGGCGTACGGCGCCACGGTCGCCGACTATCGCCGGCTGCTGTTCGCCACCGCTCCTCGGCGCGTCCAGGAGAGCGCCGTTCGTCAGCGCAACGCCACCCCGTGCGGCGACGTGGCCAGCCTCGGCCCCGCGATCCTCGCCGCCTCGGCCTCCGCGCGTCGGGTCGAGGTCCCGGTGCTCGTGCTGTCCGGCAGCCGCGACGCCCGGGTGAGCCGGTCGGCCGCCGAGTCGGCGTCGGCGTTCCGCGGCAGCCCGTGGGTCACCGCCCGGACGATCGCGGGCGCCGGCAGCGCCCTGCCGCTGGAGCGCTCCGCGCCGCGCACGCGACGCCTGGTGCTCCAGTGGCTGCGCGGGCTCTGAGCTAGCGGACGCGCTCCAGCAGCCGGACGGCGTCGTGGGGCGCGAAGCCCTTGGCGTCGTTGTCGAAGTAGACGTGGACGTCCTCGCCGCCCTCCGCCCACGCGCGGCACTTCTCCGCCCAGGAGTCGAGGGCCGCGTCGCTGTAGCCGCTCGTGTAGAGCTCGGCGTCGCCGTGCAGGCGCACGTAGCGGTGGTCGCTGGTGCGCTCCTCCACGTGCGGCCAACGGCCGGCGGTGTCGGCGACCACGCAGGCGACGTCGTGCTCGCGCAGCAGCGCGTAGGCCTCGGGGGTGCAGAAGGACGCGCTGCGGAACTCCAGGGCGTGCCGAAGCGGCCGGTCGGCGTCGGCCTTCGTCAGTGCCCGGTCCTCGGCGACCTTCTCGTCGTGCTTCCCGGCGAGCGCGGCGGCCTCGGCGGTGGTGCGCGGCAGCTGCGCGAAGAAGCCGCGCAGGCGCTCCGCGTCGTAGGGCAGGTTCTCGGGGAGCTGCCACAGCAGTGGTCCGAGCTTCGGTCCCAGGGCGAGCACCCCCGAGGCGAAGAAGTTGGCGAGGGGGGCCTCGACGTCGCGCAGCTTCTTCATGTGCGTGATGTAGCGCCCGCCCTTGACCGCGAAGACGAAGTCGTCCGGGGTCTGGTCGCGCCAGGCGGCGTACGACGTGGGGCGCTGCAGGGAGTAGAAGGAGCCGTTGATCTCGATGGACGTCATCCGCTCGGCGGCGTACTCGAGCTCACGGCGCTGCACGAGACCCCGTGGGTAGAAGTCACCGCGCCAGCCGGCGTAGGTCCAGCCGGAGATGCCCACCCGCACGCGCCCCGCCATGCGGCCCGGTACCCGGCCCGGGGCGCGTCGATGCCGGGGTTTGCCGCTCCCCGCTGAGGGGCACCCAGGCGTTCCGCCACCGGGAGGACACCATGACCCCTGCCATGACCCCCGCCTCGCTCGAGTTCATCGGGACCGCCACGACCCTGCTGCGGCTGGGGCCGTTCACGCTGCTCACCGACCCCAACTTCCTGCACCGGGGCCAGCGCGCCTACCTGGGCAAGGGACTGGTCACCAAGCGCCTCACGGAGCCCTCGCGGCAGCCGAGCGACCTGCCCGACCTGCACGCCGTCCTGCTCTCGCACCTGCACGGCGACCACTTCGACCGCATCGCGCGGCGTGAGCTCGACCGCGACCTGCCGGTGCTCACCACACCGGCGGCGAGCCGCAAGCTGGGGACCTGGGGGTTCGCCGGCGCCCACGGGATGAGCACCTGGGAGAGCGTCGAGCTCGAGGAGGCGGGGATGCGCCTGCGCGTCACCTCGGTGCCCGGCACGCACGCTCCCCGGGTGGCGCGCCACGTGCTCCCCCCGGTGATGGGGTCCGTGCTCGAGCTCGACGACGGGACGGGCGGCCCGCCGTTCCGCCTCTACGTCACCGGGGACACCCTCTTCCGGCCGTGGCTGCGCGAGGTCGTGGACCGCACCGGCCCGCTGGACGCCGCCGTCGTCCACCTCGGCGGCACCCGGGTGCTGGGACTGCTGGTCACGATGGACGGCGACCAGGGCGCCGACCTCGTGCAGCTGCTGGCGCCGGGTGTCACGGTGCCGGTGCACCACGACGACTACACGGTGTTCAGGTCGCCCCGCTCGGACTTCCTGGAGGCGTGCCGCAGCCGGGGCCTGGGCACCCAGGTCCGGACCGTCGAGCGCGGAGGCGTGGTGGACCTGCGCCCGACGTACGGCGCAGGCTAGAGGGCGCCGACCGGAGGTGGGGTGACCGGACGCCCCGTCGCAGGGCCGGTCGAGGGTGCGCATGGTGTCCGGCTGGCAGCCGTGCCGGACTCCGCGACGCCGCCCGCAGATCCGCCGCGGACCCTGCGCGCTACTTGGAGGGCTGCGGGGTCTTGCAGTCGATCTTGGGGTTGACGCCGACGTAGTTGAGCGGTCCCGCGACGATCGTCAGTGCCGTGTCGCCGAAGCTCTTGCAGCTGACCTCGCGGTCGTCGCCGAAGTACCCGCGCTGGAACGCCGCGGCGGCGCCGATCACCAGCCACACGACGACGAGAGTTCCGATCAAGCCCTTCATGACGATCTCCTAGCCTCGGGTCCCGAGCCTCCGAGGGCGGAGGCCGAGCCGTCACCCTAGTCCGCGTGGGGCTCGGCAGCCGTGTAGGTGGCCTGGTAGGACCGCAGGAGGTTCCGGCCCTCCTCGAGCGCACGCTCCAGCTCGGGGACGAGCTCCAGCGCACCCTCGGTGGTCCCGGCGTCGCCGAGCCACTCGAGCTGCCGGGCGGCCGCGGCCGAGCCCTGCACCCCGAGGTTGAGGGCACTGCCGGCGAGCTTGTGGGCGGCCTGCCGCATGAGGTCGGCGTCGCCGTCGGCGATGTGACCGCGGATGGTGTCGACGGCCGCGACGGAGTTGCGGTCGAAGTTGCCGATGGCCCGGTCGAGGTAGTCGGTGTTGCCGACGTCGAGGTCGCGCAGCATGTCGAGACGTTCGACGTCGAGGCCGTCGATGGGGGAGGTGGGGGGGAGCACGAGGTCATCATCGCCCACACGGGCGCCGGCCGCCTCGCCGGCGGTCCAGCGCAGCAGCGTCTGGGCGAGGGCCGCCGGGTCGACGGGCTTGGTGAGGAAGTCGTCCATGCCGGCGTCGAGGCAGCGCTCCCGCTCGCCGTCGATGGCGGCGGCGGTCATCGCGATGACCGGGACCCGGCGCTCGCCGCCTTCACGGCCGCGCAGGGTGCGGGTGGCGGTGTAGCCGTCCATGGTCGGCATCTGCACGTCCATCAGCACCGCGTCGAACTCCTGGTGCTCCAGCACCTCCAGGGCCTGGACGCCGTCACCGGCGACCTCGACGGCGTACCCCATGGCCTTGAGCAGCCCGGCGGCCACCATCTGGTTGACCTCGTTGTCCTCGACGACGAGGACCCTGCGGCCGTGGGGGCTGGCGACGGCCGGGGCCACCGGGCCGACCCGGGACGTCGGACCAGGCGTGCCGATCAGCACGTTGCTGAACCAGGCGGTGAAGGTGAAGACGCTGCCGTGGGGCACGTTGGGGGAGAAGGAGATCTCGCCGCCGAGCGCCTCCACGATCTCCTTGGAGATGGCCAGGCCCAGGCCGGTGCCGCCGTAGAGCCGGGTCGTCGAGGAGTCCGCCTGGATGAAGGGGGCGAAGAGCCCCGCGACCTCCTCGGGGGCGATCCCGATGCCGGTGTCGCGCACCTCGACGCGCAGCTGGGTGCGGTCGTCCCGGGTGAGGGCGCTCGCGGTCGCGGTCACCCGGCCCGCGTCGGTGAACTTCACGGCGTTCGACAGCAGGTTGGAGAGCACCTGGGCCAGTCGCGTCTGGTCGCCGCACAGGGCCAGGGGCACCTCGGGCTCGCACCGGACCTCCAGCTGCACGCCCTTGCTGCGCGCCGACTCGCCCAGCACGCTCTCCACCTGCTCGAGCAGGGGGCGGACCTCGAAGTCGCGCTGCTCCAGCTCGAGCTTGCCGGCCTCGATCTTGGAGAAGTCCAGGACGTCGTTGATGACGCTCAGCAGCGCCTGGCTGGCGACCTGGACCCCGGCTGCCAAGCGCTGTTGCTCCTCGTCCAGGGGAGTACGGCGCAGCAGGTCGTTGAGGCCGATGACGCCGTTGAGGGGGGTCCGGATCTCGTGGCTCATGGTCGCCAGGAACTCCGACTTCTGGCGCGACGCCGCCATGGCGGCGTCACGGGCGTCGGCGACCACGCGCTGCGCCTCCTCGCGCTCGGCGACGCGGGCGAGCTGGATGGCGACGGACTCCACCATCGTCTGGATCATGTCGTGCCGGTAGAGCGGCGGGTCCGACATGATCGTCACGACCGCGATCGGGCGGCCGGCGTGCGAGACGTTGAAGGCGATGGTCAGGCGGTCCTCGCTCCACACCGACTCGCGACGCAGCATCGCCTCGGTGGCCAGCGCCACCTCCAACGCCGCGTCCTGCGGGGTCTCGAGGTCGTCGAGGCGGTCCTGGTCGGTGAGGTAGATCGGCTCCACGCGGGTGCCGTCGTCGACGACCCGGAAGGCGCGTCCGCGGCGCCAGTCGTCGTGGAGCATCACCAGGTCCTTGGCCTGCACCAGGACGTCGTTGAGCGTGTGGGCCTCGTTGGCGGTGACGGCCACCGCCTGCATCAGGGTGTTCTGGTTCACCTGGTCGACCAACGCGATCTCGGCGGCCTTGACCTCGGTGATGTCCTGGTGGGTGCCCGAGAGACCGATCGCCGTGCCCGCGGCGTCGCGGCGGATGACGCCCCGCCCGCGCGTCCAGACCCAACCCTGCGCCCCCAGCAGCCGGGCCACGAACACGAAGCTCTCGCCGCCGTCGGCGTCGGCGATGGCCCGCAGCACCTCGTCGCGGTCCTCGGGGTGCACCCGGGCGAGGAACTCCTCGAAGTTCCCCGGCTCCTCCTCCGGGGTCCAGCCGTAGATCTCCTGCAGTCCCGTGGAGCCGACGATCTCACCACGCTCGTAGTCCCACTCCCAGCTGCCGATGCGCGCGATCCGTTGCGCTTCGTCCAGCCGGGCCCGGCTCGCCATCAGCTCGTGCAGCGTCGCGCGTCGCTCGCCGACGTCCGAGATCCGGTGCAGTACGGCGGTCAGGGTGCCGTCCGGCGATCGCAGGGCGCTCTCGTGCACCTCGACCCAGGTCCGCGATCCGTCGGCCGCGATGAACTGGCTCTCGACCGGCCCGTCGTTCAGCTCGCCGCGACGCAGCGCCTCCAGGTGCGCGGCGAACTGCTCGCGGCCCTCCTCGTCGAGGGTGTCGGGGACGCTCAGCAGGACGAACTCGCGTCTCGTCACGCCGTACATCGCGGCCAGCGCGTGGTTGGCGTAGACCGTGCGACCGTCCAGGTCGAAGACCCAGATGCCGTCCGGCGACGTCTCGACGATGTCGCGGTACAGCTCCGGGTCCATCAGACGGCTCCGGCGATCTTGTAGTCGCCGTCGGTGCCCACGAGCTCCAGCGTGACGAACTCCGTCTTCGCACCGTTGTCCTCGTGGACGTAGCGGTAGGTGTAGCTGACGGTCATGGCCGCGGGGTCCGCACTGACGTCCAGCACCTCGACGTCGCTGACCTTGCCCCAGAAGTCCGCGTAGTCCTTGCTCCGTTCCTGGTACTCAGGCGTGAGCAGCTCGAACCCCCGGTCCGGGTCGGCGCTGGCGATGCCCGGGTAGCTGCGGCCGAACACCTCCATCCCGGCGGCGGTGACCTTCGGCGTGCTGGGCGGGGGGTCGCTGGGCGTGGAGGAGGTGGTGCCTGCGCCGGGCGCCTCGCCCCTCTCGTCGTCGGGGCCGAACACCACCGCCAGAGCGATCACCGAGCCCAGGACGAGCACGGCCAGGACGACCAGGACCGGCAGGAGCCTGCTGGGACGTCGCGCCGCGCGAGCGCCGGTGGCGGCGGCCGCGGAGGTGGGGGGCGCCGACATGACCTGGGTCGAGGAGTCGCTCGTGGCAGCCACGGGGGCGGCCGCGCGGCGCCGCCCTACGGGCCGGGGCGCGGTGGCGTGCGGACCGGCGCGCAGGAAGTCCACGACCTGCCGCATCGACCACCGGTCCTGGGGGTCGAGCGTCATGCTCGACTCCAGCAGCGGCGCCAGCCACCCCGCTGCCGCGCCGAGGCGAGGCGGTTCCTCGTGGACGATGCGGTAGAGCCCGCCGATGACGTTGTCACCGATGTCGTACGGCGGTCGCCCCGCGAGGGCGTGGAAGAGGGTGGCCCCCAGCGACCACACGTCGCTGCGGTCGGAGGCCAGCCGGCCGGAGGCGACCTCGGGGGAGATGTAGGCGGGGGAGCCGGTGACCAGTCCGGTCTGCGTCAAGGACGCGTCGGCCTCGGCGCGGGCGATGCCGAAGTCGGAGAGCTTCACCTGGCCCTCGGGGGTCACGAGCATGTTGGACGGCTTGACGTCGCGGTGCACGATCCCCGCCTCGTGCGCGGCGGCGAGCGCGTCGGCGGCCTGCACGACGATCTGCGCCGCCTGGTCCACCGGCAGCGCCCCGCGGGCACGGACGAGCTCGGCGAGCGTGCTCCCCTCGACGTACTCCATGACCAGCCACTGGGCCTGGTCCTCGTCGACGAGGTCGAAGACGGCGACCACGTGCGGGTGGTTGAGGCGGGCGGCGAGCCGCGCCTCCCGCTCGGCGCGGAGGAGGTCGGGACTGCTCCCGCCGGGCGCCATCCCGATGCGCTTGAGCGCGACGGGTCGCCCGAGGACCTCGTCGCGACCGAGCCACACCGCGCCCATCCCGCCTCGACCGATCTCGCGGTCGAGTGAGTACCTGCCTGCGATCACACGTCCTCCTCCGACCGCAAGGGTAGTCAGTAACCCGGTGGGCGTCCCACCGACCGATGCGGCAGGCTGGGGGAGGCCGAGAACGGCCCTTCCCGACCCCGAAAGGCCGACCGTGAGCATCGACCCCACTCTCCTCGACGACCTCGAGTGGCGCGGCCTGATCGCGCACTCGACGGACCTCGACGCGCTGCGCGAGGCGTTCACCACCGGGAGCGTGCGTTTCTACGTCGGCTTCGACCCCACCGCACCGAGCCTGCACATGGGCAACCTCCTGCAGATCCTCACCGCACGCCGCCTGCAGCAGGCCGGCCACACGCCGTACGCCCTGGTGGGCGGCGCCACCGGGATGATCGGCGACCCGCGCGACTCCGGGGAGCGCACCCTCAACTCCACCGAGACCGTCGCCGAGTGGGTGCAGCGCGTCCGGCGCCAGATCGAGCCGTTCCTGTCCTTCGAGGGCGACAACGCCGCCACGATGGTCAACAACCTGGACTGGACCGCGGGGCTCTCGACCATCGACTTCCTGCGCGACATCGGCAAGCACTTCCCCGTCAACCGGATGCTGGCCCGCGACACGGTGAAGCGCCGGCTGGAGGCCGGGGGGATCAGCTACACCGAGTTCAGCTACATCCTGCTGCAGTCCATGGACTTCCTCAGCCTGTTCCGCGAGCACGGCGTGACGCTGCAGTTCGGCGGCTCCGACCAGTGGGGCAACATCACCGGCGGAGCCGAGCTGATCCGCCGCGCGGAGGGGGCCACGGTCCACGCCTTCGCCACGCCGCTGGTCACCAAGGCGGACGGCACCAAGTACGGCAAGACCGAGGGCGGGGCCCTGTGGCTCGACCCCGAGATGATGTCGCCCTACGCCTTCCACCAGTTCTGGCTCAACGCCGAGGACGAGAAGGTGCCCGAGCTCCTGCGGCTGCTGACGTTCCTCCCGCGCGAGGAGATCGAGGCCCTCGAGGCCCGGCACGCCGAGAAGCCGTTCCTGCGGGAGGGCCAACGGGTGCTGG
This sequence comes from Nocardioides sp. 503, assembly GCF_004522095.1. Taxonomy (GTDB): domain Bacteria; phylum Actinomycetota; class Actinomycetes; order Propionibacteriales; family Nocardioidaceae; genus Nocardioides. The sequence goes on from NZ_SPUI01000008.1 coordinate 158,994, forward strand.
CCGACGAGGTCACGAGCCTGGTCCACGGCGCCGAGGAGACCGAGCAGGCCAAGGCAGCCGCCGCGGCACTCTTCGGCGGTGGCGAGCTGAGCGCGCTCAGCGGCGCCACGCTCGGCGCGGCGCTGCGCGAGGCCGGCGTGGTCCGGGTGCCCGCCGGCGAGCTGCCCACCGTCGTGGACCTGCTCGTGGACACCGGGCTCGCCAAGAGCAAGGGAGAGGCGCGGCGCACCATCGCCGAGGGCGGCGCCTACCTCAACAACCAACGCGTCGAGGACCCCGAGGCACGGCCCACCGCCGACGACGTGGTCGGCGGCGCCTGGCTGGTGCTGCGCCGCGGCAAGAAGAAGTTCGCCGGCGTCCACGTCGGATGACCCCTGAGGACCCCTCAGATGTCGGTCATGTGAACGCCGGATTGCGGGGCTCCTGACCGGTCGGGAGTGGCGCGTGGGACGCAGCTCCACTGCCACACCCCCTCTGACCTGCGAAAACACAATTGTGGTCCGGCTCACCCCCACCCGATTTGTGCTCGGCGCCAGGAGTCCTCTAATGTTCTGGATGTCGCCAGGTGCGGCGGGAAGCAAGACCGAGAGGTCGGGCTTCCGGCCCCGGTGACCATCTTCTTCACACTCTCACCGGGTGGCACGACCGCGACCATGTCGCAGTCGGAATCCCGGGCCGACGACGTGTGCGAAGTAAAGCTCCAACAGATCAGCCCCAGGCTGGCCCTCATCGGGTCGTGTCAGGTGTGCGTCTGATACTTGAGAACTCAACAGTGTGTCATAGTCGATGAATTAGTTTGTATGCCCTATGTCTGATGACTTGGGTTTGTTTTTTCGGCAATAATGATTCTGGCAATTGTCAGTTTT
>NZ_SPUI01000009.1 GCF_004522095.1 Nocardioides sp. 503
AGGGCCACGGCGCCGGAAACCAGCCCTCCGCTCCTTCGTCGCTCCGGGCGGCCAGTCCCATCCACACCGGCGCCGTGGCCCTGTCGCCTCCGGCTCCTCCGCGCCCTGCCCACCCCACGCACTCGGGCGATTGGCCGGAATGGGGTGGGGATGGAGGTGGTTGCGGTTGGCTCTCGGCTCAGCGTGGCGACGCTCGGGGTTGAGGAAGGCGCGCTGACGCCTGTCTCGAGACCCGCCCCGCGCAGCGGCTACTGGACGAGCAGGAGGTCGGCGGGGAGCTGGTCCCAGGCGCAGCCGCAGTGGGGGTGGCGGGGCCAGGCGTGGGGGGAGGGGAGATCGGTGGGGCCGAGGTCGATGGTGGTGGACCAGGTGGAGGGGCAGTCGCCCTCGACGTAGCGGAGCAGGTCGCGCACGGCCCAGCCGACGGCGAAGTGGGTCAGGACGGGGTCGTGCGGGGGGCCGGGGGCGCCCGGGTCGAGGGTGACCTGCTCGATGACCAGGGCCCGCCGCGGGTCGTCCTCGGCCAGCCCGGCGTCGACGCAGCGCAGGCACGCGGTGGTGCCGGGCACCACGAAGGGTCCCAGACGCGGGCTGCCCAGGCTCGCCGCGAGCACCAGGTGCGGGGTGCCGTCGCGCACGAGGTCGTCCAGGGCGGCGCGCGTCAGCTCACCCTCGGAGGCGACGAGCCACAGGTCGGCGTCCTGGCCGGGCCGGCAGACAGTGACCCCCACCTGCCGCAGGAGCCGGGTCGCGGCGTCGGCGACGTCCGGGCCCGCCCAGACGCCGACCCGGGCGCGCCGCCGGGCCTCGAGCCGGGCCGCGGCCGAGGCACCGAACTGCGTCCAGGCCGCGCGCGCGGGGTCGTCGGGGCGGAGCCGCTCCAGGGCCTCGGCGTCGACCAGCAGGCCGGCGTCGTGCAGGCCGCGCAGCGCCAGCCACGCCGCTCCCTCGAGCTCGGGCAGCGGCCGGCCGTCGGCGAGGGCGTCGAGCAGGCGGCGTACGGCGGGGCGGTCGGCGACCACCAGGCGGTGGGGAGCGTCGGTGCCGACGCGCAGGTGCGCGTCGTCGTGCCGGGCCACGGCGAGCCCGGGTCGCAATGCGGGGCGGCGGGGGAGGCCGGGGATGAGAGGAGCAGCCATGCCTGCGACCCTCGCACCGAACGGGGAGCCGCCGCCGGGCTCCTCCACAGGCCCGGAACGCCAGGCGGCGGCGCCGTCCCCGAGGGGAGGGCGCCGCCGCTCAGCGTGTGGGGCGTGTCAGCCGTCGATCACGCCTTGCCGAGGATGCGGTTCAGGTTGGTGCTGCAGACGGGGCACACGGCCTTCGCCATGCGGGTGCCCTTGTCGTTCACCCTCACCTCGCCCTCCGCCTCGCGCTTCTCCTTGCACTTCACGCAGTAGAACTCGCCGCTCCAGGTCTCCGCCATGACGGCCTCCTTGCCTAGTCACTCATTCGGTCGTCGCGACGGGGATGATGGGGAAGCCCGCCGGAAGCCCGGCAGCGGGTGCTGCCGAACCGATTCGACCCTACGGCACCGCGCCGCGCCGACGCAGCAGGCGCTCCGCGCGCCTGAGAGCGGGCCGCCACCGCCTGGGACGGCCCCCCGACCCCGCTCAGTAGGGTGCGGCCATGGCCGACCTCACCCACCTCCGTCTCGAGCGCCCCTCGTCGGGGGTCGCGCTCCTCGTCCTGGACCAGCCCGACCGGCGCAACGCGATGTCCGAGGAGATGACCTCCTCCTGGGTCGCCGCGATCGACGAGCTGGCCGCCGACCCCTCCGTGCGTGCCGTCGTCGTGACCGGCGAGGGCACGGCCTTCTGCTCCGGCGGCGACACCTCGTGGATCGCCGGGGAGCCGGACGCCACCGTCGACCGGCTGCGGACCCGGATGATCGGCTTCTACCGCGCCTGGCTGTCGATCCGGCGCCTCGAGGTGCCGACGATCGCGGCGGTCAACGGCGCGGCCATCGGCGCGGGGCTGTGCGTGGCCCTCGCCTGCGACCTGCGCTACGCGGCCGCCGGCGCCAAGCTGGGCGTGCCGTTCGTCAAGCTGGGGATGCATCCCGGCATGGCCGCCACCCACCTGCTGCCGAACGTCGTCGGCCCGGCCGCCGCGCGTGACCTGCTGCTCACCGGCCGGGTGGTCGAGGCCGACGAGGCGCAGCGGCTCGGGCTCGTGTCGGCGGTGCACGACCGCGAGACGTTCCTGGACGACGTGCTGGCCACGGCCGCCGGGATCGCCGCCACCGCGCCGATCGCCAGCCGGCTCACCAAGCTCGCGCTGGCCGACGGCGGTCATGCCGACGTCGAGTCCTGCCTGCAGTGGGAGGCGCTCGCCCAGCCGGTGACGCTGGCCACCGCGGACCTGCAGGAGGGCATCCGCGCCAGCCGCGAGCGCCGGGCGCCGGAGTTCACCGGTCGCTGAGGCGGGGACGACGGCGGGGCGACCGCGGGGCAGAGGTAGAGGCCCCCGCGTCGCGTCGCGACATTCGCCTTCCCCTTGCCAATGTCGGTCCGCGACCCGGGGGCCTCGTCCGTCCCGAACGCTAGGGACCCGGAGCCCGGCGGTCAACGGTCCAGCGTCGCCGCTTGTGGACAACGCTGTGGATAACTCTGTGGAGAACTGCCCGTCCCCGGTGGAAACACGGCGATCTGCCGGGACTGGCCTGTGGAGGACACGCCCGGGACCCGCGGTCACGCGGTCCTGACCTGGGACAATGGTCATCCACCGGGTGTGGACGAAAAGATCCTGACCACCGCTCGTCGAGAGGAGCCCTTCCATGACCGCGTACGCCGCCGGCCCGGTCGCCGCGCTGCGCCGGATCGCGTTCCTCCTCGAGCGCGCCCGCGAGGACACCTACAAGGTCAAGGCGTTCCGCGGGGCGGCGGCCGCGATCCTGCCCTTGCCCGCCGACGAGCTCGCGCGCCACGTCGACGAAGGCACGCTCACCGACCTGCCCGGCGTCGGCGCGAGCTCGGCCCGGGTCATCACCGCCGCAGCGCGCGGGGAGCTGCCGGAGCGGCTGGCGACGGCCGAGGCCGAGCTGGCCGGCCCGCTCACCGACGGTGGTGTCGACCTGCGGGCCCGGCTGCGCGGCGACCTGCACTCCCACTCCGACTGGTCCGACGGCGGCTCACCGATCGAGGAGATGGCGATCACGGCCATCGAGCTGGGCCACGACTACCTCGTGCTCACCGACCACTCGCCGCGCCTCAAGGTGGCGCACGGGCTGAGCGTCGATCGGCTCACCCGCCAGCTCGGCGTGGTGGAGGCGGTCAACGACCACCTCGCCGGCAGCGGCTTCACGCTGCTCAAGGGCATCGAGGTCGACATCCTCGACGACGGCGGGCTCGACCAGACCGAGGAGATGCTGGGCCGCCTGGACGTGCGGGTCGCGAGTGTGCACTCCAAGCTGAAGATGGACGCGCCCGCGATGACGCGCCGGATGATCGGGGCGGTGCGCAACCCCTTCACCAACGTCCTGGGCCACTGCACCGGCCGCCTGGTGACCGGGGGACGGGGCACCCGCGCGCAGTCGGAGTTCGACGCCGAGGCGGTCTTCGAGGCGTGCGCCGAGCACGACGTGGCGGTCGAGATCAACTCGCGGCCCGAGCGCCGCGACCCGCCCACGGCGCTGCTGGAGCTCGCCCGCGACAGCGGCTGCCTGTTCTCGATCGACAGCGACGCGCACGCCCCGGGGCAGCTGGACTTCCTCGTCCTGGGCTGCGAGCGGGCCGAGGCCGCGGGCATCGAGGCCGACCGGATCGTCAACACGTGGCCGCGGGAGCGGCTCCTGGAGTGGGCGCGCCAGTAGATTCGGGCCATGACGGACCCCGAGGCGCCCGAGGTGGAGGTACGCCGCAGCGAGCGGCGCCGCCGTACGGTCTCGGCCTACCGCGACGGCCACCGCATCGTCGTCCTCGTGCCGGCCTCGCTGAGCGCCGCCGAGGAGGCCGAGTGGGTCCGCACCATGGTGGAGCGCATCGAGCGGGCCGAGCAGAAGCGCCGGCTCAGCGACGACGACCTCGTGGCGCGCGCCCGGCGCCTCAGCGACAGCTACCTCGGCGGTCTCGCGGAGCCGGAGTCGGTCCGCTGGGTCGACAACCAGCACACGCGGTGGGGCTCCTGCACCCCGGGGGACCGCACGATCCGGCTCTCGGTGCGGCTCCAGGGCATGCCCGGCTGGGTGATCGACTACGTGCTCGTCCACGAGCTCGCCCACCTCATCGAGGCCGGGCACGATGCCGGTTTCTGGGCCTGGGTCGACCGCTACCCGCAGGCCGACAAGGCCAAGGGCTACCTCGAGGGCTGGTCGGCGGCGGCGCGGCTCGACCCGCCGCCCGGCGCCGACGTGGACTGACCGCTCGCCGCGCGGGCCAGGCCGAGCCGCACGAGCTCGACCAGGTCGCTGCCCGGGTCGGGGAGCGCCGTCACGGGCCACCAGGCGACGTCGAGCGACTCCTCGCTGACCTCGGGTACGGCGTCGGGCGACGCCACCGCGACGAACCGCACGTCGAGGTGGTGCACGTCGCCGTCGGGGCCGCAGAAGGGCACCGCGTGCTCGCTCAGCTGGACCGGCACGGGGTCGAGCCGCAGCGTCGCCAGCCCGCCCTCCTCGGTCGCCTCGCGCAGCGCGGCCCCCGCCAGGGTCGCGTCCCCCGGCTCGCAGTGGCCCCCGAGCTGGAACCACTGGCGGGCCTTGGCGTGCAGCGTCAGCAGCACCTGGGTGTGGTCGGCGCTGACGACCAGCGTGCTGGCCGTGAGGTGGTCCGGTCGGCAGTCGCGGGCGAGGCCGTCGGGATGGGCCTCCAGGTGCGCGACGTAGCGCTGCCGGAGCGCCTCCTGGTCCGAGGAGGGCGCCGTCCAGCCGCGCAGGGCGGCCAGCGCGTCGGCGTGGAGCGTCACTCGCCGTCGAGCAGCTTGCGCAGCTCGGCGTCGAAGTCGTCCTCCGTGAGGGACTCGGGTGCGGCGGCGTCCTCGCGGAAGCCGAGCGGGTCGTCCAGGTCGGCGGCGGTGGGCAGCAGGTCGGGGTGCAGCCAGACGCCGTCGCGGGCCTCGACGCCCTGACGCTGGCGCAGCGACCCCCACAGCGTCGAGGCGTCGCGCAGGCGGCGGGGCCGCAGCTCCAGCCCGACGAGAGCCGCGAAGGTCTCCTCGGCGGGGCCGCCCGCGGCACGGCGGCGGCGTACGGCCTCCTGCAGGCGCTGGGCCGACGGCATCCGCTCGGCGGTGGCCTGGCCGACGACCTCGTCGACCCAGCCCTCCACGAGGGCGAGCGCGATCTCGAGGCGCTCCAGCGCGGCCTGCTGCGCCGGCGAGGGCGGCATGTCGAAGAGCCCGCCCTCGAGCAGCTGCTGCATCGACTCGGGGTTCTGGGGATCGATGCCGCTCATCTGCTCCTGGATGCGCTCCTGCAGACCCTCGACGTTGATCTCCACGCCGCTCGCGACGGCGGTCACGGCACCGACGAGGTGCTCGCGCAGCCACGGCGAGTGGGCGAACAGGCGCTGGTGGGCCGCCTCGCGCAGGGCGAGGTAGAGCAGCACGTCGTCCTCGGTGACGTCGAGGCCCTCGGCGAAGGCGGCGACGTTGGCCGGGACCAGCGCGGCGCGGCCGGGCGCGGAGAGCGGCAGCCCGATGTCGGAGGCGGTGAGCACCTCACCGGCCAGGCTGCCCAGGCCGGAGCCGACCTGGTTGGCGAGCATCGCGCCGATGGCCTTGCCGAGGATCCCGACGAGCGGGCCGGCGGCCGCCTGCGCCTCCGGAGGGAGCGCCTTGGCCAGGCCCGTGACGGACTGCTCGGCGACGGGGTCGACGAGCACCTTCCAGGCGTCGAGGGTCGAGACGATCCACTCGGCGCGGCTCCAGGCCGCCGTCGAGGTGACGGCCGAGGGGATCTCGGTGACGGCGTCGAGCCAGTGGTCGGCGAGGCGCACGGCATCGGCCACCGCGTCCTGCTGGCGCTGGGTGGGCGAGGGGTCGGGCTGCTGCGCCACGGTCTTGCGGGCGACGTCCTGGGCGACGTCCCAGTTGAGGGCGCCGTCGTAGGGCTGCATCATCGCCTGGATCTGGCCGAAGATCTGGCTCAGGTCGGGCATCCCGGCGCCGCCGGGCCCGCCGACGCCGCCGAAGGCGCCCGCACCGGTGAAGAACTGCTCGAACGGCGTGCCCTTGAAGGGGTTGGCGCCGTCCTCGGGGCCCTCGCCGGAGCCGCCTCCAGATCCTGTGCTCATGACCCCACGGTAGCGCCGTCCGGCAAGTCGTATGGTCGTCGTGTGACCCATCCCGCTGTCCGTCTGGTCGATCTCCGTGACACGCCGCTGAGCGTCGAGGAGGTCACCGGCGTCCTCGACGACCCCACCGACGGCGGCGTGACCGTGTTCATCGGCCGCGTCCGCGACCACGACGGCGGCAAGGGGGTCTCCGGCCTCGACTACTCCGCGCACCCCAGCGCCCTCGAGCGCCTGCGCGAGGTCTGCGACCGCGTCGCCGAGCGGCACGAGGTGCACGGCATCGCCGCGGTCCACCGGGTCGGCCACCTCGACATCGGCGACGTCGCCGTCGTCGTCGCCGCGGCCGCCGCCCACCGGGGCCAGGCCTTCGACGCCTCGCGCGACCTCATCGACACGCTCAAGGACGAGGTCCCGATCTGGAAGCACCAGGTCTTCGGCGACGGCACCGAGGAGTGGGTCGGCGCGCCGTAGGGGGCTCGCCGCCGGCCCGCCGTACCCTCGAGGACGTGGAGATCCTGCTCTGGCTCGTGCCGCCCGCCGTCGTCACCGTGGTGGCGATGCTCTGGGTCGGCTGGCTGGGCCGGGAGGGTCGCGGGGAGGTCGACCGCGAGGTCGCCGTCCGTCGGCTGGGGGAGGCGCTGGAGCGACCGCCGCGCACGACCAGGTACGCCGCGCCGGCCCCCGAGCGCGACCGCAGCACCGGCGTCGCCGTCCGACCGTCGCGTGCGACACCCCCGACGCCGCGCGCGCATCCGGTCGAGGAGCCCCCTCAGCGCCGCGTCTCCTGACTGAGATCCGGGCGCACGGAGCCTTGGCCGGGGTGAGAGGGTGGCGCCATGAGCCAGCGCCTGATGGCCGCGATGATCGCGGGACCACTGGTGCTCGTGCTGCTCGCACTGGCGGCGTTCCTGCCGCTGGACTACGTCACCTACCGGCCCGGCTACACCGTCGACGTGCTGGCCGAGGCCGACGGTGCGGAGATCATCCAGGTCGACGGTCACAAGACCTACCGCGACGACGGTGAGCTGCGGATGACCACCGTGCTGGTCTCCCTGCCCAAGGACGACGACGGTCACTGCGGGAGCGGTTGCCGCAAGAACCTCTACGACCTGATGGACGCGTGGGTCGACCACGACGACGCGGTCTACCCCTACGACGCGATCTACGACGAGCAGGAGACCCAGGCCTCCAACGACCGCGACGGTGCCGTGGCCATGGTGACCTCGCAGGACGCGGCGATCGCGGTGGCCATGCGCGAGCTCGGCCTCAAGTTCACCCCGGCGGTGGACGTCACCTTCGTGGAGCAGGGCATGCCGGCCGAGGGCAAGCTGCTGCCGCGCGACCTCCTGCTCGAGGTCAACGGCGAGAAGCTCGTGAAGGCCCAGCAGCTCTACGACGCCGTGCAGGCCACCCCGAAGGGCGGCAGCATCGACCTGCGGGTGCGCCGCGACCGCACCGAGCTCGACGTCACGGTCGAGCCACGCACGGTCAAGGGCGAGAAGCTGATCGGCATCACGCCCGGCAACGGCTACGCCTTCCCCTTCGACGTGCGGGTCAACATCGACCCCGACATCGGCGGACCCAGCGCCGGGCTGATGTTCTCGCTGGCGATCTACGACACCCTCACGCCCGGCTCCCTCACGGGCGGCAAGACGGTGGCCGGCACCGGCGAGATCGCGCCCGACGGCAAGGTCGGCCCGATCGGCGGCATCCCGCAGAAGATCGCCGGCGCCCGCGAGGACGGCGCCCAGCTGTTCCTGGTGCCGACCGACAACTGCAAGGAGGCGCTGGGGGCCGACCCCGGTGACGACATGCGCCTGGTCCGGGCCACGACGATGCACGAGGCGCTCGGGGCCATCCAGGACTGGGTCGCCGACCCCGACGCCGACCTCCCCTCGTGCAAGGACGCCGCATGACCCTGACCGACCCGCTCGACGCCGACCCGGCGCTGGCCTCCGCGATCCTCGAGATCGAGGGACACCTCGCCCAGGGCGGCTGGGACCAGCCGGCTCGGCTCTACGCCCTGGTCGACACCGCGCGCCTGGTCGACCACGAGCCGGCGCTCGCCGCGGCGATGGGGCTGGACCACTCGTCCGAGCAGGGCTCGCTGACCGCGATCGAGCAGGACCAGCTGAGCCCCGAGGTCGAGCTGGAGCGTGCGCTGGAGTCCATCAGCTGGCCCCCCGAGGTGATCGGCTGCGCCGCGGTCGTCGAGCGGCTCGTGCTGCCTCCCGACGCGGACGAGCAGATCCCCGACGACGAGACCGAGGCGCAGCGCTTCGCGCGCGAGCACCCGGAGCGCCAGGACGTGCGCATCGTCGCCGGCGTCACCCGCCACGGGTCGACGTACTGCGCCCTGCGCCTGCGCGCCCACGACGACGACCAGTCCGTGGTCGGGGGCATCGACCTGGTGCCCGCGCTGCTGGCGCTGCTCGAGGCCACCCTGGACGAGGACCCCGCCGACGACCGGGCCGACGCGCCCGCCGACGTACCCGCAGAACCCGAGGAGAACCCGTGAGTGAGCTGTTCGACGACGACCCCCGAGACCCCGCCCCGCCACAGGCTTCGCGGCGCTCCCGGGCCCTGGTCATCACGGGCATCGTGCTCATCGTCTGCTTCTTCGGGCTGACGACGTTCGCGGCGATCTACACCGACCGCCTCTGGTACCGCTCGGCCGGCTACGGCAGCGTCTTCACCACCCTGTTCTGGACGCGCGCGGGCCTGTTCGTCGCCTTCGGCGCGTTCATGGGCATCGTCGTCGCGGTCAACGTCGTGCTGGCCTTCCGCTTCCGGCCGCTGTTCCGCCCGTCGTCGCCCGAGCAGGGCGGCCTCGACCGCTACCGCGACGCCGTGACCCCGATCCGCACCTGGATCGTCGTGGGCGTCGCGCTGCTGCTCGGCCTGTTCGCCGGCACCTCCGGCGCGGGGGAGTGGCGCAACTACATGCTGTGGCGCAACTCCCAGGAGTTCGGCAGCAAGGACGCCTTCTTCAAGCGCGACATCGGGTTCTACGTCTTCGACCTGCCGTTCCTGCACTACCTGGTCGACTTCACGATGGCGACGATCGTGATCGCGCTGCTCGCCGCGGCCGTGACCCACTACCTCTACGGCGGCGTGCGCCTGCAGGTCAGCCGCGACCGCCTCTCCGGCGCGGCCCAGGTGCAGCTCTCGGTGCTGCTCGGGCTCTTCGTGCTGGTCAAGGCCGGCGACTACTACCTCGACCGCTTCGACCTGGTGAACCAGTCCGGACGCCTGATCACCGGCATGACCTACGCCGACGAGCACGCGATCCTCCCGGCCAAGAGCATCCTCATGGGCATCGCCGTGATCTGCGCGGTGCTGTTCTTCCTCAACGTGTGGCGCCGCACCTGGACGCTGCCCTCGGTCGGTCTGGCGCTGCTCGCCCTCTCGGCGGTGCTCCTGGGCATGATCTGGCCCGGCATCGTCCAGCAGTTCCAGGTCAAGCCGTCCGAGGCCGACAAGGAGGCGAAGTACATCGCCGCCAACATCGACGCCACCCGTGCGGCGTACGACCTCACCGACGTGGAGAGCGAGCCCTACACCAGCAGCGCCTCGGCGACGAAGGAGAAGCTGTCGCGCCTGACGGCCGAGACCTCGTCGGTCCCGCTGGTGGACCCCCAGCTCGTGCGGGAGACGTTCGAGCAGAACCAGCAGGGCCGCAACTACTACTCCGTGGCCGACGTGCTCGACGTGGATCGCTACCAGATGGAGAACGGCGTCGACCGTGCCCTCGTGCTCGGCGTGCGCGAGCTCGACCAGGAGGGCATCAACGACGGCGACAAGAACTGGTCGAACCTGCACACGGTCTACACCCACGGCAACGGCGTGATCGCCGCGTACGCCAACCAGCGCGGCGCCGACGACAACACTCCCCAGACGGAGATCCAGTGGGCCGAGGGCAACCAGGTCAACTCCGACGGGACCCGACAGGACGACCTGAGCGAGCTCACCGGCGGCTACGAGAGCCGGATCTACTTCGGTGAGGACAGCCCGGACTACTCCGTCGTCGGGAAGGCCAAGAAGGACTCCGGCAGCGTGGAGCTCAGCCTCTCCAGCGGCACGGAGGACGAGGACGAGACCACGACGTACGACGGCAAGGGCGGCGTCGACATCGGCTCGACGTTCAACCAGCTGATGTACGCCGTGAAGTTCGGCGAGCCGAACTTCCTGCTCTCGGGTCGCGTGCACGGCAACAGCGAGGTCCTCTACAACCGCACGCCGCGCGAGCGCGTCGAGAAGGTGGCCCCGTGGCTGACCATCGACGAGGACGCCTACCCGGCGATCGTCGACGAGAAGGTGGTGTGGATCCTCGACGGCTACACGACCACCGACCGCTACGCCAGTGCCCAGCGGGAGTCGTTCGAGGAGATGACCGACGACTCGCTGCAGGAGGACACCGGTCTCGCGACGCTGCCGACCGACGAGATCAACTACATGCGCAACGCGGTCAAGGCCACGGTCGACGCCTACGACGGCACGGTCACGCTCTACGAGTGGGACGAGTCCGACCCGATCCTCAAGGCGTGGATGAGTGCGTTCCCCGACACCGTCCAGGACCGCTCGGAGATCTCCGACGAGCTGATGCAGCACCTGCGCTACCCCGAGGACCTGTTCAAGGTCCAGCGCTTCCAGTACGCCCGCTACCACATCACCGACGCACCGGCGTGGTACCAGGGTGACGACCGCTGGGCGGTGCCGGAGGACCCCAACAGCCGCACCAAGAACAAGCTGCTGCCCCCGTATCGGCTCTTCGTGGACGAGACCGCCGGCGAGGAGACCACCACGACGAACGAGACCTGGTCGCTGACGTCGACCTTCGTGCCGTTCGGCCGCAACAACCTGGCCTCCTTCGTGTCTGTCAACAGCGACGCCACCTCGGACGACTACGGCAAGATCACCGTGCGCGAGATGACCGACCAGACGACCCAGGGCCCCGGCAACATCGCCAACGACTTCAGCTCCGACCCCGACGTCCGCGACAAGCTGCGCGACTTCGAGACCGGCCAGTCGCCGCCGTTGTTCGGCAACATCCTGACGCTGCCGGTCGAGGACGGCCTGATCTACGTCGAGCCGGTCTACGCCGTGCGCGCCGGGTCCAGCGCCGCCTACCCGATCCTCCAGTACGTGCTGGTGTCCTACGGCGGCAAGGTCGGGATCGGCAAGACCATGCTCGACGGTCTGCGCGACGCGCTGGGTGCCGCTCCCGGTACGAGCGCCGAACCCGACCCCGGGACGACACCGCCCGAAGGGTCCGGCGAGCCCGAGCAGCCGACCGGCACGATCGACGAGCAGATCGGCGACAAGCTGGACCAGGCCCAGAAGGCGTTCACGGCCGCCGAGACGGCCCTGGCCGGGGGCAACCTGGCGGAGTACCAGCGGCAGAACCAGCTGGCCGCACGTCTGGTGCAGGACGCGATCGACCTCGCCGCGGTGCGCGACGGTGGCGGTGCCGCGGGTGGTGGCACCGACGAGTAGACGCCCGCCGAGTGACCCGATTTGGACCGCCTCACCCCGTCCGGTAACGTTCTGTTCAGCGACGCGGGGTGGAGCAGTTCGGTAGCTCGCTGGGCTCATAACCCAGAGGTCGCAGGTTCAAATCCTGCCCCCGCTACCACTTTCAGGCCCGGAATCCACGATTCCGGGCCTGAAGTCATGTGACGCAGTTCCCTCGCTGGACGACATGGGCCGGACTCGGCCCGACGCGACCGGGCAGATGCCAGAGTGGGCCCCGTGATCGTCGAGACCAAGATCGTCGGCAGCAGGGACACCGAGTCGCTGCACGTCCAGGTTCCTCTCGGGAACGGGACCCTCCGCGAGCTCCTGTCCGAGCTCGTCCGGCACGAGCTGGCCGCCTACGAGCAGCGGCGCACCTCCAGCAGGACCCTGCAGGTCCTGACGCCCGCCGACCTCGCCCGCGGTGTCGACACCGGCGTCTACGGCCGCGAGAACCGTGCCGTGCCGGCCCCGCCCCCCGAGGCCGAGGCCATCGAGCGGGCAGTCGAGGCGTTCACCGACGGGCTCGTCTTCGTGTTCGTCGACGGCCTCCAGGTGGAGGAGATCGACGCGCCCGTCGTGGTCCGTCCCGACTCGACGCTGCGACTGGTGCGTCTCGTGGCCCTGGCCGGGGGCTGACGTGCTGTCGGGGGACGTCGCCCGCGCGGAGATGGCGAAGTACGCCGCCTCGGAGAGCGACCGGGCCAGGGGCCTGCGTGTCCACAAGTTGTTGGCACCCAGACTCGCCACGGACATCGTGTCGAGCCTCGTCGACTCCCGCCGGCCCTGGCGGGCCGTTGCGCAGCGGCTCGACGAGCTCAGCCTGGCCAAGCGCGAGAAGGTGCTCCACGCCGTCAGCCCCGAGCTCGGCGGACACCTGGCGTACTGGTGGGAGTGGTCGACGCAGGAGCCCTACCAGCGTGGTTGGCAGCGACGCGCCTACCGCTCACCCGACAAGGCGGACTCGCTGGCCGCCCGATGGGCGGAGCTCGGTCAGTTCCTGCGTCACTCGGTGCAGTACCCCCAGCCGCTGGAGTGGCAGGCGGCGTGGGCGCTCCATCTCGGCCAGTACGTCCCCCTGGGCTCGCTCTTCGCCTCCGCCATCGCCCGCGGCAACCGCGAGGTCCTCGACGTCCTCGTCACCAGCCTGCAGGGTCACCACGACATCAGCGGGCCGTCGCACTCGGCGTTCGTGGCGCTCCTGTCCTCGCCGGAACCGACGGGGTGGGCCGAGGTCGAGCGGTTCCTGGTCGCCGCCCAACGCTCGGAGGGCCTGCGCCAGACCATCCTGGAGGCGGCCGACGTCGCGCATCCGGAGGCGTTCGCGCGGATCCTCGACGTCGTCGTCGAGCATCGGCTGGCGAGGTTCGCCGGGACCGTCCGAGCGCTCGGTGTCTGGATCGGCGAGGACCTCACCGTCCGCCACGAGAAGCAGGTGGCCGACGCGGTCGTCGCCATCCGCGACTTCCTCCGGCAGCCTCCCCGGCCGACCGCCCTGCTCGATGCCGAACCCGTCGTCGCCTTCCTCGGGGCCTGGTCCCTGGCGGTCCGGGACGTGCACGCGGGGATCACCGCCGCGGACGCCCTGCTCGCCAGCCCGGACGACCGGACCAGGCTGGCGGCCGCCCGGCTCCTGAGCGACGTCGCCACGCCTGCCGCCGGTGAGGCGTTGGCTCGTGCGGTCACCGACTCCTCCCTGCCGGTCTACGCCGCGGCCGTCACCGCCTGGCCGGCTCATCGGTACGGCAGCGACGACTCCCGGGTGCCGATGCCGGAACCGGTGCGGGCCGACCTCCACGCCCGCGTCCGGACGCTGGGCAAGCTGCAGGAGGTCGAGACCGGTCTGATCGGGACGCTGCCCCGCAAGGTCGGTGGCACCCTCGCGGCGGACATCCTCGTCTGCCACTCCGGTGGGCGGCCCCTCGACCCGACGCTCGTGGCCGCCGCCTCCGCAGACGGACGCAGCATCGCGGCACGCGAGTACGCCAAGGACCCGGTCGCGCACCGCGCCGCCCTGTTCTCCCTCGTCTCCGACCGCTCCACGGCGGTGCGGGACACCGTCAGCGGCGCGCTGCGGTCGCTCCCGGAGGTGTCCGACGTCGAGGCCCGACTCCTCGAGGACGCCCTCACTCGCAAGGCCTCCGACCTCCGCACGACTTCCCTCACGATCCTGCGCAAGCAGGATGCGCGAGGCCTGGCAGCGTCGATCGAGCGGCTTGCGGCCGGCACAGCAGAGCAGAGGAGGGCAGCCGACGAGCTCGGCGGTGCTCCCGCACGAGGCAATGCGGCAGCGCAGGAGATACCGGCCGGCCTCAGGTTCGAGGTGTCGGACCGCACGCCCGCGCAACGCCCTGCGGTGCTCCCCGCCAGCTCGTGGCAGCACCACCACGACCGGTTCCGGCTCGCGTGGACCTCCTTGACCGGCTGGCTCGCCGAGCACGCCGACGTGGAGGTCCAGAGCCACGGCGGTGTCGAGCTCCTCGCGAACGTCCGGTGGATACATGCCGGCAAGGACGGTGCCCTACCCCTGCCGGAGATACTCGGGCCCTGGTGGGAACGCATCGAACCGCAGCTCACCGACGGCGGGGTCGAGCTCGCTCTACTCTCCTACATTCCGCGGGTCAACCGGCGGTGGGCGGTCGACGTCACCCGGACCGTCGTCGGGCCGGTGGCTTCGGAGCTCCCGAAGGCCGACGTCAACGCCCTCCAGTGGCAGGCGTTCCGAGCGATCGCTCAACACGCCAGGCGCGACTCGTGGTCCGAGCCCGTGCTGCAGCTCCTGGAGACTGCCGCCGCAGCACTTCCCGTTGACGGCTTGCGGGGTCCGGCCGAGGTCATGGAGCGGCGCGGACGACGTGTCGAGCACGATCGATGGGGCAACCCACTGGGTACGGACGAGCGCAGCGCCTTCGCCGGTCTGTTCAGCGGCAGATCCGAGTTCGTCGACCCCGCCAGCCTCACTGATGACCAGGTGGCCAGGCTCTGGAGGGCGCTCCGGTTCATCGATGAGCCCGAGGGGACCATCGACCGCTGGAACGGCCCCCAGGTCGAGGTCGAGGCTCGCACCTGGCACGGCGGCGCTGGTGGGACCGTGCGGGTGCCTGACCAACCGGACCGATGGCCGCCTCCCGCGAGGATCCTGGTCGAGGCCTTCCGTCGGGGTGCCGCAACGAGGGCGGACGTGGTCGACGCCCTCGTCGCCGCTCCCATCGTCACCCACGGGTACTCCCACGCGCCGCGACAGGACGCTCTCCGGGCGCTCACCGGGCTGCGGCCCGAGCCGTGGGCGGCCCACGAACAGGTCCACGACATCGTCGCCGACGTCCGGTCCGCGGTCATCGCCGCCGAGGTCGCTCGCGGCGACCTGCCGGGTTCGCTCTCCGAGACCGCCCACGGGCTGCGCACCACCTATGGCGCTCGCCAGCTGGTGCAGTGCCTGACTGCCCTGGGCAGACGGCCGTTCGCCCGCGCCTACGCCTGGACCCCCTCGCGGGAGAGCAGTCTGTCCCACCTCATCCGCGTCAACCAGCCACTCGCCGACGACACCGCGGACGAGCTCGGCCGGCTCGCCGGCGATGCGAGGATCCCCGACCAGCGGCTCATCGAGACCGCGGTGTACGCCCCGCAGTGGTCCCGGCTGATGGAGCTGCGCCTGGGATGGGACGGACTCGAGTCCGCCGTGTGGTGGGTTCACGCGCACACCAAGGACGACAGCTGGTCCGTGGATGCCGAGATCCGCGCCCAGTGGGCCACCGAGGTCAGCCAACGCACACCCCTCGAGCCGACCGACCTCGTCAACGGGGCAGCGGACGTCCGATGGTTCCACGATGTCGTGGCGACGCTCGGCGAAGAGCGGTTCGACCAGGTCCTCAAGGCTGCCAAGTACGCCTCGTCCTCGGGAGGACACAAGCGCGCCGACCTCTTCGCCCAGGCGTTACTCGGAAGGGTCGACGAGACGGCCGTCGTCCGGCGCCTTCGGGACAAGCGTCACCAGGACTCGGTCCGCGCTCTGGGCCTCCTGCCGCTGGAGGACCAGACGGCCCTGCTGAGGCGGTACGAGCTGCTGCGCGGGTTCGTCGCCTCCGATCGCACCTCCGGTTCGCAGCGTCGGGCCTCCGAGTCCACCGCCGTCGAGGTCGGCCTGGAGAACCTCGCCCGCACCGCAGGGTTCCGTGACCCCCAGCGACTGGTGTGGGCGATGGAGGCGGAAGCGGTCCGTGACCTGGCGGAGGGACCCGTCACCGCGGTGGACGGCGACCTCGTCGTCGCGCTCTCCATCGACGCCGCCGGGGCACCCGAGCTGACGGTCCACCGAGCGGGCAGACCACTCAAGTCCGTTCCGGCGAAGAGCGCCAAGGTCCCGGAGGTCGCCCAGCTCCGAGACCGGGCGACCTCGCTCCGCAAGCAGGTCCGCCGCATGCGCAGCTCGCTGGAGTCGGCGTGCGTGCTGGGGGACGCCTTCGAACCCGACGAGCTGGAGGACCTCCTCCGGCACCCGATCCTCGCGCCGATGCTGCGCGACCTCGTCCTCGTCGACGACGAGGGCATCGTCGGGCTCCCTCGGGACGGCGCCACGCTGTCGGCACCCGACGGGACCCAGCGCCGCGCCGTCGGAGGCCTACGGGTCGCGCACCCGGTCGACCTGCTGTCCTCGGGGGAGTGGCCGGACTTCCAGCACGACCTCATGTCCGCCGGGCGACGCCAGCCCTTCAAGCAGCTCTTCCGTGAGCTCTACACGCTCAACGAGAACGAGCGCGACGAGGCCGGCGTCAGCTCGCACAGGTACGCCGGCCACCAGGTCGAGGCTCGACGGGCCGGTGGCATCTTCACCTCACGTGGGTGGGTGGCCGACTTCGAGCAGGGCTTCTCGCGGACCTTCCACCAGCAGAAGCTCACCGCCTGGTGTCATCTCGTCAACGGGTGGGGCTCACCCACCGAGGTCGAGGACGCCACGATGGACGACATCACCTTCCACCCGGCCGGTCACTGGCGGCCGCTTCCTCTCGCGGACGTCCCCGCCCGCGTGTTCTCCGAGACGATGCGCGACCTGGACCTCGTCGTCTCCGTGGCGCACGCGAGCGGCCTCGACCCCGAGGCCTCCGAGTCGTCGATCGACGTGCGCCGCCGCCTCGTGGACGAGACGGCCTCCATGCTCGACATGACCAACGTCGAGGTCGGCGGCCACCACGTACGGATCAAGGGCCGCCTCGGCACCTACTCGGTGCACCTGGGCTCCGGTGTCGTGCACCGGATCCCGGGCAACGCGGTGTGCATCGTCCCGGTCTCCGCCCAGCACCGGGGCCGGGTCTTCCTGCCGTTCGCGGACGACGACCCGCGGACCGCGGAGCTCGTGGCCAAGGTCGTCCTGCTCGCCCGCGACGACAAGATCAAGGACCCGACGATCCTGCAGCAGCTGGTCGGATAGCCGGCGGACCGACCGTACGTGCCGGAAAATGGATCGACTCCCTCCGGCAGACTGAGCGCGTGCTCCTGACCGTCACGACCACCCACCAGCCGGCGACCGACCTCGGCTACCTCCTGCACAAGCACCCGGACCGCGTGCAGGAGTTCACGCAGTCGTTCGGCACCGTGACGGTCCTCTACCCCGAGGCCACCGTTCAGAGGTGCACCGTCGCACTCCTGCTCGACGTCGACCCGGTCCGGCTGGCCCGGTCACGCGGGAGGAACGCTCCCGACTTCAGCCTGGCTCAGTACGTCAACGACCGCTCCTACGCGGCGTCGTCGCTGCTCTCCGTGGCGATGGCCGACGTGTTCAGCACCGCCCGCAGCGGCCGCTGCGACTCCCGGCAGGAGCTCGCCGACTCCGCGATCCCGCTGGAGATCGAGGTCCCGGTGCTCCCGTGCCGCGGGGGACCGGCGATCGCGCACCGGCTCTTCGAGCCCCTGGGCTGGACGGTCGAGGCCGAGCCCGTCGCGCTGGACGACGCGTTCCCCGAGTGGGGGGACTCCCGCTACGTCCGGCTGCGCCTGAGCGGCGTCGTCCGGCTGGCCGACGCGCTCAACCAGCTGCACGTGCTGCTGCCGGTCCTCGACGAGTCGAAGCACTACTGGCAGGGCCCCGACGAGGTCGACAAGCTGCTGCGCTCGGGGGAGGGGTGGCTCACCACCCATCCCGACGCCGACCTCATCACCCGCCGCTACCTCGGCCGCCGTGGTGCCCTGACCCGCGTCGCACTGGCCCGGCTCGCCGAGCTCGGCGACGAGGTGGAGGAGGCCGTGGAGCCGGCCGAGGACGAAGAGGCCCTGCAGCCCGCTGAGAAGCGGGTCCCGCTCAACGCCCAGCGCCACGACGCCGTGCACCGGGTGCTGCTCGAGCTCGGCGCGCGCTCGGTCATCGACCTGGGCTGCGGCCCGGGGCAGTTCCTGGCGCGGCTGGTGCAGACGCCGTCGTTCACGCGGGTCGCGGGCTCCGACGTGTCCACCCGGTCGCTCCAGCACGCCTCCCGCCGGCTGCACCTCGACCGGATGAGCGAGCGTCAGGCCGAGCGGGTGCAGCTCTTCCAGGGCGCCCTCACCTACGAGGACGACCGCTACGCCGGCTTCGACGCCGCCGTGCTCATGGAGGTCGTCGAGCACGTCGACGCCTCCCGGCTGGCGGCGCTCGAGCACGTCGTGTTCGGAGCGGCCAGGCCGGGTGCGGTCGTCGTGACCACCCCCAACGCCGAGTACAACGTGCTGTACGACGACCTCGTCGGCATGCGACACCCCGACCACCGCTTCGAGTGGACCCGGGCCGAGCTCGCCGAGTGGTCCGAGCACGTCGGGTCGACGTACGGCTACGCCGTGGAGCTGCACGGCGTCGGCGACGTGGACGACACGTGGGGCTCGCCGACCCAGATGGCCGTCTTCACACGAGCGGAGGGGTCCGATGACTGAGGCACCCACCACCCGACAGGTCGTCGTCCCCGCCATGGGCCTGGTGGTCCTGGTCGGCGTCTCGGGCAGCGGCAAGTCGACGTTCGCGCGCACCCACTTCAAGCCGACCGAGGTCATCTCCAGCGACTTCTGCCGCGGCCTCGTCTCCGATGACGAGAACGACCAGTCCGCCACCCCGGACGCCTTCGACGTCCTGCACTACATCGTCGGCACCCGGCTGCGCCGCGGGCTGCTCACCGTGGTCGACGCCACCAACGTGCAGCAGAGCGCTCGAGCGGCGCTGGTCGCGCTCGCCAGGAGCCACGACGTCCTGGTCGACGCCATCGTCCTCGACGTCCCCGAGCCCGTCGCGATCGCGCGCAACAAGCAGCGGCCGGACCGCGACTTCGGCGACCACGTCGTCGCCCGCCAGCACCGCGACCTCAAGCGGTCCCTGCGACGGCTCACCAAGGAGGGGTTCCGCCGCGTCCACGTGCTGCCCGGCACCGACCAGGCCGAGGCGGTGGAGATCGTCCGCGAGCGCCCCTGGAACGACCGCAGGGAGGTCCACGGCCCGTTCGACGTCGTCGGCGACGTCCACGGCTGCGCCTCCGAGCTGCGCACCCTCCTCACCACGTTGGGGTGGCAGCTGACCTACGACGGCGACACCGCCGTCGGTGCCTCGCACCCGGAGGGACGCCAGGCGGTCTTCGTCGGCGACCTCGTCGACCGCGGCCCGGACACCCCCGGGGTCCTGCGCCTCGTCATGGGCATGGTGGCCGCCGGCACCGCGCTGTGCGTCTCAGGCAACCACGAGGCCAAGCTGGTCCGCGCCCTGCGTGGCTCCAAGGTCACCGTCTCCCACGGTCTGGCCGAGTCGCTCGCGCAGCTCGAGGCCGGCCCGGAGGACCTGCGCACGCAGGCGCTGGAGTTCATGGACGGCCTCATCAGCCACTACGTCCTCGACGACGGGAGGCTCGTCGTCGCCCACGCCGGGCTCAAGGAGGCCTACCACGGCCGGTCGTCCGGGCGCGTCCGCTCCTTCGCGCTGTACGGCGACACCACCGGCGAGACCGACGACTACGGCCTTCCCGTCCGCTACCCCTGGGCGCAGGACTACCGCGGAAAGGCCATGGTCGTCTACGGACACACCCCCGTCCCGAAGGCCGAGTGGGTCAACAACACCATCTGCCTCGACACCGGGGTGGTCTTCGGTGGCGAGCTCACCGCGCTGCGCTACCCCGAGCGGGAGATCGTCTCGGTCCCGGCGGAGCAGGAGTGGTACGAGCCCGTCCGACCGCTCGCGCCGGCCGCCGGCGACCGCGAGGCCTCGGTGCTCAGGATCGGCGACGTCGCGGGCACCCGGTGGCTGGAGACGACGCACGCCGGGAAGGTGAAGATCCCGGAGGAGAACGCCGCGGCCGCGCTCGAGGTGATGAGCCGGTTCGCCGTCGACCCGCGCTGGCTGGTCTACCTGCCGCCGACCATGTCACCGGTGGCCACGTCCAAGGTCGACGGGTTCCTGGAGCACCCGGCGCAGGCCTTCGACGAGTACGCCGGCTGGGGTGTCACGCGGGTCGTGTGCGAGGAGAAGCACATGGGGTCACGCGCCGTCGCGGTGATCGCGAGGGACGCGGACGCCGCAGAACGCCGCTTCGGCATCGGCGACGGCACGACCGGCGTCGTCTACACCCGCACGGGCCGCCCGTTCTTCGCGGACACCACCGACCTGATCGACCGGCTGCGGGAGACGGCCGCGCCGTTGTTCGACTCGCTGGACACCGACTGGCTCGCCCTCGACTGCGAGCTGCTGCCGTGGTCGGTCAAGGCGCTCGACCTGATCCAGGCCCAGTACGCCTCGGTCGGCGCCGCTGCCCGTCACGTGCTGCCCGAGGCGCGCTCGGTCCTCGAGCGGGCCGCTGCGCGCGGCCTCGACGTCGGGGGGCGACTCGAGCGGGTCGAGCGCCGCCTGGTCAACGCCGAGGCGTTCCGCGACGCCTACGCCGCCTACGTCCACCCGACCGACGGGCTCGACGGCGTCACGCTCGCGCCGTTCCAGGTCCTGGCCGCCGAGGGACGGGCGCTCGCGCTCACCGAGTCGCACGAGTGGCACCTCGCGGAGCTCGCGAAGCTGCAGGGCGACCTGGTCACGCCGACGCGCCACCGCTTCGTGGACCTCTCCTCCGCAGCGGAGCGCGACGCCGCCACCGACTGGTGGCTGGAGTTGACCGCCGCCGGCGGGGAGGGCATGGTCGTCAAGCCGGCCCACCTGACCACCGGTCGTGTCCAGCCCGGCATCAAGGTGCGCGGGCGGGAGTACCTGCGGATCATCTACGGACCCGACTACACCGACTCGCTCGACGTGCTCCGCGAGCGCCACCTCGGCAAGAAGCGTCAGCTCGCCCAGCGCGAGCACGGGCTCGGCCTGGAGGCGCTCACGGCGTTCGTCGACCGCGCGCCGCTGTGGAAGGTGCACCAGGCGGTCTTCGCGGTCCTCGCGCTCGAGTCCGAGCCGGTCGACCCGCGGCTCTGAGCGAAGCCCGCGCGGTGAGCAAGGCGTCCTCTCGGCGAGACCCTGGGCTCCTCACCGCTCGTCGTCCGAGGTCTGGCCGGCCCGGGCCATCAGGACCCGGCTGGCGGTCAGGAGGATGGCGGAGATGACGACTCCGGTGCGGAGGCCGGCGACCGGGTGCGGACTGAGGACCAGGGCGCCGAGCGCCGCCACCGCGGTGGCCATCGACATCTGGCGGGCGGTGAAGTAGACCCCGGAGGCGAGGCCCGGGTGGTCGCCCCCGCTGCGGGTGGCCACGTGGTTCAGGCTGGGTGAGTAGATGCTGCTCCCCAGGCCGACGAGGACGGTGCCGATCGTCAGGATCGGCCAGGTGCCGGGCCCGGCGACGCCCAGCGTGACGAGCGTGCCGAGCAACGCCATGGACATGCCGGTCCTCAGCATGAACGGTTGGCCGCGCCTGGCGAGGAGGGGGTTGACGGTGGTGGTGCCGACGATGGTCACGAGTGAGAACGGGGCGAGGACCATGGCTGTCCCGATCGGGTCGAGGTCCCAGTTCCTCTGCAGGTGCAGCGCGAGCATGAACGGGAGCCCGAACCCGGCGAACTGGAAGGCGTAGCCGGCCACGACGGCGGCTCGAAACGCCGGCTCCCGGCGCAGGGTCCCGGGGATGACGGGCCGAGACGTCCGCCGCTCCAGGAGGACGAACGCCGTCGCCGCGCCCAGTCCGGCAGCCAGGAGCGCGAGGACGACGACGGATCGCGGTCCCCGGGTGGAGAGCTCGACCAGTCCGCTGATGAGGAGCACGGGTCCCAGGACACCCAGCGCGAGTCCCGTCGCAGCGGGCCGGCGGCCGAGCGGCGCCGGTACGTCGACCAGGTGTCGGGACGCGGCCGCTGCCATCAGAGCCAGGGGAAGGACGACGACGAAGACGAACCGCCAGCCCAGCGCCTCGGTCACGACCGCGCCGAGGACCGGTCCGGTCACCAGGCCGAGGCTGCCGGCGACGGCGATGGTGTTCACCACCCGGGCCTGGGTGGCCGGGTCGGGGTAGCTGCTGACGGCCAGGGCCAGGATCATGGGCAGGACGCCGGCCGCGCACACACCTTGGGCCGCGCGGGCGGTGATGAGGACGGTCAGGTCGGGGCTGAGGGCGCACACCCCGGTGCTGAGTGCGAACCCAGCCAGCGAGGACTTCAGCAGGCGGTCCCTGCCGATACGGTCGCCGAGCCCGCCGGCGAGGATCATGCCGCTGGCGAGCGGCAGCACGTAGGCGTTGACGATCCACTCGAGCCCGGCCGTGGACGCGGCGAGGTCGCCGGCGATGCGCGGGACCGCCAGGTTGAGAGCGCCGCCCTCGCAGAGGATCAGGAACATGCTCAGGCTGAGTGCCAGCGAAGCGGCACGCCCGGGCCGGTGGTCCTCGTCGCGGTCACCTCCCGCGAGGACCGTGCCGCGTCGGTCTCCGGTGCTCACCGCAGGGCGCCGATGCCGGGCGCGGAGAGGTGGAGCACCTCGAACTCCTCGGCAGCGCCGCCGTGGAGGTCCTGCGCCGGCACCCGCGTCGTGGTGAGGACCAGCTGGGTGAGGGTCCAGGTGCTGGTGTCGATGAGAGACGCGGCGGAGTGCACGCCGGGCCGTGCGGTGGTGGTCTCGCACCACGCCTCGCTGCGGGCTGCGGTGTCTTCGAGGGAGGTGCCGACCGCGAGGGGCGCGGTCGAGACGGTGGCGTGGCGGGGCGCCGACGGGTCGCCGCTGCGGCGGAAGCTGCCGCCCAGCCAGGTCCGGACCGGGGGCCGGCCGAAGTCGCGCACGATGCCGGCGAACCCCCCTCGACCCCAGAGGAACGTCGACGCCGCGCCGGTGTCGTGCCACAGGTAGAGGGGCGAGTAGGAGTTGCAGGGTGCTCCCGCGGTGACGTCGCGCGCGAGGTAGGCCTTGATCCCCAGGCCGGGGAGCTCGTCCAGGAGGTGGCCCCGCGTGGCGACGCGCTCTCGGACGAGGTGCATGTCGTAGTCGCGGGGTAGGCGGATGTCGTAGTGCATCGCAAACACGGTGATGGTCCTCTCGGGTTGACGGGTTGACGGGTTGACGGGTCGACGCAGCGCGAGCCGCGCAGGTCGCCGACGCACAGGCGCGGCCGTCGGCGGCGCGCGTGGTGACGGGTACGGACGTGGTGCTCGGGCTGCAAGGACGCCGTGGGCGCGACGGGCGTGGGGGAGGTGGCTACGAGGTGCTGGTGGTCGCGGCCTGCCGGTGGGCGGCTACCGCTCCTGCGTGCGTGCCGATGCGTCCGCGAGCGCCGTGTGCAGCCGCTCCGGGCGCTCGGAGATGCGGTTCAGCACGTAGAGCCACCACTCGCTGCCGAAGACGACGTACTCACGGGTGCGGTGTCCGTCGCGGCGCAGCCGCTCGAGCGCCGCATCGCCCAACCCGAGCAGCATCTCGAACTCGACCTGGTCGCCGCGCAGGGCGTCTCCGTGGCGACGGACGAGCTCGTCGAGGAGGAGGTCGTCGTGGGTGGCGAGGGAGACCGGCCCGCCGTGGGTGACGAGCACGTCCGCCAGACGCAGGTACGCCCGGTGCAGCGCCTCGCTCTCCCGGGGGTGGGCCACGTGCTCGGGCTCCTCGAAGGCGCCCTTGACCAGGCGGACCCGCCCCGGCATGCCGAGCACGCGAGCGAGGTCCTCGGGGGTGCGGTGCAGCCGGGCCTGGAGCGTCACTCCCACCGCTCCGGGACAGGTCTCCGAGAGCCGCTCGTAGGTGTCGAGGACGAGGTCGGTGCGCTCGGAGCCCTCCGCCGAGAGCATCAGCACGGTGCCGGCGTCCCGCGCCGCCTGCGCGACCCGGACGGCGTGCCGGTGACCCAGCTCGCGATCGACCAGCAGGCCGAGGTGGGTGAGGTCCAGCGAGATCGTGCTCGGCAGCCCGGTGAGGCGGATCTGCTCGGCGATGGACACGAAGACCTCCGTGGCCCTGCGGGCCTCGTCGGCGTCCCGCACGCTCTCTCCGACGAGCTCGAGGCTCACTGCGTGTCCGCGCCGGACGCTGTCCCGGGCCCGGTCGAGCGCCTCGGGGAGGGTCTCGCCCGCGAGGTAGCGGTGCGCCACCTGGCGAGCCAGGGCGGCGAGGGTGGCCTCGGACATCACCCGCCGCTTGGTCGCCTCGTCGAGGGCGAGCAGCCGGAGGGCGCGAGCGCTGGCGAGGTGGGCGTCCTCCGTCGGCTCCGCTGCGGTCTGGGGATGGGTGAGGGCGTGCGTGGTCATGGGTCGTTCCTCTCGAGCAGGGGTGGGGACTAGCGGACCGAGACGCGCACCCTCGCCGAGGCGTTGCGCAGCTCTCGGGCGTCGGGGTCGCCCACGACCTTGAGCGTGCGGTCGCCCGTGGAGGACAGGACGACCCGCACCCGGTAGCCGCCCGTGGAGGCCGTGCGGACCTGGGCGCCCGTGAGCGGGTACCACCCGGCGGCGTTGCGTCCGTACACCCGGACCGAGCCGCGGAGGCCGGTGGAGCCCTGCGCCAGCCGGCCGGTCAGCACGAGCTGCTCACCGGGGTGGACCGAACCGTCGGAGGCGGCCACGGTGATGCGGGTGCCCGGCGCCGCGGCGCCGGCGTCGGCGCGTGCCGAGACGAGGTCGGTGGCGGTCGCCGCTCCGACGAGGGCGAGGGCCGCGGTGGTCATCGCGGCGGTGCGGGTGCGCTGGGTGGTCATGTCGTGTCCTTCGGTCGTGGGGCGGAGGGCCCGCCCTCGTCCCGGAGCCTGCCGGGCAGTCCTTGTCGCGGGCTTGCGCTCCGTCCGGGGGTCCTTGTCCGGCTGCGCACCCACAGGACAAGGCAGGAGCAAGCGGACCCGGCGACGGTGGGCCTGATCACGACCCCGAGGAGAGGCACGCCCATGACGACCACACCCACACCGCCGGTGAACCCCCACCCGACCCCGACCCTGGAGGAGCTCTTCACCGAGCCCTCGATCTCGCCGATGCTGGTCCTGGTCGCCGGCCCCTACCGGTCCGGCACGGGGGACGACCCTGCTCGACTGCAGTCGCACGTCGACGACATGAACGCCGCGGCGCTGGAGCTGTTCCAGCGCGGCCACGTCCCGCTCACGGGCGAGGCCATGGCGCTGCCGCTGGCCGCGCTCGCCGGCTCGGTGCGACCCGGGGACGCCGCGTTCGACGCGATCTTCCACCCGTTCGCAAGGCGGCTCCTGCGCCGTTGCGACGCGGTCGTCCGGATCGGAGGGCCCTCGGCCGGCGCCGACGAGATGGTGCAGATCGCCCGCAGTCAGGGTGCTGCGATCTACACCGACGTCGCCGACGTCCCGCGGGCGACGCGATGAGCGTCGTGGGCGTGACGGCCGGGCCGTCGCCGGCTGTCAGCGAGACGCAAGCCGCCCGCAAGCACTGGTGGCGAGGCTGGGCCCCGCCTCGTGGCGTGCGGGGCGAGAGACGAGGTGGACCATGAGGACGGCGAGCCCACCAGGACCGACCTGGCGGACGCTGACGGCGGCCCAGAAGCAGAGGCGGCTCCAGGCGCTGCGGCGGGCGCAGCGTCACCAGCTCGAGCTGGACGTGCGCATGCTGTCCGCCCTCCGGTGACCGACCTGCGGATCGGGGTGCTCGGCCCGCTGCAGGTGACCCTCGACGGTCGGCTGGTGGAGGTGGGGCCCAAGCGGCACCGCGAGGTGCTGGTCAGCCTCGTCGTGGACGCCGGTCGCGCGGTGCCGGCGGACCTCGTCCTGCAGCGGGTCTGGGGCGAGCGTGGAGCCTCCCTGGCGAGCCTGCACGCGATCATCTCGCGGCTGCGTGCCCGTCTCGGCGCGGGGGCCATCGCGACGACGCCCACCGGCTACCGGCTCGACGTGCCCGTGGACGCCGTCGATGCCCCTCGCTTCGAGGCCGCCGTGGCCCAGGCGCGGTCGACCGCCGAGCCCTCGACGGCCCGGCGCTTGCTCGTCGACGCGTTGGCGAGCTGGCGCGGGCCGGCCTACGCCGACGTGCACCTGGAGGTCTCGGAGGCCGAGGCGCTGCGCCTGGACGACCTGCGCCTGGGAGCCCAGGAGCTGCTCGCGGAGCTGGACCTCGAGGTCGGTCGGCACGCGGACGTCGCGACCAGGCTCCCCACCCTCGTCGCGGAGCACCCGTTGCGCGAGTCCCTGCGCGCCTCGCTGATGCTCGCGCTCTACCGGTCCGGTCGGCAGACCGAGGCGCTGGCGTCGTACGACGACGCCCGTGAGCTGCTCGCGGAGGAGCTCGGGCTCGACCCGGGGCCCGCCCTGCAGCGGCTCCACCACCGCATCCTGAACCAGGACCCCGACCTCAGCGCTGTCGCCTCCGTCGCGCCGACGTCCCCGCCGGTCTCCTCCCTCGTGGGCCGCGGCTCGGAGCTGCAGAGGATCGCCGCCGCCGTCCGTTCCTCCACCGAGGGCGCGCCCCGGGTCTCGGTGGTCATCGGGGAGGCCGGCATCGGCAAGACCCGCCTCGTCGAGGAGGTCGTCCGGACGGCGGACGTCCCCGCTGTGTGGGGGCGGTGCTGGGAGCACCACGGCTCGCCCGCGCTGTGGCCCTGGGAGCAGGCCCTCTCGGCGCTGGCCGTCGAGGCCGGTCCGGAGGCCGTCCGGGGCGCCCTGACCGGCAGGGCCGAGGCGGCGGCCCTGCTCCTGACCGACGTCCCGGGCCTCGACCTGGCGGCGACCGAGGTCCCGGCGGCCGCGCCGACGCGCCTGTACGACGCCGTCACGACGTTCCTCGAGGCGCTCACCGCCGACCACCCGGCGGTCCTCGTCCTCGAGGACCTCCAGTGGGCCGACCGGGAGTCCATCGAGCTCGCCAGCTACGTGGCAGCGTCGCTGGGTGCGGCACGCCTCGCCCTGGTGCTCACGATCCGCGACCCCGCCGACGGGCCGGGCCGACCCGGCGCGGACCTCGTGGCCGACCTGACCCGGAGCCGGCGCCTGGAGCGCGTCGACCTGCAGGGACTGACCGTCGAGGAGGTGCGGGCGCTCGCCGGGCAGTGGGTCGACGGACCGGTCGACCGGCGGGTGGCCGAGGCACTGCGCGACCGCACCGAGGGCAACCCCTTCTACGTCTCCGAGCTGGCCCGGCTCCTCACCGACGAGCGAGGGGTCTCCGGGCGCGCCGACGTCCCCGTTCCGGCCGGCGTGAGGGCCGTCATCGAGCGCCGGCTGCGGCACCTGCCCGAGCTCGACCGGGAGGTGCTGCGCACCGCGTCGGTGATCGGGCGCGAGTTCGAGCTCGGCGTGCTCGCCGAGGTGGTCGACCGGCCCCGTTTCGACGTCGTCGAGGTGCTCGACCACGCCATCCAGGCCGGCCTGCTCAGCGCGCCCTCCGGCCGGGAGCAGCGCTTCTCGCACGCCCTGGTGCGCGAGACCCTCGTCCTGGGTGTCGGCCCGCACCGGAAGGCCCACCTGCACGCGCGCGTCGCCCGTTCCCTGGAGTCCCGGCGCGGCGACGACGAGGTGCGGGCCGCTGCGATCGCCCACCACTACGCGTCCGCGGGGGAGGCCGGGTCCCCGGAGACCGGCATCCGGTGGGCGCTGCAGGCGGCGTCGTACGCCGAGCGCCGGGTCGCCCTGCACGAGGCGGAGCGCAGCATCCGCCAGGCGCTCGAGCTGGTGCCGCTCGTGCCCGCCGCCGCCGCGGGCCGGTGCGAGCTGGAAGTCCGCGTGCGCCTGGGCTCCCTGCTGACCCTGCGCCTGGGCTACAACGCGCCGGAGGTCGCCGAGCAACGGCGCCTCGCCCTCGACCTCGCCGAGCGGGTCGGCTCCGTCGACCACCTGCTGTCGGCGCTCTGGGGCACCTGGGGCAACGCGCTGGTGTCCGGAGACTTCGCAGCGGCCGACGCGACCTGCGAGCGGCTCGAGGCCGCCGTGGGACGGACCCAGGACCCCTTGCTGGGGCTCGCCCTGCACGCGGCCCGCGGGCAGACGCGATGGCACCAGGGCCGGCTCGCCGAGGCGCGCGACGACCTCGAGGCCGCCGTGGCCCTGGCCGACACCCTCGACGATCTCCCGGTCGACGTGTTCCTGCAGCACCCGGGCATCCAGGCCCGGCTGTGGCTGGCGGTCGTGCTCGCGCTCCAGGGCCTCGTCGACGAGTCGGACGCGCTGGCGGAGGACACCGCCGAGCAGGTCGCGGAGCTGAGACACGACTACACCACGGCGTACGCCGGCATCGTCCTGGCGCTGCGGGACCTCTGGCTGCACCGCCCGGCGTCGGCCGAGCGCCACGCGCGTGGCGCGGCCGAGACCGCGCGTCGCCACGGGTTCGAACAGCTGGAGGCCTTCGCGCTGATCCCGTCCGGAGGCGCGCACGCCCAGCTCGGTGACGTCGCGACCGCCGAGACCCAGCTGCGCGCCGCTCTGACGGCGTTCGGCGCTCTGCCCAGCGGGCACATGTTCGGTCACCTGATGCTGGGACTGCTCGCCGACACCCACCACCGGGCAGGGCGGGGGGAGGAGGCGCTGGCCGTCGTGGACCGGGCGCTCGAGGAGTCGGCGCTGCGGGGTGAGCGCTTCCACCTGGCCGAGCTCCTGCGGCTGAGGGCGACCGTGCGGCAGGCCGTGGGCGAGGAGCCGGGCGAGGACCTCGCGTCGGCGCGCGCGGTCGCCGCCGCCCAGGGCCTCGTCCTGCGCGACTGAGGTCGCGCGCCGGACCACCGCGAGCAGCCCACTACGAAGCGGCCCCTCCCCGATCGGGGAGGGGCCGCTCCTTCTGGTGGTGGCTCAGCAGCCCCAGAGCCCGCGCTCGTGGCGCCTGGCGTCACGCTGTGCCCTCGCGTACGCCGTGCGCCGCGCCGGCGGCGCCTCGGCTCGCTGGAGGCGGGCCCGTCCGGCCCTCAGCTGTGCCAGCGCCGGGTCCTTGCGACCGACGCGCACGTGCCAGGGGCTGGCGCCGGTGAGGCGCGACCGGCTCGTCGGGACCAGCGTCAGCGACGCTCCCGGTCGCAGGAGACGGGCCAGGGCGCGGCGTGCGGCTCGCCCCGTGCAGGTCCTGCGGGGGTCGGCGAGGCCGGCGAGGTCGACCTTCATCGGCCGCCGCACGCCGGTGGTCCGGACGGTGACGGTGTCGCCGTCGAGCACCCGCACCAGCCGAGCCGGTCGCGTGGCACCCGGTGCGGGAGTGCCCGGGCCGTGGGGATCGACGGGGTCCACCGGGTCCACGGGGTCGGTGGGGTCGCCGGGACCCGCCACTGTCCAGGAGTGGCGCGCCGGGCTCTCGTCGGCGTTGCCGACGGCGTCCAGCGCACGGACCTCGAAGCGGTGCTCGCCCGGCACGAGGCCGGACAGCCGGGTGCCCTCCGGTGCGCAGGTCCCCCACTCAGCGGCGCCGGACCCCACGGTGTGCCGGCACTCGAAGGTGCCGGTCTCGGTGCCGGTGTAGGCGAACTCCGCCTCGCCGCCCTCCAGCCGTCGCACCTGGAGCCGGGTGTCGGGAGCCGTGGCGTCGACCGTCCAGTCCCGGCGGGCCGGGATGAGGTCGAGGTCGTCGCCGATCCTGGCGTAGACGGCGACGGAGTGGGGTCCGTCCGTGAGGTCGTCGAGGGTGAGCGTCCCTCGGTCGCCGGTGCCGCACGCGTTCCACGGGCCGCGATCGAGGGCGCACCAGAACTCGTTGCCCTGGACGGTGCTGTACGAGAGCTCCGCCCGACGCGACGACACCGTGGCGGAAGGCCCGCCGGTGATCGCCGTGTCCACCACCGTGGTGGAGGTGCCGGTCGCGCCGACCTGCCCGGCGCTGTCGGTCGCCTGGACGTCGACCATGTGCCGGCCCTCGGCCGGCCACGTGTGCTGCACGCCGGACGCGCAGTCGACGTACTGGGCCCTCTGCCCGAAACGGCACTGGGTCGACCCCTCGCTGGTCGAGAAGAAGTAGGTGCTGGTGCGCTCCTGCGTGGTCGAACGGCTCTGGGTGATGGGGGAGACCACCGGCCGGGCATAGTCGCGGAAGCGGACGGTCACGACCTTCTCGTCGCTGGTGAAGGCCCCGGACCCGATGCCGCACTCCACGATCAGGGTCCCGGGTGCGTAGCGAGTCTTGTCGCAGCCGGACCAGTTCCCCTGAGCCCAGTTGTCGGCGGGGAAGTCGGCGGGGTCGGCGCGCAGCCACAGCCAGGCCTCGAAGACCTCGCTGTTGCGCCAACGGGGGCAGGCCTGGACCGCGTTGGCGTCCTGGTTGTCGGTCTGGTCGCAGGTCGTCGGAGCGCCGTCCTCGACGGAGCCCTCGACGATCCGGACGCTGCCGGCGCCCTGCACCTGGACGACGAGGCCGAGCTGGCCGGCGTGCGCGGGGGGCGTCAGCACGACCTGGGCCGAGGCCAGGAGGACGCCGCAGAGCAGCACCAGGAGTGCGGGCCTGAGTCGTTGGTTGAACATGATGGTCCTTTCGGCGTCGGAGGACGCCCTTGCGTGGTCGGGCCTCGTGGGCCGAGCCGGGGCGAGTCGCCCTGGCTCGGCCAGCATCGCCAGGACCTCTTGCGACTGGCTTGCGCCGCAGAGATGCGAAGACCCCCGACCAGGGGGGATGGTCGGGGGTCCTCGGTCCGGGGGGTCAGGAGCGCTCGGGCAGGGCCATCCACTCGGCCCAGGTGAGGTCGCGCCCGACGTAGCGAGGTCGCTCCAGCGGCCACTCGTCGGCGATCCAGCGGGGCACGAGCTCGTCGAGGGCGCGCTCGACGGCGGTGCCGACCGCGTCGTCCACGACCCACCACGAGATCTCGGCGTCGGCACCCTCCTTCTCCGGCGGGTCGACGTAGACGCAGCCGAGCAGGACGCTCTCGTCGGCGTCGAAGAGGGCGTAGTTGAAGGACTCGTGCGCCTCCGTCTCCGCCGCGTGGCGGGCCAGGTCGTCGCGGTCCTGCTCGTGGGTCATGAGCGCCGGGGGCCAGCCCCACGCGGCGCCGTAGATCGTCCACAGCCGCTCACGCGAGCCCATGACGGCGACCATGTCGAGGTCGACGTCGGTGGGCTGGATCGGGCGCAGGTGGTGGCCGGTCCCCAGCTCGACGCGCCGCGGGTGCTGCCACTCGGCGGGCAGCCAGGTCGCGGTCGGGCGTCCGCTCGTGCTCTCGGTCATCGCTCTCGCCTCCTCGGGGTCGTGGTGGTCCACCGTGCACGGCGGCGCTTGCCGTTCGCCTGCGGCTCTCTTGTGCCCGGCCTACGAGGAGCCCGCGTACGCGACGACCTCGTCCACAGACATGCGGCGGCCCGTGCCGACGGCCTCGTCGAAGGCCCGGTCGCCGAGGACCTCCCGCGACCCCGTCAACGCCTGGGCCAGGAGCACCTCGTCGGGCTGGTAGTAGCCGTAGACGTCGGCGCCGACGACCTCCCGCACGTGCTGCGCGCTGCCGTGGAGGACGGGCACCCGGGTGAGCCGGCCGTCCAGCGACTCGACGACGGCCAGCATGTCCAGGAAGTAGGCGAGGTTCGCCAGGTCGCCGGTGTCCTGGCTGAGCGCGATGCCCTCGGCGAGCTGGGCACGCGCCGCGACCCGGTCGTCGAGCTCGAGGGACACCTGAGCGGACGTGAAGAGGGCGACGTAGATCGCGAGCCGGTCCTCGCGCTCGCGTGCGGCGGCCAGCGCCACCGCGAGCAGCGACCCGGCCTCACCGGGGCGTCCCTGCAGCAACCGGACGGTGCCGCGCCACACGTGGGTGAGGGTCCAGAGCCACCCGCGCTCCTCGCACAGGAAGGTCGCCTGCTCGAAGCGCCGGTCCGCCGTCGCCAGGTCCCCCTCGGCGAGGGCGAGGAGCCCGGTGCCTGCGACGCAGTGACCCTGGCCCTCGGTGTCGCCGACGGCCGCTCCGAGCTCCGCACCCGCCGCCCAGACACGAGCGGCGAGGAGGTCGCCCTGGGCGAAGGTCATGGCGCCCAGGGCCGCCATCGCGCGCAACCGTGCCGCGTCCTCGACGCGCGTCGACAGGACGGCCTCGAGGAGCCGCCGACCCTCCGCGAGGTCCCCTCGCAGCCACCAGAACAGCCAGAGCGCCCAGCAGAGCCACGCGGCTCGGTCACTGCGACCGGCCGCGACGGCCCGCTCGACCGCGGCCACGAAGTTGGCGTGCTCACGCTCGACGAGGGCCAGCCCCTCGACCGTCCCGGGCCCGCGGAACGACGGCTCGGTGTCCGTCGCGAGCCTCAGGAAGTACGTCAGGTGGGCGGCGTCCACGGCGGCCGCCTCCGTCGGGTCGAGCAGACTGTGAGCGTGCTGACGCACGGGCTCGAGCAGCCGGAAGCGGGGGAGCGGGCCCGGGTCGAGGTCGGGCACGACGAGGGACTGCTCGACGAGCGACTCCAGCACCGTCAGGACCGGCGCGGAGGACGAGACCACCTCGCGGGCGGCGTCGAGGGTGAAGCCGTCGACGAACACCGAGAGCTGACGGAACACCCGTTGCTCCTCGGGCTCGAGCAGTCGGTAGCTCCAGTCGATGGTGGCGTGCATGGTCCGCTGGCGAGCCGGAAGGTCGCGGGCGCCGGCGCCGGCCATGACCTCGTCGAGCCGCTCGAGGATCGCTGCGGGCGACAGCAGCCGCGTGCGCGCCGCGGCCAGCTCGATCGCCAGCGGGATCCCTGCCAGCCGCCGGCAGATGGCACCGACCTCGATCGCGTTGCCCGCGGTCAGGGTGAAGCGCGTGGACACGCTCGTGGCGCGCTCGACGAAGAGGGAGACCGCGGGGGAGGACGCCGTCAGGTCTGCGTGCCCGGCCTCGGGCAGTGGCAAGGGCGAGACCTGGAACTCCGACTCGCCCGTGATGCGCAGGCTCGTGCGGCTGGTCACCAGCACGGTCAGGTGCGGGCACGACGCCACGAGCTGACCGATCCGGGGGCCGGCCTCGAGCAGGTGCTCGGCGTTGTCGAGCACCACGAGTGCCCGCCGCGGACGCAGGTGCTGCACCACGGCCGCGAAGGCGTCGAGACCCTCCACGGCAGGCAGCCCCGTGGCGCGGCCGATCGCGGGTAGGACGGCGGCGGGATCGGTGAGCCCCGCCAGATGGACGACTGCGACGCTGTCGGGGAACGACGGGCGCGCCGCGGTCGCGACGGCGAGGGCGAGCCGCGTCTTCCCGACGCCGCCGACGCCCGTGAGCGTCACCAGTCGTGGTGCGGACTCCTCGACGAGCGCGGTGACGTACTCGACCTCGCGCTCGCGCCCGAGCAGCGCGGTGAGCGGCGGGGCGGGGCCCGGGTCGACAGGCTCCGGCGGATGAGGTGTCGACGGACGGGTGGTGCGAGCGGCCGCCGGCTCCGACCGCTCGGGCCCGAGCAGCGCCGGATCCTGCTCCAGGATCCGCTGGTGCAGCTCCTGGAGCCCCGGGCCGGGGTCGAGGCCGAGCTCCTCG
This sequence comes from Nocardioides sp. 503, assembly GCF_004522095.1. Lineage (GTDB taxonomy): Bacteria > Actinomycetota > Actinomycetes > Propionibacteriales > Nocardioidaceae > Nocardioides. The sequence goes on from NZ_SPUI01000009.1 coordinate 33,490, forward strand.
GCCAGCGCCTCGCGCCCGGCGGCGTACGTCGCCAGCGCGTCCGCCTGCCGCCCCGCGCGGTAGAGCGCGGTCATGAGCCGCGCCCGGAACGCCTCGCGCAGCGGCTGCTCGAGGACGAGACGAGACAGGGTCTCGACGGCGGCGTCGTGGTCCCCGAGGGCCAGGTCGAGCTCTGCGGCGAGCTCGTGCGCCGCCAACCGCTGACCGTCCAGGCGGGCCGCCTCGGCCAGCGCGAACGGACGGTGGATGTCGGCGTAGGCAGGGCCGTGCCACAGGTCGAGGGCGTCCCGGACCAGCACCCGGGCGCCGCGGCGGTCGCCGGTGGCCGCGGCCTGGCGGGCGGCGGCCAGCCGCTCCTCGAAGGTGACCGCGTCCACCGCGCCGGGGGCCTCGAGGCGGTAGCCGGGCGGAGCCGTCACGACCTCGACCCCGGGGGAGTCGGCCAACCGTCCGCGCAGCCGACTGATGACGGCGTGCAGGTTGGCCGTGGTGGCACCGCGCGTCCCGTCCCCCCACACGCGCTCCAGCAGGGCGTCGGTCGACACCACCCGCCCGGCGTCGACCAAGAGCGCGGCCAGCACCTCGCGGTGGCGGGGCGAGCCGATGTCGAGACGGGCTCCGGTCGAGTCCGTGACCGCCAACGGCCCGAGCACACGGATCACCACAGCACGCCGGTGCACGGGGTGGTCGAGAGCACCCTCGGATGCTAGAGGAACGGGCCGCTCGCCAGCCGCCTCGTTCCGACCACGGGACAAGGGAACGACAAGCGCCCGAGGGCACGCTGGCAGCTGTATCGCACTGAGCTCGAGGAGAGGACCAGCCATGACGTGGCTCATCACCGGCGGCGCCGGCTACATCGGCTCCCATGTCGTACGAGCACTGAGGCAGGACGGCCGGCCTGTCGTGGTCCTGGACGACCTGTCGACCGGCCGACTCGAGTTCGTCCCGGAGGGGGTCCCCGTGGTCGAGGAGTCGCTGCTCGACGCGGACCTGCGCAGTGTCCTCAGCGACCACGACGTCCGAGGGGTCGTCCACCTCGCGGCGTTCAAGTACGCCGGTGTCTCGGTCGAGCGGCCGTTGCACACCTACGAGCAGAACGTCACGGCGCTGACCAGGCTGTTGTCGGCCATGGTGGACCGCGGTGTGGACAAGCTCGTGTACAGCTCGAGCGCCGCGGTCTTCGGTGCCCCGGACGTGGAGCTGGTGACCGAGTCGACGCCGACGGGTCCGTCGACGCCCTACGGTCGCAGCAAGCTCGTCGGCGAGCAGATGCTCGCCGACGTGGGGCGGGCGCACGGCCTGACCCACACCAGCCTGCGCTACTTCAACGTCGTCGGCTCGGGCACGCCTCTCGTCCGTGACGTCAGCCCGCACAACCTCCTGCCCGCGACCTTGGAGCGCGTCGCCAGGGGCGAGGCTCCCCAGATCATGGGCCACGACTTCCCGACCGACGACGGCACCGCGGTCCGGGACTACGTCCACGTGAGCGACGTGGCACGTGCGCACGCCTCGGCCGTCCGGCGCATGGAGGAGCGGCAGCCCTGCGAGCCGGTCTACCACCTCGGGAGCCGGACCGGCACCTCGGTCCTGGAGGCCATGAGGACGGTCCGCGAGGTGACAGGGACAGCGCTCGAACCCCGCCTGCTGCCGCGGCGACCCGGCGACCCGGCCCGCATCGTCGCCGACTCCGAGCTGGCCGCCCGGGACCTCGAATGGCAGGTGCGGCACTCGTTCCGCGACATGGTGCAGTCGGCCTGGGACGCCCTGCCGTCGTGACGCCGGTCGGGTCGGAACGGCGGGACAGGTGCGGGGGTCTCGACGTCCGCTCGCTGCGCTCGCTGCTCGACCACCGAGGTCGCTAGAGGTCCAGCGCCGCCGTGTGGGTGAAGAGGGCGCTGTAGGCGTTGAGGGCCTGCTGGCCGCCGAGGTGGGCGTAGAGGACGGTGGAGTCGCGCGGGATCTCGCCGTCGGTCACCAGGTCGACGAGGCCGGCCATGGACTTGCCCTCGTAGACGGGGTCGAGGATGACGCCCTCGAGCTGGCCGGTGAGGCGGATCGCGTCGAGGGTGGACTGCGCCGGGATCCCGTACTTCTCGCCGGCCCAGCCCTCCAGCACGACGATCTCGTCGTCGCGCAGGTCGCGCCCGACGCCGATGAGCTCGGCGGTGGCACGCGCGATCCGGGCGACCTGGTCGCGGGTCTCGTCGATCTTGGCGCTGGCGTCGATGCCGATGACCCGCCGCCGCGGGCCGCCTGCCTCCTCGAGGGCGGCGAAGCCGGCGATCATGCCGGCCTGGGTTGAGCCGGTGACGGCGCAGACGACGACGGTGTCGAAGAAGACGCCGAGCTCGCGCTCCTGCTTCTCGACCTCCTGGGCCCAGCGGGCGAAGCCCAGCCCGCCGAGGCGGTGGTCGGACCCGCCGGCCGGGATCGCGTAGGGAGTGCCGCCGCGGGCGGTGACGTCCTCGATCGCCTGGCGCCACGAGTCCTTGAAGCCGATGCCGAAGCCGGCCGGGTCGATGCGCACCTCGGCGCCCATGACGCGGCTCAGCAGGATGTTGCCGACGCGGTCGGCGGCGCTGTCGTGCCAGTCGACCCAGTTCTCCTGGACCAGCACGGCCTTCATGCCCAGGTGGGCCGCGACGGCCGCGACCTGCCGGGTGTGGTTGGACTGGTAGCCGCCGATCGAGACCAGGGTGTCGGCGCCCTGCGCGATCGCGTCGGCGACGAGGTACTCCAGCTTGCGGGTCTTGTTGCCGCCGTAGGCCAGCCCGGAGCTGACGTCCTCGCGCTTGGCCCAGATCGAGGCGCCGCCCAGGTGTGCGGTGAGCCGGTCGAGGGGGTGGACGGGGCTGGGGCCGAACGTCAGCGGGTGGCGCGGGAAGTCGGTCAGGGGCATGTCAGTGGTCCTCGGTCTCGTGGGCGGCGTGCTCGGTCGTGGGGAGGCTGTGCCAGGTGTCGAAGGCGACGGCCGCGGCGAGGTGGGCGTCGCCCTCGCCGCACAGCCGGATGAGCTCCGCGTGCCGGGCCATCGAGGCGCGCCCACCCAGGGAGGCGAAGCGCAGGCGCTCGGCGCGGCGGAGCATCGGGGTGAGCTGCTCGAGGACGCGGGTCAGCGCACCGTTGCCGGCCACGGCCACGGGTACGGCGTGCAGGTCGTCGTCGGCGCGCAGGGCGGCCTCGACGTCACCGGCCTCGATGGCGGCGCGGAAGCGGGCGTCGGCCTCGCGCATGGCGGCGAGGTCGGTCTCGGTCAGGCGCGGCGCGGCCTCGCGCACCGCCAGCTCGTGCATGGCCGCGACCACGTCGCGGGCCTCGGCGAGCGCGCGGAGGTCCAGGCTGCTGACGGTCGTCGAGCGACCGGGCTGGGCCACCACGAGGCCGGCGTGGGCGAGCTGCAGCAGCGCCTCGCGCACGGGGGTGCGGCTGACGCCGAGCCAGCTCGCGAGCTCCCCGTCCTTGAGCTGCTCGCCGGGGGCGAAGGTGCCGTCGACGATGGCGTCGCGCAGGCGGCGGTAGACGTCGTCGCGCAGCAGCGTGCGGTCGACGGAGACGGCGTCCTGGGGGATGGGCATGCAATATATTGCACACAGTCAGGGGTCGGAAGCAAGCGAGTCGGCCTCCCGCGCCAGGTGGAGGTCGGTCAGCGCACGACGTCGAGGACCTGCATCCGCACGAGATCTTCGCGACGGTCCGCTGCCGGGTCCGGAACCCCGCGCCGGGTACCGGTGTGGGTGAGCCATGACCCGACCGACCACTTCGTGCACGTCCGTGGCGCGACCGAGCACAACCTGTGGAACGTCGACGTCGACCTCCCGCGCGACGCCATGGTGGCGTTCACGGGGGTGTCCGGGTCCGGCAAGTCGTCGCTGGCCTTCGGCACGATCTACGCCGAGGCGCAGCGCCGCTACTTCGAGTCGGTGGCGCCGTACGCGCGCCGGCTGCTGCAGCAGGTCGGCGCCCCGCACGTGCAGGAGATCACCGGGCTCCCGCCGGCGGTCGCGCTGCAGCAGCGGCGCGGCGCCCCGACGTCCCGGTCGAGCGTCGGGACGATCACCACCCTCTCCAACCTGCTGCGCATGCTCTACTCGCGCGCCGGCACCTACCCCGCCCACGCCGACCGGCTGGGGGCCGAGGCGTTCTCGCCGAACACCGCCGCCGGCGCCTGCCCGCGCTGCCACGGCCTGGGGGTCGTGCACGACGTCGCCGAGGAGCTCCTCGTCCCCGACCGGGACCTCAGCATCCGCGACGGCGCCATCGCCGCCTGGCCCGGCGCCTGGCAGGGCGCCAACCTGCGCAGCATCGTCATGGGCCTGGGGATCGACGTGGACCGGCCGTGGCGCAAGCTCAGCAAGAAGGACCGCGACTGGCTGCTCTTCACCGACGAGCAGCCCTCGGTGCTGATCAAGCCCGAGCGGGACCGGATCGACCACGGCTACTACGGCAAGTTCTGGAGCGCGCGCAAGCACGTGCTGCACGTGCTGTCCGACTCCAAGAGCGAGCGGATGCGCGAGCGGGTGCTGCGCTACATGCGGTCCACAGGGTGCCCGGACTGCCGGGGCACCGGCCTGCGCCCCGAGGCGCTGGCGGTGAGCTTCGCCGGTCTGTCGATCGCGGAGGTCAACGCGCTCTCGCTGGTCGACCTGGTCGAGCACCTGCGCCCGACCGCCGAGCTGGCCGACGCCGGCGCCGCCGTCTCCTCGGCGGAGTCCGGCGAGACCACCGAGGTCGCCGTCCGGCTGTCCTCCGACCTGGTGGCCCGGGTCCAGGTGCTCCTCGACCTCGGGCTGGGCTACCTCAGCCTCGGGCGCGGGTCCACGACGCTGTCCCCGGGCGAGGCCCAGCGCCTGCGGATCGCGACCCAGCTCCGCTCGGGGCTGTTCGGCGTGGTCTACGTGCTCGACGAGCCGTCGGCGGGGCTGCACCCGGCCGACGCCGAGCCGCTGCTCGAGGTGCTCGACCGGCTCAAGGCCGCCGGCAACTCGCTGTTCGTCGTGGAGCACGACCTGGACGTCGTCCGGCGCGCCGACTGGGTGGTCGACATCGGCCCGGGCGCCGGCGAGGGCGGGGGACGGGTGCTGTACTCCGGACCGGTCGCCGGCCTCGAGGAGGTCGAGGAGTCGTTGACCGGCCAGTACCTCTCCGGCCGGGCGCCCCGGCTCGACCACGAGCCGCGCGCCCCGCACGGCTGGCTGCACCTGCGCGGCGTGACCCGCCACAACCTGCGCGACGTCTCGGTCGACGTGCCGCTGTGCGTGCTGACCGCGGTGACCGGCGTGTCCGGCTCGGGCAAGTCCACGCTCGTCACGCAGGTGCTGTCCGAGCTCGTGCGCGGGCACCTCGGGCTCGCGCCCGACGACGACGAGGAGGCCGAGCTCGAGGTCGACGTCGAGGACGCCTCCGGGCTCGAGGCGTTCGACCGCCTGGTCCGCGTCGACCAGCGGCCGATCGGTCGCACCCCGCGGTCCAACCTGGCGACGTACACCGGGATGTTCGACGCCGTGCGGCGGCTCTTCGCGGCGACCGACGAGGCGCGTGCCCGCGGGTACGCCGCCGGGCGGTTCTCCTTCAACGTCGTCGAGGGCAGGTGCGAGACCTGCCAGGGGGAGGGCTTCGTCTCGGTGGAGCTGCTCTTCCTCCCCGGCACCTACGCGCCGTGCCCGACGTGCGGCGGCGCGCGCTACAACGCCGAGACGCTCGAGATCACCTACCGCGACCACACCGTGGCCGACTTGCTGGCGATGTCGGTGGACGACGCCGCGGAGTTCCTGGCCGACGTGCCGGCGGCCGCGCGCAGCCTGGAGACGCTGCGCGACGTGGGCCTGGGCTACCTGCGGCTCGGGCAGCCGGCCACCGAGCTCAGCGGCGGCGAGGCGCAGCGGATCAAGCTGGCCACCGAGCTGCAGCGGGCCCGCCGCGGCCACGCGCTCTACCTGCTCGACGAGCCGACCTCCGGCCTGCACCCGGCCGACATCGCGCTGCTGCTGCGCCAGCTGCACCGCCTCGTCGACGCCGGCAACACCGTCGTGCTGGTCGAGCACGACCTGGACACGATCGCCACCGCCGACTGGGTCATCGACCTCGGGCCGGGCGGGGGAGACGCGGGTGGCGCCGTGGTCGCCACCGGTACGCCGGCCGAGGTCGCGCGCGCGGAGGGCAGCGTCACCGCGCCCTACCTCGCGCGGCGGCTCAGCTGAGGCCGTCGGCCACCGTGGCGAGCGCGTCCGCGAGCTCGGCCGGCCGGCTGTACATCGGCCAGTGGCCCGAGTCGAGGTCGACGTACTCGACGCGGGTGGCCCTGGCGAGCTCCGGAAGGTCGCCCGCGGCCACCCAGGCGCGCGCCTCGTCGGGGCTGTACTCCGGGCACACCATGACGACCGGGACGTCGTAGCGGCGCTCGTCGGTGAGGTGCACCAGGCCGGTGACGACCGCCTCGGGCACGTCGACGGCCGCGGCCTCCATCCGCGCCCGCGCCTGCGCGTCGAGGTCGGCGGTGTCCGGCCCCTCGAAGGGCTCCCAGCCGGGGAAGGCGAGCACGCCGTCGCGCGGCTCGAGGTGCCCGAAGTAGCGCTCTCCGTCGGCGCCGGGGAAGCCGCCCACGAGTGCCGCGGCGGCGACCCGGTCAGGGCGGGCGTCCGCCCCGATCCATGCCAGCGTGCTGGCGGCGGAGTGGCCCACGACCAGCGGCCTGCCCTCGGCGGCGTCCACGGCCGCGACCACGGCGGCGACCTGGTCGTCGAGGGTGGCCGACGTGGCGCCGTCGCCCTGACCGGGCAGGGTGAGCGGGAGGGGGCGGTGCCCGCGCGCCTCGAGCCCGGGGACGACGCCGTCCCAGGCTGAGCCGTCGAGCCAGAGACCGGCGATGAGGATGATGTCCATGACGCCCACGGTAGGGCCGGTTCCGGACGATCGGCTTCCGCTTCGCGACGACCCGTCCTAGGCTGCCCCGATGGCCTCGGAGACCAGCCCGACCGCCCGCGCGCTGCTGGCGCTGGAGGTCCTGCGCTCGCGGCCGGTCACGACGGCCGAGGAGCTGGGTGAGCGGCTGGGCGTCACCGAGCGCGCGGCGCGCCGCTACGTCGCCATCCTGCGCGAGGCCGGCGTCCCGGTGGAGTCCGAGCGCGGCCCCCACGGCGGCTACCGCCTCGGCAGGGGCACCCGCCTCCCCCCGGTGAGCTTCACGCAGGAGGAGGCGCTGGTGCTGGTGATGGCCGTCCTCGACGGGCAGTCGACCTCCTCGGACTCCGCGGGGCTCGTCGCCGCCGCGCTGGGCAAGGTGGTGCGGGCGCTGCCCGAGGGCGTGGGCCGGGAGGCGGCCGCCCTGCGCGAGCACGCGTCGGCATCGCCGCGGGCGAGCGACGCCCGTCCCGACCCCGCGACGACCAGCGCCCTGGTCGCGGCCTGCGCGGAGCGGCGGCGCGTGGTGATCGGCTACCGCAGCAGCGCCGGCGACGCCTGGGAGAGCGAGGTCGACCCGTGGGCGGTGGTCGTCCGCTTCGGCCGGTGGTACCTCCTGTGCCACTCCCACCGCGCCGACGCCGTCCGCACCTTCCGCGTCGACCGCATCGACGCCGTCCAGCCGGCCGCGGGCACCTTCGAGCCGCCGGTCGACCTCGACCCCGCGGCCGCACTCGAGCACCACCTCGGCACGGGGTGGCAGTACCCCACGCGCGTCGTCTTCGACGCGCCGGCCGCCGACGTGCAGCCGTGGGTCCGCGGCCCCATGGGGCGCCTCCAGGGGCACGGCGACGGCTGCGTGCTCGTGGGCAGCACCCGCAACCCCACGATGTACGCCGCCGAGTGGCTGGCGGGCGTGCCGTTCGCCTTCCGGGTGGAGGAGGGGCCCGAGCTCCGCGAGGCGGTGGCCGTCCTCGCCGCCCGTCTCGCCGCCGCCGTCGCCGGCTGAGCCCCGCCCGGCTGTTCATCCGCAGCCGGGTCCGCTGTTGGCCGGACATTCCCCGTCCGTTCCTCCGGCGACGTCACGCTGTCGACGTGACGACGCCCCCGCCGCCGCGGGCGCTGCTCTGGGTCAGCGGTCTCGTCGTCGTGGCCGGCGTGGTGATGGGCGCGGCCGGTGCTCTGCGCACCGGGATCACCTGGGACGAGCCGTTCCACGTCATGCGCCTGCGCAACTTCCTCGACCACGGCTGGTTCGCGCTCGACTGGGCGGTCGAGGGCGGCGGCTCCACCTCGGGCGACGCCAACACGCTGGTCTACGGACCGGTCACGATGCTGCTCCTGCACGGCCTCGGGGTCCTCACCGGCGTCGAGGACTGGGGCTCGGTCGCGACCACGCCGGCGGCCTACGACGTGCGACACCTCGGCGTCCTGGTCATCGCACTCGTCGGCACGGCCGCCGCGGCCGGCGTCACGCGGGTCCTGCTGGGCTCCTGGCGCTGGGCGCTGGTGACCGCGGCGGTGCTGCTGGCCCTGCCCATGTGGACCGGGCACGCCATGTTCAACATCAAGGACGTCCCCGTCGCGACCGGCTACACCCTGATGACCCTCGGCCTCGTGTCGATGGTCGCCCCGACCCCCGGCCGCTCCTGGTGGCGGGTCCTGGTCCTGGCGGCGGGCACGACGCTGATGGTCGGCACCCGACCCGCGATGGTGACCGCGGTGCTCACCGCCCTCGTGGTCCTCGGTCTCGGTGCCTGGCTGGCGCGCCGCGCCGGCGGCGTACGGCGCACGCTCGCGGAGGCGGCCGGGGGACTCGTCGCGGCCGGGGCGGTCCTGCTCGCCCTCTACCCACAGGTCTTCGCCCACCCCCGCCACCTGCTCAGCTCCGCGGAGCAGTCGGCCAGCTTCCGGGACGGCCGGGACGCGGCCCCCGGCTACCTGCCGTTCCACGTCCTGACCCAGGTGCCGCTGCTGCTGCAGGTCCTGTTCGCCGTGGGCCTCGTCTCGTCGCTCGCGCTCGTCGTCCGGTCCTGGCGCACCGCGCCGGCGCACGCGACCAGGCTCACGCTCGTCGGCGTGCAGGTCTGTGCGCTCCCGCTGGTGGCGATCGCACGGGGCTCTGACCTCTACAACGGGCTGCGCCAGCTCCTCTTCGTCTCCCCGGCCTGGGCGGTGATCGCCACGCTGGGTCTGGCCCAGGTGCTGGCCTGGTCGCGCTCCCGCGGCCGCGGACCGGCGCGGGTGGCGGCCGCCGCGGCGGTGGTGGCGCTAGTCGCGCCGGTGGTGGACCAGGTGACGCAGTTCCCCTACCAGTACACCTACTTCAACGTCGCGGTCGACGTCACCGGCCACCACGTCTACTCCGACTACTGGCGCGCCAGCGTCCCCGAGCTGATGCCGGACCTGCCCACGGACGGGCAGATCGTGTGCGGCCCGACCCGCTCCAGCACGGCGGGGGCGCAGGTCGGGACCCCCGCGGCCGCCGGCCTCGACCGGTCCTCGCTCCTCGCCGGTCGCTACTCCTCCGACAGCAGCGTCGACTGCCGCACCGACCCGCTGGGGCCACTCTCCTCCTCGTGGCGGGACCAGGGCCTCCCGCTGGGCGACGCCCTCCCGCACGATGAGTTCTACGTCGTCATCGACCGCGGTCACGAGCTCCCGCAGAACTGCTCCCGCCTCGCGGAGGTCACTCGCGACCGGCACGGCCGCGAGATCTCGATGACCTACGTCGCGCGGTGCCGGCTCGCGCCCGCGCCGCTGGACCGGCCGGTCGCCTTCACCCGGCCCACGCAGGACAACATGGCCCCGGCCCTGTGGGCGTTCGCCCCCGAGGGCTGGGTGATGCGCGAGACCCGCACGGCCATCGACAGTGCCGCGGAGTCGGCGAGCCTCACCTTCAGGGCCCCGCCCACCTGTGCCCCGAGCGGCTGCCGGCTGGTGCTGGACGCCGACGCGCCGCCCGACCTCGTGGCCTCCGTCGGCGGCGTCCGCGGCCGACCCGACACCTCCGACGGGTCGGTGGCCGTGCGGCTCCCGCCCGGCGCCGCCGACACCTGGGTGACGTTCACCCGAGCCTCCGGGAGGCCGCTCGGCCTCCGGGTCCGCAGCATCCGAGTGGCCACCGTGCCCGACCGAGGAGAAGCGCCATGACCACCACCATCTGGGTCGTCGTGCCCGCCCTGGACGAGGCCGAGAACCTCGTCGTCGTCGTGCCCCGGATCCTGAGTGAGCTCGAGCTCCTCCGTGAGGACGGCCACGTGCTGGTCGTCGACGACGGGTCCACCGACAAGACCCGGGAGGTGATGATCGACCTGGCCGAGCGGCACCCGGCCGTCGAGCTGCTGTCCCTGGGACGCAACTTCGGCAAGGCCTCCGCCCTGCGTCGCGGCTTCGAGCACGCGCTGGCCGCGGGGGCCGACGTGGTCGTCATGATGGACGCCGACGGACAGGACGACCCCTCGGAGCTGCCGCTGCTCCTCGCGCGGCTCGAGGACGGCGCCGACCTCGTCACCGGGGCGCGGACGGTGCGCCACGACCGCTTCGTCAAGCGCAACACCTCCCTGCTCTACAACGCGGTCACCGCGCGCCTCTCGGGAGCGCCCGGCAAGGATTTCAACTCCGGCTTCAAGGTGATGCGCGCCGACGTCGCGCGCAGTGCCTCGCCGATGCTCTACGGCGAGCTGCACCGCTACCTCACCGTCGTCGCCCACTGGCTGGGCTTCAGGGTGGCCGAGGTCAGTGTCCAGCACCACGAGCGGCTGCACGGGCGGACCAAGTACGGCCTCGCCCGCTTCTGGCGCGGCTTCGTGGACCTGCTGACGGTGCGGTTCCTGATGACCTACGAGAGCCGGCCCTCCCACCTGTTCAGCGGCCTCGGCCTCGCCAGCCTCGTCGCGGGCGGCGCCGCCCTGGCCTACCTGCTGGTGGAGAAGGCGTCCGGAGAGGCCATCGGCGGCCGTCCGCTCCTCATCGCGGCCGTCGTGCTCGCGCTGGGCGGCCTCCAGCTCGTGCTCTTCGGTCTGCTCGCGGAGCTGATGGTCTACTCCCGACAGCGCGACCGCGCGTGAGGCCGGTGGGCGGCGCGAGGGCCGACCCGCCGCCACGGGTGCTCGTGGCGGTCGCCGTCGCCGTGATCACGGTCGCCGTCGTGCTGGCGGTGCTCGGCGCGACGCGCACGGGCGTCACCACCGACGAGCCGATCCACGTGATGCGGCTGCGCAACCTCTTCGGCACCGGCTGGTACGCGCTCGACTGGGACTACGACGGCGCCGGGCCGGGCGGCGAGGGGACCAACACCTTCGTCTACGCGCCGGTCACGATGCTGCTGCTGCACGCGTGGTGCGTGCTGTGGGGCGTCGAGGGGTGGGGCGAGGTCTCCGGCTCGGCGCACGCCTACGACCTCCGGCACCTCGGGGTCGTGCTCCTCGGGATGCTGTGCCTCGCCGCGGTGGCCGCGACCGGACGAGTGCTGCTGGGCCACTGGCGCTGGGGCCTGGTCGCCGCGGCCGCGCTGGCGTCGGTCCCGATGTGGACGGGGCACACGATGTTCAACGTCAAGGACGTGCCGGTCGCGACCGGGCACACCGTCCTGACCCTCGGCCTGCTCCTGTCCGTGGGGTCGCGGTCGCCAGGGGCGCTGCTGCGGCTGGCGCGAGCGGGCTGCGTGGTCGCCGGGCTCGTCCTGACGCTCGGCACCCGGCCCGGGATGTGGCCGGGAGTGCTGGTCGTGCTCGCCCTGGCCGCCGGGGGGCTGCTGCTCACCGGCGCCACCCGACGCGCCGTGCTGCTCGCCGAGGTCGAGCTCGTCGTGGCGTGCACGGTCGCGGCGCTGGCGCTCGTCGCCGTCTACCCCCGACTGTTCGGCCACCCGCTGCGCGCCCTGCCCCGCACCAGCGAGGCCTCCTCCAGCTTCCTGGGCGGCGCGAAGTCGGACCGCTGGTACGTCCCCCGGCACCTGGCGCTGGAGATGCCGACCCTGCTGCTGGTGTTCGCCGTGACGGGCGCGGTCGCGGCGGCGGGCGTCGTCTGGGCCGCACGCCGTCACGACCGGGTGCCGGCGGTGCGGGTCGCGCTCGTGGGCGCTCAGGCGCTCGCGCTGCCCGTCGCCGCCGTCGTCATGGGGTCCGACCTCTACCACGGCCTCCGGCAGCTGCTCTTCGCCATCCCGGCGCTCGCCGTCCTGACGGCGTGCGGCATGGCCTGGTGGACCGGCCGTCCGAGGGTGCGGCTGCGGGGCCCGGCGGCGGTGGTCGCGGCCGCCGCGTTGGTGCTCCCGACGGTCGACCAGGTGACCCTGCAGCCCTACCAGACGACGTACGTCAACCTCGCCGCCGACCTGCTCGCCGGCCCGGGATCGTCCCCTGACGCGCGCCCCGGTGGCGACTACTGGCGGGTCAGCCTGCCCGAGCTCCTCGAGGCGGCGCCGCTGGACCGGCAGCTGCTGTGCAAGGCGACGACGGACCCGGCCTCGGGCCGGGCCCTGCCCTTCGCCAACGCGGGGGAGGCCTTCTCGACGAGCCGCAGCCTCGACTGCCGCGAGGAGGTCAACGGGCCCCTCGCCCCCGACGGCCTGCCCGTCACGCGGGCGTTGCCGGTGACCGAGTTCGACGCGGTGTTCCTCGGCCCGCTGCCCGGGGACTGCACCCGCCTGGGAGACGTCCGCCGTCGGCGGCACGGCCTCGAGGTCGTCGTGAGCACGCTGGGTCGTTGTGCCGTGGAGGTCCCGCTCCTCACCTCGACGGGAGCGCGGGTCGACGACCCCGTCTTCGGGACGGGAGCCGCCGGCGACCTGTGGCGCCACGCGCTGGACGGGTGGCAGCAGTGGCCCGGGGACGCGGAGCTGACGGCCACCACGCCCGTCGCCGAGCTGCTTCTCCGCCCCGCCTCCCCGTGTGCGCGCAGCGGCTGCGTGCTGGTCGTCACCGGTGAGGGACCTCCGGACCTCGTGGCCACGGTGGAGGGCCGGGAGGTGCCGGTGGCGCGTGGCGCCTCCGGAGCCCTGGAGCTCCCGGTCCCGCCAGGAACGGACCCGGTCTGGGTCACGCTCACCCGCCGCTCGGGCGGCGTCCTCGGTCTGCGGATGAGCGCGCTGTCGCTGGCCGCACCCGGCTCGACACCTGCTACGGAGGGACGACCATGACGGCGGATCGGAAGACGGCGTACGTCGCCGGGGTGCGCGCGCTGCGCCGGGCGCTCGGCGCGATCGGGCTGCTGCGGCTCCTGGACCGGTGGGCGGCCCGCTCGCGGGCCGGGCTGTGGCTGCGCTCGCTGCTGTCCATCTACGACCTGGAGGACCTGCTGCGCCACGACGTGCCGTGGTGGACGTTCGCGGCGTCCGACCGGGTCGAGACGTTCCTCGCCGCACGACCGGAGGCACGGGTCGTCGAGTGGGGCTCCGGGGCCTCGACCGCCTGGCTGTCGCGCCGGGCCGGCTCGGTCACGTCGGTGGAGCACGACGCGTCCTGGGCCGAGATCGTGCGGCCGGTGCTGCCGGCCAACGCGTCCGTGCGGGTCGTGGCACCCGTGCCCGCCACCGGTGCCGCGGGCCAGGCGCTGTCGGGCAAGCCGGGCTTCGAGGGCCTGGACTTCGCGGAGTACGTCGCCGCGCTCGACGACCTCGACGGCCCCTTCGACCTCGTGGTGGTCGACGGGAGGGCCCGGGAGGCGTGCTTCACGCGGGCCGTCGTGCGGCTGGCGCCCGGCGGCATGCTGGTCTTCGACAACGTCGACCGGGAGCGCTACCGCGCCGCGATCGCGGCCTCGCCGGTGCCGGTGGACGTCGAGTGGACGCGCGGCCTGACGCCGGCCCTGCCGTATCCCACCCGGACGGCGCTGGTGCGCCGCCGTGACTGACCCGGCGGGCCGGCCCCTGCGGCGCGACGCGCTGCTGTGGGTCCTGCGGGTCCTCTTCCTGCTCGCCGTGGTCGCCTTCGCGTGGCTGGGGCTGCGGGGACGGTTCGACGAGCTCGGAGCGGCGCTGGCCAGGACCTGGGCGCCCGGTGCCGTGGCCGCGTTCGCGCTGGTCCTGTCAGGGCTCAGCGCGACCGGACTCCTGTGGCGGCGCCTGCTGGCTTCTGTCGGGGCCGAGATGCCCGTGAGCCCGGGGATGGCGACGTTCTTCGTGGGCCAGCTCGGCAAGTACATCCCGGGCTCGGTGTGGTCGATCGGCGCCCAGGCGCAGCTCGCGCGTCGCTGGGCGGTCCCTGCCCGGGCGACGGTGACCGCGGGGCTGCTCTTCCTGGGCTACCACCTGGCGACCGCCGTGCTGCTCGGTGCGGGGGTGCTGCTGCTGGGCGAGCTGGACCCACCGTGGCCGGTCTGGGTGAGCGCCGCAGCGCTGGTCGTCGGGGTCCTCGGACTGCTGCCCCCCGTGGTCGGGCAGGCGGCCCGACGGGTCGCCGGGGCGCCGGTGCGGGTCGGGGTCGGCGACACCGCCGCCGCTCTGTCGCTCATGACGCTCGCGTGGGGCTGCTACTCGGCGGCGTTGGTCCTGCTGGCGCCGGGCGTCCCGTGGGACGACCTCGCGGCGTACGGCGGCGCCTTCGCGGTGGCGTACGCCGCCGGCGTGGTGCTGGTGGTGGCACCGGCCGGCCTCGGGGCGCGCGAGGGCCTGTTCGTGCTGCTCCTCGCGCCGACCACCGGGGTGGCGGAGGCCACCGCGCTCGCCCTGCTGGCGCGAGTCCTGCACACCCTCGCCGACGGGGCCCTCGCGGCCGGCTGGTGGCTGGCCGAGCGCCGCTCGGACGTTCGCGAGCCGGACTCGGCCCGTCACTCGATCGGGCGCAGCTCCTCGGCGTAGGACATCGAGACGCGGCGCAGGACGCCGTTGTCGCCGACGGCGTACTGGCCCATCCGCCACAGCGGCGGGCTGTAGACGTGCACCGAGATCGAGCCCCGCTCGGCGCCGTTGAGCCGGTGGATGTGGTCGGGGCCGAAGGAGAACACCTTGCCGGCGGGGATCCGGGTCTCGACGCCACCGGTGGCGAGCGTCAGGTTGTTCTCCGCGAGCTCGCCGGCCACGACCGCGACCGCGCCCGAGGAGGAGTCGTGGTCGTGCCAGCCCGTGTCGTTCTCCGGGGTCCAGCACAGCAGCCACACGTCGACGTGGGCGTCACGGTGCACCGAGGCGTAGACGCGGTCGTCGTCGTCGAAGCCGACGTGGTGGTCCCAGGCGGCCGGGTCGGCGGCGATGCTCGCGGCGAGCTGGGCCAGCTCGTCGGGGTCCAGGTCACGGTCGGGGAGGTCGGCCAGCGTCAGCCGGCCCGCCGCCGTGGCGATGTCGATCGCCTGCTCCGCCGGCACGGCGGTGATGGTCAGCTCGCTTGCGGCCATGGCTGGCTCTCCTCCACTCGGTGGTGCTGAGAAAAGAAGAGTAACCCACTGTACTTAATGTTTTATGCAGCGGCTCGCCCGTGGGACCGGACAGCCTCAGCGCCGGACGGTGGCCTTGACGGTGAACAGCCGGTTGTCCGCGCGCGGGGTGCCCGCGCAGGTGAAGGGCTGGTTCTGGTGGCAGCGGAAGCGGGTGCTGGTGTTGACCAGGGTCAGGACGGCGCTGCGGGCGGTGCGCCGCGAGAAGGAGAACGACGTGACGCCGCGGCCCCTGCGGTTGAGGGCGACCGGACGCTTGACCCACTTGCCTCGGGCGGTCTTGACGATGAGGTAGGCGCGGCCGCCGACGGCCCGGCGAGGAGCCGTGATCGCGACCCGGAGGCGCCACTTCCTGCCCTTGAGGGAGGTGTCGGGGCGGAAGACTACGTGCTTGGCGGCCATGTGGTCGACGCGGGTCCGGACGACGGCCCGGCGGGCGCTGCGGCCGAGGGTGAGCTTGGCGGCCGCGCGGGCGGCCGGCCAGGCCTTGCCCTCGGGGTAGGCGCGCGCCGCGATGGCGTTGGCGGCGGCGTAGGCGGTGAAGACCTTCTCGAAGCCG
This sequence comes from Nocardioides sp. 503, assembly GCF_004522095.1. GTDB lineage: Bacteria > Actinomycetota > Actinomycetes > Propionibacteriales > Nocardioidaceae > Nocardioides. Next base: position 49,319 of record NZ_SPUI01000009.1, read on the forward strand.
CCCCGCTTGCGCAGGACCGCCCGGAGAGCCGGCGTGGAGTCGCGCCGTCCGGCCCCGCGGTAGGCGCCCGCCTGCTTCCAGACCTTCTGCACCACCGACCTGCCGTGACGTCGGCTGAGGTACTCCCAGAACGCCCAGTTGCCGTACTGCGCGGAACTGTTGGGCTGGGACAGGTCCAGCGACACCTGGGGCTGCGCGACCTGGCCGTAGGGCAGGTAGCGCCGGTTGTCGTTGGCCGAGTCGGCGAACTGCTCCTCCATCCACGTGGCCGTCGACTCCATCAGCCAGGTGTCCTCACGGAAGTCGTAGCCGAACTGGATGGCGTGGAAGAACTCGTGCGCCGCGGTCACGCGCAGGCTCGTCAGGGGCGGCGCACCGAACTGCGCCTGGGCGAAGTCGTTGTCCAGCACGCAGAAGCCCGAGGCGACGCGACGCGTGCCCGGGACGACGTACTCGGGGGCGCAGTAGCCGTAGATGAACTGGTTGCCGAGCTCCTTGAGGTAGACGTCGAACTTCGGCCCGCTCGGGTGCCGGCGGTCGGCGGGCGGCTTGCGGTAGCCGAGTCGGCCGACCTCGTACTTCCAGACCTTGCTCATCATGCCCAGCGACTTCATCGCCCAGGCGGTGCTCGGAGGTGCATCGGCGGTGGAGGTCACCCAGTGCAGGCACACCTTGCGCGCGCACTTGCGCGTGGCCGGGACGGAGTAGCCGTTCTGGTACGGGTCGGCGGCCCCGTCGGTGGGCCGGGCGAGCAGGCGGTCGGCCTGCCGCTGGTCGTCGTCCGAGAGACGCCCGCGTGCGTCGAAGAGGTCGCGCAGGGCCAAGGTGGCGTCGGGGCGGGCCGTCGCCGCCTTCTCGCGCTGGGCGGGGGCGAAGGCGCGCACGGCGCGCTGCAGCGCGTCGTGGGCCGGGTCGTCCTGCCCGGGGGTGGTGCGGGGGATCGCGGCCGGGGCCGAGGCGTCGGCCGTCGGGGCGAGCGCGGGCAGGGCCGTGACGGTGGTGGCGAGGGCGACCAGGACGGCGGCGAGGGAGCGGCGCATCGGTGTTCCTTCATTCGAGATGTCCCGCGCCGGGGGGAGGACGGCACGGGTCTGTCCGAGCATCCCCGGCGCGCCGGGGACCGAAACCACTCAGCTGCCGCCCGAGATCTTCTCGATGAGGGCGGTGGTGGAGATCGCGGGGGTGCGGGAGAGGTAGACGACCTCGCAGATGTCCCCGAACTCGTCGAACTTGCCGGCCCAGTCGTCGCCCATCACGAGGACGTCGGCGGCGTACTGCTCGATGTAGTGGCGCTTGAGCTCGAGGCTCTCCTCCACGAACACCTCGTCGACCGGCTTGAGCGCGGCCACGATGGCCAGGCGCTCGCCCTCGCTGAAGACGGGCTCGCGGCCCTTCTTGCGCAGGTTGAGCTCGTCGGCGGAGACCCCGACCACGAGCCGGTCGCCCAGGGCGGCGGCGCGCTCGATCACCTTGAGGTGCCCGACGTGGAAGACGTCGAAGGTGCCGAAGGTGATGACCGTGCGCGGTGCCGGGGAGGACATGGGCGCGATTCTGGCACGCGGGGGCGCGTCCGCCGCGGACCCGGGGTGTGGGTGAGGATGGTGTCGATGAGCACTCCCGCCGCCCCCGCCCTCGCCGTCGGCGACCCCGCCGCCGACGCGCTGCGTCGCAGCGCGCTGCGACGCATGCGGACGGTCGCGGTCTCGCTGCTGCTGTTCGCCGCCGCCGTCTACGTCCTGACGCTCGACGAGGACGGCTGGCTGGGGTTCGTCAACGCCGGGGCGGAGGCGTCGATGGTGGGCGCGATCGCCGACTGGTTCGCCGTGACCGCGCTGTTCAAGCACCCGCTGGGGCTGCCCATCCCGCACACCGCGCTGATCCCCAAGCGCAAGGACGACCTCGGCAAGGGCCTGGAGGAGTTCGTGGGGGAGAACTTCCTCCAGGAGGACATCATCCGCGAGCGCATCGCCTCGGCCCGGGTCGCGGAGCGCGCCGGTGTCTGGCTCGCTGACCCTGCCAACTCACAGCGGGTCGTGGACGAGGTCGCGGAGCTGGCCCGCCTGGCGCTGGCGCAGGTGCGCGACGAGCACGTCGAGGCCCTGGTGCACGAGGTGCTGGTCCCGCGCTTCCGTGAGGAGCCGATCTCGCCGCTGCTGGGCGGACTGCTCACCGAGGCGCTCAACGACGACCTGCACCACGGTCTCGTGGACCTGGCGCTGGAGGAGCTCCACCACTGGCTGGAGGCCAACCCCGACACCGTGCAGGACGTCCTCCTCGAGCGGGCGCCGTGGTGGGCGCCCGAGCGGGTCAACGAGAGGGTGAGCTCGCGCATCCACCTGGAGATGGTGCGCTGGGTCGGCGACATCCGCACCGACCCCGACCACCGCGCGCGACAGGCTCTCGACTCGATGCTGCGTCAGCTGGCCGGTGACCTGCTCCAGGACCCCGACACCCAGGACCGGACCGAGCGGCTCAAGAACCGCCTGCTGGAGCACCCGTCGGTGCTCGGCTCGAGCATCTCGCTGTGGGACGCGCTGCGCCGGGTGCTGACCGGCTCGCTCGAGGACCCGCAGGGCGCCGTACGCCGCTGGCTGTTGCAGGAGCTCTCGGGGCTGGGCGAGCGGCTCTCGACCGACGCCTCCCTGCGCGCGCGGATCGACGCCCGGGCCAGCGACCTCGCGGTCTTCGCCGTCTCGCGCTACGGCGAGGAGGTCACCGCGGTCATCACGTACACGATCGAGCGCTGGGACGGCAAGGAGGCCGCGCGCCGCATCGAGCTGCACGTCGGGCGCGACCTGCAGTTCATCCGCATCAACGGCACGATCGTCGGCGGTCTGGTCGGGGTGCTGATCCACACGGTCTCGGTCCTGGTTCACTGAGCACCATGAGCGAGCCCCAGGACGTCCCCATCACCGACGAGTCGATCCGGCTCGGCCAGTTCCTCAAGCTCGCCAACCTCGTCGAGAGCGGCGCCGAGGCCAAGCCCCTCATCGCCTCGGGCACGGTCCGCGTCAACGACGAGGTCGAGACCCGCCGCGGCCGGCAGCTGGCCCAGGGCGACGTGGTCACCCTCGCCGGCCAGAGCGCGCGCGTCGCCCACGGCGAGGCGACCGACAACCTGCCCTGGTAGCCCCCCCAGCCTGCGCGGCTGAGCGCTGCAGGGGTTTCAGCAGATGCTGAAAAACCTGACGTTCTGGGCCGAAATTCCGCCCCAGAAGCGACAGGAAAGGCCCAGAACCTCCCGCCGCCGGGACGGCGAGAGGCGGTGCTCAGAGGTAGCGGGACGCCGTCTCGGCGGCGCGGGCGCCGTAGCCGCCGCCGAAGAGGCAGGCGTGGACGAGCAGGGGGAAGACCTGGTGCAGGCCGAGCCGGTCCTCCCAGTCGTCGGCCAGCGGCGCGGCCTCGTCGTAGGCGTCGAGCACCCGGGGCAGGTGGGGCGGGCCGAACATCGCCAGCATCGCGAGGTCGACCTCGCGGTGACCGCCGTACGCCGCCGGGTCGATCACCCACACCTGCCCGTCCTGGCCCCACAGGACGTTGCCGTTCCACAGGTCGCCGTGCACGCGGGAGGGGGGCTCGTCGGGCAGCAGGTCGGTGAGCCGACCCACGAGCGACTCCACGGTGGCGGCCTCCTCGTCGGTCACGGCCCCACGGTCGTGTGCCGGAGCCTGCGCCACGGCGCACGCTGCGGCACACGACCGGGCGCGACCCCGCCGATACAGGACGACCCCGGCCACCACGGGTGGCCGGGGTCGTTCCGCAGGAGAAGGTGAGCGGGGGGCTAGCGGACCTCGAGCAGGTCCACCACGAAGATCAGGGTCTCGCCCGGCTTGATGGCACCGCCGGCGCCGCGGTCGCCGTAGCCGAGGTGCGGCGGGATGACGAGCTGGCGGCGGCCGCCGACCTTCATGCCCTGCACGCCGGTGTCCCATCCGGAGATGACCTGACCGACGCCGAGACGGAACTGCAGCGGCTCGCCGCGGTTGTAGGAGGCGTCGAACTCCTCACCGGTGGAGTGCGCGACCCCGACGTAGTGCACCGACACGGTGCTGCCGGCGGTGGCCTCGGCACCCTCGCCCGTGGTCACGTCCGTGACGACGAGGTCGGTCGGGGGCTCGGGGTCGAAGAAGTCGATCTCAGGCTTGTCCATGCCGACCAGCCTAGCCCGCACGGGCCGCGCCGCCGACAGGCCGGCTCAGGTCTGGTGGACGTAGCTGTCGAGCTGGTCGCGCTCGAAGGTCAGCTGCCCGATCTTGTGCTTGACGACGTCGCCGATGCTGATGATGCCGACCAGCGTCCCCTCCGAGCAGACGGGGATGTGGCGGAAGCGGCGCTCGGTCATCGTCTGCATGACGCCGTCGAGGTCGTCGTCGGGCGCGCAGGTCTCGACGTCGCCGGTCATGATCGAGCCCACGTCGTTGTTGATCACGGTGCCGTCGCTGTGCAGGTGGCGCACGACGTCGCGCTCGCTGACGATGCCGTCGAGGCTCGTGCCGTCGCCGCTGACGATCACCGCACCGATGTTGTGCTCGGCGAGCAGCGCCAGCAGCTCGCGGACACCCGCGTCCGGCTTGATGGTGATGACCTCGGTGGAGGCCTTGGCCTGGAGGATCTCGCCGATATGCATGTGGCGGACGTTACTGCCGCCGCGACCTGCTGACCAGGGTGCCGGCCGGGGCTCAGTCGCGGGGCGGGCCGTCGGGGCGTCGGTGGGCGGAGATGTCCGAGACCGACGCCGATCCGGGCGTGCGCCACTCGGGGTCGTCGCTGTGGTCGGGCAGCGAGCCCAGGAACGACAGCGCCGCCTCGTGCAGGTGGCCGTTGGAGGCCAGCGCGTTGCCGCCCCAGGGCCCGTCGGTGCCGTCGAGGGAGGTGAACCGCCCGCCGGCCTCGCGCACGATGATGTCGAGGGCGGCCATGTCGTAGACCTCCAGCTCGGGCTCGGCGGCCAGGTCGATGGCGCCCTCGGCGATGAGCATGTAGGACCAGAAGTCGCCGTAGGCGCGCGTGCGCCAGCAGCGCCGCATCAGGGAGAGGAAGTCGTCGAGGCGCTCGCGCTCGTCCCAGCCGTGGAGCGAGGCGTAGGACAGCGAGGCGTCCTCCAGGCGGCGTACGTCGGAGACCTGGCACTGCGTGGCCTTGAGCAGCGAGCGCCCGGTCCAGGCGCCGTTGCCGACCGAGGCCCACCAGCGGCGCTGGAGCATCGGCGCGGAGACCACCCCGAGCACGACCTCCTCCTCGACGACGAGCGAGATGAGCGTGGCCCAGACGGGGACGCCGCGGACGAAGTTCTTGGTGCCGTCGATGGGGTCGACGATCCAGCGGCGCTGGCTGTGCCCGGTGGACCCGGTCTCCTCACCGGTGATCGCGTCGCGGGAGCGGACCCGCGACAGGGTGCGCCGGATCCCGTCCTCGACGGCCTGGTCCGCGTCGGTCACGGGGGTCAGGTCGGGCTTGCTCATCACGTGCAGGTCGAGCGACTTGAAACGCGAGGTCGTGAGCGAGTCGGCGTCGTCGGCGAGCACGTGAGCGAGACGGAGGTCGTCGGTGAAATCGGTCGCCACACGCACAGGCTACTTTCAGCAAAGTGGTTTAGCGTTCATCTATGGAGTTCAACGGACTGCCTCTGCACGCGCTCGTCGTCCACGCGGCCGTCATCTTCGGGCCCCTGTCGGCGCTGGCAGGCGTGCTCTACGCCCTCGTGCCGCGTTGGCGCGACCGGCTGAGGTGGCCGTTGGTGGCCACGGTGGCGATCGCCTTCGTCGCGATCTGGGTGGCCTACTTCTCGGGGGAGGACCTCGAGGAGGCCAACACGTACGGCGGTCCGCTCGCGGCGCTCGTGGAGACCCACGAGGAGCGCGCCGGCGTCCTGCGCATCTCCGTGACGGCGTTCGCCCTGCTGTCGTTCCTGGCCGCCTGGTGGCACACCCGCACCGGCCCGGTCCGCCTGGTGATGAGCGGCCTGGTCGCCGTCTCCGGCGTGGTCACCCTCGTCTACGTCTACCTCACCGGCGACGCCGGCGCGCAGATCGCCTGGTACGGCATCGAGGGCTGACCGGCGGCGTTTCCCCAAGGTATGTCGCTCGCGTGTCACTTCCCTCGGTGTGCCTCGCACAGGAAGTGCGGCTTCGGCTGCATACCTTGGTGAAACGTCAGTAGTCCGGCACGCTCCGCGCCGCGAGCAGGCGCCGGAACGACTCGACCCGCTCGGGGTCGGCCAGGCCCTCGGTGACGGCCACGTCGAGGCCGCACTCCGGCTCGTCCTCGCCGTGCGTGCAGCCGCGGGGGCAGTCCTCGGTCATCTCGTCGAGGTCGGGGAACGCCTCGATGAGGTTCTCGGGCCGCACGTGGGCCAGCCCGAACGACCGGATCCCGGGGGTGTCGATGATCCAGCCCTCGTCGTCGGGCAGCGGCAGCATGTAGGCCGAGGTGGAGGTGTGGCGCCCCCGTCCCGTGACGGCGTTGACGATCCCCACGTCGCGGTGCGCCTCGGGGACCAGCGCGTTGACCAGGGTCGACTTGCCCACGCCGCTGGAGCCGACGAGCACGCTGGTGCGGTCCCGCAGCCTCTCCCGTACGGCGGTCAGGTCGCCGCCGCGGCTGGTCACCACCCAGGGCACGCCCAGGGAGCGGTAGGTGCGCAGGAGCGTCTCGGGGTCGGCGAGGTCGGCCTTGGTGAGGCACAGCAGCGGCTGCATCCCCGCGTCGTACGCCGCCACGAGGGCCCGGTCGATCAGCCGGGGCTGCGGCTCGGGGTCGGCGAGCGCGGTGACGACCACCAGCTGCTCGGCGTTGGCGACGATGATCCGCTCCACGGGGTCGTCGTCGTCGGCAGTGCGACGCAGCGTGGTGAGCCGCTCGGTGACCTCGACGATGCGTGAGAGCGCCCCGTCGTCGCCGGACACGTCGCCGACGACGCGCACCCGGTCGCCGACCACGACGCTCTTGCGCCCCAGGGCCCGGGCCTGCATCGCCATGACCTTCCGACCGTCGACCAGCAGCGTGTAGCGCCCGCGGTCGACGGTGACGACGACCCCCTCGACGGCGTCGTCGTAGGTGGGGCGGTCCTTCGTGCGCGGCCGGGTGCGGCGGCGCGGCCGCTCGTAGTGCTCCTGGTCCTCGACGGAGTAGCGGTTGGTCACAGCAGGGAGGCCCAGAACCGTGCGAAGTCGGGGAAGGTCTTGGCCGTCGTGTCGACGTCCTCCACGAGCACGCCGTCGACGGCCGCCGCCACGATCACGCCGGCGTGCGCCATGCGGTGGTCGGCGTAGGTGTGGAAGACGCCGCCGTGGAGCGGGGCGGGACGGATCGAGAGTCCGTCGGCGTGCTCGGTGACGTCGGCGCCGAGCGCGCCCAGCTCGGTGGCGAGGGCGGCGAGCCGGTCGGTCTCGTGGCCCCGGATGTGGGCGATGCCGCGCAGGTGGGAGGGCGTCTCGGCGAGCGCGCAGAGCGCGGCGACCGCCGGCGCCAGCTCGCCGACGTCGTGCAGGTCGTGGTCGATGCCCTGGAGACGCTCGGGTCCGCGCACGCGCAGCCCCTCCTCGACGAAGCCGACCTCGCAGCCCATCAGGGTCAGGATCTCGCGCAGGGCGTCGCCGGCCTGGGTGGTCGCGCGGGGCCAGTCGCGCACGGTCACGGACCCGCCGGACAGGGCGGCGAGCGCCAGGAACGGCGCGGCGTTGGACAGGTCGGGCTCGATGAGGTGGTCGAGCGCCTGCACGGGGCCCGGGGCCACCGACCAGCGGTTGGCGTCGGCGTCGTCGACGGCCACGTCGTGCTCGCGCAGCATCGCCACGGTCATGTCGATGTGGGGGAGCGAGGGCACCGGCTTGCCGTCGTGGCGCACGTCGACGCCGTGCTCGTAGCGGGCGCCGGCGAGGAGCAGGGCGGAGACGAACTGCGAGGACCCCGACGCGTCGACCACGACGGTGCCCCCGCGGACGTGGCCGGTGCCGTGCACGCGGAAGGGCAGCGAGCCGCGGCCCTCGTCCTCGACGCGGATGCCGAGGGACGCGAGCGCGCCCAGGACCTGGCCCACCGGGCGCTGACGCATGTGGGGGTCGCCGTCGAAGGCCACCGTCCCGGTCGACAGCCCGGCCACGGGCGGCACGAAGCGCATCACGGTGCCGGCCAGGCCGCAGTCGACCTCCGCGTCGCCGGCGAGCACGCCGGGCGTGACCCGCCAGTCCTCGCCGCTCGTGTCGACGCTCGCTCCCAGCGACGACAGCGCCGCCGCCATCAGCGAGGTGTCGCGCGAGCGCAGCGCACGCCGTACGACGGACGGGCCGTCGGAGATCGCGGCGAGCACGAGCGCGCGGTTGGTCAGCGACTTGCTGCCGGGCAGCGACACCACCACGTCGACAGGGTCATGGGCGCGAGGGGCGGGCCACGGGTCGACGGTCACAGGCGGAACTCTAGGGCGTACGCCCGCGGCTCAGGTCAGCTGCGCCTTGGCCAGCTTGGCCTCGCGCCGGGCCGACTTGGCGAGGTGCTTGGCCTCCCGCTTCGCGTCGCCGGCCGCGCGACGCGCACGCCAGGCGACGCCGGGCTTGCCGTCGGTGTCGCCGGCGGCGATGAGCAGGCCGCCGAGCATCGAGACGTTCTTGAAGAAGTGCAGCTGCTGCTGGGTCTTGGTCTGGGCGTCGTCGGCCTCCCAGAAGCGGTGTCCGGCCGCCGTGGTCGGCAGCAGCGAGGCCGCGAGCACGAAGGCGGACAGCCGCGGGACGCGACCCGTGGCGAGGGCGGCGCCGGCGAGGAGCTGGGCGGCGGCGTTGATGCGGACCAGCGTGGTCGGGTCCTCCGGGATCGGCAGACCCGTGGCCTTCTTGACCTGGGGCACCAGCCTGTCGGTGACCGGCTGGGCCTTGGCCGCGAGGGCGGGCGCGTTGCGCAGGGCGTTGACACCTCCGACGACGAACATGGAGGCGAGCATGGGACGGGCGAGGAGTCGGCTGACGGTCATGCCCTTATTCCTACCCGACCCGGGTGGCGCCACACCCACCTCAGGGGGTGAGACGTTCGCGGAACCGACGTACGCCACCGCCGACGGCCGCTCCCGAGCGGCTCCGAGGGCTAGATTGCTGCCATGTGCGGCCGCTATGCCTCCAGTCGCAAGCCCGAGGACCTCATCGAGGAGTTCGAGGTCGTCGAGAGCCGGATCGACAAGGTCCTGGCGCCCGACTACAACGTCGCCCCCACCAAGGAGGTGTACGCCGTCGTCGAGAGGCCGCCCTCGAAGGAGAGGGAGGAGCGGCCCGAGCGCCAGCTGCGGGTGCTCAAGTGGGGCCTGGTGCCGTCGTGGGCCAAGGACCCCGCCATCGGCAACCGGATGATCAACGCCCGCATGGAGACGGTGGCCGAGAAGCCGGCCTACAAGCGGGCCTTCGCCAAGCGCCGCTGCCTGCTGCCGGCCGACGGCTACTTCGAGTGGTACCCCACCTCCCAGCTGACCGCCAAGGGCAAGCCGCGCAAGCAGCCGTTCTTCATCCGTCCCCAGGACGGCGGCACGCTCGCGATGGCGGGGCTCTACGAGATCTGGCGCGACCCGACCCGCGACGACGACGACCCCGAGCGCTTCCGCTGGACCTGCACCGTCATCACCACCCAGGCCGAGGACTCGCTCGGCCACATCCACGACCGGATGCCGATGATGGTCGAGCCCGACCGCTGGGCGGCCTGGCTCGACCCCACGGCGGCGCAGGAGTCGCTGCTCGACCTGCTGGAGCCGGCCGCTCCCGGCCGGCTCGAGGCGTTCCCGGTGTCGACGCTGGTCTCCCACGTGCGCAACAACGGTCCCGAGCTCCTCGAGCCCCTGCCGCTCGACGAGGTCCTGGAGTGAGCACCGACCGGCTCGTCGACACCCCGCACGGCGAGGGGCGCCTGGTCACGAGCCGGGCCCGCTCCCCGCGGGCCACCCTGCTGCTCGGCCACGGCGCCGGCGGCGGCATCGAGTCCCGCGACCTCGAGGCGCTGGCCCGGCACCTGCCGCGCCACGGGATCACCGTCGTGCGCTTCGAGCAGCCCTGGCGTCGCGCGGGCCGCAAGATCGCCACGCCGCCGGCCACGCTGGACGCCGCCCTGCGCGCGGCCGCCGACGCGATGCGGGTCCGCACACCGCTGGTGCTGGGCGGGCGGTCCGCCGGCGCGCGGGCCGCGGCCCGGTCGGCCCAGGCGCTGGGCGCGGCGGGGTGCCTGGCGCTGTCCTTCCCACTCCACCCGCCGGGGAGGCCCGAGAAGTCCCGCCTCGACGAGCTGACCGCCGTACGGCTCCCGACGCTGGTGATCCAGGGGGAGAACGACGCCATGGGGCGTCCCGACGAGTTTCCGGGCGCCACCGACCTGTGCGTCGTGCCCGGCGCCGACCACGGTCTCAAGGTCCCCGCGCGCGGCTCGGTCACCCAGGACGAGGCGATGGAGATCGTGGTCGAGGCGACCCTGGAGTGGGTCGTGCGCGAGATCACCGGGAATGACGCGCGGCGATGAGCGGTTATGCCTTGCGTGATGGCGCTACTCGAACGAACGGTCCCGGCGGACCCCCGGCTAGGCTGGGGGACGATGACTGACACTCCCGTCGACGCTGACGTCGACCTCAACGACCCCGAGGCCACCGGCCCGGCCGACGCCGACATCGACGTCGCCACCGAGACCGAGGGCGACCGCACCGTGCGCTTCGAGCGCGACGCGCTGCCGTTCCTCGACCAGCTGTACTCCGCGGCCATGCGCATGACGCGCAACCCGGCCGACGCCGAGGACCTGGTCCAGGAGACGTTCGCCAAGGCCTACTCGTCCTTCCACCAGTTCCGCCCGGGCACCAACCTCAAGGCGTGGCTCTACCGGATCCTGACGAACACCTTCATCAACACCTACCGCAAGAAGCAGCGCCAGCCGCAGCAGTCGATGTCCGAGGACGTCGAGGACTGGCAGCTCGCCCGCGCGGAGTCCCACAGCTCGAGCGGGCTGAAGTCCGCCGAGATGGAGGCACTCGAGCACCTGCCCGACTCGCAGGTCAAGGACGCCCTCCAGCGGCTCCCCGAGGAGTTCCGCCTCGCGGTCTACCTCGCCGACGTCGAGGGCTTCGCCTACAAGGAGATCGCCGAGATCATGGACACCCCCATCGGGACCGTGATGTCGCGGCTCCACCGCGGCCGTCGCCAGCTGCGCGACATGCTGTCCGACTACGTCCGCACCAACGACCTGCTCCGGGTCGGCCACGACGGAGGCCAGTCATGAGCGAGCACCAGCACCCCGACGAGATGTCGCGCGAGCAGTGTGCCGACTACCTCGAGCGGATCGTCTACTTCATCGACAACGAGCTCGACGAGGCCGACTGCTCGGCCGTGCGCGAGCACCTCGACACGTGCAACCCCTGCCTGGTCAAGTACGACCTGCAGCGCACGGTCAAGTCCGTCGTCGCCCGGTCCTGCTCGGAGACCGCGCCGCTCGAGCTGCGCGAGCGCGTGCTCTTCCGGCTGCGCGAGGTCCAGGTCCAGATCACCGAGCGCTGAGCTCCGGCCGCCCGTACGTGCCCCGCGTGACCGCGCCATGAGCACGACCACCCTGGTCTTCGACGTCCTCGGCACCCTGCTCGACGAGGACGCCGGCCGGCTCGCTGCCGCCCGAGAGGTCGTCGGCGACGGGGCCGAGGGCTTCGTGGCCCGCTGGGAGGAGCTCTCGCAGGAGGCCACGCGCGCGATGCGGGAGGGACGACGTCCCTACGCCGTCGCCGAGACGGTCAGCGCCGAGGCGGTCCTCGCCGTGGCGGCCGAGCGGGGCGAGCGGCTGACCGAGGCCGAGGTCGACCGCCTGGCCGGGGCCGGTCGCCACCTGGAGCCGTTCCCCGAGGTGGTCGACACGCTCGACCGGCTCGCGGGCTCGTACGCGCTCGTGGCCCTCACCAACGCCGGCACCGCGCAGGCCCACGCGATGTCGCGGTCCGCCGGGCTGCGCTGGACCACCCTGGTGTCGGGGGAGACCGTCGGCGCCTACAAGCCCGATGCCCGGATGTACGAGCACGTCGTCCGCACCCTCCAGCTGGACGTGGGGGAGTGCGTCTTCGTCGCGGCGCACCCCTGGGACCTCGACGCCGCGGCGCGGCACGGCTTCCGGACGGCCTACGTCGACCGCTCGCACAGCACGGCCGCGGAGATGGCGGCGTTCGCGCGGCGCTTCGACCACGTCGCGGGCGACCTCGCGGCCCTCGCGACGCTGCTGCCCTAGCGTCGTTCCGTCGGCGCGCCTCGGCGGACCGCTGAGAAAGCGCGGCGATGGTGGTCTCACCAGGAAGCGACCGCGGATCCGCCGCGGCCTCGACCCGAGGAGTCTGCGATGAGCGCGTTCTTCCCCTGCCTGTGGTTCGACGGCGTCGCCGAGGAGGCGGCCACCTTCTACGCGGGCCTGCTGCCGGACAGCCACGTCGACAAGGTCTGGCGCTCACCGGCCGAGACTCCCTCCGGTCCCGCCGGCATGGTGCTCACCGTCGACTTCACCATCGCCGGTCAACGCGTCCAGGGGCTGAACGGCGGTCCTGGCTTCGTGTTCAACGAGGCGGTGTCCTTCGTCATCGACTGCGCCGACCAGGACGAGGTAGACCGCCTGTGGGAGGCGCTCACGGCCGACGGCGGCGAGCCCGGCCCGTGCGGGTGGCTCAAGGACCGCTTCGGCGTGTCCTGGCAGATCACGCCGCACCGGCTCGAGGAGCTGCTCGACGACCCCGACCCCGAGCGCGCCCGCCGGGCCATGGAGGCCATGCTCACGATGGGCAAGCTCGACGTCGCGGCGCTGGAACGGGCGGCCGACGGCGCCTGACGGTCTGCCCCGGGTCGGGGGCCGGACATCAGCGCCCGGCCGCCGGCGCCGGCGCCCGCGCCGGGAGGGCGAGGGAGAGGGCGACTGCCAGACCGGAGAGGCCGGTGGCCCACCAGAACGCGGCGTGGAACCCGCTGATGACGCCACCCGCGTCGGTGACGCTGTGGGCGAGGATCATGGCGAGGACCGCGATGCCCAGGGAGCCCCCGAGCTGCTGGGCGACGCGGGTGAGGATGCTGGCGTCGGGCATCTCGTGGCGCTGCAGCCCGACGTAGGCGCCGGTCATGAGGGGGATGACGACGGCGCCGAGGCCGAAGCCGCGCACGACCAGGGTGGCCATGAGCCACCACGTGCTGGTGTGCTCGTCGGCGAACGCGAACGGGATCGTGCCGAGGGTGATGACCGCGAAGCCGGCCAGGGCCACCCAGCGGCCGCCGATCGAGTCGGTGAGCCTGCCTGCGAGGCTGCGGGAGGCGAGCGCGCCGATGCCTTGGGGGACCAGGAGCAGCCCGGCGTGCAGGGCGTCCTCCCCGCGGACCTGCTGCCAGTACAGCGGCAGGAGGAGCATCGCGCCGTACAGCGCGACGCCGGTCAGCAGGAGCAGGGCCGAGGACGTCGCCACCGAGCGGTGGCGCAGCAGCCTGACGTCGATCAACGCCCGCTCGCCGCGGTGCAGGGCCCAGGCCACGAAGCCGCCCAGCAGCACCAGACCGGCGAGCATCGGCACCAGGACGCGGGAGGCTCCGAAGCCGCCGGCCTCGCCGACCTGGGTCAACCCGTAGATCACGCCGACCACTCCGGGCGTGACCAGCAGTGCGCCGACGTGGTCGAGGGGGACGCGCCGTCCGGGTTCGTCGGCCGGGAAGAGCCGGAGGGCGAGGACCAGCCCGACCAGGCCGAGCGGGAGGTTGACCAGGAACAGCCAGCGCCACGACAGCGAGTCCAGGATGATGCCGCCCAGCACCGGTCCCAGGATCGGCCCCAGTGCCGCCGGCAGGCTCACCATGGCCATCAGCCTCCCGAGGCTGCGACCCCCGGCGGCCTGCATCAGGACCGTGGTCATCAGCGGCATCATCACCCCGCCGCCGGCGCCCTGGAGGGCTCGGAAGGCGATCAGGCTGGGGGCGTCCCAGGCCAGGGCGCACAGGACCGATCCCACGGTGAAGGTCGTGAGGGCGAGCAGCCACAGGCGCTTGCTGCCGAGCCGTCCCTGGGCCCAGCCGGTGAGCGGGATGGTCACGAACATCGCCAGCAGGTAGACCGAGCCGATCCACTGGATGGTGGAGACCGGTGCGTCCAGCGACCGGCCGAGGCTCTCGATCCCGACGCTGACGATGGTGGTGTCGAGGATGACCGCGACCGCGCCGACGATGATCGCCAGCACGAGCCGCCTCAGCTGGGGGTCCAGGGACGCGTCGCTCGCCGCGGCAGGGGCGGTTGGAAGGGGACGGCTCATGGCGCTGCTCTCTTTAGATACAGGAATGTGTCTTCGAGAGACTAGGGACCTGCGATAAGATACGCAAGTGAATCTTGAAGACGGCTCGGCACGTCGGCGTCGCGGCGCCGTCCTGGAGGCCGCCCTCCTGGAGGCGGCCTGGCAGGAGCTGTGCGACGTCGGGTACGGCGCCCTGACCATCGACGCGGTCGCGCAGCGGGCGCAGACCAGTCGACCGGTGATCTACCGACGGTGGGCGACCAAGGCGGAGCTGGTCCGCGCCGCCGTCGAGCACGCGCTGCGTCGCGAGGAGGCCGAGGTGCCCGACACGGGGTCCCTGCGCGGCGACCTGGTGGCGACGATGCGTCTGGCGAACGGACGCACCGTCACCTCCGCGGCCATGCTCACCTACTACCTCGGCTCCTACTTCCAGGAGACCGGCACCAGCCCCACCGTCCTGCGGACCGTGATCCTGGGGGACGGGCCGACCGCGATCGACGTGATCCTCGACCGCGCGGTCGAGCGCGGCGAGATCCCTCGGGGCCGCCTCACGCCACGCCTGCGGTCGCTGGCCTTCGACCTCTATCGCCACGAGGCGCTGATGACGCTGGCCCCCGTGCCCGATGCGGTGATCGAGGAGATCCTCGACGAGGTGTTCCTGCCGTTGGTGACGACCGGCGGGGAGGCGTGACGCCCCAGCATCCCGCTACTGCTCCCGCCGCTCCTGGAGCCGCTGCTGCGCGGCGTCGAGGTACGTCAGGCACGGCGCCTGGCTGTCGGGGTGCCGCTCGACGAGGTGGAAGGTCCACCGGTCCATGGCGGCCATGAACCCGTTGTCCTCGCCTGGCCGGTACGCCGACCACGCGATGTGGCCGCGCACGGTGCACTCGGTGCAGCTGATCTTGTAGACGAACTGGTCCTGCCCGTCGACCTCGATCCGGACCTTCGCCAGCGGGCCGGCCTCGGTCGCGGCCTTGCGCTCGCGGGCCGATCGGCTCGCCACCATGTCGTACCCCTGTCCTCGGTCCGCGCAGCCTACCGAGGCTGCTCCGGGGTCAGCGGCAGGCGTCGGCGGCTCACGAACCGGCGGGGCGTGCCGTCGACGGGATCGACGAAGGCGAGCTCCGCCGCGAGCAGCTGCAGCGGCCGCGTGAAGTCGTCGACCGAGGTCTCCCGCACGACCGGGTAGAGCGGGTCGCCGACGATCGGGACGCCGAGGCCGTGCAGGTGCAGCCTCAGCTGGTGGGTGCGGCCGGTGCGCGGCGTGAGGCGGTAGACGGCGAGGTCGCCGTCGCGCGACTCCAGCTCGACCAGCGTCTCCGCGTTGACCGGGGCGCCCGGCACGACCTCGGCCCGCCACTCGCCGCGCGTCTTGCGGACGTGGTCACGCACGGTCGTCGGCAGGGTCAGGTCGGCGCGCCAGGGCGCGAGCGCGCGATAGGTCTTGCGCACGGTGCCGTGCTCGAACATCACCTGGTACGGGCCGCGCCACCGCCGCTCGGTGGCCAGCAGCAGCACCCCGGAGGTGATCCGGTCCAGGCGGTGCAGCGGCGACAGCTCGGGCAGCCCGAGCTCGTCGCGCAGCCGGACCACGACGCTCTGCCGGACGTGCTGGCCGCGCGGGATGGTCGAGAGGAAGGCCGGCTTGTCGACGACCACGATGCGCTCGTCGCGGTGGAGCACGTCCAGGGTGCCCGGCACCACCGCCTCCTCGCGCAGGTCGCGGTGGAACCACACGAACGTGTGCGGCCGGTAGGGGTCGCCGTCGCGCACGGCGCGCGCGTCGTCGTACACGAAGCGCTCGCCGGCGAGCATCCCGGCCACGTCGGTGCGGCCGTCGAGCCGGTGTCGCAGCCAGTCGCCCATCGTCGCCCACGGCGCGGGGCGGCCGTCGCGCTCCCGGTCCGGGGTCCGCAGCCAGGCGGCGCCGAGGCCGTGGCGTGGCGGCAGCGGGGATCGGGGAGGCACCAGCCGAGGCTAGACGCAGCCGCGCGACGGGTACGTTCGGAGGCACCACCGACGTGAGGACCCGAACGTGATCGAGCTGACCAAGGGCCAGGAGCTGGCGCTGACCACCGACGACGGGCGGCCGCGCACCCGCCTGCACGTGGGCCTGGGCTGGGACAAGATCCCGACCGCCGGCGCCATGGGCACCGGCGCCCCCGACGTCGACCTGGACGCCTCGGCGGTGCAGTTCGCCGGTGGGCAGCTCTTCGACCTGGCGTTCTACAACAACCTGCGGACCCGCGACGGCTCCGTGGTCCACCTCGGCGACAACACGACCGGCTCGGGGGAGGGCGACGACGAGGTCATCACCGTCGACCTCGAGCGCGTGCACGGACCGGTCGACACGATCATCCTGCTCGTCAGCAGCTACCAGGGCCACAGCCTCACCTGGATCGACCGCGCCTACGTGCGCCTCGTCGACGAGCACGAGGAGGAGTTCGCGCGGTTCCGCATCACCGCCGGCGTACCCGAGACCGGCCTGGTGATGGCCAAGCTGGTCCGCGACGGCGCGGGGTGGACGCTCGTCGCACTCGGCGAGGGCATCGCGGTCAAGGTGCCCAGCGAGTCCGTGGGGGCGCTGCAGCCGTACCTCTCGCGGTGACGTTTCCCCAAGGTATGCAGGGAAGGTGTCACTTCCCTCGGTGTGCAACCCCCGGGAAGTGACAGCTCAGGTGCATA
The DNA here is from genome assembly GCF_004522095.1 of Nocardioides sp. 503. Classification (GTDB taxonomy): domain Bacteria; phylum Actinomycetota; class Actinomycetes; order Propionibacteriales; family Nocardioidaceae; genus Nocardioides. The sequence continues at coordinate 66,243 of NZ_SPUI01000009.1, forward strand.
CCTTGGGGAAACGCCCGCGGGGCACCAGCTCACAAATGCAACGAACCCCCGGCCAACGGCGGGGGGTTCAGTGCAACTGCCGAGCGGTGCGCTCAGGCGTTGGGGCGCTTGCCGTGGTTGGCGGCCTTCTTCTTGCGCGCGCGGCGCTTGCGTCCGGTCTTGCCCATGGTTCCTCCTCGAATCGGGTCGCGACCCGCTGAGGGCCAAGGGTCAGTTTCCCAGACTTCAACCCGCAGGAGAAATCCGGCTCAGGAACTTGGCGGCGTCGACCACGACGCGGGTCACCTCTCCGGTGGCCACGACCTTGCCCGGGACGCCCGCGTCGACGTGGCGGGCGGCGACGGTGAAGCGGTGCAGGCGGCCGTCGACGTACGACGCCGAGGCGCTCACCTCGACCACCTGGCCCACCGGGCTGGCGCCCGTGTGCTCGAGCGCCACGCGGGTGCCGACGCTCGTGGAGCCGTCGGGCAGCGTGGGGTCGACGGCCGCGCAGGTGGCGGCCTCCAGCCAGGCCAGCAGGCGTGGGGTGCCGAGCACGGGCAGGCTGCCGGAGCCGACCGCCTGCGCGGTGTCCGCCTCGGTCACGGTGAAGGTCAGGCTGGCGTCCACTCAGGGCTCCTCGGTGGTCAGCGGCAGGCGGAAGCAGAGCAGCTGGACGCCCGGCTCGGGCTCCCAGTCGCGCTCCGGCACCCGTGCGAAGCCGGCGCGCTCGTAGAGCCGGTGGGCGGCGTGCATGTCCTCCAGGCTGCCGAGCACGACCGCCCGTGCGCCGTCGGCCCGGAAGCGCTCGACGGTCAGCTCGAGCAGCGCCCGCCCGACACCACGGCCGTGAGCGGTCGGGTCGACGGCCAGCATCCGGAACTCACCCTCGCCCGGCTCGGCCCGTTGCGCCCACGGCGACCCCTCGGGACAGATGGTGACCGAGCCCAGGACCCTGCCGTCCTCCTCGGCCACCCACACCTCGGCGTCGCGGTCGCGGGAGGCCGTGTCGGCCAGTCGCAGCGCGTAGCCCGAGCGCGGTCCCGCCTCGCCCAGGAACGGCACGTACGCCGCCACGGTGGCCCGTCCGATCGCCTCGTAGTCGCCGGGCGTGGCTCGTCGCAGCCGCATCAGATCCCGAAGGTCGCGCGCGGGTAGGCGGCGTCGACGTCGGTGATGATGTTGACGAGGTAGGGCACGTCCGCGGCGAAGGCGCGGTCGAGGGCCGCCCCGATCTGGCGCGGGTCGGTGACCGTCTCGCCGCCACCGCCGAGCGCCTTCACGACCTCGTCGTAGGCCGTCCGGGGCGCGAGGTCGGCGACCACGTCGTAGCCGTAGAGCATCTGCATCGGGCCCTTCTCCAGGCCCCAGGCGGAGTTGTTGCCCATGACCATGACGACGGGGAGGCGGTGGCGCACCAGGGTGTCGACGTCCATCAGCGAGAAGCCGGCCGCGCCGTCGCCGAGCAGCAGCACCACCTGGGAGGAGGGGCGCGCCAGCCGGGCCGCGATCGCCGCGCCCAGCCCGGCGCCGAGGCAGCCGTAGGGGCCGGGGTCGAGCCAGCCGCCGGGGCGCTGGGGCTCGACGAACTTGCCGGCGAAGCTCACGAAGTCGCCACCGTCGCCGATGACGACCGCGTCCTCGGCGAGGCGCGGCACGAGCTCGCCGTAGATGCGCGCGGGGTGGATCGGGTCGGCCTCGGCGGTCAGAAGCTCCCGGTCGCGGGCGGTCGCGGCCTTGGCGGTGTCCTGCAGGCTCGTGACCCAGGCGCTCCAGTCGGGCTTGCTGCCGCGCTCGAGGCCGGCCTGGAGGCCGTCGAAGACCGCGGTGAGGTCGCCGGACACCGAGGCGGCGAGGGTGGCGTGACCGGAGACCTGGCCGGGGGAGTCGGCGACGTGGACCACCTGGGCGGGCTCGGCCCCGTCCTTGCCGCCGAAGATGCCGTAGCCGAGGCGGAAGTCGAGCGGGGTGCCGACGACGACCACCAGGTCCGCTCCTCCCAGCGCCTGACCGCGCGCCTTGGTGGCGAGCAGCGGGTGCCCTCCGGGGATGATCCCGCGGCCCATGCCGTTGGTGATGACCGGGACGCCGACGTCCTGGACGAAGCGCAGCGCCGCCTCCTCGGCCCGGTCGGCCCACACGTCGGTGCCGAGGATCAGCACGGGACGGGAGGCGCCGGCGAGCAGCCCGGCGATCCTGGCGACCGCGTCGCCGTCGGGCTCGGCGCCGCGCGTGGAGGAGCGGCTGGGTGCCGGCCCGGACGAGGCGGCGAAGAACTCGTCCATCGGCACGTCCACGAACACCGGCCCGCGGTGCGAGGACCCGGCCGTGGCGAACGCGGTGTCCATCCCGCCGAGGATGTCGCCGGCGGTGTGCAGCGTCGTCGCCAGCTTGGAGACCGACGCGACGATCGGCGGCTGGTCCAGCTCCTGCAGGCTGCCGCTGCCCCAGCGGTTGGCGGGGGCGCGGCCGCCGACGACGACCATCGGGGACCCGGCGAACTGGGCCTGGGCGATGGCGCTGACCCCGTTGGTCACACCGGGCCCGGCCGTCAGCACGGCCAGGCCGGGCACGCGGGTCAGCTTGCCGGTGGCCTCGGCCGCGAACGCCGCGGTCTGCTCGTGGCGCACGTCGAGCAGCCGCATCGGCGGATCGGCCTTCACGGCGCCGTCGTACATCGGGAAGACGTGCGCCCCCGACAGGGTGAACATGGTCTCCACGCCGTAGGCGCGGGCGACGGCGACGGCGAGCTCGCCGGAGTGCCCCTCGATCGTGCCCGGGGTGGTGCCGTCCGTGGTCTGCTCCTGGGTCATGCCCGCAGGCTACTCAGGCGCGAGCAGGACCTGGTTGGTGGACCGCAGCGCGTCGACCAGGAGCAGCATCAGGTCCGCGCGCACGGCGGGAGGTCGCGGGCCCAGCGCCAGCTGGAGGTAGAGCGCGCGCAGGAAGGCCTCGGCGTCGCCGCTGCGCACGTAGGGGTCGCGGTCGGGCAGCCGCTGGTGGGCCGCGGTGGCGGTGACCGCCTCCACCCAGGGCTCGACCAGGTCCCACGGCACGCGGTTGCGGCGCAGGACGCTCATGGCGGCGAGCGCGAGCCGGTCCGGCTCGCCGGAGGTGAGCAGCCCGTCGGCGGGTGCGGCGAGCCGCTCGGCGATCACGTCGAGCACGACCACCAGCTCGGCCGCCCCCACGTGAGGGGAGCGGGCCAGGGTGCCGAGGGCGTCGGCGCCGTGAGCGACGGCGTGGGCCCACCCCTTGCCCGGCACGAAGCCGCGCAGGTCGCGCTCCTGCAGGATCCAGGTCGCGATCCGGTCGCCCCAGTCGAGCACCTTGCCACCCGGGACCAGCGGGCGCTCGTTGTCGCGCGCGATGCACTCGCCGAGCACCAGGACCGAGAAGCTGCGCCGGAAGACCGTGTCGGTGTCGCGCTCGCCGAGGCCGACGCGCAGTCCGGCCGCCATGCCGTCGCCGAGCCCGCGCAACAGGTCGTCGTAGACGCCGCGCTCGACCCACGTGGCCAGGGCGGGCAACGCGAGGCCGTCGCGCAGGTCCGGGTCCGCGTCGCCCAGGAGGCGGGTCAGCTCGGCGGTGAGGTCGGCCAGCGGGCGGTCGGTGGGGACGGCGAAGTCGTCCTCGTGGACCTGCCTCCAGTACGCCGCCGACATGCGACCCATAGTGCCAAAGCGGGGCCGCTCCGTCGCCCCGGGGTCTCACCCCTGTGGCGGCCCGATCCACGCTCTAGGGTGGGCCGGGTGCCGTCCCTGACCGAGCTCGTGCGCAGCCACACCGACCTCGACGAGGCCGACGTCGCGTGGCTGATGCTGCTCCAGGCCGACTGGCAGATCATCGCCGACCTCTCCTTCGCCGACCTGGTGCTGTGGCTGCCCGACCAGGCCGGCAACGGCTTCTGGGCCGGGGCCCAGATGCGCCCCACGACCGGCCCCACGGCGTACGTCGACGACATCGTCGGGACCTTCGTGCCGGCCGGGCGCCGGGCCATGCTCGACGAGGCGTGGACCCGCGGCCGGCTGGTTCGCGAGGGGGACCCCGAGTGGCGCGACGACGTGCCGGTGCGGGTGGAGACCATCCCGGTGCGGCGCCAGGACCGGGTCATCGCGGTGATCGCGCGCAACACCAACCTGCTCGGGGTCCGCACGCCCAGCCGGCTGGAGCTGTCCTACCTGCAGACCGCGGCCGACCTGACCCAGATGATCGCGGCCGGGCACTTCCCCTCGGCCGGCCAGCGCAGCGACCACGCCGACTCCCCGCGCGTGGGCGACGGCTTCCTGCGCGTCGACGCGGCGGGTCGGGTCGTCTACGCCAGCCCCAACGCGCTGTCGGTCTACCGGCGGCTCGGGCTGTCCGGCGACCTCGCAGGCCTCGCGCTGCCGGACCTCACCCGCGAGCTGGTGCCGCCCCGGCGGCGACCCGACGAGGAGACGCTGAGCGCGGTGCTGGGCGGTCGCGCCCACCGCGACACCGAGATCGGCACCGAGGCGGTCTCGCTGATCGTGCGCTCGATCCCGCTGCGCCCGCACGGTGAGCACATCGGCGGGCTGATCCTGGTGCGGGACGTGACCGACCTGCGCCGCCGCGACCGCGAGCTGGTCACCAAGGACGCCACCATCCGCGAGATCCACCACCGCGTGAAGAACAACCTGCAGACCGTGGCCGCGCTGCTGCGGCTCCAGGCCCGCCGGATCGACTCCGACGAGGCCAAGCTGGCGCTGGAGGAGGCCGTGCGGAGGGTGGGGTCGATCGCGATCGTCCACGAGACCCTGAGCCAGGCGGTCGAGGAGAACGTCGAGTTCGACGAGATCGCGGACCGGCTGGGGGCGATGGTGGCCGAGGTCGGCTCGCAGGGGGGTCGGGTGCGGGTGCGCCGGGAGGGGACGTTCGGGGTGCTGGCCTCGGAGTCGGCCACCGCGCTGGCGATGGTGCTGACCGAGGTCCTGCAGAACGCCGTGGAGCACGGCTACGACGCCGACGACCTCGAGCTGAGCGGCACGATCACCGTCACCGTCCGGCGCCTGGTGGGCCGCCTGCACGTGACGGTGGACGACGACGGGCGCGGGCTGCCCGAGGGCTTCGACCTCGACGGCTCCTCGAGCCTGGGGCTCTCGATCGTGCGCACGCTCGTGGAGTCGGAGCTGGGCGGTCAGCTGTCGCTGGGCAGGCTCCCGCAGGGTGCCGGCACGCGGGCCGAGATCGACCTACCGGCCGACTGAGGAGACGAGACGCTCAGGCGGTGCGCACGCGCGAGCGCGCGTTGCGGCGCTTGAGCGCGCGCCGCTCGTCTTCGCTGAGTCCACCCCAGACACCGTGGTCCTGGCCCGCCTCGATGGCCCAGGCGAGGCACTGCTCGCGCACGTCGCATCGACGGCACACCTGCTTGGCCTCCTCTATCTGGAGGATGGCCGGACCGGTGTTGCCGATCGGGAAGAACAGCTCCGGATCCTCGTCGAGGCACGCGGAACGGTGACGCCAATCCATGGGGTGGTGGATCTCTCTTTCGCATTGAGTGCAGGCAGGGGCTTTCCAGCCTGCGGGCGCGCGTGTTGACGCAAAAGTGAAGGTTTTCACGAGCGCCCCACCAGAGTCGCAACTAAACACGCACGATTCAAGCCTTTCGGGTGGTCTTCTGGGTCACAGGCACTCCTGGTGGCTGCCCCGTACCCTTCGCAGGTGCCCCCCACACCCCTTCCCAACCCCCCGCAGCTCGTCGTCGCGGCCTCGCTCGCCGGGCTGCAGGGCCTCCTGCTGGTCATGCTGGCCGTGCTGGAGATGGCGCACGTCTCCTCCGAACGGGTGTCGGTCGGCGTCACGACCAGCGTGTTCTTCGCGGCGTACGGCGTGGCGCTGACGGGCTGTGCCTGGGCGCTGACCCGCCAGCACTCGTGGGCGCGGGGGCCCGTGCTGCTCACGCAGCTGATCCAGCTCGGGCTGGCGTGGAACCTGCGCGACTACCCCGGGGTGGCGCTCCCGATGGCCGTCGTCGCCGTCGTCGTGGTCGCCGGGATCATCCACCCGGCCACCATGGCGGTCCTCGCCGACGACCCGACGGGGTCCCGGCGCGAGGACTGATGGTCTAGTCCTCCTCCTCCAAGGAGGCCCGCAGCTGGTCGAGGGTGCGGGTGAGCAGGCGCGAGACGTGCATCTGCGAGACGCCGATCTCCTCGGCGATCTGCGACTGCGTCATGTTCTTGAAGAAGCGCAGCAGCAGGATCTTCTTCTCGCGCGGGTCGAGCCGGTCGAGCAGGGGCTTGATCGACTCGCGGATCTCCACGTGCTCCAGGCCGGCGTCGTCGATCCCGATGGCGTCCAGCATCGAGGCGGAGCCGTCGTCGGAGTCGTCGCTCGCGTCGAGGGAGAGGGTGGAGTAGGCGTTGCTGGACTCGATGCCCTCGACGATCTCCTCGACCGTGCAGCCGATGTTCTCGGCGAGCTCGCGCGCCGTGGGGGAGCGACCCAGCGACTGGGTCAGCTCGGCCGAGGCGGCGCCGATCTGCATCCGCAGCTCCTGGAGGCGCCGGGGGACCCGGATCGCCCAGCCCTTGTCGCGGAAGTAGCGCTTGATCTCGCCGATGATCGTGGGCGTGGCGTAGGTCGAGAACTCCACGCCGCGGTCGGAGTCGAAGCGGTCGATCGACTTGATCAGCCCGATCGTGCCCACCTGGACCAGGTCCTCGAACGGCTCGCCGCGGTTGCGGAAGCGGCGGGCGCAGTGCTCCACCAACGGCAGGTGCAGGTGGACGAGGGAGTCGCGAGCCCCCTCGCGGGAGGACTGCGGTGCGGTGTCGTCGTGCAGCTCGAGGAACAGCTCGGCGCTGCGCCGACGGGTCAGCTCGACGCCGGTGGGCGCCTCGCTCTCCGGCGGGACGGGCTCGTCCCGAGGGGTCTGAGGGTCCATGTCAGAGTCCGGGGACCCCGAGCGACGACTGCATCGTCATCGTCACGACGTACCGGCCGCCCTCGGTGGTGGCGGTCGCGCTCGTGGCCAGGGTGGTCAGCACCTGCCAGGCGAAGCTGTCGTAGTCGGGGGCGGGCGAGACGGCCGCGGTGACCCCCACCGAGATCGTGAGCTCGCCCGGCGACAGGTAGAAGCGGCAGATCAGGTCGGTGCCGGCGTCGGCCTCGGGCAGCACCAGCGCCGAGGCCTCGCCGACGGCGATCCGCAGGTCCTCGATGTCGTCGATGGTGAAGTCCAGGCGGGCCGCGAGGCCGGCGGTGGTCGTGCGCAGCACGGAGGCGTAGGCGCTGTCGGCCGGGAGCCGGAGCTCGACGTCGGCCCGGTCGCGCTGGTGGTCGCCCTGCTGGGCCGTGCCCGTCACCGACATGTGTTTCGTCCTTCGTTGAAGCGAGGCAGGTCGTGGAGGACCCTACTGCGGACAGGGCGTGCATCGGCCGAGGCGGCCACCGGGCGTGTACCCGGAGCCTGCCCGTGACAAACGCCGTGTCTCCGAACGCGACGACGCCGCCTCGTCCGTGCGGACGGGGCGGCGTCGGTCGGTCTCGCTGCAGGTCGCTGACCTGCCGGGGACGTCAGGCCTTCTTGGTCTCCCAGAAGATCTCGGCGATCTCGTCGATCTTGGCGAGCAGCTCGTCGGCCTTGCCGGCGTCGAGCTCGCCCTTGGTGCCGGAGGCGCCGGCCAGCTTGGTCGCCTCGTTGACGAGGGTGTGGAGCTGCGGGTACTTCTCGAAGTGCGGGGGCTTGAAGTAGTCGGTCCACAGCACCCACAGGTGGTGCTTGACCAGCTCCGAGCGCTGCTCCTTGATCAGGATGGCGCGGGTGCGGAAGTCGGGGTCGTCGTTGTCGGCGACCTTGGCGATGATGGCCTTGATCGACTCGGCCTCGATGCGGGCCTGAGCGGGGTCGTAGACACCGCAGGGAAGGTCGCAGTGGGCCGAGACCTCGACCGTGGGGGCGAACAGTCGCGCGAACATGCGTGTCCTCTCGTCGTGGGTGAAGCGTGTGCTTGCGACACTACTCCGCATGGAGAGACGGCCACGAGGGGCGTTCTGGGGGTGGGCACTGGTCCGTCACGACTCCATGCTCCCCACCCTGCGCCCGGGCGACCGGCTGCTCGTGTCCTACCGCCGGCGCCCGTCGGTCGGCGACGTGGTGGTGGCGGCGTTCCCGGACGGGACGCTGGTGGTCAAGCGCGCCGCCGAGCGGCGTACGACGGGCTGGTGGCTGCTCAGCGACAACCCGGCGGTCGGCGTCGACTCGCGCCACCGCGGCGTCGTCGCGGACCAGGACGTGCGGGCCGTGGTCCTGGCGCGGGCCTGGCCGCGCCCCTCCCGACGCCTCTGACCGTGTGCCTGCCAGCGGCGCATCTGGGACGGCCCGGGCGGACCGGTGCCGCTGTGGAAGGATCGATCCTCGTGGCAACCGCTGAGCTCCCCCCGCACCCGCACTCCGGCGACCCGGTCTTCGACCTGCACCTCGGCGGCAAGATGCAGGTCGTCTCCACCACCCCCCTGACCGGGCCGGCCGAGCTGTCCCTGGCCTACACGCCGGGCGTGGCGCTCGTGTGCGAGGCCATCGCCGCCGACCCGTCGATGACCCAGCACTACACGTGGGTCCCCAACGTCGTCGCGGTCGTCACCGACGGCACCGCGGTGCTCGGTCTCGGCGACATCGGGCCGTCGGCCGCGATGCCGGTGATGGAGGGCAAGGCGGTCCTCTTCAAGCAGTTCGGCGGCGTCGACGCCGTGCCGATCTGCCTGGACACCACCGACACCGAGGAGATCATCGAGACCGTCGTGCGCCTGGCGCCGAGCTTCGGAGGGATCAACCTCGAGGACATCTCGGCCCCGCGCTGCTTCGAGATCGAGGACCGGCTCAAGGAGCGCCTCGACATCCCGGTCTTCCACGACGACCAGCACGGCACCGCCGTCGTCGCCCTGGCCGCGCTCAAGAACGCGCTGCGGCTCACCGGGCGTGCGCCGGCCACGACCCGGGTCGTGATCTCGGGTGCGGGCGCGGCCGGTGTGGCCGTCGCCAAGATCCTGCTCGAGGCCGGCGTCGAGGACCTCGCCGTCACCGACCGCAAGGGCGTCCTGCACTCCTCGCGCGGCGACCTGACGCCGGTCAAGCGCGCGCTCGCCCAGCTCACGGCCGACCGCACCCATCGCACCGGCTCGCTGGCCGACGTCCTGGACGGCGCCGACGTCTACATCGGCGTCTCCGGAGGGACCGTGCCCGAGGAGGACGTCGCCCGCATGGCGCCCGACTCGATCGTGTTCGGGCTGGCCAACCCGCACCCGGAGGTGCACCCGGAGGTGGCCCGCCGCCACGCCCGGGTGGTCGCCACGGGGCGCTCCGACTTCCCCAACCAGATCAACAACGTCCTGGCGTTCCCCGGCATCTTTCGCGGCGCCTTCGACGTGCGCGCGACGGCGATCACCGAGGGCATGAAGCTCGCGGCGGCCGAGGCCATCGCCGACCTCGTCGGCGACGAGCTCTCCGAGGACCTGGTGATCCCCTCGCCGTTCGACCCGCGCGTCGGGCCGGCGGTCGCGGCCGCCGTCGCCGCCGCCGCCCGCCGCGACGGCGTCGCGCGCCGCTGAGCCGTCCGTGCGCCTGCTGAGCTGCCGGCGCTACTGGCCGGTGGCGTTGGGGTCGCGCCAGGTGCGCTCGAACGGCAGCCGCCAGGCGTGGGGCGCGATCAGCTGGTGGATGGCGTTGGGCCCCCAGCTGCCGGGGGCGTAGCCGCGCACCGGCGGCGGGTCCTCCACGAGCGCGGTGGACCTCTCCCAGAGCGCCTCGATGCCCGCGGCGGTGGTGAAGAGCGTGTGGTCGCCGCGCATGGCGTCGTGGATGAGCCGCTCGTAGGCCTCGAGCACCGACTTGGCGCCCTTGGTCTCGGTCGTGGCGAACTGCATCGAGACCTTCTCCAGCGTCATGCCCGGCCCCGGTCGCTTGCCGTAGAACGACAGCGACATCCGCGAGTGGTCCGCGAGGTCGAACGTCAGGTGGTCGGGGCCGTGCGTGCCCGCGTTGGACCCGGCCGGGAACATCGAGAGCGGCGGCTCCTTGAACGCGATCGAGATGATCCGGGCACCCTCCGCCATCTTCTTGCCGGTGCGCAGGAAGAACGGCACCCCGGCCCACCGCCAGTTGTCGATCTCGACCTTGAGCGCCACGAACGTGTCGGTGTCGGAGTCGTCGGCCACGCCCTCCTCGTCGCGGTAGCCGAAGTACTGGCCGCGGACGACGTTCGCCGTCTCGATGGGGCGCATCGAGCGGAAGACCTTGAGCTTCTCGTCGCTGATCGGCCCGGGTGCCAGCGAGGTCGGCGGCTCCATCGCCATGAACGCCAGCACCTGCATCAGGTGCGTGACCACCATGTCGCGGTAGGCGCCGGTGCTCTCGTAGAAGCGGGTGCGGCCGTCGAGGCCCAGCGTCTCGGGCACGTCGATCTGCACGTGGTCGATGAAGTTGCGGTTCCAGATCGGCTCGAAGAGGCCGTTGGCGAAGCGGAAGGCCAGGATGTTCTGGGCCGCCTCCTTGCCGAGGAAGTGGTCGATGCGGAAGACCTGGTCCTCGTCGAAGACCTCGTGGACCTCGGCGTTGAGCGCCTGGGCCGAGGCGAGGTCGGTGCCGAAGGGCTTCTCCATGATCACCCGCGAGCGCTCCACGAGGTCCGCGGCGGCGAGCTGGTGGACGACATCCAGCGCGGCCTTGGGAGGGACGCTGAGGTAGTGGAGCCGGCGGACGTCGTCGGGGTGACCCAGCTCCGACTCGCACTCCTTGACCAGGACCGAGAGCGCCTCGGGACCGGCGGTCTGCGGCACGAAGCGCAGCGTCGAGGCGAACGCCGTCCAGCGCTCCTCGCCCAGCTCGCCCTTGCCGAACTCCGCGCAGGCCGCGCGCGCCAGCTCCACGAACTCGTCGGGCTCGAGGTCGTCCAGCGAGGTGCCGATGATGCGGCAGTCGGCCAGCAGCCCGGCCTCGAAGAGCCGCAGCATGCCGGGCAGCAGCTTGCGCCGTGAGAGGTCGCCGGTGGCGCCGAAGAGGACGACGACGTGGGGGTGCTCCATGGCGCGACCGTAGACCTCGAAGATTGCCGGGATGTGACGTCAGTAGGGTCGGAACATGTTCGCCGTCTACGCCGACTCCTTCGCCGCCGCCGACTCCGACGACCCGCTCGCGGGCCTGGTCGTGGGGGAGCGGCCCGAGCCCGAGGTGCCCGACGGCTGGACCCGGGTGAGCGTCAAGGCCGCCTCGCTCAACCACCACGACCTGTGGTCGCTGCAGGGCGTCGGCCTGCGCGAGGAGGCGCTGCCGATGATCCTCGGCTGCGACGCCGCCGGCCTCGACGAGGACGGCAACGAGGTCGTCGTGCACGCGGTGATCTCCGACCCGGCCTGGCGTGGCGACGAGACCCTCGACCCGAAGCGCTCGCTGCTCTCCGAGCGGCACCAGGGCACCTTCGCGGACACCGTCGTCGTGCCGTCGGCCAACGTCGTGCCGAAGCCGGCGTCGCTGTCGTTCGAGGAGGCGGCCTGCCTGCCGACGTCGTGGCTGACGGCGTACCGGATGCTCTTCACGCGCGGCGACCTCAAGGCCGGTGACACCGTGCTGGTGCAGGGCGCCGGCGGCGGCGTCGCGACCGCGCTCATCATGCTGGGGCGCGCCGCGGGGATGCGGGTGCTGGCCACCTCGCGCGACGAGGCCAAGCGGTCGCGGGCGCTCGAGCTCGGCGCGCACGACGTCTTCGAGTCCGGGGCCCGGCTGCCCGTGAAGGTCGACGCCGTGATGGAGACGGTGGGCCGCGCGACCTGGACCCACTCGGTGCGGGCGCTGCGACCCGGCGGCAAGATCGTCATCAGCGGCACCACGTCGGGCCCGAAGCTCGACGACGCCGAGCTCACCCGCATCTTCTTCCTGCAGCTCAGCGTCATCGGCTCGACGATGGGCACCCGCGCCGAGCTCGCCTCGCTGGTGTCCATGCTCGACGCCACCGGCGTCCGCCCGCTCGTCGACCGTGCGGTGCCGATGACCGAGGCCCGAGACGGCTTCGCCGCGATGAGCTCGGGAGACCTGTTCGGCAAGGTGGTCTTCACCCGATGACCGCTCACCTCGTCACCGGCGCCGGCTCCGGCATCGGCGCGGCCCTCGCCGACCGGCTGCACGCCCGCGGCGACCAGCTCGTCCTGCTCGCCCGGTCGGCCGAGCGGGCGGGCGAGCTGGAGGCGCGCTACGCCGGCAGCACCGTCCTCGTGGTCGACCTCGCCGACCTGGACGCCGTCGCGGCGCTCGACGGCATCCCCGACGAGCTGGCCTCCGTGCACCACGTGGCCGGCGTGGTCGAGCTGAGCGAGGTGGCCGACCAGGACCCGCTCGCGTTCCGCGAGCAGGTCGACGTCAACCTGGTCGCGCCCGCCCTGCTGACCCGCCGGTGCCTGCCCGCCGTACGCCGGACGCGCGGGACGTTCGTGTTCGTCAACTCCTCCGCGGGCCTGGCCGCCAGCGCCTCCTGGTCGGCCTACGCCGCGTCGAAGTTCGGGCTGCGCGGCTTCGCGGACTCCCTGCGCGCGGAGGAGGCGGGGCACGGCGTGCGCGTGACCACGGTGTTCCCCAGCCGCACGGCGACGCCCATGCAGGAGAAGGTCCACGAGCAGGAGGGACGCACCTACGACGCGTCGCGGTGGATCGCCCCGGAGACGGTCGTCGACACGATCCTGCACGTGCTCGACCTGTCCGGCGACGCCACGATCCCCGAAGTGACCGTGCGCCCGGTCGTGGCCCGCGCGACCTAGTCCGTCAGGTGCGCGAGCGCCAGTTGAGGGCGCCGATCAGCACCATGCGCAGCTGCACGCGGGCGTCCTCGACGATCTGCTTCTCCACCTCGGGGCTGTCCGGCGAGCGCACGATGGCCTCGGCGGTCGCCACCATGGCGGTGACGATCAGCGCCGACAGGATGCGCAGGTCCTCCGGTGACCAGTCCGCCGTACCGGGAAGGCGGGCGAGGTCCGTGGCGAGCTCCTGCTGGCACAGCTCGATCTCGCGGTTGATCGCGGTGCGCACGCTCACCGGCCCGGCGCCGCGCTCGCGCACGATGAACTGGAAGTGCTGGTGCTGGCGGCGCACGTGGTCGACCAGGATGTCGATGGAGGAGTCGATGGTGTCGTCGAAGGCCGGGTCGCTGCGGCGCACGTCGAGCAGCATCGCGCGCAGGGACACGAACGACTCGTCGACCAGCGCGAGCCCGAGGTCCTCGATCGAGTCGAAGTGCCGGTAGAAGGCGGTCGGGACGATGCCGACCTCCTTGGCCACCTGCCGCAGGGACAGGGCGACCAAGGAGCTGTCCTCGCAGAGCGTCAGGGCGGCGTCCAGGATCGCGCGCCGCGTGCGCTCCTTGCGTTCGCCCCGGGTGACGGTCACCCGTCCAACCTAGCAGTGGACATGTGTGCACCGTCACGGCACGTGCCCGTTGGCCGGCTGGGCGAGCCGGGGTGACAATGGCGAGATGAGCCAGCAACCGGACCACCTGTCCCGCCAGGAGATCGGCAAGGACGCCATCGAGTCCGCCGTGAAGGCCGCGGCCGTGGCGGCCGGCGAGGTGGCGAGCATCGTCTCCCGGGCCGTGCAGGAGGTCGCCGGAGCGCTGGGCGGCTTCGCCACCGAGCTCTACGAGATCAAGGACGCCTCGCAGAAGGCGGCCGAGGAGCAGGACCCGCGCGACTAGTCCGTCGCCGTCACCCTCGCCCACCGGCGCTGCTTGACCGCGAGGTGCAGGTCCAGGCGGACCAGCCCGTCGGCGAGGTCGGCGTCCAGCACCGCGGCGAGCCGCTCGAGGCGGTAGTAGAGGCTGCTGCGGTGCAGGCGCAGCCGCGCCGCCGTGGCGCGGACGTCCCCCGCGAGGTCGAGGTAGGCCTCGAGGGTCTCCAGCAGCATCGGCCCCGAGGACGAGGCGTCCAGCGGCGCGAGCGGGTCGGGGTCGGGCGCGGTGGCGGTGTCGAGCCGTCGGTAGACGCCGAGGTCCGACCAGTGGGCCGGCGACGCCACCGACTCGTCCCGCGCGGCCACCCGGGCGGCGAGCACGGCCTGGCGCACCAGTCGGGCACCCGCGCCCTCGCCGGGCGCGCCCCGCTCGCTGACGCCGACCGCCGTACGAGGAGGGGCGGAGTCGAGCGCGGCCGCCAGCTCCGCGTCGGAGGAGACGACGACCGGTGGCCGGTCGTCGGCGGTCGCCACCACGCGCAGCCGGGCGCCTCCGCGCGTCGCGCGGTCGGGCACGAGGCGTGACAGGTCGGCCGCTGCGCGGTGCAGGACGGCGAGGTGCGTGTCGGCCAGGGGCGCTCCGTCGTCGACCATCCAGAGCAGCGCCAGGCAACGACCGCGCGCGCGGACCGGGAGGCACCGGCGCGCCGACAGCTCGAGCGCCTCGTTGGCCGGGACCCGCTGGATCGTGTCCGTGGAGGTGTCGACGTGTCCCAGCTGCCAGGCGTGGACGTCGGGGGCGACGCTGCGGCGCAGGATGCTGGTGACCCGCGCGCGGTCGCTGTCCTCGCCGCGAATGCTGTGGGCCAGGAGGCTGCCGTCGGGTGCGTCCAGGGTGAGGCTGCGCCCGAGGACGTCCGCGAGCGCGTCCAGCCGGTCCTGCACGTCTCCCGCGACCACCGCGCCCCCTCGTCGTTCGTACAACTGTAGGAGAGGACGGCCGCAGCTCCGGGCACGAGCCCGGTGCGCGGGCAGTGCCACGCGACCTAGGTTGGCGCGCATGACACGAGCGCTTCAGCACCGCCCCTGGGTCCCCGCCACGAGCGAGGCGCTCGTCGGCGACCTCGCGGACCGGGCGGCGGCCGCGTCGCCGTCCGACCTGTTGGCCGAGCTGGACCACCTCATCGCCGAGAACGACCGCATCCACAACCTGGAGACGCTCAACCTCAACCCCGCGACCAACCTGATGAACCCCCGCGCCGAGGCGATGCTGGCGGCGCGGCTCGGGTCGCGGGCGTCCCTGGGCTACCCGGGAGCGAAGTACGAGACGGGCCTCGAGGCGATCGAGCGGATCGAGGTGATGGCGGCCGAGCTCGCCGCGGAGGTCTTCGGGGCGTCGTACGCCGAGATCCGGGTGCCCTCGGGCGCGATCGCCAACCTCTACGCGTTCCTGGTGACCTGCGAGCCGGGGGACACGATCATCGCGCCGCCTCCGAGCATCGGCGGCCACGTCACCCACCACGCCGGGGGCTCGGCCGGCATGTACCGACTCCGCACGCTGCCCGCGCCCGTCGACCCGGCGCGGTTCACCGTCGACGTCGACCGGCTCCGCGACCTGGCGCACGAGTCGCGGCCGCGGCTGATCACGCTCGGCGCGAGCATGAACCTCTACCCCCACCCGGTCGCGGCCGTGCGTGAGATCGCCGACGAGGTGGGCGCCAAGGTGCTCTTCGACGCCGCGCACGTGTGCGGGCTCGTCGCCGGCGGGGCCTGGCCCAACCCAGTGGCCGAGGGCGCGCACCTGATGACGATGAGCACCTACAAGAGCCTCGGCGGCCCTCCGGGCGGCCTGATCGTGACCGACGAGGCCGACCTCGCGCAGCGCCTCGACGCCGTCGCCTACCCCGGCCTGACCGCCAACTTCGACGCCGGCAAGGCCGCGGCGCTGGCCGCGACGATGGTGGACTGGCAGGCCGCCGGGCCGGCGTACGCCGCCATGATGGTCGAGACCGCGGCGGCACTCGCGGACGGGCTGGCCACCCGTGGCGTGCCGGTCTTCGGCGGTGCCGACGGCTACACGCGCTCGCACATGGTCGGTGTCCTCGCGGCGTCCTACGGCGGCGGTCAGGCCGCCGCCCAGCGGCTGCGGCAGGCGAACCTGCTCGCCTGCGGCATCGGCCTGCCGACCGACGAGGTGCCCGGCGACACCAACGGGCTGCGCCTCGGCACGCCGGAGGTCGCCCGACTCGGCATGACCGGGGCGGACATGGCCGAGCTGGCGGGCTTCGTGGCTCGGGGGCTCGACCCAGAGGTCGACGCCTCGTCGGTCGGGCCCGACGTCACCGCGTGGCGCTCGCAGTTCACCGGCGTGCACTTCACCGCGGATGCACCTGCGTGAGGTGACGACCCGGCGCTGACCAGCGGGCTCAGCCGAACGACATCCGGAAGCCCGACATCCGGGCGGAGGCCAGTGGCCGCGCGCCGGCGAGCCAGCCGAGCGGGCCGTCCGGGGCGAAGTCCCAGCGGCCCCGGCAGGGGAGCGCCTTGGCGGAGCCCTGGAGGTCGGCCGTCCTCTCGCCGCCGCCCTCGGGAAGCTCGGGCTGCCAGGTGCCGCCCTTGAACGGCACGCGCACGGCCGCGCGGGAGACATCGGTGAAGCGGGCCGACGCGATGGGGCGTCGCTCGAGGCTCGCCGACCAGGAGGTGCGCGACAGCGGGCCGGTGTGGCTGCTCTCGAAGGTGAAGTCGCAGAGGTCCTTGGGGATCGCCCACAGCTCGCGACCGCCCGCGACCGAGGCGGGGGAGTCGACCCAGATGTCGGTGATGGACACCCGACCGCCGTGGGCCTTGCCCGTCGAGCGGGCCACCAGCAGCTCGGAGTAGGTCAGCGGGCTGCCCTCCTCGTAGCTGACGAAGGCGGCGCCGTAGACGCCCGCCGGACGGGTCGCGTCGACGTCCTCGCGCACCTTGAACAGCGTCAGCCACAGCGAGCCGACCATGTGCCAGGGAGCCGCAGGGTAGATCCGGGTCTCGTCGGTGTGCTCCGTCATGGCAGCACCCTAGGCGACCCGTCGCCGGTGACGCGGTCAGTCGTCGGGGTCGTCCAGACGAGCCAGCCAGGTGGCGAAGCGCTCCACCGCGGTCTCGAACTCCGGGTGGATGTCGGTGAACTCCTGGAGGCGCTCGGCGAGCCAGGCCAGGGTGACGTCCTCGTCACCCCGGCGCTTCTCGAGCTCCTCGATGCCACGGTCCGTGAAGTACACGGGTGCCTACGCGAAAGCGCGGTCGAGCAGGTCCTTCTGCTCGGCGGCGTGACGCTTGACGGTGCCGACGGACGGCGAGCTGGACGCCTCGCGGGTGACGGGGACGACGTGAGCGTCGACCTCGTGCCAGACGTTGAGCGCGTAGTGCGGCCACGGACCCATGTTGCTCGGCTCGTCCTGCACCCAGCGCACCTCCTTGAGGTGGGGGTAGCGCGCGATCTCGGCCTTGATCTCGTCCACGGGGCGCGGGTAGAGCTGCTCGACCCGCGCGATCGCGAAGCGCTCGTTGTTCTCGCGCTTGGCCCGGTCGACCATGAGGTCCCAGGTGACGCGGCCCGAGCACAGCAGCAGGGTGTCGACCTTGTCGGGGTCGGCGGCGTCGTCGCCGATGAACGGCCGGAACGTCCCGCTGGTGAAGTCGGACGGCTGGGAGGCCGCCTCCTTGCGCTTGAGCATCGACTTCGGGGTGAAGACGATCAGCGGACGGTGCCGCGCGCCGAGCGAGTGGCGCCGCAGCAGGTGGAAGTACGACGCCGGCGTGGACGGCTGCGCGACCACGAACGCGTCGTCGGCCGCCATGGTCATGAAGCGCTCGATGCGGGCCGAGGAGTGGTCGGGGCCCTGTCCCTCGTAGCCGTGGGGCAGCAGCAGGACCACGCCCGACTCCTGGCGCCACTTGGTCTCACCGGAGGAGATGAACTCGTCGATGACCGTCTGGGCGCCGTTGACGAAGTCGCCGAACTGCGCCTCCCACAGCACCAGCGCCTCGGGGCGCGCGACGGAGTAGCCGTACTCGAAGCCGAGGGCGGCGTACTCGGAGAGCAGCGAGTCGTAGACGTAGAAGCGGCCCTGGTCCTCGGTGAGCGAGGAGAGGGGGGTCCACTCGTCGGCGTTCTTGCGGTCGATGATCGTCGCGAAGCGCGAGACGAACGTCCCGCGCCGCGAGTCCTGGCCGGCCAGCCGCACGGGCCGCCCGTCCATGAGCAGCGCGCCGAACGCGAGGATCTCACCGGTGCCCCAGTCGATCGGGCCCTCGGTGATCGCGGTGGCCCGGCGCTGCAGCTGCGGCATCACCTTCGGGTGCACGGTGAAGCCGTCGGGCGGCGTGACGTAGGCGTCGGCGATGCGCTTGAGCGCCTCCATGGGGATGGCGGTGCCCGTCTCGCCGGCCGGCTTGTCCGGGTAGTCCGGCACGGTCGTCCACTCCGAGGGCTGGCTGCTCGCCTCGCGCACCTCGGTGAAGACGCGCTCCAGCTGCTGCTGGTAGTCGCGCAGGACCTGCTCGGCCTCCTCGATCGTGATGTCGCCACGGCCGATGAGGGACTCGGTGTAGAGCTTGCGGACCGACCGCTTCTGCTCGATCAGGTCGTACATGAGGGGCTGCGTGTAGGAGGGGTCGTCGCCCTCGTTGTGCCCGCGCCGGCGGTAGCAGACGAGGTCGATGACGACGTCCTTGTTGAACGCCTGGCGGTACTCGAAGGCGAGCCGGGCGACCCGGATGCAGGCCTCGGGGTCGTCACCGTTGACGTGGAAGATCGGCGCCTGGACCATCCGCGCGACGTCGGTGCAGTAGAGCGAGGAGCGCGACGAGCCGGGCGAGGTGGTGAAGCCGACCTGGTTGTTGACGACCAGGTGGATCGTGCCGCCGGTGCGGTAGCCGCGCAGCTGGCTGAGGTTGAGCGTCTCGGCCACGACGCCCTGGCCCGCGAAGGCCGCGTCGCCGTGGACGAGGAGCGGCAGCACGGGGTAGGCCGCGCCGCGGTCGAGGACGTCCTGCTTGGCGCGCGCGATGCCCTCGAGCACCGGGTCGACGGCCTCGAGGTGCGAGGGGTTGGCGGCGACGGAGACCTTGATGGTGGCCCCGCCACCGGCCTCGAACTCGCCCTCGGCGCCGAGGTGGTACTTCACGTCGCCGGAGCCCTGGACCGTGCGCGGGTCGATGTTGCCCTCGAACTCGCGGAAGATCTGGGAGTATTTCTTGCCCACGATGTTGGCCAGCACGTTGAGGCGACCGCGGTGGGCCATGCCGATCGTGACCTCGTCGAGGTCGGCCTCGGCGGCCGCCTCGCAGATCTCGTCGAGGACGGGGACGGTGGTCTCCCCACCCTCGAGGCTGAAGCGCTTCTGCCCGACGAACTTGGTCTGCAGGAACGTCTCGAAGGCCTCGGCCTGGTTGAGCTTGAGCATGATCCGCAGCTGCTCCTCGCGGGGCGGCTTCGTGTGCGGCTGCTCCACGCGCTCCTGGATCCAGCGGCGCTGCTCGGGGTCCATGATGTGCATGTACTCGATGCCGGTGGTGCGGCAGTAGGAGTCGCGCAGGATGCCGAGGATCTGGCGCAGCTTCATAAAGCGACGCCCCTCGCCCCCGAACGAGCCGGTGGCGAACTCGCGGTCGAGGTCCCACAGGGTCAGCCCGTGCGACTCGATCTCGAGGTCGGGGTGGCTGCGCTGGCGGTACTCGAGCGGGTCGGTGTCGGCCATCATGTGGCCGCGCACGCGGTAGGCGTGGATCAGCTCGAGGATCCGGGCCTGCTTGCTGATCTCGTCGTCGTGGGACGTCGAGATGTCCTTGCCCCAGCGGATCGGCTCGTAGGGGATCCGCAGCGAGCGGAAGATGTCGTCGTAGAAGTCGTCCTCGCCGAGCAGCAGCTGGTGCACGCGCTTGAGGAACTCGCCCGACTGGGCGCCCTGGATGACGCGGTGGTCGTAGGTCGACGTCAGCGTCATGACCTTGCTGATGCCGTTGCGGGCGATCGCCTCGTCCGAGGCGCCCTGCCACTCGGCGGGGAACTCCATCGCGCCGACACCGATGATCGCGCCCTGGCCGGCCATCAGCCGGGGGACGGAGTGGACGGTGCCGATGCCGCCGGGGTTGGTCAGCGAGATCGAGGTGCCCTGGAAGTCGGTCACGGCGAGCTTGTTGTCGCGCGCCTTGCGCACGACCTCCTCGTAGGCCGTCCAGAACGCCGCGAAGTCCATGGACTCCGTGGCCTTGATGCTGGGCACCAGGAGCTGGCGCGAGCCGTCGGGCTTCGGGACGTCGATGGCCAGGCCGAGGTTGATGTGCGCCGGGGTGATCAGGTTGGGTTTGCCCTCGCGGGTCTCGAAGCCGCTGTTCATCTCCGGCATCGACTTGACCGCGCGCACCAGGGCGTAGCCGATCAGGTGCGTGAAGGACACCTTGCCGCCGCGGGCGCGGGCGAGGTGGTTGTTGATGACGGTGCGGTTGTCCCAGAGCAGCTTGACCGGCACCGAGCGCACGGACGTCGCCGTCGGGACGCTCAGGGAGGCGTCCATGTTGGCCGCGGTGCGGGCCGGGGCGCCGCGCAGCACGGTGTAGGTCGGCTCGTCGCTGGCCGCGGCGGGCGCGGTCGGGCGCGACTCCTTGGGCATCGGCTCGCTGGTGCCCTTGGCGGGCTCGGCGGCCTTGGAGTCGGGGCGCGGCTTGGCGACCGGGGCCGGCTTCGACTCGCTCTTGTCAGCAGCCTCGGCGGCCGGCTTCTCGGCCGGCTTGTCCGCAGGCTTGTCGGCGGGCTGCCTCGGGGCGGGGGCAGACGGCTTGTCCTCGACGGCGGGCTTCGCGGGCGCCTTCGTCGCGGTGGAGGTCCCGTTGCTGGACCCGTTGCTGGACCCACTGCCGGCGGGGGCCGCGCCGTTGCTCTTGAAGTAGTCGGCCCACGTGGGGTCGACCGACCCCGGATCCGCGGTGTAGCGCTCCCTCATCTCCTCGACGAGCCACTCGTTCGCCCCCAAGGACGAGGAGGGCTGGGGGGAGCTGCCTGAGGACTGGTTGCCTGACGACTGCGGCACGACTTGCTTCGCCTCTTCCGATGAGCGGGCGGGGATGTGGGTGCTCTCAAGGCTAGACCCACGGGCCAGCAAATACCCGACCGAGGCCTGCCATTCGGGCAGGCTGGGACACGTTCTACCGTCGTGGCGCCGTCCCAGGCCTCGACGCCGACCCGAGAGGACCCGTCCCGACCATGGTCAGACCTCGACGTTGCGCCCGGAAGGCGGTCCCCGCGACCGCCCTCGCCCTCGCGCTCGCCGCGTCGGTGAGCGCGTGCTCCGGTGACGACGAGCCGAAGGCGGACCCCGCCCCCGCGGCGAGCTCCGCGCCCTCGGCGGCGGCTCCGCTCGAGACGACCGCCCGGCTCGGGAGGGTGACCGGCAGGCTCGGCCGTCCCGAGCGGGAGCGGCTCCGGTCGACGATCGCCGGCGTGGTCGACGCCTGGATCGACGCGGCCTACCTCGGCGACTTCCCCCGCACCGACTTCACCGGCGCCTTCCCCGGCTTCACCAAGGGCGCGGCGGCCGACGCCCGCGCCGACGGCCGGTCGATGAGCAACGAGCGGGTCGGCGCGCGCGTCGACGACGTGGTCGCCGTACGCCGCGAGGTCGTCGTGGACGCCCTCGCCACCAGGAAGCGCGCCGTCGCCGTCACCGCCCGCTTCGTGCTCGCGATGGACCTCGAGGGCGACGTGCAGCGCACCGACCGCGTCCGCGGTCGCCTCTTCCTCACGCGGTCCGACGGCGCCTGGAAGGTCTTCGGCTACGACGTGGACAGGGGAGTGGTCCGATGAGGCGCATCGTCCGCACGCTGACGCTCGGCCTCGTGCTGGTGGTGGCGGCCCTGGTCGTCCCCAACTCCACCGTCGCCGCGACCCAGGCGGCGCTGGTGAAGGTGGACCGCGCCCAGGGCATCGACTACGGCCCCCACGTCATCTGGATCCTCGCGGTCGGCTCGGACGCGAGGCCGGGGGAGGACATGCTGCGCACGCGCGGCGACGCCCTCCAGCTCATCGGCCTCAACACCCGGACCGGCGCGGCCACGGCCATCGGCATCCCGCGCGACTCCTACGTCCCGATCCCGGGCCGAGGCTCCGACCGGGTCAACGCCGCCCTCTACTACGGCGGGCCGCAGCTCCTGGGCAGGACCGTCGGGGACCTGGTCGGCATCGAGCCGGAGTACGTCTTCGTGACGCGCTTCCCGTTCTTCGAGGACATGGTCGACGAGATCGGCGGCATCCACGTGCGCAACCCCCGCTTCTTCTCCGACACCCACCTGAAGTCCAACGGCTTCAAGCCCGGCCGCATCCACCTCGACGGCTACGGCGCCATGGCCTTCGCCCGCATCCGCAAGTCGCTGCCTGCCGGCGACTTCGACCGCTCCGCCAACCAGCAGCGGGTCCTGCGTGGCATCCAGTCCACGATCCGCGAGAAGGCCCGCCGGCCGGGCTTCATGGAGCGCGGCGTCCTGTCGGTGATGGAGCACCTGCACACCGACCTTCCGCCCTCCGAGCTCTTCCGCCTGGCCCAGGCCGTCGCCCAGGTCGACCCCCGCAAGATCACCTCCTGCGTCGTCCAGGGCGGCATCGGCGACGTCGGCGGCGCCAGCGTCGTCCTGCCCTACGTCGACCAGGCCCGCCGCTACGGCGACCAGGCCCGCAAGGACGCCACGATCGAGAGGTGCTGAGACCCCACGAGCCGAAAGGCAGCCGCGACCACCGCTCCACCCCCACCCCTTCCGGCCCATCACCCGAGTGCGGTGCGGGGTGGGGGCGACGCCGGACGCGGAGCCGGAGGGACGTCGCCCCCGCCCCGCACCCCCAGGGTGAGCGACCCGCGCCCCGCGCGTAGCGATGTGTGTGCCCCCGGCAGGATTCGAACCTGCGGCACCTGGTACCGGAAACCAGTGCTCTATCCCCTGAGCTACGGAGGCATAGCCTCGCGAGCGAGGCTGCGCGCCACCCTACAACCGACGGGCACCGGCGCCGTACTCGGCCTCTCGGTCCCACCGCCGATATCGATGCGGGGCGGCGCGCCCCGCGCCGATAGGCTTCCACGGTGACTCCCGAGCAGCTCTCCTCCGCGATCGTCGATGTCCTGACGACGCTGTCCACCGAGGGTGCGATCACCCTCCCGGACGGCGTCCCGACGACGGTGACGGTGGAGCGACCCCGACAGAAGGGGCACGGCGACTACGCCACCAACGTGGCGATGCAGCTGGGCAAGAAGGCCGGGACGAACCCGCGCGCCTTCGCCGAGCTGGTGGCCGGCCGCCTGACCGACGTCGACGGGATCGGCGGCGCCGAGGTCGCAGGCCCGGGCTTCCTCAACATCACCGTCGAGGCCGCCGCGCAGGGCCAGGTGGCCCTCGACGTGCTCGCCGCGGGCGACCGCTACGGGCACAACCAGACGCTGGCCGGCCAGCGCATCAACGTCGAGTTCATCTCGGCCAACCCCACCGGCCCCCTGCACCTGGGCCACACGCGGTGGGCCGCGGTCGGGGACGCCCTCGCGAGGGTGCTCGCCGCGGCCGGCGCCGAGGTCGACCGCGAGTTCTACATCAACGACCGCGGCAACCAGATGGACCTCTTCGGTGCCTCGCTGGAGGCGGCGGCGCTCGGACAGCCCATCCCCGAGGGTGGCTACCAGGGCGGCTACATCGTCGAGCTCGCCCAGCGGTTGGTCGCCGCCGACCCGCACCTGCTCGAGCTGCCCGAGGGCGAGCGTCTGGTCGCGTTCCGCGAGGCCGGGTACGCCGCCCAGCTGGGCGAGCAGCAGGAGCAGCTGCGCACCTTCCGCACCGAGTTCGAGACCTGGTTCTCGGAGCGCTCGCTGCACGACAGCGAGTCGGTGGCCGACACCCTGCGCTCGCTGACGGAGAAGGGCCACGTCTTCGAGGCCGACGGCGCCGTGTGGATGCGCACGACCGACTACGGCGACGACAAGGACCGGGTGCTCATCCGGACCAACGGCGAGCTCACCTACTTCGCGAGCGACACCGCCTACTACCTCAACAAGCGGGCGCGCGGCTTCGACCTGTGCGTCTACCTCCTGGGTGCCGACCACCACGGGTACGTCGGCCGGCTGCGGGCCATGGCGGCGTGCGCAGGTGACGACCCCGACGCGAACATCCAGGTCCTCATCGGCCAGCTGGTCAAGATCATGAAGGACGGCGAGGAGATGAAGCTCTCCAAGCGCGCCGGCACCATGGTCACGCTCGAGGAGCTCACCGACGAGATCGGCGTCGACGCCCTGCGCTACACGCTGGGCCGCTACCCGGCCGACTCCCCGCTGACCCTCGACGTCGCGCTGATGACCAAGCAGTCCAGCGACAACCCGGTGTTCTACGTGCAGTACGTCCACGCCCGGGTCGCCTCGATCCTGCGCAACGCCGCCGACCTGGGTCTGGAGCCCGGCACGGAGCTGGGGCTGCTGACCCACGAGAAGGAGGGCGAGCTGCTGCGCGCCCTCGCCGAGCTGCCGCGGGTCGTGGCGAGCACCGCCGAGCTGCGCGAGCCGCACCGCGTCGCGCGCTACCTCGAGGACACCGCCGGCATCTACCACCGCTTCTACGACAGCTGCCGGGTCCTGCCCCTGGGCGACGAGGAGCCCAACGAGCTGCACCGCGCTCGCCTGGCGCTGGTCGCCGCGACCCGGGTCGTGTTCGCCAACGGGCTCGCGCTGCTGGGCGTCTCCGCGCCCGAGCGGATGTGAACCGGTGACCCACGAAGCCGGCTGGGCACACGCGCCCGGCGCCCTGCGGGGGCCGTCGTGGCTCCGCGAGCCCACCGACGCCAACGCGCTCGTCCCCTCCCTGTGGTCGGCCACCGCCCGCAAGACCGACGGTGACCTGGCCGTCGGCGGGGTGGCGCTGGCCGACCTCGCGGCGGAGTTCAACACCCCGGCGTACGTCCTGGACGAGGAGGACTTCCGGGCCCGGGCGCGCGCCTTCCGGGACGCCTTCTCCGCCTACGACGTCTACTACGCCGGCAAGGCCTTCCTCTGCACCATCGTCGCCGCGTGGGTGGCGGAGGAGGGGCTCAGCCTCGACGTCTGCTCGTCCGGCGAGCTGAGCGTCGCGCTGCGCGCCGGCTTCGAGCCCGCTCGCATCGGCTACCACGGCAACAACAAGAGCTTCCCCGACCTGCGTCGCGCGGTCACCGCCGGCGTGGGGCGGATCGTGGTCGACTCCTTCATCGAGATCGAGCGGCTCGCGCAGGTCGCCGCCGACCTCGGCACGACCGCGTCGGTGATGGTCCGCGTGACCGCCGGCGTCGAGGCCCACACCCACGAGTACATCGCCACGGCCCACGAGGACCAGAAGTTCGGCTTCTCGATCACCTCCGGCGACGCCCTCGAGGCCGTACGCCGCGTGGTCGCGGCCGACGGGCTCGAGCTGCTCGGCCTGCACTCCCACATCGGCAGCCAGATCTTCGACTCGTCGGGCTTCGAGGTCGCCGCCCGCCGGGTGCTGGCGCTGCACGCCCGCGTGGCGAGCGAGCTGGGCGTCACGATGCCCGAGATGGACCTCGGCGGCGGCTTCGGGATCGCCTACACGACCCAGGACGACCCCTCCGAGCCGGAGAGTCTCGCACGCGAGATGAGCGAGATCGTCGAGCACGAGTGCCGCGCGCTCGGCATCGAGAAGCCGCGGCTCTCGATCGAGCCCGGCCGCGCGATCGTGGGGCCCGCGATGTGCACCCTCTACACCGTCGGCACGGTCAAGCCGGTCGCGCTCGACGGCGGAGCGGTCCGCACCTACGTCTCGGTCGACGGCGGGATGAGCGACAACATCCGCACCGCCCTCTACGACGCCGACTACTCCTGCACCATCGCCTCGCGCGCCTCGGACGCGCCGCCGGTCCTGACCCGGGTCGTGGGCAAGCACTGCGAGGCCGGCGACATCGTGGTGAAGGACGAGTTCCTGCCCGCGGACGTCGCTCCCGGTGATCTACTGGCCGTCCCCGGCACCGGCGCCTACTGCCGGTCGATGGCGTCGAACTACAACCACGCCCTGCGCCCCCCGGTGATCGCGGTGCGGGACGGGGTCGCACGCGTGGTCGTGCGGCGCGAGACTGAGGACGACTTGTTGGCTACGGACATGGGTGCTTCATGAATGACAAGCCACTGAAGGTGGCCGTGCTCGGCTGCGGCTCGGTCGGCTCCCAGGTGGTGCGGCTGCTCCAGGAGCAGGCCGGCGACCTGGCGGCCCGCATCGGCACGCGCGTCGAGATCGCGGGCGTCGCCGTACGCCGGATCGACGCGCCGCGCGAGGTCGAGGTGCCCGAGGGCCTGCTCACGACCGACGCCGAGGGGCTGGTCGCGCGTGACGACGTCGACCTCGTCGTCGAGGTCATCGGCGGCATCGAGCCGGCCCGCTCCCTGATCCTGTCGGCGCTCGAGCACGGCGCCTCGGTCGTCACCGCCAACAAGGCGCTGCTGGCCGAGGACGGGCCCACGCTCTTCGAGGCCGCCGAGAAGGCCGGTCGCGACCTCTACTACGAGGCCGCCGTCGCCGGCGCGATCCCGATCCTGCGACCGCTGCGCGAGTCGCTCGCCGGCGACCGGGTCACCCGGGTGCTGGGCATCGTCAACGGCACCACCAACTTCATCCTGGACAAGATGGACACCTCGGGTGCCGGCTTCTCCGAGGCGCTGGAGGAGGCCCAGGAGCTCGGCTACGCCGAGGCCGACCCGACCGCCGACGTGGAGGGCTTCGACGCCGCCGCCAAGGCCGCGATCCTGGCGTCGCTGGCGTTCCACTCCCGGGTGACCGCCTCCGACGTGCACCGCGAGGGCATCTCGGAGGTGACCGCCGCCGACGTGCAGTCCGCGCGCGACATGGACAGCGTCGTCAAGCTGCTGGCCATCGCCGAGCTGATCCCCGGCCCCGACGGCGACGACGCCGTCGCCGTGCGCGTCCACCCCGCGATGATCCCGCGCTCGCACCCGCTCGCGAGCGTGCGGGAGGCGTTCAACGCGGTGTTCGTGGAGTCCGAGGCCGCCGGCCAGCTGATGTTCTACGGCCCGGGCGCCGGTGGCGCGCCGACCGCGTCGGCCGTGCTCGGTGACCTGGTCACGGTCGCCCGCAACCACCTGGCGGGCACCCGCGGCGCCGGTGAGTCGGCGTACGCCGACCGGGCGGTGCTGGCGATGGGGGAGACCCGCACCCGCTACCACGTGGCGATCGACGTCGACGACCGCGCGGGCGTGCTCGCCGCCGTCGCGCTCGCCTTCGCCGAGCACGACGTGTCGATCCAGACGGTCCGCCAGGAGGGCCGCGGCGACGACGCCCAGCTCGTGGTGGTCTCCCACGAGGCCTCCGACGCCCAGCTGAGCGCCACCGTCGAGCACCTGCGGGGGATGGACATCGTCCGCGACGTCACCTCCGTCATGCGCGTCGAGGGGACGTCCGAGTGAGCACCGAGCTGGCCGCCGGCCGCGCCCACCAGTGGCGCGGCGTGATCGAGGAGTACCGCCCCCTGCTGGAGATCCCCGAGGGCACGCCCGCGGTGACGCTGCGCGAGGGCGGCACGCCGCTGGTCTTCTCCGAGTGGCTCTCCGGCGTCACCGGCGCCGAGGTCTGGCTCAAGGTCGAGGGCAACAACCCGACCGGCTCCTTCAAGGACCGCGGCATGACCACGGCGATCTCGGTGGCCAAGGCCGACGGCGCCGAGGCCGTGGTCTGCGCCTCCACCGGCAACACCTCCGCATCGATGGCCGCCTACGCCGCCAAGGCCGGGCTGAAGCCGCTGGTGCTCGTCCCCGAGGGCAAGATCGCGGCCGGCAAGATGGCGCAGGCGATCGTGTGCGGCGCCCAGGTGATCATGGTCCGCGGCAACTTCGACCACTGCCTGTCGCTGGCGCGCCAGCTCGCGTGGGAGTACCCCGTCGCGCTGGTCAACTCCGTCAACCCGGCCCGGCTCGAGGGACAGAAGACCGCCGCCTTCGAGATCTGCGACTTCCTGGGTGACGCGCCCGACTACCACCTGCTGCCCGTCGGCAACGCCGGCAACATCGCGGCCTACTGGCTGGGCTACACCCAGTACCGCCGCCTGGGCCTCGCCACGAGGACCCCGGTCATGCGCGGCTTCCAGGCCGAGGGCGCGGCGCCGCTGGTCACCGGCGAGCCGTTCCCCGACCCCGAGACCAAGGCGACGGCCATCCGCATCGGCAACCCCGCCTCCTGGAAGCTCGCCGAGGCCGCACGCAACGAGTCCGGCGGTCGCTTCGCCTCGGTCACCGACGACCAGATCCTGTCCGCCCAGCGCGACCTCGCCACCCACGACGGCGTCTTCGTGGAGCCGGCCTCGGCCGCCGGCATCGCCGGCCTCCTGCAGGAGCTCGCCCACGGGGAGAGCTACGCCGGCGCGACCGTCGCGGTGACCGTGACCGGCCACGGCCTCAAGGACACCGCCACCGCGCTCGAGGGCTTCACCAGCGGCGGCCAGAGCATCGTCGACACCGTCATCGACGCCGACGTGCTCGCCGCGGCCCGCGCCGCCGGCCTCGCCTGATGGTGGCCTTCGTCGTGGGCGCCGTGCGCGTCTCGGTGCCGGCGACCTCGGCCAACCTCGGTCCCGGCTACGACTCGCTCGGACTGGCGCTGGACCTGCGCGACCGGCTCGAGGGGGAGGTGCTCCCCGAGGGCCTGGTCGTCGAGGTGCAGGGCGCCGGCGCCGGCGACGTACCTCTCGACGAGTCGCACCTCGTCGTCCGCTCCATGCGGGCGGCCTTCGACGCCTGTGGGGGCCAGCCCGGCGGGCTGCGTCTGTCCTGCAGCAACGTGATCCCGCACGCGCGGGGTCTCGGCTCCTCCTCGGCCGCCATCGTCGGCGGTCTCGCGCTGGCCCGCGCCCTGGTGGTCGACGGCGACCGCCTCCTCGACGACGACGCGCTCTTCACCCTCGCTGCGCAGCAGGAGGGTCACCCCGACAACGTGGCGCCCGCCGCGCACGGCGGCTTCGTCATCTCCGGGCACGAGGACGATGAGTTCTACGCCGTCGGCTCGCCGGTCGACCCGGGCATCAGCGTCGTGGTGTTCGTGCCGCCCCACGCGGTCTCGACCGAGGTGGCCCGGGGGCTGCTGCCCGCGCAGGTGCCGCACGCCGAGGCCGCCGCCGACGCGGGACGCACGGCGCTGCTCGTGGCCGCGCTGGCCGGGCGGACCGACCAGCTCTGGCGGGCGACCCGCGACTACCTCCACCAGGACTACCGTCGCCCGGCGATGCCGGAGTCGCTGGCGCTCGTCGACGCACTGCGTGCCGAGGGTGTGCCGGCGGTCGTCTCGGGGGCGGGTCCCACGGTCCTCGCCTTCCGCGTCGCGGGGGAGACCGCCGGCGACGACGACCTGCTCGCGCAGGCCCCGGAGGGCTGGGCCGCGCTGCCGCTCGCGGTCGACCTCGACGGCGTGCGCGCGGGCTGACCGACCCCGGCCCGACGCCCCGGACGCAGTGATACATTGACGCTGCGCCAGTGACCACCGACCTCACGGTCGGACGGAACCCCCAGCGCACACCCCTCCCTCTGGATCTGCGGCTCAGTCGCGCATCGCAAGCCCTCCCACCTCTGTGTGGAAGACGCCGAGGTGGGGCAGTGACCAGCAGCCGCGGTGACCACACCAGCCGGCACTGATCGTGGGAAGGACCTCACGTGACCGACACCCTCGACTCCGCCCCCGAGCCGGCCGCCCCGGCCGCCAAGAAGCGCGGCGGCGGGCTCAGCTCCCTCCTCCTCGCGGACCTCAAGTCCATGGCGGGGGGCATGGGCATCGCAGGCGCCGGCGGCATGAAGAAGGCGCAGCTGGTCGACGCCATCAAGGCCGCCCAGTCGGCGGGCCCCTCCGGTGGCGCCTCGGGCGGTCAGTCCGCCGACCGGTCGCGCCCGGCCGAGGAGCCGCGCGCCGAGCGACCCGAGCAGCCGCGCGCCGAGCAGCCCGCCCAGCCCGAGCTGCCGCGCGCCGAGACGCGCGAGGCGACCGCGCCACCCGAGGTGAAGACGCGGACCCGCCGCCGCGCCGCCACGGCGGCCCCGGACCAGCCGGCCCAGGACCAGGCGACCCAGGACCGGCCCGCCCAGGACCAGGCCAACCAGGACCGGCCGACCCAGGGCCGGGCCGACCAGAACCGCGAGCAGAACCGCGAGCAGAACCGGGACCAGGGGAACCAGAACCGCGAGCAGAACCGGGACCAGGGCAGCCAGAACCGCGAGCAGAACCGGGACCAGGGCAGCCAGAACCGCGAGCAGAACCGGGACCAGGGCAGCCAGAACCGCGACCAGAACCGGGACCAGAACCGGGACCAGAACCGCGAGCAGGGGAACCAGAACCGCGAGCAGAACCGCGACCAGGGCAACCAGAACCGCGGGCAGAACCGGGACCAGGCCGGGCAGAACCGGGACCAGGCCGGGCAGAACCGGGACCAGCCCGAGGCGAACCGCGACCAGAACCGGGACGCCGAGGAGGGTGGCGGCCGCAACCGTCGTCGCCGCGGCCGCGAGCGCAACACCAACCGCCCGGCCGGCCCCGCGGGCCAGACGGGCACCGGCACCCAGCGCAGCGAGCCCGACACCACGATCCTCGAGGACGACGTGCTCGTCCCGGCGGCGGGCATCCTCGACGTGCTGGACAACTACGCCTTCGTGCGCACCAGCGG
This sequence comes from Nocardioides sp. 503, assembly GCF_004522095.1. Lineage (GTDB taxonomy): Bacteria > Actinomycetota > Actinomycetes > Propionibacteriales > Nocardioidaceae > Nocardioides. The sequence goes on from NZ_SPUI01000009.1 coordinate 96,599, forward strand.
CTACCTCCCCGGCAGCGAGGACGTCTACGTCTCGCTCTCGATGGTGCGCAAGTTCGGCCTGCGCCGAGGGGACGCCATCGTCGGTGACGTGCGCCAGCCGCGCGAGGGCGAGAGCAAGGCGAAGTTCAACCCGATGGTGCGCATCGACAGCGTCAACGGGGCCGACCCGGACACCGCCAAGCACCGCGTCGAGTTCCAGAAGCTCACGCCGCTCTACGCCTCGGAGCGCCTGCGCCTCGAGACCGAGCCGGGCAACCTGATCGGCCGCGTCATCGACATCGCCGCCCCGATCGGCAAGGGACAGCGGGGCCTGATCGTGTCGCCCTCCAAGGCCGGCAAGACGATGATCATGCAGTCGATCGCCAACTCGATCACCACCAACAACCCCGAGTGCCACCTGATGGTGGTGCTGGTCGACGAGCGTCCCGAGGAGGTCACCGACTTCCAGCGCTCGGTCAAGGGCGAGGTCATCTCCTCGACCTTCGACCGCCCGGCCTCCGACCACACCATGGTCGCCGAGCTCGCGATCGAGCGCGCCAAGCGGCTGGTGGAGCTCGGTCACGACGTGGTCGTGCTGCTCGACGGGATCACCCGCCTGGGGCGTGCCTACAACCTCGCCGCCCCCGCCAGCGGGCGCATCCTGTCCGGTGGCGTCGACTCGGCCGCGCTCTACCCGCCCAAGAAGTTCTTCGGGGCGGCCCGCAACATCGAGAACGGCGGCTCGCTCACGATCCTCGCCACCGCCCTGATCGAGAGCGGCTCGAAGATGGACGAGGTGATCTTCGAGGAGTTCAAGGGCACCGGCAACATGGAGATCCGGCTGCGCCGCGACTTCGCCGACAAGCGGATCTTCCCGGCGATCGACGCCGTGCAGTCCGGAACCCGCCGCGAGGAGCTCCTGATGAGCAAGGAGGAGCTCGCGATCATCTGGAAGCTGCGGCGCGTGCTCTCCGGCCTGGACGGTCAGCAGGCGCTGGAGCTGCTGCTGGAGCGCCTGAAGAAGACCCAGACCAACCTGGAGTTCCTGATGCAGGTGCAGAAGACCACGCCGACGGCCACGTCGAAGGACGACTGAGCGGCGCGCACCGCTAGTCTGTCGCCGCAGTCCCCATCGAGCGAGAGGTACGACGTGGCACGCATCGTGGTCGCGGACGACGACGTGGACATCCGCGAGCTGGTCGAGTTCAAGCTCTCGACCATGGGCCACGAGATCGTGGCCGTCGGGGACGGGGCTGCGGCGGTCGCGGCGTGCCAGGCCGAGCGCCCGGACCTCGCCGTGCTCGACGTGATGATGCCGGGCACCTCCGGGCTCGACGCGATCCGCCTGATCCGGGCCGACCCGACACTGGTCGACCTTCCGGTGATCCTGCTGACGGCCCGTGCGCAGGAGTCCGACGTCGAGACGGGCTTCGACTCCGGCGCCGACGACTACATCACCAAGCCGTTCAGCCCCCGCGAGCTCGCGTCCCGCGTCGAGGCGCTGCTCAACCGCTAGCCTCGGCGAGGGTGGCTTCGAGACGGGACCTCGTCCCTCCTCCACCACCGCGAGGTCGGGGAATTAGGCGCCGGGTTCCGGCGTTCTCTATCCTGTTCGACGGTTCCGGTTCACGTGCCCGCACGAGGCGGGGACGACCCGGCGACCCTCCCAGAGATGGGAACAGAGAGGACACCATGAAGAAGGACATCCACCCGGACTACGTGACGACCCAGGTGACGTGCACCTGTGGCGCCGAGTTCACCACGCACTCCACCGTGACGAGCGGGACCATCAAGTCCGACGTCTGCTCGCAGTGCCACCCGTTCTACACCGGCAAGCAGAAGATCCTCGACACCGGCGGTCGCGTCGCCCGCTTCGAGGCCCGCTACGCCAAGAAGGCCGACAGCTCGAAGGCCGCGGACAACAAGTAGCCACGTACAGCGCCGACCCCCTGCCTCCATGCAGCGGGTCGGCGCTCGTGATTTGTCCGCCGCCCCCTCTCTAGGAGTCCGCATGTTCGAGGCCGTCGAGGGCTACCTCGCCGAGCACACCGAGCTCGAGTCGCGCCTCGGCGCACCCGAGACCCATGCCGACGCCCGGCTGGCCAAGACGCTCAACCAGCGCTACGCCGTCCTGACCTCGATCATCACGGCGTGGCGCGACTGGCAGCAGTACGACGGCGACATCGAGGCCGCTCGGCAGCTGGCCGCCGAGGACCCGACGTTCGCCGAGGAGGTCGACGCGCTCGTCGAGCAGCAGGCGGTCGCCGCGGAGCGGCTGCGCTACCTGCTGATCCCGCGCGACCCCGCCGACGACAAGGACACCCTGCTGGAGATCAAGTCCGGCGAGGGCGGGGAGGAGTCGGCGCTGTTCGCCGGCGACCTGGTGCGGATGTACACCCGCTACGCCGAGGCGCGGGGCTGGCGCGTCGAGGTCATCGACGCGACCGAGTCCGACCTGGGCGGCTACAAGTCTGCGACGCTCGCCGTCAAGGCCAAGGGCACGCCGGCGCCGGGGGAGGGGCCGTTCGCCCAGCTCAAGTTCGAGGGCGGGGTCCACCGCGTGCAGCGGGTGCCCGTCACCGAGTCCCAGGGCCGCGTCCACACCAGCGCCGCCGGCGTCCTGGTGCTGCCCGAGGCCGAGCCCGTCGACGTCAGCATCGACGACAACGACCTGCGCATCGACGTCTACCGCAGCAGCGGTCCGGGCGGGCAGAGCGTCAACACCACCGACTCCGCCGTCCGCATCACGCACGTGCCCACCGGGATCGTCGCGAGCTGCCAGAACGAGAAGAGCCAGCTGCAGAACAAGGAGTCCGCCATGCGCATCCTGCGCGCGCGGCTGCTCGCGGCCGCGCAGGAGAAGGCCGACGCCGAGGCCAGCGAGGCGCGGCACAGCCAGATCCGCACCGTCGACCGCTCGGAGCGGATCCGCACCTACAACTACCCGGAGAACCGCATCTCCGACCACCGCACCGGCTACAAGGCCTACAACCTCGACAGCGTGCTCGACGGCGACCTCCAGCCGGTGCTGGACTCCTGCCTCCAGGCCGACCTGGACGCGCGGCTCGCCGCGCTCGAGTCCTGATGCCCGACCGTCGCCGGCTGGTGGCCGCCGCGGTCGAGCGGCTGCGCGACGGCGGGGTGGCGAGCCCCGAGCACGACGCCGCCGAGCTGCTCGCGCACGTGCTCGGCACGACCCGGGGGCGGCTGCTCCTCGTCGACGAGGTCGAGGACGCAGCCGTGGAGCGGTACGACGCCCTGCTGGCCCGCCGGGCGGCGCGGGAGCCCCTGCAGCACCTCACCGGGTCGGCGGCGTTCCGCCACGTCGACCTCCTGGTCGGCCCCGGAGTCTTCGTCCCGCGCCCGGAGACCGAGCTGCTCGCCGGGTGGGCCGTCACCGAGGCGAGCGCTCACCACGAGCCGGTCGTCGTGGACCTCGGCACCGGCTCGGGCGCCATCGCCAAGGCGGTCGCCCACGAGGTGCCCGCGGCGCGGGTGCACGCGGTCGAGCTCGACGAGGGCGCGCACGCCTGGGCCGAGCGCAACCTCGCCGGCACGGGCGTCGACCTGCGCCAGGGCGACCTCGGCACGGCGTTCGACGACCTCCTGGGCGCCGTCGACGTCGTGGTGTCCAACCCGCCCTACATCCCGCTGGACGCCTGGGAGTCGGTGGCGCTCGAGGCCCGCGACCACGACCCGCACCTCGCGCTGTTCTCCGGCGACGACGGCCTCGACGCCATCCGGGTGGTGGAGCGCCGCGCCGCCGCCCTGCTGCGCCCCGGCGGCGTGGTCGGCGTCGAGCACGCCGACGCCCAGGGGGAGTCGGCCCCGGCGCTGTTCGTGGCCACGGGCCGCTGGACCGACGTGCGGGACCACCCCGATCTGGCCGGTCGTGCGCGCTTCGTGACGGCGCGACTGGCACGATGAGGCCGTGAGCACCCGCTACCCGACCGGAAGCCCGGACGAGCTGGAGGCCGCGGTCAGCGCGGCCAGCGTGGCGATCCAGCGAGGTCAGCTGGTGGTCATGCCCACCGACACCGTCTACGGCGTGGCCGCCGACGCCTTCGACGCCGACGCGGTCAAGTCGCTGCTCGCGGCCAAGGGTCGGGGGCGCGAGATGCCCCCGCCGGTCCTGGTCAGCGCCGCCTCGACGCTGGACGCGCTCGCCGTCCGGGTGCCCGCCTACGCCCGCGCGCTCGTGGAGGAGCTCTGGCCGGGGCCGCTGACGCTGGTGTGCCACATGCAGACCTCCCTGCGGTGGGACCTCGGCGACACCCGGGGCGCCGTCGCAGTGCGGATGCCCGACCACCCGGTGGCCCTCGAGCTCCTCGAGCGCACCGGCCCGCTCGCGGTCAGCTCGGCCAACCGCACCGGCATGCCGGCCGCCACCGACGCCGAGCAGGCCGACGAGATGCTGGGCGACTCGGTCGACGTCACGATCGACGCGGGGGAGTCGCCCGGCGGCGAGGCCTCGACCATCGTCGACGTCACCGGTGACCAGGGTCGGGTCCTGCGTCGTGGCGCCCTCTCGCTGGAGCGCCTCAACGAGGTGCTGGAGCCGCTCGGCGTCACCCTCCTCGACGAAGGCTGAGGCGTGCGCGAGTACATCCTGGTCTTCCTCATCGCGGCCGCGGTGACCTCGCTGCTCACCGTGGTGGCGCGCGAGATCGCCCTGCGCACCGGCGCGGTGGCCAAGGTCCGCGACCGCGACGTGCACGCCGAGCCGGTGCCCTACCTCGGCGGGATCGCGATGCTCGGGGGGCTCGTGGCCGCCTACCTCGTCGCGCGGGAGCTGCCGTTCCTCTCCAACGCCGGTCCCTTCGTCTTCGAGGACTACAAGCTCGTGATCATCGCCGGGGCGATGGTCTGCGGGATCGGCGTGCTCGACGACATCTTCGACCTCGACGCCCTCACCAAGTTCGGCGGCCAGGTCCTGGCGGTCGGCCTGCTGACCTACTCCGGCCTGCAGTTCTACTTCTTCCCCCGGCCGGACGGCTACCAGTTCTCGCTGGACCCCGTGCAGGGGGCGCTGCTCACCGTGGTGGTCGTGGTGGCCACGGTCAACGCGGTCAACTTCGTCGACGGGCTCGACGGCCTGGCCGCGGGCGTGGTCGGCATCGGGGCCGCGGCGTTCTTCCTCTTCAGCTACCAGCTCGCCAACCTCAACGCGGCACCCCTGGCGACCACCGCGGCCCTGCTCTCGGCGTCCCTGGCGGGGGCGTGTGCGGGCTTCCTGGTCCACAACTTCCACCCGGCGCGGCTGTTCATGGGTGACAGCGGCTCGATGCTGATCGGGCTGGTGCTCTCCACGACCGCCCTGACGATCACGACGCAGTTCAGCGGCAAGGAGCTCACCCAGGGCGCCGACGGCTCGCAGGCCAGCCTGCTGCCGTTCCTGCTGCCGCTGGGGCTGCCGGTGCTGATCCTGATCGTGCCCATGGCCGATCTCGTCCTCGCCGTCGTACGCCGCACGCGTGCGGGCCGCTCGCCGTTCGCCCCCGACAAGCAGCACCTGCACCACCGGCTGCTCGAGATCGGTCACTCCCACCGGCGCGCCGTCGTGATCATGTGGCTGTGGGCCGCGCTGATCGCCTTCGGCACGGTCCTGGCGAGCCTCTACACGGGACCGCGCATGTGGCTGGCCCTCGGCGCGATGGCGGCCGTGACCGTGGCGCTGACCTTCGTCCTCCCGCGCTTCGCCCGGCCGCTGGCCGAGCAGCCTCCCGAGCCCGTGCAGGAGTCCGCGGAGGCCCCGCCGACGGGGCTGGACGAGGACGCGGATTCGGAGCCCTCCGGGACTTTGTGATAGTTTTCACGAGCACCGAGAGACCCCCCACCAGGACGGCCGCCGATGATGACGACCGAGGTTCCCCGCACTGCCCGTGCTGACCGCGACAGCGGTGTCAGCATGCTGGTCGGTGCGGCCGTGGCGGCCCTGGTGCTCGGCCTCCTGCTGAGCCTGGTCGGCGCGTTCGCCGCCGGTGCGGCCGCTGCGTTCGGTGCCCTCGTGGGCACGGCGCTGGTGGTCGTGGTGCTGGGCGGCAGCTCGCTGGCCGTCAACCTGGTCGCCGGCGTGATGCCCACCGCCGCGCTGATGTTCGCGCTCTTCACCTACACCGCCCAGGTGGTGCTCATGGGGCTGGTGTTCGCGGCCCTGTCCGGCTCGGGCCTGCTCGACTCCACCCTCGACCGCACGTGGCTCGCCGCCGCGGTCATCGGAGGGACGGTCTTCTGGCTCGTCAGCCAGGTCGTTCTCGTGACGCGGCGCCGCATCCCGGTCTTCGACCTGCCGCCGCAGGGGGGTGAACGGTGACCAACCTCGACTGCTATTGTCCGGTTCGCGATGGCTCAGGAGATTCCCCCTGCGGAGCACGACGACGGACCTCGCGGAGACCCCTGGCTCGCCTTTGGGTACCTGGTCTCCGGTGTGCTTCTCTACGGGTTGGTCGGCTGGCTCCTCGATCGTTGGCTGGGGACGTCCTTCCTGGTAGCGATCGGGATCCTGCTGGGTGCCGTGCTCGGGACCTTCCAGACCTGGGCACGCTTCCGGTTCCCGGGCGATCGCGACACCGACCAGAGTCAGACGTAGTGCACGAGTTGGCAGTGACGACACAGGAGACACGTTGAGCGGCATCGGCAGCGCACTTGTCCCGCAGGCCGCGGGGATCCGGGCGGAGGGCTTCGAGCCTCCGGGGCCGGCCGACTTCGACCTGCCCCCGATCGGCGGCGACTTCGGGACGTTCCACGCGTTCGGGCAGGAGTTCGTGCTCGGCATCACCAAGCCGATGCTGCAGCTGGTCCTCTCGGCCGTCCTGATCTTCGGCTTCTTCTACCTCGCCTCGCGCAAGCGGGCGATGGTGCCGGGCAAGCTGCAGTTCGTCGGCGAGGAGGCCTACGGCTTCGTCCGCAACTCGCTGGGTCGCGACATCATCGGCACCCACGACTTCCAGCGGTTCGTGCCCTACCTCTTCACGCTCTTCACGTTCATCCTGCTCAACAACCTCTTCGCCTCGATCCCGTTCATCCAGTTCCCGACGTTCTCGCGCTCGGGCATGGTCTACGGCCTGGCCCTGATGAGCTGGGTCATCTACAACGTCGTGGGCATGAAGAAGCACGGCGTCGGCGGCTACTTCAAGCTGCAGTCCGTGCCGGCCGGCATCACCGGACCGATCCTGGTCCTGCTGGTGCCGCTCGAGTTCATGTCCAACATCATCGTCCGGCCGGTCACCCTGGCCCTGCGACTCTTCGCCAACATGTTCGCCGGCCACCTGCTGCTGATCCTGTTCGCCCTCGGTGGCGAGTACCTCATCGTCGAGATGAGCCTCGCCTACGCCCCGGTCGGCATCCTCGCGTGGGTGCTCTTCCTGGCCGTCGCCTTCCTGGAGATCCTGATCCAGTTCCTCCAGGCGTACGTGTTCGTCCTGCTCAACGCCATGTACATCCAAGGCGCGCTGGCCGACGAGCACTGAGCTCCACGCACCAACCCCCAGCTGTACAACCTGAGATAGAAACAACCGAAAGGAACTCGCCGTGGACGGCAACCTCAACATGATCGGGTACGGCCTGGCGGCCATTGGCCCCGGTGTCGGCATCGGCCTGATCTTCGCCGCGTACATCAGCGGCGTCGCTCGCCAGCCCGAGGCGCAGTCTCGCCTCCAGTCCATCGCGATCCTCGGGTTCGCGCTCGCCGAGGCGCTCGCGATCATCGGTATCGCCCTCGCGTTCGTCCTCTGACCTCCGTCCTCCCGACGTAGGCCGACCGAACACAAAGGACTGCCATGCAGACACTCATCCCCACGCTCGTCGTGAGGGCCGCCGAAGGCGAAGAGGCGGAGCACAAGCTCAACCCGCTGCTGCCTCACCTCGCCGAGGTGGCGCTCTCCCTCGTCGTCTTCGGGATCCTGTTCTTCCTCGTGAGGAAGTTCGTGGTCCCCGCGTTCGAGGCGACGTACGCCGAGCGCACGACGGCGATCGAGGGCGGGCTCGCGGCTGCGGAGACCAAGCAGGCCGAGGCCGACGCCAAGCTCGCCGAGCTCGAGAAGCAGCTCGCCGACGCACGGCACGAGGCGGCGCGCATCCGTGAGGAGGCGCGCGAGCAGGGCGCCCAGATCATCGCGGAGATGCGGGAGCAGGCGCAGACCGAGGCCACCCGCATCACCGAGCACGGCAAGGCCCAGATCGAGGCCGAGCGCCAGCAGGCGGTCACCTCGCTCCGGGCCGAGGTGGGCGCGCTCGCGACCACCCTCGCCGGTCGCATCGTCGGGGAGAGCCTGGAGGACGACGACCGCTCCGCGCGCGTGGTCGACCGGTTCCTCGCCGACCTCGAGGCCATCGAGTCGACGGGCGCCGGCAGCTCCAGCGGCAACGGGGCGGTCTGATGTCCGTGCGTGGCGCCTCTGCCGAGGCCGTGGCCGGTCTGCGTGACCAGCTGGCCGGGGTCCCGAACCCCGGCACCGGCGTGGGTCAGGACCTCTTCGGCGTCGCAGGCGTGCTCCGCTCGGAGCCGGCCCTGCGTCGCCTGGCCACGGACGTCTCGACCGACTCCGGCGCCAAGGCGGGGCTGGTGCGCTCGATCTTCGAGGGCAAGGTCGACCAGGTCGCGCTCGACCTGGTCGCCGACGCCGTCTCGCGACGGTGGACCGCCACGCGCGACCTGGCCGACGCGCTCGAGCTGCTCGGCGTCATCGCCGTCGTGCGCTCGGCCGGCGACCAGCCGGCCCAGGCCAGCCGCCTGGCCGACGAGCTGTTCGTCATCGGCCAGACGGTCAACGACAACCCCGAGCTCCGCTCGGCGCTGGGCGACCCCGCCCGGTCGATCGACGACAAGCGGTCGCTGCTGCGCGGTCTTCTCGAGGGCAAGGTCCTCCCGGAGTCGCTGGTGCTGGCCGAGCAGGCGCTCTCGGGTGCCTACCGGACGGTGGGCCTCGCGCTCGCCGACTACCAGAAGGTCGCCGCCTCGGTGCACGAGGAGAGCGTGGCGAAGGTCCGCGTCGCCCAGGAGCTGAGCGACGACGAGCGCAGCCGCCTGCAGCGGGCGCTCACCCGGCAGTACGGCCGTGAGGTCCACCTCAACGTCGTCGTCGACCCGTCCCTCCTCGGAGGAATGCGGGTGGAGATCGGTGACGACGTCATCGACGGCACGGTGGCAGGCAAGATCGACGAAGCACGACGGAAGCTCGCCGGCTGACGCCGGCAACCCCCACCAAGCAGATCATCCAGAGTCAGAGAGTAGGCAGACATGACGGAGCTTTCGATCCGTCCGGACGAGATCCGGGACGCGCTCCAGAAGTTCGTTTCCGACTACAAGCCGGAGGCCGCCGGCAAGGAAGAGGTCGGCACGGTCGCCGAGGCCGGTGACGGCATTGCGCGGATCAGTGGTCTGCCCTCGGCCATGGCCAACGAGCTCCTCGAGTTCGAGGACGGCACGCTGGGCCTGGCGCTCAACCTCGACACCCGCGAGATCGGCGCCGTCGTCCTCGGCGACTTCGACAAGATCGAGGAGGGTCAGACCGTGCGCCGCACGGGTGAGGTCCTCTCGGTCCCCGTCGGCGAGGGCTACCTCGGCCGCGTGGTCGACCCGCTCGGCAACCCGATCGACGGCCTCGGCGACATCGAGACCGACGGCCGTCGCGCCCTCGAGCTCCAGGCACCCTCGGTCATGCAGCGCAAGTCGGTGCACGAGCCGCTCGCCACGGGCATCAAGGCGATCGACGCCCTGACCCCGATCGGCCGCGGCCAGCGCCAGCTGATCATCGGTGACCGCGCCACGGGCAAGACCACCGTCGCGATCGACACGATCATCAACCAGAAGCAGTACTGGGAGACCGGCGACCCGGCCAAGCAGGTGCGCTGCATCTACGTCGCCATCGGCCAGAAGGGCTCGACCATCGCCTCCGTGCGTGGCGCCCTCGAGGAGTCCGGCGCGCTGGAGTACACCACCATCGTCGCCGCCCCCGCGTCCGACAGCGCCGGCTTCAAGTACCTCGCCCCCTACACCGGCTCGGCGATCGGCCAGCACTGGATGTACCAGGGCAAGCACGTCCTCATCGTGTTCGACGACCTGACCAAGCAGGCCGAGGCCTACCGTGCGGTGTCGCTGCTGCTGCGCCGCCCGCCGGGCCGCGAGGCCTACCCGGGCGACGTCTTCTACCTCCACAGCCGCCTGCTCGAGCGCTGCGCCAAGCTCTCCGACGAGCTCGGCGCCGGCTCCATGACCGGCCTGCCGATGGTGGAGACCAAGGCCAACGACGTGTCGGCGTTCATCCCGACCAACGTCATCTCGATCACCGACGGCCAGATCTTCCTGCAGTCGGACCTGTTCGCGGCCAACCAGCGTCCCGCCATCGACGTGGGTGTCTCGGTCTCGCGCGTGGGTGGCTCGGCCATGACGAAGGCGATGAAGTCCGTCACCGGGTCGCTCAAGGTCGACCTGGCGCAGTTCCGCGCCATGGAGGCGTTCGCCATGTTCGCCTCGGACCTCGACGCGGCCTCGCGCCAGCAGCTCGACCGCGGCCAGCGGCTCATGGCCCTGCTCAAGCAGCCGGCCTACTCGCCCTACCCGATCGACGAGATGACCGTGTCCCTGTGGCTCGGCACCTCGGGTCGCCTGGACCGGGTCCCGGTCGACGACGTGCTGCGCTTCGAGCGCGAGTTCCTCGACTACCTGCGCCGCTCGCACGAGGGCATCCTCTCGGCCATCCGCGAGTCCCTGAAGTTCGACGACGACACCGAGTCCTCGGTCTCCGACGCGTACGACTCCTTCCTCAACGAGTTCGAGACCTCCGACGGTGGCTCGATCAAGGTCGGCCACGAGGCGCAGGCCGAGGCGTTGTCGGACGAGGAGCACGAGCAGGAGCAGATCGTCAAGCAGAAGCGAGGCTGAGATGGCCCTCTCGCTGCGTGAGTACCGCGCGCGGATCAAGTCGACGGAGTCGATGAAGAAGATCACGCGCGCCATGGAGCTCATCGCTGCGTCCCGCATCATCAAGGCGCAGCAACGGGCACAGGCGGCAGCGCCGTACGCCCGCGAGCTGACGCGTGCGGTGTCGGCCGTCGCGACGTTCTCGAACGTCGACCACCCGCTGACGCGGGAGGAGGAGGACCCCAAGCGGGCCGCCGTCCTCATCGTCACCAGCGACCGTGGTCTGGCCGGCGCCTACTCCTCGAGCGTGCTCAAGGAGGCCGAGCGTCTCGCCGAGAAGCTGCGCGACGAGGGCAAGGAGATCGACTGGTTCATCGCCGGACGCAAGGGTGAGGCGTACTTCAAGTTCCGCCAGCGCCCGATCGTCCAGGCCTGGACCGGCGCCTCAGACCAGCCGTCCTACGACACGGCCGCCGACATCGGCCGCGTGCTGATCGAGGCGTTCCTCAAGGAGCAGGGCGAGGACGGCGACGTCGACGAGGTCCACGTGGTCTACACGCGGTTCCGCTCGATGCTGGTCCAGGAGCCCACCGCGGTGCGGCTGCTGCCCCTCGAGGTCGTCGACGCCGAGGAGGGCGTGGAGCAGTCGCAGGCCGACCTGCTCCCGCTCTACGAGTTCGAGCCGTCGCCGGCCGAGGTCCTCGACGGGCTGCTGCCGCAGTACGTCCAGAGCCGGATCTTCTTCGCCCTGCTGCAAGCGGCCGCCTCAGAGCTGGCCGCCCGTCAGAAGGCGATGAAGTCCGCCACGGACAACGCCGACGAGCTCATCAAGAAGTACACCCGCATCGCCAACCAGGCCCGCCAGGCCGGCATCACCCAGGAAATCAGCGAGATCGTGGGCGGCGTCAACGCGCTGGCCGACGCCAACTCCGGCAACGACTAGCAGAGTGAGTGAAGAGACATGACTGCCACTGTTGAAGAGACCCAGACCGGCTCGGGTGCCACGAGCACCGGCCGCGTCGCCCGCGTGACCGGCCCCGTCGTGGACGTCGAGTTCCCCGCGGACGCGATGCCCGAGATGTACAACAAGCTGGAGGTCGACCTCGACCTCAACGGCGAGACCAAGACGCTGATCCTCGAGGTCGCGCTGCACATCGGCGACGGCATGGTCCGTGCCATCTCGATGCAGTCGACCGACGGCCTCGTGCGCGGCGCCACGGTGACCGACACCGGCGGGCCGATCACGGTCCCCGTGGGTGACATCACCAAGGGTCACGTGTTCAACGCGACCGGCGACGTCCTCAACCTCGAGGAGGGCGAGGAGTACGAGGTCAAGGAGCGGTGGGGCATCCACCGCAAGGCCCCGGCCTTCGACCAGCTCGAGGCCAAGACCACGATGTTCGAGACCGGCATCAAGGTCATCGACCTGCTGACGCCCTACGTCAACGGCGGCAAGATCGGCCTGTTCGGCGGTGCCGGCGTCGGCAAGACGGTGCTCATCCAGGAGATGATCGCCCGTGTCGCGAAGGACCACGGTGGTGTGTCGGTGTTCGCCGGTGTCGGCGAGCGCACCCGTGAGGGCAACGACCTCATCGAGGAGATGACCGAGGCCGGCGTCATCGGCCAGACCGCCCTGGTGTTCGGCCAGATGGACGAGCCGCCGGGCACGCGCCTCCGGGTCGCCCTGTCGGCGCTGACGATGGCGGAGTACTTCCGCGACGTGCAGAACCAGGACGTGCTGCTCTTCATCGACAACATCTTCCGGTTCACCCAGGCCGGCTCCGAGGTCTCGACCCTGCTGGGTCGCATGCCCTCCGCCGTGGGCTACCAGCCCAACCTGGCCGACGAGATGGGTCAGCTGCAGGAGCGGATCACCTCGACGCGAGGCAACTCGATCACCTCGCTGCAGGCGATCTACGTGCCCGCGGACGACTACACCGACCCCGCGCCGGCCACGACGTTCGCCCACCTGGACGCCACGACGGAACTCTCGCGCGAGATCGCGTCGCTCGGCATCTACCCCGCCGTGGACCCGCTGACCTCGACGTCGCGCATCCTCGACGCCCAGTACATCGGGCAGGAGCACTACGACTGCGCCATCCGGATCAAGCAGATCCTGCAGCGCAACAAGGAGCTCCAGGACATCATCGCGATCCTCGGTGTCGACGAGCTGTCCGAGGAGGACAAGATCATCGTGTCCCGCGCCCGCCGCATCCAGCGGTTCCTGTCGCAGAACACCTACGTCGCCAAGCAGTTCACCGGCATCGAGGGCTCCACGGTGCCCGTCAAGGACACCATCGAGGCGTTCAACAAGATCGCCGACGGCGAGTACGACCACGTGGCCGAGCAGGCCTTCTTCATGTGCGGCGGTCTGGACGACGTCGAGGCGAAGTGGGCCGAGATCCAGAAGAACCTCTGATGGCGGCCTCCGAAGGGGACGCGCTGCAGGTCGAGCTGGTCGCGGCCGACCGGACCGTGTGGTCCGGCCAGGCCACGATGGTCATCGCCCGCACCGTCGAGGGCGACGTGGGCGTGCTCCGCGACCACGCGCCCCTGCTCTCGCTGCTCACGGACGCGGTCGTGGAGATCTCGGCCGAGGAGGGTGACGTCGTCGTCGCCGCGGTCGACGGCGGGTTCCTCTCGGTCGCCAACAACCGGGTCTCGATCCTGTCCGAGCGGGCCATCCTCGCGACCGACATCGACGTCTCGGCCGCGCAGAGCGAGCTGGAGGAGGCCCGGGCCTCCGACGGCGACGACGCCGAGTCCCGCATCCGCCGGGCCGAGGCACGCATCCGCGCGGCGGAGCACGCCTGACCTGCACCGATCCACCCTGACCCACACCACGAACGGCGGCCCTCGATGAGGGCCGCCGTTCGTGCTCCCGATAGGCTTCACGGACCGAGGGAGGATGGGACCGGATGGCGTGGTGGCAGTGGCTGATCGACATCGCCGGTGTCCTCCTGCTCCTCGTCCTGGGCTACGGCCTCGCGCTCGTCGTACGCCGCCGGCTGCTCTCCCGACACGGCGGCACGTTCGAGCTCAGCCACCGCGTGCGGCCCCAGAAGGCGGGGCGCGGCTGGGTGCTCGGGGTCGGTCGCTACTCCGGCCAGGACCTGCAGTGGTTCCGGCTGTTCTCGCTCGCACCCCGTCCCAAGCGCACCTGGGCGCGTGAGGACCTCTACTACGACGGTCGCCGCGAGCAGCAGGGCGCCGAGCAGGTCTCGCTCTACCCCGACCACGTCGTCATCCACTGCCAGACGGCGGCCGGCGAGATCGAGCTGGCGCTGAGCCAGGCCTCGCTCACCGGCTTCCAGTCGTGGCTGGAGGCGCGTCCGCCCGGCACCGACTGGTCGCGGTGACGGCCTCCCTGCCCGCCTCGAAGCGGGCGGTCGCCCTGGCCTTCGCGCTCAACGGCGTGATGATGGCGACCCTGATCTCGCGGATCCCCTCCCTGCGGGAGCGCCTCGACCTCGACAACGGCGCGCTCGGCTTGCTCCTGCTGGCGATCGCGGCCGGCTCGGTCCTGTCGCTGCCCGCGAGCGGCCGGCTGATCGCCTGGAGCAGCGCTGCCAGCGTGGTGCGTCTCGGCGCGGTCCTCGGCGCCGTCGGCCTGGTGACCACCGCCGTGGGCGCGTTCACGGCCGGCTCGGTGGCGGCGGCCGCGGTCGGGCTGTTCCTCTTCGGGGTCGGCAGCGGGGTCTGGGACGTCGCGATGAACGTCGAGGGCGCGGAGGTCGAGCGCCTGCTGGGTCGCACGATCATGCCGCGCTTCCACGCCGGGTGGTCCTTCGGCAACATCGGCGGGGCCGGGGTCGGGGTGGCGATGGCGGCCTGGGACGCCCCGGTGCCCGCGCACCTCGGCGTGATCTCCGTGCTGGCACTGGTCGCCGCCCTGGTCGCGGTGCGCGACTTCCTGCCCGTGCGCGTGGAGGAGGAGCACCCGGCCGGCCGGCCACGCTCGGCCTGGACCGAGCCCCGCACGCTCGCGATCGGGCTGATGGTCCTGACCTTCGCGGTGGCCGAGGGCTCCGCCAACGACTGGCTCTCGCTGGCGATCATCGACGGCTACGACGCCCAGCACTGGGTCGGCGTGGGCGGCTACGCCCTGTTCGTCACGGCGATGACGGGTGGCCGGCTGCTCGGTCCCGTGGCGCTCGACCGCTTCGGGCGCCGGTCGGTGCTGTGGGCCTCGGCCGCCGGCGTGGCCGCCGGCACCCTGCTGACCGTGCTCGGCGGGCCGGTCCTCGCCGTCCTCGGCATCCTGGTGTGGGGCACGGGAGCGTCCCTGGGCTTCCCCGTGGGCATGAGCGCCGCGGCCGATGACCCGGTCCGCTCGGCGGCGCGCGTGAGCGTCGTCGCCACCGTCGGCTACGCGGCGTTCCTCACGGGACCGCCACTGCTCGGCGCCCTCGGCGACGCGGTCGGCACCCTGGACGCCTTGCTCGCGGTGACGGTCCTCATGGCACCCGCGGCCGTGGCGGTCCTCGCCGTGGGGACACCGGTCAGGCGCCCGGCTCCCAGCCCTCGGTAGCGCCCTCGAAGAAGGTGCGGGACCGCGAGCCGTCGGTCCCGGTCACCTCGACGCGCACCTCGTCGACGCCGGCGCCGCCCGCCCAGCGCTCCTGGAGCTCCTGCGCACGGCGCGACACCGCACCCGTGGCCTCGGCGACCGGACCCTCGGCGCGGAGCTCGACGCTCACGACCGTGAGTCCCTGCTCGGCGTCCACGCTGAGCACCAACCGCTCCCGCTCGAGGCCGCCGAGGTCCGAGGTCCCGTCGACCACCGCGGCCCAGAGGAGACCGTCGGCCGGGGTGAGCGCCGACTCGACCTCGAGCAGGAGGCCCCGGCCGCTGACCCGCCAGGTCAGGTCGTCGACCGTGAGGGTGCGCCGTGCGCTCGCCTCCTCGACCAGTCCGACCGACCCGACGGCGTCGGTCTCGAGCTCGGCGGTGAGGGTCGAGGTCCCGCCGCCCTCGGCCCGCAGCTGCGCCTGCCCTCCGAGCACGTCACGGGCCTCCACCAGGAGTGACAGGTCGGCGGCGAGGTCCCGGTCCTCGAGGCTGCCGACCGAGGCGCTGTAGACGGTCACGTCGGTCGGCTGCGGCACCTGTCCCTTCCCCGGAGGTCGCGGCACGAACGGCGAGCCGTCGGCCTCGTCGCTGACCTGGACGGCGAGGGTCACGTCCCCGTCCCAGCCGAGGTCCGCGACGGCGTCGAGCAGTCCCGGGACCAGACGGTCCACCGACGCCGTGGTGAGGTCCTCGCCCACCGCCACCGCGAGTGCCGCGCTGGCGGGGACCTTGAAGCTGCCCTCGACCCACCGGACGTCGGCGTCGACGACGCCGTCGACCGCGGCCAGGTCACGCTCCGCGGCCGCCGTGTCGGGCTCCTGTGCGCACGCGGTGAGCGTGAGCAGGAGCGCCAGGGCGGCCGGGAGGGCTGGTCTCATGCAGGTGAGGATGCCCCGCGCTCGCCGCCGGGAACCCACAGCACGTCGCCCTGCTCCCGGTTGGCGTGGCGGGCCAGGATGAAGAGCAGGTCCGAGAGCCGGTTGAGGTAGGTGATCGCGAGCTTGTTCATCGTGTCGCCGTGCTGCTCGAACGCGGCCCACGCCGACCGCTCCGCACGCCGTACGACGGTGCGCGCGACGTGGAGGTGAGCGCCGCCGGGGGTCCCGCCGTTGAGGATGAACGAGCGCAGGGCCGGCAGCGGCTCGTTGTAGTGGTCGCACCAGGCCTCGAGCCGGTCGACGTAGTCCTGCTCGATGCGCAGCGGCGGGTACTCCGGGTCGGCCACGACCGGCGTGCAGAAGTCGGCGCCGACGTCGAAGAGGTCGTTCTGGACGTGGGTCAGCACCGCCACGACGTCGGTGTCGAGGGTCCCCACGGAGAGCGCCAGGCCGAGGGTCGCGTTGGCCTCGTCGACGTCGGCGTAGGCGTGCAGGCGGGGGTCGTTCTTGGACGTGAGGCTCATGTCGCCGAGCCGGGTCTCGCCGCCGTCGCCGGTGCGCGTGTAGATCCTCGTGAGGTTGACCATGCGGCCGACCCTAGTGGGGGCCTCCGAGCCGCTCGCGGCGCGCCCGGGCGCAGGTCCGGAAAATTCCTCCCCTGCGGGTGCAACCTCAGGGGAGTGGTGCGCGTCATAGTGAGTGACTAGGTTCTTCTACCTTCGCAAGGGACGAGGCAGGCATGGACATCGCGTTCGATGGGCCCACGCTGGTGCTGAGCGGCGACTTCGACGTGCGCAGCACCTGGGAGGTCCGCAACGCGCTGCACGACCACCTGCACACCTACGACGACGTCGTGGTCGACCTCAGCGGCGTGACCACGGTCGACCACACCGCGCTGAAGGTGCTCGCGTTCGCCACCCGCCTCGCCGTCCGCGACGGGCACCACCTCACGCTGCGAGGCTGCGGACCCGCCGTGCGCCGGATGCTCCACATCTCCCGGCTGATCCGCGTGGTGGAGCTCGAGCGCGAGGTCGCCAGCGCCTGACGGCGCGCCGTCCGGGGGCACGGCGTGTCGGATAAGCCACACGTCGCGCCGGTTACCAAGTGGTAGGTCTCGTCCTACTCTCGGACCCATGACCGAGAAGGATCGCCCCTGGGTGATGCGCACCTACGCCGGGCACTCGACCGCCACGGCATCCAACGCGCTCTACCGCGGCAACCTCGCGAAGGGCCAGACCGGCCTGTCCGTCGCCTTCGACCTGCCCACCCAGACCGGCTACGACCCCGACTCGCCCCTCGCGCGCGGCGAGGTCGGCAAGGTGGGCGTCCCCGTCCCGCACCTGGGCGAGATGCGCAAGCTCTTCGACGACATCCCGCTGACCTCGATGAACACGTCGATGACCATCAACGCCACCGCCATGTGGCTGCTCGCGCTCTACCAGGTGGCCGCCGAGGAGCAGAACCCCGACCTGTCGCCCGAGGAGGTCGCCGCCCAGCTCGCGGGGACCACGCAGAACGACATCATCAAGGAGTACCTCTCGCGGGGCACCTACGTCTTCCCGCCCGAGCACTCGCTGCGCCTGATCGGCGACGTGATCGCCTACACCGTCCACCAGATCCCGAAGTGGAACCCGATCAACATCTGCAGCTACCACCTGCAGGAGGCCGGCGCGACGCCGACGCAGGAGCTGGCCTACGCGCTGTGCACCGCGATCGCGGTGCTCGACCAGGTCAAGGCGGCGGGACAGGTCGAGGAGGACGACTTCGAGAAGGTGGTCGGTCGGATCTCCTTCTTCGTCAACGCCGGCGTCCGATTCGTCGAGGAGACGTGCAAGATGCGCGCCTTCGTAGAGCTCTGGGACGAGATCACCCGCGAGCGCTACGGCGTGCAGGACCCCAAGATGCGCCGGTTCCGCTACGGCGTGCAGGTCAACTCGCTGGGGCTCACCGAGGCGCAGCCGGAGAACAACGTCCAGCGGATCGTGCTGGAGATGCTCGGCGTGACGCTCTCGAAGAGCGCCCGTGCCCGCGCCGTGCAGCTGCCCGCGTGGAACGAGGCGCTGGGCCTGCCCCGCCCCTGGGACCAGCAGTGGTCGCTGCGGCTCCAGCAGGTCCTGGCCTTCGAGTCCGACCTGCTGGAGTACGAGGACATCTTCGACGGCTCGCACGTCATCGAGGCCAAGGTCGCCGAGCTGGTCGACGGCGCCCGCGCCGAGATCGACCGGGTGCAGGCGATGGGTGGCGCGATCGCCGCGGTCGAGTCCGGCTACATGAAGCAGGCCCTGGTCTCCGCGCACGCCGCGCGCCGCGGCCGCATCGAGAGCGGCGAGGAGAAGGTCGTCGGCGTCAACGTCTACGAGACCACCGAGCCCTCCCCGCTGACCGCCGACCTCGACGCCGCGATCATGACCGCCGACCCGCAGGCCGAGCAGTCGGCGCTGGCGTCGGTCGAGGAGTGGAAGGCCCAGCGCGACGAGACCGAGGTCGCCGACGCGCTGGCCGCCCTCGCGGCAGCGGCCAAGACGACCGACAACCTGATGGCCGCCACGCTGGTCGCCGCCCGCGCGGGCGCGACCACGGGGGAGTGGGCCGGCACGCTGCGCGAGGTGTTCGGCGAGTTCCGCGCGCCCACGGGGGTCAGTGGCGCGGTCGGGGCGGCCGACGCGGGCGCCGAGCTGTCCGCCGTACGGGAGCGGGTGCGGGCGACCGGGGACGAGCTCGGCGGCCGCCTGCGGCTGCTGGTGGGCAAGCCCGGGCTCGACGGGCACTCCAACGGCGCCGAGCAGGTCGCGGTGCGGGCACGCGACGCCGGCTTCGAGGTGATCTACCAGGGGATCCGCCTGACTCCCGAGCAGATCGTCTCCGCGGCCGTGGCCGAGGACGTGCACTGCGTCGGCCTCTCCATCCTCTCCGGCTCCCACATGGAGCTGGTGCCGGACGTGCTCGACGGCCTGAGGGCGGCCGGCCTGGGCGACGTGCCGGTCATCGTCGGCGGGATCATCCCCGACTCCGACGGGCGCCGCCTGCTGTCGTTGGGCGTCGCCGCGGTGTTCACGCCCAAGGACTTCGGGCTCACCGAGATCATGGGCGGCATCGTCGACGTCATCCGGCGCGCGCACGACCTCGACTGACCGGGCGCGAGCCTCGGGGACTCGGGGAGCGTGGGCGGGGTCACTGCTAGGCAAGGCTTGCCTCTGTTAGGCTCCCCTACGTGCCCAAGAAGAAGGCGTCCGCGAAGTCCTCGGTGAGCAAGCTCCCGAAGACCGAGTGCTGCGTCTCCAAGTCCAAGTGCGGGCGGTGCCCGCTGCGGATGCTCAAGGAGGGCACGCTGCCCGCGGGCTACACGGTGAAGAAGCGCAAGCTCGTCACGGTGGACGGCAAGAAGGTCACCAAGAAGAAGCTCGCGAAGGCCGCCTGACACACTGGCGGTCCGCCGACGAAAGCCGAGGATCCCCATGCCCGCAGCCCGCTTCGCCGAGCAGCTCAACGTCCAGATCGGCAACGAGCTCGCCGCGCACAACCAGTACCTCGCCTGCGCCGTCTACTACGACGACAAGACCATGCCGCAGATGGCGGCGTTCTTCTACGCCCAGGCGCTCGAGGAGCGCGACCACGCGATGATGATGGTCCAGTACCTCCTCGACACCGACGTGGACGCGGTCATCCCCGGCGTCGAGGCCCCGGTCTCCTCCTTCGCCGACGTCATCGCGCCCGTGGCGCTCGCCCTGTCACAGGAGAAGCGGGTCACCGAGCAGATCAACGGCCTGCTGCGGATCGCCCGCGAGGAGCACGACTACGCCTCCGAGCAGTTCATGCAGTGGTTCATCAAGGAGCAGGTCGAGGAGGTCGCCACCATGAGCGACCTGCTGGCGGTCGTGACCCGCAACCAGAACGACATCGAGGACATCGAGGAGTACGTCGCCCGCGAGCAGAAGAGCGGCGAGGTCGACCCGACGGCGCCGCGGATCGCCGGCGCCTGACCCGACGCCCTCCCCGGGGCGCGACCCGTGGTGCACACTCGGCGGATGAGCCGAGTGATCGTCGTGGGCGCCGGGGTGGTCGGGCTGACCTGCGCGGTCCGCCTGCTCGAGGCCGGGCACCGCGTCGACGTGGTCGCCCGCGACCTGCCGCTGGAGACGACGTCGGCCGTGGCGGCGGCACTCTGGTACCCCTACGGCACGCCCGCCGACCCCCGGGTCGCGGCGTGGGCGGCGCGCTCGTATGAGGTCTTCGAGTCCCTGGCCGCCCGTGAGGCGACCGGCGTACGGATGCTGGAGGGGACCGAGGTCGTCGCACCGGACGCCCCACATCCGTGGTGGGCCGACGCCGTGCCGTCGCTGAGGCGGGTGGCGGACGGCTGGTCGTTCGTGGCGCCGGTCGCCGAGACGCCCACCTACCTGCGCTGGCTCTCGGGTCGCGTGGAGGAGCTCGGCGGCACCGTCACGAGGCTCAACCTGAGCGCCCTGCCCGAAGGCGGGGACCTGGTCGTCAACTGCTCCGGCATCGGCTCCCGCCTGCTCGCCGCCGACCTCTCGGTCACCCCGGCGCGCGGCCAGGTCGTCCACGTCGAGCAGCACGGCCTCGAGCGCTGGTGGCTCGACGCCGGCCCGGAGCCGCTGTACGTCGTACCGCGGGCCGACGAGATCGTGGTGGGTGGCACCTACGAGGAGGGGGAGTGGAGCCGCACCCCGTCACCCGAGGTGGCCGAGGCGATCCTCCAGCGCGCGGCGGTGCTGGTGCCCGAGCTCGCCGACGCCCGGGTGCTGCGGCACCGCGTCGGCCTGCGCCCCGCCCGCTCCGCCGTCCGCGTCGAGCGCGACGGCCGCGTCGTCCACTGCTACGGCCACGGCGGCGCCGGCGTCACCCTCAGCTGGGGTTGTGCCGACGAGGTCGTCGCGCTGGTCGACTCCGCGGGAGATTCACCGGGTACCCGGTGAAACTCACGCTTCCGGCATGAAACTTCGTACGGGAAGCGTGAGTTTCGGGCGGGCAGTGGGGCCGGCGTGGCGTGAGGGGTCAGACTGATCTGGCCCCACGCGAGCGACGCCCACGACGCCGGTGCACGAGCACCGCGAGGAGCACGCCGACCGCGAAGCCCACGAGCAGGCCGACGGCCGCGCCCGGGTCGGGGACGACGGCCGCGCCGATGACGGCGCCCAGCACCGCGGTGGCCATCGCGACGAGGGCGAGCACCACCCGGTGGACCACCTCGCCGAGGAAGACCTGGGTGAACGTCGAGCCGTCGGGCACGGACGCGCCCTGGTCGCCGACCGGCAGCGCCTGGACGACGGCGTCGGGGTTGATCGGCCCGTAGATGTGGGGGAAGGTCTCGGGGCCCTCGCCGACGCGCTCCTCGATCACGGGCGAGGTGAGGCGGTCGGTGTCGATGACCAGTAGCACGAGCGGCTCGGTGACGTCGGCGTAGTAGCGCTCGCGCACGCCCTGCCACTGGTCGGCGCGGCTGGCGTGGATGAAGCCCTCCTCGGCGAGCGTGCGGCCGATCGTCGAGGTGGTGTAGGCGCCGGAGGCGCGGGCGGCGTCCCACTCCGCGACCGTGGCGAGGTGGAAGATCCGCATCAGAAGAGCCGGTGGCTCGGGTCGTCGAGCCCGCGGAGGGCGTCGTAGTCGACGACGGCGCAGGCGATGCCGCGGTCGGTGGCGAGGACGCGGGCCTGGGGCTTGATCTCCTGGGCGGCGAAGATCCCGCGGACCGGGCCGTTGCCGGTGAGCAGTGGGTCGCGGTTGAGGAGCTCGAGGTAGCGGGTGAGCTGCTCGACGCCGTCGATGTCGCCGCGGCGCTTGATCTCGACGGCCACGCTGACGCCGAGGGCGTCGCGGCACATCAGGTCGACGGGGCCGATGGGCGTGGGGTACTCGCGGCGGACCAGCGTCAGACCCTCCGAGAGCGTCCCGGGGTGGTCGGCCAGGAGCGCCTGGAGGTGCTTCTCCACGCCGTCCTTCTGCAGACCCGGGTCGATGCCGAGGTCGTGGGAGGAGTCGCTGACGACCTCGGCGAGCAGGATGCGCAGCGTGTCGTCGGTCTTGGGGTTGGTGACCGTCCACTCCACCTGACCGTCCTCGGTGGTGCCCTCGCGCAGGGTGCACGGCGGCGACATCCAGTTGAGCGGCTTGTAGGAGCCGCCGTCGGAGTGGACGAGGACCGAGCCGTCCGCCTTGATCATCAGCACCCGCGTCGCCATCGGCAGGTGCGCCGTCAGGCGTCCGGCGTAGTCGACCTGGCAGCGCGCTACGACGAGTCTCACGGGCGACGAATCTACAGTGGTCCCCGTGACCGACCACCAGGGTGCCGTGACCGTCCGGCACGCCCGCGCCGCCGACCTGCTCCACCTGCGTGCGATCGAGGACGCCGGCGTGACGCTGTTCGAGACGGCGTTCGGCGACCTGAGCGGCGACGCACTGTCCTCGCCGGCGCCCGACGGCCGCGACCGGGTGGGCGAGCCGGGCTTCCTGCTGGTGACCGGGGAGGTGGGGGAGCCGACCGGCTTCGCCCACGTCACGTACGTCGACGGCTCGGCGCACCTCGCGCAGCTGTCGGTCCACCCGGAGCGGATGCGCCAGGGCCTCGGGTCGGCGCTGGTCCGGGAGGCCATGCGCGAGGCGTGGCACGCCGGCTACGAGCGGATGTCGCTGACGACGTACCGCGACCTCTCCTTCAACGGCCCCTTCTACGCCCGCCTGGGGTTCGTGGAGGAGAGCCGACCCGAGCCCTTCGAGACCCGCCAGCGCGAGCACGAGATCGCCCTCGGGCTGGACCGGCACGGCCCGCGCGTGGTGATGTCGACCCGTCTCCAGCGACCCGCGAGGCCGTAAGTTACTGGTGAGTTACCCCACAGCCCGGGGCCTGTGGACCGTGCGATGATGCGCGCCATGACGAGCACGCCTGAGACCTCCGCCCGCACGTTCACGACGATCGGCGTCGTCGGACTCGGCACGATGGGCGCCGGGATCGCCGAGGTCTTCGCCCGCCACGGCTTCACCGTCGTGGGCGTCGAGCAGAGTGACGAGGGCCTCGAGCGCGGCCGCCAGCACCTGGCCAACTCGACCGACCGCGCCGTCAGGCGCGAGAAGCTCTCCGAGGCCGAGCAGGCCGAGCTCCTGGGGCGGATCACGTTCACGACCTCGCTGGCCGACCTCGCCGACGCCGACTTCGTCATCGAGGCGGTCGTGGAGTCGCTGGCGACCAAGAAGGCGATCTTCACCGAGCTCGACTCGATCGTCTCCGGCGAGGCCATCCTGGCCACCAACACCTCCTCGCTCTCGGTCACCGAGATCTCCACCGCCAACTCCTCGCCGGGCCGCGTCGTCGGCGTCCACTTCTTCAACCCCGCGCCGGTGCAGAACCTCGTCGAGATCGTGCGGACCGTCGTGACGGAGCCGGCGGTTCTCGACGACGTCCAGGGCCTGGTTGCGCAGCTGGGCAAGAGCCCCGTGGTCTGCGGCGACAAGGCGGGCTTCATCGCCAACACGCTGCTGTTCGGCTACCTCAACCACGCCGCGTCGATGTTCGAGGGCCGCTACGCCTCGCGCGAGGACATCGACGCCGCCATGCGCTTCGGCTGCGGCTACCCGATGGGGCCGCTGGCGCTGCTCGACCTGATCGGCCTCGACACCGCCTACGAGATCCTCGAGACGATGTACCGCCAGGGCCGCGACCGCCTGCACGCGCCGACCCCGGTCCTCAAGCAGATGGTCATGGCCGGACTGCTGGGCCGCAAGACCGGGCGCGGCTTCTACACCTACGAGGGCCCCGACAGCCCGGTGGTCGTCGACGACGACAAGACGCCGTCCGCCGACGAGCAGCCGCAGCTGCGCCACGAGATCCGGCAGGTCGGCGTCGTCGGCACCGGCACGATGGCCAGCGGGATCGTGGAGGTCTTCGCCAAGGCCGGCTACGACGTGCGCTACGTCGGTCGCAGCGCCGACAAGGTCGCCGGCGTCACCGCGACGATCACCAAGAGCTTCGACAAGCAGATCCAGCGCGGCAAGGCCACCGAGGAGGCCAAGGCCGAGGTGCTCGGACGCGTCAGCGGGTCCACCAGCCTCGACGACCTCGCCTCGGTCGACCTCGTCGTCGAGGCGATCGCCGAGGACCTCGCCATCAAGACCACGCTCTTCGAGAACCTCGACGAGATCTGCAAGCAGGGCGCCATCCTCGCCACGACCACCTCGAGCCTGCCCATCATCGCGATGGCCAAGGTGACCAGCCGCCCGCAGGACGTCGTCGGGATGCACTTCTTCAACCCCGCGACGGTGATGAAGCTGGTGGAGGTCGTCTCCACGGTCGCCACGTCCGAGGACGTCACCGAGACCACCCGCGCCCTGTGCGCGAAGGTCGGCAAGGTGGCGGTGTCCTGCGGCGACCGGGCCGGCTTCATCGTCAACGCCCTGCTGTTCCCCTACCTCAACGACGCGGTCAAGATGCTCGAGGCGCACTACGCCACCGCCGACGACATCGACCTGGCGATGAAGCAGGGCTGTGCGCTGCCGATGGGCCCCTTCGAGCTGCTCGACGTGGTGGGCAACGACGTCTCGCTGGCCATCCAGCGCGAGCTCTACCTGGAGTTCCGCGAGCCGGGCTTCGCGCCGGCCCCGCTGCTCGAGCACCTGGTCACCGCCGGCTACCTCGGCCGCAAGACCAAGCGCGGCTTCCGCGACTACAGCCAGCGCTAGAGGCCGACCCGCAGCGTCAGCATCGGCGAGGCGGCCGCCGGGTCGTCCTCGTCGACGACGGCGACCACGCGGCCGCCCGTGGGGTCCCAGCGGTCCAGTGTCAGGCCCTCGACCTTGGCGACGCGCCCAGCGAGGAGAGGCAGCGGCGTCACCGCGCGCACCTCGTGGTCGTCCACGACGGCGAGCGCCGATCCGACGACCGGCCCGTCGTCGTAGGCGTCGGGGCTGTCCTCGGCCGCCGCGCTCACCAGCACGGTGCCGTCGGGCAGTGCGACGGCGTCGGTGACGGCCAGCCCCACACCTCCGACGGCGCCCAGCTCATAGCGTCGTACGGCGGTCGGGTGCAGGTCGGCGGGGCCGGCGGTCCTGGCGCGGCCGGCGACCGTGGCCACCAGCCGGGCCAGGTCCAGGTCGACGCTGCTGCTGGGGAGCCCGGCGGCGGGCAGGCCGCGGTGGAACCACCGCAGCGTGCCGTCCAGGACGCAGGCGCCCTCGAGGTTCAGCTGGCCGGGTGCCAGCCCGAGGAGCACGCTCACCCGGTCGTAGAGGGGGGTGAGGTCGCGCGCGAGCGTCCAGGGCGTGCCCTGGCGCAGCCCGACGAGCACCGCCTGCGTGCGGGCCGGGGTGGACCCGGAGCCCAACAGCAGCACCGCGGCCTCGCCGTCGAGCTCGACCTGGACGGCCGCCTCCAGGTCGGGCTTCAGGTGCTTGGTGCCCTCGGCGGGGGAGAAGGTGTCGTGGCCGGCCACCGGCGGCAGCAGCCGGACCGGAGTGCCCGCACGCGTGCCCGCGCCCGGACGCAGCCAGCAGCCGACGGTGGCGTCGTCCTGCGCGACGAGCAGGCCGTCGCCGAGGCGGGCGACGGCCGAGGCCGCGCGCACCGGCGCCCCGTCCTCGAAGCGCAGGGACGTCGCGGCCTCGAGGTCGACGTGCACGTCAGCCTTGTGGGTAGCCGCGCCGCACGGTGCGGTCCAGGATGCCGAGCGTGCCGCGCAGGGCGTTCTCGGTGAGCACGGGGAAGATGCCCGAGTTGCGCCACTCCGGCGCGATGGTGGACCAGTCGTAGAACGACGTCACCCGGGTGCCGCCGGACTCCTCGTCCGGCTCGAGGCGGTAGCCGTAGACGTGGCCGATCTGCGGGCGGATCCGGCCCAGCACCGTCCACGAGATGAGCCGGTCGGGCTCGAAGTCGCGGATCGTGACGGTGACGTCGTAGCGCCCCATCTCGGGGTAGTCGTTGAGCGCCTCGCGGTCCATGTGCACGACGAAGCTGTCGCCGGCGGCCCGCACCGGGTCGCCCTCGGCGTCCTGGAGCATCCCGGAGGAGTCGATCGCGACGTGGCCCTGCGGGTCGCAGAGCAGGGCGAAGATGTCGGCCGCGGGGGCGGCCACGAGGCGCTCGGCCTCCAGTCGGGTGTCGGTCACGCCGCGATCATGCCAGCATCGCCCCATGACGACGCCCGACCTCGCCCACCTCGTCGACCGGTGGGTGGAGGGCTTCGCCCGCTCGCGCCAGGTCGCCTACGCCCGCTACGGCGACGTCTTCGAGGTGGAGGTCGAGGACGGCGGACGCCGGATGGAGCTGGTCCTGACCGAGCCGACGCCCGAGCTGCTCGAGGCCACGGCGGCGAGGGCGGCGCTGGCGCCCGACGTCTGGGTGACCGCCTTCTCGCTCGATCCCGGCGAGCACCCGGCGCCGAAGGGCATGCGGAGGCAGCTCGACGACGAGGTGCTCATGACCCGCCGGCTCGTGGGGGACCGGGTCGCTCCGAGCGGCGTCGACCTGGAGCCGCACGGGCACCGCCTGCAAGCCGTGGTCCGCGCCGACGGGGACGTCGCGGCCAGCGGCTGGGTGGCGGTGCTGGGCGAGCACGCGATCTTCGACCGCATCGGGACGACGCCCGGCCACCGACGCCGCGGGCACGCGAGCCGGGTCATGCAGGCACTGGAGGGCTGGGCGCTGGCGAACGGGGCACGCACCGGGCTGCTGGCCGCGTCACCCGAGGGCCAGGCCCTCTACGCACGCCTCGGCTGGGACGTCGCGGCGGGCATGACCACCTGGTGCGGTGAGGGCACGCCCTAGGCTCGCACCATGCGCCGTACCGCTCTGCTGCTGCTCCTGCTCGTCGGTCTCCTCGCCGGACCCGCCGCTCCGTCCTCCGCCGACGTCGAGCGGCTCCCGACCGGCACGGACGTCGACTACCAGCTCGGCGGGCCGAAGCAGCTCCCGGCGCACGTCGGGATCATCGTGCGCGACCGCACCGAGAAGCCGGCCGCGGGGCGCTACAACGTCTGCTACGTCAACGGCTTCCAGACCCAGCCGGACGCCAAGCGCTTCTGGCGCCGGCACTGGTCCCTGGTGCTGAAGCGCGGCGGCCGTGCGGTCGTCGACGAGGCGTGGGGCGAGTGGCTGCTCGACCTGCGCACGGCGCGGAAGCGGAAGGCGATCGCGCGGATCGTCGGACGCTGGACCGCCGGCTGCGCGGCCGACGGCTTCGACGCGGTGGAGTACGACAACCTGGACTCGTTCAGCCGCAGTCACCGGCTCCTGAAGCGGCGCCACGCCGTGGCCTTCGCCCGGCTGCTGGTGCGCCGGGCGCACGCGGAGGGACTGGCGGCCGGGCAGAAGAACCTCGCCGACTACGACGGCACGGCCGTCGGCTTCGACTTCGCGGTCTCGGAGGAGTGCGGCCGCTACGCCGAGTGCGGCGACTACGTCGACCACTACGGCGACCAGGTGCTGATGATCGAGTACCGCCGGGCCGACTTCCGGCGGGCCTGCCGTCGTCACGGCGACGACGTGGCCATCGTGCTGCGCGACCGCGCCCTGAGCCGCAACGGCGTGCACGCATGGTGCTGAACACCGTGACCCTGGGGGAGTCGGGCCCCCTGGTGGCGTTCTGCCACGGGCTCTTCGGGCAGGGGAAGAACTGGACCTCGATCGCCAAGACGCTGGCCGAGGACCACCGCGTGCTGCTCGTCGACATGCCCAACCACGGCCGGTCCGACTGGCACCACCGCGTCGACTACGTGGACATGGCCGACGAGGTGGCCGCCCTGTTCTCCGCCGAGGACCCGGTCGCGCTCGTGGGCCACTCGATGGGCGGCAAGACGGCCATGGTGCTCGCGCTGCGCCACCCCGAGCTGGTCGAGCGCCTGTGCGTCGTGGACATCTCGCCGGTCGACTACCACGGGCTCACGGAGTTCAGTGACTTCATCGAGGCCATGCTGGGGCTGGACCTCGACCGGCTCACTCGGCGCAGCGAGGCCGACGAGGCGCTGGCGGCGGCGGTGCCCGACCGCACCGTGCGCAGCTTCCTCCTGCAGAACCTGCGCCGCGAGGGCGACTCCTGGTCGTGGCAGCCCAACCTGGCCGTGCTCGGTCGGGATCTCGCGACGCTGGCCGGCTGGCCGGCCGACCGGCTCGAGGGTCTCGAGCCCTACGCCGGGCCCGTGATGTGGGTCGCCGGCCAGACCTCGTCGTACGTCACCGACGACTACGACGCGGCGATGGACCGGTGGTTCCCGCAGAACCGCAAGGTGACGGTGAAGAACGCCGGCCACTGGGTGCACTCCGAGCAGCCCGCGGTCTTCACCGAGGTGCTCCGGCGCTTCCTCGCCAGCTGACCTCGGGCGGCTCGGGTCAGCCGCCCGCCGCCTGCCGGGCGCGGTAGGCGGCCACCGCGTTGCGGTTGCCGCACGAGGTGGAGCAGAAGCGCCGCGAGCGGTTGCGCGAGAGGTCCAGCACGACGCCGTTGCAGTCGTCGTCGGCGCACAGCGCCAGGCGCGACATCTCGTCGGTGCGGATGACGTCGATCATCGCCATGGCGGTCTCCACGATGATGCGCGTGGCCAGGGGGGCGTCGTCGACGACGGCGTGCAGGTGCCAGTCGAAGGGGTCGTGGCGCACGAGCTGGGGGAGCGCCTGGCCGTCGCGCAGCATCTGGTTGACCAGGGCGACGGCGTCGTCGCGCTCGGCCGTCAGCAGCTCGCGCAGGCGCGGCCGCAGGGCCCGCACGGCGTCCAGCTCGGCGCGGTCACGGTCGCGGCGACCGGTGTAGGCGTAGTCGCGGAAGAAGGCGTCGAGGTCGGCGATCGTCGACAGCGTGTCCTCGTCGTCGTCCTCGGTGTTGACCAGCGTCGCGGCCGCCTGGAGGGACAGTTCGGTGTCATGAGCGAAAACCACGTTGACAGGTTACTGCATCCCGCCTAGTGTCATGACCCATGACGACTTTGACTCGTGACGACGACGCCTCCACCACCATGCGGGCATCGCGCACGGTGAGCGGCCTGGCGCTGGCCCTCCTCTCCGCAGTGACGTTCGGGCTGTCGGGCGCCCTGGCGCGGGGGCTGCTCGACACCGGCTGGACCCCCGGGTCGGTGGTGCTGGTGCGGATCGCCCTGGCGGCCGTGGTCGTCGCCCCCTTCGGCGCCTACGCCATGCGGGGGCGCTGGAGCGCCCTGCGCCCCAACCTCGCCCTGGTGCTCACCTACGGCCTGCTGGCCGTGGCCGGCGCGCAGTTCTGCTACTTCTCCGCGGTGGGCCACATGCAGGTGGGCCCGGCGCTGCTCATCGAGTACACCGCGCCGGCGGCCGTCGTGGTCTGGCTGTGGATACGCAAGGGCGAGCGCCCGGGCCGCCTCACCCTCGCCGGAGCCGGCCTCGCCGCACTCGGCCTCGTGCTCGTCCTGGACCTGCTCTCCGGCGCCGACCTCAGCGTGCCGGGCGTCCTGTGGGCGCTCGGGGCGATGATCGGGTGCGCGGCCTACTTCCTGATCTCGGCCGACGAGGACAACGGGCTGCCGGCGCTGGCGCTGGCCGCGGGCGGCCTCATCGTCGGCGGCGTCTCACTGGCGCTGCTCGGGCTGGTGCGGCTGCTGCCCATGGCCGCGTCCACCCAGGACGTCACGATGGCGGGGGAGTCGTTCGCGTGGTGGGTGCCGCTGCTCCTGCTCGGCCTGGTCACCGCCGCGGTCGCCTACGTCTCCGGCATCTTCGCGATCCGCCGGCTCGGCTCGCGCCTGGCCTCGTTCGTCGCCCTCGCCGAGGTCGTCGCGGGCGTGCTGTGGGCCTGGCTCCTCCTCGACGAGCTGCCCCAGGCGCTGCAGCTGGTCGGCGGCGTGCTCATCCTCCTGGGCGTGGTCGGGGTCAAGCTCGGCGAGCGCGAGGTGGTGGCCCAGCCCGTGCTCGTCAGCGACGAGGAGTAGCGCTCAGCGAGCGTCCTGTCGGCGCACGACCACCTCGCGCATGATGAGCAGGATGGCGGCGGCCGTCGGGATGGCCAGCAGGGCGCCGACGACGCCGAGCAGACCGGCGCCCACCAGCGCCGCGATCACGATGACGGCACCCGGCAGGTCGACGGACTTCGACATCACCCGCGGGTAGACGATGTAGTTCTCGACCTGCTGGTAGATCAGGAAGAAGATGGCGCAGAAGATGCCCGTCTTGACGTCCGTGGCGAACGCGATCGCGGTCACGATGACGGCGCCGATGGTGGCCCCGATCATCGGGATCACGTCGAGCAGCGCCACGACGAACGCCAGCGCGACGGCGTACTCGCCCAGGCCGACGGCGAAGAGGAACACCAGCGTGGAGACGCCGGCGCAGAGCGCGACGATGAACGCGCCCGAGACGTAGCCGCCGACGTTGCGGACGATCTGGTCACCGAGCAAGCTGACGCGGGTGCGTCGCGAGGCCGGGGCCAGGCGGTAGAACGCCTGCTTGGTCTTGTCCAGCGAGCTGAGGAAGTACAGCGTCAGCACGAGGATGATGAAGGCGTTGAACAGGGCGCCCAGGATCTTGAGGCCGACGCCGAGGACGCCGCCGAAGAGCCCGCTGACGAAGTCGCCGTTGGCGACGTAGTCCTGTGCCTTGGAGATGATGTCGTACTCGTCGTCGAGCTTCTGGACCTGCTTGTTCTCCTGCAGCCGCTCCAGCCACTCGGGGGCGTTCTGGGAGATCGCGGTGACCTGGTCGGTGATGACCGGGACGATCGCGATGACGAAGAGGGCGACGGCGGCGAGGAACGCGGTGATGACGGCGGTGACGGCCCAGCTGCGCCGCAGGCCGCGCCGCTGGAGCGCCTCGACCGAGGGGTTGAGGCCCGCGGCGAGGAAGAGCGAGACGACGATCAGGAGCAGGGTCGAGCCGATGCCCAGCATCGCCGACCACAGGAAGTAGGCCAGCAGCGCGCCCAGCGCCCCGAAGAAGCCGACGTAGAACGGCGAGCGGTGCTCGAACGGCGGGCCCTGCACGCCGTAGTGACGGTCGTGCTCGGCGAGCTCGCCGTCGTGGACCGGCTCCGGGATCGCCTCCGCCGTCGCCTCCGCCTGGTCGGCGGACTCGTCGGCCCGTTCGGCCGCGTCCTCCCGCTCGGCGGCGTCCTCCGCGGCAGCTGCGTGCTCGTTGCTCAACTCTCGTCCTCGCCGAACCCGGCGACGACGTCACGCAGCGAGGCGAGCTGGGCCGTGATGGCGTCGCGACGCTTGGTGAGGCGGTCGAGCTCCGCGCGGCGCGCGGCGATCTCGCGCTCGATCTCGGCGGTGCCCGTGGACTCCACCGACTCGGCCTGGCTGCGGGCGGTCGCGACGATCTGCTCGGCCTCGCGGCGGGCGCGGGCCAGGAGGGCCTCGGCCTCGCCCTGGGCGGCGGCGCGACCCTCGGCGGCCTGCTTGCTGGCCTCACTGGCGCGCTTCTCGGCGGCGGCCGCGCGCTGCTCGGCCTCATCGACGAGGCGCTTGGTCTCGGCCGTGGCGCTGTTGTGGTGGTCGGTCGCCTCGCGGGCGAGGCGCTCCTTCTCGACGGCCAGGGTGCGGCGGGCCTCCTGCACCTCGCGGTCGGCGGCGGCGCGGGCCTGCTCGACCTCGCGCGTCGCGGAGGTGCGCATCTCGCTGGTCTCCTGCTGGGCGGCGAGGCGGACCTGGTCGGCCTCGCGGCGCGCGGACGCGAGCAGGTCCTCGGCCTCGGCCTTGGCCATGGTCCGCTCCTGCTCGGCGTCGGCGAGGACCCGCACGCGGGTCTGCTCCAGCTCCTGGAGCTGGACGGTGCGCATGTCCTGGGCCTCGCGGGTGGCCTCGGCGCGGATCGCCTTGCCGTCGCGGGCGGCCTGCTCGCGGATCTCGGTGGCCTCGCGCTCGGCGGTGGTCCGGATCTCGTTGGCCTCCTCCTCGGCGAGGCGCAGCATCGCGCTGGCGCGACCTCCGAGCCCGGCGTAGGAGGGGGACTGGACCTCCGAGAGCTGGTGGCGGGCGTCCTGGAGCTCGGACTCGAGCTCGACCAGCCGCTGCTCGGACTGGGTCAGGCTGGCGCTCAGCCCGGCCTTGTCGCGCGCCAGCTGGGTCACGCGGGCGTCGACGGCCGCCCGGTCGTAACCGCCACGACGTACGACGGGCAGGTCACCGGAGGGCGGCGGGGGCATGGGGGCGGCAGGTCGCTGCGGCGCGGCCGCGGGGGGCCGCGCGGCCTGGGTGCGCTCGGACTGCGGCGGCGGGGGCAGGACCGGTCGCTGCTGGGCGGTGGTGCGGTCGGAGCCCGCCTTGTCGCCTCGCTGGTCCGGGGTGACGGGGATGACCTGGGTCGCCTCGGCGTCGGCGTCGGAGCCGGTGCCGTCGGGCTCGCGGTCGAAGATGGACAGGCCCTGGTCGCTCATGGGGGGAGTTACCTCGCTGTGGTGGGGTGCAGAAGGGGAAGTCCGCCCATCCTCCACGATCTGCCTGAAAGAACCCAGCCCCTCGCTCGGGTGTCCGCCCTCAGACCCCGCGGAAGCGGTTGATCGCGTCGAGGTGGGTGGCGCGCATCTCGTGGTCGCGCACGCCCAGCCCCTCCTCGGGCGCCAGGCAGAGCACGCCGACCTTGCCCTGGTGGGCGTTCTTGTGGACGTCGAGGGCGGCCTGGCCCACGTCGTGGAGCCCGTAGGTGCGCGACAGCGTGGGGTGGATCATGCCCTTGGCGATGAGGCGGTTGGCCTCCCACGACTCGCGGTAGTTGGCGAAGTGCGAGGAGATGATCCGCTTGAGGTTCATCCACAGGTAGCGGTTGTCGTACTCGTGCATGTAGCCCGAGGTCGAGGCGCAGGTGGTGATGATGCCGCCCTTGCGGGTGACGTAGACGCTGGCGCCGAAGGTCTCCCGGCCCGGGTGCTCGAAGACGATGTCGATGTCCTCGCCGCCGGTGAGCTCGCGGATCCTGGCGCCCAGGCGCTTCCACTCCTGCGGGTCCTGGGTGTGCTCGTCCTTCCAGAACCGGTAGCCCTCCTCGGAGCGGTTGATGATCAGCTCCGCACCCATGCTGCGCGCGATCGCGGCCTTCTCCTCGTTGGAGACCACGCACACCGGCGTGGCCCCGCCGTTGAGGGCGTACTGCGTCGCGAAGCCGCCCAGGCCGCCCGAGGCGCCCCAGATCAGGACGTTGTCGCCCTGCTTCATGTTGCCGCCGTTCTTGGACACCAGCTGGCGGTACGCCGTGGAGTTGACCAGCCCGGGGGAGGCGGCCTCCTCCCAGGTGAGGTGGGCCGGCTTGGGCATCAGCTGGTTGGACTTGACCAGCGCGATCTCGGCGAGGCCGCCGAAGTTGGTCTCGAAGCCCCAGATCCGCTGCTGCGGGTCGAGCATCGTGTCGTCGTGGCCGTCGGGGTCCTCGAGCTCCACCGAGAGGCAGTGGGCCACGACCTCGGTGCCGGGCTTCCACTTCGTCACGCCCGGGCCGGTCTTGAGGACGACGCCGGCCAGGTCGGAGCCGACCACGTGGTAGGGCAGGTCGTGGCGCTTGGTGAGCTCGGAGAGGCGGCCGTAGCGCTCCAGGAAGCCGAACGTCGACACCGGCTCGAAGATCGAGGTCCACACGGTGTTGTAGTTGATCGCGGAGGCCATCACGGCGACGTACGCCTCGCCCGGGCCGAGCTCGGGCAGGGGCACGTCCTCGACGTGCAGCGACTTGCGCGGGTCCTTGTCGCGGGCCTCGAGCCCCTCGAACATGTCGACCTCGTCCTTGTGCACGGTCACGGCCCGGTAGGACTCGGGGAGGTCGAGGGCGGCGAAGTCCTCCGTGGAGGCACTGCCCGGGCTCTGCGAGGCGGCGAGGATGGCGTCGAGGATGTTCTGCACGTCAGCTCCTGGTGGTGCGGGTCGTGGGTCGGGGCGGATATTACCGATGGGTAACCGGTCAGTGGGAGGTGGTCGCGGGCTGGACCAGCTCCACCAGGACGCCGCCGGCATCCTTGGGGTGGACGAAGTTGATCCGCGAGTCGGCCGTGCCGCGGCGGGGCTCGTCGTAGAGCAGGCGCACGCCGCGCTCGCGCAGGGTCGCGCTGACGGCCTCGACGTCGGTCACGCGGTAGGCCAGCTGCTGCATCCCGGGCCCGGAGCGCTCCAGGAACTTCGCGATCGTGGAGTCCTCGTTGAGAGGAGCGAGGAGCTGCAGGCAGGAGCCGGAGTCGCCGACGGCGACCATCGCTTCGCGGACGCCCTGCTCCTCGTTGACCTCCTCGTGCACGAGCTCCATGCCGAAGGTGTCGCGGTAGAAGGCGATGGCGACGTCGAGGTCCGGCACGGCGATGCCGACGTGGTCGATGGCGGTGAACAGGTGGCCCGGCAGGCCGGTGCCCGGGTCGACGGACGGGGTCGGTGCGGTCATGCGCCACATGGTCGTACGCCGCCGCCGTCGCCGCGACCGGTTGTGACTTGTTCCTCACGACGGGGGTCCCCGGCACCCTCGCCCCCGCCGTGGCTCGTGGGTATCGTCACGAGAGACCCACCCAGGCCGGGACCACCAGGCCAGAACTCCACGGAGGCACCCATGTCCGGATCCGTCATCGTCGCCGGAGCGCGCACCCCCATCGGCCGCCTGCTCGGCGGCTTCAAGGGCCTCTCGGCCGCGGAGCTCGGCGGCCACGCCATCCAGGGCGCCCTGGAGAAGGCGGGCGTGACCGGCGACCAGGTCGACTACGTGATCATGGGCCAGGTGATCCTGGCCGGCGCCGGCCAGAACCCCGCCCGCACGGCCGCGGTCGCCGGCGGCATCCCCATGGACGTCCCGTCCATCACCATCAACAAGGTCTGCCTCTCGGGGCTCAACTCGATCGCGATGGCCGACCAGATGATCCGCGCCGGTGAGGTCGAGATCGTGGTGGCGGGCGGCATGGAGTCCATGACCAACGCCCCGCACCTGCTCCCCAAGTCACGGGAGGGCTTCAAGTTCGGCGACGTGCCGCTCGTCGACTCGATGGCCTACGACGCACTCTTCGACCAGGTGACGTCGCAGGCGATGGGCCTGCTCACCGAGGAGCGCAACGCCGCGGGCGCCAACCTGACCCGCGAGGAGCAGGACGAGTTCGCCGCGCAGTCGCACCAGAAGGCCGCCGTGGCGTGGAAGAACGGCGTCTTCGAGGACGAGGTCGTGCCGGTCTCGATCCCGCAGCGCAAGGGCGACCCGGTCGTCGTCTCCGTCGACGAGGGCGTGCGGGCCGACACCACGGCCGAGTCGCTGGCCAAGCTGCGCCCGGCGTTCAGCAAGGAGGGCACGGTCACGGCCGGCTCGTCCTCGCAGATCTCCGACGGCGCCGCGGCGGTCGTCGTGATGAGCAAGGCCAAGGCCGAGGAGCTGGGCCTGGAGTGGCTGGCCGAGATCGGCGCGCACGGCATGGTCGCCGGCCCCGACTCGAGCCTGCAGCTGCAGCCGGCCAACGCGACGGCCCTGGCCTGCAAGAAGGACGGCATCTCCCCGACCGACCTGGACCTCGTCGAGTTCAACGAGGCCTTCGCCGCCGTGGGCATCGCCTCGGCCCGCGAGCTCGGCATCGACAACGCCAAGGTCAACGTCAACGGCGGCGCCATCGCGCTGGGCCACCCGGTCGGCATGTCCGGCACCCGCGTCGTGCTCCACCTCGCCCTGGAGCTCAAGCGCCGCGGCGGCGGCGTCGGTGCGGCCGCCCTGTGCGGCGGCGGCGGCCAGGGTGACGCGCTGATCGTGCGTGTCCCGAAGGACTGAGGCCGACGTCCCGGACCTCGTCGAGCGCGCCCGCGCCGGCGAGGCCCGGGCGGTCGCCCGCCTGATCTCGCTCGTCGAGGACGAGTCGCCGCTGCTGCGCGACGTCATGGCCGCCCTCGCGCCGTACGCCGGACACGCCCACGTCGTGGGCGTCACCGGCTCGCCCGGCGTGGGCAAGTCGACGTCCACCGACGCGCTGGTGACCGCGCTGCGACGCGAGGGCAAGCGCGTCGGCGTCCTCGCGGTCGATCCCTCCTCGCCGTTCTCCGGCGGTGCCCTGCTCGGCGACCGCGTGCGGATGCGCGACCACTCGTCCGACCCAGGCGTCTACATCCGCTCGATGGCGGCGCGCGGCCACCTGGGCGGCCTGGCCTGGACGACGCCGCAGGCGCTGCGGGTCCTCGACGCCTCCGGCTGCGACGTGGTCCTCGTCGAGACCGTGGGCGTGGGGCAGAGCGAGGTCGAGGTCGCGGGCCTGGCCGACACCACCCTGGTGCTGCTGGCCCCCGGCATGGGCGACGGGATCCAGGCCGCCAAGGCCGGGATCCTCGAGATCGGCGACCTCTACGTCGTCAACAAGGCCGACCGCGAGGGCGCCGACCAGGTGCGCCGCGACCTGCGCGGGATGCTCGCGCAGGGCGAGCGCCCCGACGGGGCCTGGCGCCCCGAGGTGCTCGCGACGGTCGCCCAGAGCGGGCAGGGCGTGGACGAGGTCGTGGCGGAGCTCGAGCGGCACCGCTCCTGGCTGGAGTCCTCGGGACAGCTGGGGCGCCGCCGGGTGCGCCGCGCCCGCAGCGAGATCGAGGCGATCGCGCTCACGTCGCTCCGACGGGGCTGGGGCGACGTGCAGGGCCACGCCTCGCTGGACGACCTGGCGGCCGCGGTCGTCGCCGGCGACTCCGACCCCTACCGCGCCGCCGACCGGCTGCTGGAGTCCCTCGTCGGCTGAGCGCGGCGGCACCGGGCCTGCGATTCGGTCGTCAGGGGTTCGGGCACCTGGAGGCATGCCCAGTGTCGAGCGCACCGTGACCGTGGACCAGCCGATCGAGAAGGTCTGGACCTACCTCTCCGACTTCACCACCACCGAGGAGTGGGACCCACCGACCGTCTCGACGGTCCGCACCTCCGGTGAGGGTGGCGTCGGCACGACGTACACGAACGTGTCGAAGTTCCTCGGCAACGAGACCGAGGTGAAGTACGTCGTCACCGAGGTCGTCCCGCACCAGCGCTTCCAGATCGCCGGAGACGCGGGCTCGATGGACCTGCTCGACACGATGACCTTCGAGGCCACGGCGACCGGCACGTCGGTGACCTACCACGCGGAGTTCTCCCCTCACGGCGCCGCCAAGCTCGCCGAGCCGCTGATGCCGCTCGCCCTCAAGGTGCTCGCCGACAAGGTCGCCGCCAGCATGCAGGAGAAGCTCGCCGCGCTCTAGCGCGCCCTCACCTTGCGCCAGGTCGTGCCGGCGTCGGTGGAGGCCCACAGCGTCTGGTGGAGCGTGTCGGTGGCGGCGTAGACGGTCACGGTGTCGCGTGCGACCTCGATGCTGACGACGGGGGAGAACTCGCGACGCAGGTCCAGCGCGTCGAACGGCGCTCCCATGGCGACCGGCGCCACCTCGGACCAGTCCTGACCGTCGCTCAGCCAGAGCCCGGAGGGCTGGCGACCCACCAGCCCGAGTCTCGGGCTGCCGCCTCCCATGAGGTCGGCCAGCAGGCGCCCGTCGGGCAGGACCGCCAGGCCCCGGTTCACCATGATGCTGGGCCCTGGTTGCTGCCGGCTGGTCCAGGTGCGCCCCGCGTCGTCACTGCGATGGGTCACGTGGAAGGGCAGGAAGGTGGCCCCGTCCCCACCGCTGACCAGGGCGCGCGCGGCCGACGCAGACGCCACCAGGTCGGTGAGCAGCCCCTCCGCCTCGTCGGGCACCCGGGTGGTCGTCCACGTGCGGCCCCCGTCGGCGGAGGCGACGAGGCGCGGCGGACGGTCGTGCAGGCGGCCACGGAGCAGGCCGTCACCGTCGCGCACCACGTCGAGGATGCCTCGCGGCGCGGAGACCCGGTGACCTCGCCCGGTGGCGGGGTGCAGGGCGTAGAGCGCCCCGGACCGGTGGACGGTCACCAGGTGCTCGCCCCTCCTCAGGGGGCCCGGCCTCGAGGCCTCCCACGCCACCGGTGTCAGCGACCCGTCGGGTTGGACGAGCCGTGCCCGTGCGCCCCGGCCCAGGAGGAAGACGCCGTCCAGGGGGGTCTCGAGCACCTCGGGGGAGACCGCGAGGAGGTGCCGGGTCCTGAACCCGTCGTCGGTGACCGCGAGGACCTCGTCGCGCCGTCGGCAGCGCGGGGTCCGGCAGAGCCGCCACACGACACTGCGGACGTCGGGGTCGGCGGCGCGGACGGTGTGTCCGGCCATCCGTGCCTGGGGGTCGTCGACGATGCTCGCCGGGTCGGGCGGGGGGTCGGGCTGGGGGGCGGGCGACGGGGTACCCGCCGTCGCAGGAGTGGTGGTGGGCCTCCCACCGGGGGTCGGCGGCGACTCGTCGCTCCCGGGCGCGAGCAGGGCGACAGCGAGGCCGGCCGTCGCGGTGACGAGAAGGACCGCGACGGCGCCGCGGACGGTTCGGGTCTGGGTCACGCCCCTGGGACGCGCCGGGCCGGAGAGAAGTTGTCCCTCCGGCCCGGCCGCCCCGGGTGGGTCAGCGCCGGACGGCTCGCGTGGCCGCGCTGGTGGCGGTCCTCGTGACGTAGCCGACCTTGGTGGCGGTGACGCGGACGGTGACCCGCTTGCCGACGTGCTTCTTGGTCAGGCGGAAGGTCTTCGCCTTGCCGCCGGCCACGACCTTGCCGCCGACCAGCCACCGGTAGGTCAGCCGCACGCCGGCGTCGTACGCCGCCGGGGCGACGCGGAGCGTGCGACCCACCTGGGGGGTGCCGGTGATGCGCGGCTTGGGAGCGCGGGTCTGCGTCCCTGCGGCCACGAGCGGGGCCGGCGAGACGCGGCTGACCGGGGCGTAGCCGGGCTTGGTGCCCGTCACCACGACGCTCAGCCGGGTGCCGCGGTCGGCCGCGACGACGGCGTACGTCGCTGCGGTGCGGCCCGCGATCGCCACGCCGTTGCGCTGCCACTGGTAGGTCAGCACCGTGTCGCTGTCCCACGGGGCCGAGGCCGCCGAGACCGTCCTGCCGACCTGCGCGATGCCGGTGATGGTCGGCTCCGGCGTGGTCGTCAGGTCACCCAGGGCCACGGGGGCGGCGGGCTCGCTGGTGCGGGACACCGGCTCGTAGCCGTCCTTGGTGCCGCGGACGGTCACGGTGAGGCGCTCACCCGCGAGGCCGGGGCCCGGGGTGAAGCTCGCGCTGTCGGCGCCCTCGATGAGCGTCTCGCCGGCCCGCCACTGGTAGGTCAGGGTCACGCCCTCGTCCCAGGTGCCGGGGACGGCGGTCAGCTCGACGCCGACCTTCGGGGTGCCGGTCACGACCGGGGTGGGCGCGACGGCCAGGTCGCCGGCAGCCACGGGGGCGGTCGAGTCGCTGGTCCTGGTGACGGGGGTGTATCCGGTGCGGGTCCCGGTGACGGCGACGGTGATGACGTCGCCGAGGCGGCCGGGGCCGGGGGTGTAGGTCGCTCCGGTCGCGCCCTCGACGGTCTGGCCGTCGGCGGACCACTGGTAGGTGAAGGTGGTGCCCTCGTCCCAGGCTCCGGGGGCGGCGTCGAGCTCGACGCCGACCTTCGGGGTGCCCGCGATGGTGGGCTTGGGGCTGGAGCCCAGGTCGCCGGCGGCCACGGGGGCGGTCGGGTCGCTGGACTTGGTGACGGAGGTGTAGCCGGTCCGGCTGCCGGTCACGGCGACGGTGATGATCTCGCCGAGGCGGCTGGGGCCGGGGGTGTAGGTCGCTCCGGTGGCACCGTCGACGGCCACGCCGTCGGCGGACCACTGGTAGCCGAAGGTGGTGCCCTCGTCCCACGCGCCGGGCACGGCGGTGAGCTCGACGCCGACCTTCGGGGTGCCGGTGATCGTCGGGCTCGGGGTGGAGACCAGGTCGCCGTCACCGATGGCCTCGGTGGGCTCGCTGGTGCGGGAGACCGTCTCGTGGTCCGGCTTGCTGCTCGTCACCGTGACCGTGATCCGGGCACCGAGCTGGGCGACGCCGGGGGTGTAGACGAGCTCGGTCGCACCGGTGACGGGCTCGCCGTCGGCCGACCACTGGTAGGCGAGGGTCGTCCCCTCGTCCCAGGTGCCCGGGTCGGCGGTCAGCGGCGCGTCCACCTTCGGCGTGCCGCTGATCGTCGGGGTCGGGGCCTCGGCCTGCTGCAGGCCGAGCACCGTCTTCGGCGCGCTGGTCTTGGTGACCGTGGTGTAGCCGGCGCGCGTGCTGGTGACCTCGAACGTCAGCGCCTGGCCGATCTGCGACAGCAGCGGCTGGTACGTCGTCGCGGTGGCTCCGGCGATGGCGACACCGTCGGCGTACCACTGGTAGGTCCTCGTGGTGTTGGCGTCCCAGGTGCCTGGGACCCCGGTCGAGGGCGACTGTGCGCGCGGCGTGCCGCTGATCGTGGGCGTCGGCTGGAGGACCTGCGTACCGACCTCGACCGGTGCGCTGGCGACGGCGGTGGTGCGGGAGACCGGCGTGAGCCCGGGCTTGGTGCCCGTGACGGTGAGCGTCAGGGTCCGGCCGAGCTGCGCGGCGGTCGGAGTGAGGGTCGCGCCGGTGCCGCCCTGGTTGGAGGCGATGTTGGTGCCGTTGGCCGCCCACTGGAACGTCAGCACCGTGCCGGTGTCCCACGTCCCGAGCGTCGGCTCGAAGGGCGCGCCGACCTTGGGGGTGCCGTCGAGCACCGGTGCCGGGGTCTGCTCGAGGGCCGGGCCGGCCGCCACCGCGTCGGTGGCGGCGCTGGTCGCGGTCGCCGTGGTGTAACCGGCGCGGGTGCCGGTGACGACCACGCTCACCACCTGGCCGGCGGTCGGGTAGTAGGTCGTGCCGGTGGCTCCGTTGATGGCGGTGCCGCCGTTGCGCCACGCGTAGGTGAACACGGTCCCCGGGGTCCAGGCGCCGGGGGAGACCGTCAGCGGCTGGCCCGCCTGCGGGGCGCCGGTGATCGTGGGCGTCGCCGTGGTCAGGGTGCCGCGTGCGACGTTGGCGGTCGCGGCGCTGGTCACGGAGGCGGGGTTGAGGCCCGCGCTGGTGCCGGTCACCCTCACACGGACGGGAAGGCCGACGGTGCTTGCGGTCGGCGTGTACGAGGCGGTGGTGGCGTCGGGCAAGGGAGTCCCGTCGACGAGCCACTGGTAGGAGAAGGTGGTGCCCTCGGCCCAGCCGGTGGCGTCGGCGGTCAGCGGAGTGCCGACCGTCGCTGGGCCGCCCGTGATCGCCGGGACCGGTGCGGGCGAGG
Organism: Nocardioides sp. 503; assembly: GCF_004522095.1. Classification (GTDB taxonomy): domain Bacteria; phylum Actinomycetota; class Actinomycetes; order Propionibacteriales; family Nocardioidaceae; genus Nocardioides. The sequence goes on from NZ_SPUI01000009.1 coordinate 137,953, forward strand.
TCGTCGCCGTGCCGATCGTCAGGCGCGGGGCGCAGTCCACGCAGGTGCCGCCGAGGGTGTCCGCGCGGGCGACCGCATCCAGCGTGCTTCCCATGGTGCCGGCTTCGGTGGTGGCCTGGATGTCGATGCTCGCCGTGGCGGCCAGGGCGGTGGCCGGGACGGTCCACGTCAGGGTGCTCCCGTCGAGCGTGGTGCCGCTCGGAAGTGGCCCGATGGTGGCGTCGTCGAGCACACCGGCGAGGTCGACCTTCACCACGGTGCCTCCCGCAGGCATCGCGACCTTGCCGGTGTTGCGGGCGCTCAGCGTGTAGGTGACGGGGTCTCCGGAGTCGACCGGTCCGGTCGGGCCGGCGAGGTTGAGGTTGAACTTCACCGGCCACGCGGGCTTGCCGGCGGTGAAGTACCAGGTCTGGAAGAACTCGCCGAGGTCGCGGCCCGAGATGTCCTCCGCCAGCGCCTCGAAGGCGGCGATGCGGCGACCGGGGATCTGGGTGCCGCCGTAGGTCACCTGGTACTCCCGCATGAGGGTCTCGAAGTCGGCGGCGCCGATCGACGTGCGCAGGGCCTCGAGGGCGAGCGAGCCCCGCTCGTAGGACTGGTCGCCGAACAGCTCGCCGGCTTCCGTCAGAGCGGCCGGCGGCACCGCGAAGGTGTCGCTCGTGGCGGAACGCGACGTGTAGAGCGCGAAGTTGGCCTGCTCGGTCGTCGTCGTGGTGGAGCCGGCGCCCTCGTAGGGGAACTGGAACTCCGAGTACTGCGCCGGTCCCTCGTTGAGCGAGATGTCGTTCCAGTCGGTCGGCGCGACCGCGTTGCCCCACCACTGGTGCATGAGCTCGTGGTACGTCGTGGCCCGGCTGGCGCTGTTGGGGAAGAACGGACGGTCCTGGGTCTCCAGGGCGTAGTTGATGCCTGTGGTGTTGTCGACGACCAGCCCGGTGCTGTTGCCCGGGTAGGCGCCGTACTTGCTCTCGAAGAAGGTCAGGGCCGCGCCGATCTGGGCGCGGGTGCTCAGCGTCGTGGCCTTGTTGGCCTGGGACAGCGCCGGGTCGATGAACGTCCACTCCGGGATGGTGCGGCCCTCGGAGAGGGCGATGTCGCTGGTGTAGATGTCGTAGCGGCCGATCGAGAAGAAGGACAGCTCGCTGGCCTGCGGCTCCTGCTGGTCCCACACCCAGGTCGTGCGGGTGCCGTCGCCGCTCGGGGTCCGGGAGACCAGCTCGCCGTTGCTCACGACGGCGGCCTGGTAGGTGCGGTCGCCGCCGACGGCGATGTTGGAGGTGCCGAGCTTGCTCGGGGCGTCGACGGTCCAGGTGTAGGTGGCCGTGTCGCGCGGGGTGTTGTTGTTGGGGAAGAGCGTCATCGAGCCCACCGGCTGGTTGACGAAGGTGGCGCCGTCGACGGTGTTGTTCCAGCCCTCGATCGAGTTGTCGGTGTCGCGGTGGCTGACCGGCTGGCCGGAGTACGTCACGACGGTGGTGAACGCGCCGCTGACCGGCGTGGCCGGGGTCACGACCAGCTTGTGCTTGTCCGTGGTGGCGTCGGGGATCGTCGTGTTCTCGATGCGCGTGAACGTCGCGGGGGCGCCGTTGACGGTGACGGAGTCGACGTTCAGCGTCGACGCCTCCAGCGTCGTCGAGGTGCCCTGGAAGTCGAAGGAGTACGACGACAGCGGCCCGGCGGTGGTGGTCGCGTCGATCGTCGCGGTGGCGTCCTGCAGGGTCGTCGTCGACGGCGCGTTGTGAGTCGCACCGATCCCCACGTCGATGCGGAAGTCGACGTCGTAGTGGCTCACGTCGTAGCCGCTGTTGCCCTGGTTCGGGAACAGTGAGTCGGCGGGGCTCGCGGTCTGCCCGCCGGCCACGGCGTCGGCGGCCTGCGCCGACTCCGCCCCGGTGACGGTGACCAGCAGGCCGGTGGTGAGGGCGAGGGTGGCCAGCAGGCCGGTGCGGCGTCGCGCAGTCGTCACGTGTGCATCTCTCGGGTCGTGCCCCGCGGCAGTGTTCCGAGAGCGGGATCGACGAGAAACCTAGTGAGGTCGTGTTACGGCCGTGTCACTTTCGGTGATGTTGTCCGACAATCTCGGATGCTGGATCCCACTAGGGTCGCGGCCATGAGCATCGCGGAGGGGCCGGTCGTCCAGCTGGCGTGGGTGACTGACGACGTCGCTGCGACGGAGCGGCTGCTCAGCGAGCAGTTCGGCGTCGGGGCGTGGACCCGGATGGAGGACGTGCGCTTCGGGCCGGAGGAGACCACGCTGCGCGGCGAGCCGGCCGACTTCACGCTCCACGTCTCGCTCGGCTACGCCGGCGACCTGCAGCTGGAGCTGATCCAGCCGGTGAGGGGGGAGACGATCCACGCGGAGTTCCTGACGGCGCACGGGCCGGGGCTGCACCACCTCTGCTTCGAGGTCGACGACGTCGACGCGGCGTGCGCGCGGTCCGAGGCCGCCGGGGTGCCGGTGCTGATGCGGGGCTCGATGATGGGCGGCGAGATCGAGTTCGCCTACGTCGACGGTTCGGCCTCCGGGGTGCCCTACGTCGAGCTCGCCCGGATCGGGCCGCTGATGCGCGAGCTCTACGACGGGGTCAAGGCCGCCAGCCTGCGGGCGGCGCGGTGAGGGTCGCGCTGGTCACCGGCGCCGGCGGCGGCTCCCTCGGGGAGGCCACGGCTCGTGCCCTGCGCGACCTGGGGTGGCGGGTGCTGACGACGACGCGGAGCTGTGCGGTCGAGGAGGACCAGCACCCGCTCGACCTCACCGAGCGGGCGTCCGTCGCCCGGCTGGGGGAGTGGGTGTCGTCGACGACGGACCGGCTCGACGCCCTGGTCAACAACGCCGGGGTCCACCTCGACCTGCGCTCGAAGTGGAGGGCGCCGCAGCTGGTGGACGGCCACGAGGTCCACTGGCGCACCAACTACCTCGGCACGGCCCAGCTCACCCGCCTGCTGCTGCCGTCGCTCCTCGACACGGCCACCCGGCACGGGGAGGCGCGGGTGGTCGACGTCGTCTCCAAGCTGCACGAGCGTGGGCGCAACGCGTGGCTCTGGGGCGACCTCGCGCCGTACGACTCGTGGGCGGCGTACGGCACCTCCAAGCTGGCCCTGGTGCACGAGGCCGCGGAGGTCGAGCGGCGCTTCGGCGGCCAGGGAGTGCACGGCTACTCGCTGCACCCCGGCTCCGTCTACACGCACGTCGCCGATCGCGGGTTGGAGACCGCGCCGGTGCTCGCCCGGCTACGTCGGCTCGCGGCGCCGCTCGAGCGACGGGCCCTGGCCACGCCCGCGGACGGCGCCAGGACCACGGTCTTCTGCGCCACGTCGCCGGAGGCGGTGCCGGGTGCCTACCACCGTCGCTCGGCCGTCGCCGAGCCCTCGCCGGAGGCGCTGGACGCCGATGCCGCATCCCGGCTGTGGGACGCGACCAGCCGTTGGGTGGACGGCGCCTGACGCGTCAGGAGTGGGTCCACTCCTCGCTCTGGGTGAGGCGGAAGAGGTAGGTGAGGGCCGGGACGACGATGACCCCGGCGAGCACGACCGCGACCAGGAGGGCGCGCAGGGTGGCCGGGGCGCCGGCGGCGTCGGCGATGGTGATCTCGTCGACCAGGAGATAGGGGTACTGCGCGACGCCCCAGCCCAGGACCACCGCTGCGACGGCGCCCAGCGCGGTGATGCGGGCGACCGCCGGGCGTCGACGGACGAGGAGGACCAGCGTCGCCGTGCCCGCGAGGCCCGACAGCACCACCAGGGGAGCGGCGCGCCCGGCGAGACCGTCGGTGAGCGTCGGGGCGTCGCGGGTCAGCGGGACCAGGGCGGCGAAGACGACCGCCCCGGTGACGACGCCGACGGCGAGGGTCCGGCGCCGGAGCTCCTCGGACAGCCGCTCGGCTCCGCTGCGCACGGCGTCGGCGGTGAGGAAGGTGCCGGCGAGGAAGGCGCAGGTGCCGACGGCGATGGCGCCGCCGAAGAGCGAGGTGGGGTTGAGCCAGGACGACCAGAGGTCGCCGCGGCCGGTGGCGGGCACGCGACCGGACGCGATGGCTCCGGCGACCGCGCCCAGGAAGAACGGCGTGACCACCGAGGACACCGCGAAGACCGCGCCGAACAGCCGGGCCTGGCCCAGCGTGCCGGCGTACTTGCGGAAGGCGAAGCTCGCGCCGCGGAGCACGATGCCGAGCAGGGCGAGGAGCATCGGCAGGATCAGCGTCGACATGGTGCTCGCGAAGGTCTCGGGGAACGCCGTCCACCACATGACCAGCACGTAGATGAGCCAGACGTGGTTGGCCTCCCACACCGGGCCGATGCTGTGGTCGACCAGCGTGCGCAGCTCGGCGCCCTTGACGGCGCCGCCCGCGGTCAGGTCGTAGAAGCCCGACCCGAAGTCGGCGCCGCCGAAGAGCGCGTAGGCGAGCACGCCGACGAAGAGTGCCGCGACGACCAGCATCGGCAGGGTCACCGCGCCACCTCCTCGCGCGGCTCGGGCCCGTAGGGGCTCGGCAGGTCGGTCTCGCCGGCGCGCCAGCGACGTGCCATGGAGCGCAGCACGACCACGGCCCCGGTGGTCATGCCGGCGTAGACCACGACGGTCGCGCCGAGCAGCCACCACAGGCCGGAGTTGCTGCCCGCGGCCTCGGTGGTGCGCAGGACGCCGTAGACGACCCACGGCTGGCGGCCGACCTCGGTCGCGATCCAGCCCGCCTCGAGGGCGACGACCGCGAGCGGCCCGGCGGTGGCCGCGAAGCGCAGGAACCACCGCCGCTCCAGCAGGTCGCGCCCTCGCCAGCGCAGGAGCCAGAACAGCAGGACCGCGCCGGCCAGCAGGGTGCCGACGCCGATCATCGTCTGGAAGGCCCAGTGGGTGAAGTTGACCGGCGGCTGGTCCTCCGGCGGGATCGTGTCGAGGCCGGGCACGGGCTCGGTGAAGGAGTTCTGCGCGATGAGGGAGCCCAGCACGGGGATGTCGATCGCCCACCTGACCTCGCCGTCGACGAGCACGCCGCCGATCCGCAGCGGGGAGGGGCTCTCGGTCGTCTCGGCCAGCTCGAACGCCGCCAGCTTGGCCGGCTGCCGGTCCCCGAGGTTGCCGCCGAGCAGGTGGCCGATGAACGGCTGCGTCAGGGCGGCCACGGTGGCGAAGACGAACGGCACGATGAAGCCGAGCCGGTGGTGCGCGTCGCGGCGCCCGCGCAGCATGCCGACGGCGTAGACCCCGGAGACGGTGAAGCCGACCACCATGAAGGCCGCGACCCACATGTGCAGGAACTGCATGAACGCCAGGTCGTTGAACATCGCCGCCCACGGGTCGACGTTCGTGACCTCGCCGTCGACCATCGTGAAGCCGGCCGGTGCGTTCATCCAGGCGTTGACCGAGATCACGCAGAACGTGCCCACGACGCCGGCGGTCGCCATCGGCAGGAGCATCAGCAGGTGCCGGCGCGGTGGCATCCGGCCCCAGCCGTAGAGGTAGATCCCCAGGAAGATCGCCTCGACGAAGAACGACAGCCCCTCGAACGCGAACGGCAGCCCCAGCACGTCGCCGAACGGTCCCATGAGCCCGGGCCACAGCAGCCCCATCTCGAAGCTGAGCACGGTGCCGGACACGGCGCCGATGGCGAACAGCACCGCTGAGACCTTCGACCAGCGCTTGGCCAAGCCGAGAGCCACGGGGTCGTCGCGGACGATGCCGCGACGGTGCACGACGAAGATCATCGCGGGGAAGGCGACCCCGAAGCAGGCCAGCACGATGTGCCAGCCGAGCGAGAGCGCCATCTGCTCGCGGGCCGGCAGCAGGCCCGCCGGGTCCTCGGCGGTGAGCAGCTGGAGGGTGAGCGCGGAGACCGTCACACCCCGACCGTAGGACGCAGAGGCCGATCGTCCCACCCTTTGTGAAAGTTTTCACAAGTTCCGAACCGGGGTCCCGGCTGCCACTATGTCCGGACCATGCCCCTGCCCTTCGACCCCATCGACGAAGCCGCTCGACAGTGGGGCAAGCGCTGGGACGGCGTGGCCTCCATGCACGCGGTCACCTCGCTCATGCGCGTGCAGCAGCTGGTCATCGGCCAGCTGGACGCGCTCCTCAAGCCGCACGGGTTGACCTTCGCCCGCTACGAGGCGCTGGTGCTGCTCGTCTTCTCCTCGCGAGGCTCGCTGCCACTGGGCAAGATGGGGGAGCGGCTCCAGGTCCACCCCACCTCCATCACCTCGATCGCACGCCGCCTCGAGGCAGCGGGCCACATCACCCGCCGCCCGCACCCCGACGACGGCCGTGCCGTCCTCGCCGAGATCACGGCCGAGGGCCGCGCCGTCGTCGAGGCCGCGACCCGCGACCTCGTCGAGTCCGGCTTCGCCCTCAACGCCATGAGCGACCCCGACCTCCAAGCCCTCTCCGAGCTCCTCCGCCCCGTACGCCGCCAGGCCGGCGACTTCTGACGCTCGGGAGAACCGGTGGTCGAGCAGTGAGGAGCGCCAGCGACGAGCGCCCGTCGAGCCCCCCGCACCTCTGGTCGCCTCCTCGCGTGAATCGGTGGTTGCGTGCGGCGCCGCGGTGGTCGCGGTCCTTGGCACTGACGGGGACGAGGTGGGCGGTGGTGGCGCTCCGCTGCCGGCTCCCGGTGGTTGAGGTGCGAGCGCAGCGAGCCTCGAAACCACGTGCCGGTGGTCGAGCAGTGAGGAGCGCCAGCGACGAGCGCCCGTCGAGACCCCGCACCTCTGGTCGTCTCCTGGCGTGAATCGGTGGTCGCGTGCGGCGCCGCGGTCGTCGCGGTCTCTGGCATTGACGGGGACGAGGTAGGCGGTGCTTGCGCGCCGCTGCCGGCTTCTTGGTCGCTGGGGTTTCGAGACGGTTGCTGCGCAACCTCCTCAACCCACGACGCCGACCTCGGTGGTTGAGGTGCGAGCGCAGCGAGCCTCGAAACCACCCCACCCCAGAGGGCTGAAAGTAAAATCGGAGAAAGAAAGCCACTAACCCTCCACACCCTGTGGATAAGCGCCCTTTCACGCCTATGACTGTCGGTGGTCGCTGCTTGAGTGGACCCATGAGCAGCCCCGCC
>NZ_SPUI01000010.1 GCF_004522095.1 Nocardioides sp. 503
GACCAGGCGCGGGACCACCTGCTCGCCGAGGCGGCGCACTTCGACGCCAAGCGGCTGCGGGTCCTGGGCGTGCACGTCCTGGAGGTCGTGGCCCCCGAGGTCGGCGAGGCAGAGACGGCACGTCAGCTCGAGGCCCAGGAGCGCAAGGCTGAGGCGAAGGCGCGGTTCACGATGCACGACGACGGCCACGGCACCACGCATGGCCGGTTCTCGATCCCCACCCACCAGGCTGACAAGCTCCGCAAGCCCCTCGACGCGTTGGCCTCGCCCAAGGCCGGCGGCGAGGGATCGACCCCGCACGGGATGGGGTTGGCGTTCATCGAGTACATCGACCGCTTCCCCACGAAGAAGCTCCCCCAGGCCGGGGGGATGGACGCCACCGTCGTGGTCACCATGACCCTGGAGACCCTCATGGGCGGCCTCAAGGCAGCCCAGCTCGACACCGGCACCCCGATCAGCCCCGGCCTGGCCCGGCGGATGGCGTGCGAGGCCGGTGTCATCCCCGTCGTCCTGGGCGGGAAGTCCCAGGTCCTCGACGTGGGACGCAGGATGCGGTTCCACACCAAGGCCCAGCGGATCGCGATGGCCGTCCGGGACGGCGGCTGCATCGCCCTGGGCTGTGATCGGCCCTCGGCGTGGTGCCACGCCCACCACCTCGACCCCTGGTCCCAGGGCGGCAGCACGTCGGTCGAGCGCGGCGGGCTGCTGTGCACCGGCCACCACCCCCTGGCCCACCACCCCGGCTACGTCATGACCCACCACCCCGGCGGCAAGGTCTCCTTCCACAAGCGGGAGTGAGAGCTACGCCCGTGCCAGGTTGCGGACCAAGAGGTCTCGGTCCTGCCCGAAGACGTGGTGCTCCCACATGGGGGTGCCGGGAGAGCTTCGCCACGACTCGCTCAGGGGACTGTTGTCGACGGTGTCGAAGCCGATCTCGTCGTACAGCCTGGTCACCGCGACCGCTTCCGGATGGTCGCTCGACGCCACGAGAGCTCGCCGGTCGGGTGCGCCCGCCGGTCGACTCAGGCCGAAGAGCCTCGGAGCCTGCACGTGGGTGAAGGCCTTCGCGACCTTCGAGGCAGGCAGCTGGCGTTGACGCAGCTCGTGCACGGTCACGACGCCGGAGTCGACGTCAGGGAAGTGACCGTCTCGCCAGGCCATGTAGTTGTTGGTGTCCAGCACCACCTTGCCGGCGAGCTCGGCGGCCGGGTGCTCGTGGTCGGGCCGGTAGGGGAACGCGAGGACCGCGAGGTCCCCGGCCGCGGCGGCCTCCGAGACGCTCGCCGCCCGTGCTCGCGGTCCGAGCTCGTGGACCAGGCCGGTGAGGGTGGCGGGGCCTCGGCTGTTGGCGACCACGACGTCGTACCCGAGCGAGACGAAGGCGCGCGCGAGCTGACGGCCGACCTCACCGGCGCCGAGGACCGCGATCGTCGTCATGCGCCGACCTTCGTGCGCAGGCTGGTGAGGGTCAGGGCGCCGACGATCGCGGCGACCCCACCGACCAGCAGCGGGGCGTCGGCGGCCGTGCCGTCGACGAGGGCTCCTCCGACGATCGCGCCCAGGGCGATAGCGAGGTTGCAGGCGGTCACGATGACCCCGCCGACCTGCTCGAGGCGGTCCGGCTCGGCGCGGGCGCCCCAGCTGAGCACCGTGGTCGGCACACCGCCGAAGCCGAACCCCCAGACCGCGGCGGCGACGAACAGCCACGTCTCCGAGCTGCCGGTGGCGTACATGAGCACCATCCCCGCGCCGAGCAGGCCGGGGAACAGGAAGGTCCCGACCTGGGGCGCGCGGTCGGCCAGCGGGCCGCTGACCGCCGTGCCGGCGAAGTTGGCGATCCCGAAGACGAGGAGCAGACCGGCGAGCGCGCCCGTGCCGAGGTCGGACAGGCTCTCGGTGGCGGGCCGGATGTAGGTGAAGCCGCTGAAGTGGCCGGCGAAGATCACCAGGACGGCGAACAGCCCGACCAGGACGACCGGGGACCGCAAGGTCGCGCCCAGAGCACGGAGCCCGGTCGAGGCCGACGCCGCCACGTGGGGGAGGGTCGCCGCCTGGACGACGAGCGCGACCACGGCCACCCCGGCGCCGAGCACGAAGACCTCGCGCCATCCCCAGACCTCGCCGAGCCACGACCCCAGGGGTACGGCGGCCACGGTGGCGAGCGCGACGCCGGAGTTGACGACGGTCAGCGCTCGTCCGAGGTGGTCGGCAGGCACCAGCTGCGAGGCCGTCGCGGTGGCCATCGCCCAGAAGCCGCCGAGCGCGACGCCGAGCAGGAGCCGGGCGGCCAGCAGGACCGCGAGGTTGGGCGCCAGGGCGACGAGCAGGTTGGAGACGGCGGCGAGGGCCGTGAGGCCCATCATCACGGTGCGCCGGTCGGCACGCGGCAGGACCACGGAGATGAGGAGCGCCGCGAGGGCGCCGGCGATCGCGGTCGTCGTGACGGCCTGCCCGGCCGCGCCCTCCGAGACGCGGAGGTCCTCGGCGATCCGGGGCAGCAGGCTCGCCGGCAGGAACTCCGACATCACTATGGCGAAGATCCCCAGCCCCAGCGAGACGACGCCGGCCCACGAGGCCTGCGGTGGGCCCGTCGGCGTGCCCGTTGCCGGGTCGGGAGAGGTGGCGGTGCTGGTCACGGGATCGTCCTTCGGTCGCGGTGCGGACGAGCCGTTCGCTCGCCTCCACCGACGCTAGGCAGGAGGCGACCCGCGCCCCAGAGCCCTCTCCGGCCGGGGGGCTGCCAGGACCCCCTCTCGGCACCTCGGACCCCCTGGCGGAGTGCGACGGGCGGACATCGCGACTTCGGCGTACGACGCCTCCGGAAGGGCTAGCATCAGCGAGGCTCCAGCGGGGGGCCGCCAGGGCGGAGGGACGCACGTGGTGGGACCAGGACTGGCGCTGCCCGATGCTCCCGAGCGCGAGCCGGAGTTCGGGCACGACGCGCTGGTGGTCTGCGACAACCTGGTGCGGATCTACCAGACCGAGAGCGTCGAGGTGCAGGCTCTGCAGGGCCTCGACCTGCTCGTGCACGACGGCGAGATGCTCGCCATCGTCGGGGCCTCCGGCTCGGGCAAGTCGACGCTGCTGCAGGTGCTCGCGGGCGTGGACGCGCCCACGGCGGGCCGCGCCAGCGTGGCCGGCCACGAGCTGGTGGACATGTCGCGCTCGGAGCGCGTCCGCTACCGGCGCCACGTCGTCGGCTTCGTGCGCCAGCAGTCGGCGCGCAACCTGGTGCCGTACCTCACCGCCAGCCAGGTCGTCGACCTGCCGATGTCGATCGCCGGGACCCCGCGCGAGGAGCGACGCGAGCGCACCGGCGAGCTGCTCGAGACGCTGGGCGTGACCCACTGCGCGGACCGCCGGCCGCAGGAGATGTCCGGCGGCGAGCAGCAGCGAGTGGCGATCGCGGTCGCGCTCGCCAACAAGCCGCGCGTGCTGCTGGCCGACGAGCCCACGGGCGAGCTCGACAGCGAGACCGCGCAGGAGGTCTTCGCGGCGCTGCGCACCGCCAACCAGCAGCTGGGGGCCACCGTCGTGATCGTCACCCACGACGCGGCGGTGAGCGACCAGGTCGCGCGCACCGTGGCCATCCGCGACGGCCGCACGAGCAGCGAGGTCCTGCGCACGGGCGACACCGCGGAGGCGCCCGGCAGCGCCGAGGAGTACGCCGTCATGGACCGCGCCGGACGGGTGCAGGTGCCGCGCGAGTTCCGCGAGGCGCTCGACCTCACCCGCCGCGTCCGGCTGGCCCTCGCAGGCGACCACGTCGAGATCCGCTCCGACCGCGGCGACCGCGCATGAGCACGACCGAGCCGATGGTCGCGGTGCGCGAGCTCACCCGCACCTACGGCTCCGGCCCCGCCACGGTCCACGCGCTGCGCCAGGTGTCCTTCGACGTCGCGCCCGGCGAGCTGGTCGCCGTCGTCGGGCGGTCGGGCTCGGGCAAGACCACCCTGCTCAACCTGCTCGGCGGTCTCGACCGCCCCGACGCCGGGACGGTGCGCGTCGACGGCACCGAGGTCTCGGCGCTCGACGAGCAGGGCCTGAGCACGCTGCGGCGAGACACGATCTCCTTCGTCTTCCAGACCTTCGGCCTGATCCCGGCCCTCACCGCCGCCGAGAACGTCGGCGTACCCCTCCGCCTGCGCCGTACGCCGGTCGCGGAGCGGGAGGAGCGCGTCGCCCTGCTCCTGGACCTGGTCGGCCTGCGCGAGCACGCGCTGCAGCGACCCGCGGAGCTGTCCGGCGGCCAGCAGCAGCGCGTCGGCATCGCCCGGGCCCTGGCCGGCTCTCCCCGGCTCCTGCTGGCCGACGAGCCGACCGGGCAGCTCGACGCGGAGACCGGGCTGGCGGTCATGGCGCTGCTGCGCGCGGTGGTGGAGTCCGAGGGCGTGACCGCCGTCGTCGCCACCCACGACCCGGTGCTGATGTCGCTGGCCGACCGGGTGCTGACGATCGCGGACGGCCGGGTCGGCGGCTGATGGCACCGGTGTGCTGACCCTGGTCCTGCGCCGCGCGCTGGTGCAGCGGCGGCTGCTGGCGGCCGTGCTGGTGCTGGTCGCGGCCGCCGCGAGCCTGCTGGGCGTCTGCTCGCTGCTGCTCACGGTCACCCAGGACCGGGCCTTCCACGCGGAGGTGGAGCGTTCGCAGCCCGCCGACGTCGACGTGACGGCGTTCCTCGTGGACCTGTCCGGCGACGACATCGTGCCCGGTCGCGAGGCGGCGCAGGGCGTGGTGACCGAGATCCTCGCGCCGATGCGGCCGACGGTCACCAGCACCGCCACCGCGCGGATGCGGCGTCTCGGAGGTCCCGACCGGCTCGCCTACCTCGCGACCGGCGCGAGCCTGGTGTCACGGACCGACCTGACCTCCGGGCGGCTGCCGGCCGGCGGTGCCCGCGGCCCGCGGGAGGCCGTGGTCCCCGCCACCACCGCCCGCCTGCTCGGCCTGCGCTCCGGCGACGTCGTGACCCTGGGTCAGGAGGTCGGGCTCGGCGGGAGCAAGCGGCCGGTCCGGGTCGTGGTCGTGGGCGTCTTCCGCCCGCGGGCCGGAGCCGACTGGGACAGCGACCCGCTGGGGGGCGACGGCTTCGACCCGGCCTACAGCGACGGCTCGGTCACCGCGCCGGCGTACGGCCCGTTCGTCGTGGACGACGCCTCCTTCATCTCGTCCGGCTCGTCGGTGACCGGGCTGCGCGTCACCGCCCACCCCACGCTCTCGCTGGCGGAGGAGTCCTCGCTCGACGCGGCGGTCGGCTCGCTCGACCACGCCTCCGCCCTGCTGGCGTCGCGCGTCGACGACCGGGCGCGGATCACCCGCGTCGCCTCGGACCTGCCCCGGACGCTCGACCGGATCCAGGCCCAGCAGGCCAGCGCCCGGGCCACCGTGCTGGTCGTCGTGCTCCTCGGCACGGCGCTCTCGCTCGCGGCCACGCTCCTGGCCGGCTGGCTGCTCGCCTCCGTGCGCGACGAGGAGCGCGCGCTGCTCGTGGCGCTCGGCCTGAGCCGGCGACAGCAGCTGGGCGCCGCCGTCGTCGAGGCGCTGGCGCTCGCGGGGCTCGCCGCGCTCGTGGCCGTCCCGCTGGCCGCCCTCGCCCACTCCCGCCTGACCCACCTCCCGGGTCTCAGGACGGCCGGCCTGACGCAGTCCCCGAGCCTGACGTGGGGGCTGGTCCTCGCCGTGGTGGCGGGGGCGCTGCTCCTGACGCTCGTGCTCGTCGCCACTGCCCTCGACACCCGCGTGGCGCCCGACCGGGGCGGCGCGCGCCTGGGGCTGCGCTCCGGCCTCGACGTGCTCCTGCTGGCCGTCGCGGTGGTGGCCTGGTGGCAGCTCCGCTCGCAGCCGGCCACCGCCGCGACGTCCGGCGACGTCACCCTCATCGCCGCGCCCGTGCTGGGCATCGCGGCCGTGACCCTGGTCGCCGTGCGCGCGGTGCCGCTGCTCCTGGCGGCCGTCGCGCGGGTCGCCGTCCGGTCCCGCTCGCTGGTCCTGCCCCTCGCCGCCCAGCAGGCCGCGCGTCGGCCGCACACCGGCACGGCCATGGCCCTGGTCGCGGCCGCGGTCGCCGCCGCGGTGTTCGGCCTGGCGCTGCGCACCACCTGGGAGCAGTCGCAGGACGACCAGGCGGCCCTGCGCGTCGGCACCGACCTGTCGCTGGCGCTCCAGGCCCCGGCCGGCCAGGGGGAGGCGTCCGCGATCGTGGCCGCGACGACCACAGGATCGCCGGGGACCACCTCCTCGGCGGTCATCGACCGCCCGCTCGCGCTCGGCCGCTTCGTCGGCGAGGCCGGGTCGCGACCGGTCCTGGTGGCCGTCGACACGCAGGACGCTGGTGCGCTGCTGCGGGGCCGGCTCGAGAACGGGACGTGGGACGGGGTCGGGGAGCGCCTGACGCCGGGCGACCCCGTGCGCGGCGTCGCCCTGGCCGGCGACGGCGCCGGGATCGAGCTGCAGGGCAGTGGGCCCGCCGACGTCCAGCTCCGGGTGACGCCCACGGCCGTCCTCCAGGACGCCGCCGGGTTCCGCAGCTCCGTGGCCGGGGCGCCGGTGACCCTGGACGGGCGCCCCCACCGGGTCGACTGGAGGGGCAGCCTGGGCGAGGGGGTGAGCCTGGTCGGCGTACGTCTCGACCTCGACGGCAGCCCCGGCGCGGAGCCCGTGGGTCCGCGAGCCCAGGTGTCGGTGGTCCTGCGCGTCCCCGGCGCCTCGGGAGCGGCGGGAGAGCCGGGCAGCCCGTGGTCACTGGTGTCGCTCCAGCGGGACAACCCCCTGTCGGGCGCCGGGGTCGCCGTCCGCCCGACCGCGGCGGGCACGGAGATCGTCACGACCGGCACGGTGGACCTCAACTACCTCTCCTACACCGGCGCCTCGGTCCTGTCGACGGCGTTCGAGACCCCGAAGGAGATCCCGGTCGCCGTCTCGCAGGACCTGGTCGACGCAGTCGGGGCCACGGTGGGCGCGGACCTGTCCGCCATCGTCGAGGGCGCCGCCCTGCCCCTGCGCGTGACCGCGGTCGTGCCGACCGTGCCCTCGGCCCCCGGCGAGGTGGCCGTGCTGGCCGACGCCGACACGATCTCGCGGGCCCTCATCCGCTCGGGCCGGCTCGAGCCGGTGGTGGACGCCTGGTGGGTCGGCGACCCCACGCCCGAGACCGTGCGGGCGGTGCAGGACCTGGGCCTGGGCCAGGTCACGACCCGCGACGGCGTGAGCGAGGAGCTGTCGGAGGGGCCGTTGCGGGTGACGGTGCCGACCGCGCTGCTGACCCTCGTCATCGCCGCCCTGGTCATGCTCCTCGCCGGAGTCGCCCTCGTGCTGGGCGGCGACCGTCAGCGCCGTGCCTCCGAGGTGGCCAGGCTGCGCGCCCTCGGCCTGTCCCGGCGCGACGCGTGGCGGCTGCTGGTGGCCGAGCACAGCGCCTTCCTCGTCCCGCTCGTCGTGGTGGGCGCGGCCGTGGGCGCCCTCGCGTCGGTGGCCCTCGGCCCCCACCTGGTCCGCTCGGACCTCGGGGACGCCCCGGTGCCCGGCGCGGTCGTGTCCTGGCCCTGGTGGGGGGAGTCCCTCCTCGTGGGCGGCGTGCTGCTCGGGTCCCTGGCGGTCACGGCGGCGGTGTCCGCCGTGCACGCACACCGCTCCGACCCCTCCTACCTCCGGACGGGGGACGAGTGATGCCCCGCTCCCGCCTCCACCGCCCGACCGTCGTCGGCCGCGTGCGCAGCGACCCCGGTCTGCTCGTCCTCATGGGGCTGGTCGTCGCGCTGACGACCGTCCTGACCGCCGCCGTCGGACCCCTCACCGAGCGCACCGCCGACCGCGCCATCGCCGACACCGTGCGCGACGCCGGCACCCGCGGCACCGTCGTCGCGACCCTGCCGAAGGGCTACGACGACCCGCAGGGCAAGAGGCGGGACCCCCACGCCGCGGTGCGGCTGCGCCAGGACACGGAGTACGCCCAGAGCATGCTGCCCCCGGGCATCCGCTCGGTGCTGCGCCCGGGGGTCGCGACGCTCACCTCGACGCCCCTGCACCTGCTCGACGCGGGGCCGGGGCGCTACCTGCGGCTGGCCTTCGTGGCGCCGCCGGACGGCGCACCCGAGGTCACCTACACCGCTGGCCGGTCGCCGCGCGCCAGCGTCGGCGCCGGCGACGCCGACGTCACGATCCAGGACGACGAGGGCCCGTGGCCGGTCCAGGTCGCACTGTCGGAGGCGGCGGCCCTTGCGCTGCGGCTGCGCCCCGGCGACCGGGTGCCGGCCGAGACCGAGCAGCACCAGAGCGTCAACCTGCGCATCAGCGGCGTCTACGCCGCCGCGGACCCCGACGACGACGCGTGGCAGGTGGTCACCGAGCTGCTGAACCCCACCCAGGGGGTCTCCGAGGGGATCGAGCGCACCTCGGCCGCCGCCCTGGTGAGCATCGACGCGCTGCCCGACCTGGAGCTGGCGGTCCCTGCGGAGGCGCTCACCCAGCGCACGATCTTCGTGCCGCGGCCCGAGCGGCTGCGCTGGAGCCGCTCGGCTGCGATCCAGCGCGAGGTCGGGTCCCTGGAGTCCTCCGGCGGGCTCGGCCAGCGCAAGACCTCCTGGAGCAGCCTGCTGGGTGGGGTGCTGGGGGAGGGGCGCGCGCAGGTCGCGTCCGCGCGCGGGCAGGCGCAGGTCCTGGTCGTGGGGCTGGTCGTGGCCGCGCTGCTGGTGCTGGTGCAGGCGGGCCAGCTGCTCGTACGCCGCCGCGCCGCCCCGGTGACGATGGCGCGCGAGCGCGGCGCGTCGGTGCTCGGCATCGCCGTCGAGCTGCTCGTGGAGTCCCTGGCCGTCGCGGCGCTCGGGACCGCGGTCGGCCTCGGCCTGACCCTGCTGCTCGTCGGCGACGCGGGCTGGGCCTGGACGCCGGTGCTCGTCGGGGCGGCCCTGGCCAGTCCGGTGCTGGGCGCGCTGCTCGCCGTGGAGGTGACCGGGCGCCGCGTGCCGGCCAACCGCACCGCACGCCGTACGGCGGCCAGGGTGCGGGTCGTCCGTCGGGTCGCCCTGGAGGCCGTCGTGCTGGGCGCCGCGGCGCTGTCCCTGGTGGCGCTGCGCCAGCGCGGCACGGGCGACCTCACCGCCGCCGGTGCCGCGACGTGGTGGGCGGTCGCCGGGACGGTCGTCGTGCTGCGGCTGCTGCCGCCCGCGCTGCGGCTGGCGCTGCGCGCCACGCGCCGGTCGGCCGGCAGCGTGCCGTTCCTCGTGACCGCCCGGCTCGCCCAGACCGGCGTCAGCGCGCTGCCCCTGCTCGTCGTGTCCCTCACGGTGGCCCAGCTGACGTTCGCCGTGGCGCTCGCCGCTACCGAGCAGGAGGGCCAGTCGGCGGGCGCGCTGCTCGCGGTGGGCGGCGACGCCCGGCTCACGACGACGGCAGGCCCCGACGTCGCCGGGACGGCCGACCGGATCGCCGACCGGCCGGGGGTGCGCGCCGCCGCCTCCGGTCGCGTCGCGGACGCCGTTCGGGTGTCCTCGGAGAGCAGCGCCGGGAGCGTGCGCCTCGTCGTGGTCGACGCCCCCGCCTACGAGCAGCTGCTGGTCCGGAGCGACCTGCCCGACGCGCCCGCCCTCGACCGGCTGACCTCGGGCGACGGCGAGCGGGTGCCGGCCCTGCTGCTCGGAGGTGCTGCGGGCCTGCGCGACGGCCTCGTCGTCACCTGGGACGACACCAACATCCCGCTCTCCGTCGTGGGCACCGCGCCACGGGTGGACGCCTCGGTGGACCCGGTGGTGGTCGTGGACGCCGAGGCCTTCGCCGCGGCCGGCGCGATCGCCCCGCCCGACACCGTGTGGGCGGTCGGACCCGGCGCGGCGTCGGCGCTCACGCACGCCGCGGGCTCGTCCGGCTCGGTCGTCCGGTACGCCGACACGCTCGACGCCCGCCGGGACGCACCGCTCCCCGAGGGACTGGTCCGGCTCGCCGTGGCGGCCTCGGCCCTGCTGCTCCTCCTCGCGGTCCTCGGGGTGGTCCTGTCCGCCCTCACCGAGGCCCCGGCCCGGAGCGCGTCGCTGGGACGCCTGCGTGCCCTCGGGCTGCGCGACGGCGACCTGCGCCGCGTCCTGGCCGGCGAGCTGCTCGTGCCCGTCGCCGTCGCGGCACTCGCCGGGCTCGCGCTCGGGGTGTCGGCCGCCCGGGTCGTGGTCGGCTCGCTCGACCTGGAGCGGATCACCGGCCAGACCGGCACGCCGTCGCTCGTCGTGCCGTGGTGGACCGCCCTGGTGGTCGTGGCCCTGCTGGTCGCCGCGCTGGCGGTGGCCGCCGTCGAGTGGCGCCGGCTGCGGCGTCGGGTGCTCGCCCAGCTGCTGCGCAGCTGACCCGCTGCACCCGATCGGGAGCGTCGGCTCACGCGCCGCGACGGGGCGCGGTAGTCTTGGTGCCAGCACCGGCCTCGCAGGTTGGCCGGGTGCGTCCGGTCCAGCTCGGTGATCGCGCTCAGATGCCGTCGGACCGAGCATCGTCGCGGGGTGTGCGCCACGCCCACTCCGCTCGACGTCCCGTCGGCCCCAGCCCCGGGACAGCGTGCGGTGCCGCAGGTCTGCCCCGGCAGCCGCGCGGCACCCGAAGGAGGAGTCTGTGGCCCGACGAGGCCCGCGCCGTACCGGCGCCACGCGTACCGCCCCGCGCAACCAGCGGCGCGGCCGCAACCTCGACAACGAGGGCATCATCCCGGTCCTCGCCCGCGCCGTGCGCGAGGTCGAGAACGAGGTCCAGCGCGGACCGGTGAGCCGCTCCGCGCGCACGAAGTTCCAGGTCATCGCGCTGCTCGTGCGCGAGGAGCGCTCCCGCGTCAAGGCCGACAAGGAGTCGACCGAGGCCCAGCGCGGCGAGAAGCTCAAGCGCCTCGACGGGGTCGCCACGATCCTCGCCAAGACCGCCGCGCGCGACACCTCCCTGCTCTCGCTGCTGGCCGAGGACGCCGAGATCTCCGACGCGGCGCAGACCCTGCTGCGCCAGTTCCTCGAGGAGGCCGGCCTGGAGGTGCCCGAGGAGGAGGAGCCGACCGTCGTCGAGCTGCCCACCTCCCTGCACCCGGCCCGCCGGGTGGTGCCGCAGTCGGTCGTCTCCCGCCAGCTGTCCAACCCCTTCCTCACGCCCGACTTCTCCACGCCCCCGCCGCAGCCCGTGAAGTCCGGCCGGCTCGCCACGTGGGAGCTCCTCGAGCCGCTCTTCCGGTCCTTCGAGTACGGCGGCGCCTCGTCCTGCATGCACCTGCCGGAGCCCACCACGGCGCTCCGGCTGCCGCCGGGCCTGGAGCTGATGCCCCACCAGGCGCAGGTGGTGGCCGCCGCCGAGGGGGGGCACCGCACGTTCCTGCTGGCCGACGAGCCCGGCCTGGGCAAGACCGCCCAGGCGCTGCTCGCCGCCCACGCCGCCGACGCCTTCCCGCTGCTGGTCGTCGTCCCCAACGTCGTCAAGACCAACTGGGCCCGCGAGGCCAGCCTCTGGACCCCCAACCGTCCGGTGACGGTGATCCACGGCGACGGCGACGAGATCGACGCGTTCGCCGACATCATCGTCGTCAACTACGAGGTCCTGGACCGCCACGTCGGCTGGCTGGGCGACCTCGGCTTCCGCGGCATGGTGGTCGACGAGGCCCACTTCATCAAGAACAAGAAGTCCCAGCGCTCCCAGCACGTGCTGCAGCTGTCCGACCGGATCCGGTCGCGCACCGTCCGACCGCTGCTGATGGCCCTCACCGGCACCCCGTTGATCAACGACATCGACGACTTCCGGGCGATCTGGCAGTTCCTGGGGTGGATCGGCGAGAAGTCGCCCGGTCCCGCGCTCATGCAGGCCCTCGAGGAGACCGGGCTGACGCCGGTCGACCCGGGCTTCTACCCCAACGCGCGCAACAGTGTCATCGAGCTGGGCATCGTGCGCCGTCGCAAGATCGACGTCGCCAAGGACATCCCCGCCCGTCGCGTGGCCGACCTCCCGGTCGAGCTGGACGACGTCATCGGGCGCTCGATCCGCGACGCCGAGCGCGAGCTCGCCGCGCGGATGGTGGCGCGCTACCGCACGGCGCTCGAGACCCGCTCCTCCGGCGTCCAGGTCGAGGGCATAGACCACGAGCTCGTCCGCCGCGTGGCCGGCTGGGAGCTCTCCGACTCCGAGTCCGCCAAGACCGGCGAGAACGTCTTCGGCATGGTCCGTCGCATCGGCCAGGCCAAGGCCGGACTGGCCGCCGACTACGCCGCCCAGCTCGCGCGCAACGTCGGCAAGGTCGTCTTCTTCGCCAAGCACGTCGACGTCATGGACCTCGCCGAGGAGACCTTCACCAAGCGGGGCATCGGCTTCGCCTCCATCCGCGGCGACCAGTCCGCGGCCAAGCGGCAGCGCAACATCGACGCCTTCGTCAACGACCCCGACGTGCACATCGCGGTGTGCTCGCTCATGGCCGCCGGCGTGGGCCTCAACCTCCAGGTCGCCTCCAACGTCGTGCTCGCCGAGCTGTCGTGGACCGACGCCGAGCAGACGCAGGCCATCGACCGTGTCCACCGCATCGGCCAGGAGGAGCCGGTCACCGCGTGGCGGATCATCGCCGCGCAGACGATCGACACCAAGATCGCCGAGCTCATCGACAGCAAGGCCGGCCTGGCCGCTCGTGCTCTCGACGGCTCGGACGAAGAGATCGGCGCGTCCTCCGACGTCCAGCTCGAGGCGCTCGTCGCCCTCCTCACCGAGGCGCTGGAGGACGAGGCGCTCTAGTCCACCGGACGCGGGAGGTAAAGACTCGCCGTCGGATCGGTTCGGGGGCCCTCGTTACCGATAGACCTGCACCGGTCGAGGCCGCCGCCCCAATCCGGCGGTCTCGGCTGCCTGGGGCGCGACCGGGCCCTAGAAGATGCGGGGCAGGTCGCTCGTCGTACCGGTGAAGCGGGGCTCGCGCTTCTCGCGGAACGCCGCCACGCCCTCCTTGCCGTCGCCGATCGAGGTGTAGAACATCGCCAGCGAGTCGGACAGGTGGGCCTCGAGCGGGTCGGCCGCGGCGCCGTTGCGGTAGAGCATCTGCTTGGCCAGACCGAGAGCCACGGGGGAGCGGGCGACCACGAAGGACCGGGCGAGCTCCTGCGCCGCCGTCAGCAGGTCCTCGGGCTCGTGCACCGAGCGGAGCAGCCGGCCGGCGAGCGCCTGCTCGGCGGTCAGGATGTCGGCGGCGTAGACCCACTCCAGGGCCTGCTGGATGCCGACGATGCGCGGCAGGAACCACGTCGACGCCGCCTCGGGGACGATGCCCAGGCGGCCGAAGACGAAGCCGATGCGTGCCTTCGTCGAGGCCAGACGGAGGTCCATCGCCAGCGTCATGGTGGCGCCGATGCCGACGGCGGGCCCGTTGATGGCGGCGATGACGGGCTTGGGCAGCGCGTGGATCGCGAGCGTGACGCGGCCACCGGTGTCGCGGACGCCGTCGTGGTACGGCGCCTCGGTGAGGTGCCCGCGCAGCTCCTCGGGCGTCGGGCTCAGGGTCTCGTCCAGGCCGAAGACGTTGCCCTCGGCCGAGAGGTCCATGCCGGCGCAGAACGCCCGTCCGGCGCCGGTGACGACCACCGCACGGACGGCGTCGTCGTGCGCGTCGACGAGGAACACCCGCTCCAGCTCGCGCGCCATCGTCAGGTCGAAGGCGTTGAGCGCGTCGGGGCGGCTGAGGGTCAGCGTGGCCACCCCGTCGCCGTCGACCTCCCAGGTGAGGGCGTCGTAGCCGGTCATCGGCGGCCCGGCAGGCCGCTGGGCGTGCACTGCGCGTCGGTGATGTCGTCGGTCTTGTCCTGGATGAAGGCCTGGAAGATCGGCTCAGCGCGGTCCCGGTCCCAGTTGTTGGCCGAGCCGTCGGTGACCGGCATCGTGCAGGTGCGCCCGTCCTTGCCGCCGACCTTGGTCATCGCGAGCGCCCAGCGGCCGGCGTCCAGCGTGCTCGTGTCCTCGCCGAAGCCGAAGAAGCCGGGCACCGAGTGGTTGAGGCGCCACCAGCGCACCGGGTTGAGGACCGACCAGGGGGAGAGCACCTTGTCGCCGATCGCCGCGACGACCTCGCGCTGGCGCTGGACGCGCTCGAGATCGCCCAGGGGCGACTGCTTGCGGGAGCGGGAGTAGGCCAGCGCGACGGTGCCGTCGACCTCCTGGCAGCCCTTCTTGATGTTGAGGCCGGCCAGCTTGTCCTTGATGCCCTTCTTGGGGCAGACCTCGATGCCGCCCACGGAGTCGACCACGCCCGCGACGCCGCCGAGCCCGATCTCGACGTACTCGTCGATGCGGATGCCGGTCTCGCCCTCGATTGTCTGAACGAGCAGCTGCGCGCCGCCCCGGGAGTAGGCGGAGTTGATCTTGCTGTTGCCGTGGCCGGGCATGTCGACGATCGAGTCGCGCGGGATCGAGAGCAGCACGTCGGGTCCGTCGCCGGTGTGGAGCAGCATGATCGTGTCGGTCAGCTCGCTCTTGGGGTTGCCGGTGCTCAGCTTCTTGCGCTCCTCGGCCGTCAGTCCCTTGCGGGAGTCGCTGCCGACGAGGAGGTACGTCGTGCCCGGCTGGTCGCCGGGGCGGTCGCCGTCGGGCGCGAAGGTCACCTTGTCGGTGCTGTTCCACGCGAAGAACGGCACCGCGACCGTGTAGACGAGCCACAGCGCCAGCAGCAGCGCGACCAGGCGGAACCAGAAGCGGGGCCGGCGGAACCGGCCGGAGCCGCCCGCACTGCCTCCGCCGTGCTGGGGCGGGGTGGGCGCGGGTGCGGGCACCGGACGGCGCGGTGGCTCGCCCCCGGCGGGCTGGGTGGGCATGACGCGGGTCTCGTCGTCGCGCCGCTGCGTGCGGCGCGTGGGCTCCTGCGCCGGGCGCTGCTGGCGCGGGATGGCGCGCGTCGCGTCGGGCGGCGGCTCCTGCCCGCCCTTGGCGCCGTAGAGCCAGCCGTAGTTCGTCCCGTCCTCGGGACCGCCGTTCCCGGGACGATCTGCCATGGCGCAGACGCTACCGTGCGGACATGGGTGGACCTCTGGAAGCACGCACTCCGTCGTACGCCCGTGTCTCGCTGGCGATCATCACCTCCCAGAACGAGGCCAACCTGCTGGGCAACATCCACGGCGGCGAGATCGTCAAGCTCGCCGACACCACCGCGGGTGCCGTGGCCCAGCGCCACAGCGCCGGGCCGGCCGTGACCGCGGCACTCGACGAGATGGCGTTCCTGGCGCCCGTGCACGTCGGCGACATCGTGCGCACCTTCGGCCAGGTCAACTGGGCCGGCACGTCGTCGATGGAGATCGGGGTCCGGGTCGAGGCCCAGCCGTGGAACGAGCCGTCCGCCGAGACGCTGCACGTCGCGTCGGCCTACTTCGTGTTCGTCGCCATCGACGAGGACGGCCGCCCGCGCGAGGTGCCGCCGCTGGGCACCGAGGGGCCCGACGACGTACGGCGGCTGCGGGAGGCCGAGATCCGCCGAGCGCACCGCCTTGCACGCAAGCGGGAGATCGACGAGGGCCGCGACGTCTGAGGTCTCGGCGCGTCGCAACGCGTGTGACGCGTGGGACTGGTGATACTGGCTGGCAGCACTGTCCTTCCCCCGGTGCTGGAAAGAGGCGTCCCATGTCCTCCACGGTCGAGCGCGCATCGCGCGTCCGTTTCCGTCGAGCCATGTCGTTGATGGTGATGACACTCGTCGTCCCCGGCTCCGCGCAGCTCGTCGCCGGCAACCGCAAGGTCGGCCAGGTCGCCCTCCGCATCTGGCTGTGCCTGCTCGGCATCGGTGCGGTGACCCTGCTGGCGGTCGTCGTCGACCGCGGCCTGATCTTCTGGATGGGCTTCAACACCACGCTGCTGCTCTTCGTGCGCCTCGCGCTCATGGCGGCGGCGATCGGCTGGGCTGCCCTGCTCGTGGACGCCTGGCGCCTGGGCCAGCCGCTCTCCCTGGGGATGAACCACCGCCGCGCCATGGTCGGCGTCAACGGCGTCCTCTGCTTCGGCGTCGCCGGCTCGCTGCTGTTCGCCGCGCACATCGCCGGCGTCCAGCGCGACCTGATCATCTCGCTGGCCGGCAACGGTCCCGCCGCCTCCGCCCACGACGGGCGCTACAACGTCCTGCTGATGGGCGGTGACTCCGGCGCCGGGCGCTGGGGCCTGCGCCCCGACTCGATGACCATCGCCTCGATCGACGCGGACACCGGCCGCACCGTGCTCATCGGCCTGCCGCGCAACATGGCGAACTTCCCGTTCGCCAAGGGCTCGGTCATGCGCGAGCAGTTCCCCGACGGCTTCGACTGCGACGGCTGCTACCTCAACGGCGTCAGCACCTGGGCCCAGGACAACCCCGAGCTCTTCGGCGACTCCGACAACCCCGGTGTGGACGCGACCGTCTCGGCCATCGAGGGCATCACCGGGCTGAAGATCAACTACTGGGCGATGGTCAACCTCGCCGGCTTCAAGGGCCTCGTCGACGCGGTCGGCGGCGTCACGCTCAACGTCCGCGCGCCGATCCCCGTCGGTGGGCTGGGCGACGACGTCACCGGCTACATCGAGCCCGGCGTCCGCAAGCTCGACGGCCACGACACCCTCTGGTACGCCCGGGCCCGCGAGGGCTCCGACGACTACTCGCGCATGGCCCGCCAGAAGTGCGTCATGAACGCGATGCTCGAGCAGGTCAGCCCGCAGTCGGCGGTCCGCAACTTCGCCGACCTGGCCCAGGCGTCCTCCGACATGCTCTCGAGCAACGTGCCCTCCTCGGAGTTCGACACCTTCGTCGAGCTCGCCCTCAAGGCCCGCAACGAGAAGATCTCCAGCCTCTCCCTGGTGCCCCCGATGATCAACACCGGCGACCCCGACATCAGGCTGGTCAAGCGCAAGGTCGCCGAGGCCATCGACAAGGCCGAGGGCAAGACCGTCAAGGCCGCCTCCAAGCCCAAGAAGAAGCCGGACGCCGTCACCGGCGGCTCCGTCGGCTCCCTCCACGAGGGCTACGCCGCCAACGACGCCGAGGACCTCGGCTCCGCCTGCTGAGGCCGCCGGTGGTCGAGCAGCGAGCGCCAGCGAGCGTACGTCGAGACCCCCGCACCTCTGGTCGCCTTCTCGGGGACCCTTCTTCGGCTTGCGCGCCGCTGGTGGTTGCGGTGTTTGGCAGCTACGGGGACGGATCGGCGGTGCTTGGGCGCCGCTGCCGGCCGCCTGGCCGGTGGTTGAGGAGGAACGAAGTCTCGTCTCGACACCACCCTGCGGCCTCCGGTGGTTGAGGTGCGAGCGGAGCGAGCCTCGAAACCACCGCACCTCCGGTCGCCTCCTCGGGGACCCTTCTTCGGCTTGCGGGCCGTCGTTGGTTGCGGTGTTTGGCAGCTACGGGGACGGGTCGGCGGTGCTTGGGCGCCGCTGCCGGCCTTCGGGTCGCCTCGGTTTCGAGACGGTTGCTGCGCAACCTCCTCAACCCACGACGTCGCCCGGTGGTTGAGGAGGGACGAAGTCCCGTCTCGAAACCACCCCCGAAAAAACTTTGAGAAAGTTTCGAGAACCCTTGTGGATAAGGCCTCCTTAGCCCCACATCAGGGCTTCGACTGTCGGTGGCAAGTGCTTGAGTAGACCCATGAGCAACCCCACCGGACCCGAGGCCAGCCACGTGCTGGCCCAGGTCCGCGCGGGCCGGACCGATCAGACCAAGGCCGAGCTCCACACCCTCCGCAGTGTTCTGCAGTGGTGCACCCTGCACACCACCGACGACGAAGGCGAAGCCTCGTTCGGTGACCACGGCATCCCGCTCGCCGGCGACGGCGCCCCCTGGGTCTCGGAGTTCGCGGTCATGGAGCTCGGCGCCGCGCTCGGCATGTCCACCGACTCCGCCAAGCGCTACGTCGGCGCCGCCTTGGAGGCCCGCTACCGCCTCCCGCGGGTCTGGGCCCGGGTGGAGGCGATGGAGCTGCCGTTCTACAAAGCCCGCTGGATCGCCGAGCACACCATGGCCCTGCCCGCAGCCGGCGCCGCCTACGTCGACCGGATGGTCGGGTTCGTCGCGCACAAGGTCTCCTTCGCCGAGATCGAGCGCCAGATCGCCGCCGCCAAAGCCAGGTTCGACCCCGAAGCCGCCGAGAAGGCCCGCCGCGAAGAGGCCGACTCCCGACGGCTCGACATCGACAAGGCCCACGTCTCCATCAACGGGACCGTCGAAGTCACCGGGACGCTGGACTACGTCGACGGCCTCGCCCTCGACACCGCCCTGTCCCACCGCGCCGCCGAGCTCAAAGCAGCCGGGTCCGAGGAGTCGCTCGACGTAAGACGCTCGATCGCGGCCGGGGACCTGGCCAGGGGGTACGACTCGCTGCCCTTCCACGACGGTGACGACACTGCCCAGGGTGGTTTCGAGACGGGACTTCGTCCCTCCTCAACCACCGAGGTGGTCGTCCATGTGCATGAGGACCTCGACGGGGTCGGGAGGCTCGGCAACACCCGCACCCCGCTGCTCGCGGAGACCATCCGCGAGTGGTGCGGACGCCCCGACACCCGCGTCATCGTCAAACCCGTCCGCGACCTCGCCGGTCACATCCACGTCGCCGCCTACGAGATCCCCGACCGGCTCCGTGAGCAGGACGAGCTCGTCGACCTCACCTGCGTCTTCCCCTGGTGCACCAGACCCGCGGTCCGCTGCGACGTCGATCATGCGATCCCGTACGCCGAGGGCGGGCCCACGTGCTCGTGCAACACCGCACCGTTGTGTCGAGGGCACCATCGGCTGAAGACCCACGGCCGGTGGGACTACGACGTCCTCGACCGCGGCACCTACCTGTGGCACTCACCCCACGGGCACGCCTACCGCCGCGACCACACCGGCACCACCCCGATCGAGACCCCGACCCAGGCGCCCCTGCCGCCTCGACGAACCTGACCGCCCCACACCCCGCCCCGGCGGGGTCATCGGCATGTCCTGGGGTCGTTCCCGCACGGTGGAGAGCGCAAGACGCCTAGCCTGACGCCCATGACCCACGTCGAGCAGCCGGCCACCGCCAGGGTGGAGGAGCCGCAGGGCCGCTGGCTGCCCCTCGAGCGGTGGGGGCGGCTGCTGGTGGCGCTGGCCTGGCTCTCGCTGGTCGTCTCAACCGTGGTCGGACAGCAGGAGTCCCTCCCGCTGCTCGGGTCCGGGTCCTTCGGCGGCGTGTCGATGTCCCTGTCCGACTGGGAGCCGCCGGCGGAGTACGCCGGCGCCTTCTTCGTCCTCTTCCTCGTCACCCTGCTGCTCCTGCTGGCGGGACAGCGACCGACGTGGCGGGCCACACGGTGGGCGTGGTTCTGGGTGCTCGGACTGGGACCGGTGGGGGTGCCGTTGTTCCTGCTCCTGGGCGGACCGTGCGTCGGCGTGCGACCGGCGCGCCCCGGCGGGGCGAGGCTGACCGGGGGATGGGCGTTCCTGATCGTCGCCGTCGTGTCCTCGGGGTTCGACCTCATCTGAGGCCCCCTAGGGTGGTCGCCGTGACCGAGACCCCCGCCGTGCGCCCGCCCCGCGTCGTGGCGGTGGTGGTGACGTTCAACCGGCTGGAGCTGCTGCAGCGCCTCGTGGGTCGCCTTCGCGAGGTCCCGGAGGTGGCCGAGGTCCTGGTGGTCGACAACGCCTCGACCGACAGCACGGGGGAGTGGCTGGCGGCCCAGCCCGACGTCGTACGGCGCACGCTCACGGAGAACGGCGGCGGGGCCGGCGGCTTCCACGACGGTCTCGCGTGGGCGATGGAGCGGGGGGCGGACCTCGCCTGGCTGATGGACGACGACGGCCTCCCGGACGACGACTGCCTGCGGCTGCTGCTCGAGCGCACCGACCTGGACTTCTGGGGCCCGGTGGTGGTCGACGAGGCCCGGCCCGAGCGGTTGGTGTTCCCGATCCGGCTGCCCGGCGGCACCCGGGCGGTGCACGAGATGGACGACGTGCGGTCGGCGGCCGACGACGGACTCATCCGCGACGTGGTCATCCCGTTCAACGGGGTGCTCGTCACGCGCGAGCTGGTGGAGCGGATCGGGCTCCCGCGGGCGGAGTTCTTCATCTGGGGCGACGACCACGAGTACCGCCTGCGCGCCGAGCGCGCCGGCGGCCGGATCGCCACCGTGGTGGACGCGCGGGTGCTGCACCCGAGTGTGGGCGAGCTGGGGACCCGGATGATGTTCGGGCGCACGACCTACAACCACACGCCGAGCGACCTCAAGCACTACTGCATGGCGCGCAACAACACCCTCAACCTGCGCGACTACCGCGGCTGGCCGCACGTGCTGATGTTCTGGGTCAAGACGATCTGGTTCTACCTGCTCACGCGCCCGCAGCCCGGCCGTGTCGTGATGAGCACCCGAGCCGCCGTCGCGGGACTGCGCGGCGACTTCACCGGCCACCGGCGGTACCTGCGATGACCGAGACCGTCGCGGTGGTGGTGGTGACCTACAACCGCGCGGAGCTCCTCGTCGGCATGCTCGACGGGCTGGCCCGCCTCGAGCGCCGGCCCGACGCGGTGGTCGTGGTGGACAACGCCAGCACCGACGAGACCGCGCAGGTGCTCGCGGCGCGGACGGACCTGCCGCTGCAGGTCGTGACCAGCGGCGAGAACCTCGGTGGCGCCGGCGGCTTCCACCTGGGGGTGCGCACGGCGGTCGAGCAGGGCTTCGACCGGGTGTGGCTGATGGACGACGACGTGGTGCCGGCGCCCGACTCCCTGACCGTGCTGATGTCCCACGACGAGGACTGCCTGACCTCCGTGCGCGAGGACCGTCAGGGCCGGCTCGTGGAGAAGGCGGCCACGCGCTTCGACCTGCGCAACCCCCTGGCCATCAAGCCGAAGACCTCGATGGTCGAGACCGACTACGGCACCCGCGCGGCGATGCCGCCGCTGGTCGAGGTGGAGAACGTCGCCTTCGAGGGCTTCCTGGTGCGCCGCTCGGTCGTCGAGGAGATCGGGCTCCCCGACCCGGGGTTCTTCATCTTCTACGACGACGTGGACTTCGCGGTGCGCGCCCGTCGCGCCGGCCGCCGCATCTGGGCGGTCCGCGACGCGGTGCTCGTGCGGCAGCTCGACTTCGACCAGCAGCACGACCTGGGGGGCTGGAAGGGCTACTACATGTACCGCAACCTCTTCGTCGTCCACTTCCGCTACGGCGAGAACGTCGCCGTCCGCCTCAAGCCGTGGCTCGTGGCGCTCGTGGTGGTGCTGCTGAGCCCGGTGCGTGGTGGGCGCGCCGAGGCGCGCAACGTGGTGCGCGCGCTCAAGGACGCCCGGGGGCTGCGACGCCTGTCGCTCAGTGCGAGGCCTGGCCCGGGTCGCGTCCCTGGGTGAGCCCCGACGAGCCCGCCCCGGCCGCGACGGAGTCCTCGGGGAGCGGGTCACGGCGCAAGCGCGGTCGCAGCCCCACCCGGTTGCCGGTGGCCATGGCCGCCAGCCAGACCGTGAAGGCGCCCAGGGCGGCGCCGGCGATCGCGTCGACGAAGAAGTGCCAGCCGAGGTAGACGGTCGCGAAGACGGTGAGCACCAGGAAGACCCACGAGGCCACGCGGAGCCAGCGCGCCAGACCGACGTACTCGACGATCAGGCAGATGGTGAGCATGATGCCGACGTGCAGCGAGGCGAACGCCGCGATCGTCTGGAGCGTGCCGGAGCCGACCACGTCCCCGACGACCGCGAGCCGGTCGTCCCACATGCTCTCCTGGAGCTTGGAGACGTAGGTCTCGGGGAGCCCGGCGAAGGTCTTGGGGTCGGAGTAGATCGGGCCGACCGAGGGGAACAGCAGGTAGATCGCCGCACCGAAGGCCCAGTCGAAGGCCACCGCGGTGACGTACCAGGACCCCGCCGCCGTGTGGCGGGTCCAGACCAGGGCGATCGCGATCGAGACCGGCACCAGGACGATCCAGATGATGTAGACGGCCGAGAAGAGCTGGGCGGCGAAGCCCGTGCCGAGCAGGTCGTGCAGGACCTTGGCCGGGTCGTGCCCCAGCCAGAGCACCTTGTCGAGGTCGGCCATCTGCGTGTCGTAGACGTTGTCGGTGGCCGAGAACGGCGCGCCGTCGGCATGGACGAACGGCACGAAGCTCTTGAGGTTGCGGAACGTCGCGTAGCAGAGGTACCAGGCCATGACGCCGCCCAGGGCGAAGCGCCAGTGCGAGGCGGGCCACCGCTCGCGGGTGATCTCGCGGATGGTCGTCCACAGCGTGCGGGGCGCCCGACGCGCCCGCCAGAGCGCCCGGGGGACGATGTCGAGGGAGATCGCCCCCAGCACGATGGCGGGGAAGCGGATGTAGCCGGGGATGAGGCTGTCGGGGTCGCGGATCGGCAGGTCCTCGAGCCAGGCGATGAGCACGGTCGCCGCCGCCATGAGGAGACCCGCCAGCCAGGCGTAGCGGAAGTCCTCGCCGAGGGACCGGGACGTCGTTCGCACCTGCACGCGGACAGCCTAGAACCCCGTTCCCCCAGTTGCCGCATCTTCTCGGCGTGTGACCCGTGCCATGCGCGACGCGCGGCCGAGGGCGCGGGGAGTACGGCTCACGCCCACCGGATCCGTAGACTGACCGATCGTGCCCACCCCTGACCCCAGCCCCGACCGGCAGCCCGATCTGGTCGTCGTCGGTTCCGGCTTCTTCGGCCTGACCATCGCGGAGCGCTGCGCCAGCGAGCTGGGCCTCAAGGTCCTCGTGCTCGAGCGCCGCCACCACCTCGGGGGCAACGCCTACTCCGAGATCGACCCCGAGACCGGCATCGAGGTGCACGTCTACGGCACCCACCTGTTCCACACGTCGAACAAGAAGGTGTGGGAGTACGTCAACCGGTTCACCAGCTTCACCGGCTACCAGCACCGCGTGTTCGCGAAGTACCAGGGGCAGGTCTACTCGTTCCCGATGAACCTCGCGCTCATCAACCAGTTCTTCGGCCGGTCGCACACCCCCGACGAGGCCCGCGCCCTGATCGCGGAGCAGGCCAGCGAGATCGCGACGGCCGACGCGACCAACCTCGAGGAGAAGGCGGTCTCGCTGATCGGGCGCCCGCTCTACGAGGCGTTCGTGAAGGGCTACACCGCCAAGCAGTGGCAGACCGACCCCACCGAGCTCTCCGCCGACATCATCACGCGGCTGCCCGTGCGCTACACCTTCGACAACCGCTACTTCAACGACGACTTCGAGGGCCTGCCGACCGACGGCTACACCGCCTGGCTGACTCGCATGGCCGAGCACCCCGACATCGAGGTCCGCCTCGAGACCGACTTCCTGGACCCGGCCAACGGCGTCGCCGAGCAGTTCAAGGGCAAGGTGCCGATCGTCTACACGGGCCCGGTCGACGAGTACTTCGACAACGCCGAGGGCCGCCTCTCGTGGCGCACCGTCGACCTGGAGTCGGAGACGCTCGACGTGGACGACTTCCAGGGCACCGGGGTCGTCAACTACAACGACCAGGAGGTCCCCTGGACCCGGATCCTGGAGTTCAAGCACCTGCACCCCGAGCGCACCTACCTGCCGGGCAAGACCATCGTCGTCCACGAGTACAGCCGCTTCGCCGAGGACGACGACGAGCCGTACTACCCGGTCAACACCGCCGAGGACCGCGCCAAGCTGCTGAAGTACCGCGAGCTGGCCAAGAAGGAGCCGATGGTCCTCTTCGGAGGCCGCCTCGGCACCTACAAGTACCTTGACATGCACATGGCCATCGGGTCGGCGCTGTCGATGTTCGAGAACAAGCTGAAGCCGCACTTCGCCGACGGTGCGCCGTTGACGAGCGGGGGAGTGGACGAGTAGATGACCGCGCGACTGCTGCAACGACAGATCTTCCCGCTCGACCGGGACTTCGACGTGCTCCCGCTGTACGTCGACCCCGAGGAGGCCAAGCTCGACGCCGACCGCTACGAGATCGGCGGCAACCGGGCGGCCAAGGAGCTCAACAACGCCGCCATCCGGCAGCCGACCTCGACCGGGCGGAGCATCCACCCCGACCAGATCGAGTCGCGCACCTCGCTGCGGGTGAAGTCGGGCGAGCGGCTCTCGTTCGGCACCTACTTCAACGCCTTCCCGGCCAGCTACTGGCGGCGGTGGACGGTGGTCTCCGACGTCACGCTGACCGTGCGGCTGCGCGGCGCCGGCGCGAGCGTGATCGTCTACAAGTCCATGGCCAACGGCCGGGCCCAGCGCGTCGACTCCGCCGTGTCCGGCGACGAGGGCAGCGCGACGTTCGCCTTCGAGCTGTCGCTGAAGCCCTTCGTCGACGGCGGCTGGTACTGGTACAACGTCGTGGCCGGTGACGAGGACGTCGTCGTGGAGTCCGCCGAGTGGACCGCCGACGTGCCCGAGGACCGGGCCCAGCACGGCACCGTCGACCTCGCGATCACCACGATGAACCGCCCCGACTTCTGCGCCAAGCTCCTCGCCCAGGTCGGCGAGGACGAGCAGCTGCGGCCCTACCTCGACACCGTGTTCGTGATGGAGCAGGGCACCGACAAGGTGGCCGACTCCCCGGAGTTCGCCAAGGCCGAGGGCGCCCTCGGCGACACCCTGCGGATCATCGAGCAGGGCAACCTCGGCGGGTCCGGCGGCTACGCGCGGGGCCAGCTCGAGTCGCTGCGCAAGGGCACGGCGACGTACGCGATGATGATGGACGACGACGTCGTCTGCGAGCCCGAGGGCATCATCCGCGCGATCACGTTCGGCGACCTGGCCCGCCGCCCCACCCTGGTGGGCGGTCACATGTTCAGCCTCTTCAGCCGCTCGCGGCTGCACTCGTTCGGCGAGATCATCCACCCGTGGCGCTTCTGGTGGAAGTCGCCCGACGACACCTTCAACGACTGGGACTTCGCCGCGCGCAACCTGCGCTCCAGCCGCTGGATGCACAAGCGCATCGACGTCGACTTCAACGGCTGGTTCATGTGCCTGATCCCGCGGCAGGTGATCGACGAGATCGGCCTGTCGCTGCCGCTCTTCATCAAGTGGGACGACTCCGAGTACGGCCTGCGCGCCAAGGCCGCGGGCTACCCCACCGTGACCTTCCCCGGTGCGGCCGTCTGGCACGTCCCGTGGACCGACAAGAACGACGCTCTCGACTGGCAGGCCTACTTCCACCTGCGCAACCGCCTGGTGGCCGCGCTGCTCCACTCGCCGTACCCCCGTGGGGGGCGGATGATCCGCGAGAGCCTCAACCACCAGGTCGCGCACCTGGTGTCGATGCAGTACTCCACGGCCGAGCTGCGACTGCTCGCCATGGAGGACGTCCTCGAGGGTCCGCACGCGCTGCACCGGATGCTCCCGGACCGCCTCGGCGAGGTCAACGCGCTGCGCAAGCAGTTCACCGACGCCCAGCTGCAGCCCGACCCCGACGCCTTCCCGGCCGTGCGCCGCAAGAAGCCGCCGCGTCGCGGTCGCGACGGGCTCGAGATCCCCTCGCGCCTCTCCCAGCTGGTCACCGCCGGCCTCGCGCCCCTGCGCCAGCTCAAGCCGCCGCGCGAGCTCTCCCGCGAGCACCCCGAGGCCGAGATCCGGGCCATGGACGCCCGGTGGTACCGCCTGGCCAGCTACGACTCGGCCATCGTGTCCATGAACGACGGCACGTCGGCGGCGTTCTACCAGCGCGACTCCGCGGTCTTCCGCAGCCTCACCAGGCGCACCGTCGAGCTCCACGACCGCTACCGCCGCGAGTGGCCGCGACTGGCGCAGCTCTACCGCGAGGAGCTCGACTCGATCACCGCCCCGGAGGCGTGGGACGAGACCTTCAAGCCGTGGACCGAGCGTGCCGATGACTGACCTCGAGTCCCAGCACCGGCTCGTCGACGCCCCGCTGGCCAACCCCTCGCCCACGGCCGGGCTGCTGGAGGTCTTCCGGCGGCGCTACCTCCTGCGGCTGCTCGTGCGCCGTGAGGTCAACGCCCGCTACCAGGCCTCCGCGCTCGGGTTCCTGTGGTCCTACATCAACCCGCTCTCGCAGCTGTTCATCTTCTGGTTCATGATGGAGAAGATCATGGGGCGGGGGACCGAGTCCTTCGCGATCCACATCTTCTGCGGCCTCATCGTCGTGCAGTTCTTCATCGAGACCTTCAACGCCGGCACCCGCTCGATCGTGCGCAACAAGGCACTGGTGCGCAAGATGGCCGTGCCACGGGAGATGTTCCCCGTGGCCTCGATGATGGTCTCGCTCTACCACATCGGCCCCCAGCTGATCGTCCTCGTGGTCATCTGCCTGTTCACCGGCTGGACCCCCGACCCGGTCTCCCTGCTCGGCTTCGTGCTGGCGCTGGGGATCATCTGCCTGCTCGGCACCGGACTCGCGCTGATGTTCAGCGTGGCCAACGTCTTCATGCGCGACGTGGGCAGCGTGGTGTCGATCCTCAGCAACTTCGTCCGCTTCGGCGTCCCGATGATCTACCCCTTCAGCATGGTCGAGGAGCGGCTGGGCTCGTTCGCCCACTACTACCTCCTCAACCCCATCGCCGACGCGGTGCTGCTGGTGCAGCAGGCCTTCTGGGTGGGGACGACGCAGGACCCCGACGCCACGCAGGCCAAGCACATCCCCGACCACCTCTTCGCCTACGGCTTCCTCGGCCTGGGGATCGGCTTCGTGGTGCTGATCCTCGGGCAGCTGGTCTTCCGGCGCTTCGAGAACCGCATCCCGGAGCGGCTCTGATGACCTACCCCGACAGCACCTCGATCGTGGTGGACAGCGTGACCAAGGAGTTCACGCTGCGCTACCACCGCACGCTGAAGCAGATGAGCGTCGCGCTGGTGAAGGGTCGTGACCTCAGCGACAGCTTCCTCGCGCTGCAGGACGTCAGCTTCACCGTCGACCAGGGCGAGTCCATCGGCCTGATGGGCCTCAACGGCTCCGGCAAGAGCACCCTGCTCAAGCTCGTGCAGGGCGTCATGCGGCCCGACTCCGGCCGGGTCCTCACCCGTGGCCGGATCGCAGGCCTCATCGCCACGGGCGCCGGCTTCCACCCCCAGCTCACCGGCCGCGACAACATCTACCTCAACGCGGCCGTGCTCGGGATGACCGAGCAGGAGACCCGCCGCAAGTTCGACGAGATCGTGGAGTTCGCCGAGGTCGGCCGCTTCCTGGAGACCCCCGTCGGCAACTACTCCTCGGGCATGTTCGCCCGGCTCGGCTTCGCCGTGGCCATCCACGTCGACTCCGACATCTTCCTGGCCGACGAGGCCCTGGCGGTCGGCGACCGTCCCTTCCGCAAGAAGTGCATCGAGCGCATGCAGGAGGTCCGCGAGAGCGGCCGCACCCTGTTCTACGTCAGCCACTCGGCCGGCTCGGTCCGCAAGATGTGCGACCGCGTCATCGTCCTGGAGAAGGGCAAGGTCGGCTTCGACGGCGAGGTCAACGCCGGCATCCGCTACCTCAAGTACGACGAGGGCCCCGAGGACGAGCCCGACAGCCAGGACGAGGTCGACGACGAGATCGGCAACGACATCTGACCCTCCCCACGGCTGCTCCGGCGCTGCGCGCCGGGTTGCCCGCGCTGCGCGCGGGGGTGGGGGTGCGGCCTTCTCGGACTGAGCCACGGGGCGTCCCGGTGCCCTGGGGTGGGCCCGTGGGGGACGAGCTCGCCGTGTCGCCGGGCAGCAGCAGTGCCGGGTCGTGGTGGTCTTCCCGGCGCCACGCCTCCCCTTCAGCCCCCACGGGCCCACCCCCGGTCCCCGGGCCGCCCCGTGTCGGGGGCAGCTCCTCGGCGGCTTCAGGGGAGGTGGATGTTCCTTCGGGCCCGTCGTGTGCGGCTCACCGCCTGGTGGTGCGCTCGACCGACCCTTGAGGAATTACGATGACTTGACAAATCTTGGAAACGTCGGCGTGTCGACTGGAAATTACACGTTTGTAGTTACTCAGATCCTCTAGTCCGGGGTCTGTTACTCGTGTGACAGTTGCGGCTCGTGTGAATCTTCCCCTCGCACTGGAGCCTTCGAAATGCCCTCTTCCCGAGCCCGTTACGTCACCGTGTGCCAGCAGCTGCTGACGCTCGGTGTCGTCCTCGCCGTCGTCACGCCCGCTGCCAACATCGTCTCCCTCGATGTGGTCCAGCGGGCACCCGTGACCACGGCTCCCACCGCCCTGGCGGCGTACGCCGCGACGACCACGCTGAAGTCCGAGGTGCCCTCGGGCGTCGTGGACCCGATCGTGACCGAGGTGCCGCTGACGGCGCCCGTCGGCGGGGTGCGCGGCCGGACCCTGGCCGGTGCCCCCCAGGCACGGATCGTGGCCGGCAAGGGCGGCGGCGCGCAGCTGACCAGCCTGCCGCAGGCCGTGAGCGGCTACGGCGCCGTCGGCGTCACGTGGGGCAAGGGCCCGGAGCTGTCCAAGAAGCAGATCCAGGTGCACGTCCGCACCGAGACCGACGACGCGTGGACGGAGTGGATGCCGGTCGCCTACGACGCCGAGCACGGGCCCGACCCGCGCAGCGAGGAGGCCAAGCACTCCCGGCCGGGCACGGACGCGCTGCTCGTGGGCGACGTCGACGAGGTGCAGGTCAAGGTCACCACGCCCCAGGGCGCGGCGCCGGCCGACCTCAAGCTCGCGGTGATCGCGCCGGGCGAGCCGACGGCGACCAAGGTCGAGGCGCCCGCGATCGACACCCGGGAGTCCGAGGCGCCCACCAGCGCACGGACCGCGCCGGTGCCCACCACCGACCCTCCCGTCGAGGATCCCGTGGCCGACCCGGCCGCGCCGGGTGCGATCGAGATGCAGGCGGCGACGTTCACGCCGAAGCCGGTGATCTACTCACGCGCCCAGTGGGGTGCCGACGAGCGGATGCGTGACAAGAGCTCGCTGCACTACTTCGAGGTCCACGCCGGCTTCGTGCACCACACGGTCAACGCCAACAACTACACGAAGGCCCAGGTGCCGGGGCTGCTGCGCAGCATCTACGCCTACCACACCCGGTCCCGCGGCTGGTCCGACATCGGCTACAACTACCTCGTCGACCGCTTCGGCCGGATCTGGGAGGGGCGCTACGGCGGCGTGGACCGCCCGGTCGTCGGGGCGCACACGCTCGGCTACAACGACTACTCCTTCGCGATGTCGGCGATCGGCAACTACGACATCGCCAAGCCCTCGGACGCGATGGTGCAGGCCTACGGCGCCCTGTTCGCGTGGAAGCTGTCCCTGCACGGGGTCTCGGCCTCGTCGAGGTCGCAGCAGGTGGGGCGCAAGAGCTTCCAGGCGATCAACGGGCACCGCGACGCCGACTCGACCGCGTGTCCGGGCAAGTACCTCTACGCCAAGATCCCGCAGATCCGCACCCTCGCCGCGGCAGCGCAGCGCGGGTGGGCCGGGCGCGAGCTGGAGTCGAACCTGACCTTCACGCCGCACCCCGACCTCATCATCCGGCGCACCAGCGACCAGCAGGCGTTCGTCCTGCCGCTGCGCGGCACGGGCGGGAAGGCGCCGTACCGGATCGCCAGGCCGATCGCCACGGGGGTCAGCCTGGTCGGGGTCAACAAGGTGCTCAACGCCGGCGACTGGAACCGCGACGGCCACGGCGACATGATCTACCGCCGCACCAACGGCTACCTCTACCTCCGGCTCGGCACGGGCCGGGGCACGTTCTCCGGGCCACGCCTGCTCTCCACCGCATTCAAGAAGGTGCAGCTGCTCGCCGCCGTCGGTGACGCGACCGGGGACGGGTGGCCCGACCTGATGGGCCAGCCCCAGGGCTCCTCGATGCGGATCTATCCCGGGACCGGCGTCAAGCCGCTCTCGGCCGGGTACGTCGCCGCCGGCAAGGTCACCGCCACCCGCCAGATCGCGGTGGGCCGCATGGACGTCGACGGCGCGCCGGACGTGCTGTTCCGGGGCAGCGGCAAGGTGACGCTCAGCCGCGGCAACGGACCGGGTGGGCTCACCAGCACCCGGGCGATGTCGGTGAACCTGACGCCGTACGACTGGATCGTCGGCATCAGCGACGTCGGCCTCACCGGACACTCCGACCTGGTCGTCCGCCAGACCTCGACGAAGGCGCTCTACCTCATCGAGATGACCGCCAGCGGCTTCGGTGCGCCGAAGCTGCTGGGCCAGGGACTGGGAGGCTACGACCTGGCGGGCTGAAGACGTCCTGGTCTCATGCAGGGAAGCGGGCGGTGGCGTGCTCGGCGACGAAGGTCGCCTCGAGCCGCTCCCGGCCGGCATGGGTCACCAGGACCAGCGAGCCGTTCCTCGCGAGCGGCTCGGTGAAGGTGGCGACACCTGGCGGGGAAGCCGGGTTGGCCACCGACAGGAGGCGGCCACCATCGGAGACGTGAGTCCCGGTGGTGGCCGCTCTCCACATCTCCTCCTGCGTCGTCTCGCGTCCCTCGACGCGGGTCGCGACGTCGTCGGACGTCGGCGGGTCCCAGGGGATGAAGGAGTCGGGCTGCGACCAGATCTCGATGCCCACGTCGTGCACGGAGGGCGGGACCGCCTCGGCGAAGCGCACGCCCATCGGCAGCAGCGAGCAGGCCAGCACGGGCAGCTCGTCGGCGCGGGGCGCCCAGGCCGCGAGCTCCTCGGGCCCGCAGACGACCGCGGACGGGTCGTGGGCGTCGGTCACGACGAGGCCCGCGGCCCACGCCGCGCCGAGGAAGACCGGCCCGAGCCAGTGGGTCGGGAGGTCGACGCGCAGGCTGTCGCCGCGTTCCAGGTCCAGCTCCTCGACGAGCAGGGAGGCGGCCTTCGCCACCCAGTTGGCGTACGTCGTCACGGACAGCTCGACGCGCTCACCGGTCGCCTCGTCGTAGAACGTCACCAGCGGGCGGCCGCCGTCGGTCCGGAGCTGCTGGGCGAGCACTGCTGCGAAGGTCGTCACCGGGCCAGTCTCCCCGAGGACCACGGCGCGGGGGTCACTAGGCTCGCGTCCATGACTGCCATCGAGGGACTGTGGGCGGTGATCCCCGCCGGTGGTGCGGGCACCCGCCTCTGGCCGCTGTCGCGCGCCGCGTCGCCCAAGTTCCTGCGCGACCTCACCGGCACCGGCCGTTCGCTGCTCCAGGGCACCTACGACCGGCTGGCCCCGCTGGTCGAGGACCGCTTCCTGGTGGTCACGGGTGGGGCCCACCGCGACGCCGTCGCCGCCCAGCTGCCCGAGGTCGCCGCCGCCTCCGTGCTCGCCGAGCCGTCGGCCCGCGACTCGATGGCGGCGATCGGGCTGGCCGCCGCGCTGCTCGAGCGCACCGACCCCGACAGCGTCATGGGCTCCTTCGCCGCCGACCACGTCATCGCCGACACCGACGGCTTCGCCGCCTGCGTGCGTACGGCGGTCGAGGTGGCGCGCGGGGGCTGGCTGGTGACCCTGGGCATCGAGCCGACGTTCCCCTCGTCGGCGTTCGGCTACGTCCACCTCGGCGCGCCGCTCGAGGGCCACGAGGGCGCCTTCGCGGTGCGGGAGTTCGTGGAGAAGCCGTCGGTGGCCGTGGCCGAGGAGTACCTCGCCACGGGCCGATTCCGCTGGAACGCCGGGATGTTCGTGGTCCGCCCGACCGTGCTGCTCGACCTGCTGGCCGAGTCGGACCCGGCGTTCGCCGCGACGCTGCGCGAGCTCGCCGCCGACAGCTCCCGTCTCGCGGAGCTGTGGCCGACGCTGCCGAAGATCGCGCTGGACCACGCGGTGGCCGAGCCCGCGGCCGCGGCCGGGCGGGTGGCGACCGTGCCGGCGTCGTTCGGCTGGGACGACATCGGCGACTTCGACTCGCTGGCCGCCCTTCTCGAGGACGAGCCCGGGACCGGCGCCCCCACGGTCCTGGGCGACGCGGCCCTGGTGCAGGCGATCGCGTCCACCGGCCTCGTGGTGCCCGGGTCCGGACGGGTCGTCGCGGTGATCGGACTCGAGGACGTGGTCGTGGTCGACACCCCCGACGCGCTGCTGGTGACCACCCGGGCGCGGGCGCAGGAGGTCAAGCAGGTCGTGGCCGCGCTGCGGGACTCGCAGCCCGGCCTGACCTGACTGCTACGGGACGGTCGGCTCGGGGGAGTCGAGGTAGGGGTAGTCGAGCATGAAGGTCTCGAGCGCCTTGCCGGAGAACTCCGTGCAGTACTGCCACACGCCGACCTGCTTGCTCGCGTCGTCCTCGCCCTCGCCGCCCACGGACCAGTGGGTGTAGGCGATGTGCTTGCCCTTGGGGAACTTCGCGCCGTCCTCGTCCTTGGAGGTCCACGGCGCCGCGATGAACTTGTAGCGGTAGTTGTCGGTGCCGGGGAACTTCTTGGAGACGGCCTTGAGCTCGGTGAGCGCGCTGTCGTCGTCGGCGACGGTCTCGTCGTACCAGACGATCGTGTAGCCGTGCTCGAGGTTGTGGACCAGCGACTCCAGCTCGGGGCGGTCCTTGGTGCCGTAGTACTTGCGGTCCATGGGCGCGGGCGCCACGCCCGGCTCGTTCCAGTGGGGCCCGAACGCGGGCGGCGCCTCGGTGTAGTTGACCGGGGTGTCGGTGGGGACGTGGTCGTTGCTCCCCTCGGCCGGCTTGGTGGTCACCTTGTCGCACACGGAGGCGGCGGCGCCGATCTTGTCCAGCTCGAGGTCGTTGAACTTGCGCTCGTCCCAGTTGTTCTTCAGTGGCCGGTAGGCGGCGGCGCCCACGATCAGCAGGGCGATCAGCACGCTGACACCGACGATCATGAAGCCGCGGCGCTTCTCGGCGCCCTTCTGCTTCTTGCGGATGTCGTCGATGACCTTCTGGCGGTCGGACTTGGCAGGCTTGGCCACGGCGGGAAGTACCTCTGTTCGGGTGAGGGTCGCGGAGAGTCTACGGAGTCGCCGGGTGCAGCCGCAGACGGCGGGGTGCGTCGGCCTCCTCGAGCACCCATCCGTGCGCGAACGCCAGCACGGCCACCAGGTCGCGCGCGACGTCGCCGGCGACCTCCAGCCCCCCGTCGTACGCCGCCGGGCGGGCGCCCAGCCCGCGCAGCGCCTCGGCGAGCTCCTCGGCGGGGGCGGGCGCGCCGAAGACGACCCGGTCGGCGGGGTCGCCGGTCACGGCGCGCACGACCGCCTCGCGGGCGCCGAAGCCGAACATGTCGGCGCCCTCGGCCCGCACCAGGGAGACCGCTCCCGGCCCGTCCTGCCCGGGCGGGAGCACCAGGTCGGACCGGCCGCGCACGAGCGCCACCGGCCGGCCGCCGAGCTTGCCCTGCGCGAGCTCGGCGAGCCCGGCCATCTCGTCGACGACCGCCGGGGCCGTGACGGCCAGCTCGTTGCCGTGGGCGTCGACGCGGCCGGCGAAGTCCTCGGCCACGACGATCCCGGCCGCGCCGATGGCCAGGTCGGTCTGCCCCTCGCGCCAGGCGCGACCCGCCGTGTCGGTCACCACGACGCCGACGTTGCGGCCGGTGAGCCGCTGCAGGTCCGCGCGCAGGGCGCGGGCCGAGGCGTCGGGGTCGTGGGGCAGCAGCACGACCGAGCCCCGCTCGACGTTGGAGGCGTCGATCCCGGCCGCCGCCAGGACCAGGCCGTGGTGGGTCCTCACGATCGTCGTGGGGCCGCGCCGGGCGACCACCCGGGCCGTCTCCCCGGCGAGCGCCTGCTCGCGCGTGCCGGGCACCACCCGGTCCTCGGCCTTGCTCACGACCTTGCTGGTGACCACGACGACGTCCCCGTCGGCGAGGTCGGGCAGGGCGCCCGCGACGAGCGCGGCCAGGTCGTCGCCGGCGCGGACCTCCGGCAGCCCGTCGGGCGCCCAGGCCGAGACCGTGCTGCCCGTGCTCATCGTGCCGTCTGGACCAGGTCGACGGCCGCAGCCGCCATCGCAGCGGTGGCGTCGTGGTCGCTCATCATCAGGGGCACCGCGCGGCAGGCGACCCCGGCGTCGGTCAGCCGGGCGACCTGGTCGGCGTCCCGCTCGTCGACGAGCCAGCCGTCGAGGAGGCCGCCGTCGGAGCGGGCGCCGTAGTGCAGTCCCACGCCCGCGGCGCTGACCTCCACCCCGATGGCCGTCAGCATCTGCTCGGCCATGCCGCGCACGTGCGTCCCGCCGACGATGGGGGACAGGCCCACGACCGGCGCCGAGGTGGCGACCAGGGCCTCCCGCACCCGGGGGACGCCCAGGATGGTGCCGACCGAGACGACCGGGTTGGAGGGCGGCAGCACCACCAGGTCGGCGTCGGTGATGGCGTCGACGACCCCGGGACCGGGGGTGGCGTCCTCGAGGCCGACGACGAGGACGGCCTCGGCGGGCACGGCGGCGCGCAGGCGCACCCAGTACTCCTGGAAGTGCACGACGCGGCGACCGCTGGCCGCGTCGGGGTCGGCGATCGCGATGTGGGTCTCGACCCGGTCGTCGGTCATGGGCAGCAGCCGGACACCGGGCTGCCACCGGCGGCACAGCGCCTCGGTGACCGCCGAGAGCGGGTAGCCCGCGTCCAGCATCTGCGTGCGCACCAGGTGGGTCGCGACGTCGCGGTCGCCGAGCCCGAACCACGTCGGCTCCACGCCGTACTCGGCGAGCTCGGTCCGGACGCTCCACGTCTCCTCGCGCCGGCCCCAGCCGCGCTCGAGGTCGATGCCGTCACCGAGCGTGTACATCACCGTGTCGAGGTCGGGGCAGACCTTGAGGCCGTGGACCCAGATGTCGTCGGCGGTGTTGGCGACCACGGTGATCTCCGCGTCGGGAGCGACGCCGGGCAGGGTGCCGGTGGCGATCCCGTGCCGGAGACCTTGGAGGAACCGGGCCCCGCCCATGCCCCCGGACAGGACCGTGATGTGCTGCAGCATGGCCGCTACCTTGCCCCACGGGGGCCGCGCGGAGGCTACCCGGGGACCGGGTGGCGACCCCCCTTAGCAGATCAGGGCTTGACTTCGGGGGTACGACAGGCATGTAATTCCCACAGTGTTGTTCGGGGTGTTGCTGGGTCGAAAGGGTGAGAACCGTGAGAGAACTGTTTCTTCTCGAACCGGACGCCGAGGATGCGGGGTGGCAGGACCGAGCGTTGTGCGCCCAGACGGATCCTGAGGCGTTCTTCCCTGAGAAGGGTGGATCGACGAGAGAGGCCAAGAAGGTCTGTCTCACCTGCGAGGTGCGAGACGAGTGTCTCGAGGCCGCGCTGATGAAGGACGAGCGCTTCGGCATCTGGGGCGGTCTCTCCGAGCGGGAGCGTCGCAAGCTCAAGAAGCGCGCCGTCTGAGCGTCTGAAGGAATACCCCGGCCCGAGCGGCCGGGGTTCCTTCATTTTCGGGGCTTGCGGCCGGGTGGCTAGTGTGGCCGATCGTGTCTGGGACCTCCGTAGCCGCGCTGCTCGTCAGCCATGACGGGGCGCGCTGGCTGCCCGCGGTGATCGCGGGGCTGCGCGCCCAGTCCCGTCCGGTCGACCGCGTCGTCGCGGTCGACACGGCCAGCAAGGACGGCAGCGCCGACCTGCTGGAGCAGGCCTTCGGCGCCGTGGTGCGCGTCCCCGGCTCCACCCACTTCCCGGCCGCGGTCGAGCTCGGCCTGCAGGAGCTGCGCGAGGACCCCGAGCCCGCGGAGTGGGTCTGGATCCTGCACGACGACGCCAACCCCGCCCCCGGTGCGCTGGCCGCGCTGCTGCGCGCGGCGGAGGAGCACCCCGAGGCCGACGTGCTCGGCCCCACCCTGCGCGAGTGGCCCTCGCTGCGGCGCCTGCTCGAGGTCGGCGTCACGATCTCCGGCACCGGTCGCCGGGAGACCGGCCTGGAGCGCGGGGAGTACGACCAGGGTCAGCACCACGCCGTACGGCGCGTGCTCGCGGTCAACAGCGCCGGCATGCTCGTGCGCCGCCGGGTGCTCGAGGAGCTCGGCGGGTTCGACGACCAGCTGCCGATCTTCGGCAACGACATCGACTTCGGCTGGCGCGCCGCGACCGCCGGCCACACCACCCTGGTCGTGCCGGGTGCGGTCGTCTTCCACGCCGAGGCGGCGCACCGCGGCATCCGGCGCACGCCGCTGACCGGGCGCCACACCCACTACCAGGAGCGCCGGGCCGCCCTCTACACGCTGCTGGTCAACAGCCGGGCGCG
Organism: Nocardioides sp. 503; assembly: GCF_004522095.1. Taxonomy (GTDB): domain Bacteria; phylum Actinomycetota; class Actinomycetes; order Propionibacteriales; family Nocardioidaceae; genus Nocardioides. Next base: position 35,905 of record NZ_SPUI01000010.1, read on the forward strand.
CGCGCTGCCCTTCCAGGTCGTGCGTCTGGGCCTGGGCACGCTGGTGCGGATGATCGGCTTCCTGCTGGTGCGCGCGGTGGGAGAGGCCCTCGACGAGCTGGCCGCCCTGGTCTCGCTCTACTCCAGCCCGCGCCAGATCCTGGCCGCGCGCCGGGAGCGACAGGGTCGACAGTCGGGCGACCCGGCCGAGGTGCGCGCCCTGCTCGCCCCGCCATGGCTGCCCTACCGCCACGGCCTGGACTTCGTCGGCGACCTCGCGTCGGCCGCCACCCAGCAGGCCGCGGACGTCGCCGAGCGGCGGCGCGCGGCCGCCATCGAGCGCGACCCGTCCTCCCTGGCGGCGCGGCGCCCCGTCGCGGACGACGAGGACGAGGACTTCACCGACTCCGGGGCGGTGGCGCGCTTCCTCACGAACCCGATCGCGGTCCTGCTCACGCTCTTCGTCGTCGCCGCCGTCATCGGTTCCCGCGAGGCGTTCGGGTCGGTGGTCGGCGGCGGCCTCTCACCGGTGCCGGACTCGGCAGGCGCGTGGTGGGGTCTGCACCTGGAGTCGTGGCACCCGCTGGGCCAGGGCACCGCGGTGCCGGCCCCTGCCTACGTGCTGCCGCTGGCCCTCGTCGGCTCCCTGCTCGGCACGACGCTGGCGGTGTCGGCGCTGCTGGTGCTCGCCGTCCCGGCCTGCGTGTGGGGCGCGTGGCGCTTCCTGCGGGTCACCGGCCGCCTGGTCTCCCACCGCGGGGCCCCTCGGTGGGTGCTGCTGTGGGGCGCCACGACGTACGCCCTCGTGCCGGTCGCGAGCGGCGCCTGGGGCGACGGCCGCCTCGGCCCCGTCGTCGCGGCCGTCCTGCTCCCGTGGGTGACGCACGCCGCCCTGGGCTTCGCCGACCCGTCGGCCGACCGCCGGTGGCGCGCCGGCTGGCGGACCGGCCTCCTGCTCGCCCTCACGACCGCGTTCGCGCCCGTCGCCTGGGCCTTCGGCCTCGTCGTGGGGCTGGTGGTGGTCGCCGCGGCGTTCGCGATCGCCCGCGGCGCGATGCGCGACCGCTCCACGTGGGGGCCTCCCGCGGCCGCGATCGGGGTCGTGCCCGTGCTCCTCGCGCCCTGGTGGCTGCCGATGCTGGTCCACGGCCACGCCGCGGGACTCGCGCTCGACATCGGCCGGGTGCCGTCGCCGGGCGTGGACGCCCGGGACCTGCTCACCGGCCGCCTCGGCGACCTCGGCGCGCCGTGGTGGCTGGGCGCGCTGCTGCTCGTGGCCGCGGTGCTCGCGCTCGTGCCGCGCGCGACCCGGATCCCGGTGCTCGTGTGCTGGCTGGTGGCCCTGGTCGCCGGCGGCCTGGCCGCCGTGCTCGGCAACCTCACCGTCACCCTGGACGCGACCACCACCCCTGTCGGCGTCGGGTTCCTGGTCGTCGTGCTGCAGGGGGCCTTCGTCACCGCGGCCACGCTCGGCGGCCAGGGGCTGCTGCTCGGGACCGCGTCGCGCTCGGGGGCCCGCTCCGGTGCCGCCCGCTCGCTGGTCGCGGTCGTCGGTGTGGCCGTCGCTGTCGTGCCCCTCGCCGGGCTGGGCTGGTTCGCGGCCGGCGGGCACGACCGCCTCGCCGACAGCGCCGACACCGACATCCCGGCCTACATGGTGCAGAGCTCCCAGGCCGGCGCCGCCCACGGCATCCTCGTGGTGCGCGGCTCGGTGGAGGACGGCCTCACCTACACGATCCGGCGCGGTGACGGCGTCACCCTGGGCGAGGACGAGGTCCTCGCCCTCGACACCGCCGACCGCGGCTTCACCCGGCTGGTGCAGACGCTCGTGTCCCGGCCCACACCGGCGACCGTGACCGCGCTCGCCGCCGAGGGCATCGAGTACGTCGTCCTGCCCGCGCCCGCCGACGGCGCGGTGTCCGCGGCCCTCGACGCCACCGGGGGACTGGTGCAGGCCAGCGCCGAGGAGCGCACCACCCGCGCCTGGCAGGTCGGCGAGCCGGTCGACGAGCGGGCGCTCGACGGGCCCCGCTCGTGGCTGCGCATCGGCCTGCTCGTCCTTCAGGGCGTCGCGATCGTGGTGGTCGCCGTCCTGTGCGCACCCAGCCTGAGGAGCCGACGCCGATGAGCCGCGCCACCAACCGGTCGAGCCACGCCTCGGAGTCCCGGGGCCGCTCGTCGGGCCGCTCCCGGGGACGGCGCCTGGACGTCACGACCGCGCTCGCGGTCCTGCTCCCGCTGCTCACCGCCGGCACCCTGCTCGCCGTACGACCCGACGAGGCGACGCCCGCGGCGCGGACGCCCGCGGCCACGCCGCTGACCCGCTCGGTCGCGATCTGCCCCGGTGGCGGGTCCGAGGTCGCGCTGACCAGCGGCACCGACGCCGCCGGCACGACGTCGTACGACCTCGGCGGCCGTGAGGGCGAGGCCGACGTCGAGCCGGGGTCGGTGGCCACCGTGAGCGGCGACGGCCCCTTCGTGGCGCGCACCGAGGGCGACCTCGCCGCCGGCCTGGTCGCGGGGCGCTTCGACACGCCCCTGGCCGCGGCCGAGTGCCGGGCGCCGTCGCCCGACCTGTGGTTCACCGGTGTCGGCGCGGGGGCACGCCACCGGTCCGTGCTCGAGCTGGTCAACCCCGACGCGGGGCCGGCCGTCGTGGACGCGACGCTCTACGGCGTCTCGGGCGTCGTCGACGCCCCCGAGCTGCGCGGGGTGGCGGTGCCGGCTCGCGGCGTCGTCCGCCTTCCGCTGGCCGAGATCGTGCCGCGCGTCGACGAGCTGGCCCTGCACGTCACGACCTCCCGGGGCCGCGTCGCCGCCAGCATCCACGACCGGCAGCAGGAGCTCGGCACCGGCGGCGAGGCCGAGGACTGGTTGCCCGCCCAGGCCGAGCCGGCCACCAGCAACCTGCTGCTCGGCACCGTCACGGGCAGCGGCGCGCGCAACCTGGTCCTGCTCAACCCCGGCGAGGACGAGACCCGCGCGACGATCCGGCTGGTCTCGCCCGACGCGGTCTTCAGCCCCGCCGGGCTCGAGGAGGTCGTGCTGGCACCGCAGAGCGTGACCCGCGTGTCCCTGGGCGAGGTCCTCACGGCCGCCGACGTCAAGGGCGTCACCGGCCTGCTCGTCGACGCGCCCGCGCCGATCACGGCCACCCTGCGGTCCTACGTCGGCCGCGACCTCTCCCACGCCGTGGCCGGCACCCCGGTCTCCGCCGCGACCACCGTCCTCGCGCCGCCGGGCGACAAGCGCCTCGAGCTGGCCGGCGCCGACGCGTCCGGCCGCGTCGCGGTCGTGGCTCGCGCGGCCGACGGCGAGGTCCTCGCCGACAAGACCGTCAAGGTCCGCGCCGGACGCGGCTTCACGGTCCGCGTGCCGCGCGCCACCGCCGTCCTCACGGTCACCCCCACCGGCACCGGGATCATCGGCGCCCTCGTCGCCAACGACGGCGCCAAGGTCGCCGTCGTCCGGCTCCGCCAGCTCGTCACCAGCGGCCTCGTCGCCGACGTGCGCCCGGGCCTGCCGTAGGCGATCCGGGGACCTCAGTCGAGGTCGTCGTCGTCGCCGTAGCGGGGGTCGACCTCGGAGGCGTCGATGCCCAGGAGCTCGGCGACCTGCTCCACGACGAGGGTCAGGATCATGGCCTCGAGGTCGGCGCGGGAGTCGCAGCGGTGCTCGATGGGGCGCCGGAAGAGCACCAGTCGGGTGGGGCGGGTGCCGCTGCCGCGGACCAGCGAGGAGAGCGGCACGGTGCCGGTCCAGTCGTCGGGCACGAGGGGGGCGTCCTCGACGGCGTACTCGACCAGGCCCAGCTGCGCCGACCACTTCTCGTCGACGTCGGTGACGATGCGCACGACGAGCGCGTCGAACTGCTCGCGCTTGCTGCCGCGCGGCAGTCGCGCCCCCGGGCGGGGCTGGACCGCCGGTCCCCTCAGGCCGCGGTCGCGCCGATCCCTGGTCCTGCGTCTGGGTTCCACAGCCGCGAGCCTAAACGGGTGCGGTGCGGGCGCCGGGTAGCGTCTGCGTCGTGACCTTGAAGCGTCGTTGTTCGCGCACCCCCTGCGGACGCCCCGCCGTCAACACGCTGACCTACGTCTACGCCGACTCCACCGCCGTCCTCGGCCCGCTCGCGACCTTCGCGGAGCCCCACGCCTACGACCTGTGCGCCGACCACAGCGAGCGCCTCTCGGCGCCCCGCGGCTGGGAGGTCATCCGGCTCGCCGGTGACCCGCGCGACGAGGGTCCCTCCGGCGACGACCTGCTGGCCCTGGCCGACGCCGTGCGCGAGGCCGCTCGCCCCGTCCCCGTCGCGCGGACCGCCCCCGGCGACGAGACCGGTCACGAGACCACCCGCCGCGGGCACCTCCGCGTCCTCAGCACCGACTGAGGGTCCCGACCCGCGCACCACTAGGGTCTTCTGCATGGCAGACGACCCGTCGAGCACGCTCGACCCGGCCAACGTCCGGGCCATCTTCAAGGCCTACGACGTGCGCGGGACGGTGCCCGACCAGATCGACGAGGCCCTGGCCCACGCCACCGGTCGCGCCTACGTGCAGGTCGTGGGTGCGCGCGAGGTCGTCGTCGGCCACGACATGCGGCCGAGCTCGCCGGGGATGGCCGCCGCCTTCGCCGCGGGGGCGAGCGCCGCCGGCGCCGACGTGGTCATGATCGGCCTCGCCTCGACCGACCAGCTCTACTTCGCCTCAGGCCACCTCGACATGCCGGGCGCGATGTTCACCGCGAGCCACAACCCGGCCCAGTACAACGGCATCAAGATGTGCCGCAGCCGCGCTACACCCATCGGGCTCGAGACGGGCCTCGCCGAGATCCGCGACCTGGTCGCCTCGGGAGACACCGCCCCGGCCGGGCGCACCGGCCGGGTCTACGAGACCGACGTGCTGGAGGCGTACGCCGCCCACCTGCTCACCCTGGCGCCCGTCGCCGGCCGCCGGCTCACGGTCGTCGCCGACGCCGGCAACGGGATGGCCGGCCACACCGCCCCCGCCGTCTTCGACCTCGTCGGGGCCGAGCAGGTCGAGCTGGTGCCGCTGTACTTCGAGCTCGACGGCTCCTTCCCGAACCACGAGGCCAACCCCATCGAGGAGACCAACCTCGCCGACCTCAAGGCGAAGGTGCTCGAGACCGGCGCCGACATCGGGCTGGCCTTCGACGGCGACGCCGACCGCTGCTTCCTGGTCGACGAGCGGGGGAGGGGCGTCTCCCCGTCGACCCTGACCGCCCTGATCGCCGCGCGCGAGCTCGCCAAGCACCCCGGCGCCACGATCATCCACAACCTGATCACCAGCCGCGCCGTGCCCGAGATCGTCCGCGAGCTCGGCGGCCACCCCGTGCGCACCCGCGTGGGCCACTCGTTCATCAAGGCCACGATGGCCGAGACCGACGCGGTCTTCGGCGGCGAGCACAGCGGCCACTTCTACTTCCGCGACTTCTGGCGCGCCGACTCCGGGATGCTGGCCGCCCTCCACGCGCTGGCCGCGCTGGCCGAGACCGACGTCAGCCTCTCGGAGCTGATGGCGGAGTACGAGCGCTACCCCGTCAGCGGCGAGATCAACAGCGTCGTCGACGACGCGGCCGCGGTGGTGGCCGAGCTCGAGGCGGCCTACGGCGGTCAGGACGGCGTGGTCACCGACCACCTCGACGGCCTGACCGTGAGCCACGACGACTGGACGTTCAACGTGCGTCCGTCCAACACCGAGCCGCTGCTGCGGCTCAACGCCGAAGGAAAGGACGAGCCGACCATGGAGCGTGTGCGCGACGAGGTCCTCGCCGAGATCAGGAGAGAGCGATGAGCATCGAGCTGGACCCCACCCTGTTGGAGATCATCGTCTGCCCGGCGTGCCACAGCGACCTGGCGCTGGTCGAGGACGACCCGGCCGCCCCGGAGCTGGTGTGCGAAGGCTGCGGGCTGGCCTACCCGATCCGCGACGGCATCCCCGTGATGCTCGTCGACGAAGCCCGCAAGCCCGCCTGACATGTCCTGGTTCGACGAGTCCCGGCTCGACGACGAGCGTGCCCTGACGGGCATCGACCTGCGCCTGCGCACGCTCGCGGAGTCCGGCGCGCGCGTACGCCGTGAGGCCGGTGACGCCGCGGAGCCGATCGCCCAGGTGGTGGCCCGCAGCGAGGACCAGGCGCGACCGCGCGCCGTCATCGCCGCCGGCCCGGACTCCCGGCTCCTGCGCGCGGTGCTCGAGCCCTGGTGCCCGGTGCCGTTCGTGGCGTGGCCGGGGCAGGCCCTCCCGGGGTGGGCCGGCAGCCTGGACCTCGTGGTGGTGCTCGCCCCCGACGGCGGAGACGCCGGAACCGCCTCGGCGGTGGCCGAGGCCGTGCGCCGCGGCTGCCAGGTCGTCGTCGCCTGCCCGCCCGCGTCGATCGTCGCCGAGCACGCCGCCGGCCGCTGGACCACCGTCCTGCCGACGACCACGGGCGACCAGCTCGCGACCGCCGTCGTGATGCTCAACTACCTCCACCAGATCGGGCTCGGGCCCAGCGCCCCGCCCGAGGAGGTGGCCGAGTCCCTCGACGCCGTCGCGACCGCCTGCTCGCCGCACCGCGACCTCGCCGTCAACCCCGCCAAGATGCTGGCGATCGCGCTCGCCGACGCCAACCCGCTCGTGTGGGGTGGCTCGGTGCTCGCCGCGCGCGCCGCGCGCCGCGTGGCCGAGTCCGTGCGTCGCGCCAGCGGCCGCACGGCGCTGGCCGGTGACGCCGAGCAGATGCTGCCGGTCATCGAGGCGACGCGACCGCGCGACGTCTTCGACGACCCGTTCTCCGACGACGGCGGGGAGCTGCGGCCCATGCTGCTCGTGCTCGACGACGGCGCCGACGACCCGGTCCTGCGCCAGCACCGCGGCCGGCTGCTCGCCGCGGCCGACGAGCGCGGCGTCCGCGTCGAGCACCTCACGGCCGAGACGGGCTGCGAGGTCGCCCGCTACGCCTCGCTGCTGCTGAGCGGGACCTACGCCGCCGAGTACCTCCGGCTGGGCCTCGTCGAGGTCTGAGGGAGCAGCGGGATGGCGACCCGGGACGCCTGGTTCGACAACGCCAAGATGGCCCTGGTGACCCTCGTGGTCGTCGGGCACTCCTGGACACTGCTGCCCGGGGAGCCCCTGGTCGAGCACCTCTACGACTTCGTCTACCTCTGGCACGTGCCGGCGTTCGTCTTCGTCACCGGCTACCTCTCCCGCTCCTTCGAGTGGACCTCGACCCGGCTGTGGCAGCTCGTGCGGACCGTCGCGGTGCCCTACGTCATCTTCGAGTGCGCGATCGCGCTCTTCCGCGTGCACGTGGGCGGGGAGAACATGGAGGACCTGTTCCTCGACCCGCACTGGCCGCTCTGGTACCTCTCGGCTCTCTTCTTCTGGCGGCTGGTCACCCCGATCTTCCGGCCGCTGCCCGGCGGCGTGCTGGTGGCCGTCGCCCTCAGCCTGGGCGCCGGGCTGTGGGCGGGGGACACCTTCGACCTCGCCCGCATCTGCGGGCTCCTGCCGTTCTTCGTGCTCGGCCTCAAGGCGACCCCGGAGCGGCTCGCGTCGTTGCGGCGCACGCCGGTGCAGGTGGCGGCGGTCGGCGTCTTCGCGGGCGTCGTCGCGCTGACCTGGGTCACCGACACCACGGTGTCCACGGAGTGGCTCTACTACCGCGCCCGCTACGACACGCTCGGCGCCTCCGACCTGGAGGCGATCCTCATCCGCGGGGGCCTGCTCGTCGTGGGCACCCTCGCGGCCCTGTCGTTCCTGGCGCTCGTCCCGCGCGCGTCGGGCTGGTTCGCGCGCATGGGCGCGGCCAGCCTCGTGGTCTACCTGCTGCACGGCTTCTTCGTGAAGAGCGCGCTCTACGCCGGCCTCCCCGACTGGGCTGAGAGCCACTGGGTGGCAGGGCTGCTCGCCACGACCGTCGGGGCGGTCGCGGTCTCGATGCTGCTGGCCTGGCCGCCCGTCGCCACTCGCCTGACGGTGCTGGTCGACCCCGTCGGGTACGCCGAGCGGCACGCCCGGCACGCGGTCGACCTCGGGGTGACGGTCGTGGCGCACGAGGACCACGACGCGCCCGTGCTCGACCAGCTGGTCGAGCAGCTCGCGGAGCAGCGCCCCGAGGGCAGCCCGCTGCCCCCGCCCACCTCGCGCCCCCCGTCTCAGTAGGCTGACGCCCATGACGACCGGTGCCGCCCGCGGAGGGTCCCAGTGAGCGGCGGGCTCTTCGCCCTGCTGGACGACGTGGCCGCCATGGCGAGGCTGGCCGCGGCCTCCGTCGACGACGTCTCGGCCGCCGCCGGCCGCGCGAGCATGAAGGCCGCCGGCGTCGTGGTCGACGACACGGCGGTCACGCCGCAGTACGTCCAGGGCGTCGCGGCCAAGCGCGAGCTGCCGATGATCCGCCGCATCGCGATCGGTTCCATCCGCAACAAGCTGCTCATCATCCTGCCCGTGGCCATGCTGCTCAGCCAGTTCCTGCCCGGGCTGCTGACCCCGATCCTCATGCTGGGCGGGACGTTCCTCTGCTACGAGGGCGCGGAGAAGGTCTGGGAGCGGTTCTCCGGGCACCATCCCGCCGAGCAGCAGCAGGCCCAGGAGTTCGACGCCGAGGCGGAGAAGGCCATGGTGTCCGGCGCCATCCGCACCGACCTGATCCTGTCCGCGGAGATCATGGTCATCTCGCTCAACGAGGTCGCCGACGAGTCCTTCGTGGCGCGTGCGGTGATCCTGGTCGTCGTCGCGATCCTGATCACCATCGCCGTCTACGGCGTCGTCGCGCTGATCGTCAAGATGGACGACGCCGGGCTGGCGCTGACCCAGCGCTCCTCCGCGCTCGCGCAGAAGGTCGGCCACGGGCTGGTGCGCGCGATGCCGGGCCTGCTCGCGACGATCTCGGTCGTCGGCACCGTCGCCATGCTGTGGGTGGGCGGCCACATCCTGCTGGTCGGGGCCGACGACCTCGGCTGGCACGCGCCGTACGAGTGGGTGCACCACCTGGAGGAGGACGTCCACCACGCGACGGGTGCGCTCGGCGCGGTCCTCGGCTGGCTGGTCAACACCGCCCTCTCGGCGGTCGCCGGCATCGTCGTGGGCGCCGTCGTCGTGGCCGTGATGCACGTGCTGCCCTTCGGTCACGGCAAGGCGGACGCCGGCGCCGGTGCCGGCTCAGAGAAGGCCGGGCACTGACCGGATCCGGTCCCGCCGCGACCCCACTACACCCCCCTCCCCAGCGGCTCTCCTGAGGGGTCGCGAGGATTCTGCGATCGGCAGGAACCCGTTCTAGCCTGGGTTGCACGCCCCACCGCCGGACTCAGGAGCATTGATGGACTACAAGGTTGCCGACCTCTCCCTGGCCGACTTCGGTCGGATGGAGATCCAGCTCGCCGAGCACGAGATGCCCGGCCTGATGGCGATGCGCGAGCGCTACGGCGACTCCAAGCCGCTCGCGGGCGCCCGCATCGCCGGCTCGCTGCACATGACGATCCAGACCGCGGTCCTGATCGAGACGCTGACCGCGCTCGGCGCCGAGGTGCGCTGGGCCTCGTGCAACATCTTCTCGACCCAGGACCACGCCGCTGCGGCCATCGCCGTCGGCCCCGAGGGCACCGTCGACAACCCCGCCGGCGTCCCGGTGTTCGCCTGGAAGGGCGAGTCGCTCGAGGAGTACTGGTGGTGCACCCAGCAGATCCTCATGTGGCCCGAGGGCAAGGCCGCCAACATGATCCTCGACGACGGCGGCGACGCCACGATGCTGGTCCACCTCGGTGTCGAGGCCGAGAAGACCGGCATCGCGCCCGACCCGGCCACCGCCAAGAGCGTCGAGCAGAAGGTCGTCTTCGACGTCCTCAACGCCTCGCTCGCGGAGAGCAAGGACCGCTGGACCCAGATCGCTGGCGAGATCAAGGGCGTCACCGAGGAGACCACCACCGGGGTGCTGCGTCTCTACGACATGATGAAGGAGGGCTCGCTGCTCTTCCCGGCCATCAACGTCAACGACTCGGTCACCAAGTCCAAGTTCGACAACAAGTACGGCTGCCGCCACTCGCTCATCGACGGCATCAACCGCGCCACCGACGTCCTCATCGGCGGCAAGGTCGCGGTCGTGTGCGGCTACGGCGACGTGGGCAAGGGCTGCGCGGAGTCGCTGCGCGGCCAGGGCGCCCGCGTCATCGTCACCGAGATCGACCCGATCTGCGCGCTGCAGGCGGCCATGGACGGCTACCAGGTCGACACCCTCGACAACGTGCTGGACGTCGCCGACATCATCATCACCGCGACCGGCAACAAGGACGTCGTGACGGTCGAGCAGATGTCGCGCATGCGTCACAACGCGATCCTCGGCAACATCGGCCACTTCGACAACGAGATCGACATGGCCGGCCTCGAGGCCGAGGGCGTCGCGGTCCGCAAGAACGTCAAGCCGCAGGTCGACGTGTGGACCTTCCCCGCCGGCAACGCGATCATCGTCCTATCCGAGGGCCGGCTGATGAACCTCGGCAACGCGACCGGCCACCCGTCGTTCGTGATGTCGAACTCCTTCACCAACCAGGTCCTGGCGCAGATCGAGATCTTCACCAAGCCCCAGGACTACCCGGTCGGCGTCTACGTGCTGCCCAAGCACCTCGACGAGGAGGTCGCCCGCCTCCACCTCGACGCGCTCGGCGTCAAGCTCACCACCCTGAGCGGTGACCAGGCGGCCTACCTCGGCGTCGACGTCGCGGGCCCGTACAAGTCCGACCAGTACCGCTACTGAGCCTCCGACCGGCCTGAGCAGCGTCCGCCCCTCGACCCCCACCGGGTCGGGGGGCGGAGTCGTTCGACGCCAGCGAATCCTGGTGCGACACGCCCGGGTGGCACTATGGAGGCTATGACAACGGTGGGGACCGCGAGCAGCCTCACGCCCAAGGGGCGGGTGCTGGTGGTCGACGACGACGCCTCGTTGGCGGAGATGCTGACGATCGTGCTCCGTCAGGAGGGCTTCGACAGCCGCATGTGCACCCGCGGCGACCTCGCCATCGACGAGTTCCGCGACTACAAGCCCGACGTCGTCCTGCTCGACCTGATGCTGCCCGGACGCGACGGCATCGACGTCTGCAAGGAGATCCGCGCCGAGTCCGGCGTCCCCATCGTCATGCTCACCGCCAAGGGCGACACCGTGGACGTCGTGGTGGGCCTGGAGTCCGGGGCCGACGACTACGTCGTCAAGCCGTTCAAGCCCAAGGAGCTGGTCGCGCGGATCCGCGCGCGGGTGCGCCGCTTCGAGGCCACGTCGGTGGAGTCGCTGACGATCGGCGACCTCACGATCGACGTCGCGGGGCACGCGGTCCACCGACGGGGCGAGCCGATCAGCCTGACCCCGCTGGAGTTCGACCTGCTGCTCTGCCTGGCGCGCAAGCCCTGGCAGGTGTTCACCCGCGAGGTGCTGCTGGAGCAGGTCTGGGGCTACCGCCACGCCGCCGACACCCGCCTGGTCAACGTCCACGTGCAGCGGCTGCGCTCCAAGGTCGAGCACGACCCCGAGCACCCCGAGATCGTCGTCACGGTGCGGGGCGTCGGCTACAAGGCCGGGAACGCGTAGCGACATGACGCGTGGTCGGCGCCTCGGCGTCCCGCCCGGCGTACGACGGGCACTGACGTTCTGGCGCCGCTCGATCCAGGCCCGGGTCGTGGCCAGCACCCTGGTGCTGTCGGCCATCGTGATCTGCGGGGTGGGCTGGTTCCTCCTCAGCTCCACCAAGGACGGGCTCCTCGAGCACCGGGTCGACCAGGTCCTCGCCGAGTCCGACGCCAGCATCGACGAGGCGAGCACCCGCCTGGAGGCGGCCTCCGGCACCGAGGTCAACGCGAGCCGGCAGCAGCGCGAGCTGGCCGACCTGATCATCGCCCGCGGGGAGACCCGGGGCTTCAGCGTCGTGCTGGGCGTCCCCGCCGGCGAGGGGGCCCGGCTCTCCGACGGCGGCCCGGAGTACACCACCGGCCTCGACCTCGACAGCGTGCCGGCCTCGCTGCAGGGTCACTTCGAGGACCTCGCGCCCACGGCGTGGACCTACACGCAGATCACCTCGCGCACGCCCGCCGGCGAGCTGCACGAGGAGCCGGGCATCGTCGTCGGGAGCCAGGTCGTGCTGCCCTCGGACGGTCGGACCTACACCTTCTACTTCCTCTTCCCCCTCGACGAGGAGCAGGAGACGCTGGCGCTGGTCACGCGCGCGCTGCTGACGGCCGCGGCCGCGCTGCTCGTGCTGGTCGCCGGGATCACCTGGCTGGTCGCCCGCCAGGTCGTGACCCCCATCCGGATGGCGCGCCAGGTGGCCGAGCGGCTGGCGGCCGGCCGGCTGCAGGAGCGGCTGCGGGTCTCGGGCGAGGACGACCTGGCGCGGCTCGCGACGTCGTTCAACCAGATGGCCAGCAACCTGCAGCGCCAGATCCGGCAGCTGGAGGAGCTCAGCCGGGTGCAGCGGCGCTTCGTCTCCGACGTCTCCCACGAGCTGCGCACCCCGCTCACCACGGTCCGCATGGCCGGTGACGTCCTCCACGACGCCAAGGAGTCCTTCGACCCCGGCACCCGGCGCGCGGCCGAGCTGCTGCAGATCGAGCTGGACCGGTTCGAGGTGCTGCTCGCCGACCTGCTGGAGATCAGCCGGTTCGACGCCGGGGCCGCGCTGCTCGAGGCCGAGGACGTCAACCTGCTGGACGTCGTGCACCGCGTCGTCGACTCCACCCGAGCCCTGGCCGAGCAACGGGGGGTGCGCGTGGTCATCGAGTCACCCGCGCGACCCTGCCTGGCCGAGGCCGACGTACGCCGGGTGGAGCGCATCATGCGCAACCTGATCACCAACGCGATCGACCACGCCGACGCCCGGCGCGAGATCAAGGTGCTGCTCGCCAGCGACGACCAGGTGGCGGCCGTGGCGGTGCGCGACTACGGCGTGGGCCTGGCGCCGGGGGAGTCGGCGATGGTCTTCAACCGCTTCTGGCGCGCCGACCCCGCCCGGGCCCGGACCAGCGGCGGCACCGGGCTCGGGCTGGCCATCGCCCTCGAGGACACCCACCTGCACGGCGGCTGGCTCCAGGCCTGGGGCCGGCCCGGGCAGGGCGCCCAGTTCCGGCTCACCCTGCCCCGACGCGCGGGCGAGCCGCTGCGCCACAGCCCCCTGCCGCTCGTCCCGGCCGACGCCGACGACCCGGTCCCGGAGGTGGCGCGATGAGCCGCACGAGGCGGGCGCTGGTCACGGCCTGCTCGCTGCTGATGCTCGCGGGCCTCACCGGCTGCGTCGAGCTGCCGGAGAGCGGCCCGGTCGTGGAGACCGAGCCCTCCGCCGAGGTCGAGGAGCAGCAGGCCGCCGCCATCGACGCCGTACCCCCGCAGGAGGGCGAGACCGCGCCCGCGATCGTCAAGGGCTTCCTCGACGCCATGACCGCCTACCCGGTGCAGACCGACGTGGCGACGCAGTTCCTCGCCCAGCAGGCGCAGGCCGGGTGGAACCCCGACGACGCCACCATCACCTACGCCTCCGCCGACGACCCGACCGTCGACCCGCAGACCGGGGACATCTCGGTCCTCCTCAGCGACCCCGAGTCGCTGGACGCGCGCGGTGGCTGGCAGGGGCCGCTGCCCGCCGACCGGCACACGCTGACCTTCCGGATGGTCGTGGAGGACGGCGAGTACCGCATCGCGGAGGCTCCCGACGCCCTGATCGTGCCCGCCCAGTGGTTCTCCCAGCGCTTCCGGCAAGTGTCGCTCTACTTCTTCGACCGCACCTCCCAGATCCTCGTGCCCGAGCCGGTGTTCGTGCCCCGTGGCCGGCAGCTGGCCACCACCTTGATCGACGGGCTCCTCGCCGGGCCCGGGGAGAAGCTCACCGGGGTCGCGCGCAGCTTCCTGCCGGCGGGGCTGTCGGTGGGGCTGTCGGTGCCGGTCGCGGAGGGCGTGGCGGACATCAACCTCGTCGGCGACGCCGGGCAGCAGAACGACGAGGTCGTGGAGAAGATGCTGGCCCAGCTCGTGTGGACGCTGCGGCAGGAGCCGTCGATCGACGCGGTGCGGCTGCGGATCGGCGACGAGGAGGTGCGCCTGCCCGGCGGTGTGAGCGTCTACCCCGTCGACGACGCGCCGGAGTACGACCCGACCGGCTACCAGGCGAGCCTCCTGCTCTACGGGCTCAGCGGCGGCCTGCTGGTCTCCGGCGAGGCCGACACCCTGGGCCCGGCCGAGGGCCCGTTCGGAGCCACCGACTACGGGCTGCGGTCGATGGCGGTCAACCTGCGCGCCACCTCGGCCGCGGGGGTGACCGCCGACGGCACCTCGGTGCTGGTGGGGCCGGTGCGGAGCGAGGCGGGGGAGGAGGACGACCAGCGCGTGGAGCAGGTCGTCTCCCGCGCCACCGACCTGATGACCCCCTCGTGGGACTTCGCCGACCGGCTCTGGCTCGTAGACCGCACCCGCACGGGCGCCCGGGTGATCGTCCGCGAGAACGGCCGGCTGAGGCCCGTGCAGGTGCCGGGGGTGACGGGCGCGAACGTCCGCTCCTTCCTGATCTCGCGCGACGCCACGCGGTTCGCCGCCGTCGTGCGCGACGACGGCGTCGACCGCCTGCTGCTCGGGCGGGTGCAGGTCGACTACCAGGGCCGGGTCCAGCGGGCCGCCGCCGTGCGCGCGATCGCCTTCGAGGACACCGAGCCGCTGCGCGTCACCGACATCGCGTGGACCTCGGCCACGTCGATCGCCCTGCTGAGCCAGGTCGTCCCCGGCGAGCTCTTCGAGGTCCGCACCGTGGCGGTCGACGGCTCGCCGGCCGGCGTGGAGGCGCTGTCGACCACCGTCAACGAGCAGGTCGTCGGCCTCGCCGGGTCGCCGGTCCCCGAGGCGCACCAGTACGCCGTCACGCGCGCCGGCCTGGTCGACCTCACCACCAGCCGGGTGATCGGCCTCAGCGAGGGCGTCACGTCGCTGGGCTACGTCGGCTGATCCGCAGGCCCGGATCCGAGGCCCTGATCCACAGGCCCTGATCCACAGGCGCGCCCGACCCGCTTGCCCACGCCGGCCGCGGCTGGTGCGATCGCGGGGTGCGCTACCGCGACGCGTTCAGCGACCTGCTCCTCGGCGGTCGGTGCGTGGGGTGCGCGGCTCCCGGGCGGCCGCTGTGCCCGGGGTGCGAGGAGGCGCTGCCCGTCCGGGCGGCCCCCGCCTGGCCCACGCCGGTGCCCGCCGGGCTGGTGACCCCCTGGGCGGCGGCGTCCTACGACGGAGTGCCGCGGGCGCTCGTCCTGGCCCTGAAGGAGCGACGCGTCCTGCCGCTGGCGCGCCCGCTCGCGCGCCTGCTGGCGCAGTCCGTCGCCGCGGCGACCGCCGGTCTCACCGGCCCCGTGGTGCTGGTGCCGGTGCCCTCGCGGTCCGCCTCGGTGCGGGCGCGCGGGCACGACCCGACCGCGACCGTCACCCGGCTGGCCGCGGCCACGCTGCGCGCGCAGGGGGCCGACGTGGCGGCGTACCGGCTGCTGCGCTCGCGCCCCGGCGTCCTGGACCAGTCGGGCCTGGGCGCGGCGGCCCGGGCGGCCAACCTGGCCGGGTCGATGGCCTGCCGCGCCGGGGTCCTGCGCGGGATGGGACGACGGCTCCCGCGCGCCCGCTTCGTGGTCTGCGACGACGTGCTGACGACCGGCTCGACCGCCCGCGAGGCCCAGCGCGCGCTGGAGTCCGTGGGACTCGTCGTGGCCGCCGTCGCCACGGTCGCCGCCACGCGCCGCCGCAGCGGGCCGGCCGCGGGGATGCACAGCGAAACTTCAGACCCCTGCCTTTCGCCCCACCCCGCCACGGACTAACGTCTTGTCATGGAGTCCGTCCGGGTCCGTGGTTGCGCCGTTCTGGCAGTGCCGGGACGGCTAGCCGATGCCAGTCGCAGGCGAAACGGTCCACGTAAGGCGCGTCCCGAGCTCGCTCGGTCCACGCCGATCACGGTGCGGCTTAGAGGTAAGTCCTGCCTCGCCCCACGCGTCAGATACGCGTGCCGGTGGGAGAAGGTCAGTAGTGGCATCCAAGCTGCGAGAGCCTCAGCAGGCGGTTGTGGGGTCGAAGACCAGGTCGGCCGGACGGACTTCATGCTCGTGAGTCGACAACCAACTGTTTCAACGGGAGGTTCACCATGGAAGCTGTCTTCACCGGTCGCAACTGTGAGCTGTCGGATGGATTCCGCGCGCACGCCGAGGAGAAGCTGAGCAAGCTGGAGAAGCACGACCACCGGATCATCCGGGTGCACGTCGAGGTCGACTGCGAGCCCAACCCTCGTCAGCACGACCGCGCCGTCCACGTCGAGCTCACGGCGTTCTCCAAGGGGCCGGTGATCCGCGCCGAGGCCGCCGCCGACGACAAGATGGGAGCCCTGGACCTCGCGCTCGACAAGATGGCCGCGCAGATGCGCCGCGCCGCCGACCGGCGCCGGGTGCACCGCGGTCGCCACGCCCCCGTCTCCGTGGGCCAGGCGCTCGCCGGCCTGGAGGTCCTCGAGGACGAGCAGCCCGTCGACGACGGCGTGACGCAGCGCCAGGTGGGACCCATCACCGTGACCGGTGACGGACCGCTCGTGGTCCGCGAGAAGACGCACCCCGCCGCCCCCATGACGCTCGACCAGGCGCTCTACGAGATGGAGCTGGTCGGTCACGACTTCTACCTCTACGTCGACAAGGAGAGCGAGCGGCCCGCGGTCGTCTACCGCCGCCGCGGCTACGACTACGGCGTCATCTCGCTGGACCTCGCCGCCGCCGAGTGACCCGTTCGGGTCATGCCAGGTGGTCCGTCGTGGCCAGCGACGGGCCACCTGCACCCCCCGAACGTGTCATGATGCGCGGGTGGCTGAGAGGGACGAACCCATCCGTGTGCTCGTGGTCGACGACCAGGAGCTCTTCCGGCGCGGCCTGACGATGCTGCTGGGCGTCGAGTCCGGCATCGAGGTCGTGGGCGAGGCCGGGGACGGCGTCGAGGGCACGGCGCTCGCCGAGACGGCCGCTCCCGACGTGGTCCTGCTGGACATCCGGATGCCGAAGCGGTCCGGGATCGAGGCCTGCGTGGCCATCAAGGAGACCGTCCCGTCGGCCAAGATCATCATGCTGACGGTCTCCGACGAGGAGGCCGACCTCTACGAGGCGGTCAAGAGCGGCGCGTCGGGCTACCTCCTCAAGGACTCCTCCATCGACGAGGTCGCCCAGGCCGTGCGCGTGGTCGCGGACGGCCAGTCGCTGATCAGCCCCTCGATGGCCGTGAAGCTCATCGACGAGTTCAAGCAGATGACGCGCCCCGCACGCGACAACGTGCCCGGCCTGCGCCTGACCGAGCGCGAGCTCGAGGTCCTCAGCCAGGTCGCCAAGGGCCTCAACAACCGCGACATCGCCAAGTTCCTCTACATCTCCGAGAACACCGTCAAGAACCACATCCGCAACATCCTCGAGAAGCTGCAGCTGCACTCCCGCATGGAGGCCGTCATGTACGCCGTCCGCGAGAAGCTGCTGGAGCTGCCGTAGTCCGAGCGTGCTCGGACTACGGCAGCAGCGAAGGTTGAGCAAGCGACGCGACCGAGCCTGCGAGGTCGCGCGAGCGCGTCGAAACCCGGTGAGACGAACACCGACGGTGGGAACGTCCTGCCAGGAGGTTTCGAGACAGGCGCTAGCGCGCCTTCCTCAACCTCCGGACGCGCGCCTTCCTCAACCTCCGGGGACGCGACCGTCGGCCCCGCGTGGTTGAGTGCGAGCCGTGAAGGCCCGCCCGACGTCGATCTCGCAGTCCCAGGCGCGCCGCATCGCGCTGGCGGCGCAGGGGTTCCTCGACCCGCCCCACACCCCGCCGACGATGCGCACCTTCCAGCGCACCCTGGACCGCACGGGCGTCCTGCAGGTCGACTCGGTCAACGTGCTGCAGCGCGCGCACTACATGCCGCTCTACTCCCGCATGGGCCCCTACGACGTCGACCTGCTGCGCCGGGCGGCGGAGGAGCGGCCTCGGCGCGTCGTGGAGTACTGGGCGCACGTCCAGGCGTTCATGCCGGTCGAGCTGTGGCCGCATCTGCAGTTCCGCATGGACCACTACCGCGCTCGGCGCGGCAAGTGGGCGGTCCTCGACGACGACCCCGCGCTGGAGGCCTCCCTGCTGGCGGAGATCCGGGAGGTGGGCGCGGCCACCGCTCGTGACCTCGACGACGGGCTGCCCCGCGCCAAGGACCAGTGGGGCTGGAACTGGTCGCGGACCCGGCAGGTGCTCGACTACCTCTTCTCGGTGGGCGACCTCGCCATCGCCGGCCGCACCAGCCAGTTCGAGGTGCTCTACGACCTGCCCGAGCGGGTGATCCCCGCCGCGGTGCTGGCCCTGCCGACACCGACGCCCGCGGAGGCCCACCTGGAGCTGGTGCGGCGCGCGGCCCGCGCCCACGGCGTGGCGACGGTCCGCTGCCTGCAGGACTACTACCGCATGCACGTCGACCAGGTGCGCCCGGCGGTCGCGACGCTGGTGGAGTCCGGCGAGCTGCTCCCGGTGACGATCGAGGGCTGGAAGCGTCCGGCCTACCTGCACTGCGACGCCCGGGTGCCGCGGCGCGTCGGCGCCCGCGCGCTGCTCAGCCCGTTCGACCCGGTGGTGTGGGAGCGCGAGCGCGCCGAGCGGCTCTTCGACTTCCACTACCGCATCGAGATCTACACCCCCGCGCACAAGCGCGTGCACGGCTACTACGTGCTGCCGTTCCTGCTCGGCGAGCACATCGTCGCCCGGGTCGACCTCAAGGCCGACCGCCGGACGCGCACGCTGGTGGTCAAGGGCGCCTACGCCGAGCCGGCGGCACCGCCCGAGACCGCAGAGGAGCTCACCGCCGAGCTGAGCGTCCTGGCAGGGTGGCTGGGCCTCGACACCGTCGTGGTCGAGCCCCGCGGTGACCTCGCCGCGCGCCTCGTTTAGGCACCTTCCAGCCGCTGGGTAGAGTGGGAGAGCCGCTCTCACGGCCCGCATGCTGCCAACCCAAGGAGTCATCCCGTCGTGCCCGTCATCATCGACAAGCTTCTCCGCATCGGCGAAGGCAAGATCCTCCGGCAGCTCCAGAACATCTCCAAGGCCGTCAACGCGATCGAGGACGACTTCGTCGCCATGAGCGACGACGAGCTGCGCGGCATGACCGAGGAGTTCAAGGCGCGCTACGAGAAGGGCGAGACCCTCGACGACCTCATGCCGGAGGCGTTCGCGACCGTCCGTGAGGCCGCCAACCGGGTCATCGGCCAGCGCCACTACGACGTCCAGATCATGGGCGGCGCGGCGCTCCACCTCGGCAACATCGCCGAGATGAAGACCGGTGAGGGCAAGACCCTCGTCGCGACGCTGCCGTCCTACCTCAACGCGATCTCGGGCAAGGGCGTCCACGTCGTCACGGTCAACGACTACCTCGCCAAGTACCACGCGGAGTGGATGGGGCGCATCCACCACTTCCTCGGCCTGACCACCGGCGTGATCCTGCCGGAGATGCGTCCCGCCGAGCGCCGCGAGGCCTACAACTGCGACATCACCTACGGCACCAACAACGAGCTGGGCTTCGACTACCTCCGCGACAACATGGCGGGCTCGATCGAGGAGTGCGTGCAGCGCGGCCACAACTTCGCCGTGGTGGACGAGGTCGACTCCATCCTCATCGACGAGGCCCGGACCCCGCTCATCATCAGCGGCCCGACCCAGGACGAGGTCAAGTGGTACGGCGAGTTCTCCAAGATCGCCAAGACCCTGGTGCGCGACACCGACTACGAGGTCGACGAGAAGAAGCGCACGATCTCGGTCCTCGAGCCCGGCATCACCAAGGTCGAGGACCACCTCGGCATCGAGAACCTCTACGAGTCGGCCAACACCCCGCTCATCTCCTTCCTGCACAACTCGATCAAGGCGAAGGAGCTCTTCCGCAACGACAAGGAGTACGTCGTCATGCAGGGCGAGGTGCTCATCGTCGACGAGCACACCGGCCGCATGCTGTCGGGGCGCCGCTACAACGACGGGCTGCACCAGGCGATCGAGGCCAAGGAGGGCGTGACCGTCCGCGAGGAGTACCAGACCCTCGCCACCGTCACCCTGCAGAACTACTTCCGCCTCTACGAGAAGCTCTCCGGCATGACCGGTACGGCCATGACCGAGGCCTCGGAGTTCGACAAGATCTACAAGCTCGGCGTCGTCCCGATCCCGACCAACAAGCCGATGAGCCGCATCGACCAGGCCGACCTCGTCTACCGCACGGAGGAGGCCAAGTACGACGCGGTCGCCGACGACATCGCGGAGCGCCACGAGAAGGGCCAGCCGATCCTGGTCGGCACGGTCTCGGTCGAGAAGTCGGAGTACCTCTCCGACCTGCTGAAGAAGCGCGGCATCCCGCACACCGTCCTCAACGCCAAGGTCCACGCCGACGAGGCCAAGATCGTCGCCATGGCCGGCCACAAGGGCGCGGTCACGGTAGCCACCAACATGGCCGGTCGAGGCACCGACATCATGCTCGGCGGCTCGGTGGAGTTCCTGGCCGACCAGGCGCTGCGCGAGCAGGGCCTGACGCCGGCCGGCGAGACCGCCGACGAGTACGAAGCCGCCTGGCCGGCCACCCTCGCACGCGTCAAGGAGCAGGTCGGCCGCGAGCACGACGAGGTCCGCGACCTCGGCGGCCTCTACGTCGTCGGCACCGAGCGCCACGAGTCGCGACGCATCGACAACCAGCTGCGTGGTCGCTCCGGCCGTCAGGGCGACCCGGGGGAGTCCCGCTTCTACCTCTCCCTCGAGGACGAGCTCATGCGGCTCTTCAAGTCCGAGTGGGTCGACCGCGTCCTGCAGATGCTCAAGATCCCCGACGACGTCCCCATCGAGAACAAGCGCGTCACCGGCGCCATCGCCAACGCGCAGGGCCAGGTCGAGTCGCAGAACTTCGAGTCCCGCAAGAACGTCCTGAAGTACGACGACGTCATGGACCGCCAGCGCCAGGTCATCTACGCCGAGCGCCGCGAGGTCCTCGAGGGCGCCGACCTGGAGGAGCAGATCCGCACCTTCATCGACGACGTCGTCACCGGCTACGTCACCGGCTCGCTCGCCGAGTTCGGCGAGGAGTGGGACCTCGAGCAGCTGCGCACCGACCTCGGTCAGATCTGGCCCGTCGGGCTGGACTTCGACCAGCTCGAGGAGGAGGCGGGGGGCCGTGCCAACCTCGACCGCGCCGAGATGATCGAGCTGCTCAAGAAGGACGCCCACGCGGCCTACGACGCGCGCGAGGAGGAGATGGGCGAGGAGGTCATGCGCGAGCTCGAGCGGCGCGTGCTCCTGTCCGTCCTGGACCGCAAGTGGCGCGAGCACCTCTACGAGATGGACTACCTGCGCGAGGGCATCTACCTGCGTGCCTACTCCCAGCGCGACCCGCTCGTGGAGTACCAGCGCGAGGGCTTCGACATGTTCGCCGCCATGATGGACGGGATCAAGGAGGAGGCCGTCGGCTTCCTCTTCAACCTGGAGGTCCAGGTCGAGGAGGACGACCACGAGGGTCACGACCACGACCACGACCACGACCACGGCGACGACGAGGTCTACGAGCCGCTCCTCCAGCCCGAGGGCACGGTGCAGCAGCACGCGCCGGCCATCCGGGCCAAGGGGCTGGACCGTCCGTCCGCCCCGGCCAACCTCGCCTACTCCGCCCCCAGCGAGGACGGCGAGGCCGAGGTCACCGGGGTCACCGCCGCCGATGCCGACGACGAGTACGCCGGCGTGGGCCGCAACGCCAAGTGCCCCTGCGGCTCGGGCAAGAAGTTCAAGCAGTGCCACGGCGCCCCGGGCGGCCCCACCGGCCTCACCGCCCGCGCCTCCGGCTGAGGCGGTCCCCGGGGGCCGCGGCCCCCGGGACCGTCCGACCCCCACCGGGACCCGCCTAGCTCCAGTCGAGCGCCGTGCAGACCCACCGGGGTCCGCGGGCCTCGAAGCGCGCGGCTACGGCGCGCGAGCGCTCGCCGTAGCGGACGTGGATGCTGGACTCGAAGACCGCGTCGTGCAGGAAGCAGGTGTGGACGCTGATGACGCGCGGGCGCACCGGCTGGACCCGCCCCTGACCGGGCACGTGGCCGCCGGCGCGGGCCACGAGGACCGCACGGCGGTCCAGGTCGGCGAAGACGTCGCGGGTGGTCCAGCGCAGCACCTGGGTGGAGGGCCGGTCGCCGCCGACGATCTCCACGATCGCCTGGGCGAACCGGCGCGCCCACTCCTCGGCCCCGCGGCGCCGGCCCAGGGCGATCGGCACTACGGGCGCCACGGGTGGCTCCCGGCGGGGCAGCAGGTCCAGGGCGAGGGTGCCCTGCGTCGCGGCGAGCGGCACCGGCACCCGGAGGGGCACGACCTCGGTGATGTGGCTGAGCATGATGATCTCCTCACGGGGTGGGGTGGTCGGGCAGGACGAGGCGCTGACCGGGCCGGAGCAGGTCCGGGTCGTCGCCGACGGTGGTGCGGTTGAGCAGGTACAGGCGCCGGCAGTACGTCGCCGTCTCGGCGTCACCGGCACCCGGGCCGAGCCGGGCGGCGGCGATGGCCCACAGCGAGTCGCCCGGTGCGACGACCACGGCCACCGGAGAGACCGGGGAGGCCGGGGCCGGCTGAGGCGCGCGCAGCCCGCCCACCGGCCGGTCCGGGAGCGGCAGCCCCTGCAGCGCCGAGCGGGTGGGTCGGTCGGGGTCGTGGTGGACGACGCCCGGGGTGGCCGGCGCAGGGGCGGCGGCGGCCCCCAGCAGGGCGACGCCGCACGCCACGAGGAGGACCCGTCGAGCGGCCCGGGGGACCCCGGGGGTCGGCCCGGGGGCGGGGGAGCGCCAGACCTGGACGACCACCACGCTCGTGACCAGCCACCACCAGCAGCCGCAGAGCGCCAGGGCCGCCGCACAACCCGCGACCAGGAGATCGTCGAACCCCCGCGCCGCACCGCCGGACAGGTCCGGGGCGCACCAGCGCAGGAGGAGACCCAGACCCAGCGTGGTCGTCGCCCAGACCGCCGTACCGCGGAGGCGACGTCCGGTCCCGAGACCGAACATGTGCGTATCCTTGCGTTTGCCTACGTTTGCTTCAGTAGACGTCTACTCGTGATCATCGTCAAGTGCCTCTCCACCGCCGTACGCTTCCCCCATGGCGTGGGAGGACGAGCTGTTCGAGGTGCTCGACGACCTCGAGCAGCAGGCGGCCGCGCTCTACGACGCCGAGCGCGCGCCCGAGCTCGCCGACCGCAGCCGCGCGGAGTACCAGCAGGTCACCCTGGCCGCGCGGCTCATGGCCTCGCTGGACCGCGCCTTGACGGTCGACGTGCGCGGTCCGGGACTGCTCACCGGGTCTCTGCGCCGGGTCGCCGCGGGCTGGTGCCTGCTGGGCGGACCCGGCCAGGACTGGCTGGTGTCCCTGGCCGCCGTCACCGCCGTGACCGGGGCCTCGGAGCGCGCCGTCCCCGAGGTCGCGTGGTCACCGGTCTCCCGGCTCCCGATCGCCTCCCCGCTGCGCCGCCTCGCGGACGCGGGGGAGCGCTGCGTGATCCACACGCTCGACGCGCGGCGCCACGAGGGCACCCTGGCGCGGGTCGGTCGCGACTTCGTCGAGGTCGTCCAGCCGTCGGGACGCACGGTCCTGGTCGGGTTCGCCGCCCTCGCCGCCGTGCAGAGCCGCGACTAGCGGAGCTAGGTCGCGTCGGAGTCGTACGGCGGCAGCTCGCCGGCCGTGAGCGGGCGCTGGCCTCGGGTCTGGCTCGCCGCCTGCTCGGACTCGGCCTCCTCCATGGCCTCGATGATGTGCTTGCGCACCACCGCGCGCGGGTCGAGGTCGCGCAGCTCCAGGTCGGCGTACTCCGGCCCGAGCTCGTCGCGCAGCTCGTCACGGGCGGAGTTGGCGAACTCCTTGGCCTTGCGGAGCATCACGCCGGCCTGCCGGGCGAGGTCGGGCAGCTTGTCGGGTCCGAACACGAAGATCGCCACGATCGCGATCACGGCCAGCTCGAGCGGCCCGACGTCGAACATCGCTCAGAACTTGCTGGTCGGCGTGAGTCCGAGCTGCATGCCGGCCAGCCCGCGCCCGCGGCCCGAGAGCCGGTCGGCGATGGCGGCGAGCTCCAGGGCGCCGGGCGCGGTGGGGTCGGAGTCGACGATCGGCTTGCCGGCGTCGCCACCCTCGCGCAGCGAGACGTCGAGCGGAATCCGGCCGAGCACGGGCACGTCGTAGCCGAAGCGGGCCGAGAGGGTCTCCGCGACCCGGTCGCCGCCGCCGGACCCGAAGATCTCCAGGCGGTGCTCCTTGCCCTCCGCGGTGCAGTGGGGGCAGGGCAGGTAGCTCATGTTCTCGACGACGCCGACGACGCGCTGGTGCATCATCGAGGCCATCGTGCCGGCGCGCTCGGCCACCTCGGCGGCGGCCTCCTGCGGGGTGGTGACGACCACGACCTCGGCGCCGGGCAGGTGCTGGCCCAGGGAGATGGCCACGTCGCCGGTGCCGGGCGGCAGGTCCAGCAGGAGCACGTCCAGGTCGCCCCAGAAGACGTCGGCGAGCATCTGCACGAGCGCGCGGTCGAGCATGGGGCCGCGCCAGGCGACGACCTGGTCGCGGCGCGGCTTCAGCATGCCGATCGAGATCACCGAGACGCCGCTCGGCGTCGGGACGGGCATGATCAGGTCGTCGACCTGGGTGGGCCGGTGGTCGGCCACGCCCAGCATCGCCGGGACCGAGTGGCCGTAGATGTCGGCGTCGACGACGCCGACCTTGAGGCCCTGCTTGGCCAGGGAGAGCGCGAGGTTGACGGTCACCGAGGACTTGCCGACGCCGCCCTTGCCGCTGGCGATGGCGTAGACCTTGGTCAGCGAGCCGGGCTGGGCGAAGGGGATCTCGCGGGCGGCCTTGCCGCCGCTGAGGACCTCCTTGAGGCCCGAGCGCTGCTCGGCGCTCATGACCCCGAGCTCGAGGTCGACGCCCGTGACGCCGGGGACGCGGCCCACGGCGCCGGTGACGTCGCGGGTGATCGTGTCCTTGAGCGGGCAGCCGGCCACGGTGAGGAGCACCTTGACGTGCACCAGTCCGTCGTCGTCCACGACGACGGTGTCGACCATGCCGATCTCGGTGATGGGGCGCTTGATCTCGGGGTCGTTGACGGTCGCCAGCGCGGCGTTGACCTGCTCGAGGGTGGGAGACGTCATGATGCTCGCCACTCTAGTTGG
Source organism: Nocardioides sp. 503 (assembly GCF_004522095.1). GTDB lineage: Bacteria > Actinomycetota > Actinomycetes > Propionibacteriales > Nocardioidaceae > Nocardioides. Next base: position 61,086 of record NZ_SPUI01000010.1, read on the forward strand.
GCGGTGGTTCGCGCCCGTCGTCGGCGGCCTCGTGAGACTGCCCACGCTCGTCGAGCTCGGCCAGCAGCGAGCGCAGCTCCGAGCGCAGGAAGTCACGGGTCGCCACCTCGCCCACCGCCATCCGCAGCGAGGCGACCTCCCGGGAGAGGAACTCCATGTCGGCGTGGCCGCGCGCGTTGGCCTGGCGGTCCTGCTCGGCGATCACCTTGTCGCGGGTCTCCTGGCGGTTCTGGGCCAGCAGGATCAGCGGGGCGGCGTAGGAGGCCTGGAGGCTCAGCATCAGGGTCAGGAAGATGAAGGGGTAGGCGTCCCACCGTGCGTCCGCCGGCGCCAGGGCGTTCCAGCCGACCCAGAGGATGACGAAGCCGGTCATGTAGAGCAGGAACGTCGCGGTGCCCATGAAGCGGGCGAACTGCTCGGCGAAGACGCCGAACGCGTCGTTGTTGAACGACGGTCGCCGCACCAGCTGGCGACGGGTGCTGCGCGGGGTGTCCAGGCGGGGGGTGCGCGGCTCAGCCACGGCTCACCCCCAGCGGCCCTCCGTCGCGGGGCATCCGGTCGCGCCAGTTGGCCGGCAGCATGTGGTCGAGCAGGTCGTCCACGGTGACGGCCCCGAGCAGGTGGCCGTTCTCGTCGACGACGGGTGCCGCCACGAGGTTGTACGTCGCCAGGTGGGCCGCGACCTGGTCGATCGTGGCCTCGGGGCGCAGGCTCTCCATCGAGTCGTCGAGCGCGCCGGCCACCAGCGTGGAGGGCGGCTCGCGCAGCAGCCGCTGGATGTGGGCGATGCCGAGGAACTTGCCGGTCGGGGTCTCCAGCGGCTGCCGGCAGACGTAGACGAGCGCGGCCAGGGCGGGCGTGAGGTCGGGGTTGCGCACGTGGGCCAGCGCGTCGGCGATGGTCGCGTCCGGGGGCAGGATCACCGGCTCGGGCGTCATCATGGCGCCCGCGGTGTTCTCGACGTAGGACATCAGGCGCCGCACGTCCTCGGCCTCGTCCGGCTCCATCAGCGCGAGCAGGATCTCGGCCGTCTCGGGCGGGAGGTCGGCGATCAGGTCGGCGGCGTCGTCGGGCGACATCTCCTCGAGCACGTCGGCGGCGCGCTCGCTGTCCAGCTCCTCGAGGATCTGGACCTGGTCCTCCTCCGGCAGCTCCTCCAGCACGTCGGCCAGGCGCTCGTCGTCCAGGGCGGCGACGACGGCCGCGCGGCGCTCGACGGGCAGGTCGTGGATCATGCTGGCGGCGTCGGCGGGGCGCATCTCGTTGAGCGCGGCGATCAGGTGCGTCGCGCCCTGCGAGTCCTCGCGCCCCACGAGCCCCTGGACGTCGCGCCACTCCACGACGTGGGTCTGGCCGCGCCGGCGCAGACCCTTGGTCGGCTCCTGCACCGCCACGCGGCTGAGCTCCCAGTCGCGGTTGCGCGCCTGCTCCATGGCCACGTCGTAGACGGTGCCGGCGATGTTGCTGCCGGTGATGACCACGCTGCGGTCGAGCAGCTGGCCGATCACCAGCGTCTCGGTGGAGCGCTGCTCGAAGCGGCGCATGTTGAGCAGCCCGGTCGTGTAGACCTGCCCGCTGTCGATGTTGGTGACCCGCGTCATCGGCACGAAGATCCGCCGTCGCCCGAACACCTCCGCCACCATGCCCAGCACCCGGGGCTGGCTCTCCTGCGACCGGACGGCCACGACGAGGTCGCGCACCTTGCCGACCTGGTCCCCCTGGGGGTCGAAGATCGGCAGCCCGACCAGCCGGGCCGCGTAGACGCGGGCGGGGGCGGTGCTCACGGCCGGGGGGTGGACGATCCGGTGAGGGCGGGGTCGAAGACCTCGAGATCCTGCTTGCTGTTGACCCGGCTGCCGCTGACGGCGGGCAGGCTGAGCAGCGTCGTCACCAGGTTGGCGACGGCGCTCGAGCGGATCGGCTGGGTCCCGGCGTACCTCGTGCGCAGCGCGACGTTGGGGGAGTACTGCGGGTTGAGCCGGTAGAGGTCGGAGCGGATCACGCCGGGGCCCCAGACCAGGAACGGCACCTTGTAGGCGGGCGACGGGGACACGCCGGTCGAGCTGGCCGTGACGACCACCATGGTGGAGCCGGCCGTGCGCTCGGTGGACCGGATCGTCTTGATGATCCGGCGGACCCGGACGTCGGCGCGCTTGAGGGCCGAGCGGTACTGCTTGCTGCGAGGTCCGTGGGCCGCGGCGGCGGCCGCCGGCTCGTCGAGCTGGACGAGGGTCAGCGCGGGCGCGGCCTTCCGCAGCCGCTCGCGCGCGGCGCGGTAGGCCGTGGCGTCGTTGTCGGTGATGACCGTCGGGCCGATCTTGCGCCGGCCGTTGTTCTTCCCGATGCGGTCGACGGCGCCGTTCTGGGAGTTCCAGGAGCGCGCGATCAGGGCGGCCCGGGGGTCGCCTGAGTAGAGCGCGGTCGTCAGGCCGATGTCGTGCGCGGCGTCGAACATGCTGGCGACGTAGCCGCGCGCGGCGCGTTGGACCGTGGTGCTGCGGGGGACCGAGGTCTGCGAGATGCCGTGGCCGCCGTACTTGCGGCCGACCGGGCGGCCGGTGACCATGCTGACGGCGTTGGGCAGCGACGTGACGCGCTCCTCGACGGTGCGCGCCGCCAGCGTCGAGGCGCCGTTCTCGCGCATCCATGCCAGCGTGGGGGCCTGGGACTTGTTGACCACGGGCGAGCGCAGTCCCTCGACGTCGATGACCACGACCCGCTTGACGCCCGCGCGAGCGGCGGCGTCGGCCGGGATGGTGGCCGTGCCCCACACCAGCGGGTGGTCGGTGGTCTTCTGGATCAGGCCCTTCTTCAGCGTCCTGTAGTCCGACCAGGCGATGGGCGACGTGCCCATGACCCAGTCGACCTCGAGGGGCTTGGTGGGCTGGCAGGCGCCGCCCGGGACGTCCTCGTGGTAGCCGCCGCTGGCGGACTCGAGCTCGCTGAGGTAGGTCATGGGGCAGTAGAACTTCTCGCGGTCGTTCATGTCGCCCACGAAGATGACCGGGACGTCGGGCGACTGGCGGCGCAGCGTGTTGACCAGCTCGGCCTGGATCCGCTCGGCCTGGTCGCGCCACTTCTGGGCGTTGCCGCGAGTGTTGGCGGGGTTGTGGGTGTTCATCACCCACACCAGCTGCCCGGTGACGTTGTGGCGCAGCTGGATGAGGGGACGCGCCTGCATCTGCCCTCCGAAGTAGGGCGACATGAACGTCGTCGACTTCACCAGGGTCCAGTCGGCCGTGCGCCAGGCGATCGCCTTGGACTGGGCCTCTCCCGGCGCGTCGAGGCCGGGCGCGATGGACCAGCGGGGGCTCATCAGCTTCACGAACGTGGCGTACTGCTGGGGCTCGAACTCCTGGAAGCCGACCAGGTCGATGCCGTTGGCCTCGAGGAGCTGGGTGGCGTAGCCCATGCGCTTGGGGCCGCTGTCCCAGCCGGGGCGGTTGCCGCCGGGGCGGGTGTGGCTGTGGCCGAGCGCGTTCATGCTCGCGACCTGGAACGTCGTCACGCCGGCCCGGCGCTCGGCCGAGGCCTGCGAGGCGGTCGGCGGCTCGGGGTCGGGGTCGTCGTCGCCCGGGATGGTGAGGACGAGGGTCGCGGCGAGCGCGCTGGCGGCGGCCGCGGCGATCAGCCCCACGAGCGCGGCGCGGCGCGGACGCCGGCTGCCGGGACGGGGTGCCGAGGGCTCGGTGAGACGGCTGGATGTGCGCATGACAGGACTCCCGGGGAAGGCGACGGGACTCATCGTAGGTGATGTTGCTGGGATTGGTGTGATCTGTGTGACTCGCCATCCGCTCGGTCAGAGCCTGGAGCGGAGCCGGTCCCGCAGGCGACGGGGCGCCTGGTCGCCCTCGGCGCCGGAGGCGGGGCCGTCGGCGGGCGCGGCGCTGCGGGCCGCCTTGGCCTTCACCATGCTGTCGGGCAGGAACTGCCACTTGTCCTGGTCCCGCAGCGCCTCGAAGCGTCCCGCCAGGCGCTCCCGCTCGTCCTCGGGCAGGACCTCGGGGGAGTGCGTGCCCTGCAGCGGGTCGATCTCCTCCAGGAGCCGCAGGTCGCGCAGGAGGTCGACGGGGTCGGCCATGTGGCGCTCGTAGATCATCTCGAAAACCCGCGCGCGCTGCTCCGGCGGCAGGTCCTTGTCGACCACCGCCTTCAGCGCGGTCGCCAGCTGCATCCGGTGGGTGCCGAAGTGCATGCTCGGGCCGGAGCCGACCATCGCGGTCCACTTCCGGACGAACTCCTCGCCGGAGTAGGACTCCAGGTGCAGCATCCGCAGGCCCGGGCCGCGCACCAGGGGCAGGCGCTTGTCCTGCCGGTCGGTGGCCTTGTGGATGCCCAGCCAGACGTCGTCGCGCGGGCGCACGCCGACCTTGCCGGCGATGTGGCTGCGGAAGTAGAGGGAGTTGGTCGGCTCGGCGAGCACGCCCAGCGACTGCAGGAGCGCGAGGTCGCCGTCCTCGAGCAACGGCTTGAACAGCGTGGGCTCGCCCGCGGGGTGCATCTCGCTGACCACCTCGAGCGGCGTGAGACCCACCGCGTGGCGGCGCCGGGGGACACCGGCGAGCTCGGCGCGGTCGATCTGGGCGATCTCGTCGGCGTCGATGTGGAAGAGCCACTCCGCCCACTCCACCTGGGTGAGGACGGCGCGGGCGAGGTTGGCGTTGACGCGCTGGCGCTTGTTGAGCAGCTGCGGACGCTGGTGACGCCACCAGGACTTGTCGGTGACGACGGTGGTCACCTCGGGCCGCGCCGTGAGCCACGGCTCGACCTCGGCGTCGGGCGCGTCGAGGAAGACGATCATGTGGTCCACGCCGCCCGCGAGGTTGCCCCGGACGAACCGCTCGACGTTCGCCAGCCGGTCCTTGAGCGTGGTCACGGTGACGATCACGCGGGGACCTTAGCACCGTGCGCAGGCCCCGGGGCAGGACCGACGTGGGGCGTCGCGGAGGGTCGGCGATGACTAGCATGTGCTCATGCCACCCCGGACGACGGCGCCCGTCACCGACCTCGCCGTCGACGACCGCGGCCTGCTGCTCGCGGTCGAGGCCGACGTCTCGGCCAACGTGCTGTTCGACGGCCAGCGGATCTTCTCCTTCTGGCTCGAGCGCGACACCGTGGCCGAGGGCGACCGTCGTCACTACCCCTGGCCCCCGGCGCTGCGACGCTTCCTGGACGGATCCGTCGAGGTCTCGATCGCCGACCCTGTCGACGGGACGGTCTGGCTCACCACGACGGCCCGGCTGGGCGGCGGGGAGGGGCCGGTGACCGTCGAGGACCGCCAGGGCAACGCGCTCGCCCTGGACAAGAGCCTGCGCCTGACCCGGCTGTTCGGTGACCGCGACGCCGACCAGATGCTGCCGCTGCTGGACACGATCGACGTCGTGCTGGGCGCGCTGGAGAAGGCCGGCGTCGAGCCGTTCGTCGCCTACGGCACCCTGCTGGGCGCCGTGCGCGACCAGGACTTCATCGGCCACGACTCCGACGCCGACCTGGGCTACGTCAGCCGGTTCGAGCACCCCGTCGACGTCATCCGCGAGTCCTTCGCGCTGCAGCGCCGGCTGCGCGAGATGGGCTTCCCGGTCAACCGCTACAGCGGCCTCGGGCTCAAGGTCGTCGCCCGCGAGGCCGACGGCTCGCCGCGCGGCCTGGACGTGTTCGGCGGCTTCATGCGCGACGGCATGCTCTACCTCATGGGCGAGGTGGGCCACCCCTTCCGCGAGGAGTGGCTCTACCCCCGCAGCACGGTGGTGCTGGCCGGTCGCGAGCTGCCGGCCCCGGCCCAGCCGAGCCACCTGCTCGAGGCGATGTACGGCCCCACCTGGCAGACGCCGGACCCGGCCTACCAGTTCACGACCCCCCGCAGCACCCAGCGCCGCCTCTCCGGCTGGTTCCGCGGCACCCGCGTCGGCTTCGACGAGCGGTGGGAGCGACGTCGCGCCTCCGAGCCGGAGCGCTCGCAGCGCGGGCCCAGCCCCTTCGTCCGCTGGGTGCGACGGCAGGAGAGCGACGCGGCGACGTACGTCGACCTCGGCTGCGGCGAGGGCCAGGACGCCCTGTGGCTCAGCCGGGCGGGGGTCGGCTCGATCGGCTTGGACTTCTTCGCCCCCGACCTGCGCCGCGCGCGCCGGCGCGCCGAGCGACGCGACCTGCCGGCCCGCTTCGAGTGGTTCAACCTGCACGAGCTGCGCTCGGTGCTGGGCGTCGGCGCGTGGCTGGTCCGCGAGCCCGGGCCCCGGGTCGTGCTGGCCCACCACGTCGTCGACGCCGTCGACCGCACCGGCCTGGAGCAGCTCCTGCGGCTCGCACGCATGGTCACGCGCGACTCCGGACGCTGCTACCTGCAGTTCCACACGGCCCGGACGCCCCGCTCGGCCGCCCTGGGGCTCCACCCGGTGCCCCACGCCCGGGTCGCGGAGGCCGTGCGCGCCCGGGGCGGGCGGGTCGAGCGGCTCGTCGAGCTCACCGAGGCCGAGCTGGACATCCCCGGGGCAGTGGCCGGCGGGGACCCGACGTTGTGCAGGATGGTGGTCTCATGGAGTCGATGAAGAAGATCCTCAGCGGGCGGTCGACGATGCTCGCGCGCATCCGCGCGCTCGAGGACGAGGTCCAGGAGTGCCGCCAGCTCAACGTGCGCCTCGCCGAGCTGTGCGACGTCGTCACCGAGCTGCTCGTCCCGCTCGCCGACCGCGACGAGGCGGCCGTGCGCGAGCTGCTTGACCGCTACCGCGCCGACGTGGGCGACCCCCTGCCGCGCTGACCGACCGGCTGGGCCCGCATCGGGCTCGGCGCAGGGCTCAGGCGGTGGGGCAGTACCAGGCGACGCCGCGCCGCGAGATCTTCGCCCGGCAGTCCCGCCGGTCCTCGACCCCGGGCGCGTACGCGTCCGCGGTGATCAGCGGGTGGTCGCTGAGCTTGCGGTCGCGCGCGCTCGCGTCGGACTCGTAGCCGGAGAACTCCAGGTCGCGGGTGCCGAAGATCCAGTCGACGTCCATCTTGGCGGGAAGGGCGCACCCGGACTCGCGCGCCTCGGCGCCGTTGGGGGAGTACATCCCGCTGGCGCTCGCGAAGGGGCAGGCGAACTCCGCGCGGTCGTTCATGTCCCCGGTCACGATCACCGGGGTGCCGTCGGCGCTCAGCTCCTTCACCAGGGCCGCCTCGATCTGCACGGCCCGGGCGCGGTGCCCCCGTGCGTCGCCGGCGACGTTGGCGGGGTTGTGGAAGTTGGCGAACCAGACGCGGCGCCCCGACTCGACGTGCTGGAGGAGCACGTAGGGCATCGCCGTCATCCTCCCGCCGAAGTACGGCACGTCCACCGTGGTCGTCTCGACGGCGGTCCACTGGTCGGTGCGCCAGATGATCGAGTTGTCCGCGAGCCAGTTGCCCAGCTGGGTGCCCGGCCAGATGCCCCACGCGTCGCCCGTGCGGTTGCGCAGCTGGCTGACCTGGGGGTACTGGAACTCCTGCAGCCCGGCCACGCTGATGTTCTTGGCCGCGAGCATGTCCAGCTGGGCGGGCAGGCGGGCCTCGGCGCCGGCGTAGCCCTTGCGGCGCCCCGGCCCGCGGGTGTGGCTGGCGCCCAGCACGTTGAACGACGCCACGCTGAAGCGGGCGCCCTTCCAGGACCCTCGCGGGACGCGCGCCATCCCGCGCCGCGACATCGCCCGGTCCAGGCGGGCCACGGTCGGGTACTGCACGATCGGCGGCGCGGCGCTCGGGAGGGGGACCGGCGGCAGAGTGGACGCCGCGGTGACCGACGGGGACGGGGTCGCGCTGGGCGAGGGGTCCGGGGCCGGCGTCTCGGGGTCGGTCTCCTGCGCGGAGGTCACCACGTCGAGCGCGGAGGGCACGAACATCACGACGAGTGCCGCGGAGATGGCGCTCACCGCGGCCAGCGTGGCCAGGACGCGCAGCACCCGCGAGCGAGCGCGGCGCAGGGCACGTCGGCCCCGGGGGGAGCGCTCGGAGGAGCCGCGGGGGCGCAGACGCTCCATCACGCGATCCGTTCCTCCGAAGTGCCGCTGGCAGAGAGGCGATGGTAGCCGACCGACCGCCCCGGCCGGCCCCGCGGGCCCGCACCGGCGGCGTGGTCGACCTCTCATCGCGGGCGGGCTACCGGCCGGTATCGTTCCCGGCGTCGCAGCAGCCAGACACGAGGAGCGCTCCATGGGTCGTTTGTGCCAGACCGAGGGACTGACCGAGGACCAGGTCGAGATCCTGAAGGCGGTCCGCACGTTCGTCGACGAGAAGATCCTGCCGGTCGCGACGGAGCTGGAGCACGCGGACACCTACCCGCAGGAGATCGTCGACGGGCTCAAGGAGCTGGGCATCTTCGGCCTGATGATCCCCGAGGAGTACGACGGCCTCGGCGAGTCGCTGCTGACTTACGCGCTCTGCGTCGAGGAGATCGCGCGCGGCTGGATGAGCGTCTCCGGCGTCATCAACACCCACTTCATCGTCGCCTACATGCTGATGCGTCACGGCACCGAGGAGCAGAAGCGCACGTACCTGCCCCGGATGGCCACCGGCGAGGTGCGCGGGTCGTTCTCGATGTCCGAGCCGGGCCTCGGCTCCGACGTGGCGGCCATCAAGACCAAGGCCGCGCGGACCGACGACGGCTACACGATCGACGGCCAGAAGATGTGGCTGACCAACGGCGGGTCCTCCAACCTGATCGCCGTCCTGGTCAAGACCGACGAGGGCGCCGACTCGGTCTACAAGAACATGACGACGTTCCTCGTCGAGAAGGAGCCGGGCTTCGGCGAGACCGCGCCCGGCCTCACGATCCCCGGCAAGATCGACAAGATGGGCTACAAGGGCGTCGACACCACCGAGGCGATCTTCGAGGGCCACCGGATCTCGGCCGAGCAGGTCCTGGGCGGCGAGCCCGGCAAGGGCTTCTACCAGATGATGGACGGCGTCGAGGTGGGCCGCGTCAACGTGGCCGCCCGTGCCTGCGGCATCGCCAACCGCGCCTTCGAGCTGGCCATCGCCTACGCCCAGACCCGCGAGACCTTCGGCAAGCAGATCGCCGACCACCAGGCCATCCTGTTCCGGCTCGCGGAGATGGCCACCAAGGTCGAGGCCTCGCACGCGATGATGGTCAAGGCCGCCCGGCTCAAGGACAAGGGCGAGCGCAACGACGTCGAGGCCGGCATGGCCAAGATGCTGGCCGCGGAGTACTGCAACGAGGTCGTCCAGGACTCCTTCCGGATCCACGGCGGCTACGGCTACTCCAAGGAGTACGAGATCGAGCGCCTCTACCGCGAGGCGGCGTTCATGCTCATCGGCGAGGGCACCTCCGACATCCAGAAGATGATCATCGGACGCAGCCTGCTCAAGGACTACGCCCTCAAGGACTACGCCCTCAAGGGCTGATCGGCATGGTCGCCCGCGTCTTCCTGCACATCGGACTGCCCAAGACCGGCACGACGTACCTGCAGGGGATCCTGTGGGAGAACAAGGAGCGGCTGCGCGCCGAGGGTGTCGTCCTCCCCGGGCGGGGCCACCGCGAGCACCTGTGGGCCGCGCTGGACGTGCAGGAGCGCAAGCACCTCGAACGCCGCGACCCGCGGGCGCCCGGGTCGTGGGAGCGGCTGTGCGCCGAGCTCGACGCGACCCCGGACGGCACGGGGGTCGTCACCCACGAGTTCTTCTGCGGCGCCGGGCCCGCGCAGGCCGCACGGGCCGTGCAGCGGCTCGCTCCCGCCGAGGTGCACGTGGTCGTGACCGCCCGCCACGCCGCCGGCATGCTCGCGGCCGGCTGGCAGGAGATGGTCAAGAACGGCAGCGAGACCGACCTGCCTCGCGCCGCGGCCGCCGACACCCGCTCGGAGTTCGGGTGGCGCACCTGGGACCTCGCGGGGGTGCTGGAGCGCTGGGGCGACGTCGTACCTCCCGAGCGCCTGCACGTGCTGCCGGTCCCGCCCCGCACCGAGCCGCCGGACCGCCACTGGCGCAACCTCGCCGGCGTGCTCGGCCTCAGCGGGGACTACCCGGTCCCCGCGGAGGCCGCCAACCCGTCGCTGGGCGCGGTCCAGGTCGAGCTGCTGCGCCGGGTCAACGCCCACCTCGGCAGCTTCTCCTCCGCGCTCGACCGGGGGCGATGGATCCGTGGCCACCTCGCCGAGGGCCACCTCGCCGACCAGGCGGGGGAGCGCTTCGCCTTGGACGACGACCTGCTCGCCGACTGCCGGCGCCGCAGCCGCCGCGCCGTCGACCTGATCGCCGACCGCGGCTACGAGGTCGTGGGCGACGTGGAGACGCTGCTGGTGCCCGACGAGGTGCCCGCAGGGCGCGCCCTCGGCTCGGTCACCGACGCGGAGCTGCTCGACGCCGCCGCGCAGGTCGTCGCGGGCCTCCTCGAGGACGTGCGCGAGCTCACCGTCGAGCGCGACCGGGTGCGGGAGTCTGGGGGACCGGCTCTCCCGTCACCCGTGCGCCGGGCGGCGCGGGTGCTGCGGCGCCGACGCGGCGACTGAGCCGCTAATCGTAAAATCCGAGGTGTCCTCAGGTAAGTTCTGGCTGTGTCTCAGGTGAACTTCCCCCGCCCCTCTCGGTCCCTCCCACGCGGCCGGACGGCTCGCCGTACCCGCCTCGCGCTGCTCCTCGTGAGCGCCGTCGCGCTCTCGGGAGCCGTGCTGGCCCCGGGCGCCGCGCCCGTCGAGGCTGCCGGCGCGCCCGCCGCCGCCAAGGCCGCCAAGCGCTACACCCCCACCCCGGGCGTCAAGTTCAACACCCCCCGCGTCGGCGGTGAGCGGCAGTTCCGCCTCGAGCAGCAGATCATCGAGGCGATCCGTCACGCCAAGCCGCGCTCGACGATCAAGATGTCGATGTTCTCCTTCGACCGGATGCCGGTCGCGGACGCGCTCATCGATGCCAAGCGCAAGCGCAAGGTCCACGTCCAGGTCATCGTCAACGGCCACGAGACGCCGGGCGCGCAGTCCAAGCTGCGCAAGTACCTCGGCAAGAAGCGCTGGCGCAAGAGCTGGTTCTACCAGTGCAAGGCGAGCTGCCGCGGGCAGGGCGACGTCAACCACAGCAAGTTCGTGCTCTTCTCGCACACCGGCACGGCCAAGAACGTCGTGATGCTGGGCTCGCTCAACATGAAGCTCAACGGCTCCGAGAACCAGTGGAACGACCTGCTGACGGTCAACACCTCGCCGAGGCTCTACGACACCCTCTATGGCGTGTTCCGCGAGATGAAGCGCGACCGCCTCGCCAAGCCGGCCTACATCAGCAAGGAGTTCGGCCGCTACCACCTCTACGTGCTGCCGTTCCCGCGCAACGGTGCCGCGACCAAGCGGACGAAGTACACCGTCAACCGCGACCCCATCTCCCGGCTGCTCGCCCCGATCAAGTGCACCGGCGCCAAGACCGACAGCGGCCGCACGATCGTCCGGGTCAACATGCACGCCTGGGACGGCGACCGTGGCCGGATGATCGCCAACAAGTTCCGCGACCTCTACGCCCAGGGCTGCGACGTCAAGGTCATGGTCGGCTACGCCGGCGCGCAGACCCGCAACGTCTTCGCGAGCCGCACCAAGCGTGGGCTGATGCCGACGCGCAGCACCGGCTTCGACACCGACGAGGACAGCGAGGTCGACCTCTACAGCCACGAGAAGATCCTGCTCGTCAACGGCAACTACGACGGCAACCCGGGCCGCAAGATGGTCGTCACCGGCTCCAGCAACTACCAGAACGGCGGCCAGTACGGCGACGAGCTGATCCTCCGCGTCTTCAGCAACGGCCTCTACCGCAAGTACGCCGACAACTGGGGCATGAAGTGGCGCGACCACGCCCACGGCTTCTCGTGGGGCGGCTCGGGCGGCCTGCGCACCACGTCGGGTCGCTGGCTCGTCCCGCCGGTCTACGCCGACGACCTCGGCATCGACAGCGAGGAGTGGCGGGACGAGTGACGTCTCGCCGCTGATGGACCTCGAGACCGCGCTGCGTCGCCAGGCACCCGCCTGCGCGCACCTCGGCTCGCCGATGTACGCCGAGCTGTGCGAGCGGCTCGCGGACGATGCGGCTGCCGGCGGCCCCACGGCCGTGGTGCTAGCCGGCCACGAGGACGATCCGGGCCCGTCCGCGCTGGCCCTGCGGCTCCTGGGCAGCGTGCACCGGCTGGTGCTGGAGCGCCGTGCGGGCGCGCTGGCGACGTACTACCCGAGCGTCGGGGGCACGTGGGAGCCCGAGGCCGGGTGGCTCGCCCTGCGCCAGCTCCTCGAGGACGAGCCGGACGCCGTGCGTGAGTGGCTGGACCGCCCGCCGCAGACCAACGAGGTGGGCCGCGCCACCGCGCTGATGGCCGGCCTGCTCGCGCTGCCCTGGGCGCACCCCGTGCGGCTGGTCGAGATCGGCTCGTCCGGTGGCCTCAACCTGCTGGCCGACCACTTCCGCTACGTCACTCCCGCGGGGTCCGTGGGTCCCGAGGACTCACCGGTGGTGCTCGACCCGGCCTGGACCGGGGAGCCGCCGCTGCGCGAGCCGCCCCGGATCGTCGAGCGGGTGGGCAGCGACGTGATGCCGGTGGACGTGAGCACGACCGAGGGCCGGCTGGTCCTGACGGCCTACGTCTGGCCCGACCAGACCCACCGACTCGAGCGGCTGCGGGGCGCCTTCGCCCTCGCCGACCGCCACCCGACCGTCGTACGGCGAGAGGGTGCGGGTGACCTGGTGGCCGGCCTGACGCTGGCCGAGGGGGCGACCACCGTGCTGTGGCACAGCGTGATGTGGCAGTACCTCGGTCGCGAGGAGCAGGACCGCGTGCGCGGCCTCGTCGACGCGCTGGGGGAGCGGGCGACGCCGTCCGCGCCCTTCGCGCACCTGTTCCTCGAGCCGACGCGCCGCACTCCCGAGAGCGACCACGAGTTCCTGGTCGTGCTGGAGACCTGGCCGGGCGGGGAGCGCCGCTTCGTCGGCACGTCCGTCGGCCACGGCGTGCCTACGCGCGTCGAGTAGTCGCGAGCAGCGAACCCCGGGCCCGCCCGGCGCAGCTAGCCGACCACGACGTCAGAGACGGTGTAGGCGACCTCCTCGTCGGCGATGCGGGTGCTGGTGTCGACGCTGACCGAGCTCGGGTAGTCCTGGCCCGCCGGCCAGTCCACCTCGACCTTCTCGGCGTCGGTGTCGTTGGCGGCGGCGATGACCTCGTCGATGGTCCTCCAGCGGCCCCGGGGGACCGGGGTGCCGTCCGGCAGGCCGCGGCCGGCGCGCGTGTAGACCGCCTCGGTGACCTCGCCGTCGACCACCGTCATCAGCATCGGCGCGCCCGCGTCGGGGCAGAAGCAGGTGGTGACGAGCTCGAAGGTGTAGTCCTCGGGCGCGAACTCCGGGTAGGTGCCGACCGTCGGAGGGGCCGCGGGCGGCTCCGTCGGCTCCTGGGAGGTGGGGTCCGAGGCGGTCTGCTCGCCGTCGTCGGAGCCGCAGGCGGCGACGAGGGGGAGGGGGACGGCCAGGACTGCGAGGACGGCCAGGGTGCGCTTCATGGGGATCCGACGCGCCGGGGTGCGGGACGGTTGCATCCGGCGAAGCTAACCGGTCGACGCGCGTGGAGCCGCGTGCCATGGTGGTGCCATGACCGAGGCGAGCAGCAACGAGGACATCAAGGCCAAGATGCGCGAGGCCCTGCAGCGGAAGAACGACAAGGAGAAGGGCGTCCACCAGGACGGCCCGACGCCGGAGAAGGCGCACGGCTCCGAGGTCGTGGGCGGTGGCCCCAAGGTGCACCGCCGCAAGGCGGGCGGCGGCGGGTCCTGACCGCCGTACGCGGCTGAGGCGGTCTCCTGACAGAATCGGGCCGACGTCGTCGAGCCCGAGGAGTGCAGGTGCAGTTCGGTCGCAGCTATGAGGAGTTCGAGGTCGGTGCCACCTACAAGCACTGGCCCGGCAAGACGGTCACCGAGTTCGACGACCACATGTTCTGCCTGCTCACCATGAACCACCACCCGCTGCACCTCGACAGCAACTACGCGGAGTCGACCACGCAGTTCGGCAAGAACGTCGTGGTCGGCAACTACGTCTACTCGATCCTGCTCGGCATGTCCGTGCCGGACATCTCCGGCAAGGCGATCGCCAACCTGGAGATCGAGTCGCTGCGCCACGTCGCCCCGACCTTCCACGGCGACACGCTCTACGGCGAGACCACCGTGCTCGACAAGTGGGAGTCGAAGTCGAAGGATGACCGCGGCGTCGTCCACGTCGAGACCATCGGCTACAACCAGGACGGCAAGGTCGTGTGCATCTTCCGCCGCAAGGTGATGGTCCCCAAGGACAGCTACCTCACCGCCCGCGGCGGCGAGCAGCCCGGCCGCCCCGTCCCGCAGCCCGACAAGAACTGGCCGGGGGCCGCGGAGGCCTGACCGCGTCAGCGCGCAGCGGCTGAGGCACTCACGGCAGCGGGCGCGAACGCGCGGGCGAGGGGGAGCAGGGCCAGGACGAGGACCATCGGTACGGCGAAGCCGATGCGCAGGTTGTCCTGGCCGACGGCGCCGACGAGGACCGCGCCCAGGAGCGCGCCGAGGTAGTTGAACTGGTTGAAGCGCCCGATGACCGCGTCCACCCGGGCCTGGCGGGTGAGCGGGTCGAGGCCCTCGCCGGCGATGCGGGCCGCGGCGGAGTAGGACAGCGGGGCGATGACCGCCACCCCTGCGCCGAGCACCGTGAAGCCCAGCACCGCGACCGGCCAGGTGGGCGCGAACACCACGGCCGCCAGCGACAGCGCCGAGACGACCGCACCCACGCGGATCACCGACACCGCGCCGTACGACGCCACCAGCCGGTCGCCGCCGAGCCGTAGCGCGAGGCTGGCCACCAGGTAGGGCAGGGTCGCGAGCGCCACCAGGTCCTCGGGGGTGTCGATCACGTTGTCGAGGTAGAGCGAGCCCCAGGTCTGCGCGGCGGTGTCGACCATGTAGAAGAGCACCATCCCCAGCCCCACCAGGAGGATCGGCCGCCACGGCACCGGTCCGGCGGCCGAGGCCGCCGCGGCCAGCGGGTCACCCACGCGGGGCAGCAGCGGCCCGAAGAGCACCAGCAGCGGCACGATCGCCGCCACGGCGCCCACCTCGACCGGCAGCCTCGACGTGGCCAGCGTCAGCGCCGCACCCACGATGCCGCCGAGCGTCCACGCGCCGTGGAAGGACGGCAGGATCGGTCGCCCGTACTCGTGCTCCACCGCCACCGCCTGCATGTTGGTGGTGGCGTCGACGATCCCCAGCGCCACCCCGTACGCCGCCAGGCCGGCCACGAACGCGCCCACGACCGGCGCCAGCATCAGGATCGGCACCGCGACGACCGTGATCCCGAGGCCGAGGCGCAGCAGGGACGCGGAGTCGCGTCCACGAGCGAGCTGCTCGGCGACGACGGAGCCGACGCCCGCCAGCAGCACGATCATCAGCAGCAGCAGGGAGATCTGCAGCTCGGAGAGGTCCCAGGTGTCCTGGTAGTCGGGCAGCCGCGTGGTCAGGCTGATGAAGACCAGCCCCTGGCTCAGGAAGGCGGCGGCGACGGCGAGCCGGGAAGCGCGAAGGTCCACGCGGTGATAGTGGCACGGGAGGGACCGCGAGAGGCTGCACCCGGCCGTCACGTGGGCCTCACCCGGTCCGCCTCGTCAGGGAGAGTCGGGTCGGCGTGACGAGCCAGCCCACGGCCGTCGAGAGCAGCGGCACACCGACCACGACGACAGCCAGGCCGGCCCAGGGCACCGGGGTCCCCGGGGTGCCGACCAGCTGCAGCAGGCTCGCGCCTCCGGCCGAGCCGAGCAGCAGCCCGAGACCGGCGCCGAGGCAGCCGATCGCCAGCGCCTGGCCGGCGCTCGTGGCGCGCCGTGTCCAGGGCGGCGCGCCGACCGCCGCCAGGGTGGCTGCGTCGCCGCGGCCCTCGGAGGCGGAGAGAGCCACGATCATCCCGACGACCAGGCAGGTCGCGAGCAGGACGCCCCCGGCGCCCCCCAGCACCAGGCGGGGGTCGACGGGGCCCTGCGGCTCGTCCCCGTCGGCGTAGATCCCGTAGAACGCCAGCCGGTCCAGCGACTCCCGGTCGAGCTCGTGGTCGGCGTGCAGGAAGGCGCTCGTCGGCGCGCCCCGCAGCCCGAGCCCGGCCGCGGTCTCCGGGGAGATCCACACCGAGCTCGGCATCGCGAGGAAGCCCGGCCGGACCCGCACGGCGGGGATCCGCTCGTCGAGCACGCGGTCGCGGCGCGGTCCGGCCACGATCCGCACCTGACCCTCGCGCAGCGAGCTCGGCCCCACCACCAGGGCCTTGCCGTCGGCGAGGTCTCGTTGGGCGGAGTCCGGCAGTCCCATCGCCTCGAGGAACTCGTCGTCCACGATCTGGTAGGTGCCGCCCCGGTGGTCGCCCACCGGGCGGCGTCCGAGGCGCGCCTCCTGGGCGACGACGATGCCGTCCGCGCCCACGATCTCGGCGGCAGCCGTGCGCACCCGGGCGAGGGTCTCGGGGTCGCGGAGCTGGCCGGGCGAGAGGTAGAGCTCGGCGGTGCCGGAGGGCACCAGCGGCTCGTCGACCTCCTGCAGCGCCGCGTTGGCGGAGACCCCGAAGCCGGCGAAGACGGCCCCGGTCACGACGATGCCGATGCCGAGCACGGCCGCGGTCGTGCGGCCACGGTGCCGCGCGACGTCGCGCACGGCCAGGCGCCACGGCAGCCAGCCCCGGTCGGTGCGTGCCCCGAGGAGGTCGACCGCGAACGGCGTCGCCAGGACCACCCCGACGAGGAGCACCAGCGCGCTCAGGGCGCCCGCCACCACCGGCATCGTCGACGGCGACGCCACGTCCGGGGCGAACGCGCGCGAGATCCACCAGCCGCTCAGCACGAGCCCGACCACGCCCGTGGTCATGAGTGCCAGCGAGGGACCGCGCAGCCGGCCGCCTCGACGCCGGCGGGAACCGGCCGCGATGTGGCCGTCGAGGGACTCCGACGCGGTCATCCGACCGACGCCCCAGGCGGGGATGGCTGCCGCCGCGACCGCGGACGCCACGCCTAGCAGCGCGACGGCGACGAGCGTGCCCACCGAGAACGAGTAGTCCTGCAGCCTCTGGCCGGCCAGGGACGCGATCGGGCCGCGGCCCACCAGCAGGGCGAGCAGACCGGCGCCGGTGCCGAGCACCGCGGCCCCGACCCCGATCCACACGCCTTGGGCCAGCACCGTGCGTCGTACGTCGGACGGGGTGCCGCCGGAGGCCATCACCAGGCCGAGGGTGCGGCTCTGGCGACGAGCGCCGACGGCGAAGGCGGAGCCGACGAGGACCAGCACCTCGACCAGGCCGAGCCCGATGACCAGCGCCCCGGTGGCCACGGCGGCAGGGTCGACGGGCGACGGCAGCGGCTGCTCGAGCCCCCAGGCGTCAGGGTGCGCCGTGGCGTCACGCAGCTGCGCCGAGATCCCGTGGTCGGCCAGCTCCGCCTGCAGCGCCCGGCTCTCCTTGCTCGTGAGCTCCGGCAGGTCGACCAGGTAGCGCACCGAGGGCAGCGCGTCCGTGCGACCGTCGAGCCGCACGGGTGCCAGCACCAGGGGTGAGGAGTCGCTGAAACGGTCCGGGTCCGGCTCGAGGACGCCGACGACGGCGAGGTCGCCGCGGGTGGTCCGCAGGGCGGCGTCGTCGGCGAGGGTGCCGTCGTCGACCAGGCCCAGCTCGTCGGCGAGGAGCCGGCTGACCGCCACCTCGTCCTCGGAGGCGGGAGCCCGCCCCGACTCCAGCGTCGCCAGGCCCCGCGTCAGCGGGTCGTCGAGGTCGAGGACGTCGGCGGCCAGCCGACCGCCGATCGCCAGCGGCACGGTGACGTCACCGATGCGGGTCACCCGCGAGCCCTCGGGAAGCAGCGCGGCGACGTCGACCCCGGTCGCGTCGCGCTCGACGTCCTGGGCACGGGGCGGGGCGCTCCACTCGACGTACCGACCGCGGTCCATCGTCCGCACCCGCACGCGCGGGTGCGGGGTGACCTCGAGCGCGGCGTCGGCGGCGCCCAGGAAGCGGGCCGTCGTGTTGGGGGAGTAGTAGTCGGTCGTGGCGGTCACCGTCGAGACCACGACGGCCACCGCCACGGGGAGCGCGACGAGCACGGTCACGACGACGGTGCGCAACGGGTGCTGCACGAGGTCGCGCCAGGCCATGCGCAGGGCGGGGCGCCAGCGCGCCAGCCGGGCCATCACGCGCCCGTCAGGAGGGACTCGGCGGCCGGCCGCGCGCCGGTGTCGTCCACCGCGGCGCCGTCGCGCAGGAACACGATCCGGTCGGCCCAGGCGGCATGGGCCGCATCGTGGGTCACCAGGAGCGTCGCCACCCCGGCGGCGCACCGGTCCCGCAGCAGCCGCATGACCTGCTCGCCGGTCTCGGAGTCGAGGGCCCCGGTGGGCTCGTCGGCGAGGATCAACGAGCGCTCGCCGACCACCGCGCGGGCGATCGCCACCCGCTGCTGCTGCCCGCCGGACATGTCCGCCGGCAGCCGGTCGGCCAGCTCGGCCAGGCCCACCTCGGCCAGCGCCGCCTCCGCCGAGGCGCGCGCGGGACGTCGCCGTACGCCGTCCAGCTCGAGGGGCAGCGAGACGTTCTCGGCCGCGGTGAGCGACGGGATCAGGTTCAGGTCCTGGAAGACGTAGCCGACCTTGTGCCGTCGCAGCCGCGCCAGCTCCTTGGGACTGAGGTCGCCGAGCTCGACGCCGTCGACCTTGACGCTGCCGGCGGTGGCCCGGTCGAGCCCGCCGGCGAGGTTGAGCAAGGTCGACTTGCCGGAGCCGCTGGGACCCATCACCGCGACGAGCTCGCCGGCCGCCACGTGGATGGTCAGTCCGCGCAGCGCGTGCACGGCGGCGTTGCCGTGGCCGTGGATGCGGTCCACGTGGAGCAGGTCGAGGGCGTTCATCGGGCGCGCTCCTCGGTCGACTCGAGCGCGGCGTCGTCCTCGACGACGGGAGGACGGGTGCGCCCGGAGGCGGCCGCCTTGAGCAGGGCGCCCTCGCAGTGGTCGAGCCAGCGCAGCTCGGCCTCCGCGGAGAACCGGAGGTGGTCCAGCACGAGTGACCAGGCGAGCCCGGCGTCGTCGCCCGGCTCCTGCTTGAGCCGGGTGAGGTCCTGCAGGCGGCGCATCGTCGCCACGCGCTGCGTCTGGACGATGGCCTGCACGTCGAGGCCCGGGGTCGTGGAAGCCAGCGCGAGCTTGATCGCCAGCTCGTCGCGCGGCCGGTCCGCGTGCGTGACCGGCTTGGCGAACCACTCGCCGAGGGTGCTCACCCCCGCAGCGGTGAGCGCGTAGCGCTGACGACCCTCGTCGTCGGTGGCCTGGGGCTCGATCAGCCCGTCGCGCTCCAGCCGGGTGAGCGTGGAGTAGACCTGGCCGATGTTGAGGGGCCAGGTGGACCCGGTGGCGTGCTCGAACTCCGCGCGGAGCTGGTAGCCGTACATGGGGCCGTGCCGCAGCAGGGCGAGGAGACCGTGGGGGATGCTCATGGATACGGAGTATGCATACCGAGTATCCATGTGACAAGCGACGCGCCGCGAGTGTCGTCAAAGCACCTCCCCGGCCCCCCGATCTGCGCGACGATGGCGCGCCGGTTCCTCCGGCACCGAGACACAGGGGGTGGCGGATGGCACGGACCGGACAGCAGCTGCGCGCGCGCACGGCGAAGGCGATCTCGACGGGGGGGTCGGGCACCCGCACGACCACCACCCCGCGGTCGGACCTGGGCGACCGGCTGCGCTACCGGTTCGACAACAGCATGTCGCGCGGCACGCCGGCGCTGATCGCCTGGCTCACCGTCGCGACCGTCGTGCTGATCGTCGTGTTCTCGGTGTTCGTCACCGTGCTCGGGCTGCGCCCGGACTCTGATGCGCCGGGTGGCTTCCTGCACGAGATGTTCTACAGCCTGCTGCACGCGCTGGACCCGGGGACGATCGGTGGCGACGACCCCAGCTCCTGGCGGTTCGTGCTCACGATGCTGGCGCTGACCATCGCCGGCCTCTTCATCGTGAGCGCCCTCATCGGCGTGATCGCCGCCGGCATCGACACCAAGCTGGCCGACCTGCGTCGCGGCCGCTCGATCGTCCTGGAGCAGGACCACACGGTGATCCTGGGCTGGTCGGACTCGATCTACACGATCATCAGCGAGCTGACGCTGGCCAACGAGAGCCGTCGCAAGCCGGTCATCGTGATCCTGGCCGACCGCGACAAGGTGGACATGGAAGACGACGTCGCCGCCAAGGTCCCCGACCTGCGCGGCACTCGCGTCATCTGCCGCTCCGGCTCGCCGATGGACATCGACGACCTGGCGCTGAGCAGCCACACCAGTGCGCGCTCGGTCATCCTGCTCGCCCCCGAGACCTCCGAGGACCCCGACAGCGAGGTCATCAAGACGCTGCTCGCGCTGACCCACGGGGGAGCCGACGGCCCCAACATCGTGGCCGAGATCCGCAACCCCACCAACCTCGAGGCCGCCCGCCTGGTCGGCGCCGACCGCACCGTCCTGCTGGACATCCGCGAGACCGTGGCCAAGCTCGTCGTGCAGACCTCGCGCCAGTCCGGTGCGGCGGCGGTCTACACCGAGCTCTTCGACTACGACGGCGACGAGATCTACTTCCTGGAGCACCACGACCTCGGCGCGCAGACCTACGGCGACGCGGTGCTCGCCTTCGAGAAGGCCTCGGTCATCGGGCTGATCGAGGACGGCGTCCCGACCCTCAACCCGCCCGCGGACACGCTCGTGGGCAACCGCACGCTGGTCGTCGTCGCCGAGGACGACGCCGGGCTGGAGCACGAGGGCCGCACGCTCACGCGGCCCGACCTGTCCGCGCTCGGCACGGCGGTCCCCAGCGAGGAGCAGCCGACCCACGGCGTGCTCATCGGGTGGAACGAGCGCGCCCCGATCGTGCTCCGCGAGCTCGACCACTACGCGCCCGCCGGCTCCACGCTGACCGTCCTCACGTCGTTCGGCACCCCGGTCGTGCCGGAGCTGGACCACCTCGCGGTCACCGTGGTCGGCGCCTCGACCACGGACCGCGCGACCCTGGAGACCCACGTGGTCGACGGCCTCGACCAGGTCATCGTGCTCTGCTACTCCGACCACCTCGGCGTCCAGGCCGCCGACGCCCGCACGCTGGTCACGCTGCTCCACGTGCGCGACATCCTCGGCCGGATCGGCTCGGCTACCCCGGTCGTCACCGAGATGCTCGACGACCGCAACCGCGTGCTGGCCCAGGTCGCCCACGTCGACGACGTGGTCGTCAGCGGCGAGATCGTCAGCCTGCTCGTGACCCAGCTCTCCGAGGACCGCCGGCTCGAGGCGGTGTTCGGCCAGCTGCTGGGCGACGAGGGCAGCGAGATCTACCTGCGGCCCGCCGAGTGGTACGTCCAGCCGGGCCTCGAGGTCACCTACGCCACCGTCGTCGCGGGCGCCTCCGCGCGGGGCGAGACGGCGCTGGGCTACCGGTCCCTGTCGCTCGGCGAGGAGGACGTGGCAGGCTTCGGTGTCGTGGTCAACCCCGCGAAGTCCCAGACCTTCACCGTCCAGGACGGCGACCGCGTCGTCGTCCTCGCCGAGACCTGAGCCGATGCCCCACGAGCTGTGGCTGGTCCGGCACGGACCGACCGAGTGGAGCGAGAACGGTCGCCACACGTCGGTGACCGACCTGCCCCTGCTGCCGCACGGCGAGGAGCTGGCCCGCACCCTGGCCGAGCCGCTGGCGCAGCAGGACTTCGCGCTGGTGCTGACCAGCCCGCGCCAGCGGGCCCGGCGCACGGCGGAGCTGGCCGGCTTCGCGCACGCCGAGCCCGACGAGGACCTCGTCGAGTGGGCCTACGGCGACTACGAGGGCGTGACCACCCCCGAGATCCGCGAGACGGTGCCCGACTGGACCGTGTGGACGCACCCGTGTCCCGGCGGCGAGACCGCCGACGAGGTGGGCGCCCGGCTGGACCGGATCGTGGCGCGCGCCGAGCACGCCGAGGGCCGGACCCTGGTCTTCGCCCACGGGCACTCGCTGCGGGTGCTGACCGCGCGGTGGCTCGGGCTGCCGGTCGTCGACGGGCGGCTGTTCCGGTTGGACACCGCCACCGTGTCGGTCCTCGGCCACGAGCGGGAGAACCCGGTCGTCCTGCGCTGGAACTCTTGACCGCGCCGCGGTTCGCCACCACCGTGGTCCCATGTCCCTGTCCTCGGGCTGCCCCCGCTGCCCCGCGCCGGTGCTCCACACGGACGGCCGCTGGAGCTGCCCCGACCACGGCGAGGTCGCGCCCCTGTGGCGCCCCGACGAGGCGACGTACGACGCGTTCGGCGACCACCTCCTCGCCGCCGACGGCTTCCCGACGCTGACCTGCTGGCCGCTTGGGCCGGGCTGGAGCGTCACCGACTTCGCCGTCGTCGGGGCGGAGCCCGGCCGGACGCGCGCCACGATGAGCTGCATCTCCGGCACCAGTGCCCAGGACGGGCCCGTCGACGTGATCGTGGTGACCGAGGAGCCCGGGACCGGCCTGGGCGCCCGGGTCGCCGGCACCCGCCACGACGACCCCGGCGACGAGGTCGGCGAGGGCCCGCCGATGGTCAAGATCCGCGTCGACCACCAGCCGCTGTCGCTGTGGCCGGTGTCGACGAGCGACGGCTCGCAGGAGTGGGACCGCTCCGTCGTCGCCGGCGAGGCCGGCGGCCGGTGGCTGTGGCTGGTCCTGCGCCCCGCGTCCGCGGTGCTGCTGCTGCGACCCGACTGGGTGCTGCGCGACCTCTCCTCGGTCGGTCCGGGGCTGCTGGAGGTGCCCTTCGGGGGTCCGGCGCCCGCGTGGTGAGCCCGCTCACGCCCTAGTCTTCTTGGGTGCGCATCGACCTCCACACCCACTCCCGGGCCAGCGACGGGACCGACACCCCGGCCGAGCTGGTGCGCGCCGCCTCCGGTGCCGGGCTGGACGTCGTGGCGATCACCGACCACGACACCGCCACCGGCTGGGCCGAGGCAGAGGAGACCGCCCGGGAGGTCGGGATCGAGCTGGTGCGCGGCATGGAGGTCAGCACCCGTCACCAGGGCGCGGGCGTCCACATGCTGGCCTACCTGCCCGACCCCACGCACCCCGGGCTCGAGCAGGCGCTGGCCAAGATCCTCGCCGGTCGCAACTCCCGGGTGCCCGCGATGCTGGAGCGGCTGCGGACCCACGGCATCGCCATCCAGGCCCAGGACGTGCGCCGGGTCTCCCCGGGCACCGCGGCCACCGGCCGCCCCCACGTCGCCGACGCGCTCGTCGAGCTGGGGGTCGTGTCCGACCGCACCGAGGCGTTCCGCCAGTGGCTCAACCCCGGCCGTCCGGCCTACGTCGACCGCTACGCCGCCTCGCTCCTCGACGTCATGGCGGTCGTCGCGCAGGCCGGGGGAGTGAGCGTGATCGCGCACCCCTGGGGCCGGCACGGTCCCGACCAGCCCGACGAGGCCGAGATCGCCGCGCTGGCACAGGCCGGGCTCGCCGGCCTCGAGGTCGACCACCAGGACCACGGCGCCGACGACCGCTGCCGGCTGCGCGCGATCGCCCGCAACCTGGGGCTGGTGGTCACCGGCTCCAGCGACTACCACGGCACGGGCAAGCGCGACCACGACCTCGGCGTCAACACCACCGCCCCGGAGGAGTACGCCCGCCTGCTCGAGCTCGCCGCGGCCGCCGCGCAGCGCTCGGGGCGCGCCACGCCGCAGGTCCTGCGCCCGTGAGCAGCGTCCTGGACACCGTGCTGTTCGTCGAGGTGTTCGTGACCCTCTTCGTGATCATGGACCCCGTCGGCACGGTCCCGATCTTCCTGTCCCTGACCGGGGGGCGGTCGCCGGCCTCGGCCCGCCGCGCCGCGTGGCAGGCGGTGGCCGTGTCGTTCTTCGTGATCACGGTCTTCGCGTTCTTCGGCCAGCAGATCCTGGAGTACCTCCACATCTCGCTGCCCGCCCTCCAGTGCGCCGGCGGGCTGCTGCTGCTCCTGGTGGCGCTGGAGCTGCTCACCGGCAACGAGAAGGAGCCCACCGCCCAGGTCGGCACCAACGTGGCGCTGGTCCCGCTCGGCACCCCGCTGCTCGCCGGCCCCGGCGCCATCGTGGCCACGATGCTCTTCACCCGCGAGGTCGACAGCGTCCCCACGTTCGTCGCGGTCGCTCTCGGCGTGGTCCTGGTCCACGCCAGCCTGTGGGCGGCGATGCGCTACTCGCTGCCGATCCTGCGGCTGATCCGCGAGAGCGGCGTCCTGCTGGTGACCCGGATCGCCGGGCTGCTGCTCTCCGCGATCGCCGTGCAGCTGGTGGCCGACGCGGTGCGCGCGTTCATCAACGGCGAGGGCTGAGCCCGCTCGGCGCTTGGGCTGGGCCCTGGGCTCAGCGGCGGCCCATCGACTGGTAGGCCTGGAGCGCCCGGGTCGGGACCAGCTTGGTCATGGCGACGACCGTCCGGTACTGCGCGCCCGGGATGGAGTAGGTCCGGCCCTTGTCGAAGTCCTTGAGCGCCTTGGTCACCAGGAAGTCGGCGTCGAGCCACATGAAGCCCGGCGCCGAGCCGCGCCCGACGTCCATCCGCTCGTGGAACTCGGTCTTGGTGAAACCAGGGCACAGCGCCATCACGCTCACGCCCTGCGGGCGGTACTCGTTGGCGGCCCACTCGCTGAAGCTGTTGACCCACGCCTTGGCCGCCGCGTAGGTCCCGCGCGGGAGGAACGCCGCCACGCTGGACACGTTGATCACGCCGCCGTGACCGCGCTCGGCCATCGGGGCGAGTGCGGCGTGCGTCAGCCTCAGGACCGCGGTCACCAGCACCTCCAGCATCGCGGTCTCGGAGTCGACGTCGTTGTCGAGGAAGCGGCCCTTGAGCCCGAAGCCGGCGTTGTTGACCAGCAGGTCCACGGGCCGGTCCGGGTCGCCCAGCCGCGCCTCGACCTGCGCCAGCTGGTCGCGGTCGCCCAGGTCGGCCGGCAGCACCTCGACCTGCACGCCGTACCGCTCGGTGATCTCGGCGGCCACGGACTCCAGGCGCTCCCGGTCGCGGGCCACGAGCACCAGGTCGTGGCCGCGGGCGGCGAGCTGGTGGGCGAAGGCGTGGCCGATGCCGGCGGTGGGGCCGGTGACGAGCGCGGTGCGTGACATGACGCCAGTAAAACAGCCCCGCCCGGCGCAGGTGCCGGGCCGTGCGGGGGCACCCGATGACGCACCGCGCCCGGGTGCCCCACCCGCGCGCCCCGGTCCGGCATGATGGACCCCGATGACCAAGCAGCGCACCACCGTCCTCGCGGTCGCCAACCAGAAGGGCGGCGTCGCCAAGACGACCTCGGTCGCCTCCATCGGCGCGGCCCTGGCGGAGCTCGGCCAGAAGGTGCTGCTCGTCGACCTCGACCCGCAGGCGTGCCTGACGTTCTCGCTGGGCATCGACCCCGAGGACCTCGAGCTGTCGGTCCACCAGGTGCTCACGAAGGGCCTGGACCCCACCGAGGTGATCCTGGCGACCGAGGACGGCGTCGACCTGCTGCCGGCGACCATCGAGCTGGCCCGCGCCGAGGCCGACCTGCTGACCCGCACCGGACGCGAGCATGTCGTGCGCGGCGTGATCGAGGACCTCGCCGACAAGGGCGCCGGCTACGACTGGGTCCTGCTCGACTGCCCGCCCTCGCTGGGGGTCCTCACGGTGGCCGCGCTGACCGCCGCGGACGGCGTGCTCATCCCGCTGCAGTGCGAGACGCTGTCCCACCGCGGCGTCGGCCAGCTGCTCGACACCGTCCACGACGTGCGCCGCTTCACCAACAAGGACCTGGCGGTCTGGGGCGTGCTGCCCACGCTCTACGACGGTCGCACCACCCACTCCCGCACGGTGCTGGAGACGATCTCGGAGACCTACGACCTGGAGGTCGTGGAGCCCCCGATCCCCAAGACCATCAAGTTCGCGGAGGCGCCCGCCGCCGGCCGCTCGATCCTGTCCACGAGCCGCTCCAGCAAGGGCGCGAAGGCCTACCGCGAGGTCGCCGCCAACCTCGTCACGCGCAGCCGGCGCCCGAAGCGCGCGAAGCGGTGACCGCGTGAGCAGGCACCGCGCCCCGGTCCGGCCCCGCTACGGGCGGATGGCGATCCTGGGGTCCTCCCTGGCGGTCACGCTCATCGCGGTCCTCGGAGGCACCGGGGTGCTGCCCTCGACCGCCGACGACACCCCTCAGGACCTGGTCGGCGACATCGCCGGCCTGACCGACGACACCTCGGCGATGCCGGCGCAGACGTCCTCGCCCAGCCCCCTGGAGGAGCCCGACGCCGTCTCCGCGCCCGCCGGCAACGCCGACACCGACGACGCATCGGCCACCGAGGTGCGCTCGGAGGCGAAGGCGCGCGAGAAGGCGCTCCCGCCCGGCTCCGGCCAGGGCAAGCGCGTCGTCTTCAGCGAGAGCCGCCAGCGCGTGTGGCTCGTCGACGGCGAGGACCGGGTCGTCCGCACCTACCTGGTCTCGGGCAGCGCCTACGACAACCTCGATCCCGGCACGTTCGAGGTCTACTCCCGCTCCGAGGACGCCGTCGGCATCGACGACTCCGGCACCATGAAGTACTTCGTCCGGTTCACCGAGGGCGACGCCGGTGCGGCCATCGGCTTCCACGACATCCCCGTCGACGACGGCAAGCGCGTCCAGACCTTCCGGCAGCTCGGCACCCCGCTCTCCCACGGCTGCATCCGCCAGCGCCGCTCCGACGCGATCCGGCTCTGGAACTTCGCGCCCCTCGGCACCACGGTCGTCGTCACGACCTGATCACCCCCTGGGCCACTGAGTTTCGCGGCGTCGCACGCGGGGCACGGTGCTGCCCATGGATCACGAGAGTTCGGTCGAGCCGGATGCTGCGGCGGAACCCACCGAGCCCACGGAGCCGGCCCGTCCCGCACCGCCCTGGACCGAGCCGCGGAGCCTGTGGCCGCTCGTGGCCGTGCTGGCGGTGGTCGTCCTCGGGCTCTCGGTCGCGCTGGTCGTGGTGCGCACCGGTGAGGACGACCGGCCCCGGGCCGAGGTCGGCCAGCTCTTCGACGTGCCGTTCGAGGAGGACGCCCTGCCGCACTACGGCGAGGTACTGCTGCCGTGGGCGCGGACGAAGGCCGGGGCCGGCTCCACGCGCGAGGAGCTGCCCGACCTGGTGGGGGCAGAGGCCAACGTGCGAGCGCCGGAGGGTGGCCGTTTCGTGCGGGTCGAGGTGAAGCTGGAGGAGGACTACATCATCCCCTTGTCCTCCATCGGCCGGCCGTACTCGCAGGAGACCGAGGTGGTCCTGCGCGCCGACGGACGCGACTATCCCGTGTCCGGGCGCGACGGGCTCGTCCTCGACCCCAACGGTCCTCTTCAGCAGGGAGGCGCGGTCTGGGTGGCCGTCGACGGTGACCCGAGCGACCTCGAGGTGCGCGTCACCGTCGACGGCGTGACCCAGGTCGTCGACGCCTCCGACGGGTCCGTCGAGAACGGACCGGCGGCTCGCCTCGGCGAGCTCCCCTCCCAGGACGAGCTCCGGGCGATGCCGTCGATCCCGTGCGGCACGCCCGAGCGTCTCGACGACAGCGGGATCAGGGTGGACTACCGCCCCGGCCTGAAGTGCCTCGTGCAGCTGACCCTGCGCACGCCGTACGTCGACGGGCTGGGCTGGGCCGATGAGGGCCGCGAGTTCCTCGTGGTGCACGTCGTCCGCCCCCGCCGCCTGTCCCTGGTCAGCGGACGCGGTGACGCCGCGACGTTCTGGGACGACGACCTGCAGTTCTCGGCACTCCTCGGCGACGCGGAACCGCTCCGTCCGGCCGCGAACGTCAACGACCTCAATGCGGGGTTCTTGAGCATCTCGGACCCCGACGACCCCGACCAGTTCGTCTTCGACGTCGCGGTGGGGGAGCCGACTCCCGGCCTCACCTTCGACTACGAGGGACAGGCCATCGACGGCGAGCCGTTCGTCCAGGAGCGGCGGCCGTTGCACTTCCAGTGGACCATCTCGGGCGGAGACCTCTCATGACGACGACCACCTCCCGCACCGACCCCCGTCGCAGCGACCGCCTCCGGGCGCTGTCCCTGCTGCTGGCGGTGGGGCTCGCCGTGGCCGTCCTGGTCCTCGGCATCATGGTCTGGCGCGCCGCCGCCGGCGGGCCGACGGTCACCGCCGACGTGGGCGAGCAGCTGCCGCTGCGCACGGATGCCTACGGTCACGCCGTGACGGTGCAGCTGCCCGGCAGCCAGGTCACGGTGCAGGTCGGGGCTCCCGTCGAGACCCTCGGCCACGAGCTCATGGAGATCGAGTACGACGACCCGGAGTGGGACGACCAGCAGGACCTGGCCGCCCCCGATGACGGCAGCCTGGTTCCCGTCAGCTGGCGGGTCCAGGCCCTCGGCGGGTTCGCCCGGGAGGACGACCCGAACCCGATCGAGGTCCGGCTGGTCGCGGGCGACCAGCGGGTGGACCTGGCATCGATCGTGATCGGAGACTCCAGCAGCGCCATCCGCGCCAACGACCCGACCTCGGTCGCCGTCGGCATCGAGGGGCGGCCGGGCGCCGAGGACCTCAGGGTCGAGGTCGAGTACGACGGCCTGACCCAGACCGCCGCCGTCGAGTCGGGCGAGATCGACGCCGGGGTCGCCCAGGCGCTGTACGACGGCAACCTCAACTTCACCTCCGGCTGCTCCGAGGTACCGAGCTCGTGCGCGTTCGTCGCCGCGGACCCCGACTCGCCGAGGCGTCCGGGACGGGCGACCTTCACCGCCAGCAACCTCACGCTCTACCCCTACGACACCACACTCGGCTGGGCCGATGAGGGCACGCTGTGGGCCGGCGTCCGCCTCCAGCTCTTCGGCGCGAGCACCGTGGTGAACGCCGCCGGCGACACCTGGTTCCCGAACCGGTCGAGCGCCGTCGCCGTCACGCTGGACGGCGCCGAGCCGGTCCGTCGCGAGGGACTGAAGGCCTCATCGAGCGGCGACTCCGTGGGCCGGGTCGTCTTCCGGGTCGCCGCCGACGCGGCGCCGCGCGAGCTCGTCCTGGACCAGGTCCTCTCGTTGACGGGGGACGGAGTGCAGGGCGACCTGCCGATCCGGGCCCGACTGCCCCTGACCCAGGTCGGGTGAGGCAGTACCACGAGCCCTCAGGGCGCCGCGGGATCCCGGGCGTGCGCCAGCCAGGCGGGTGCGAGGGGCAGCAGCGACAGCGTCACGAGGAGGCCGGCGCCGCTCGCGGACAGGCCGTGGCGCAGGAACCACAGCACGGAGGCCAGCGTCAGCACCGCGACGAGCGTCGCCACCGCCAGGCACCAGGTCCGCTCCCGGTAGGTGTCGACGTACGCGGTGAGCGCCGCCAGGGCGAGCTCGACGCACATCAGGAAGACGAACGGCGTGCTCATCGCGATCCCCGCGATGACCGCCTCGGCCGCCGAGCGGCTGCTGTACTCCTCGTCGTGGACCGTGCGGTAGACCCACCACACCAGGCCCGCCGTGACCGCCGGCGGCAGCCACATCCAGACCGCCGTCAAGCGGGCCCCCCGCATCAGCGGCGCCCGGTCAGCGGGGGAGCTGCGGCTCGGGACGCTCGTAGTCGTCGGGCTCGCGGTCGATCATGAAGTTCGGGTCCTCGTGGATCTTGGCGATGATGTGCTCGACCCACGCCTCGTCCTCGGTCTCGATCTCCCGCTCCGCGAGCTGCTCGCGCAGGTAGGTCGCCAGGTCGGTCTCGCCGCTGGACTTGGCGATCGAGGTCGCGTCGACCGCGGCCTGGAGGTTGGCGTCATAGGTGGCCATCGGGGACTCCCGGAACTCGAGGGGTGAGGGGCTCAGACGGGCTGCGGGGTGGTGTCGCCACCGGTGCCGCCACCGCCGCCGCGCGAACGGCGACGACGGTTGCGGCTGCGCGGGGCGCCCTCGCCCGCGGGGGCGTCGGACGTGCCGGCAGGCGACGCGGGGGCCTCGGTGGTCGTGGTCGCCTCACCCGAGGCGGCCGCGCCGCTGCGGGTGCGGGTCCGGCTGCGGTCACGGTCGCGGTTGCGCGGGGGACGCTCGCCGCTGCCACGGCGGTCGCCGCCGCGGTCTCCGCGGTCCTCGCGGGGCTTGCGCTCCACGGGGGCGGGGTCGACGATGCGGCCCTTCGTGCCCGGGGCGATGCCCTGGTCGTGGTAGAGGTGCTCGGAGGTGGAGTAGGTCTCCTGCGGCTCCTCGAAGGGCAGGTCCAGCGTCTTGTTGATCATCTTCCAGCGGTGCAGGTCCGCCCAGTCGACGAAGGTGATCGCGATGCCGGAGGCGCCGGCGCGGCCGGTGCGGCCGATCCGGTGGACGTAGGTCTTGTCGTCCTCGGGGCAGGTGTAGTTGATGACGTGGGAGACGCCGGCGACGTCGATGCCGCGGGCGGCGACGTCGGTGGCGACGAGCACGCGGATCTTGTCCTCGCGGAACTTGGCCAGCGCCTTCTCACGCGCCACCTGCGCCATGTCACCGTGCAGGGGGCTGGCGCTGAAGCCGCGCTCGGCCAGGTCATCGGCGACGCGCTGGGCCTGGCGCTTGGTGCGGGTGAAGACGATGATCTTGCCGGCGTCCTCGGCCTGCAGGACGCGGCCGATGATCTCGGGCTTGTCGAGGTCGTGGGCCTGGTAGATGAACTGCGCGGTCGCGGGCACCATCGTGGTGTCGTAGGACGACTCCGCGCGGATGTTCATCGGGTGGCGCATGTGGGTGCGGGCCAGCGCCACGATCGCGGCGGGCATGGTGGCCGAGAACAGCATCGTCTGCCGGGTCTCGGGGGTCATGCCCAGCAGGCGCTGGACGTCGGGCAGGAAGCCCAGGTCGAGCATCTCGTCGGCCTCGTCGAGCACGACGGCGTGCACGTGGGACAGGTCGAGGGCCTTGCGGTTGGCGAGGTCGATCAGGCGCCCCGGCGTGCCGACGACGATGTCGACGCCGGACTCGAGGGTGTCGAGCTGGGTGTCGTAGCCGACGCCGCCGTAGACGGTCAGGACCCGCAGGCCGAGGTCCTTGCTGGCGAGGTGCAGGTCGTTGGAGACCTGGAGCGCGAGCTCACGCGTCGGGGCCACGATCAGCGCCTGCGGCTTGCCCTGGGGCAGGTCGGCGTAGGCCGGGTCGGTCGACACGACGCTGCGCTGCAGCACCGGGATGCCGAAGGCGAGGGTCTTGCCGGTGCCCGTGCGGGCCTGGCCGATGAGGTCGGTGCCCATCAGGGCCACCGACAGCGTCATCTCCTGGATGGCGAACGGGGTGGTGATGCCGGCGCGCTCGAGGGCGTCGCAGATCTCGGGCAGGACGCCGAGCTCGCGGAAGGTGGTGGAAGTCAGTGTCTTTCGCTTTCGTGTGGGATCAGCCGGTCAGCCGAGTCGATGTCGGTTGCGGCTAATTCACACGTAGCCGCGCACATACGGGCCGCCTGTGGCGGCACAAGTGCCCCCAGTCTATCGGTAGGGTGCGGCCATGCCCGCATCTCCGGTCGAGCCGACCGACCCCGAGCTCTCGGTGGCGTTCGCCGACCCGGTCTACCGCGAGGCGGTGGTCGACCTGCTGGGCGTCATCGCCTACGGCGAGATCTCGGCGTTCGAGAGGCTCGCCGAGGACTCCAAGCTGGCTCCCAGCCTGCAGGACAAGCTCGAGCTGGCCGAGATGGCGTCGACCGAGCTGCGCAAGGTGGCGCTGCTGCGCGACCGCATCACCGAGCTGGGCGCGGACCCGTTCGCCGCGATGGCGCCGTTCCGCGGGGCGATCGACCTCTTCCACGCCCACACCGCGCCGGCCGACTGGTACGAGGGCCTGGTCAAGGCCTACGTCGGTGACGGGCTGGCCAACGACTTCTACCGCGAGATCGCGGCCTACCTCGACCCCGACACCCGCGACCTGGTCGTGTCCTCGGTCGACACCGCCGGCAACTCGGCGTTCGTGGTCGACCGGGTGCGCGAGGCGATCGTGGCGGACCACCGCCTCGGCGGCCGGCTCGCCCTCTGGGGGCGCCGGCTCATGGGGGAGGCGCTGATCCAGGCGCAGCGCGTCGCCGCCGAGCGCGACGCCCTCACCGCCCTGCTTGCCGGCGGGGTCGACCGACCCGGCCTCGACCTGGCGAGCATCGGGCGGATGTTCACCCGCCTCACCGAGCGCCACGCCGAGCGCATGGCCGACCTCGGCCTCGCCAGCTGAGGGAGGTCGTCCGGCGCGTCGAGACCCGGTGAGCCGAACGACCACCGGATCGGGCGGTCTCTCGTCCTACCGGGTCTCGACGTGCGCTCGCTGGCTGCTCGCTGCTCGACCAGCGGTCCGGTCAGCTCAGCGGTGAGCGGTCCTGCGGCGGCCGGTGACGGTGGCGGCGATCACGACGAGGAGCGCCGCGACGCCGACCTGCCACACGTGGCGCCACCAGTCGACGCCGTTGGTGCAGTCGTTCATGTCGCTGCAGTCGAAGAGTCCGGCGTACAGGTAGCTGCCGATGAGGCAGCCCGCGATGCCGCACAGGATCGTGAGCCAGAGCGGGATGTTGTCGCGGTCCCCGGGGGCCACGAACTTCCCGAGGAGCCCGATGATCGTTCCGGCGACGAGGGTGACGATGATCGTTCCGAGCATGGTGGTGCCTTCCGTTGGTTTGTCTAACGGAAGGCGGTACCCCGGGTCGTCGAAGTCACCCGCGTGAGGGTCCTCACGGGGTCCGGACGTGCCCTGGGGGCGCGGCGCGCCCTAGCTGCGGAAGCCGACGTGGCCGCCGGTGGCGCGGCCGAGCTCGACGTAGGCGATCTTGGCGCCGGGGACGATGATGCGGCGGCCCTTGGTGTCGTCGAGGGCGAAGACGCCGTCGCCGGACAGGGCGTCGGCGACCAGCTTCTCGACCACCTCCGCGGTCTCGTCGGTCTCCACGACCAACTCGCGGGATGCGTACTGAACGCCGATCTTGACCTCCACAGGTCGTCTCCTTCTGCTCGTGCTTCTCAGTGCTCGTCGGTCTTGGGGTAGCCGCGGATGCCGCGCCAGGCGAGGGCGGACACCAGGGCGGCCGCGTCGGTGCGGCCGATGTCGCCGGCCTCGCTGAGCCAGAACCGCGCGCTCACCTGGGCCATTCCCACCAGCGACACGGCCAGCAGCTTGGAGGCCGCGTCGGGCAGGCCGGTGTCGTCGTGGATGACGTGGGCGATCAGGGTGGCGCACTCGGTGGTCACGCGGTCGACGTGCTCGCGCACGGCCGGCTCGTTGGTGAGGTCGGACTCGAAGACCAGCCGGAAGGCGCCGGTGTCGTTGGCGACGTACTCGAAGAACGCGTCGACGGCTGCGCCCACGCGCAGCTTGTTGTCCTGCGTCGACTCCAGCGCGACGCGGCAGTTGTCGATGATCTGGTCGCAGGAGACGTCGAGCAGCGCGAGGTAGAGGTCGAGCTTGCCGGGGAAGTGCTGGTAGAGCACGGGCTTGGAGACGCCGGCGCGCTCGGCGATGTCGTCCATGGCCGCCGCGTGGTAGCCCTGGGCCACGAACACCTCGAGGGCCGACGACAGCAGCTGCGCACGACGCTCGCGTCGCGGCATCCGGGCACCGCGCGGGCGGGGTGCGTCCACGTCGTACTGCCCTGCGCTCACCGTGTGCTCCCTCGTGCTGCTGGTGCTCCGGACATCGGTCCCTGCTGACGCTGGGAGCCTACTCGTTGGCACCTGGTCCGGATGACGGGACGCCGTCGGCCCGGCCGACCACCGGCGAGGGAACATGGCAGGAGGCCCCGGCGTTGGGCCGAGAGCATCCCCACCACCCGCATCGAGGAGTAACCCCGTGAGCTTTCCCGCGCTGGTCGAGCCAGCTGACGAGCTGACCATCGACGAGGTCCGTCGCTACAGCCGGCACCTGATCATCCCCGACGTGGGCATGAGCGGGCAGAAGCGGCTCAAGAACGCCAAGGTGCTGGTCATCGGCGCGGGCGGCCTGGGCAGCCCGGCGCTGCTCTACCTCGCCGCGGCCGGCGTCGGCACGCTCGGCATCGCCGAGTTCGACACCGTCGACGAGTCCAACCTGCAGCGCCAGGTGATCCACGGCGTCAGCGACATCGACAAGCCCAAGGCCCAGTCGGCCAAGGAGTCGATCGCCGAGATCAACCCCTACGTCGAGGTCGTGCTGCACGAGGAGCGCCTCGACAACGACAACGTCATGCAGGTCTTCGAGGGCTACGACCTCATCGTCGACGGCACCGACAACTTCGCGACGCGCTACATGGTCAACGACGCGGCGTACTTCCTGAAGATCCCCTACGTGTGGGGCTCGATCTACCGCTTCGACGGCCAGGCGTCCGTCTTCTGGCCGCACGCCACCGACGAGAGCGGCGAGAGCGTCGACGCGCCCTGCTACCGCTGCCTCTACCCCGAGCCCCCGCCGCCGGGCATGGTCCCTAGCTGCGCCGAGGGCGGCGTGCTCGGCGTCCTGTGCGCCCAGATCGGCTCGATCCAGGTCAACGAGGCCATCAAGGTCCTGACCGGCATCGGTGACCCGGCCGTCGGCAAGCTCGTCATCTACGACGCCCTCGAGCTCGAGTGGCGCAAGCTCAAGGTCCGCAGGGACCCCAACTGCGCGCTGTGCGGCGAGAACGCGACGGTCACCGAGCTCATCGACTACGACGCGTTCTGCGGCGCCATCTCGACCGAGGCCGCCGACGCGGCCGCCGGCTCGACGATCTCGGTCGTCCAGCTCGAGCACATGCTCAAGGAGCGCGAGGAGGGCACCCGCGACTTCGTCCTGGTGGACGTGCGCGAGCCCAACGAGTACGAGATCAACCGGATCCCGGGCTCGGTGCTCATCCCCAAGGGCGAGTTCCTCAACGGCTCCGCCCTGGAGAAGCTGCCCGCCGACAAGCAGGTCGTCATGCACTGCAAGTCCGGCGTCCGCTCCGCGGAGACGCTGGCGATCGTGAAGGGCGCCGGCTACGCCGACGCCGTGCACGTCGGCGGCGGCGTGGTGGCCTGGGTCGACCAGATCGACCCGAGCCAGCCCGCCTACTGAGCCTGCGGCACCGTCCGGGACCTGCGCCCGCGTAGTCATATTTGACTACGCGGGCGTAACCCGTTCGGGGGGTGTGGCGTTGGGCAGGGGGACACCGGCTCTCGGCGTCACCGCCGACCGCACCAGGAGGGTCCCCCCGATGCAGATCGCCACGAAGACCAAGCGCCTCGCCGCTCTGGGCGCCGCCACCGCCAGCACGGCGCTGGCCGCCGCGCTCGTCACCGCCCCCACCGCACAGGCCGCGGACGGCACCGTCGCCTGGGCCCGGGCCGGCAGCGCTGCCATCACGCCCGGTGTGCAGACCAACACCGCGGGCAGCGGGCAGTGCACCGCCAACTTCGTGTTCACCGACGCTGCGGGCGGCGTCTACGTCGGTCAGGCCGCCCACTGCGCCAGCACCGGCGAGGCCACCGACACCGACGGCTGCGTGGCGGCGTCCCTGCCGCTCGGCACCCGGGTCACGTTCAACCGCGGCGGCTCGCTGCTCAGCGCCGGCGACCAGGTCGGCGCCGGCACGCTGGTCTACAGCTCCTGGCTCACCATGCAGGCGCGCGGCGAGTCCGACCCCGACACCTGCGCCTACAACGACTTCGCGCTGGTCAAGGTCGACGCGGCCGACGTCGCCAAGGTCAACCCCAGCATCCCCTTCTGGGGCGGCCCGACCGGCGTCAACACCGCCGGCACCGCCACCGGTGACCGTGTCCACAGCTTCGGCAACTCCGGCATCCGCGCCGGCATCGAGCAGCTCTCGCCCAAGACCGGCGTCAGCCTCGGCACCGACGGCGGCGGCTGGACCCACCCGGTCTACACCGTGACGCCCGGCGTGCCCGGCGACTCCGGCTCGGCGTTCATCGACTCCGAGGGCAAGGCGCTGGGCACCCTGTCCACGCTGGCCCTCGCGCCGCTGCCCGCGTCCAACGGCGTCGGCGACCTGGGCCGCGAGCTGGCCTACGCGCAGCAGTACGGCACCGTCTCCGGGCTGGCCCTCGCTCGGGGCACCGAGCCGTTCTCGCCGGTCCTCTGACCCGTCCGCACCGGGAGGTGCATCGCGTGGCTCCGTCCGCCTCGGTGGACGGAGCCACGGCGCCTTCCGGGGAGTACCTTGCTCGCATGCCGGACCGCGAGGACTACGTCGAGCGCGTGCTCGGTGTCGTCGAGCGGATCCCGCGCGGCCGGGTGACGACGTACGGCGCGATCGCCGACGTGGTCGGCGGCGGCCCCCGTCAGGTCGGCGCCGTCATGTCGCGCGACGGCGGACCGGTCCCGTGGTGGCGCGTGGTGCGCGCCGACGGGTCGCTGCCGCCGAGCCACGAGGGCGAGGCCCGCCAGTGCTACCTCGAGGAGGGCACCCCGATGCGGGCCTCGGGCAACGTCGACATCGTGGCGGCGTTCTGGTCGCCCAAGGCTCAGCGCAGACGCTCGAGGTAGGAGCCGGCCTGGCGCAGCTCCACGAGCCGCCGCTCCCAGGTGACCCCGACGACGGTCAGGAGCGTGCCGGCCAGCCCGAGCAGCACCCACTGCGGCGTCTCGGCGACGTACGGCGCGAGCTCGCGCAGGACGAGCAGCCCGCCGGCGCCCGCGCCGACGACGAGCGGAGAGCTCCAGCGCAGGCGGCTCCCGGCCAGCACCAGCACGAGGCAGGCGGCGCCGAGCAGCACCGCGCGCACCGAGACCGGGTCGCCGGCCAGCACCCACAGCAGCGTCGGGACCGTCGCCAGCACCAGGCCCGGCGTGAGCGCGGCGGTCGAGGCGGCGTCGTCGCCGAGCACGGCGTGCAGCCCGACCAGCAGCAGCACGACCGCGAGCGGCAGCGTGTAGGCCTCGGGCGCCTCCACTCCCAGGTCGGCGAGGCGGACCCAGGTGGCGAGGAACAGCAGCGCCCCACCGGCGACGACGGCGCCACGGCGCCGGTGCAGCAGGCCCGAGGCGGTGACGAGCACGCCGGCGACGGTCAGGTGCACGCTGGCGGCGGTGCCTACGTCGTGGGCGGCCAGCACGCTGGAGATCGCCGCCAGGGAGCCAGCGAGGACCGCCGAGGCCTCGAGCTCGACGCGGGAGCGGACGAGGGCGAGCAGCCCCAGGACGGCCAGGACCGGCACCGCGCGCAGGACCGGGTCGACGTCGGCGAGACCCGCGCTCGCCCACAGCAGGCCGGCCAGCGCGCTGGGCAGCAGGAGGTCGCCCAGCGGACGCGACTCGGGTGCCCAGCCGAGCGCCAGCAGTGCCACCGCGGCGAAGGTCACGAGGCCCAGGTCGGCGGTCACGAGGACCTCGCTGGAGCGGCCGGCGAGCAGTGCGGCCGCCAGGGCGGCCAGGCCGGCGGTCGTCTCCGCGATGCCGGTCTCGCGGCGCAGCGAGTCGGCCACCAGGAGCACCCCCGCCAGGGCGATCGTGCCGACCACGGTCCACAGCGGCACGGGGTGCAGGGCGAGCGTGGCGACGGCACCGGTGGCCAGGGTCGCGGCGCCGGCGACCCGGCCGGAGGTGCCGCGGGTGGCAGGCAAGGCCACTGCCGCCAGGGCGAGCAGCGCGGCGAGGGACGGCAGCAGCAGCGCCGGAGAGACGAAGGCCTCGGCCTCGCCGAGCGTCACCCTCGCGCCGCGCGCCTGCCCGGCGTCGAGCGTCCGCACGGTGGCCTCGAGGCAGAGACCGCCGGCGACGACCAGGACGGGGAGCCCCGCGGCGCACGCCGGGACCAGCGCCACGACGCTCCACCCGCGCGGGGCCAGGGCCGCCGCCGCGGCGGTCCAGGCGACCAGGAGGCCGAGCGCCACGGTGGCCAGGACGTTCGCGCTCTCGTCGACGGCGGGCAGCGCCAGGGTCAGGGAGGCCAGGCAGGCCGCGGCGGCGACGGCGCAGACGACGGTGTCGCGCCCGCGGTGGAAGGCGAGCGGCAGCAGGAGCATCGCGGAGGCCGCCAGGAGCGCCCAGCCGGGTCCGGACCAGAAGGAGTCGAAGGTGACCGGCGCGGTGTCGGTGGCGACGAGCGCGGAGGTCGCGAGGACCAGCCACGCCACGACGACCCCCGACGCGGCCGACCAGAGCAGCACCGGGAGGGCCTCGCGCCGCGCGAGCCCGACCAGGGCCGTGAACACCAGGACGGTGCCGCCGGCCAGCCAGAGCGACTGCCCGGTCAGGTCGAAGGCGGCGAGGGCGGCGACACCCAACCCGACGACGGTGGCGAGCTGCGGGACGACGAGGCGGGTGGGCGCCAGGGACAGCGCCAGGCACAGCACGGCGACGACGAGGCCGACGATGAGCCACATGCCCTGGTCGGTGAGGGTGCCGAGCCAGCCGGCGTCCTCGGCGCCGACGACGTCGAGGACCAGCAGCCCCAGCGCGACCGCGGTGAGCGCCTCGCCGGCCACGCGCAGCCCCCGGTGGGCGAGCCACTGGCCGAGGGCGCCGGCCGCCGCGGTGAGGGTGACCAGGACCGCCGTACGGCCGCCGACGCCGAGCCACGACCACGCCACGGCCAGGAAGATGACGGCGGCGACGAGCAGGCAGGAGGCACCGAGGCCCAGCAGGATGGTGGGCACCGACGCCGCCCGCACGCCCGTACGGCGGTCAGGTGCGGCCGGGCGCGGGGCGGGCGCCATGGGGGCGACCGGCGGCACGAACGACGCCGGCCGCGGCGCCTCGGTCGCCGCCACGAGACGGAGACGGGCGAGCAGGGTGTCGGCGTAGGTGAGCGTGCCGAGCAGCTCGGAGGCGATCGGGTGCGTCAGCGGCAGGCGGCACGCGGGGCAGCTGGTGGCGCCCACGGGCAGCGCGGCGCGGCAGTCGGGGCAGGTGAGCGGGTCGGCGTAGCGCGTCATGGGCCCAGTAGGCCCGAGGGCACGCCCGGACGGGCGTGCCGCGGCGCTCAGCCGGTGTGAGTACGCGTGCTCAGCTCGGCCAGGCGGGCCAGCGCCTGGGGGAAGATCTCGGCGGGCGGGGTCACGAGGCCCGCGCCGACCTGCCCGACGCCGGCGACCTTGCCGGCCATGCCGGTGTTGATCTGCGGGAGGATGCCCGTGCGGCAGACCCGGGTCACGTCGATGCCGGTGGGAGTGCCCTGGAACTCCAGCACGGGCACCGACCAGCGGGGGTTCTCGGCCAGCGTGATCTCGTGCATCCGGCGGGTCGTGGCGAGCGCGTCGGGCACGCTGCCGCCCACCAGGCGCACGATCGCCGGCGCGGTGGCCATCGCGAACCCGCCGATCCCGGCGGTCTCGGTGATCGCGGAGTCGCCGATGTCGGGGTTGGCGTCGTCGGGGCCGTAGTCGCCGAGGTAGAGCCCGTCGGCGACCTGCGCCGGCCCGGTGAACCACTCGTCGCCGGTGCCGGAGACCTGGATGCCGAAGTCGGTGCCGTTGCGCGCCATCGCGACCACCATCGTCGAGCCCGGCACGTCGCGGGCGGCGTCGAGGGCGAGCTTGCAGGCCGGCATGGCGAGGTTGAGGAAGAAGTGGTCGTTGCCACCCACGAAGCGCAGCACCTCGGCGACGTCGGTGGGGGCGATCCCGCTGGTCGCCAGGGCGGGGGCGAGGTCGCGCAGCAGCATCAGCGTGCCGGCGCGGTTGCGGTTGTGGGCCTCGTCGCCCATCTGGAGCATCTGGGTGAGGATGCCGGTCACGTCGACCGGGCCCTGGGCGTCGACCGTGGCGCGCACCGCGGCCCGGAGAGCGGGGCCGAGCACGTCGCCCATCCAGCGCAGCCGGGTGAGGACGTCGGGGGAGTAGGCGCCGTAGCGCAGGACCTTGCCGAGGCCCTCGTTGAGCGAGCAGTGGGTACGCCGCCCGGTGGCGCGGTCCTCGAGCACGAACATCCACATGCTCGGCGTGACCACGCCGGCCATGGGGCCGACGGTGCCGCGGTGGTGGCACGGCTCGAGGGAGACCGTCGCCCCGGACTCGAACAGCGCGACCGCGTCCTCCGGGTCGTCGACCAGTCCCTCGAGCGCCGCGCCGGCCATGAGCCCGCCGCGCAGCGGCCCCGAGGCGCGCGCCCACTCGATGGGCGGGCCGGCGTGCAGGAACTCGCCGCGCTGCAGCCCGAGCACCTCCGAGGCCGGGCCGACGTCGACCAGGTGCGCGGTCACGCCGAGCATCGCGGCGACCGCCTGCTTGTTGGCGCCCGCGCGACGCGGGTCCACCGCGACGGTCGCCAGGTCGGCCTCGGTGCCGGGCATCGGCGGGCGCCAGTCGACGCGCGTGACGTCGACGGCCTGGGCCTCCACGGCGTCGGCGAGCAGGTCGACGCCGGTGGTCGCGACGCGGTCGAGGCTCATCGGTCGGCTCCCAGGAGCTCGAGGGCGCGCCGGGTGGCGCGCGCGTTGGACAGGTGGACCTCGGCGCCGGCCGCGGCGAGGGCGGCGCGCTGGCGCTCGAGACCCTGCGGGTCGCCGCCGGTGCCGACCAGGCTGACGACCACCGGTGCGGCCACGGCCGCGATCGCGGGCGCGAGCAGGGCGGCGGGGTCGGGCTCGGCGCCGTGGCCCAGCACGACGTCGAGCAGGACCACGCCTGTGCGCGGGTCGGTGGCGACGCGGGCGAGGTGGTCCAGGCGCAGCGTCGGGTCGATCATCGGGTGCGCGCGCCCCGAGGTGTAGGCGTCGTCGCCGAAGTCGACGACCCCGTGGCCGTCGCCGTGCAGGTCGTCCAGCCCGCCGCCGACGGCGCCGAGCGTCTCGCCGACGATCTGCCGGGCCTCACCGGCGAGCGTCCCACCGACGAAGAGCCCGCGCAGCGACGTGCCCGCGACGGAGGCGACGGGGTCGGCCGGCTCCGCGACGGGCCACGTGGGGACGGGGTGGCCGAGGCGCTGCAGGACCCGCTCGGCGGCGGCGGTCAGGTCCGGCTGGCCGGCCCCGAGGAGGGCCGGCTCCACCGGGGTGGCCAGGCCGGCGGCGTACTGCTGGATCGCGGTGGCGACCTCGGGTGCGGGCGGCTTGGACACCAGCACGATGAGCTCGACGGAGGCGTCGGCGTCGAGGCGGCGCAGGGCCTCGCGGGTGGCGAGGCCGCCGATCTCGGCGCCGAGGTCGCGGCCCCCGACCCCCAGGGCGGAGGTGACGCCGACGCCCGCGTGGTCGAGCAGCGCGAGCAGCTGCTGGCAGCCGGTGCCGGAGGCGGCGACGATGCCGACCGGGCCCGGCGAGACGACGTTGGCGAAGCCGAGCCCGATCCCGTCGACGATGGCCGTGCCGCAGTCGGGCCCCATCACCAGCACCCCGGCGGGCTCGGCGGCCCGCTTGAGGGCGAGCTCGTGCTCGACGGGCACGTTGTCGCTGAAGATCATCACGTCGCGGCCGGCCTCGACGGCGTCCATCGCCTCGACCACGGCACTCGGGCCGGGCACCGACACCAGGACGACCGCCTGCTCGTCGTGGACGTCGCGCAGGGCGGTCGCGGTCGTGCGGTGCGGCGCCACCTCGGCGGAGCCGGTGGGCCGGCGGGTGCTCTCGGCGAGCGCGCGGTCGACCCCGGCCAGCACCTCGTCGAGCACGTCGGGGTCGTCGAGGCGCACCGCCACGACCAGGTCGTTGACGCCGGCCTCGGCCGGGACGTCGAAGCCCATGCCCGCCAGCACCTCGACGTTGAGCGCGGTCGCCATCGCCACCTGGGCTGCGGCGACTCCGGGCAGCTGCGCGACCGTGCGGCTGACCTGGAGCAGCGTGACGGAGTCGGCGTAGGCGCCGGGTCGCAGCTCGACGTGTCCGGTGGTGGGGCCGGTCATGCGGCCAGCGCCCAGCGGGCGCCCTCGAGCAGGCCGGCGCCCGAGGAGCTGCCGACCCGCAGCAGCGCGGCCGCGGCCGCCGCGGCCGCCGGGGTGCCCCAGGCGGCGATCAGGTCGGCCACCTCGGGGAGCACCTCCCCGCGCATCGCGCACTCCAGGAGCGTGGCCGACAGGACGGTGGTGCGGGGGAGCAGCCCGGTCACCTCGGCGTCGAGGTCGTCGGTGGCGCGGCCGGCGGCGCGGTGGGCCGCGAGGTAGCCGCACAGCACGTCGTCGCCGTACGGCGTGAGGCCGGCGCCGCTGCCCACCAGCGTCGCGGGCTCCACCACCGCGCCGGACAGCACGAGCGGCCGGACCCCCACCTGGGCGCTGACGACCCTCCCGACGCGCACCGGGACGTCGTCGAGGTGCAGCACCCCACCGACCACCGCCGCGGACCGGACGGCGGGAAGCGCGTCGAGCCGGGTGCGCAGCGCGCACGGGACCTGCCAGGCGTGGCGGCCGACCACGCCGAGGGCGCGCCCGTCGAGGTCGACGTAGACCGCGTCCGGGCCGGTGTGGAGGAGGGCTCGCGTCCCGTCGGCGGCGGCGCGGAGACGGACCGCGACCCGATCGGGGGCGCTGGCCGGGATGGCAGGTCGCTGCGTCACGGTCCAGACGCTACTCCGCAACGATGCGGCGTTCCTCCAGCGCGGCGAGGCCCGCAGGGTGTTTCCTAGGGGGCGCATGGGGGCCGTCGCCACGATCTAGGAGGGTTCTGATGTCTCAGTTCAAGTGGGAGAAGGTCGACCCCGGCCCAGGCGAGGCCGTCGCGCCTCACCAGCGCCTGGGCTGGGGCAAGACGGTGGGGCTCGGCGCGCAGCACGTCGTGGCGATGTTCGGGGCGACGTTCGTCTTCCCGATCGTCATGGGCCTCAACCCCAACCTCGCGATCCTGATGAGCGGCATCGCGACCATCTGCTTCCTGCTCATCGTCAAGGGCAAGGTGCCGAGCTACCTCGGCACGTCCGCGTCCTTCGTCGGTGGTGCGACCGCGATCTACACCTACTCCGGCTCCGGCGGCCCGGGCGGGCCGGCCGACGTGACCGGGGCGATCCTCGTGGCCGGCGTCGTCCTCGGGCTCGTGGGCGTCCTCATCCACGTCCTGGGAGCGGCCGCCGTCAACGCCGTGCTGCCGCCGGTCGTCACCGGCGCCGTCGTGATGCTGATCGGCTTCAACCTGGCCCCGGTCGCCACCGGCACCTACATGCCGTCCGACCCGTGGATCGCCATCATCACGATGACGCTCGTCATCATGATGGCCGTCGGGCTGCGCGGCTTCTTCGGCCGGATCGCCATCTTCCTCGGGCTCATCGCGGGCTACGTCATCTCGTGGCTCGCCGACCTCGCGTTCGGCATGACCTCCCTGCCGCTCCCGGGCAACGCCGAGCCGGGCCCGCACCACCGTGTCGACTGGACGAGCGTCAAGGCCTTCGACTGGGTCGGCTTCCCGGTCCACACCGAGGACGGGCTGGTGGGCAACCAGAACGCCAACCCCGACTTCCTCAACGTCGTCGGGTGGCACGCGCCGTCGTTCAAGATCGCCTTCATCCTCCTGGTGCTGCCCGCCGTCATCGCGCTCGTCGCGGAGAACCTCGGCCACGTCAAGGCCGTCGGCGAGATGACCGGGGTGGACCTCGACCCGGTGATGGGCAAGGCCGTCGCGGCGGACGGTGTCGGCACCGTCATCGCCTCGGCGGTCGGCGGCTCGCCCACCACGACCTACGCGGAGAACATCGGCGTCATGGCGGCGACGCGGGTCTACTCCACCGCCGCCTACTACGTCGCGGCGATCGTGGCGATCCTGCTCGGCTTCGTCCCGAAGTTCGGCGCGCTCGTCAACGCCACCCCTCCGGCGGTGCTCGGCGGCATCACCTTGGTGCTCTACGGGATGATCGGTCTCCTGGGCGCCAAGATCTGGAAGGAGAACGGGGTGGACTTCGGCAAGCCGATCAACCTCGTGCCGATCAGCGCCGGCATCATCCTGGCCATCGGCAACGCGTCGCTGGAGATCACCGACGACTTCGTCCTCAGCGGCATCGCGCTCGGCACGATCGTGGTCGTGGCCGGCTACCACCTGGCGCGG
This sequence comes from Nocardioides sp. 503, assembly GCF_004522095.1. Lineage (GTDB taxonomy): Bacteria > Actinomycetota > Actinomycetes > Propionibacteriales > Nocardioidaceae > Nocardioides. Next base: position 104,880 of record NZ_SPUI01000010.1, read on the forward strand.
CTGGTGGGGCGCGACGACGACGGGACGATGATCGCGGTCGGCACCCCGGGCGCCCACACCGAGGGCCAGGACCCCGTCCACCGCCACCGGGAGGGATAGCGCCGCGTGAAGCCCGCCCCCTTCGACTACGTCCGCCCCGGGTCGCTGGCCGACGCGCTCGCCGCGTTGTCCGACGACCCGGGCGCGAAGGTGCTCGCGGGCGGGCAGTCGCTGGTGCCGCTGCTGTCCATGCGGCTCGCGGCGCCGTCGACGCTGGTCGACATCAACGGCCTGCCGGGGCTGGACGGGGTCGAGGTCACCGACGACGGCGTGCGGGTCGGCGCGCTGGCCCGCCACGCCGACGTGCTCGCCCACGACGAGGCCGCGCGCGTGCAGCCGCTCCTGCGGCTCGCGCTCTCCCATGTCGCCCACCCGACCATCCGCAACCGCGGCACGACCGTCGGCTCGATCGTGCACGCCGACGCCGCCGCGGAGATGCCGGTGGTGCTGACGCTGCTCGGCGGTTCCGTCGAGGTCGCCGGCCCGTCCGGGACCCGCACGGTCCCCGCCGACGAGCTGTACGTCGGTCCGCTCGAGTCGAGCCTGGCGCACGACGAGATCGCGACCTCGGCCTTCTTCCCGGCCCTGGCGCCCGGGGCCCGGGTGGCGTTCGCGGAGATCGCCCGACGCCACGGCGACTACGCCCTGGTCGGGGCGGCCGCGCTGGTGGAGGGTGGGACCGTGAGGGTCGGCTACGTGTCCGTGAACGACGTACCCGTCGTGGTGGACCTGACCGGGGTCCCGGTCGAGCAGATGGCCGACGCCGCGCTCGCGCAGCTCGAGCCGGCGGGCGACATCCACGCCACCGCGGACTACCGCGCGCAGCTGGTGCGCGTGCTGACCGAGCGCGTGGTCCGGGAGGCGACGGCCGATGAGTGAGGCCCTGCTCGACGTCCGGCTCAGCGTCAACGGCGTCGTCCACGACCTGCGGCTGCCCGCGCGGCGGCTGCTCTCCGACGCGCTGCGCCACGACCTCGGCCTGACCGGCACCCACGTCGGCTGCGAGCACGGCGTGTGCGGCGCCTGCACGGTCCTGGCCGACGGCCGCGCGGTCCGGGCGTGCCTGATGTTCGCGGTGTCGGCGGTCGGGCTCGAGCTCACCACCGTGGAGGGGCTGGCCGACGGCGACGGCACCCTGAGCAACGTGCAACAGGCGTTCGTCGAGTGCCACGGGCTGCAGTGCGGCTTCTGCACGCCGGGCTTCCTGACCACGATCACGGCCGGGCTGCGCGAGAACCCCCACCCGACGCACGAGGAGGCCCGCGACATGATCGCCGGCAACCTGTGCCGCTGCACCGGCTACCAGAACATCGTCAAGGCCGTCGAGCGCGCCGCGGAGCTGGGGAGCCACGAGAGGGCGGAGGGGTCGTGACCACCAAGCTGATGGGCACCGGCGTCCAGCGCGTCGAGGACCAGCGCTTCCTGCGCGGGCTCGGCCGCTACGCCGACGACGTGGCCGTGGACGCCTCGACGCTGCACTGCGCCGTGCTCCGCTCTCCCCACGCGCACGCGCGGATCGTCGACATCGACGTGGCCGACGTGCTCGACGTCGACGGCGTCCACGCGGTGTGGACCTACGACGACCTGACCGGCCCGATGGCCGACCCGCTGCCGCTGCTGATCCCGCACCCGGCGCTCACCCACGGCCGCACGCAGTACGCGCTGGCCAAGGACGAGGTCAACTACATGGGGGAGGCGATCGCGTTCGTGGTCGCCGACGACCGCTACGTCGCCGAGGACGCCGTCGGGCGGATCAAGGTGACCTACGACGTCCTCCCGCCGGTGGTCGGGATCGCCGCGGCGCGCGCCGCCGACCGGCTGGTCCACGACGACGTCCCGGGCAACGTCGGCGCCCGCATGGAGCAGAACACCGGCGACGTCGAGGCCGCGCTCGCGGCCGCGCCCCACCGGCTGACCCTCGACCTCGACGTCGAGCGCAGCGCGTGCATGCCGCTGGAGGGCCGCGGCACCGTCGCCCGCTGGGACCCCGACATCGACCGCCTCCAGGTGTGGACGTCGACGCAGACCTCCACCGGCGTGCGCGCGGTCGTGGCGGTCAAGCTCGGTCTCGACCTGCGCCAGGTCGACGTCATCACCCCCGACGTCGGCGGCGGGTTCGGGGTCAAGATCAACCACCCCTGGCCCGAGGAGCTGCTGGTCCCGCTGGCCGCCCGCACGCTGGGCCGGACCGTGAAGTTCACCGAGGACCGGCGCGAGCACTTCATCTCCTCGGCCCACGAGCGCGGACAGGTCCAGCACATCGAGGTGGGCTTCGACGACGACGGACGGCTGCTCGCGCTGGACGTGATGTTCTGGCACGACCACGGCGCCTACACGCCGTACGGGCTGATCGTGCCGATCATCACCTCCACGCAGCTGCTCGGTCCCTACAAGCCCGACGTCTACCGGGTGGTCTTCGAGTCGCTCTACACCAACACGGTCATGGTCACGCCCTACCGCGGCGCCGGGCGTCCCCAGGGCTGCTACGCCATGGAGCGCACGATGGACGCGATCGCCGCCGAGCTCGGCAAGGACCGCACCGAGGTCCGCGCGACCAACTTCATCCAGCCCGACGAGTTCCCCTTCGAGCAGGGCCTGGTCTTCCAGGACGGCCGCGAGCTGACCTACGACAGCGGCGACTACCCGGCGTCGCTGGAGAAGATCAAGGCGCTGATCGGGTGGGACGACTTCCCGGCCTACCGCGCCGAGATGGCCGCGCAGGGCAGGCGGGTCGGCATCGGCCTGGCCTGCTACGTCGAGGGCACCGGCGTCGGCCCCTACGAGGGCGCCCACGTGCACGTCGAGACCTCCGGCAAGGTCAAGGTCGCGACGGGGCTGACGACGCAGGGACAGGGCCACGCCACGGTCTTCGCGCAGCTCGTCGCCGACGAGCTCGGCTGCCGCTTCGAGGACGTCGAGGTCGTCACGGGCGACACCCGCCGGATGCCGTACGCCGTCGGCACCTTCGCCTCCCGCGCGGCGGTGATGAGCGGCTCGGCCATCCACCTCGCCGCCAGGAAGGCCAAGCAGAAGGCGCTCACGATCGCGGCCGAGGCGCTCGAGGCCTCGCCCGACGACCTCCAGATCGTCGACGGCGTGGTGTCGGTCAAGGGCTCGCCGGGCTCGGCGATCGACCTGGGCACGGTCGCGGTGCTGTCCAACCCGCTGCGCTACGCCTTCGACGAGGCCTCCAAGGCGGCGACGCAGTTCACCGTCGGCGACGCGTCGAAGCCCCCGGTGGCCGAGGACGAGGAGCCGGGGCTGGAGGGCACCGACTTCTACTCGCCCGAGCGCTCGACGTTCGCCTCCGGCATGCACGCCGTGATCGTCGAGACCGACCCCCTGACCGCGGAGATCACGGTCCTCAAGTACGCCGTCGTCCACGACTGCGGCAAGCTCATCAACCCGACCATCGTGGAGGGCCAGATCCACGGCGGCGTCGCGCAGGGCGTGGGCGGCGCGCTCTACGAGCGGATGGTCTACGACGAGTCCGGTCAGCTGCTCAACGCCTCGTTCATGGACTTCCTGATGCCCTACGTCACCGAGGTCCCCGACGGCATCGACATCGACCACCTCGAGACGCCCTCGCCGCTGAACCCGCTCGGCATCAAGGGCGCGGGCGAGGCCGGGGTCATCCCGTCGGCCGCGGTCTTCGCGTCCGCCATCGAGGACGCGGAGGGCCTGCCCATCACGGCGATGCCGATCTCGCCGTCGGACCTCTTCCACCTCCGACTCGCGCACGCCGAGGAGACCTCGTGAAGATCAGCGGAGCCAACGTCCTGCCGCACCCCGTGGGGCGGGTCTGGGAGGCCCTGCTCGACCCGCAGGTGCTGGTCTCGACGATCCCGGGGTGCTCCCGGCTGGAGACCACCGGCGAGCACGCCTACGCCATGACCGTGACGGCCGGCGTCGCCGCGATCAAAGGCACCTACGACGGCTCCTGCTCGCTCGCGGACCTGGTCGAGCGCGAGTCGCTGACGATGCGCCTCCAGGGTGCCGGTGCCCCCGGCACGGTCGACGCCACCGTGGCCGTGCGGTTCGACGAGGTGCCCGAGGGCACCCGCATCACGTGGGACGCCGACGCGGTCGTGGGCGGCATGGTCGGGGGCGTGGGCCAGCGGATGCTGTCCTCGGTCTCCAAGCGGATGGCCGGTGAGTTCTTCGACAACGTCGGCGAGTCGCTGACCCGCCCGAAAGTGACGGGCGGGTCTACGGAGACGCCGGCCCTGGCCGAGGCTGCGGGAGAGGTGTTCACAGCTCCACCGCCCGCTCCACGGGCGTCGTCGCAGGAGGACTTCGTCAAGGGCATCGCGGTGGGCGCGGGGCTGGTCCTCCTGGGGGTCGTGGCCCAGGGGATCTTCGGCCGTCGGCGATCATGACCGCATGAGCGAGCTGACGGTCGAGTCCACCGCCCGGGAGATGGCGGCCGCGGTCCGCGCGCGCCGGATCTCGGCCCGCGAGCTGCTCGACCTGCACCTGCAGCGCATCGGCAGCCGCAACTACGAGCTCAACGCGATCGTCTCGCTGGACGTCGAGCGGGCGCGCGCCGGCGCCGCCGCGGCCGACCAGCACCTGGCGTCGGGCATACCCGTGGGTCCGCTCCACGGGCTGCCGTTCGCCGTCAAGGACACCCACGCGGTCGCGGGGTGGCGCACCACCTACGGCTCGCCGCTGTACGCCGACCACGTCCCGGACACCGACGACCTGATCGTCGAACGGATCCGCCGGGCCGGCGTCGTACTCCTGGGTCGGACGAACGTGCCGGAGTTCGCGGCGGGCTCCCACACCTTCAACACGGTCTTCGGCACGACGCTCAACCCCGTCGACACCAGCCGCTCGGCAGGAGGCTCCAGCGGGGGAGCGGCGGCCGCGCTGGCGTCGGGCATGGTGCCGCTGGCGGACGGCTCCGACATGGGCGGCTCGCTGCGCAACCCGGCGTCGTTCTGCGGCGTGGTGGGCCTGCGCCCGTCGCTCGGGCGGGTGCCGGAGTGGCCGCTCTACAACCAGTGGGAGTCGACCTCGGTCGGCGGGCCGATGGCGCGCGACGTCGGCGACGTCGCGCTGCTGCTGTCCGTGCTCGCCGGGCCCGACCCCCGTGCGCCCCTGGCGCTGGGCGACCCGGGCTCGACGTTCGCACCGCCGGTGTCCGGCACCCTGCAGGGGCTGCGCGTCGCTTGGTCGCGCGACCTCGGTGGCGCCTTCGAGGTGGACCACGACGTGGCCGCCGTGGTCGAGGAGGCGGGGCGGCTGATGGTGCGCTCCGGCGCGCGGGTGTTCGGGGACCACCCCGACCTCAGCGGGGCCGACGAGACGTTCCGGACGCTGCGCGCGTGGCACTTCCAGGCCCGCTTCGGCGAGCTGCTGGCCCGCAACCCCACGTCGTTCAAGCAGTCGCTGGCCGACAACATCCGCGCGGGGGAGTCGCTCACCGGCGCCGACGTGGCGACGGCCTACACGCGGCGCACGGAGCTCGCCGAGCGGATGCGCGTCTTCTTCACCCGCTACGACGTCCTGGTGCTGCCGGTCTCGCAGGTGCCGCCGTTCCCGGCCGACCAGGAGTACCCCACCTCCATCAACGGCGTCGAGATGGAGTCCTACCTCGACTGGATGCGCTCGGCGTACTTCGTCACCGTCACCGGGTGCCCCGCGATCTCGGTGCCGGCCGGCCTCACCCCCGACGGGCTGCCCGTCGGCGTCCAGATCGTCGCCCCGCACGGCGCCGAGCGGCGGCTGCTCGAGGTGGCGGCGGCGTTCGAGGCGGCCCGCGCCGGCTGAGGTCTCAGCGCGGGACCACCACCTCGAGGATGGCGTGGAGCGAGGGCGGGCCGGTGAGCACCCCGGCGACCGTGCCGTCTCCGTCCTTCTCGCCCAGCGCCGTGGTGGAGTAGGGGTCGTCGGTCATGCGCACGTCGCCGCAGCCGAAGTCGTCCACCACGATCCCGGTCAGCCCGTCCTCGCGTGGCAGCACGAGCAGGAGACGCCCACCCAGATCGAGGGAGCACGTACGCGCCGCCTCGGCCGGCGTCAGTTCGGACAGCGACTCGGTGAGCGCCGGCAGCCGTCCTTCGGGCACGAAACGTCCCGGTCCGTCACCGACCCATCGTGCCTCGGTGTCTGCGCTGGTCACCTCGTCGTCAAGCGCGTAGGGGCAGACCCAGGCAGCCGTGGGTGTGTCGAAGGCGGGCGGCGGGGCGTCGGCCGGCTCCTCCGTCCCGAGACCGAGGTCGGTCCCCTCGCCCATCGGCAGCCCGCCGGGACACTGCGGGTCATCCGGTCTCGTGGGCGAGTCCGTCGCGGTGGGGGTGGGCTCGTCGCTGGACCCGGCGTCGGTCGCGGAGCCGGAGTCGTCGTCCGAGCAGCCGGCGAGCAGGGTGAGGGCGAGCAGGGCGGCAGCGAGGTGGCGCAGGACCATGGTCATCCCAGTATGACGGCGCACGGGCCCAGCCGGTTTCCTCCGGGCACCCCGTCCCGAAGTCTCAGGGTGTCGGGGCGTCGGCCTCGTCGGTGCGGTTGGTCGGGCAGTCGGGGTTGGTGCAGACCCGCAGGTCGACGGTGCCGTCCGGGTTCTTGCCCGCACGCACCTCGGAGGCGTCGTGAGCGCGGAGCTCGACCTCGGATCCGCAGACGCTGCACGGCTTGTTGTCGAAGTACATGGCGGGTCCCGTCCCTAGGAGAGTGCTCACGCTAGCCGCCGACAGCTCGCGCCCGTCGTGGCAGGATCGCCGAGTGGGCATGTTCAGCCAGCCGCAGATCGTCCTCTTCAGCCGCGACCTGGCGCGCGCGGCCGCCTTCTACGAGGCGCTCGGGTTCGAGGAGGTCTTCCGCACGCCGTCCGAAGGCACTCCCATCCACGTCGACCTGGTCCTCGACGGCTACCGCATCGGCCTGGCGAGCGAGGCCTCCACACGCGACGACCACGGCCTCGAGCCCGTGGTCCACGGCCAGCGTGCCGCCGTCATCCTCTGGACCGACGACACGCCTGCCGCCTACGCCCGCCTCGTGGAGGTGGGCGCGACGCCGGTGAAGCCGCCGTCGCCGTGGCTGGGCCGGCTCCTGATCGCCTGGGCCGAGGACTTCGACGGCCACCTGATCCAGGTGGTCCAGAGCGTCGAGGAGGGTGAGATCTAGGCGATCGCCGCGTCCCGGACGTGCCTGTGGCCCCGCCGGGGCGGGGTGTGGGGCGGTCAGGTTCGTCGAGGGGGCTCGTGGGCTGTGGTCGGGGTGGTGATGGCCTGGGTGCCGGTGTGGTCGCGGCGGTAGGTGTGGCCGAATGGTGAGTGCCACAGGTAGGTGCCGCGGTCGAGGACGTCGTAGTCCCAGCGGCCGTGGGTCTTGAGCCGGTGGTGCCCGCGACACAGGGGTGCGGTGTTGCACGAGCACGTGGGCCCGCCCTCGGCGAACGGGATCGCATGATCCACGTCGCAGCGGACCGCGGGTCTGGTGCACCAGGGAAAGACGCAGGTGTGGTCGACGAGCTCGTCCTGCTCACGGAGCCGGTCGGGGATTTCGTAGGCCGCGACATGGATGTGCCCGGCCAGGTCCCGCACCGGCTTCACGATCACGCGGGTGTCGGGACGTCCGCACCACTCCCGGATCGTCTCGGCGAGCAGCGGCGTCCGGGTGTTGCCGAGGCGTCCGACCCCGTCGAGGTCCTCATGCACGTGGACGACCACCTCGGTGGTTGAGGAGGGACGAAGTCCCGTCTCGAAACCACCCTCCCCAGCGTCGTCGAAGGGCAGCGAGTCATACCCGCGGGCGAGGTCCCCGGCCGCGATCGAGCGTCGTACGTCGAGGGACTCCTCGGACCCGGCGGCCTTGAGCTCGGCTGCGCGGTGCGAGAGAGCGGTGTCGAGGGCGAGGCCGTCGACGTAGTCGAGGGTCCCGGTGACCTCGACGGTCCCGTTGATGGAGATGTGGGCCTTGTCGATGTCGAGGCGGCGGGAGTCGGTGGCCTCCCGGCGGGCCTTCTCCGCGGCTTCGGGGTCGAAGCAGGCTTTGGCGGCGGCGATCTGCCTTTCGATCTCGGCGAAGGAGATCTTGTGGGCGACGAAACCGACCATCCGGTCGACGTAGGCGGCGCCGGCTGCGGGTAGGGCCATGGTGTGCTCGGCGATCCAGCGGGCTTTGTAGAACGGCAGCTCCATGGCCTCGACCCGTGCCCAGACCCGGGGGAGGCGGTAGCGGACCTCCAAGGCGGCGCCGACGTACCTCTTCGCGGAGTCGGTGGACATGCCCAGCGCCGCGCCGAGCTCCATGACCGCGAACTCCGAGACCCAGGGTGCGCCGTCGCCGGCGAGCGGGATGCCGTGGTCGCCGAACGAGGCTTCGCCTTCGTCGTCGGTGGCGTGCAGGACGCACCACTGCAGGACGCTCCGCAGGGTCTGCAACTCACCCTCGGCCTGGGTGGTGCGGCCCGCGCGGACCTGGGCCAGCACGTGGCTGGCCTCGGGTCCGGTGGGGTTGCTCATGGGTCTACTCAAGCACCGACCACCGACAGTGGAGGGGGCGAAAGGGGGCTCAGGAGGCCTTATCCACAAGGGCTGTCGAAACTTTCTGAACTTCTTTGGGGGTGGTTTCGAGACGGGACTTCGTCCCTCCTCAACCACCGGGTCCGGCGGTGCGCAAGCCAACACCCGGGTTCCCTGAGGAGGCGACCAGAAGCGCGAGGGGTTCGACGGGCGCTCCTCGCTGGCGCTCGTCGCTGCTCGACCACCGGGGGTGGTTTCGAGACGGGACTTCGTCCCTCCTCAACCACCGGGTGGTTTCGAGACGGGACTTCGTCCCTCCTCAACCACCGGCCCCGAGACCCACCTACATCCTCACTGTCTCGACGGGCGCTCCTCGCTGGCGCTCGTCGCTGCTCGACCACCGGGAGTGCCACCGTGGGTTGAGGAGGTTGCGCAGCAACCGTCTCGAAACCGAGGCGACCCGAAGGCCGGCAGCGGCGCGCAAGGACCGTCCACCCCGTCCCCGTAGCTGCCAAACACCGCAACCACCAGCGGCGCGCAAGCCGACGACCAGTCCTCGAGGGGGCGGACAGAGGTGCAGGGGTCTCGACGTGCGCTCGCTGGCGCTCGCTGCTCGACCACCGGGGGTGGTCTCGAGGCTCGCTCCGCTCGCACCTCAACCACCGGCGACGGCAAGTTGTCCACAGGACCGGTGGAAAACCTGTGGAATTGGGGTGCGTGTGGTGGAGAACGGGGGGTCGAGCTGTGGAGTCGCGGTGCAACCAGAGGAATGTGGGAGAAACCCTTGCGGGGTGGGGGCGGGCGGGCATAGAACTGACCCACGCACTCCCCCCGGGGAGAGCGGGACAGCTCGGAGACGAGGGTCTGAACGGCGGAGAGCCAGCTTGCTGGGGACCTGCCGCGGTGGTCGGATGGTGCGGCTGCCGGGGCCTGAGGAGAAGAGCGGTCGATCGGTCCCACCATCGGAGCGGTCAACCTGAAGGGCCCTTGTGACTCATACTCACGAGGGCCCTTCGCCTATTTCGACCCACCTCCAGGAGGCCGCGTGACCGTCGACCTGCTCGCCGTCTACGACCACCAGCTGCGCGGCCACGCGGAGGTCGTCGGCGCCCGCAGCTGGGACCAGGCGGGGCCGCTGTGGCGGGCGACGTACGGCGACCGCGGGCTGGTGTCGTACCGGTCGCTGGCCGAGCTCGACCGGGCCGCCGTGCAGCGCCTGGTGGGCGAGACCGTCGCGCACTTCGCGGCGGAGGAGGGGGTGACGTCGTTCGAGTGGAAGACGCGCGGGCACGACCAGCCGGCCGAGCTGACGACCTGGCTCGCCGACTGGGGCTTCGTGCCCGAGGAGGTCGAGACGGTGATGCTGGGCGAGGCCGCGGCCCTGAGGGACGCGCCTGCGCCGCCCGAGGGTGTCGCCGTCCGGCGCATCGACGACCGGCCCGACCGTGCGGCGCTCCTCGATGCCGTGGCCGACATGCAGGCGGGGGTCTTCGGGCACGGCGACGGGGGAGCCGAGCTGCTGGCCCGGGTCGAGCGGAGCGAGGGCGGCACCGAGGTCTGGGTGGCCGAGGCGGGCGGGACCATCGTCAGCGCCGGCCGGCTCGAGGTCGTGCCGGACACGGAGTGCGCCGGCCTGTGGGGCGGCGCCACGCTGCCCGAGTGGCGCGGACGCGGGATCTACCGGGCGCTGACCGCCGCGCGGGCGGCGTCCGCCAGTGCGCGCAGGGTGCGCTACCTCCACAGCGACTGCACAGAGATGTCACGACCGATCCTCGAGCGGTCCGGCCTGCGGCGGGTCACCACGAGCACGCCGTACATCTGGACGCTGTAGGTCGACGCGAGCGGCCGGACGCCTACGATCGGGCCATGCTCTACCGCGTGCTCCACGCCGTCGTCCCGCCGCTGGCCAAGGCGGTCTGGCGGCCGACGGTGCACGGGCTCGAGCACATCCCGGCCACCGGCGGGGTGATCCTCGCGAGCAACCACCTGAGCTTCGCGGACTCGATGGTCATCCCTATCGTGGCGCCTCGCCGGGTCGCGTTCCTCGCCAAGTCCGACTACTTCACCGGCACGGGGGTGAAGGGCGCGCTGTCGCGGATGTGGTTCGAGGGGATGGGGATGCTCCCCGTCGACCGCGACGACAGCAAGGCCGCCATCAAGAGCCTCGACACCGCACTGGGCGTCCTGGCGCGCGGAGAGGCCTTCGGCATCTACCCCGAGGGCACCCGCTCCCGCGACGGTCGTCTCTACCGCGGGCGCACCGGCGTCGCCCACCTCGCGCTGACCGCCGGCGTGCCCGTCGTGCCGGTCGGCCTGATCGGCACCGACCAGCTGCAGCCGGTGGGCTCCTCGCGTCCCAAGGTGGTGCCCGTGACGGTGTCCTTCGGTGCGCCGATCCAGGTCGTGGGGAGGTACGACGGCGTGCCCCTCGGCCGCGCCCGGCGCGAGGTGACCGACGAGATCATGGCCGCCATCCAGGGGCTGACCGGCCAGGAGCCGGCGGGCGTCTACAACGAGCGCGCGCCCGACGCCTGACCCCGGCGATCTCTGCTTGGATCGACGCATGCCTCGGATCAGGATCGGGATCGACACGGGCGGCACCTTCACGGACGTCGTGGCCTTCGACGAGGAGTCGGGCGAGGTGGTCACCACCAAGACGCCGTCGACGCCGAGCAACCCAGCCGACGGGTTCCTCGAAGGCATCGAGAAGGTGCTCGGGCTCCTGGGGGCCAGCGGCGCCGACGTCGCGGCGGTCAGCCACGGCACGACGGTGGCGACCAACCAGCTGCTCGAGGGCAAGGTGGACCGGCTTGGCTTCGTCACCAACACCGGCTACGAGGCGATGCTCGAGATCGCCCGCCAGTCCGTGCCCGACGGCTACGGCAACTCCTACTTCTGGGTCAAGCCCGACCGGATCGTCCCGCGCGACCTCGTCAAGGGCGTCGAGGGCCGGCTCGACGTGACGGGCGCCGAGGTGCGGCCCTTCGACGAGGCGGGCGCCCGCGAGGTGGCGCGCTGGTTCCGCGACCACGACGTCAACACCCTCGGCATCTGCTTCCTGCACTCCTACGCCAACGCCGACCACGAGGAGCGCATGCGCGCGGTCCTCGCCGAGGAGCACCCCGACTGCGTGGTGTCGGTGAGCAGCCAGGTGCTGCGCGAGTACCGCGAGTACGAGCGCGCCATGACCACGCTCGTCGACGCGGCGGTCAAGCCCCGCCTGTCGGCGTACGTCAGCAACATCAAGAGCCGTCTGGCCTCCTACGGCGACCTGCCGTTCTACGTCATGAAGTCCAACGGCGGCGTGCTCTCGGCCGATGAGGTGGTGCACCAGCCGATCACCACCGTCCTGTCCGGACCGGCGGCAGGTGCGCTCGGGGCCGCGCTGATCGCCAAGGTCGCCGGCTTCGACCACGTGCTCACCAGCGACGGCGGCGGTACGTCGACCGACGTGTCCGTGGTCATCCACGGCGAGCCCACGCTGACGACCGAGGGCTCGGTCGGCGCGTTCCCCTCCAAGATCCCGATGATCGACGTGGTCACCGTCGGTGCCGGCGGTGGCTCGATCGCGTGGCTCTCGCCCGAGGGGACGCTGAAGGTGGGGCCCCAGTCGGCGGGCGCCGACCCGGGCCCGATCTGCTACGGCAAGGGCGGTCGCGAGGTGACGATCACCGACGCCCACGTGTTCCTCGGCCGGATCCCGCCGCACCTGCTCGGCGGCGAGATCCCGCTGGACGTCGAGGCCGCCGCGACCGGCGTACGCGCCCTGGCCGAGGAGCTGGGCCTCACGCCCGAGGCGTGTGCGGCCGGGGTCCTGGAGATCTCCGCGTGGAACCAGGCCAACGCGCTGCGCCAGGTCACGGTGAAGCGCGGGCTCGACGTCCGCGACTTCACGCTGACGACGTTCGGCGGCTCGGGGTCGCTGCTGCTGTGCCGGCTCATGGACGTGCTCGGCGTCCCCACCGTCCTGGTCCCGCCCAACCCCGGCAACGTGTCAGCGTTCGGGCTGCTGACCGTGGACGTCAAGAACGACTACGTGCAGACCCACGTGGCGCTGGCCGACCAGCTCGAGGCGGCCACCGTGGCCGCGATCTACGACGACCTGTCGGCGCAGGCCGCCCGGGCCCTGGCGACCGAGGGCTTCGCACCCGAGCAGCACCAGTTCGTGCGCACCGCCGACCTGCGCTACTTCGGCCAGGCCTTCGAGGTGCGCGTCCCGGTGCCCGAGGGGCTCGTCGACGTCGCCGTGCTGGCCGACGTCGCCGGCGCCTTCCATGCCGCGCACCGCGGGCTCTACGGCTACGACTTCTCCGCCGACCCCACGCAGCAGGTCGAGTGGGTCAACCTGCGGGTCTCCGGCATCGGCCCGATCCAGCGGCCCGAGATCCAGCGGCACGCCGTCGTCGAGAGCGGTTCCGAGACAGGACTTCGTCCTTCCTCGACCACCGAGAGGCAGGTCTGCTTCGACGCCTCCCAGGGGTACGTCGCCACGCCGGTCGTGCAGCGCACCGCGCTGCCGCCCGGGTCGGTCGTGGCGGGACCGGTGGTCATCGAGGAGTTCGGGTCGACGGTGCCGATCCATCCCGGCTTCACCGCGCGCGTGGACGCATACCTCAACATCATCGTGACCCGGGTCGAAGGAGCACAGGCATGAGCAGGCGAGCGCCCACGCAGTTCCCGTTCGGGCACCTCACCGACGACGCCGGGGCCGGCGCCGACCCGGTGCTGGTCGAGATCGTGCAGGGGTCCCTGGCCAGCGTGGAGATGGAGGTGGAGACCGCGATCGGGCGCACCAGCCGCAGCCCGATGATCCGCGACGCCCACGACTTCCGCGCCGGCATCCACGACCGGCTGCTGCGCAAGCTGACCGGCCGCTCCTACTCCGCCCTCGTGCACCCGGTCGCACGGGACTTCCCGATCGAGGAGATGCAGCCGGGCGACGTCTTCTTCCACAACGACGTCTACCGCTCCGAGGGCGGCATCGGCCACCTGCCGGACCTGTGCGTGACCGTGCCGGTCTTCAGCGAGGGCCGCGTGGTCGCCTTCGTCCAGGCGTTCGGCCACCACGACGACATCGGCGGCGCCGTGCCGGGCTCGATGCCGAGCAACGCGACCAGCGTCTTCTCCGAGGGCCTGATGGTGCCGCCGATCAAGCTGTGGGACGCCGGGGTGCCCAACCGCGCCGCGCTCGCGATCATGACCCGCAACTCCCGGATGCCCGAGTCGCTCGCCGCCGACCTGGACGCCGAGTGCTCGGCCTGCCTGATGGGCGCGCGGCGCCTCGGTGAGCTGTTCGACCGCTACGGGGTCGAGGTGGTCGAGTCGTGCTTCGACGCGATCATCGACCGCACCACCACGACCTACCGCCGCGAGATCCTCAGCCAGATCCCTGTGGGCACCTGGGTCTGGGAGGACTACGCCGAGCACGACGGCGTCGACGAGCCGATGCTGCACACGCAGCGGATCACGCTCACGCGCACGGCCGCCGACGACCCGGACGGCGAGCGGATCATCCTCGACTTCGACGGCACCTCGCCGCAGGCCAAGGGCCCGATCAACCACTGCGGCGACTACAGCGACGGCGTCTTCCTCAAGAAGTGGCTCGCGCCGATCCTGCGCAACCTCGCCGAGTCGCCCGAGCGCATGGCCGAGCTCGACGTCAACGAGGGCATCGTGCCGCTCATCGAGATGCGGTTCCCCGAGCCGGGGACCCTGCTGACGCCGGTCTTCCCCGCCCCCACCAACGCGCGGACGTTCGTGATCCTGCGGCTGCTCGGGGTGCTGGCCGGCGTGCTGGCCAAGGCGGTCGACGGCCGGATGCCGGCCGACCAGGAGACGATCCGCTACACCGGCGTCTACGGCGAGGACCTCCACGGGCTTCCCTACCTGATGCGCGAGGTGCTCGGCGGCGGCTCCGGCGGTCGCCACTACGCCGACGGCGAGGACACCATCCACGTCGTGCCCGACTCGCGCAACCTGCCCACCGAGTTCACCGAGGCGCGCTTCCCGTTCCGCGTGGAGTCGCTGTCGCTGGCCGTCGACAGCGGCGGGCCCGGCCGGTTCCGTGGCGGCCTGGGCTACGAGAAGCAGATCCGGATGCTGAAGGACGGCCACTTCATGTCCATCGCCGACCGCTCGATCCTGGCGTGCTGGGGCGTGCGCGGCGGCCTGGCCGGGCAGCCGTTCTCGGTCGTCATCGACCCCGGCGGCCCGGCCGAGCGCGAGGTCGACGCGCTGGCCGACGCCGAGCCGGTGCGCGCGGGCGAGGTGATCCGCATCCGCACCACCGGCGGCGGTGGCTGGGGCGACCCGCTGGAGCGCGACCCGGCGCTCGTGGTCCGCGACGTGCGGTGGCACAAGGTCTCGCCTGAGGCCGCCCTGGCGGCCTACGGCGTGGTGCTCACGGGCGCGGGTGACGACCTGGGCTTCGACGCCGAGGCGACCGCCGCCGAGCGCGGGTCGCGGCCCACCGCGAGCGAGGCGTTCTTCGACCGGGGCGCGGGCTACGCGACGCTGGCCGGCGGGGCGGCGTACGCCGACGTCGACCTGGTCTGACCGCGAGGAGGTAACGCTCCAGGGGCTCCGGGACAGGTAGGGGGACGACCACCGGCGACACCTCAGTGCGTCGCCTAGGCGACCGAGCGCCTCCCCGGTCCGACTACCCGGGGGAGTGGCGTTTCGGCGTTCGCTAGGTTCGGGGCCATGAGCGAGCCGGTGCTGCGTCCTGCCGACCAGGACGACGCCGAGGCGATCGCGGGCATCTGGGAGCGGGGCTGGCACGACGGGCACGACGGGCACGTCCCCGCTGAGCTGAGCGCCGTACGCACTCCGGAGACGTTCCGCTCCCGCACGGCCGACCGATTGACGCAGACGTCCGTCGCGGAGGTCGCGGGCCGGGTGGCCGGCTTCGTGGTCGTGCACGGCGACGAGCTGGAGCAGGTCTACGTCGACGGGGCCCACCGCGGGTCGGGGGTCGCGCAGGCGCTCATGGCCGAGGGGCTGCGGCTCGTCGCCGAAGCCGGCCACGAGCACGCCTGGCTCGTCGCTGCGACCGGCAACGCGCGGGCCCGGCGCTTCTACGAGCGCGAGGGCTGGTTCGACGAGGGGCTGGTCGACTACCCCGCCGAGGGGCCAGACGGTCCCATCGTCGTGACCGACCACCGCTACACGAAGGCGACGCGGCCCCTCGGCGACCGCTAGTCAGACGACCAGGTGGGCGGGCGGCCCGGAGAGCACGGACTTCACGAAGCGGCTCGTGTCGTCGCCCAGGACCTCCTCGTCGCCGTTCTCCAGGGCCTCGAGCACCTGGGCGACGAGGTCCTCCGGCGGGAGCTTGGGGCCCTCGACGTGGGCAGCCATGTCGGTGTCGAGGTAGCCGACGTGGACCCCGACGACCAGGGTTCCCTGCTCGCGGAGCTCCCCGCGGGTCACGTTGGTCAGCGACCAGGCGGCCGCCTTGGAGGCGGAGTAGCCGCCCACCGCCGGGCTGGTCGCCCAGGACAGGGCGGAGAGCACGTTGACGACCGCTCCGCCGCCGTTGGCCGCCAGCACGGGCGCGAAGGCGCGGGTGACCCGCAGCGGTCCCAGGGTGTTGGTCTCGAGCTCCTCGCGGAAGCCGTCCAGGGACGCGGCGGTGAGCACCGAGCCGCCGCGCCCGATGCCGGCGTTGTTGACGACGACGGTGACGTCGCCCAGCCGGGCGGCGACCTCGGCGACCGAGGCGTCGTCGCTGACGTCCAGGCGGACCGGCGTGGCGCCCGCGACCGTGACGCTCTCCGGGTCGCGGGCGCCGGCGTAGACGGTGGCGCCCGCGGCGACGAGGGCCTCGGTGAACGCCTTGCCGAGGCCGCGGTTGGCGCCGGTGACGAGGACGGTGGACTGGTCGAGGGTGATGCTCATGGGAGTGCCTTCCGTTGATGCGGACCGATCGGTCCGTTACGGGTGCAGCCCCCGGGACCCGCGATCCATTCCCGGATCCGGGAGATCGGACCGATCGGTCCGTAACATGAGCCCATGCCCCGCGCCGCCGACCCCGCCCTGCGTGACCGGATCGTCGAGACCTCCGCCGCGCTGTTCTACGAGCGCGGCGTGCGCGCCGTGGGGATGGCCGAGATCGTGGCGGCGGTGGGCTGCGGCAAGAACGCGCTCTACCGGCACTTCCCCAGCAAGGAGGCGCTCGTCCTGGCCTACCTCCAGCACATGGCGCGGTGGCTGGACGCCACGATGGACGGCGCGCTCGCGGGTCTCGAGCGGGTGCCGTCGGCCGCGCTGGTCGCCGTCACGCGGCAGGTGGCCGACTGGGTGGCTGCCCCCGGCTACCGCGGCTGTCCGTTCCGCAGCTACCTGCGCGAGGTGCGCGAGGACGACCACGCGCCCGCCCGCCTCGCGGAGGCCGAGGTCGAGGGCCTGCGCGTGCGCGTCGACGCCCTGGTGGCCCGGCTCGGGACCCCGCAGCCGGACCTCCTCGCCGACCGCATCTGGCTGGTGATCGAGGGCCTCTACGCCAGTGCGCCCTACGGCGACCGCGAGCAGAGCGCCACGACCGCGGTCGGGCTGGTGCAGGAGCTGCTCGCGGCTGCGTAGGGTCGGCCCATGAGGGTCCTGCTCGCGCTCGGCGGCAACGCCATGACGAACGCCGAGGGGCGGGCGCGCCCCGAGGACCAGATCGCCGCCGCCGAGGTCGCCATGGCCGCGGTCGCCGACCTCCTCGCCCACGACGTCGAGGTCGTCATCACCCACGGCAACGGTCCGCAGGTGGGCAACCTGCTGGTCAAGAACGAGCTCGCCGCTGCCGTCGTGCCGCCGGTCCCGCTCGACTGGTGCGGGGCGCAGACCCAGGCCACCCTCGGGTTCGTCCTGATGAACGCGCTCGAGTCGGCGCTCCTGGCGCGCGGCCTCGACCGCCGTACGGCGACGGTGGTGACGCGCACGCTCGTCGACGGCGACGACCCGGGCTTCTCCACCCCGACCAAGCCGATCGGCCGCTACCTGCCCGCCGACGAGGCGGCGCTCCTCCAAGGGCACGGTGAGGTGTGGGAGGACCGCGGCGACCAGGGCTGGCGGCGCGTCGTCGCCTCTCCGGAGCCGCGGGAGATCCTGGACGCGCCCGCTGCGCTCGCGCTGATCGAGGCGGGCTTCGTGGTGGTCGCCAACGGCGGCGGCGGGATCCCCGTCGTCCGCGAGGACGGCCGCCTGCGCGGTGTCGAGGCGGTGATCGACAAGGACCTCGGCGCGGCGCTGCTCGCCGAGACCGTCGGGGCCGACGTGCTCGTGGTCGCGACGAACGTGCCGCACGCCGTGCTGCGCTACGGCGAGCCGGACGCCGAGGAGCTCGGCAGGGTCAGCGTCGTCGAGCTGCGTCGCCATGCCGCCGAGGGCCACTTCGCGCGCGGCTCGATGGGTCCCAAGGTCGACGCGGTGTGCCGGTTCGTCGAGCGGACCGGGCGCCGTGGTGTGATCACGAGCCTGGACAACATCGCCCACGCCGTGGACGGTGGAGCCGGCACGATCGTCACGCCCGCGTAGGTCTCGAAAGGACATCCCCCATGCCCGACGCCATCGAAGTACGCAAGGTCCCGATCCACTCCGTCGCGGACGCGAGCGAGCTCGCGAAGCTGATCGACGACGGGGTGATGGCCGCCGACCGGGTGGTCGCGATCATCGGCAAGACCGAGGGCAACGGCGGGGTCAACGACTACACACGCATCATCAGCGACCGCGCCTTCCGCGAGGTGCTGATCGATAAGGGCGCGCCCGCCGAGCAGGTCAAGCAGGTCCCGATCGTGTGGTCCGGGGGCACCGACGGGGTGATCAGCCCGCACGCCACGATCTTCGCCACCACCGACGCGGAGCCCAGCGACGAGCCGCGCCTGACCGTCGGGTTCGCGATGAGCGAGGTGCTGCTGCCCGAGGACATCGGCCGCGTCGCCATGGTCGAGAAGGTCGCGGCCGCCGTGGAGGTGGCGATGGCGAAGGCCGGGATCACCGACGTCGCCGACGTCCACTACGTGCAGACCAAGACGCCCCTGCTGACCGTCCACACCATCCGCGACGCCAAGTCGCGCGGCAAGACGGTGTGGACCGAGCACACCCACGAGTCGATGGACCTGTCCAACGGCTGCACGGCCCTCGGCATCGCCGTCGCCCTCGGCGAGATCGAGATGCCCACGGACGCCGACGTCATGCACAACCGCGACCTCTTCTCGGCGGTCGCCTCGTGCTCCTCCGGCGTCGAGCTCGACCAGGCCCAGGTGGTCGTCGTCGGCAACGCGACGGGGGTCGGCGGTCGCTACCGCGTCGGCCACTCGGTGATGAAGGACGCCCTCGACGCCGACGGCATCTGGGAGGCGATCCGCTCCGCCGGCCTCGACCTGCCCGAGCGTCCCCGCACCGAGGACCTCGACGGCAAGCTCGTCAACGTCTTCCTGAAGTGCGAGGTCTCCCAGGACGGTCAGGTGCGCGGGCGCCGCAACGCGATGCTCGACGACTCCGACGTCCACTGGCACCGCCAGATCAAGGCGGCCGTCGGCGGCGTCACCGCGGCGGTCACGGGGGATCCTGCCGTCTTCGTGTCGGTGTCGGCGGCGCACCAGGGACCCGACGGCGGCGGCCCCGTGGCGGCCATCGTCGACCTCGGCGACTGACCCGCCTCAGCCCGGCGCGTCGGTCGCGCCGGGACGGACGCCGGCGACCCACATGTCGGCGATCTGGTCGACGCAGTCCGGGTCCAGCCGGTAGAGGGCGAGGGAGAAGATCACCGCGGTGCCCAGCGCGGTGCGGGCGGTGACGTAGTCCAGGGCGGGGTCGATCTCGCCGCGGGCCAGGCCGCGCGCCCAGATCGGCTGCATGTACACGTCGCTGGAGCCGCCCGTGGTCTCGAGGAAGGCCGCGTTGGCGCGGTCCTCCGCAATGGCCTTGCCGATCTGCTGACCCAGGGCGGCTCGCGTCGCAGGGGAGTCGATCGTCGGCACCACGGCCCGGACGACCGCGCGGATGTCGCCGCGCAGGGTTCCGGTGTCGACCTGCTCCACCGGGAAGGAGCTCTGCACGTTGAGGGCGAACACGACCTCGTCGCGGTTGGCGTAGCGGCGGTAGACCGTCGGCTTGCCGACGCCGGCGCGCTCGGCGATCGCCTCCATCGTGAGGCCGTCGTAGCCGGTCTCGGCGATGAGGGTCTGGGCGGCGCCCAGGATGCGCTGCTCGATCTGGGGGTCACGGGGTCTGGCCATGGTCGCTCCTTCGTCCGGGTGCGGACACGCCTGCTGCGGTCGGGCCCGGAGGCGCCGACCGCAGCAGGTTCATGAGGGGGATGATCTCAGGACTTCTTGACCTTGCGGGGAGGCGAGGTCACGGTGACGGGGTTGTGACCCGGCAGGGTGCCGGTGACCCGGACGCTGACCCGCTTGCCCCGGTCCTTCCTGGTGAGCTTGTAGGACCTCTTCGTGGCGCCGGCGATGGGCTTGCCGGCGCGCAGCCAGCGGACCGTGAGCTTGGCGCCCTTCTCCCACGTGCCGGTGACGACCTTGAGCCGCTTGCCGACGCGGGCCTTGCCGCCCTTGACGACCTTGGTCCGCGGCTTGGCCGAGTCCACGGTGAAGTAGCGCTGGACGTCGACGCTGAAGATCGTGTCCTTGCCCTGGACCGCCCCGTGGTAGAGCACCTTCGTGCCGAACGACGTCACGGCCTGGGTCTCGGTGCTGCCGGGGAGGATGTCCCGCACGAGCGCGGTTCCGGTCGACAGCCCGTTGCTCACCCAGGGCTCGCGGCCTGCGGCCTTGGTGGTGGCGCCGAACGCCACGAAGCGGCCGTTGGCGACGAGGGGTCCGAGGATGCCGCTGGGGGCTCCGGGGTCGATGTCGCGGACCAGGCGCGTGCCTGCCGCCGTGCCGTTCGAGGTCCACAGCTCGCGTCCCTGGCCCGGCACCTGGGCGGTGAAGTACGCGGTCCCGCCGACGTCGACGATGGAGTCGACGAAGCTGGACTGGGCGCCGCCCGGTGCGAGGTCCTTGACCAGGCCGGTGCCGCCCGCGGTGCCGTTGGTGGCGAAGAGCTCGGCCTCCTGGCCGGGCGAGGTGGAGCTGTAGAACACCTTGGCGCCCACCTTGGTGAACTTCGAGAGGTCGGTCGAGCTCACCCCGGGGGTGACGTCCTTGACGAGGACGGTGCCGGCGGCGGTGCCGTCGCTGCGCCACACCTCGCGGCCGGTCAGCCCGTCGTCGGCGCTGAAGACGACCGACCCGCCGGACAGGTGCGTGATCTCCTGCGGGCTGGCATTGCCGCCGCCCGCCTGGATGTCCTTGACGAGGATGGTGCCCCCCTGGGTGCCGTCGGTGCGGTAGAGCTCGGTGCCGGAGGTGCCGAACGCCCTGAAGAACGCCGTGCCGTTCGAGGTGAGGGTGATCTCCCGGGGTGAGGACGAGTCGGCGCCCGGGCGCAGGTTGCCGATGAGGTGCGTCGTCGCGGCGGTGCCACCGCTGCTCCACAGCTCGCTGCCGGTCACGTTGTCGTCGGCCGCGAAGACGAGCCGGTTTCCGACCGCGGTGAGCGACGTGGGGTCGGAGCCGAGAGCGTTGGGCCCGATGTTCGCGACGAGCTTGGTGCCCGCGGTAGTGCCGTCGGTGATCCAGAGCTCCTCGCCGGTCGCGGCGGTCTCAGCCGTGAAGTAGACCCTCGAGCCCACCGTCGTGAAGTTGCGCGGGATGCTGTCGGCCGCGCCCGGCACGATGTCCTTGAGCATCGTGGTCCCGGCGGGGGTGCCGTCGGAGATCCACGGCTCGTTGCCGCCGGTCTCGGCGGTGGCGGCGAAGACCACCCGGTTGCCGAGGGCGGCGACGCCGTTCTCCGGGTCCATCGAGCTGAACGACTTGGCGAGGACGGCCGTGGTGTTGCCGTGGGCCGAGGCCGGCGCGGTGGCGCCGACGCCCAGGGCCAGGGCGGAGAGGCCGAGGGCGACGACGGCTCCGGTGGTGGTGGTGGACTTCAGGGGAGAGGTTCGCATGATGTCTTCCGTGGTCGGGGGCTCATCGTCGAGCCTCGAGGTGATTACGTACCGTAACGTAACGTAATGGAACCAGGAGGCGCAAGGGCACGGCGGTCACCGGTCCAGACCAGCCTGGCTTGACCAGCTCGCGTCGCGGCCGCGACATCGGACTGCCGCCAGTCGTCGCGGTGGCGGTCCTCGACGAGCCCCCACCCCGCTCGGAGGCTCTCACCCGTGCAAGCCGACGCGCCTGCTACCCACGTCCTGGCTCAGTACACCTGGGCCGGCGGTCCCGTGTCGCCGGGCCGGACGCCGGCGACCCACATGTCGGCGATCTGGTCGACGCAGTCCGGGTCCAGTCGGTAGAGGGCGAGGGAGAAGATCACCGCGGTGCCCAGCGCGGTGCGGGCGGTGACGTAGTCCAGCGCGGGGTCGATCTCGCCGCGCGCGAGGCCGCGCTCCCAGATCGGCACCATGTAGGCATCGCTGGAGCCTCCGGTGCTCTCGAGGAACGCCTGGTTGGCGCGGTCCTCGGCGATGGCCTTGCCGATCTGCTGACCCAGCGTCGCGCGGGCCGCGGGGGAGTCGATCGTGGGCACCACGGCGCGCACGACGGCCCGGATGTCGCCGCGCAGGGTCCCGGTGTCGACCTGCTCCACGGGGGCCGAGCCGGCGACGTTGAGCGCGAAGACGACCTCGTCGCGGTTGGCGTAGCGGCGGTAGACCGTCGGCTTGCCGACGCCGGCGCGCTCGGCGATCGCCTCCATCGTGAGGCCGTCGTAGCCGGTCTCGGCGATGAGGGTCTGGGCGGCGCCCAGGATGCGCTGCTCGATGTGGGGGTCACGGGGTCTGGCCATGCTCGCTCCTTCGTCCGGGTCCGGACGCGCCTGTTGCGGTCGGGCCCGGAGGCGCCGACCGCAACAGGTTCATGTGGTGGATGATCTCAGACCTCGTGGGTCAGGACTTCTTGACCTTGCGCGCCACCGACGTGGCCGTCACCGCGTTGTGGCCGGCCAGCGAGCCCGTGACTCGCACGCTGACCCGCTTGCCGCGGTCCTTGCGGGTCAGCCGGTAGGTGAGCTTGGATGCGCCGGGGATCGGCTTGCCGGCCCGCAGCCAGCGGACCGTGAGCTTGGCGCCCTTCTCCCACGTGCCGGTGACGACCTTGAGCCGCTTGCCGACACGGGCCTTGCCGCCCTTGACGACCTTGGTGCGGGGCTTGGCCGACCTGACGTCGAAATAGCGCTGGACGTCCACGCCGAACAGCGTGGGCTTGCCCTCGACGGTGCCCTGGTAGAGCACCTTGGAGCCGAAGGAGGTCACGGCCTGGATCTCGGTGTTGCCGGGCAGCGTGTCCCTCACGAGTGCCGTCCCGGTCGAGAGCCCGTTGCTCACCCAGGGCTCGCGCCCCGTCGCCGGCGTCGTGGCGCCGAAGGCGAGGTACCGGCCGTTGGCCACGAGCGGTCCGAGGATGCCGCTCGAGGGTCCGGGGCTGATGTCGCGGACCAGGAGCGTGCCGGCCGCCGTGCCGTTCGAGGTCCAGAGCTCGCGGCCCTGTGCTGCTGTCTGGGCCGTGAAGTACGCCCTTCCGGCGATGTCGGTGATCGACTCGACGATGCTCCCCTGGTTGCCGGGGACGATGTCCTTCACGAGACCCGTGCCGGCGGTGGTGCCGTCGGTCGCGAAGAGCTCGGGGTCCTTGCCCGGTGAGCTCGAGGAGTAGAACACCTTGGCGCCGACCCGGGAGAACTTCGCCAGCGAGCTGTCGCTGGCGCCCGGGGTGACGTCCTTGACCAGGACCGTGCCGGCCGCGGTGCCGTTGCTGCGCCACAGCTCGCGACCGCTGAGGCCGTTCTCGGCGCTGAAGACCACGGAGCCAGCCGCGAGGGGCGTGATCCCCTGCGGGTCGCTGCCGACCCCGCCGGGGTCGATGTCCTTGACCAGCGTGGTGCCCGCCGGGGTGCCGTCGGTGCGGTAAAGCTCGGCGGCGACGTTGTCGCCGAACGCCGCGAAGAACGCGACACCGGACGAGGTGAGGGTGATGTCGTGGGGGGACGAGGACTGGTTGCCGAGACGGAGGTTGTCGAGGAGCTGCGTCGTGGCGGCGGTGCCCCCGCTGCTCCACAGCTCGCGGCCGTGCACGTTGTCGTCGGCGACGAAGACCAGCCGGTTGCCGACCGCCGTGAGGGAGCTGGGCTCGGACGAGAACGCGTTGGGCCCGATGTTCTCGACCAGCTGGGTGCCGCCGGCGGTGCCGTCGGTCACCCAGAGCTCCTCGCCGGTCGCGGCGGTCTCAGCCTTGAAGTAGACCTTGGAGCCGACCGTGGTGAAGTCGCGGGGGTTGCTGCTCCCGGCGCCAGGGACGATGTCCTTGATCATCTTGGTGCCGGCCGCGGTGCCGTCGGTGATCCACGGCTCGTCGCCGCCCGTCTCGGCGGTGGCCGCGAAGACCACCCGGTTCCCGAGGACCGCGATGCCGAACTCGGCGTCCATCGACGTGAACGACTTGATGAGGGCTGCCGTCGAGCCGCCGTGGGCCGAGGCCGGCGCGGTGGCGCCCACGCCGACCGCGAGCGCCGAGAGTCCGAGGGCGACGGCGGCGGCGCCCGTGGTGGTGGTGCGGAGGGGAGAGGTTCGCATGATGACTTCCGTTGGTCGGGGGCTCGTCCTTGAGCGTCTGATTACGTGTCGTAACGTAACGTAACGGAACCAACGATGGCAAGGGGGTTGCTCATGGTGGTCCAGACCAGTGGCCCGGGTCCGGCTCCGGGCGGCGCGGGGCCCTGTCGGCGCCCGGTGGTTAGGTGGTCCCGTGAGCGCGCCGACCTTTCACCTCGTCCGGCCGGAGGTCCACGTCGACGTCCCGCGCCTCGACGAGCAGCAGCAGCGCGTCGTCGACCACCCCGGAGGGCCGCTGCTGGTCCTCGCGGGCCCCGGCACCGGCAAGACCACGACCCTGGTGGAGGCCATCGTGCGACGGGTCGAGGACGGGGCGCGGCCCGACCAGGTCCTGGCGCTGACGTTCTCCCGCAAGGCCGCCGAGCAGCTGCGCGACCGGGTGACCGCCCGCCTCGGCCGGACCATGGCGACGAGCCTCTGCGCGACGTTCCACTCCTTCGCCTACGGGCTCGTCCGGCGCTACGCGCCGGCGGAGATCTACGCCGCCCCGCTGCGGCTGCTGTCCGCGCCGGAGCAGGACGTCGTGCTGCGTGAGCTGCTCACCGACCACCCCGAGTCCGTCGACTGGCCGGAGTCACTGCACCGCGCGCTGGGCACCCGCGGCTTCGCCCGCGAGGTCAACGCCGTGCTGTCGCGCGCCCGCGAGAAGGGCAAGGACGGCGCCGACCTGCGCGCCCTGGGGGAGGAGCACGACCTGCCTGAGCTCATGGCGGCCGGGCTGTTCCTCGAGCAGTACCTCACCAACCTCGACTACGTCGGCGCGACCGACTACGCCGACCTGATCCGGCGCGCGACGATCGAGGCCGCGGAGCACCGCGACGAGCTGCGCGCCGCCTACCGCCACGTCTTCGTCGACGAGTACCAGGACACCGACCCGGGCCAGGTCGCGATGCTGCGCCAGCTCGCCGGAGACGGGCGCGACCTCACGGTCGTGGGCGACCCGCACCAGTCCATCTACGGCTTCCGCGGAGCGGAGGTGCGCGGCATCCTCGACTTCCCGGCCGACTTCCCCCGCGCCGACGGACGGCCCGCCGAGGTCGTGGCCCTGCGGACCACCCGCCGCTTCGGCCCCCACCTGCTGCTGGCCTCCCAGCGTGTCGCCTCCCGGCTGGCGCTCCCGGGCGCCATCCCGGAGTCGGCCAAGCTGGCGTTCCTCCAGCCCGTGGCCGAGGCGCCGGGCCTGGGCAACGGCAAGGTCGTGGTCCGCACCTTCGACACCGACCGCGCGGAGGCCGAGCACCTCGCCGACCTCCTGCGCCGCGCCCACCTCGAGGACGGCATCGCCTGGGACGACATGGCCGTCCTGGTCAGGTCCGGTCGCACCTCGATCCCGCCGCTGCGCCGGGCCCTCGGCGCCGCCGGCGTCCCGGTCGAGGTGGCCAGCGACGAGGTCCCGCTGGTGCGCGACCCGGCGGTGCTGCCCCTGCTCGAGGCGATGAAGGCCGTGGTCAACCTCGACAACGACGACCCCGACCACGTCGACTACCTCCACCCCACCCGCGCCGAGGGGCTGCTGCTCAGCCCGCTCGGCGGCCTCGACTCCGGCGACGTACGCCGCCTGGCGCGGGCGCTCCGTGTGCGCGCCAAGGAGCGGGCCCACGAGGACGGCACCTCGCCGCCGCCCTCGCGCGACCTCGTGCGCACTGCCGTGGTCGACCCGTCGTGCCTCGACGGGCTCCACGGTCCCGAGATCACCCGCGCACGTGCCCTTGGCGACCTGCTGGCAGGGGCCCGGGTCGCGCTCGACGGCGGTGCGTCCGCCGAGGAGGTCCTGTGGCACCTCTGGGCCGGCACCGCCTGGCCCCAGCGGCTGCGGCGCTCGGTCGAGATCGGCGGTGGCGCCGCCCGGCGTGCCCACCGCGACCTCGACTCGATCTGCGCGCTCTTCGAGGTGGTGGCCCGGGCCGAGGAGCAACGCGTCCACCTGGGGGTCGCCGACCTGCTCGCCACGCTGACTGCGCAGCAGATCCCGGCCGACACCCTGGCCGAGCGCGGGGCGCGCGGCGCGTCGGTCCGGTTGCTCACGGCCCACCGCGCCAAGGGCCTGGAATGGCGCCTGGTCGTCGTCGCCCACGTCCAGCAGGACGCCTGGCCCGACCTGCGACGCCGCACCACCCTGCTCCAGGCCGACCGCATCGGCACCGACGGCCTGGTGCCGCCCGTCACCGCGCGCGAGCTGCTCCTCGAGGAGCGCCGGCTCTTCTACGTCGCCTGCACGCGGGCCCGGGAGCGCCTGGTCGTCACGGCGGTCCGCTCGCCCGAGGACGACGGCGAGCAGCCCTCGCGCTTCCTCGAGGAGCTCGGCGTCGGCGACGTCGCCCATGTCGTCGGTCGCCCGGCGCGGCCGCTCTCGATGGGCGGCCTGGTCGGCGAGCTGCGCCGCACCCTGGCCGATCCCGAGACGCCCGAGCCGCTGCGCGACGCGGCGGCCCGGCGCCTGGCGCGCCTGGCGGGGGAGACCGCCGGCACCCGGCAGCTGGCCCCGCAGGCCGATCCCGCCACGTGGTGGGGCACCCGCGCGGCCTCGCGCTCCCCGCAGCCGGTCCGCGACCCCGAGCTGCCGGTGCCCGTCTCGGCCAGCGTGCTGGAGTCGCTGATGGTCTGCCCGACCCAGTGGTTCCTGGAGCGGGAGGCCGGCGGCGTCGCGCGCGCCCACCAGTCCGCCAACCTGGGCCAGCTCCTCCACGCGCTGGCCGAGCGGGTCGCCTCGGGGGAGATCGACGCCGGCCCCGACGACGCCGACCTGCTGATGACCCACGTCGACGACGTGTGGGAGCGCCTGGAGTTCCGCACCCCCTGGTCGAAGTCACGCGAGCACGAGCGGGTGCGGGCGGCGCTCGCACGCTTCCTCCAGTGGCACCACGCCAACACCCGCACCCTGCTCGCCACCGAGCAGCAGTTCACCGCGGTCGTCACCCTCGGCGCCGAGGACGAGGAGCCGGTGGAGGTCCAGCTCACCGGCTACGCCGACCGCGTCGAGCTCGACGCCGACGGCTCGGTCGTGGTGGTCGACCTCAAGACCGGCCGCAACAAGCCGAGCGACAAGTCCGTGGAGCAGCACGTCCAGCTCGGTCTCTACCAGTACGCCGTCGACCGGGGCGCCGTCGACGACCTGCTGCCCGAGGGCGTCGAGGCCCGGGCCGGGGGCGCCGAGCTGGTGCAGCTCGGCATCCTCGACGACTCCACGGCCGCCGCGGTGCAGACCCAGGACCCCCAGGCCGACGACGGGCCCTACCGCGGCGTCTTGCGGGCCGAGCTCGTGCGCGCCGCCGACCTGCTCCGCACCGAGCGCTTCCCGGCGGTGGCCGGCGCCCAGTGCCGCGACTGCTCGTTCGTCCCGATCTGCCCGATCAAGAGCGCGGGCTCGGTGACCGACCAGTGACCACGCAGCAGTCAGCCCGGATCGACACCCCGCAGGACCTCCAGCGGGTGATGCGGACCGCCTACGCCCCCAGCGACCAGCAGTGGGAGGCGATCTCGGCGCCGCTGAGCCCGGCGGTCGTGATCGCCGGGGCCGGCTCGGGCAAGACCACGCTGATGGCGGCGCGCGTGGTCTACCTCGTGGTCACGGGCCAGGTCCGGCCCGAGGAGGTCCTCGGGCTCACGTTCACCACCAAGGCCGCCAGCGAGCTGCGGCGCAAGATCCGCGACGCGCTGGTCGCGGCCGGCGCGCTCGACGCGACGGTGCGCACCGACCAGGACGGCGGCGACGAGGAGCCGATCGAGCCGACCGTCCTGACGTACAACGCCTACGCCGCCAACCTGCTCACCGAGCACGGCCTGCGCATCGGCCACGAGCCCGACACCCGCGTGGTCACCGACGCCGCCCGCTACCAGCTGGGCGCGCGCGTCGTCGACCGGTTCACCGGCGAGGTCCGCCACCTCACCGACCACCCCGCCACCGCCATCCAGAACCTCCTCGCCCTCGACGGTGCGATGAGCGAGCACCTGCGCAGCGCCGACGACGTCCGGGCGGTCGACGCGGAGGCGCGTCGGGGCTTCGAGCGGGCGATCGTCGAGGAGCGGGCCGGCAAGGACCGCAAGGGCCACCGCGAGGCGTGCGAGAAGGCCGTCTCCGCCATCGACCGGCGCGCGGAGCTGCTGCAGCTGGTCGCCGGCTACCGCCGCCTCAAGCGCGACCTCGGGCTCATGGACTTCTCCGACCAGATCGAGCTCGGCGCCCGGCTCGCCGAGGACCAGCCGGAGGTCGGTGCCGCCGAGCGCACCAAGTTCAAGGTCGTGCTGCTCGACGAGTACCAGGACACCTCGGTGGCGCAGGCGACCATGCTGTCGCGGTTGTTCTCCGGACCCGACGCGGCTTCCGGCAGGGGCCACGCCGTGATGGCGGTCGGCGACCCCAACCAGGCCATCTACGGCTGGCGCGGCGCCTCGGTGTCCAACATCCTCGGCTTCGACCAGACCTTCCCGGCCGCCGCCGGCACCTGTCCGACGTACCACCTCACGGTGAGCCGCCGCTCGGACGAGCGGATCCTGGAGGTGGCCAACCGGCTGGCGGCGCCGCTCTACGACGCCTACGACCAGGTGCAGCCGCTGCTCGCCAAGCCCGACGCCGAGCGCGGCACGGTCACGACCGCCGTCTTCGAGACCCACGCCGAGGAGCTCGACCACCTGGTGGCCGCCGTGCAGCTGGCCCACACCGGGGCGTGGTCCGACATCGGGGTGCTCACCCGCGACAACGCGCACGCCGAGGACGTGTTCGACGCGCTCACCCGGGCCTCGGTCCCGGTCGAGATCGTCGGCCTGTCCGGTCTGCTGCGACTGCCCGAGGTCGCCGAGGTCGTCGCCACCCTGCACCTGCTGCACGACGTGACCTCCAACGCCGCGATGCTCACCCTGCTCACCGGCCCCCGTTGGGCGATCGGACCGCGCGACCTGCGGCTGCTCAGTCGCCGCGCGCAGGAGCTGGCGGGCCGCCACCTGCGCCGCGCCGAGTCCCCGTCGATCGGGGAGCAGCTCGTCGAGATCGCCGACGGGATCGACCCCGCCGAGATCCCGGCGCTCGACGACGCGCTCGCCGACCCCGGCGAGGCACCCTACTCCGCGGAGGCGCGCGAGCGCTTCGGCCTGCTCGCCGGGGAGCTGAGGCAGCTGCGCACCCACGTCGGCGAGCCGCTGCTCGACGTGGTGCGCCGGATCATGGAGACCACCGGCGTCGACGTCGAGCTGGCCTCGGCCGTCAGCCCGGCGGCCGCGGCCCGCCGCGACAACCTCGACCTGTTCGTCAAGGCGGTCGCCGACTTCCAGGCCGTCGACGGCGACGTGACCCTGCCGGCGCTCCTGGCCTACCTCACCGCCGAGGACGACCAGGGCAACGGCCTGGACATCGCGACCCCCAGCGAGGCCGACTCCGTCAAGCTGCTCACCGTCCATCGCGCCAAGGGCCTGGAGTGGGCCTCGGTGTTCCTGGTCGGGGTGTGCGAGACGCGCTTCCCGTCCAACCGCTCGCGCACCCTGTGGACCTCCTCGCCCTCGGTGCTGCCGGCGCCACTGCGCGGCGACGCCGCCGACCTGCCGCAGCTGCAGGGCTCGGACAAGGTCGCGCTCGACGCCTACCGCGCCGCCACCCGCGAGCACGACGCCGAGGAGGAGCTGCGCCTCGGCTACGTCGCCTTCACGCGCGCCGCCCACCTGCTGTCCGTCACGTCCTACTGCTGGGGCACCCGCGCCACCCCCTACGGCCCGTCCGACTACCAGCGCGTCGTGCGCGAGCAGCTCGAGGAGTGGGGCGAGCCCGTCGAGGCCTGGCGCGAGAAGCCGGTCAAGGGCGACCCCAACCCCTACGACGCCGTCGACCCGGCCCGGCCGTGGCCGCCCACCGAGCGGGGGGTCGAGGCCCGGCTGCGGCTCGACGCCGCGGCGCGGGTGCGAGCCGCCGAGCCGGGCGCGGACGACGAGGGCCTCGACATGGTCCAGGCCGCCCAGGTGGCCGACTGGGACGCCGAGATCGACCGGCTCCTCGTGGAGGCGCGTCAGGACCGTGCCGCCGACGTGGGCGTCGAGCTGCCCTCCAGCCTCTCGGCCACGGCGCTCGCCCGCCTGCGCGACGACCCCGACGCGTTCGCGCGCGAGCTGGCGCGGCCGATGCCTCGGCAGCCGTCGCGCGCGGCCCGCTTCGGCACCCGCTTCCATGCCTGGGTCGAGGCGCGCTTCGGCCAGCAGTCGCTGCTCGACCCCGACGAGCTGTCCGGGCGCGGTGACGCCGACGTCGCCGACGACGCCGAGCTGCAGGAGCTCGTCGAACTCTTCGAGAAGGGCAGCTTCGCCGACCGGGTGCCCCACGTCGTGGAGCCGGCCTTCGCCCTCGTCCTCGACGGTCAGGTGGTGCGCGGCCGCATCGACGCGGTCTACGACGAGCCCGGCGGCGGCTACCTCGTCGTCGACTGGAAGACCAGCCGCTCCCACGACGCCGACCCGCTCCAGCTCGCCGTCTACCGCCTGGCCTGGGCCGAGCTGCACGGCGTGGCCCCCGAGCAGGTCCGGGCAGGCTTCTACTACGTGCGCAGCGACCGGCTGGTCGAGCCGGCCGACCTGCCGGGGCGCGCGGAGCTCGAGCAGCTGCTCAGGCGCTAGCCCGGGCGCGGTCGAGCCACTGCGCCACGCCGCGGGCGGCCGCGCGGCCGGCGCGGTTGGCGCCGATCGTGCTCGCTGACGGCCCGTAGCCGACCAGCTGGACGCGCGGGTCGGCGACGGCGGTCGTGCCGTCCAGCTGGATCCCGCCCTGCGGGCTCCGCAGCCGCAGCGGACCCAGGTGGGTCACCGCCGGGCGGAAGCCCGTCGCCCACAGGATGATCTCGGCCGGCTCGAACGTCCCGTCGGGGAAGCGGACGCCGTCGGGCTCCACCGAGGCGAACATCGGGCGGCGCTGGTAGGCGCCCAGCTGCTCGGCGGCGCGCTCCTGCTCGCGGAGCGCCAGCCCGGTCACGCTCACCACGCTCGCCGGCGGGAGGCCGCGGCGTACGCGCTCCTCGACCAGCGCGACCGCGGCGCGGCCCGCGTCGGGGGTGAAGTCGTCGGTGCGCCACACCGGTGGCCGGCGCGTCACCCACACCGTCTCGGTGACCAGCGCGACCTCGCCGAGCAGCTGGACGGCGGACGCGCCGCCGCCCACGACGACGGTGCGCCGGCCGCGGAAGTGCTCCGGGCCGGGGTAGGCCGCCGTGTGCAGCTGCTCGCCGGCGAAGGTCTCCATCCCGGGGTAGCGCGGCACGAAGGGGTGGCTCCACGTGCCGGTCGCGTTGACCAGGGTGCGGCTGGTCCAGGTGCGCTCGCCCGCCTGCGTGACGAGCAGCCCGTCCTCGTCGGTGACCCGCTCCACGCGCACCGGGCGCAGCACGCGGATGTCGTGCTGCTGCTCGTAGGACCCGAAGTACGCCGGCAGCACGTCGCTGGCGCGGCGCTCGGACAGTGCCGGGGCCTGCGAGTCCGGCAGCGCCGCGATGCCGTGCACGTCGCGCATGGTCAGGGAGTCCCAGCGGTGCTGCCAGGCGCCGCCCGGGCCGGCGTCGGCGTCCAGCACGAGGTGCGACAGCCCGCGGCGCCCCAGGTGGTAGGCCGCGGACAGCCCGGCCTGTCCGGCACCGATCACCACCGCGTCGAGGATGTCCACACCGTCCCAACGCCCGCGGAGCGCCGGATATTGCGCTCTACTGCGCGCCCAGGCCCGCCGTCAGCGCGATCTCGACCATGTCGCCGAAGGTCTGCTCACGCTCCTGCGAGGTCGTCTCCTCGCCGGTGACGATGTGGTCGGAGACCGTGCAGATCGCCAGCGCGCGGCGCCCGTGCTTGGCGGCCAGCGTGTAGAGCGCGGCCGCCTCCATCTCGACGGCCAGCACGCCGTACTCCACCATCCGCGCCGCCAGCTCGGGGCGCGCGGCGTAGAAGGAGTCGCTGCTGAAGATCAGGCCGACGTGGACGGACGCCTCGGTGGCGAGCGACTCCGCCGCGGCCGCCGCGTCGCGCAGCAGGCCGAAGTCGGCCACCGGGGCGTAGCCCAGCCCCTCGAACGCGATCCGGTTCATCGCGGAGTCGGTGCAGGCGCCGGACGCGATCACCAGGTCGCGCACGGCCAGCCGCTCCGTCAGCGCCCCGCAGGAGCCCACGCGCACGACCGACTGCACGTCGTACTCGGTGAAGAGCTCGTTGACGTAGATCGCCAGCGAGGGCTGGCCCATGCCGGAGCCCTGCACGGAGACCCGCTGGCCCCGCCAGGTGCCGGTGTAGCCGTACATCCCGCGGACCTCGGTGTAGCACCGCGCGTCCTCGAGGAACGTCTCCGCGATCCACCGGGCCCGCAGCGGGTCGCCGGGCATCAGGACGAGGGGAGCGATGTCGCCGGGCTGGGCGCCGATGTGGGTGCTCATGGGCATGGACCCTAGGACTAACTTCGACACCGTGACATTTCCGCACCTCCGCCTCGCCGAGCCCGCCCACGACCGCCTGGGGGTGCACCGCAAGGACGACGCCTGGCTCGACGCCCGGTGGGCCGACCCGAGCAGCCGGGTGCTCGTCGTCTCCGGCACGCGCGTGCGCCCCCGCGACGGCGCCCTGGAGTGGGTCGCGCCGGACCGGGCGCCCGAGGGGACGCGGGTGCTGCTCGGCGAGCGCGACGGCACGACCTGGTGGGCGGTCGTCACCGACGGCGCGCTCGCGGCCGAGGAGAAGGACGCGTGGCTCCCGCTACGCGGGCTCCTGCCCGCGCTGGCCGGCGGGGACACCGGCGAGGGACCGCTGGTCTTCCACGCCCTTGGCCTGGCCGAGTGGCACTGGGCGACCCGCTTCTGCCCGCGCTGCGGGGGGACGCTGGAGTCCCAGGCCGCCGGCCACGAGCTGAGGTGCACGCAGTGCGGCCGCGCGCAGTTCCCGCGCACGGACCCGGCCGTGATCATGCTCGTGACCCACGGCCAGCCCGGGGCGGACGACGAGCGGTGCCTGCTGGGGCGCCAGGCGGTGTGGCCCGCGGGGCGCTTCTCGACGCTGGCCGGCTTCTGCGAGCCGGGCGAGACCCTCGAGGACGCCGTACGGCGTGAGGTCGCCGAGGAGGTGGGCGTGCGGGTCGGCGAGGTGGGCTACTTCGGCAACCAGCCGTGGCCGCTGCCGGCGAGCCTCATGCTCGGGATGGTCGGGCGCGCCGTCTCCACCGAGATCACCGTCGACGCCGACGAGATCGAGGAGGCCCGCTGGTTCACCCGGGCCGAGATGCGGGAGCAGGCCGAGTCGGGGACGGTCGTGCTCCCCGGCGGCGTCTCGATCAGCCGCTCGCTCGTCGAGCACTGGTACGGCGGCGAGCTCCCCGGCCACTGGTGAACAACGCCGACCCGCCCGAAAGTTCCGGGCGGGTCGGCGGAAGGTCACGCCAGGGAGGCGATCTTCTCCTTGACCTGGGCCAGGGAGGGGTTGGTCTGCGCGGTGCCGTCGGTGTAGACCAGCGTGGGAACCGTCTGGTTGCCGTTGTTGGCGGACTCGACGATCTGCACGGCCTCGGGCTGCTGCTCGATGTCGACCACGTCGTAGGTGATGCCCTCGCGGTCCAGCTGGCTCTTGAGACGGTGGCAGTAGCCGCACCAAGGGGTCGTGTACATCGTGAAGCTGCTCATCTGGGACTGTCGCCTCCGGCGTCTAGGGTCGTGACTAGCACCCGATACAACCATCTCGACCCAGGAGTTGTTCCTTGCCCCACGACCTGCTCGCCGCTCTCGACCCCGAGCAGCGGCGTGTGGCGGAGGCGCTGCGCGGGCCGGTCCGCGTGCTGGCCGGCGCCGGCACCGGCAAGACCCGCGCGATCACCCACCGGATCGCCCACGGCGTGGCCACCGGCGTCTACGCGCCCTCCGAGGTGCTCGCGGTGACGTTCACGACGCGGGCCGCGGGGGAGATGCGCGGGCGCCTGCGCGGACTCGGCGCGAGCGGGGTGCAGGCCCGCACGTTCCACTCGGCCGCGCTGCGCCAGCTGCGCTACTTCTGGCCCCACGTGCACGGCACCGAGCTGCCCTCGCTGATCGAGTCCAAGATCGGGCTCCTCGCCACCGCCGCGCGCCGGCAGCGGCTGAGCTCCGACCAGGCGCTGCTGCGCGACCTGGCCTCCGAGATCGAGTGGTCCAAGGTCAGCAACGTCCACCCCGACGACTACGCCCGCCTCGCGGAGGCTCGGGGGCGCTCCGTGGCCGGCCAGGACCCCGAGACGGTGGGGCGCGTCTTCGCCGCCTACGAGGAGGTCAAGCGCGCCCAGGGCCGCATGGACATGGAGGACGTGCTGCTCCTCACCGCCGGCATGCTCGCCGAGGACGAGCGCGTCGCGGCCCAGGTGCGCCGGCAGTACAAGTGGCTCGTCGTCGACGAGTTCCAGGACGTCTCGCCCCTGCAGTCGGCGCTGCTCGACCTCTGGCTCGGCGGGCGCGACGAGATCTGCGTCGTCGGCGACCCCGCCCAGACGATCTACTCCTTCGCCGGCGCCAACGCCGACTACCTCACGGGCTTCACGACCAAGTTCCCCGGTGCGACCTCGGTCGAGCTGGTGCGCAACTACCGCTCCACGCCGCAGGTGGTCGAGGCCGCCAACGCGCTGCTGGCCGGCTCCGGCACCCAGTCCGTGCAGCTGCGCGCGCAGCGGCCGGCCGGCCCGGCGGTGACGTTCACCCCGGCGCCCGACGAGGTCGCCGAGGCACACCAGATCGCCCGCCGCATCCAGGGCCTGCGCAGCGAGGGCCGGGCGCTGTCCGAGATCGCCGTGCTGTTCCGCATCAACGCCCAGTCGGAGGCCTACGAGGAGGCGCTGTCCGACCTCAAGATCCCCTACGTCATCCGCGGCGCGGCCCGCTTCTTCGACCGCCCCGAGGTGCGCGAGGCCGTCACCCGCATCCGCGGGGCGGCCCGGTCGGGCAGCTCCGAGGTCGACGGGGGATCTGGCGGCGAGCTCGTCGACGTCGTCAAGGCCACGCTGGCCGGCATGGGCTGGACGGCCGAGGCGCCGGCGGGCCGCGGACAGACCCGCGACCGCTGGGAGTCCTGGCAGGCGCTGGTCAGCCAGGCCGAGGAGTTCGCCCGAGGCGAGACCGCCTCGCTGGGTGCCTTCGTCGACGACCTCGACCGCCGTGCCGCCGAGCAGCACGCGCCCGTGGCCGAGGGCGTCACGCTGTCGACGTTCCATGCCGCCAAGGGCCTCGAGTGGGACTCGGTGTTCCTCTGCGGTCTCCAGGACGGCACCCTGCCGATCACCTACGCCGACACCCCGGCCGCGATCGAGGAGGAGCGGCGGCTGCTCTACGTCGGCATGACCCGCGCCCGCCTCGACCTCGCGCTCTCGTGGGCGCAGGCGCGCAACCCCGGCCAGGCCGCCCGCCGCAAGCCGTCGCGCTTCCTGGACCCGCTCCTGCCGGCCTCCGCGCGCCGTGAGCCCGCCACCGAGCGCCGTAGCCGCGTGGCGAGCTGTCGCGAGTGCGGCAAGCCGCTGCGCACCGGCGCGGAGAAGAAGCGCGGTCGCTGCACCGACTGCCCCGCCTCTTACGACGAGGCGGTCTTCGAGCGCCTGCGCGAGTGGCGCAAGGAGCGCGCCGCCGAGGACGAGGTGCCGGCGTTCGTGATCTTCACCGACGCGACGCTGCAGCTCATCGCCGAGCACCAGCCCCAGTCCACACAGGCATTGCTGCGCATCAGCGGAGTCGGCGAGGGCAAGCTGGAGCGCTACGGCGAGGACCTGCTGAGCCTGCTGGTCTAGAGGCCTCGGAAGAAAATCGAGAAATACTCATAAAATCGTTTGCTCATTACATCGCGGTGGCGGTAACTTTCCGTCACCAAGCAAACCGCGCACCACGGTCCTGACAAGGCCGGCGCCCGATGAACCGAAGGAGGTGGCCCGCATGATCACCAACACCATCACGATGACGACCCCGTCCAACCAGGGGATGGCGTCCGGCTTTGGCATGCCCGCGTGCCACCACGCCGCCTTCGGCACTCCGGTGACGGGCCAGCGCTCCGTCGATCTCCGAGGTATGGAGATCGCCCGCGACCGCGCCGTCATCAAGGGAGAGGTGGCTCTCGCCGCCTACGTCCCGGGGACCAACGCCTGGAGTCCGCCCATCTGTTGACATCAACAGACTGGCTCACCTCCAGGCCGCGGACTCCCACCAAGGGATCCGCGGCCTTTGTGTTTTCTCAGAGGCCCTGATCTCCCGCCACACCGCACCACCCCACCGCGATCAGGTCACCGACAGGAGGTGAGATAGATGACCATCAGCGTTCTCGACCGCACCACCGGGCACCAGCCGGACCAGGAGACCACCCTGGGCCAGCTGCACGACCAGGCCGGTCACGTCGACCACGAGCGGCTGCCCTGCCGGGTCAACGACCCCGAGCTGTGGTTCGCCGAGTCGCCGTCCGACGTGGAGTTCGCCAAGGCCCTGTGCCAGGACTGCCCGGTCCAGGCCCTGTGCCTCAGCGGAGCCCTCGACCGGCGTGAGCCCTGGGGCGTCTGGGGAGGCGAGCTGTTCCTCCAGGGAGCAGTGATCCCCCGCAAGCGCCCGCGCGGCCGACCCCGCAAGAACGAGGTCGCCGCGTAGCGGCGGCACCTGTCCCGACCGGAGCACCTTCTCGGAGAGCACCACCCACCACTCATGATCTCGAACCAGAACCGGAGTACTGACATGAACCACCTCATGACCGAAGACCTGGCGCGCGCGCACATGACCGCGCGCCTGGGAGAGGCGCACCAGCTGCGCATGGGCAGCCGTGTCGCCCGTGCGCGCCGACTCAGCCGCAAGGCCGAGAAGGCCGCGCAGCAGGCGCGCCTCGCCCTCGCTCGCGCTCTGTAGGACCCCGGTGATCGGTCACGATCACCTCCACCCTGATCGCGGGTGAACCCCGGGAGCCGGGTACGACGAACCCTCGTCGTGCCCGGCTCCCTCTCATTTCCAGCGCCGGCCGCTAGCCTCGGGCCATGGCCACGTGCGACTTCTGCGGACGCCAGGAGCCTGACGGCTCCGCCACCCTGACCTGGATCACCTCCGTCGAGCACGGTCGCCAGCGCCGCTACTGCGACACCTGCTCGCGCGAGCACCTGCGCGCGATGGAGGGCAAGCTCGACAGCGAGTGGTGGTGAGCCGCTCGCACGGGGCGCCGCCCGCTCACCCTGGGTGGGGTGGGGTGGGGTGGGCAGGGCGCGGATCGTCGCCTACGGCGACAGGGCCACGGCGCCGGAAACCAGCCCTCCGCTCCTTCGTCGCTCC
>NZ_SPUI01000011.1 GCF_004522095.1 Nocardioides sp. 503
TGATACTCCTCCGCCACCGGCTCCTTGACCTTCAGCACCAGGTCGATCGACCCGTCGGTGCCCCACGCGGCATCCGCGTCCGCCACGATCACGGCCCCCGCCGCGACGTACTCCTCATCCGTGATCGAGGAACCCACCCCCGCACCGGCCTGGACGAACACCTCGTGACCATGAGCGGTCAGCTCGTGCACCCCCACCGGCGTGATCGCCACCCGGTACTCGTGGTTCTTGACTTCCTTCGGGACGCCGATCTTCATGCGGGAGCTCCTTGGTGCTCGAGGGGTGAGGGAGAGGTACGAAACGCAGACATCGGGTCAGTCGTCGGCCAGGTCGGGGCCGGCGGCGGTGAGGCGCATGAGCGCGCGGTCGCGGCGCAGGACGTGGGCGTCCCAGGCGTCGGGCGGCAGCTGCTCGTGGACGGACGCGGCGACGCGCTCCACCAGCTCGGGCTCCCACTCCTGGACGTCGCCGTGCTCCGCGCCCATGCGCAGGTAGGCCGGTCCCATGAGGCCCGCGTGGCGGACGAGGCCGCCGCGAGTGTTGAGCTCGGCGGTCGCGAAGGGCCCGACGACCGACCACCGCCGACCGAGGCCGTGGCTGACGACGCGGTCGACGTCGGCGGCGGAGGCGACGCCGTCGCGCACGAGGCGGTACGCCTCGCGCAGCAGCGCACCCTGGAGGCGGTTGAAGACGAAGCCCTCGACCTCGTGGTGGACCCGGACGGGCACCATCCCGGCCGACAGCAGCAGGTCGTGGGTGCGGTCGACGGTCTCCGGCGACGTGAAGTCCGCCGGCACCAGCTCGGCCACAGGCACGAGGTAGGGAGGGTTGCCGGGGTGCACCACGAGGCAGCGCGCGCGGCCGGGGAGGTCGGCGGCGAACCGCGACACCGGCATCATCGAGGACGACGAGGCGAGCACCACGTCGGGAGCCGCCAAGGCGTCGAGCTCGGCGAAGAGCCGGCGCTTGACGTCCTCGGACTCGACCACGCACTCCTGCACGTGCACCGCACCGGCCACGGCCTCGGCCAGCGAGTCGCTGGTCGAGACCCGCGCCTGCAGCCCGGCCGGGTCGTCGAGCAGCCCGTGCTCGGCGAGCTCGTCCGCGCGGGCGCGGACCTCGCCGGCGACGGCCTCGCGGCGCGCCGCGTCGACGTCGTACAGGGTCACCGGGCGACCGGCTCGCGCGAAGACGATCGCCCACGCCACCCCGATGCTGCCGGCACCGACGACCGCCACCGGCTCGCGGCCGGTGGCGGCGCTCACGCCAGGCCGTTCTTGCGCCGGTAGGCGCGCCAGGTGGTGGCCCAGCGCTCCGGGTCGTCCAGCGTCGAGCCGTCGAGCTGGCCGACCACCTGCTGGTGCGGGGCGGTGCGCACGAGCTCGGGGTCGGTGCGCCCCTCCTCGAGCACGTGCGCGAGCACGTCGATCCAGTAGTCGATGTCCTCCAGCGACCAGGTCTCGCCGGCCTCGGGCGTGAACGGCTCGGGGACGATCCACGGCTCGTGGCTCAGCCAGAAGGCGTCGATGCCGAAGTCGGTCATCCGGTTCTGGACGTTGACGGCCGAGATGCCGGTCTCGGCGGTGTACTCCTCCAGGCTGAACCGGGTCATCTCCAGCCGGTGCTTCGTGAGCCGCGCGAGGGACTTGGTGACGCCGGGGAGCGCGAGCAGCCGGCGCTCCATGTAGTTGTTGGCCAGCACCGAGAGGTCGGCGGCCTCCTTGATCCCGTCGCCGCCCATGGCCAGGAGCCAGGAGTAGGCCTTGACCACCTGGTTGACGTTGCCGAGGTACTCGCGCACGCGGCCGACGCCGCCGGGGTTCTCGCGTCGCACGAAGCCGTCGGGGGTCGACTCGACCAGCGGCCCCGGCAGGTACGGCGCCAGCGCGTCGGTGCAGCCGTAGGCCCCGACCGCGGGGCCGCCGCCGCCCTTGGGCACCCCGAAGGTCTTGTGCAGCATGAACATGCACGCGTCGAAGCCGAGCTCGGCGGCGCGCAGCCGGCCCATGACGCCGTTGAAGTTGGCGTGGTCGTAGAAGCAGAGGCCACCGACCTCGTGGACCGCGTCGACCCACTCCTTGATGTGGGGGTTGTAGATCCCCATGTCGTCGGGGTTGTTGATCATCAGCGCGGCCGTGCGCTCCGACAGGACCGAGCGCAGCGCCTCGACCGACGGGTACCCGTCGTCCTCGAGCGGCAGCGTGATCACGTTGAAGCCGGCCGCGGCGGCCGTCGCCGGGTTGCAGGGGTGCGCCTGCGACGTCGTGATGATGTCGCGACGGGTGCCCAGCTCGCCGCGGTCCGCGAAGTAGGCGCGGGTCACGGTGGCGTGGGTGTAGGCCGCCGCCGCGCCGCCGCCCGGCTGGAAGACGAAGCGGTCCATGCCGGACAGCCCGCGCAGCATCAGGTCGAAGCGGTGCACGATCTCCAGGAGGCCCTGGATCGAGCTGTCGTCCTGGTCCGGGTGGATCTCGGCGACGCCGTCGCGGGCGGTCAGCTGCTCGTTGACCCGGGGGTTGTACTTCATGGTGCAGGTGCCGAACAGGCTGATCCCGACCATCCCCATCGTCTCCTGCGACAGGTGCAGGTAGTGGCGCAGCACGTCCGGCTCCGCCACCTCCGGCAGCTCCGGTGCCGCGGCACGCAGCACCGCGGCCGGCAGGGCGGCGGAGGGGTCCAGCTCCTCGATCGGGTCGGGCAGGACGTTGCCGCGCCGGCCCGGCGCGGTCATCTCCATGATCAGCGGCTCGTCCCACACGGGCGCGTGGTACCTGCGCAGCTTGCTCCCACTCATGCCAGCACCTCTCGCAGCGCGGTCGTCAGGGTCTCGATGTCGTCGGCGGTGTGGATCTCGGTCACGCAGTAGAGCGCGCTCTCGCCGAGGTCCGGGAAGTCGGCGGAGAGGTCCTTGCCGCCGAACACGTGGCGGGCCCGCAGGCCCTCGTTGATCTCGGCGACGGTGCGGCCGGTGCCGCCGAAGTCGACGACGAACTCCTTGAAGAACCCGTCCGGCCAGCGCACGGAGACCCCCTCGAGCTCGCCGATCCGCCGGGCGGCGTACCGCGCGTTGGCCAGGATGGTGCGGCCGACCTCCGCGAAGCCCTCGGGCCCGAGCAGCGCCATGTAGACGGCGTTGGCGACCGTCCACAGGTAGACCGAGTTGCCGGTCCAGTCGTTGCCCTCCTCGCGCGAGCCGTAGGAGGACTGGTGGAACAGGCTCATGCCGAAGGACCGCTCGCCGTGGACCGTCTCGGCGATGCTGACCTGCAGCGTCGGGTACTCCCGCGCGTAGCGCTCTTCGTCGCGGGTCGCGATGAAGCCGCCGACGCCGCCGCCGGCGTGCAGGTGGACGCCGAGCGGCTGCGTGGAGCCGACGACGATGTCGGCTCCGAGGTCCCCGGGGGCGGCCAGCAGGCCGAGGGAGATCGGGTCCACGCCGAGGACGGTCTCCGTGCCGTTGGCCCGGCAGGCGGCGGCGATGTCGGCCGTGGCCGTCTCCACCACGCCGAGGTGGTTGGGCGTCTCCAGGTAGACCGCCGCGGTGTCCGCACTCAGGCCCAGGGCCGCGACGTCGACCGTCCCGGTCGTGACGTCGAAGTCCACGAGCCGCACCGTGATCGGGTCGTTGCCCTCGGGCAGGCCGCAGTAGGTCCGGATGACCGCGAGCCGCTCCGGCGAGATCGAGGCCGGTACGACGACCTCGGACCGGCCCGTCATCCGGGCCGCCATGCGCAGGGCGTTGCCGG
This sequence comes from Nocardioides sp. 503, assembly GCF_004522095.1. GTDB lineage: Bacteria > Actinomycetota > Actinomycetes > Propionibacteriales > Nocardioidaceae > Nocardioides. The sequence continues at coordinate 3,747 of NZ_SPUI01000011.1, forward strand.
CGGCCGCGCCCCAGCTGTAGACGGGCAGCCCGACGAACTCCATGCCCAGCAGCTCGCCGAGCATGGACGCGTACTCGAACCACGCCTGGTTGCGGCCGAGGTCGGAGGAGGGCGTCCCCCAGACGGGGGTGAGGAACTCGCTGCGGCCGGCGATCTCGTCGACCACGGCGGGCACGTGGTGCTGCCACAGCCCGGCCCCGAGGAAGCTGAGGTTGGCGACGCAGTCGTCGTTGCTGTCGATGAGCGAGCGCACGTGGCGGCGCAGGGTCGCCTCGGACCTGATGCCGTCGGCCAGGCCGTTGGGCGTCCGGGCGAGGTGGTCCTCGGGGATCTGCTCGAAGAGCTCGTCGACGTCCGCCACCCCCACGACGGCCAGCATCCTGGCCTTCGCCTCGTCGGTGGAGTTGGGCATGTAGGGATGGGCCATGATCAGGATCCTCTCGTCGCGTGGCTCATGCCACGACCCTCAGGACGGTGCTGCGGGCGCGGCCGGTCCGCACCCGTCGGTAGCCGACCAGGTGGGCTGCCAGGTCGGCGTCGTCGATGTCGATGTGGAGCACGGGCTCGGCGAGCGCGGCGACCTTCGCCGGTACGGCGAGCACGTCGAGATGCTCGAGGCCGACGGCGCGCAGCACCGCCGGTGACAGCTGCTGGTTGCCCCGGCCGAGCAGGAAGCCCTGGCCGCCCACGACCCCCAGCACCAGACGGGCGCGCGGGTGCTGCGCCAGGAGAACGAGCAGCTCGGCCTCGCTCGCGTCCCTGGCCAGCAGGCACCCGTCGAGCACGGCGTCGACGCCGAGCGCGCTGGCGGGCAGCCCGAGGGCGGCGTTGACGGCCGCGACCGTGGTCCCCGGCCCGAGCAGGTAGAGGCAGCCCGGCCGCGACTCGGCGGCCACCTCGCGACCCAGGGCCGCGGCGTCGTCGGCGCCGCCGGCGCTCGCGCCCTTGGGGTGCTGGACGCCCGCGGGCACCGCGGGCACCCGCACGGTGCCGAAGAGCCGTACGTCGCCGGCCGCGTCGCGGTCGACGACCTCGGCGTTCCGCGTGGGGAACCGGCCGGGCTCGGCGAGGTAGCGCGCGGCGGCGACGGCCGCCCCCTCCGGGGTGGTCCCGAAGACGCCGGAGTGCATCTTGACGCCGGCGGGGACCCCGAGGACCGGGACCTCGCCGGCGGCGTCCGCCACGACCCGGGCGGTGCCGTCACCGCCGACGAAGAGCACCAGACGCACGCCCGCGGCCACCATCGCCGCGACGGCGCTGCGGGTGTCGTCCGCGTCGGAGTCGCCGACCGGGGCCGGCAGCGTGCGGACCTCCCAGCCGACGCCGGCCAGGTGGTCGGCGCCCATCTGGCCGCCGGCCGCGACGACGCTCAGCCGGGGGGCGAGCTCGTGCAGCCGGGCGACCGCGCGCGCCGCCCGGGCCGGGGCCACGGGCACCGCGCCACGCTCCCGGGCCAGCGCCAGGGAGTCGTCGTCGGTGCCGTGCAGGCCGACCGCCCCGCCCATGCCGGCGACGGGGTTGACGACCAGCCCGAGGGCCGCCTGGGTCACGCCAGACCGAGCTCTCGGCAGACATCGTCCAGGGCCTGGCGGCAGCCCGCCACCATCTGGTCGATCTCGTCCTCCGTCACGACGAACGGCGGCGAGAAGGAGATCGTGTCGGAGTTGGGCAGCGCCCGCGTGATGACGCCGAGCTCGCGCGCCCGGCGCACCAGGGCGCCGGCCACCTTGCCGCGCGGCTCGAAGCGGCGCAGCGGCTCGAGCGACTCGGCCAGCTCGACGGCACCGACGAGGCCGTGGCCGCGGATCTCGGCGACGAGCGGGTGGCCCTCGAAGGCCGACCGGAGCCGGGCGCCCAGGTAGTCGCCGCGGGTCTTGGCCTGGCCCATGAGGCCGTCGCGCTGGATGATGTCGAGGTTGGTCATCGCGGCGGTCGCGGCCAGCGGGTGCGCCGAGTAGGTGTAGCCGTGGCTGAACAGGCCGTAGGACTCCGAGCCGGAGGCGATGACGTCCCAGACGGGCGCCGACACGAGCACGGCGGACAGCGGCACGTAGGCCGAGGTGATGCCCTTGGCGACGGTCATCAGGTCCGGCTCGATGCCGAAGGTCGTGGAGCCGAACCACTCGCCCGTGCGCCCGAAGCCGGTCACGACCTCGTCGGCGATCATCAGGACGTCGTACTTGCGCAGGACCGCCTGGATCGCCGGGAAGTACGTCGCCGGCGGCACGATGACGCCGCCCGCGGCCTGCAGCGGCTCGGCGATGAACGCGGCCACGGTCTCGGGGCCCTCCGCGAGGATCAGGTCCTCGAGCTCGGTGGCCAGGCGGCTCACGAACTGCTCCTCGGTCTCGCCCAAGAGGCCCTCGAAGCGCAGGTGCGGCGAGCGGGCGAAGCGCACCATCGGCAGCGGCAGGTCGAAGCCCTTGTGCATGCCCGGCAGGCCGCACAGGCTGCCCGACATGACGGTCACGCCGTGGTAGCCGCGGTCGCGGGAGATGATCTTCTTCTTCTCCGGCCGGCCCAGGACGTTGTTGTAGTACCAGACCAGCTTGACCTGGGTGTCGTTCGCGTCGGAGCCGCTGTTGCCGAAGAAGACCTTGGCCATGTCGCCGGGAGCGTCGGTGACCAGCCGGTGCGCCAGGCGGGCGACCGGCTCGTTCCCCATGGACGCGAACGTGTGGTAGAACGCCAGCTTGCGCGTCTGGGCCGCCATCGCGTCGGCCATCTCGCCGTTGCCGTAGCCGATGTTGACGCACCACAGGCCGGCCATCGCGTCCAGGTAGGTGCGCCCCTGGACGTCCACCAGCGTGGAGCCCTCACCCCGGTCGATCATCAGCGGGCCCGAGAGCTCGTGGTCGCGGGCGTGCGTGAACGGGTGGAAGAAGTACTGGCGGTCGAGGTCTTCGAGGCTGCTCGCGTTGGTCATGTCTGCCTTGCATCTCGGGTGGTCGGGGGCGGGGTCGACTGTAGCATCTGGCGCGCGCAAAGCGTACAGTTGCGCGCAGAACGGCCGCGGCGTCGAACGCGGCCCCCTGAGGAAAGGCTCCTGTGGACACGAACTTCGAGGCGGACCGCCTGCGCGACCCGTCCCTGCTGCGCACCCAGCTCTTCGTCGGCGGCCAGTGGCGCGACGGCGAGGGTGACGCCTTCGACGTGAGCGACCCGGCCACCGGCGCCGTCGTCGCGAGCATGTCCGCGGCCGGCACGGTCGACGTCGAGGAGGCCGTCGCGACGGCCGAGCGCGCCGGCCGGGCCTGGGGCCGCGTCCCCGCGCCGCAGCGCGCGAAGGTCATGCGCCGCTGGTACGAGCTGATCGTCGAGAACGCCGACGACCTCGCGATGCTCCTGACCGCCGAGCAGGGCAAGCCGCTGAGCGAGGCGCGCGGCGAGATCCTCTACGGCGCCGGCTTCGTCGAGTGGTACGCCGAGGAGTGCAAGCGCACCTACGGCGAGGTGATCCCCTCCAACGCCGACGGTCGTCGCCTGCTGACGATCCGCCAGCCGATCGGCGTGACGGCCGCGATCACCCCGTGGAACTTCCCCTCCGCGATGATCCTGCGCAAGGCCGCTCCCGCCCTCGCCGCCGGCTGCTCGATGATCATCAAGCCCGCCGCCGAGACCCCCCTGTCGGCCACGGCGCTGGCCGAGCTCGCCGACCGTGCCGGGGTGCCCGCCGGCGTGCTGAGCGTCGTGCCCGGGCCGGCCCAGGTGGTCGGCGCGGTCCTCACCGAGAGCCCGGTGGTCCGCGCGCTGAGCTTCACCGGCTCGACGCAGGTGGGCAAGCTGCTCATGTCGCAGAGCGCCGGCACCGTCAAGAAGCTGGCGCTCGAGCTCGGCGGCAACGCGCCGCTGATCGTGTTCGACGACGCCGACCTGGACGCGGCGGTGGCGGGCGCCATGGCCTCGAAGTTCCGCAACGCCGGCCAGACCTGCGTCTGCGCCAACCGCATCCTGGTCCAGTCGGGCATCCACGACGCCTTCGTCGAGCGGCTGCGCGTGGCGGTGGCCGACCTGCGGGTGGGCAACGGCTTCGAGGACGGCTCCGAGCAGGGCCCGCTGATCTCCACCGCGGCCGTCGAGAAGGTCCAGCGACACATCGCCGACGCCGTCGCGGGCGGGGCCGAGGTCGTGCAGGGCGGCGACGTCCACGAGCTGGGCGGCACCTTCTTCCAGCCGACGCTCCTGACGGGGGTGCGCGGCGACATGCTCGTGGCCCGCGAGGAGACGTTCGGCCCGCTCGCCGCGGTGATCTCCTTCGAGACCGAGGACGAGGCCGTGGCGATGGCCAACGACACCGAGTTCGGGCTGGCGGCCTACTTCTTCACCCGCGACCTGGGTCGCACCTGGCGCGTCGGCGAGGCGCTGGAGTTCGGCGTGGTCGGCATCAACACCGGCCTGATCTCCTACGAGGGCGCGCCGTTCGGCGGGGTCAAGGAGTCGGGCCTGGGCCGCGAGGGCTCGCTGCACGGCATCGACGAGTTCACCGAGATCAAGTACCTCTGCATGGACGGGCTCGGCTGAGACGCCGCCCCCGTCAGGACCCGCCACGACCGGCGGGTCCGACCTGGGTCCCGACGGCCATGCCGTCGCGGACCCAGGTCATGCAGGCGCGGGTGTTGGGCACCCCGTCGACCACGACGAGGCACTCGAAGCACACGCCCATGCCGCAGAAGAGCCCGCGGGGCTCGCCCGAGGCCGTCTGCCGCAGCGTCAGGTCGTCGCTCTCGGCGATCATGGCCGCCGCGACGCTCTCGCCGACGTAGCAGTCGAGCGGCCGCTCGTCGACGGTGATCCGCACCCGCTCGCCCCGCGTGACGCCGGGCTGCGGGTCGATCCGGGCGTTGGCGCGGCGGCGGCTCACGCGGGCTGCTCCGCGAGGAGGCCCGCCCGCACGAGGGCGGCGCGCATCTGCGCCAGGGACTCGGGGTCGGTGACGGGCAGGCGCGGCTTGCGCACGTGCCCACCGGGCTGGCCGAGCATCGCCATCAGCGCCTTGAGCTGGCTCTGGTAGCCGCCGAAGTGGCCGGCCCAGCCGCCGGGCAGCCACAGCTCGGGGAAGAGCCGGTCCGAGCGGGCGGCGTGCTCCGCGGCCTTGTCGAGGTCGCCGGCCCAGACGTCCTCGTAGAACTGCGGGTCGGGACGCCCGAACAGCGAGCCGCCGCCGACCGTGCCGTCGCCGCCGTGGGTGCGCAGCTCCTCGAGGCCGCGCTCACCGAGGTAGCCGCCGAACACGCGGACCCGGTCGCGGACCCGCCGGGAGGTGGCGAAGAACTGGTCGGCGTCGGGCGTGCTGTCCTTGATCGCGACGATGTGGTCGATGTCGGCGAGCCGGTCGGCCAGGTCGGTGTCGATGTCGATGCCGCTGCCGTAGGGCCAGTTGTAGACGACCAGCGGGCCGTCGACGAGCGCGTCGAGGTCCTCGTAGAACGCGACGACCTCGGGGGCGAAGAGCTTGACGTACGGCGGCGGCGAGGCCAGGACACCGTCGGCGCCCGCGGCGAGCGCGTGGTGCGCGAGGTCGGCGGTCTGGGCGGCGGTGTAGTCGGTGCAGCCGACCAGCACCGTCAGCCGGCCGGCCGCCTGGGCGACCGCGGCCTCGGCGACGGCGCGCCGCTCGTCGGTGGTCTGGGAGAACCACTCGCCGCAGGTCCCGTTGACCACGATGCCGTGCATGCCCTCGGCCACGTAGTGGTCGACGAGCCGGGCGAGGGTGTCCAGGTCGAGCGCGCCGTCCTCGGTGAACGGGGTCACGAAGGCCGGGAAGTAGCCCTTCCAGTCGACGTCGTCGCGGTTCATGTCTCGCGTTCTCCTTGTGGTCGGTGCGTGGTCGGTGCGATGTCGGTGGTGGAGCGTCGGGCCCGGGGGCGCGGCGTCAGGTGTGCAGGCGGTCGAGCGCGTAGCGCTCGGGGAACGGGTCGTGCGTGCCGGGGGCGACCATCTGCTCGGCGAGCTGACGGGCGAACATCGGGCTGAACGTGAAGCCGGTGGAGGCGACGCAGGCGTGGAAGCCCGGGACCCGCAGGGACTCCCCCACGATCGGCGACATGTCGTCGGTGAAGACGATGACGCCCGACCAGGTGCGGACCACCCGGGCGTCGGCCAGCTGCGGCACCACGTCGAGGGCGACGTTGACGTTGCCGGCGGCGCTCTGCCAGCGCGTCGGGTAGCGCGTCGGCGGAGGCACCGCCGGGGACGGCCAGCCGCCGCCGATGATGAAGGTGCCCTGCTCGCTCTGCTTGAGCGTCAGCCGGCGGCCGATGTGCTGGACCATGGAGGGCAGCAGCGGCGCCCGGCGCTCGGTGACGTTGACGTGCAGCCCCTCGTAGCGCACCGGCAGCCGCAGGCCCACCATCGCGGCGAGCTCGCCGGACCAGGCGCCGGCGCAGTCGACGACGCGGGCGGCGCGGATCTCGCCCTCGCTGGTGTCGACCGTGAACCGGTGGGCGCGGTCGGGGTGCTGCTCGATGCCGCGCACCGCCACGTGGGTGCGGATCTGGGCGCCGTGCTCGGCCGCGCGGGCGGCGTACAGCGGGGTGACGGCGAGCGGGTTCGCGTGGCCCTCGGTGGGGCAGTAGGTCGCGGCCAGCACCCGCTCGGCGAAGTACGGCGCACGGTCGCGCAGCTCGGCGCCGGAGACCACCTCGGTCTCGATGCCGGCGAGCCGCTCGAGCTCGTGCTTCTCGTGCAGCAGCCGGACCTGCTCCGGGGTCTCCGCGACCATCCAGCCACCGGTCTGGTGCAGGTGGATGTCGCCGCCGAGCTCGGCGTCGAGCTCCTGCCACAGGGCGTAGGCCTCCAGGCTGAGCCGGGCGTCGGCGAGGAGCCGGTCCCGGTCGGCGCCGGTGCCCTGGCCGGTCAGCTGGTGGATCGCGAGCTGCAGGTGGAAGCTGCCGGCGTTGGTGCCCGACGCCTCCCGGTTGAGCTCGCCGCGCTCCAGCATCACGACCTCGACACCCTCGCGCGCGAGGTAGTAGGCCATGGCGGCGCCGGCGATCCCGCCGCCCACGACGACCACGTCGGTCTCGGTGGGCAGCGGCCCGCGGATGGCCGCCAGCGGCGGCACCCCGGCGCTCACGGGCGCTCCTCGTCGGCGACGACGAAGAGGCCGGGGTCGGCGACCCGGGCGTCGGCCATCGCGGTGATCGGCACGGGACGGACCGGCATCCGCGGGGTCCCGAGGTCGATGGAGGAGAGCGGGCGGTCGTGGGTGCGGGCCAGGAGGGCCGCGATGTGGCGCTGGCAGTTGCGGCCCTGGCAGGGCCCCATGCCGGCGCGCGTCAGCGCCTTGACGACGTTGACGTCGTCGGTGGACTCGGCGGCGGTCGCGATCTCGCCCTGGGTGACGCCCTCGCAGCGGCAGACCGTGGTCCGGTCCTCGGCGAGGTCGTAGATCCCGGGCCCGACGCGGAACATCCGCTCGGTGGCCCGCGCCAGGGAGCGCCGGCGGCGCAGGCGGCGGCGGGGCGTCGCGGCCAGCTCGTCGCTGGCGGCGCGGTCCAGGAAGCCGCCGTCCTCCGCCGCGCCGAGCGCGGCGAGGACGCCCTCGTCGATGGCGACGTAGGAGCCCTCGACCCCGGTGCCGTCGCCGGCGGCGTAGACGCCGTCGACGGAGGTCCGGCCCCAGTCGTCCTTGAGCACGACCCGGCCGCCGAGGTCCTCGTCGAAGCCGGTGGTGCACCCGACCAGGCGCAGCAGCTCCAGCGACGGGACGAACCCGTAGCCGATGCACAGCACGTCGGCCTCGATGGTCTGCTCCGACCCGGGGACGACGCGCCACTCGCGGTCGACGGCGGCGTGGACGACCCGCTCGACCCGGCCGTCGCCCTCGGCGCGGACGACGATGCGTCCGTAGCGCAGCGGCACCCGGTGGCGCAGGAGCCCGCCGCGGTAGCGCGCGGCGTCGCGCAGGAGCGAGGTGTTGCCCCGCAGGGCGGCGGCGACCTTCAGCGCGTCCACCGGACGCGGCGCGGGCCCGGCCTCGAGGACCGTGACCACCGTGGCACCGTAGTGGGCCAGCTGGGACGGGAACGCCAGCGCCACCGGGCCCGAGCCGGCGAAGACCATGCGGCGCCCGGGGAGCACCGCCTGGCTCTTGGCCATGGACTGCATGCCACCGGCGGTGACGACCCCGGGCAGCGTCCACCCGGGGAAGGCGACCGGCCGGTCGTGAGCGCCGGGCGCCAGGAGGAGGCGGCGGGTCCGCAGGGTGGTGGCCGGGCCGCCGTCCTCGACCAGGACGACGGCGAAGCCGCCGTCCTCCTGCTCCACCGCGACGACCGCGGTCCGCAGCGCGATGGCGGCGCCGGCCGCGAGCGTCGCGTCGATCAGCTCCCGCCCGTGGCGGGTGCTGGGGTCGGCCGCAGCCGGGTCCGTGACCGTGAAGCCCGGACCCGGCTGCTTGTAGATCTGACCGCCGAGGCTCGGTCGCTCGTCGACGAGCAGCACCTGCATCCCCGCGTCGGCTGCGGTCCGCGCCGCGGACATGCCAGCGGGTCCCCCGCCGACGATCAGGAGGTCGAGGTGCTGCTCGCCGTCAGGCACAGGTCAGCACCCACCCGGCATGTCGGGGAAGTCCTCGACGCCGAAGTTCTTCGAGTACAGCTCGGCGAGGGTGCCGTCGGTCTGGGCGCCGCACAGGAACTCGTCGAGGGCGTCGACGAGGGTGCTGTTGCCCTTCTGGGCGGCCCAGCTGCCGTAGCCGATCGCCAGCGGCTCGGGCAGCTCGGCGGCCTTGAGCTGGCCCTCGTTGCTGGCCACGAACTGCGCCAGGATGTAGTCCTCCAGGACGGCGCCCTGGGCGCGGCCGGTCGCCACCTCGAGCAGCGCGGAGTTCTGCTGGCCGAAGCCCTTGATCTTGGCCTCCGGGAACGTGTCCTTGGCCAGCTGCTCGCCCGAGGAGCCCTGGAGCGCGGTGATGACGTTGCCCGAGGCGTTGTAGTTGTCGATGGTGAACGGGCCCTCGTCGTCCTCCGGCACGGCCAGCACGCTCACGTAGGGAACGTACTCGCGGCTGAAGTCGACGACCTGCTTGCGCTCGTCGGTGGCGGTCAGGCCGACCGAGACCAGGTCGAACTTCTTCGACTGCAGGCCGGGGATCAGGCCGTCGAAGTCGAGGTTGACGATGTCGAGCTTGACGCCCATGTCGTCGGCCAGCGCGTTGAGTAGGTCGACGTCGTAGCCGGCCGGGTCGCCGTTGTCGTCGAGGTACATCTCGGGCTTGAACTGGAGGTTCATGCCGACGGTGAGCGTGCCGGACTTCATGAGGCCGTCGTCGGACCCGCCCGAGCCCCCGTCGTCACTGTCGCCGCCACAGGCGGCCAGGGACAGGGCCAGGACCAGGGACGATCCGACGACGGCGGTGCGTCGCCAGAGGGAACTGCGGTTCTTTCCAAGCACAGCGGAGTCCTTCCACTACAGGGGTTGAGGTCGAGCAGGGTTGCGGAGCTGGCCGGGGAACCGAGAGAACCCGGACGTGTGGTGTGGTGGGGTGGGTGGCTAGGTGAGCTCGGCGACCAGGGCCTGGATGCGCCGTTGCTTGCGGCCCCGGACCAGCTGGGACACCCGGCCGCGCGGGGGGCTCGACAGCGAGGCCTCCGCGAGTCGGAAGAAGATGTCGATGACGAAGGCGGCGAGGACGTAGATGGCCGCGGCCGCGGTGTAGAGGACGAACGGCTGGAACGTCTGGGCGTTGATGTTCTGCGTCACCCGGACGACCTCGAGCAGCCCGATGACGGTGAACGTCGAGGTGTCCTTGATCATCCCGATGAACATGCTGCCGACGTTGGGCAGCGCGATCTTGAACGCCTGCGGGGCGACCACGGAGAAGAAGATCCGCCCGTTGGGCATGCCCAGGGCCAGCCCGGCCTCGCGGTGGCCGGGGGGGACGGCCTGCAGGGCGGAGCGGAAGATCTCGGCCATGAACGCGCTGTAGAGGAGCGACAGGGCGATGACGCCGGCCTGGAAGACCGAGAAGTTCACGCCGAGCAGCAGCGAGACGCCGAAGTAGATCCAGATGACGGTGACCAGCGCCGGCATCCCGCGGAACACGTTGATGTAGACGACGGCCAGCCAGGACAGCGGCGCCCTGCCCATCCGCAGCATCGCCAGGCCCAGCCCGGCGGCCGTGGCGATCACCAGGGCGACCCCGGAGACCTCCAGGGCCGTCAGCAGCCCGCGGAGCAGGTCACCGCGGTAGTCCCAGATGAGACCCCAGTCGTAGCTCGAGATGTCCATTCAGCGCACCGCCCGGATGAAGTCTTGGGTGCGGGGGTTCGTGGGGTTGTCGAAGAGCTCGCTCGAGCCCGTCTCCACGATCGCACCTTGGTCCATGAACACGTTCAGGTCGCCGATCTCGCGAGCGAACCCGAGCTCGTGGGTGACGACGACCATGGTCATCCCGGCATCGGCGAGCTCGTGCATCACGCGGAGCACCTCGCCGACCAGCTCGGGGTCGAGGGCCGAGGTCGGCTCGTCGAAGAGCATGACCTTGGGGTCCTGGCTCAGCGCCCGCGCGATGGCGACGCGCTGCTGCTGGCCGCCGGAGAGCTGGCCGGGGTAGTGGGCCGCGCGCTCGAGGAGGCCGACCTGGCGCAGGGACTCGGCGGCCTTGCGCATGGCGTCCTCCGAGCTCATCCCCTTGACCGAGCGCAGCGGCAGGGAGACGTTGTCGAGCGCCGTCAGGTGCGGGAACAGGTTGAACTGCTGGAAGACCATGCCGACCTTGCGGCGCAGCGCCATCGGCTTGCCCCGCTTGACGCGGGGCTCGCCCGCGACGCCGGGGCCGTACTCCACCCCGTCCACGCAGACCGAGCCGGAGTTGGGCTCCTCGAGCAGGTTGATGCTGCGCAGCACCGTGGACTTGCCCGAGCCCGAGGGGCCGAAGAGGACGACGTGCTCGCCGGCGTGCACGTCGAGGTCGATGCCGTGCAGCACCTCCAAGGAGCCGAAGGACTTGCGGAGCTGGCGGATGCGGACCACCGGCGGCGTCGGGTCGCCGGTCGTGGCCAGCACCGGCGCGGGGTCCGTCGCCACCGGGGCGGAGGGGTGCACCACCGGGGTCGGGGGGCCTGAGGGTTCGAGAGTGTTCATGCGCGCACCTCCGTGACGCAGACGTACAGGTCGTCGGGGTCCTTGAAGTACGCGTAGCGCCAGGTGCCGCCCTCGCCCACGTCGAGGGACACGGGCTCCCCGACCAGCTCGATGCCGAGCTCGTCGAGGTGGGCGATGGCGCTCTCGATGCAGCGCGCACCGATGGCGAACTCGAAGGTGCCGAGGTGGCCCCACTCGCCCCGCATGTCGGGGGATGCGGGGTAGTGCTGCACCGGCTCGAGGGCGCCGCCGATGGGGCTGGTCAGCAGCATCATCCGCTGCCGCGGCGGGGTCCGGTCGCCGAACCAGGGGTGCATGGGCTCGAAGTAGCCGTCGGACTCGAAGAGCTGCCCGGTGAAGCCGAGGCTCTGGTAGAACTCGCGCGTCCGCTCGATGTCGGTGCAGCCGAACGCGACGTGGTTGACGCCGTGGGGGCCCTCCTCCAGCGGCCATCCGGCCGCGAGGGTCGACCACTCGATGAGCTCGATCTTCGCGCCGTCCGGGTCGGCGACGTACGACAGGCCGCAGTGGGTCTGGTACGGCTCGAGGTCGGCCTCGTTGGGCTCCATCAGCGCGGTGTGGCCGCGGGCGACCAGGTCGGCGTAGAGCTCGGCCTGGCCGTTGACGTGGACGCAGACCTCGCAGATGCCCGGCTCGCCCCAGGCCTGCCCCTCGGGCATCGGGGGCGGCGTGCGGTCGAGGATCTGGACCAGCTTGATGCCGGCACGACCCAGCACCGTCGGCGCGCCGGCGCGGAGGTAGAGCACCCGGGCCTGCGTCTCGGCGTGCCCGGACACCCCCGCCAGCCCCGGCAGCGGCCCGATGTAGTCGAAGGACTCGTCGGTGAAGCCCAGCTCGGCGTAGAAGGCGCGAGCGGCGTCGACGTCGGAGACCCCGATGCCGATGTGGTCGAGCCCGCTCAGGGTGCCGAACCTGCGTCGTACCGGCGTGGTTCTCGCCATCCGCGTCAGTTCCTCTCGGGGTTGAGCCGTTTGGTTCGGGAGATGTTCGCATATGGCTATTGGTGTGCGCAATACGTACAACAAAGTCGCTTTGCGATCAGTTGCGCGCTTGACGCACAGATGAGTCGTCCCCAGACTGAGGGCGTGTCGATCGCTATCGGGGCCAAGCTGCCTCACACCGGAACCGTGGACCCCACCTCGATCCCCGCGCGTGCGCGGGCCATGGAGGTGGCCGGCTTCGACTCGCTCTGGGTCAGCGACCACGTCGTCATGCCGCTGACGATCGGCTCCTACTACCCCTTCGCGAGCGACGGCAAGGCGCCGTGGACCGGGGACATCCCCTACATCGAGACCGTGGTGACGCTCGCGGCGGCCGCCGCGGCCACGGAGCACGTCGGCCTCGGGAGCGCCGTGCTGGTGCTGCCGCAGCGCAACCCGGTCCTGCTCGCCAAGCAGGTCGCCAGCCTGGACGCGCTGAGCAACGGACGGATCAGCCTGGGCATCGGCGCCGGCTGGCTCCAGGAGGAGTTCGCGGCGCTGGACTCGCCCTTCGAGGAGCGCGGCCGCCGGATGGAGGAGTGGATCGCGCTGCTGCGCGACCTGTGGACCGGCACCCCGCCCGCCCGCGACGGGATCTACCCGCTGGCCGACGGCCTCGTCCAGCTGCCGGTGCCTCCGCACCCGGTGCCGCTGCTCGTGGGCGGTCACACCAAGGCGGCCTTCCGCCGCGCCGGCTCGCTGGGCGACGGCTGGCTGGCCCAGCAGGCGGTCCCCGCCGTCGACGTCGACCACCTCGCGACCGAGGTCGAGGCCGTGCGGGCCAACGCCGTCAAGGTCCAGCGGGACCCGGCGGACCTGCGCTTCGTGCTCCGGCTCGTCGAGTCCACGGGCGCCGAGGCGGCGGTCGCGGCCCTGCTCCCCGACCTGGAGGCCATCGGCTTCTCGGAGGTCATCATCGACACCGCCCTCGACGCCGACCCCGCCCCGGTCCTCGATACGCTCCGCTCGGCCACCCGATGACGGTGCCGGCGCTGCTCACCGGCCGCCGGGTCCTGGTGACCGGCGGTGGCCGCGGCATCGGCGCCTCCACCGTGGACGCCTTCGCCGCGATGGGCGCGACCGGCGTCGCCGTCGACCTGCCCGGGACCACCTGGTCGCTGCCCGACGGCTGGGTCGGCGCCGAGGCCGACGTGACCGACGAGGAGCAGGTGGCGGCCGCGGTCGCCCGCGCCGCCGAGCACCTCGGTGAGATCGACGCGGTCGTCGCGGCCGCCGGCATCGTGCCGTCCTGGCAGGCGCCCGAGGAGCTCGACCTCGACGACCTCGACCGGGTCCTCGCGGTCAACGTCCGCGGCGTCGCCGCCACGCTCAAGCACGTGAGCCCCCGCCTGGGCGCGGGCGCCTCGGTCGTCGTGGTCGGCTCGCTCAACTCCTGGCGCGGTGACTCCCACATCTGGTCCTACGTCGCCAGCAAGCACGCCGTCCTCGGTCTCGTCCGCTCCGCCGCCGCGGCGCTCGGGCCGCGCGGGGTGCGCGTCAACTGCGTGGCGCCGGGCCCGGTCGCGACCGACGCCCTGCTCGGGCGGATGGCGTCCCGCACCGACCTGACGTCCCACACCACCGACCAGGCGCTCGCGGCCGCGGCCGGCCAGACCGCACTGGGCAGGATCGCGACCACGGCCGACGTCGTGCACGCGCTCGCGTTCCTGACCAGCGACCTCGCGGCCGGGATCACCGGCCAGATCCTGCCCGTCGACGGAGGCCTCCTGTGACCACACTCCCCCTCACCGACCGCACGGTCCTGCTCACCGGCGCCTCCGGCGGCATCGGCTCCGCGACCGCGCGGACGCTGCTGGCCGACGGGGCCGACGTGATCGGCCAGTACCGCCAGGAGCGCGAGGCGGCCGAGGCCGCGGTCGCCGGCCCCGACGCGGCGCGCGCCCGCCTCGTGCAGGGCGACCTGTCGACGCCGGCAGCCGCCCGCGACCTGTGGCGCGCCGCCGAGGCCGTCGCGCCCGTCGACGTACTCGTGCTGAACGCCGCGACCATGGCCTCGACGCCCCTCCACGGCACCGACGAGGAGTGGGACGCGGGCTGGGAGCGGCTGCTCGCCGTCAACGTCGTCGGCGCGGGCGCCCTGCTGCGCGAGGCCGTACGGACGTTCGCCTCCCGCGGCGGCGGGACCGCCGTCGTCGTGTCGAGCTGGGCCGCCGAGCAGGGCTCGCGGATCCTCGACGCCAGTGGCTACGCCGCCTCCAAGGCGGCCATCCGCAACCTCGCCCAGACGCTGGCCCGCCACCACGCCGCGGACGGCGTGCGCGTCTACATCGTCGCGCCGGGCGTGGTCGACGCGGGGATGGGCGTGGCCGGACAGCAACCCGAGCAGCAGCAGGCCGTCGCCGACGGCCTGGCCATGGGGCGACTCGTCTCGGCCACCGAGGTGGCTTCGCTGATCGCGTTCCTGGCGACCGATGCATGCCCTAGTCTCAGCGGTTCCACGCTGGACGTGAACGGAGCGTCCTATGTCCGGTAGCGACGAGGGGAGACGCAGGTGGTGGGTCGCGAGCCGACCGATGTGGACATGGACGTGGACGGCATGAGCGACGACGACGGCTCCTCCAGCAAGCACCGTGACTTCGTCCAGTCGCTCGAGCGGGGCCTGGCCATCATCCGGGTCTTCAACGCCGACCGCCCGCGCCTGACCGTCTCGGAGATCGCGCACGTGGCCGGGCTGACCCGCGCCGCCGTGCGGCGCTTCCTGTTCACGCTGACCGAGCTGGGCTACGTCCAGCCGCACCGTGACGGCTACGAGCTCACGCCGCGGGTCCTCGAGCTCGGCTACTCCTACCTCTCCTCGCTCACCTTCCCCGACGCGGCCCTCCCCCACCTGGAGAAGCTCGTCGCGGAGACCGGCGAGGCCAGCGAGGGCGCCATCCTGGACCGCGGCGACGTCGTCTACGTCGTGCGCGTGCCGGGCACCGCGCTCATGACGATCTCGGTCAGCGTGGGCGCCCGCCGCCCGGCGTACGCGACGGCGCTGGGTCGCGCCATGCTCGCGAACCTGCCGCCCGCCAAGCTCGACGCCTACCTCGAGACCGTCGAGCTGACGCCGATGCTGCCCAACACCATCACCGAGCCGCAGGCGCTGCGTGAGGAGCTCGCCCGTGTGCGCGAGCAGGGCTACGCGCTGGTCAACCAGGAGCTCGAGATCGGGCTGATCGCGCTCGCGGTCCCGATCCGGGACCGCCGCGGCCACACGCGCGCGGCCATCAACCTCTCCACGCACATCGGCCGCAAGTCCGTCCAGGACCTCCGCGACCTCGCCCCCAAGGCCCAGCAGGCGGCCGCCGACATCGAGCTCGGCCTGCGGCACTCCGTCAGCTGGTCCGACTAGCCACTACCCGTCCCGGTCGCCCTTTCCCTGTGGAACGGGCGTCCCGTGCGCGCGCCCGCCCTCGACGCGAGGCGCAGATAGGTCGAGATGAGTGGTGCCCTGCCCGCCGCCGGGAGCCGACGCGCCCCGGTCGCGGTCGCCTTCGCGGTCCTCGCCCTCGCCTGGGGGCTGACCCCGATCACGATCAAGGCGGGACTGCTGGAGGACTGGCAACCCCTGTGGTTCTGCGGGCTCCGGCTCCTGACGGCTGCGCTCGTGCTGTGTCCGCTGCTGCTCACACGCTGGGCCGGCGAGCCCCTCGGCCTGCCGGGATGGAGGGTGGTGTGGCCGATCGGGGTCTTCGGCATGGCGGTCAACTTCGGGATCACGGTCTGGGGCCAGCAGTACATCGGGGCCGCGCTCGCCAGCCTGATCGTCGGCACCCAGCCGATCACGACGACGCTGATCGTGCACCTGATCCGTCGTGACGCCCCGACCCGCCGGTTCGTGCTCAGCCTCCTGCTCGGCGCGGCCGGCATGGTCGTGGTCTTCCGTGGCGCCGGCGTCCCGGGGTCGATGGCGCTGGCCGGCGCGCTCGCCGTCTTCGCCGGCGTCAGCGTCTACGGCGGCGTCTACGTCTTCATCAACGCCCGGGTCGGGCGGCTGAACCTGATCCGCGTGGTCGCCGGCCAGAACCTCGTCGGCGGCGTCCTGGTCTCCCTCGCCGCCCTGGCCATCGAGGGTGCGCCCGCGGTGCCGTCCGCACCGGCGGCGTGGCTGCCCTTCGGCTACCTGGTGCTCATCAGCTCGATCGTCGCCCTGCTGCTCGCCAACTGGCTGATCGCCCGCATGGGCGCCGCACGCTTCAGCGTCCTGTCGTTCGTCACGCCGCTGGTCGGTGTGGTCGCGAGCGTCCTGCTGCTCGGGGAGAGCATCGACGCCGGCACCCTGCTCGGGGGCGGCCTGATCGGGGTCGCACTGCTCTTCGCCCTCGGACCCGGCGCACCCCGGGGCGCTGCCACCTCGGTCGCCCCCGAGTGCCTCGCCTGCGAGTCCGAGCCCGGTCCGGAGGACGCGGCGACGGCGACTGCGCGCACCGCCGGAGGTCGGTAGGAGTCGACGAACGCTGAGACGAAGCGGCGCGCGACGTCGGGGTCAGCGTTCCCCGCGATCCAGTCATCGAGCTCGTGGAGCTGGCCGGCTCGCGGAGTGAGGTTGAGGCGGCCCATCACGAACTGGCGGCCCACGTGGCTTCGAGGCGGGCGCGGACTTCTTCAGCCGGGATGGCTGCCGACGGATCGGCCCGGAGAGCGTCATACGCCGCAGTCGCTTCGGTGCGAAGCCAGGACTCTGCCGCAGCATCGGACGCCTCGTCGGGATCCACCGACTCGAGCAACCGAGGCGCCAGGCGCCGACGCGCCTCAGCGGGCAGGGACACCCCCCAGTCGAAGGCCTCCGACTCGCTCACGGACATGTGACGACTCCACGCCCGGCCGGCGACGTGCGCTCTCAGCACAGGCCCTGGGAGCAGGCGAGGGCGGATCAGTAGTACCAGGGGAACGGCGACCAGTCGGGCTCGCGCTTCTCGAGGAACTGGTCGCGGCCCTCGGCGGCCTCGTCGGTCATGTAGGCCAGGCGGGTGGTCTCGCCGGCGAACATCTGCTGGCCGACCAGGCCGTCGTCGATGAGGTTGAAGGAGTACTTCAGCATCCGCTGCGCCGTCGGGGACTTGCCGTTGACCAGGCGGCCCCACTCCAGCGCGGTCGCCTCCAGCTCGGCGTGGGGCACGGCCCGGTTGACGGCACCCATGCGGACCGCCTCCTCGGCGTCGTACTCCTGGCCGAGGAAGAAGATCTCGCGGGCGATCTTCTGGCCGACCTGCCGGGCGAGGTAGGCCGATCCGAACCCGCCGTCGAAGGAGCCGACGTCGGCGTCGGTCTGCTTGAAGCGCGCCTCCTCCTTGCTCGCGATCGTCAGGTCGCACACGACGTGCAGGCTGTGGCCGCCGCCGGCGGTCCAGCCGGGGACGACGGCGATGACGATCTTGGGCATGAAGCGGATCAGGCGCTGCACCTCGAGGATGTGCAGCCGGCCGAGCTTGGCCCGGTCGACGGTCTCGGCGGTGTCGCCCTCCGCGTACTGGTAGCCGGCGCGGCCTCGGATGCGCTGGTCGCCGCCGGTGCAGAACGCCCACTTGCCGTGGCGCTCGCCCGGGCCGTTGCCGGTGAGCAGCACGCAGCCCACGTCGCTGCTGGTGCGCGCGTGCTCCAGGACCCACAGCAGCTCGTCGACCGTGTGCGGACGGAACGCGTTGAGCACGTCGGGCCGGTCGAAGGCCACGCGGACCGTGCCGTGCGCCTTGGCGCGGTGGTAGGTCAGGTCGGTGAGGTCCTCGAAGCCCGGCACCGGGTCCCAGGCCTCGGGGTCGAAGGTCTCCGACACACCGGCGATGGCACTCATGCGGCGACTGTAGTGACCGCGATCCGGGGGTGGACCGATCGGGTCGTGTGCCGCAGGCAGCGCCCCGGCGCGGTGCGCGGCACACGACCCACGCGGTCCGGCTCGGGCGCGGGACGGGGCCCCGGGTCGTGTGCCGGGGGCAGCGTCCTGGCGCGGTCTCCGGCACACGACCCGGCTGCGACCACCTCGGCGGACCGCACCCGGCGCTGGAATACCGGGCGGCGGCGTGGTCTTGTGGGTGGCATGACACTTGAAGGCGAGTACGAGCCGAGCCCCAGCGACTGGGTCCGCGAGCAGGTCGAGCGGTACGAGGCGACCGGCGGACGTGAGGCCAACACCCTCCAGGGCAAGCCGGAGTGGCCGATCGTGGTCATCACGTCGAAGGGGGCGAAGTCCGGCAAGCTGCGCAAGAACCCCGTGATGCGGGTCGAGGAGGACGGCGTCTACGCCGCGGTCGCGTCCAAGGGTGGGGACCCCGAGCACCCCACCTGGTACCACAACTTCATGGCCCATCCGGAGGTCGACCTCCAGGACGGCCCCGAACCCCACACCTACGTCGTCCGCGTCGCCGAGGGCGCCGAGCGCGCCGAGTGGTGGGAGCGCTGCGTGGCCCAGTACGCGCCGTACGCGGAGTACCAGGAGAAGACCGACCGCGAGATCCCCGTCTTCCTCCTCGAGCGCAAGGACTGAGCGCGGCACCGTCGGGGTAGTCCCTAACAAATTCGTGGGTGAGAGCCCTCTCAAACCACCGAGATGTTAGGGACTATCCCGACAGCAGCCACCACCCGCCGGGGTAGTCCCTGACGTTTGTGTCGGTGAAACGGCGTTCTGACAGCACGAACGTCAGGGACTACCCCCGCCGCAGCACCTCAGCCGACGCGGGCGATGGACTGGGCGAGG
Source organism: Nocardioides sp. 503 (assembly GCF_004522095.1). GTDB lineage: Bacteria > Actinomycetota > Actinomycetes > Propionibacteriales > Nocardioidaceae > Nocardioides. The sequence continues at coordinate 22,530 of NZ_SPUI01000011.1, forward strand.
CCGGTGAGGTGGCCGAGGCGGGCGATCTCGGAGTCGAGGTACTCGGGGCCGCCGTGGCGGCCGATGACGAGCATCTCGTTGCCGTCGAGGCGGGCGGCGGCGTAGAGGGTGACGTCCTCGGCGAGGGACTCCAGGCGGCCGGGGCGCTCGAGCTCGACGAACTCCAGCGCGTCGGGGGCCGCTCCGGTCGCGTAGAGGATGCCCTTGGCACGGTGCAGGCGGATGGCCCAGTCGGAGCGGAAGGTCATCGGCAGCAGGTCGACGAGCCGGTTGACGGCCTCGCCGGGGTGGGCCGTGAGGTCCTCGACGGCCTCGAGGTCGAGGAACAGGTTGCCGCCGGCGGCGTAGCGGCTGATCCACACGACCTTGACGCCCTCGAGGTCGTTGCACGCCGACACGATGGAGTCGGGCATCGTCGCGCCGGTCATCTCCAGGAGCACGTCGTCGACGGCCGTGCCGTCGTGGCGCTTCTCGACGATCTCGATGGCCTCGATGTCGCCGCCGGCCTCACCGACGGCGCTCGCCAGACGGCCCAACGACCCCGGGACGTCGGGCAGCTCCACGCGCAGCAGGTAGGGCACGCGACGACCCTAACCCGCCGGTGTTGCGCTTCCGTTTCGGCTTCTCAGCCCTCGGCGCGCGTCGCGAGGAGCCGTTGGCGCAGGCCCGTGGCCCGCTGGGCCTGGGTCTCGACCGCGGCGCGTACGGCGGCCTCCGAGCCCACCACGCGCACGTGGCGCTGGGCGCGGGTGACGGCGGTGTAGAAGAGCTCGCGCGTCAGCAGCCGCGACCCGGCCTCGGGCAGCAGCACGGTGACCCGGTCGGCCTGGCTGCCCTGGCTCTTGTGGATCGTCATCGCGTGCATGGTCTCGATCGCGTCGAGCCGGCCCGGGGCGAAGCCCTTGAGCCCGCCGGCGCCGGCGACGTAGGCACGCAGCCGCCCCTCCTCGAGCACCGCGACGCCGGTCTCGCCGTTGTAGATCTCCAGCGTGTGGTCGTTGGTCGTGACCAGGATCGGGCGGCCGGCGTACCACTCGGTGTAGATGCCCTGCCCCAGCTCCTCACCGAGCCAGCGCTCGATCTGGGCGTTCCACCGGCGCACGCCGAACGGTCCCTCGCGGTGCGCGCAGAGCAGGCGGTGCCGGTCGAGCGCCTCGACGGCGCCGGTCGCGTCGCCGGCGACCGCGGCCTCGTGGATCTCGAGCGCGGCGCGGACCGCGTCGTCTCGCAGCGCCGACTCGGCGTCGTCGGTCTCGACGAACTCCACGTGCTCGGAGCGGGCGCGCAGCGCGGCGAGCACGCCGTCGGCGTCACCGGCGCGCAGCGCCTCGGCCAGGGTCTGGATGTCGGCGACGGAGCGGTGGTTGACGACCAAGGAAGCGACCGGCGAGGCCGGGTCGCCGTCGTAGCCGGCGACCAGGTCGGAGAGCACGGCGCCTGCGCCGACCGAGGTGAGCTGGCGCGGATCGCCGAGCAGGACCAGGCGGCTGCGGAGGCGTACGGCGTCGAGCAGCCGCGCCATCATCGTGAGCTCGACCATCGAGGACTCGTCGACCACGACGACGTCGTACTTGAGGCGGTTGCTGCGGTCGTGGCGGAAGCGGGTGCGGTTGTCGGGCCGCCAGCCCAGCAGCCGGTGCAGGGTCATCGCGTCGGTGCGCTCGACCCACTCGCGGTCGGCGGGCTCCAGCCCGGCCACCGCCTCGGTGACGGCGTCCTGCAGCCGCGCGGCGGCCTTGCCGGTCGGGGCGGCGAGCGCGATCGAGAGCCGCTCGCCGCGGGTGCGCGCCTGGTCGGCCAGGAGCGCCAGGATGCGGGCGACGGTCGAGGTCTTGCCGGTGCCGGGGCCGCCGGTGAGAACGGTGGTCCACTGCCGCACGGCGCGGACGGCGGCGGTGCGCTGCTCGGCGCTGAACCGGTCGCCGGCGAGCCGCTCCAGGGCCGCGGCCAGCGCCGCCTCGTCGACCGGCGGCGGGTCCTGCGCGGCGCGTGTCACCAGGTCGTCGCAGACCTGGCTCTCGAGGCGGTGGTAGCGGTCGAGGTAGAGCAGGCCGTGCTCCAGGCGCAGCACGCCCTGGGCCACCAGGGGCGACGCGCGCACGGCGGCCGCCCACTCACCGGCGTCGGGCCACGGCAGCGCGGGGTCGAGCAGCGGCACGGAGGCGAGGTCGAGGCACACCGAGCCGCGGCGTACGGCGCGCACGGTCAGCGCCGCGGCCAGCAGCACCCGCTCGTCGGCCTCCTCGCCGAGGGCGCCGAGCCGCGTGGCGACGTGGAGGTCGGCCGCCTCGACGACGCCGGCGCGGTTGAGGTCGCCGAGCAGGCCCGTCGCGCCGTCGACCAGGCGCCGGTCGCGCTCGCTCGTGGGCTCGAACAGCTCGGTCACGGGCGCACCCCCGCGACGACGCCGTCCAGCAGGTCGGACAGCTCCTCGACCAGCGCGACCGGGGGCCTCCAGGAGAAGATCCCGCACGGCTCGCCGTCGACCAGCGGGGTCTCGGGCCCGCACATGCCGCGCAGGTAGAGGTAGAGGACGCCGCCGAGGTGCTGCTCGGGGTCGTAGCCGGGTTGGCGCCAGCGCAGGAAGCGGTGCAGGACGGCCGCGTAGAGGAGCGCCTGGAGGGGGTAGTCGGAGTGGCCCATGGCGCCGTCGAGCGCCTCGGGGCGGTAGGCGTGGGCCGTGAGCGGCTCGTCGCGGGGGCCGAGCCAGTTGGTCTTGTAGTCGACGATCAGGTAGCGCGGGCCGGGCAGCCGCAGCACGACGTCGACCGAGCCGGTGAGGTAGCCCAGCAGCGACTGGTCGCCGAGAGCGGGGCTCGCCAGCGCCTCGGCGTAGCCGCGCACCGGGTCGCCCTCGGGCAGGTGGCGCAGCAGGAGCGGCGCGAGGTCGCCCAGCCGGACGCGGGGGTCGCCGGGGCGCGGGTGGGCGAGGTCGCCGCCGGCCAGGGGCAGCTCGAAGTCGAGCTCGCGCAGCCGGTCCCGCAAGCCGATCTGGCGCAGCGTCGTCCCGTCCGCGAGCGACCCGAGCGGCGAGTCGCACACCGCCACCAGCGCGTCGGCGAGCTCCTCGCGGTCGAGCTCGACCGGCCACCACACCAGCTGCTCGTCGAGGTGGCCGAGGATCTCGGCGCGCAGGTCGGGGGCGTCGGGGTCGGTGTGCTCGAGCACGGCGTGCACGAGCGAGCCGAACGTCGCGCCCACGGGCAGGTCGGCCATCGGGGACGGCACGGACGCCTCGGCGGGCACGGAGGCCACCGGGTCGCCCGCCATCGCCTCGTCGTCCTTGGCCTCGACCTCGGGCTCGCTGGCGACCAGCCCCGTCGGCGCCGCCGCGAGCTCGACCGCCGACAGCGAGGAGTACGACGTGCGGCGCCAGGTGACGTCGACGTCGCGGGTGAAGTCGCGGGCGGCCAGCGGCGGGGTCGCCTCACGAGGCGGCTCGGCGCCGGGCTCGGCGGGCACGGCCGGCTCCGGGGTCGGCCCGCCGGCGGCGTGCCAGCGGGCGAAGAACTCCGCCGCCTCGTCGTCGGTGCGGTTGGCGAACTCGTCGGGCACGGCGGCCAGGCCGGGCCGGCGGCCCTGGATCATCCGCTGCAGCGGCGAGGCCGGGGTGTTGCGCGTCGGCGCCCACCAGCACACGACCTGCGACTGCGCGCGGGTGATCGCGACGTAGAGCAGGCGCAGCCACTCGCCGGCCTCCTCGTCGCGCCAGCGACGCACGGCCTCGCCCCACGTCGAGCCGGTCTCGCCGCCGACCGCGACGCAGCGCTGGTGCTCGGCATCGTGGAAGAGCGGGGTCGTGGGCTTGGGGAGGTTGCGGTCGGCGAGGGCGGGGAGGTAGACGACGGGGTACTCGAGGCCCTTGCTGGCGTGGATGGTGACGAGCTGGACGGCCTTGGCGTCGGAGTCGAGCCGGCGGGTGCGCTCGGCCCCGCGACCGCCACGACCGTCGGCCACCTGCAGGCGCAGCCACGCCAGCAGCGCGACCAGCCCGAGACGCTCGGTGAGCGCGACCTCGTGGAGAGCCTCGCCGATGTGGCGCAGGTCGGTGAGCAGCCGCTCGCCACCGACCTGCGCGAGCACCCGCTCGGGCAGCCCGGCGGTGGTCGCGGCCTCCAGCACGGCCGCGACCCCGCGGCGCGCCAGCACGTCGGCGTAGGAGCGCAGCAGGTCGGCGACCTCGTCGGTCAGGGCGTCGCCGCCCTCGTCGATCCCGCGCGCGGTGTGGCCGACGAAGCAGGTGAGGGCGGCGGTGCGCACGCGCGGGCTGCGGTGGGGCATCTCCATGCCCTCGAGCAGCTCGAGCCACTCGACCGCGGCCGGGGTGGCGAAGACGCTGCCGCCGCCGGCGATGACGGCGGGCACGCCCACCTCCTGCAGGGCGCGGCGGCAGGCGTCGAGGTCGAAGTGGCGGTAGCTGATGACCGCCACGTCGCGCGGCTCGATCGTCCGGCCGTCGAACGTCGCACCCGAGGCCAGCAGCGCCCGGATGTCGTGGGCGAGGTCCTCGGCGATCTGAGGCCGCACCTGGGCGACGGTGAGCGGGTTGGACCCGCGCCGCCCCAGCTGGTCGCGTCGCACCACGCGCAGCCGGAACGGCGCGGCGCTCGGCGCGCCGGCCAGGCGGGAGCCGGCGTGGTGGGCGGTGACGTCGTGGACGACGATCTGCGGGTCGCCCAGCTCGGCGCCGGCCAGGACGGTCTGGAAGGAGTCGAGCAGCGCAGCGTCGCTGCGCCAGTTGACGGCGAGGGTCTTGCGGGTGGTGGCGCTGCTCGCCGCGTCGAGGTACGTCGTCACGTCGCCCCCGCGGAAGGCGTAGATCGCCTGCTTGGGGTCGCCGATCAGCACCATCGTCGCGTGGCCGGTGAAGGCGCGGTCGAGGACCTTCCACTGCACGGGGTCGGTGTCCTGGAACTCGTCGACCAGCACGATCTGCCAGCGCTGGCGCATGCGCGCGCGGGCCGGCGCCTCGGGGTGCTCGAGCGCGTCGGCGAGCTGGCTGAGCAGGTCGTCGTAGGACAGGACGCCGAGCCGGCGCTTGCGGCGCTCCATCTCGTCGCGCACGGCCTGCGCGAAGCGCACCCGCCGGCCCGCGGGCGTGGCCGGGTCGTCGTCGGGCGGGTGCAGGCGGGCCTGGGGGTCGCCGACCGCCGTGCGGGCGATGGACAGGGCCTCGTCGCGCGAGAAGACCGGGTCGTCGCCGGCGTAGGCGAAGGCGCGGAGGTAGAGGTCGTCGACCACCTCGCCCAGCAGGTCGTCGAGGTCCTCGACCAGCCGCGCCTGGGAGTCGGTGTCGCCCGCCACGCCGAGCGAGTCGAGCACCAGGCTGCAGAACTGGTGGGTCGTCGCGATCGTCGCCGCGTCGAACGTCGCCAGCGCGTGGGTGACCCGCCGGTGGCGGCGCACCCGCTCGTCGGCGTCGCAGTCGAGCAGCAGGTCGACCAGGTCGGACTGCTCGACCGGCAGCACCTGCTCGGCCGCGAGCGCCCGCTCGGCCTCGACCAGCTGGGCGCGCACCCGCTCGCGCAGCTCCTGGCTGGCCGCGCGCCCGAACGTCACCACCAGCATCTGGTCGAGCGTCGCCTCGCCCTCGGCGACGTAGCGGGTCACCAGGGCCCCGATGGTCCACGTCTTGCCGGTGCCGGCGCTGGCCTCGAGCAGGGTGGTGCCCGTCGGCAGCGGGTCGCGGATGTCGAAGGGCTGGTCGGTCGCGGTGGGGCTCATCAGAGGGGTCCCACCCGCTCGTGCTCGAGGACCGGCTCCCAGATCGCCGCGGCGTACGTCGCCAGGCCGGCGTCGACGAGCAGCTGGAGCGGCGCGCGCTCGCCGTAGACCTGCACGTGGGAGACGTCGGCGTCCTCGCCGGTGATGCCCCAGCTGTTGTTGGGGTCGGTGACCCACTCGCGGGCGGCCGCCGTGGCCGGCGGGCGGTCGCTGCCGCGCAGCTCGAGGGCGTGCGCCTCGGCCCAGGCGTGGGCCGTGGCCAGCGGTGCGGGCAGGGGCCGGCGCAGGCCGAGGTCGCGGAGCTCGACGAGCCGACGCAGGTGGTCGACGGCGCGGTGGTCGAGCGGCCCGGACAGCGCCCGCTTGGGGCCGGCCTTGTCGCGCCCGACGGCGTGGGAGGTCCAGTGGGCGTCGGGGTGGCCGGCGCTCAGCGCGAGCAGGTCGACCCACGCCATCAGCCGCTGCTTGGCCTTGAGGCGGGAGTAGCCGAGGGAGACCAGCTTGTTGCCGTAGACGCCGGGGACGGTGCCGGTGAGGCGGCGTCCGCCGCCCAGGTCGACGTCGACGTCGACGGAGCGCACCTCGCCCGCGCGCAGGTCCTCGGTGCGGGCGAGCAGCCGCTGCGACTCCTCGACGACGTCGGTGAGCGAGCGGGTGCCGAGGGCGCCGGGCGGGAGCGTGCCGCGCAGCTGCTCGGCGAGCATCACCGCCATCGGGTCGGCGCCGGCCATCACCTCGCGCAGGAGCCGGTCGCCGACGCCCCACTTCTCCAGGGCGTCGAGGTCGATCGGGATCGCGTCGCCCACCTCGTCGGCGTCCAGCGGCGCGGACACGACCAGTCGCTGGCGCAGGAACGTGCGGACGGGGTGGGTGAGGAAGGCCTTGAGGTCCAGGAGCGTGACGTCGCCGGGGCCGCGGTCGGGGAGGTCGCCGTCGAGGAAAGGCGGCACGGGGCGGCGAGGGCCGGTCGCCGCGCGGGCGCCCGACAGCGCGGCGCGGTCGAAGCTGAACGGCCGCTCGCCCGCGATGCCGTCGGGCGCGAAGTTGCGGACGTCGTGGGGCTGGAGCGGGTGGCGCACGCAGACGGCGTCGCGCACCGGCGCCGAGGAGGTGCGGTCGGCGGCGTCGAGGATCTCGCCGAGGGGTACGGCGGGCGGGCGCGAGGCCCCGGAGTGCTCGTTGGCGCCGGTGTAGGTGATGACCAGGGTCTCCCCGGCGGCCAGGACGGCGTCGAGCAGCAGCTGGCGGTCCTCGCTGCGGGGGTCGCGCTCGCCGGTGAGCGGGCGCCGCGCGAGCGCGTCGTCGCCGTCGAGGGCGCCGACGCGCGGGAAGTCGCCGTCGTCGAGGCCGACCAGGCAGACGACGCGGTGGGGCACCGAGCGCATCGGGACCATGGTGCAGACGGTGAGCGTGCCGGTGCGGAAGTTGGCCCGCGTGGGCCGTCCGCCCAGCCGGGCCTGGAGCATCGCGCGGACGTCGGCGAGCCGCAGCTCCACGCCGCTGTCGCGCGCGCCGCCGGTGGCGTCGGTGGCGCGGGCCAGCTCCCGCTCGAGCTGGGGCAGCTGCCAGGCGTCGTCGGTCGAGACGTCGGCGACGCCGCGCACGCCGTCGCGCAGCGCCGCCATCCAGTCGGCGACGGTGACCGCGCGGGCCATCGACTGCAGGCAGGTGTCGAGGCGGTGCACCAGCTCGGCGAGCCGGCCCGCGAGCTCGATGTCGTCGCTGCCGACGTCGTCGAGCGGCAGGCCGCGACCGAGATGGTGGTGGTCGTCGCCGCTCATCGCGACGCCCAGGAGGATCCGGTCGAGGCCGGCGCGCCAGGTGTTGTGCTCGAAGCGCTGCATGTCGAACGACGCCCGCTGCTCGGCGTCCAGGCCCCAGCGGATCCCGGCCTCCGCGACCCAGGTGGTCACCCGGGCGAGGTCGTCGTCGGTGAGCCCGAACCGCAGCCGCACCGGCTCGGTGGCCGCGAGGTCGAGCACCTCGCTGGCGGTCACGCGCCCGCCGGCGAGCTCGACCAGGCTCGCCGCGACGGCGAGCAGCGGGTTGGTGCTGCTGAGGGCGCGGTCGGCCAGCCGGACCCGCAGGCGGTGGGCCGGGTGGCCGTCGCGGTCGCTGCCGTCCACCACGTCGGCGAGGCCGAAGCCGGCCGAGATCAGCGGCGCGAAGGTCTCGATGTCGGGGCACATGACGACGATGTCGCGGGGCTCGAGGGTCGGGTCGTCCTGCAGGAGGCCGACCAGCGCCTCGCGCAGCGCGTCGACCTGCCGGGCGGCGCCGTGACAGGCGTGGACCTGCAGGCTGCGGTCGTCGGCGCGGTGGACCCGGCTCGCGCGCAGCTCGGGGCCGGGGGCGCGGTTGCCGCGCAGGTCGCTCTGCAGCCAGCCCAGGAGGGTGTCGCGCTCGGGCACCCGGTCGCGGGGGGTGGCGGGCGCGTCGAGGCCGTCGAGGGCGCGGCGCAGCTCGCGGGTGTCGCGGCCCAAGGAGGCGAGCAGCGGGTGGCCGACGAGGTCGGCGGACTCGTCGTCCTCGCGGGCGACGACGCCGCCGACGCCGGTGAGCGCGTCCCACAGCGCCGGCGACGGCTGGGGCAGCCAGAGGTGGACGTCGCGGCGCTCGCCGAGGGCGCGCAGCAGCGACACCTCGGTCACCGGCAGCCGCGTGTGGCCGAACAGGCTGAGCCGCTCGGGCAGGTCGAGCCCGTCTCCCCCGGCCGCGAGCGCCTCCAGGGTGCGGGCGTGGCGGACGTCGGGCGGCTCGGTGTCGACCCGCTGCAGCAGCCGGCGCCAGAGCATCGGCTGCCACGCGAGGTCGTCGTCGAGGGCGGCGCCGGCACCGTCGGTGTCGCGCCCCTCGCGCCAGTCGGTGACGAGGCTCGGCCGCTGGACGGCGTACGACGCGAAGAGGCCGGCCAGGCGCCGGGCGACGGAGTAGCGGCGGTTGCGGCGCAGCAGGCCCTCGTCGCCGTCGAGGCCGTGGCCCAGGTGGGCGGCGAGCGTGGCGCACCAGGGCTCGTCGCGGCTGTCGTCGATGGTGGCCAGCAGCGGCCAGACCAACCGGTCGGGGTCCCACACGTCGTCGCGCTCACGGTCGAGCAGGAGGCTGACCCGCGAGCGCGGGTTGAGGAACCGCACCCCCGCGCACACCCCGTCGCCGCCTCGCGCGCCCGCGCCCAGCCGGTGGGAGAGGCGCTGGGTCAGCCACCGCTCCACCCCCTTGGCCGGCACGACCACGACCTCCTGCGCGAAGGGGTCGGCCAGCGGCACGGCCAGCAGCTCGCCGAGCGCGTCGGCGAGCTGGTCGGTGCGCGGGGCGCGGTGGAGGTGCAGCGTCATCTCCGCCGACCCTAGTGGCGGGCGGCGACAGGGGTCGGGGCCGGGCAGTTTCCCCAAGGTATGCAGATGAAGCGTCACTTCCCGGGGGTTGCACACCGAGGGAAGTGACGTCCCACCTTCATACCTTGAGGAAACGCCGCCAGCCCCCACCGGCCACGTCGATTGCACACACCCGCCCCGGTTGGTCAGGGTGGAGGGTGACCACGACCGACGCCCCCCGTCCCGGCGACCGGGACCGCAGGCGGCTCCCCCTCGACGTCGACACCTCCGCGCGGCCGATCGGGCCGGTGCAGCCGGCCAGCGGCGCCCCGAACGTCGTCATCGTGCTCATCGACGACATGGGCTACGGCGCGTCCACGGCGTACGGCGGTCCGTGCGAGATGCCGACGGCCGACCGCCTGGCCGGCGAGGGGCTGCGCTACAGCCGCTTCCACGTGACCTCGCTGTGCTCGCCGACCCGGCAGGCACTGCTGACCGGGCGCAACCACCACTCGGTCGGCATGGGCGTGACGTCGGAGATGTCGACGCCGGAGCCCGGCTACCACGGCTACCGGCCGGCCAGCGCGGCCACCATCGCCCAGATCCTGGGCGGCAACGGCTACTGCACGGGCGCGTTCGGCAAGTGGCACCAGACCCCGCCGGTCGAGGTGAGCCCGTCGGGGCCGTTCACGCGGTGGCCGATGGGCGAGGGCTTCGACTTCTTCTACGGCTTCATGGGGGCCGAGATGAACCACTGGTACCCCCAGCTCTACGCCGGCCGGCACCCCGTCGAGCCCGACCGGCTCCCCGAGGACGGCTACCACCTCTCGGAGGACCTCGTCGACCACGCGATCGACTGGGTCGAGAACCAGCAGGCGATCACCCCCGACCGCCCGTTCTTCACCTACCTCGCGCTCGGCGCCACGCACGCGCCGTTCCACGTGGCCCCCGAGTGGCGCGACAAGTACGCCGGTCGCTTCGACGCCGGCTGGGACGCCCAGCGCGAGCAGACCCTGGCCCGCCAGAAGGAGCTCGGCATCGTGCCCGAGTCCGCCGAGCTGGCGCCGTGGGCCGAGGGGGTGCCGCACTGGGACGAGCTCGACGAGACCGAGAAGCGGGTCGCGGCCCGGTTCATGGAGACCTACGCCGGCTTCGCCGAGCACGCCGACGTGCAGGTCGGACGGTTCGTCGACGCGCTCGACGACATGGGCGTCCTCGACGACACGCTGTTCTTCTACCTCCTCGGCGACAACGGCGCCTCCGGCGAGGGCGGGCCCCGGGGCACGTTCCGCGAGCACCTGGTCGGCCACGGCATCCAGGACGACACCGCCGACATGGCCGCGCGGCTCGACGAGCTCGGCTCCGCGTCGACGTACCCGATCTACCCGGCCGGCTGGGCGCTGGCGATGAACACGCCGTACCCCTGGACCAAGCAGGTCGCCTCGCACCTCGGCGGCATCCGCGACGGCATGATCGTGCGCTGGGGCGACGAGATCGCCGGCCGCGGCGAGGTCCGCCACCAGTGGCACCACGTCATCGACGTGCTGCCGACGATCCTGGAGGCGGCCGGCCTGCCCGCGCCGACCCACTTCAACGGCACCGAGCAGCAGCCGATCGAGGGCACGAGCCTGCGCTACACCTTCGACGAGGTCGACGCGCCCGACCGCCCCCGCACCCAGTACTTCGAGATGGTCGGCAACCGCGGGATCTACGAGGACGGCTGGGCCGCCGTCACCCGCCACGGCGTCCCCTGGGAGATGGTCGGCTCCGGCGAGCGGTCCTTCGACGACGACGTGTGGGAGCTCTACCACCTCGACACCGACTTCAGCCAGGCGCACGACGTGGCCGCCGAGCACCCCGACAAGCTGCGCGAGCTGCAGGAGGTCTTCCTCCGCGAGGCCGAGCGCCACCACGTGCTGCCGCTCGACGCGCGGGTCACCGAGCGCGAGAACCCCGAGGTCGCGGGCCGCCTCGACCTGCACGCCGGCCGCTCCTCGCTGTCCTTCGGCCCGCGCGTGCGCCGGCTCTCGGAGGAGGCCGCGCCCAACGTCAAGAACCGCACCCACGTGATCACCGCCGACCTCGAGGTCCACACGGGCACCGACGGCGTGGTGGTCGCGCAGGGCGGCCGCTTCGGCGGCTGGTCGCTCTACGTCGTCGACGGCGTGCCCCACTACGCCTACAACTTCGCCGGCCGCGACCTCACCACCGTGCGCGGGACCGCGCCGATGGTGCCGGGGCGCCACGACCTCGTCGTGCGCTTCGCCTACGACGGCGGCCCTCCCGGCAGCGGCGCCGAGGTCACCCTGGAGGTCGACGGCGTGGCCGTGGGCACGGGCCGCGTCCCGGTCACCACGGGCTACTACTTCTCCTTCGACGAGACCTTCAACGTCGGCGTCGACCGCGGGACCCCCGTCACCGACGACTACCGGGCGGTGCACAACCGGTTCGAGGGGCTGATCCACCGGGTCCGCTTCGACCTGTCCGGCGTCACCGACCCCGGCAGCGACGAGGGGCGCGCCCGCGCCGTCATGGTCCACCAGTGAGCGGCTGCTGCGCGCCGTCGCGGGGTGAGGGGGACTCCTCTGCCTCAGGGGGTTTCGAGACAGGACTTCGTCCTTCCTCAACCCCCGGGGACCTCTCGGGGGTTGAGGAGGTTGCGCGGCAACCGTCTCGAAACCCGGGCCTCATCACGCTCCCCGGCGGACCCGCGCTGGTCGGCAGCGACGACCCCGACCACCCCGAGGAGTGGCCGGTGCGCGAGGTGACGCTCGGGCCCTACCGGGTCGCGCGGTGCGCGGTGACGACGGCCGAGTTCGGGGAGTTCGTCGCCGCGACAGGCCACCGCACCGACGCCGAGCGCTTCGGCTGGTCGTTCGTCTTCGGCGCCTTCCTGCCCGACGACTTCCCGCCCACCCGCGGCGTGGCGGCCGCGCCCTGGTGGCGGCAGGTCCCCGGCGCCGACTGGGCCCACCCCGAGGGGCCGCATAGCGACCTGCGCGAGCGCGGCGACCATCCCGTGGTCCACGTCTCCCGCACCGACGCGGAGGCGTACGCCGCCTGGCGGGGCGCCCGGCTGCCGACCGAGGCCGAGTGGGAGCACGCGGCCCGGGGCGGCCTGGCGGGGCAGCCGTTCCCGTGGGGCTCCGAGCTGGAGCCCGGGGGCGAGCACCGGATGAACGTCTGGCAGGGCACCTTCCCCCAGCACGACACCGGCGCCGACGGCTGGCGCGGCACCTGCCCGGTCGACGCGTTCGCCCCCAACGCCCACGGCCTGCACAACACGACCGGCAACGTCTGGGAGTGGTGCGCGGGACAGTGGTCGCCGGCCGACGCGAGCGCGGTCAGCCGGGGCGGCTCCTACCTGTGCCACGCGTCGTACTGCCGGCGCTACCGCGTCTCGGCGCGACAGCCCCAGTCACCGGACTCGAGCACGGGCAACCTCGGCTTCCGGCTGGCCGCGGACGCCTGAGCCCGACGGCCGGTCAGTCGTCGCCCCGGACCCCGCGCGACGTCGCCCCCGTGGACCGGTCGGCGAGCTCGATGCGGGTGCCCTCCGTGCGGTCGACCGCGCCGGTGACCGTGATCACGACGAGCCCGTCGTCGAACACGGCGTTGATCTGGTCGGCCCCGGTGCCCTCGGGCAGCGTCACCGCCCGCCGGAAGGCGCCGTAGTAGCGCTCGCGGACGAGGAACTCCGCCGCCTCGTCGTCCGGCCCGGACGGCCGGGTCCCCGACACGGTGAGCACGCCGTGGCTGAGGCTCACGTCGACGTCGGACGGGTCCACCCCGGCGAGCTCTACCCGGATCACCAGGTCGTCGCCGTGGGACAGGATGTCGGTCGACGGCACCCAGGCCGAGGCGTGCGTGCGCTCGGACGCCTCGGCGCCGTGCTCGCCCCGGCCGTGCAGGCCGACGGCGCGCATGCGCGCCAGCTCGCTGAAGAAGTCGGTGACGCCGTCGAAGGGGTTGCGCTGGTCGCTCATCGGGTCTCCTCCGTCTCGACGCCTCGGGTGCGCGACGTCGCCGCGATGGCGTCGCGGTCGTCGTCACGGCGCCCGTCTCGGGGCCCGTCGCGAGGCTCCCGCGTCTCCTCGCGCAACGCCTTCACCCAGCAGTAGGCCACGCCCACGAGGACGATCGTGAACGGCACCGAACCCAGCACCGCCGCCTGCTGCAGGGCGGGGAGACCGCCGACCAGCAGCATCGCGCAGGCGATGCCGCCCATCAGGACCCCGAGCACGACGACGACGAGCTTGGGCGGGGTGAGCGAGCCGCGGGTGGCCAGGGTCGCCATCACGACCGCGGCCGCGTCGGCGCCGCTGATGAAGAACAGCGCGATCAGCAGGATGCACAGCGCGGAGCTGAGCATCGGCAGCGGAAGGACGTCGAGCGCGGTGAAGAGCGACAGCTCCGGGGTGTCCAAGCCGCTCAGGAAGTCGGCCTTGCCGCCGCGCTGGAGCTCGATGCCGGTCCCACCGACGATCGCGAACCAGAAGAAGCCGAAGCCCGTGGGCGCCGCGACGACACCGACGATGAACTCCCGGATGGTCCGGCCACGGGAGATGCGCGCGACGAACATGCCCACGAACGGCGCCCAGGAGACCCACCAGGACCAGTAGAAGATCGTCCAGGTGGACATCCACTCCTCGTCACCGACGCCGGTCTGCAGCGACATCGGGAGCACCTGGATGACGTAGTTGCCGATCGACTCGATGCCGTTGGAGATCACCAGGACCGTGGAGCCGCCCACGACGAGGAAGAAGACGAAGAGCCCGATCGTCGCGAACGAGCCCAGGTTGGCCAGGTAGTTGATCCCCTTCTCGACGCCCGACGTGGCCGAGAGGAGGAAGAGCGCGGTGACGACGACGATGATCAGCACCGCGACGCCGTCCTCCTTCGGTACGTCGAAGAGGTAGTTCAGGCCGCTGTTGAGCTGCAGGCCGTTGAGGCCGAGCGCGGTGGCGGTGCCGAAGAGGGTCGCGACGATCGCCAGCGCGTCGATGAGCCGGCCGATCGGCCGGGTGGACGCGTCGGGCCCGAGGATCGGGGAGAAGGTCGAGCTGACCAGGATCGGCTGGTTCTTGCGGTAGCCGAAGTAGGCCATGGCGCCGCCCATGACGGCGTACATCGCCCAGCCGTTGAAGCCCCAGTGGAAGTAGGTGTAGCGCAGCGCGGTGAGCGCCGCCTCCTCGCTCTGCGGCTCGGCCAGCCCGTGGGGCGGGGTGTTCCAGTGGGCGATCGGCTCGGAGATGCCGTAGAAGAGCAGCCCGGCGCCCAGGCCCGCGGCGAACATCATCGAGACCCACGAGAACGTCTTGAAGTCGGGTCGCGAGTCGTCCGGCCCCAGCCGGATGCGGCCCCACGGCGAGACCGCCAGCACCACGCAGAGGACCAGGACACCGGTGGCGACCAGGATGAACGCCCAGCCGAAGTTGCCGACGACCCAGCCGAGCGTGGTGTCCATGACCGACTTCAGGCCCGTCGGACTGGCCAGTCCCCAACCCACGAAGACCGCGATCAGGACCGCCGACCCCCAGAACACCGCAGGGTCGACGTCCTTCAGGTACCGCTTCATCCGTGCTCCCAGAGCGTCACGTCCCGGGGCCGGTCGGACCCGAGTGGCGACCACCCTGGTCGGGCCGCCCATGGGTGTCAATGCGACACCGCGGTCATGACCGGTAGGCGTTGCCTATCGCTCGCGCACGCGCGGTCAGCCGATGTCGGCGAGGTCGAGCACGAACCGGTAGCGCACGTCGTTGCGCTCCAGCCGGTCGAGCGCGGTCGCGACCTGGCGCGACGGCAGCACCTCCACGTCGGCGGTGATCCCGTGCTCGCCGCAGAAGTCGAGCAGCTCCTGGGTGGCCGGTCGCCCCCCGCTGCCGCTCGAGCTCAGGCGCTTGCGACCGATGAGCAGCGCGAGCGTCTCGACCGTGACGGGGCCCAGGTGGCCCACCGAGCAGAGGGTGCCGTCCATGGCCACCGCTGCGAGGTAGGGCCCGAGGTCGTGCGCCGCCGAGACCGTGTCGATGACGAGCTCCAGCGAGCCCGCGACCCGGGCCATGTCCTGCTCGTCGGTCGAGACGACGACGTCGTCGGCGCCGAGCGCGCGGGCGTCGTCGGCCTTGCGGGGCGAGGTCGTGAAGACGGTGACCTTCGCGCCGAGGGCGTGAGCGAGCTTGACCGCGAGGTGGCCCAGGCCGCCGAGCCCGACCACGCCGACCGTCGTGCCCTCGCCGACGCCCCAGCGCCGCAGCGGCTCCCAGACGGTGATGCCGGCGCACATCAGCGGCGCCACGGCGGCGGGGTCGAGGCCCGCCGGGCGGCGGTAGACGAACCGCTCGCGCACGACGTACTCGGCGGAGTAGCCGCCGCTCGTCACGGTGCCGTCGATGGTGTCGCGGCCGCCGTAGGTGAGCGTGGGGTACTCGACGCAGAAGTTCTCCTGCCCGAGCTCGCACATCGGGCAGACCCCACAGGAGTCGACGATGTTGCCCACGGCGACCGGGTCGCCGACCGCGTACGTCGTCACCTCGCTGCCGACCGCCGCGACCTCGCCCACGAACTCGTGGCCCGGGACGACGGGGAAGGCGCCGGCGTCCTGGGCGTGCAGCGCGTGCAGGTCGGTGTGGCAGACGCCGCAGTGGGTGACCCGCACCGCCACGTCGTCGGGTCGCAGGTCGCGCCGCTGGATGGCGACGAGCGCGAGCGGCGCCCCCGGAGCGGCTGACTGGTAGGCCTGGGTCTCGCGCATGGTGTCCCCTTGAACAAACAGACTGGTTGGTTGGTTCCTCTACTCAAGCACGCCGACTGGCGGATTCCAAACCGACCGGTTGGTAACCTGAGCCCATGACCCCGTCCGATCCCATCGCCGCGGCGACGCCCAAGGGCGAGGCCACGCGCCGGCGGATCATGGAGGCGGCGATGACGGAGTTCGCCCAGCACGGCATCGCCGGGGCGCGCGTCGACCGGATCGCCGCGGCCGCGAGCTCCAACAAGGCGCAGCTCTACGCCTACTTCGGCAGCAAGGACCGGCTCTTCGACACCGTCTTCCGCGCCTCGCTCGAGCGCATCGTCGAGGTCGTCCCGATCTCCGCCGAGGACCTCGCCGACTGGGCCGTGCGCCTCTACGACGAGTACCTCGCCCACCCCGAGCTGATCCGGCTCGCCACGTGGTCCCGCCTCGAGCGGCGCCCCACCGGGCACCTGACCGAGGACCGCCTGGACGAGGCGAAGCTGGCGGCGATCGCCTCGGCCCAGGAGTCGGGCGGGATCCGCGCGCTCCCCGGGGCGGAGCCGTTCGACGTCATGGCGATGGTGATCTCCATGTCGATGGCCTGGTCGCCGGTCAGCAACGTCTACGCCGCCACGGCCGCCGAGCCGGCCCGCGTCCACCGGCAGCGGCGCGAGCTGCTGCGCGAGTCCGTCCGGCGCGTGTTCTCGACCGACGACTGAGCCGGCTGAGCCGGCTGAGCTGGGCTCAGCCCATCGAGTGGAGGCGCTCGGGGGTGATCGTGAGGACGAGGCGCTGCTGGTCGCGTCCGCCGTACCAGGGGTAGGGAGCGCCGGTGTAGCGCTGGGCGAGCAGCTCGATGTGCTCGGCCCCGCCGTCGGTCGTCGCGCGGGTGACCACGCCCCGGACCTCGTGGTAGCGACTCGGGTTGGCCGGGTCGGACACGGCCAGCGAGACCCGCGGGTCGCGGGCGACGTTGCGCGCCTTCTGGTGGGTCGTGACCGTGTTGACCAGGACGTGCGCACCCTCGGCGTCCACGTCGACCCAGGTCTGGGTGAGCTGCGGCGACCCGTCAGGCATCGTCGTGGCGAGGTAGCAGGTGGCGCCCGAGCGCAGCAGGCCCACCAGCTCGTCGGGCAGCGGAACGGCGGACGGAGACGTCGGCGAGGGGGAGCTCATGGACCCATGCTGTCCGACGGGTGGGGAGACTGTCGGCGCCCGGCCCTACCGTCCCGGGCATGACCACCTCCCAGCACGACTTCGACTTCATCCTCGGGCGCTGGACCGTCACGAACCGCAAGCTCGCCGACGTCACGGACCCCGACTGCGACCGGTGGGTGGAGTTCGAGGCGACCAGCCACGCCGCTCCGGTGCTGGGCGGGGTCGGCCACCTCGACCAGATGAGCGTGCCCGCTCCGGCCGACGGGGCCCCGCCGTTCGAGGCGCTGACCCTGCGCCTGTTCGACCCTCAGGAGCACCTCTGGCGGATCTGGTGGAGCTCCTCGCGGGTCCCGGGCGTGCTGGACACCCCGATGGTCGGCGGGTTCGACGGCCCTGACGGCGTCTTCGAGGCCGACGACACGGTCGCCGGCCGGCCCACCCGGCTGCGCTTCGACTGGTCGGCCGCCGACCCCGAGCACCCGCGCTGGCAGCAGCACTTCTCCTACGACGGCGGTGCCACCTGGGCGCTCAACTGGGAGATGCTCTTCACCCGCGCATGATCCTCGGTCACACTCGGCCCGCCCCGTGCGTCAAGGCAGTGACAGGCCGGCGACGGCCAGCAACAGGGCAGTGAGGGAAGGGTGGACACCGTGGACCGGACCGAGGAGTTCGAGGCGGAGCGGCCGCGCCTGGTGGGGATCGCGAGCCGGGTGCTCGGCGACCCCAGCGAGGCGCAGGACGTCGTGCAGCAGGCGTGGCTGCGCCTGCACGGCACGGACACCGAGATCGACAACCTGCCGGCCTGGCTCACGACCGTGACCACGCGGCTGTGCCTGGACCGGCTGCGCTCCCGCACCCCCGTGCCCGTCGACGACCTCGACCCCGGGGAGACCGTCGGCGACCCGGCCGACGAGGTGGCGCTGGCCGACACCGTGGGGCTGGCCCTCAACGTCGTGCTCGAGCGGCTCTCCCCGCGGGAGCGGGTCGCCTTCGTGCTGCACGACAGCTTCGGCTTCGAGTTCCCGACGATCGCCTCCGTCCTCGACACCACACCGGCGGCCGCCCGCAAGCTGGCGTCGCGGGCCCGCGCCAAGGTCGCCCAGCCGGCCGCCGACGACCGGCTCGCCGACTGGGAGGTCGTCGACGCCTTCATGGCCGCCGCCAAGAACGGCGAGTTCGACCGGCTGCTGCGGATGCTGGCGCCCGACGCCACCGTGTCCGCCGACGACGCGGCCGTCCTCGCCGGCACCCCCGAGCGCATCGAGGGCCGCGACGAGGTGGCGACGTTCTTCAACGGCAGCGCCCAGGCCGCGCTGCCGGTCTTCGTCGGCGAGCGCCCCGGCACCGCGTGGTTCCACCTCGGCGAGGCCAAGGTGGTCTTCGACTTCACCGTCGCCGACGGCCTCGTGCGCGCCATCACCTTCCGCGCCGCGCCCGACGTGCTCGCGCGCGTCGTGCGTCGCGACGGCGGCCGGAGCCGGGGCTGAGCCGTCACACCGGCGACGTCCCGCGCGTCGGCAACCTGCAACCCCATCGAAGGAGAGCCCCATGAAGACCATGACCTGCCGCGACCTCGGCGGCCCGTGCGACCTCGCCCACCACGGCGAGAGCGCCGACGACGTCATCAACGCCCAGGACCGGCACCTCAAGGAGGCCGAGAAGGCCGGCGACGCCTCGCACCAGGAGGCCCGCGACGCCATGAAGAGCCGGTGGCGCCACCCCAAGCGGTCGCTCGGCTGGTACCGCGACACCAAGCAGGCCTTCGCCGACCGCCCCGAGGACTGAGCCCCGTCGCCCCCGGACGGCGCCTTGAGCGGGCGTGCCAGGGTGGAGCGCATGACGCAGCGTCCTGAGTCCCCCTCCCCCGTCGTCGTCGTCACCGGGGCCAACGGCCTGGTCGGCGCGCGCACCTGCGCGGCCCTGGTCGAGCGCGGCGCGACCGTCCGCGCCGTCGTACGGCGGTCCGGTGCGGCGCCCGCGCTGGCCGGCGTCGAGGAGTGGGTGGGCGAGCTCGACGACCCGGCCTTCGCGGCCACGGTCGTCGGCGGGGCCGACGCGGTCGTCACCACCGTGCACCCGATGGGCAGCGACCACGAGACCCAGCACCGCGTCGGCGTGGAGGGCACCGCGGCGATCGCCCGGACCGCGGCCGACGCCGGCGTGGCCCGGCTGGTCCACGTGTCCACGGGCGCGGTCTACGACCGGGCTCCGGGCGACCGCGACGTCGACGAGTCCTCGCCGCTCGCGCCCGACGACGCCGGGGACTACCCGGTCACCAAGCGCGACGCCGACCTCGCGCTGGGCGGGGTGGAGGGGCTGACCCGGGTGCTGCTGCGCCCGCCGGCCATCCTCGGCGCCGGCGAGACGTCCGTGTGGAACTCCCTGCGTCCGGCCGCGATGCGCGAGCAGGAGCAGGCGCGTCACGCCGTGCCGCACCAGACGTTCCCGTGGGTGCACGTCGACGACCTCGCCGCCTTCGCCGCCGACGTGGCCACCGGCGCGGTCGCGACGAGCGACGACCCGGCGACGGGGCCGGTCGAGGGCGGCTGCACCCCCGTCAACGTCGCGGGCGGGTCGGCCACCCAGCGCGACTACCTCGAGACTGTGACGCGCGCCGTGGGCGTCGAGCCGGTGTGGGACGACCACGACGCCTGGACGGGACGCTACGTCGCCGACCGCGCCCGCGCCTGGGGCTGGACCCCGCAGGTCGACCTGGCTCAGGCGCTGGCCGAGATCGAGGACGGACTGCGCGGCTAGCGCTCCTGTCGGCCGGCCCGCGCGGCCTCGGCGAGCCGGTCGACCGCCTCGGCGTGACCGAACAGCCCCGGCAACCCACCGGTGTGCACGAGGACGGTGCGCTCCCCCGGCACGACCTCGCCGTCGCGCACGGCGGCGGCGAGCCCGGCCAGGGCGCGGCCGGTGTAGGTCGGCTCCAGCACCAGGCCGGTCGTGCGTGCGGCCAGGAGGACGGCGTCCCAGGCGGGCTCGGCCAGCCGGTCGTAGGCGGCACCCACCTGGTCGGTGCGGATGCGCAGCGCCGGGTCGGGCCCGGCAGACCCGTCGAGCAGGTGGGCGACGGCGGCGTGGGCGTCGGGGACCGCTCCGCAGTGGACGCCCAGGACCTTGTCGGGCCCGAGGGCCCGGACCAGTCCGGCCATCGTGCCGCCCGAGCCGAGCGCCACGGCCACGTGCCGCAGGTCGGGCACCTGGGCAGCGAGCTCGCGTCCCGCGGCGGTGTAGCCCTGGACGCTCACGGTCGTGGAGCCGCCGAACGGGACGACGTAGGGCCGGGCGCCGTCGGCGGCGGCCTCGGTGGCGACGCGCTCGGCGGCCGCCTGGAGCCCGGGTGCGTCGACATCACCGGCCCAGACGACCTCGGCGCCGAACAGCGCGTCGAGCAGCAGGTTGCCCCGGGGCTCGGCAGGCGGCTCGCCGCCGAGGACCAGCACGACGCGCAGCCCGAGCCGGGCGCCGGCGGCCGCGGTGAGCCGGGCGTGGTTGCTCTGTGCCGCCCCGGTGGTGACGAGGGTGTCGCTCCCGGCCGCGACGGCCTCGGCGCAGGTCCACTCGAGCTTGCGCACCTTGTTGCCGCCGCCGCCCGGCCCGACCAGGTCGTCGCGCTTGACCAGGAGGTCGCCCGGCTCGAGCCCCAGCGCGGTGGCGAGACGAGGGGCGGGCTCGACGGGCGTGCGCCACGAGCCGAGGTCGAGCGGGGTCACGGACATCCCCGAGTCGTACCACGCGCCTCTTTCAGGCGTCGCGGCGGCGCAGCAGGACGTGGGCGAGGGCCAGCAGCGCGCCGGTCTCGAGGGCGAAGACCCCGAAGCCGGTCCAGGGGTCCAGGAGCGTCGGGTTGAAGGGCACGACCATCGAGACCGCCGAGCCGGCGTTGCCGGGCATCAGCTTGACCAGCCACTCGCCGAAGGTGCCGGGCACCAGGTTGGCCATGTTGCCCAGGATCAGCATCAGTGCCAGGACGACCGAGATCGTGGCGGCGGTGTGACGCAGCAGGAAGCCGACGGCGACGCTGAACAGGCCGATGCCCGCGACGAACAGGCCGCCGCCGAGGACGGCGCGCAGCATGTCGCCCTCCAGCGCGATGCCGATGCCCTCGCGGTCGAGGAACCAGTTGCCGCCGGCCCACCCGGCCAGCGCCGTGAGGGTGCCGACCACGAACAGGACGACGGTGACGACCAGCGACTTGGCGGCCAGCACCTTGCCACGAGCCGGGACCGCGGCGAGGCTGCTGCGGATCATGCCGGTGGAGTACTCGGTCGTGACCGCGAGCGCCCCCAGGATCACGGCCGTGATCTGGGCGAACATCATCCCCCAGGTGATGAACGAGCCCGGGGACTCGTCGGCGTCGCCGCTGGCGAGCCACTCGGCGTTGCCCCAGCAGATCAGGACGGTCAGTCCGGCGCCGAGGACGAAGGTCGCGGCGAGGGTCCACCAGGTCGAGCGGACGGTGCTGAGCTTGAGCCACTCGCTGCGCAGCACCGCGCCGAAGCCGGGCCCGGACGGCGACGGCTGCGGCGTCGTGGCGGAGGGGCGCTCCACGGTCGTGGCGGTCATCGGCCTGCTCCTTCGAGGGCGGCGGTGCTGGCGTGGAACTCCACGCTGTCGGCGGTGAGCGCCATGAAGGCGTCCTCGAGCGAGGAGCGCACCAGCGTCAGCTCGTGCAGCACGAGCCCCTGCGCGGCCACGGCCTCGCCGATGGCGGGCGCGTCGAGCCCGGTCACGCGCAGCTCGGAGCCCCGGCCCGTGCCGGAGGCGACCATCTCGACCTCGGCGTCGCGCGCCTGGAGCAGCCGCCCGACCTCGGTGAGGGCGGGCGCCTTGACCCGGACGTACGACGCGGCGTGGTCGCTCATGAACTCCGCCATCGAGCAGTCGGCCAGGATCCGGCCGCGACCGATGACGACCAGGTGGTCGGCCATCAGCGACATCTCGGACATCAGGTGGCTGGAGATGAAGACCGTGCGGCCCTCGTCGGCGAGCTGCCGGGCGAAGGTGCGCACCCAGCGGATCCCCTCGGGGTCCAGGCCGTTGACCGGCTCGTCGAGCACGACGACCGGCGGGTCCCCGAGCATCGCCGCGGCGATCCCGAGGCGCTGGCCCATGCCGAGCGAGAACTTACCGGCCCGCTGGCCGGCGACGCTCTCGAGCCCCACGAGCTCGAGCACCTCGCCGACGCGGGTCGTCGGGATGCCGTTGGACGCCGCCATCCACCTCAGGTGGTCCCGTGCGGACCTCCCGGGGTGGATGGCGTGCGCGTCGAGGAGGGCGCCGATCTCGCGCAGCGGCGCCCGGGCGGCGGCGTAGCGGTGCCCGTTGACGCTGACCGTGCCGGACGTCGGCGCGTCGAGGCCCAGGATCATCCGCATCGTCGTGGACTTGCCGGCGCCGTTGGGGCCGAGGAAGCCGGTGACCCGGCCGGGCTCGACGACGAAGTCGATGCCGTCGACGGCGACCCGGTCGCCGTCCTTGTCGGGGAAGCGCTTGGTCAGCGCGTGGGCGCGGATCATCGCAGCGCCCGTCGGGTGGTGTCGGTGGTCATGGGTCCAGCGTGCTCGCCGGCGCGCGTCGCCACATCAGGGACGACCCCTGGCTCGACCCCGGTCCTGGGGTCGGGGTCGCCGGGGTCGGCCGACAGGAGAACCGGTCGAGTCCGGCGTCGGGCAGTCCGGCCGAAGCCGCACTGACACCGCCCTACGGCGCTAGGTTGCGAGGCATGCCCCTCGCCAAGACCCTGCTCGTGCCCGTCGCCGCCGTCGCGCTGCTCGCCTCCGGGGTGGGGGTCGGGTGGAGCGCCGCGGCCGACGACCCCGAGCCGGTCGTGGTGGTGCGCGAGCTGCTCGCCCAGGACGTCGCCCCGCGCGGCGCCCCGGACCGCACGCTGGGGCTCAACCGCGTGACGGTCATGCCGGGTGCGGAGCTCGTCAGCCACCACCACCCCGGCACCCAGATCGCCTACGTCGAGTCCGGCGTCCTGACCTACACCGTCGAGACGTCCTCCACCGCGGTGCGCACCGGCCCGTCGGACAAGCCGCGCGTCGTACGCCGCATCAAGGCCGGCCAGACCGCGCGCCTGCGCCCGGGCCAGTGGATCGTCGAGCAGCCCCCGATGACCCACCACGCCGCCAACCGCGGCACGACGCCGGTCGTGCTCTACATCTCGACCCTCTTCCGCACCGGCGCCCCCGCCGCCATCCCGGACTGACCGTCCGGAGCCACCCGCCCCGGCCCGCGCGGGTCCGTGGCAGGCTTGGCCCGTGCCAGTGACACGGGGCTTCGGGAGCGGCAGCAGGCGGGGACGGCCGGAGCGGCTGCCCCCCGGTCAGTACGACACCGGCCGCGACTGGCCGGTCCTCACCGCCGAGGCGCAGCCGCGGCTCGCGCCGGAGGACTGGACGATCACCGTCGACGGCGCGGTGGAGCGCCCGCAGACGTGGACCTGGCGCGAGGCGCACGCGCTGCCGGGCTCGACGTACTTCGGCGACATCCACTGCGTCACGACCTGGTCGATGCTCGACACGACCTTCACCGGCGTCAGCGTGGACACGCTGCTCGACCTCGCGGGCCCGCAGCCCGAGGCCGCCTACGTCATGGCGCACTCCTCGACCGGCTACACCACCAACCTGCCGCTCGCCGACGTCACCGACGGCAAGGCCTGGCTCGTCTGGGAGTACGACGGTCGCCCGCTGGCCGCGGAGCACGGGGGGCCGGTGCGGCTGCTCGTGCCGCACCTGTACTTCTGGAAGTCCGCCAAATGGGTCGACCGCCTGGAGCTGATGACCCGCGACCGACCGGGGTTCTGGGAGCAGAACGGCTACCACGACCGCGGCGACCCGTGGCTGGAGCAGCGCTACCAGGGCGACCCGTGACCGCACCGGCGGAGGCGGCCCCCGCGCCCGTCGGCCACTGGACCACCGGCACCGTCGTCGAGCTGGAGCGGCTGGGCGAGCGCCTGGTGCGGCTGCGCCTCGACGTCGCCGACCGGGTCGACCACCTGCCCGGCCAGCACTACGTGCTGCGGCTGCGCGCACCCGACGGCTACACCGCCCAGCGTTCCTACTCGGTCGCCTCCTCGCCCGACGACCCGCTGCTGGAGCTGATGGTCGAGTGCCTGCCCGGCGGCGAGGTCTCGGGCCACCTGCACGACGTCGCCGAGGTGGGCGACGTCTTCGAGCTGCGCGGCCCGATCGGCGGCTGGTTCACGTGGTCCGGCGAGGCGACGGCGCTCTGCGTGGTGGGCGGCACGGGCGTGGTGCCGGTCGTCGCGATGCTGCGCCACGCACGCGTCCACGGGCTGGCCGACCGGCTGCGCGTGGTGGCCGTCGGCCGGAGCCTGGCCGAGCTGCCCTACGCCGCCGAGCTCCTCGACGGGGGCGCCTTCGTGGCGCTCACCCGCGAGAACCTCGGCGACCGCGTCGCCGCCCCGCCCTACCCCGAGGAGATCTCCGCCCTGGCCGAGGGCGTCGAGCGAGCCTACGTGTGCGGGTCGGTCGGCTTCGCGTCGTACGCCACCCGCCTGCTGGGGGAGATCGGCGTCCGGGCCGACACGATCCGCATCGAGCAGTTCGGCGCTACCGGCTGACCTCCGCGCGACCGAGCGCCTCGCGCTGGGAGGCGACGATCGCGGCCATGGCCGGCTTCGCGCCCCTGCTGAAGTGGGGGAAGCTCAGGAAGCCGTGGGGCATGACGTGGAAGTCCTCCACGCGGGCGTGCACGCCGGCGCCCACCAGCGCCTCGGCGTAGCGCACCCCGGCGTCGTGCAGGGGGTCGAGCCCCGCGACCACGACGACGGCCGGCGGCAGCCCGGAGAGGTCCTCGGCGTGCAGGGGCGAGAGCCGCCAGTCGGACGGGTCGTCGGCCTCGGTGAGGTAGAAGCCGCGGAAGATCTCCATGTCGGCGTTGCTGAGGATGATCCCGCGGGTGTTGCCGAGGTACGACTCGTGCTCGCGCAGTCCCTCGGTGAGGTCGGTCGCGGGGTAGATGAGCGCCTGGTGCAGCACGCGCGGGCCCCCCTCGTCGCGCGCCATGATCGCGACGACGGCCGCGAGGTTGCCGCCGGCGCTGTCGCCCATCAGGCCGAGCCGCTCGGAGTCGCCGCCGATCTCGTCGGCGTGGCCGGCGGTCCAGACGAGCGCCTCGTAGCAGTCCTCGACGGCGGCCGGGAAGCGGTGGGTGGGCGCGAGCCGGTAGTCGACGGAGACCACGACGGCGTCGAGGTCGGCCGCGACGTTCGAGCAGATCCAGTCGCCCTGGCGCGAGCTGCCCAGGGCGAACCCGCCGCCGTGGAAGTTGACGACCACCGGTCGCGGCCCGGCGGGTGCGTCCGGGGTGTAGATGCGCAGCGGCACCTCGCCGTGGGTCGCCGGGAAGGAGCTGGTCGAGATCGTGACGCCGGCGCGCGGACGACCGACGAGGAGCCCGGCGACGAACGCGCCGAGGCCGGCGTCGGGGATCACCGAGGTCTGCGCGCGCTCCAGGGCGCGCTCGTCCATGTGCTCGACGGAGAAGCCCTTGTTGGCCTTCAGCAGGCGGTCGATCGCGCGCACGCCCGGGGGCAGCTTGAGCTCGGTCATGACACCGATTGTGTCAGCGTCCCGGTGAGCCACCCCTGGGGCGGGTCAGTCGTCGCTCCAACTGGCGTCGGCGTCGGCCTGCTCGAGGTCGGCCTCGAGCTTGGCGACGGCGTCGGGGTCGCCGTGGAAGCGGCGGTAGCTGTAGACGATCAGCGCCAGTGCGATGAACGCGGACGCGATCTGGGTGACGGCCGTGGCGATGCCGCCCGGCAGCCACCAGCCGTCGCTGAGCGGCCACCAGTCGGGCGCGGGAGGCTGCCAGATCCACAGGGCGCCGGCGGCGAGGAGCACCAGCACGCCGAAGACCGAGACGACCAGCCGCGGGATGGTCTCGACGCTCTCGGCCGCGCCCTTGAGCGCGCGGAACTTGATCGGCGCGAGGCGCCGCTCGGCCCATTCGTACTGCTGGGACAGGATCGCCAGCCCGCCGAACACCATGAGCAGACCGGGCCCGGGGAGGATCAGCGCCGCGATGCCGGCGACGACCAGCAGCCACCCGACCGCCTCGACCCCGACCCGCTTCGCCGCATTCATGCCTCGAGCATCCCAGACCCGGCCAACCTCCGCCCTGGACCGCCCCGCCGGGCGCTCAGCCGCCGTACTGGGCGACGTAGGCGCGGCCCTCGTCGGAGAGGTTGCCGTGCGCCTCGGCGACACGGGCCCAGCGCACCGACATGCGCAGGAAGCGCAGCGGGTTGTAGACGTCCTCCTCGCGGCTCCACAGCCCGTCGCCGGCGTAGGTCATGATCGTGAGGTTGGAGGCCTCGTGCACCGAGCCGTCGCCGGGGTCGGGCATCACGTTGCGCACCTCGCAGACCAGCCGCGAGGCCGGCGCGTCGACCACCTGCCAGGCCAGCGGGAAGCCGGTCATCACCCCGCCCGGGAACGACGTCATCGTCGCCACCGACCACTCCCGGATCGCGTCGCGCCCGCGGAAGGTGCCGAAGGCGTGCTCGACGTACTCGGCGTCCTCGGTGAAGTTCAAGGCGAAGTCGTCCCAGTCGCCGGTGCGCGCGTGCTCCTGCACGCGGGCGTGCATGGCGGCGTACGCCTCGGTGATCTCGTCGGCGGTGAAGCTGCCCGTGCGGTCGGTGGTCACGCGCTCATCCAACCAAGGAACGAGAACAGGTTCTAGTGCTGGTCCGCCGGCTCCGCGGCCGGCGCCGGCTCCTCGGGCGTGCCGGTCGATCCGTCCCGGGAGGCCGCCAGCGAGGTGAGGGTGGTGACCACGAGGATCGCCAGGATCACGCCGAGGGAGGCGAGCGTCGGGATCTCCGGCACCGAGTGCCAGGTCAGGTGCGCCCAGTGGAGCGCGAGCTTGACGCCGATGAAGCCCAGGATGGCGGCCAGCCCGTAGCCCAGGTGCACGAGGCGGGCCAGCGCGCCCTTCAGGACGAAGTAGAGCGCGCGCAGGCCCAGGAGCGCGAACGCGTTGGTGGCGAAGACCAGGTAGGGGTCACCGGTGATGCCGTAGACGGCCGGCACCGAGTCGATCGCGAAGACCAGGTCGGTCGCCAGGACCGCGACCACGACCAGGGCCAGGGGGGTGAGGGCGCGGCGGCCGTCGCGCAGCACGGTCATGCGGGCACCGTCGTAGTCGTCGGTGACCGGCATCAACCGGCGGGCCACGCGCACGACCCGCAGCTGCGAGACGTCGACCTCGTGGTCCTGACCCCTCAGGGCGTCGCGGAGCAGCTTGACTCCCGTGGCCAGCAGCACCAGGCCGAAGACCAGGAACACCCAGTCGAAGGCGCTCAGCGCTGCGGCGCCCAGCGCGATGAACGCGCCGCGCATCACGAGCGCGCCGATGATGCCGTAGAGCAGCACCCGCTGCTGCAGCGCGGCCGGTACGGCGAACGCCGCGAGCAGCAGCATGAAGACGAACAGGTTGTCCACGCTGAGCGCCTTCTCGACGACGTAGCCGGTGTAGTACTCGACGCCGCGCTGGCTGCCGTGCTGGGACCAGACGTAGCCACCGAACGCCAGCGGCAGCGCGACGTAGAAGGCCGACCAGGCGAGGGCCTCCCGCATGGAGACCTCGTGGGGCCGGCGGGTGACGACGAAGTCGACGACGAGCAGGAGCGCCACCGCGGCGATGGTCACGGTCCACAGACCGGGGGTGCCGATGGTGTCCAGCGCCAGCGGCGCGGGCAGGGTGGTCGAGAGCATGGGTCTCCTCAAGTGGTGATCACTTGAGGTCTTCCTCACCGGCCGCGTGCGGCCGGCGACCGCCCGAGACGGCTGTGGAGCCGTCGTACTGACCGGGCGGTGCTGGGCGAGGTACTCCCCTCGCGGCCAGGGTACGGGCGCGGCCCAAGTGGCCCGAGGTCGCCGGGACGGGGACGGATCAGCTCGTGCGGGAGGCGTACGACGTGGCGGCGGCGTAGACGGCGTCCACGTAGGCCTGGGCGTGGTTGTAGGAGAAGATCCCGCCGGCCCAGCCGGTGCCGGTCGTGAGGTCGCGGCCGTCGTGGCACAGGTAGCGGGCGGTGGCGAGGGCGGCGTCGTCGATGTCGTTGGGGTCCGAGCGGCCGTCGCCGTCGCCGTCGGAGGCCCAGGTCTCCCAGGTGGAGGGGATGAACTGCAGCTGCCCGACGGCGTGGTCCCACTGCGGGTCGCCGTGCCAGCGGGTGGACTCCGCGGTCGCCCGGATGGCGGCGACCTTGCCGACCCCGTCGAGCGCCGGGCCCAGGATGCGCCGCGACGACGTGCCGTCCTCGCGCAGTGTGCGTCCGCCGATCGTCCCGTGCTGCGACTCGACCCAGCCGATGCCGGCCAGGGTCGTCCAGCCGAGGCCGCAGTCGGGATCGGCCTGCACGGTGGCGCGGGCGTAGGCCAGCACCGCCCGCTCGGGGATGCCGGCCCGGGCGGCGGTCGCGCTGACCCACGCGGCGTCGATGTTGGGCAGGGTGCTCGCGGGGGCCGCGGCGGCGGTCGCCGGCGCGGCGGCGGGCACGGCGCCCGGGCCCAGGTCGGCGGTCAGGTCGAGCGGCTCGCGGCCGGCGTAGAGCGACTGCTGGAGCACGAACGCGACCCCGCCGATGCCGGCCAGCGCCGCCAGGAGGAGCAGGGCGCTGCGCAGGGGGGAGCCGGTCATGACGCGTCCCAGTATGCGATGCCGGTCCCAGCAGCGCGGCATCGTCGCGGTCGGCCGGCACTAGGCTCGCGCCCATGGGGGACCGCCGTACCGACGTGCGCCGCCGCAACCCCTTCGGCTCGCGCCTGCTCGGCGCAGCGGACCAGTCGGCCCGTGCGCTGCGGATCCGGGTGCAGGTCCTGCTGACCGCGCTCCTGGTCACCACCAACGTCGTCGGGGCGGTGCTGGTCTTCGTCATCTCCTACTTCGTCGTGCCGGCACCGCGCCCCTCCCCCGCCACGGTGCTGTCGCTGGCGATCGCCGTGCCCGTCTACGTCGCCGCCGCGGTCGTGGTGGGCGCCGCGGTCGGCACGGCCACGACCCTGCGGGCGCTGCGGTGGGCCACGACCGGCACTGCGCCCGACGACGACGACCGTCGTACGGCGCTGCGGGTGCCGCTGCGCCTCACCCTGATGCAGGCCGGGATGTGGCTGGTCGCCACCGCGCTGTTCACGCTGCTCGCGGTGGTCCTGCAGCCCAGCCGCGCGCTGAGCACCGGCCTGACGGTGGGCATCGCCGGACTCGTGTCGTGCGGGGTCGCGCACCTGCTGACGGAGTTCACGCTGCGTCCGCTGGCCGCCCGGGCGCTCGCCGGCGAGTCGGTCAGCCGCCGCCCGCGCGGCGCCGGGGTGGGTGGGCGGATGGTGCTGTTCTGGTGGCTCGGGACCGGGGCGCCGGTCGTGGGCCTGCTGGTCGCGGCGATCGTGGCGCTGACCGACGACGGCACCTCGCTGGTGCGCCTGGCGGTGACCGCGCTGGTGCTGGCGGGAGTCATCCTGGTGTTCGGCTTCCTGCTGACGGTGCTCAACGCACGCTCGGTCGTCGCGCCCATCCTGTCCGTGCACGACGCGCTCCTCGACGTCGAGCGCGGCGACCTCGACCGGGAGGTCCCGGTCTACGACGGCACCGAGCTCGGCCTGCTGCAGTCGGGGTTCAACCAGATGGTGAGCGGCCTGCGGGAGCGCGAGCACCTGCGCGACCTGTTCGGGCGCCACGTGGGGCGCGACGTCGCACGGGCCGCGGCCGACGGCGAGGTCGAGCTGGGTGGCGAGACCCGCGTGGTGTCCGTGGTCTTCGTCGACCTGGTCGGCTCCACGACGTACGCCGAGGCGCACTCGGCCACCGAGGTCGTGCAGGTCCTCAACCGCTTCTTCGCCGTCGTGGTCGACGAGGTCGACCGGCACGGCGGGCTGGTCAACAAGTTCATCGGGGACGCGGTGCTCGCGATCTTCGGGGCGCCGGTCGAGCTGGACGACCACGCCGGCGCGGCGCTGGCCGCCGCCCGCACCATGGCCGCGCGCCTGACCGCGGAGGTGCCCGAGATCGGCGCCGGCATCGGGGTGGCCACCGGCGAGGTGGTGGCCGGCAACGTCGGCCACCAGGAGCGCTTCGAGTACACCGTCATCGGCGACGCGGTGAACTCCGCGGCCCGCATCACCGACCTCGCCAAGGACGTCGACGGCCGGCTGCTCGCCGCGTGGCACACGGTGGAGTCGGCCGGCGACGACGCGTCGTCGGGCTGGCGGCGCCACGCCAGCGTCACGCTGCGCGGGCGCGGCGGGGAGACCGAGCTGGCGGTGCCCTACCAGCGCTCGTGAACGGCCGCGCGGAAGCGCTGGTCGTAGATGCGGTGCACGCCCTCCTCGACCTCCTCGCCGAGCGGACCGGCCTGGCCGGCGGCGGCGTTGGAGCGCGACTGGTCGACGTTGCGTGCACCCGGGATGACCGTGGAGACGCCGGGCTGCTGCCAGACCCACGCGATGGCGGCCTGGGCCGGCGTCAGGCCCTCGGGCACCAGCGCCGCGAACTCCTGGGCCGCGGCCACGCCGGTCTCGAAGTCGACGCCCGAGAACGTCTCGCCGATGTCGAAGGCGCTGCCGTCGCGGTTGTAGGTGCGGTGGTCGTCGTCGGCGAACGTCGTCGTGGCGTCGTAGCGGCCCGAGAGGAGGCCCGAGGCCAGCGGCACCCGCGCGATGATGCCGACGCCGGCGGCCTCCGCGGCGGGCAGCACCTCGTCGAGGGGCTTGAGCCGGAAGGCGTTGAGGATGATCTGCACCGAGGCGACGCCGGGGCGCGCGATCGCGCTGAGCGCCTGCGCGGCGGTCTCGACGCTCACGCCGTACGCCGCCAGGGAGCCGCCGGCCACCAGCGCGTCGAGCGCGTCGTAGGTCGCGTCGTCGTCGATCACCGCCGACGGCGGGCAGTGCAGCTGCACGAGGTCGAGGGTGTCGACGCCGAGGTTGCGGCGCGACCGGTCGACCCAGGCGCGGAAGTTGTCGGGCGTGTAGTTCTCGGGGAGCTGCTCGGCGCGGCGCCCCATCTTGGTGGCGACCGTGAAGCCGGCGTCGGCGTGGTCGGCCAGGAAGCGTCCGACGATCTGCTCGCTGCGGCCGTCGCCGTAGACGTCGGCGGTGTCGTAGAACGTCACGCCCTCCTCGGCGGCGGTCTCCAGCACCGCGCGGGCGTCGCTCTCCGAGACGTCGCCCCAGTCGGCGCCGAGCTGCCAGGTGCCGAGGCCGACGACGGAGACGAGGCGGCCGGTGCGTCCGAGGGTGCGCTGTTCCATGCCTCCGACCCTAGGGGGCGGGTGGTGGCTGGCCGGCGGGTGGTGACCGCGAATGCGTGTAACACGTCGTTATGACCTCTTCCACGTCGAAATATCAACGTGGAAGAGGTCATATCGACGTGTTACATGAGGTCGGCGCGTCAGCCGAGGCCGCGGCGCGCGAAGTCGGCGAGCTCGTCGGCGGCGCGGTCGAGGGCGACGGTGAGGTCGGCCAGGTGGGCCGCGGTGGGCAGACCACCGGCGAGGCCGCGGCGCTCGAGGCCCTCGCAGAGCTCGGCCAGGGCGAGCAGCCCCAGGGTGGCGGAGCTGCCCCGAAGGGCGTGGGCCTGGCGGGCGGCCTCCGCGGCGTCACCGTCGGCGGTGGCCTGGCGCAGCCGCTCGGCGGTGGCGGTCGCGGTGGGGACGAAGCGCTCGATCATCCGCGAGACCAGCTCGCGCGGGATGCCGTCGCGGTCGATGAGCTCGCGCAGGCGGCGGGCGGCCGAGGAGTCCGGGGGCTCCACGGGCTCCGGGTCGGGGGCGACCGGCTCGGGGCGCTCGGGGACCCAGCGCGCCAGCGTCGCCTCCAGCAGGTCGACGTCGACGGGCTTGGAGAGGAAGTCGTCCATCCCGGCGGCCAGGCAGCGCTCGCGCTCGTCGGCGATCGCGGCGGCCGTCATCGCGACCACCGGGGTGCGCACGCCGGTGCCGCGCTGCATCGCGCGGATGGCGCGGGTGGCGTCGAAGCCGTCCATCACCGGCATCTGGCAGTCCATGAGGATCACGTCGAACCCGTGGGGCGCGTCGGCGAGCGCCGCGACGCCGGCCGCGCCGTTGTCGGCCAGCACCACGTCGTAGCCCAGCCGGCGCAGCACCCCCTCGGCGACGAGCTGGTTGACGTTGTTGTCCTCCACGACCAGCACCCGCCCGCGCCCGGAGACGCCCGCGGCCGGGGACGCCGGGTCCACGACGCCCGCGCCGGCCGGGTCCATCCGACCGCCGAGGATGGCCAGCACGTCGAGCAGCCGCGCCGGCAGCACCGGCTTGCTCACGAACAGGTCGACGCCCACGTCGCCCAGCCACTCCGCCGTCGGCTCCTCGGCGGCCGACAGCAGCACCAGTCGGGTCTGGTCGTGGCGCTCCTCGGCCCGCAGGATCCGGGCGAGCTGCTCGCCGTCGACGCCGGGCATGTGGTGGTCCAGCAGCACCACGTCGTACGGCGTGCCGGTGCGGACCGACGCGTCGAGCTGCACCAGCGCCTCGTAGGCGGACTCCGCGACCGTGGTGTCGACCCGCCAGACGCCCAGCTGCTCGGCCAGGCTCGTGCGGTTGGTCCCGTTGTCGTCGACCACGAGCACGCGCAGGCCCTCGACGGACTCCTCGCGGGACGCGTCGCGGCGCGGGCCGGGCCCCTCGGGGGGCTCGAAGGCGGCCGTGAACCAGAAGGTGCTGCCGACCCCGACTTCGCTGTCCACCCCGATCTCGCCGCCCATGGCGGTGACGATCCGCTTGCTGATCGCGAGCCCGAGGCCGGTGCCGCCGTACTCGCGGGTCGTCGAGCTGTCAGCCTGGCTGAACGCGTCGAACAGCCGGCCCCGCGCCTCCTCCTGGACGCCCACGCCGGTGTCGGTGACCTCGACGCGCAGCTCGGGGCCGTGCTCGCCGAGGCGACCGGTCGTGCGCACCACCACCTCGCCCTCGGAGGTGAACTTCACCGCGTTGGCTGCGAGGTTGGTGACGACCTGGCCCAGCCGGACCGGGTCGCCGCGCACCAGCCGCGGCAGGTCGGGGGCGCCGGTCACGACCAGCTCGAGGCCCTTCTCGCGGGCCTTCTCGGCGACCAGGCCGACGCTCTGCTCCAGCACGTCGCGGGGGTCGAAGTCGACCTCCTCGAGCTCGAGGTGGCCGGCCTCGATCTTGGAGAGGTCGAGGATGTCGTTGACCAGGGCCAGCAGCGTGCGGCCGGCCTGGTCCACGCCGGCGGCCAGGCGCTGCTGGTGGGCGGTCAGCTCGGTGCGCCGCAGCAGCTCGCTGAGGCCGATGACGCCGTTGAGCGGGGTGCGGATCTCGTGGCTCATCGTGGCCAGGAAGTCCGACTTGGCCCGCGACGCGCTCAGCGCCTCGTCACGCGCGGCGGCGAGCTCCTCGGCCGCCCACTCGCGCTCCGCGACCCGGGCGAGGAAGCCGAGCATCTGGTTGAAGACGGCGAGGTCCGAGGGGCGCGGGGCGACCGGGTCGAGGGAGTCCGAGACGATGACCGCGGCGAGCCGGCCCCCGTAGACGACCGGGCCCGCGACCAGCGCGGTGCCGCCCGGGCCGACCTCGGTGAGGGTGCGCTGGGCCTCTCCGGCGCGCGTGGCCAGGGCGCGCGCGGCACGCCGTACGTCCTGGGGATGCTTGTCCCACGCCACGTCGATGAACCACAGGCCGCCGTCCTCGAGGTAGGGGGCGCCCACCAGCACGGCCGGCCACTGGGCGTAGGGCATGACGTGCTGCTCGGCGGCGTTGAGCACCTCCTCCAGCGTGCGGGCGTCGTTGGCGGCCGACGCCATGGCGCTGAGGAAGCCCAGCCCGAGCTCGTTCTCCTTGGCCGCCGTGACGTCCTGGAGCGTGCCGCCCATGCGCAGCGGCGTGCCGTCGCGGTCGCGGGTCACGACGCCCTGGGCGTGGACCCAGCGGGGCGGCCCGCCCTCGCCGGGGACGCGCGCCTCGAACTCCAGGGTGTCGCTGCCCGCCACCATCCGCTCGAACGCCTCGCGGGCGAGGGGCCGGTCGTCGGGGTGCAGCAGCTCGAAGAACGACTCCGGGGTGGCCTCGAAGGTGTCCGGGTCGACCCCGCAGAGGTGGTAGGTCTGCTCGGACCACTCCGCCTGGCGGGTCGCCAGGTCGAGGTCCCAGCTGCCGATGCGTCCGATCTCCTGGGCCTCGGCGAGCTGGTGCTCGCGCCGCTGGGACTCCGCCAGCACCCGGCGCTGCTCGGTGTGGTCGCTGACGCGGTGCAGCCACCCGCGCAGGGCGCCGTCGTCGTCGCGCAGCGGCGTGCAGCGCACCTGTGCCCAGAACTCGGTCCCGTCGGTGCGGGTCACGCAGCACTCCACCTCGGTGGTGACGTCCTCCTGCTCACGCAGGCGGCGCCGGTGCTGCTGCAGCACCTCCAGCCCGTCGTCGTCGAGCGCCTGGGCCACGTCGTAGCCGGCCACCTCGTCGGGCGCCACGCCCAGCATCTGGGCCATCCGCTCGTTGACGAACACGGTCCGGCCGACCTCGTCGACGACCCACAGCCCGTCGGGCAGCGCCCGCACGATCCAGTCGGGCAGCCCACGAGGAGGCGCGGGACGGCCGTCGTCCATCGCCCTCACCTCGCCCTCCTCCGCACGTCTCGCGCCAACTGTAAGGGTGGCGGCCGAGGGTGTGCGGCCGGTCTGGATGACCGAATTACTAGGACGTCCTACTATATTGGGGGCACGCCCCATCCGTGAGCACCCGGAGGACCGATGTCGGACCCGTACCGCCCCACCCACCCCGTGCGCCTGGTCACGGCCTCGGCGCTGTTCGACGGCCACGACGCCTCGATCAACATCATGCGGCGGATCCTGCAGAGCCAGGGCGCGGAGGTCGTCCACCTGGGCCACAACCGCTCCGTCCAGGAGGTCGTGGACGCGGCGATCGAGGAGGACGTGCAGGGCGTCGCCGTGTCCTCCTACCAGGGAGGGCACGTCGAGTACTTCGAGTACCTCGTGGAGTCGCTGCGCGCCCAGGGCGCCGACCACGTCAAGGTCGTGGGGGGCGGGGGCGGCGTGATCGTGCCCGCCGAGATCGCCCGGCTGCGCGAGTCGGGCGTCACCATCTTCTCCCCCGAGGACGGCCAGCGCCTGGGCCTGGTCGGCATGATCAGCCAGGTCGTCCAGGACTGCGACTTCGACCTGTGGGGCGGGCGCCAGGTGAGCGCCGAGCAGGTGCTCAGCGGCGACCGCTTCGCGATCGCCCGGGCGATCACCTCCGCCGAGCGCGGCCAGCTGCCCGCCGAGGTGCTCGACCAGCTGCGGGCCGCCGGCGCCCGGCACGCTGCCCCGGTCCTGGGCATCACCGGCACCGGCGGGTCCGGCAAGTCCTCGCTCACCGACGAGGTCGTACGCCGCTTCCGGCTCGACCAGCAGGACAAGCTGCGCATCGCGGTGCTGGCCGTCGACCCGACCCGGCGCCGCGGCGGCGGGGCCCTGCTCGGCGACCGGATCCGGATGAACAGCCTCGACGGCGACCGGATCTTCTTCCGCTCCCTCGCCACCCGCGGCGCCCACGAGCTGCCCGAGCACCTCGGCGACGTCCTCGACGTCATCAAGGGCGCCGGCTTCGACCTGGTCGTCGTCGAGACGCCCGGCATCGGCCAGGGCGACGCGGCGATCGTGCCGTTCGTGGACACCTCGATGTACGTGATGACGCCGGAGTTCGGCGCCGCCTCCCAGCTCGAGAAGATCGACATGCTGGACTTCGCCGACCTCGTGGCGATCAACAAGTTCGAGCGCCGCGGCGCCAAGGACGCGCTGCGCGACGTGGGCCGCCAGCTGGTCCGCAACCGCGAGGCCTTCGGCCAGCAGCCGGCGGACATGCCGGTCTTCGGCACCTCCGCGGCGACCTTCAACGACGACGGCGTGACCGCGCTCTACCAGCACCTGCGCGGCCTCCTGGCCGAGCGCGGCCTCCCGGTCTCGGAGGGCACGCTCGCGCCCGTCGAGGTCAAGCACTCCTCCGGCATCCGCCAGGTGGTCCCCTCCGAGCGGGTGCGCTACCTCGCCGAGATCACCGAGACCGTCCGCGGCTACCACGCCCGCACCGCCGAGCTCGTCGAGGCCGCGCGGCGGGTGCAGCGCCTGGAGCTGGTCGCCGCGGAGCTGGCGGCCGGTGACGGCCTGGACGCGGGCGGCGTTCCTGCGCTGCTGGAGCAGGCGCGCAAGGCGCTGCCCCACGAGGTCGCGGAGCAGCTCAAGCGCTGGCCGGACGTCGTGGCGTCGTACTCCGGCGACGAGCAGGTGACCCGGGTGCGCGACCGCGAGATCACCACCCGGCTCACCCGCGAGTCGCTGAGCGGCAACAAGATCCCGCGCGTCTCGCTGCCGCGCTTCACCGACCACGGCGAGCTGGTGCGCTTCTGGCGCGGCGAGAACCTCCCGGGCTACTTCCCCTTCACCGCCGGCGTGTTCCCCTTCAAGCGCGACGGCGAGGACCCCGCCCGGATGTTCGCCGGCGAGGGCGACCCGGCCCGCACCAACCGCCGCTTCAAGATCCTGTCGGCCGACGGCGACGCCAAGCGGCTCTCGACGGCGTTCGACTCCGTGACGCTCTACGGCCGCGACCCCGACCCGCGCCCCGACGTCTACGGCAAGGTCGGCACGTCCGGCGTCTCGGTGGCCACGCTCGACGACATGAAGGTGCTCTACGACGGCTTCGACCTGGTCGCGCCGTCCACGTCGGTGTCCATGACGATCAACGGCCCCGCCCCCACGGTGCTGGCGTTCTTCCTCAACACCGTCATCGACCAGCAGGTCGACGCCTTCCGCGACAAGGAGGGTCGCGAGCCGTCGGAGGAGGAGCGCGCGATGCTCGCGGCGCACGCGGTCGCGAGCGTGCGCGGCACGGTGCAGGCCGACATCCTCAAGGAGGACCAGGGGCAGAACACCTGCCTGTTCTCCACGGAGTTCTCGCTGCGGATGATGGCCGACATCCAGGAGTGGTTCATCCAGCAGCAGGTGCGCAACTTCTACTCGGTCTCGATCTCCGGCTACCACATCGCCGAGGCCGGGGCGAACCCCATCAGCCAGCTCGCGTTCACCCTCGCCAACGGCTTCACCTACGTCGAGGCCTACCTCGCGCGCGGCATGGACATCGACGACTTCGCGCCCAACCTGTCGTTCTTCTTCTCCAACGGCATGGACCCCGAGTACTCCGTCATCGGCCGCGTCGCCCGCCGCATCTGGGCGGTCGCGATGAAGGAGCGCTACGGCGCCAACGAGCGCTCGCAGAAGCTGAAGTACCACGTGCAGACCAGCGGCCGGTCCCTGCACGCGCAGGAGATGGACTTCAACGACATCCGCACCACGCTGCAGGCCCTGATCGCGATCTACGACAACGCCAACTCGCTGCACACCAACGCCTACGACGAGGCCGTGACGACCCCGTCGGAGGACTCGGTGCGCCGGGCGCTCGCGATCCAGCTGATCATCAACCGCGAGTGGGGGCTGGCGATGAACGAGAACCCCCTGCAGGGCTCGTACGTCATCGACGAGCTCACCGACCTCGTCGAGGCGGCGGTGCTGGCGGAGTTCGACGCCATCAACGAGCGCGGCGGCGTCCTCGGCGCGATGGAGACCGGCTACCAGCGCGGCCGCATCCAGGACGAGTCGATGCTCTACGAGCACCGCAAGCACGACGGCTCGCTGCCGATCATCGGCGTCAACACCTTCCGCAAGGCCGACACCGGCGCCGCCCCGCAGGAGATCGAGCTCGCCCGCGCGACCGACGACGAGAAGGAGTCGCAGCTGCGCCGCGTCCGCGCCTTCCAGGCCGCGCACACCGAGGAGTCGGCCGCCGCCATCGCCCGCCTCCGTGAGGCCGCGGTCTCCGGCGAGAACGTCTTCGCCGTCCTCATGGACGCCGCCCGCGTCTGCTCCCTCGGCCAGGTCACCGAGGCGTTCTTCGAGGTCGGCGGGCAGTACCGCAGGAATGTCTGATGGCCACCGTCGTGGGTTGAGGAGGGACGAAGTCCCGTCTCGAAACCTCTGCACCACCACGAGGGCGCTGGGTTTCGAGACGGTTGCTGCGCAACCTCCTCAACCCACGGAAGCGAGGATGTCGGCATGGCCCTGACCCGCATCGTCTCCCTCGTCCCCTCGATCACGGAGGCGCTGGCCCAGGCGCGCCCGGAGGCGCTCGTGGGCGCGACGGACTGGTGCACGCACCCCGCCGACCTCGACGTCACGCGCGTGCGCGGCACCAAGAACCCCGACCTGGCCGCGATCCGCGCCCTGGAGCCGGACGTCGTGGTCGTCAACAAGGAGGAGAACCGTGAGCTCGACGTACGCCGCCTCCGCGACGCCGGCGTCCGGGTGCACGTCACGGTGATCGAGACCGTCCCCGACGCGGTCGCGGCCTACGACGAGCTGTTCGACGACGTCCTCGGCTGGCCGCGCCCCGACTGGCTGGAGCAGGCG
Source organism: Nocardioides sp. 503 (assembly GCF_004522095.1). Classification (GTDB taxonomy): domain Bacteria; phylum Actinomycetota; class Actinomycetes; order Propionibacteriales; family Nocardioidaceae; genus Nocardioides. The sequence goes on from NZ_SPUI01000011.1 coordinate 60,936, forward strand.
CGCGAGCTGTGGTGCGGGCCCCTGCCGCCGGTGACCGGCACGTGCGCGGTGCCGGTGTGGCGTGACCCGTGGATGGTGGTGGGGAGCTCGACGTTCACCGGCGACCTGCTGCGCCGGGCCGGGCTCGCCAACGTCTTCGCCGACCACGCCGACCGCTACCCGAAGGTCGAGGCCGCGGAGATCGACGCCGCCAGGGCCGATGTCGTGCTGCTGCCCGACGAGCCCTACGTCTTCACGGCCGATGACGGTCCCGAGGCGTTCACCCGCACGCCCACCCGGCTCGTGAGCGGTCGGCTGATCACCTGGTACGGCCCGTCCCTCCTCGAGGCGCACGCGGCGCTCGCCCCGGCTTGACCCGCGCGCGGCCACCCCGCGATCCTGAGCCGATCCCGTCAGCCGACCTCTCGAGGACCCATGCGCCTGCCACGACCCCACCTGCCGACCCGACGACACGTGGCCACCCCGGTGGGGGTCGACTTCGGCGGCTCCGGCATCAAGGGCGCACCGGTCGACGTGCAGGCCGGGAAGTTCGCCGCCGACCGGGTGCGGATCCCGACGCCGCAGCCCTCGACGCCGCAGCGCGTCGCCGAGGTGCTGGTGGACCTGCTGGCCCAGCTCCCCGACGCGGAGGGGCCGGTGGGGGTCACGGTCCCCGGCGTCGTACGCCGCGGCGTGGTCGGCAGCGCCGCCAACATCGACCAGTCCTGGATCGGCACCGACGCGGACGCGCTCTTCAGCCGCGCGACCGGGCGCACGGTGCGCACCGTCAACGACGCCGACGCCGCCGGCCTCGCCGAGGTGCGCTTCGGCGCGGCGCGCGGGCAGTCGGGCCTCGTCATCGTGACGACCCTCGGCACGGGCATCGGCAGCGCGTTCGTCCACGACGGGGTGCTGGTCCCCAACTCCGAGCTCGGACACCTCGAGGTCGACGGCGCCAACGCCGAGGCCCGCGCGGCCAACAGCGCCCGGGAGCGCGAGGACCTGTCGTGGGAGGAGTGGGCCGCCCGGCTGACCCGCTACTACCGCACGGTCGAGAAGCTCTTCTCCCCCGACCTGATCGTGGTCGGCGGCGGCGTCAGCAAGCACTCCGAGAGCTTCCTGCCGCTGGTCGAGATCGACACCCCGATCGTGCCCGCCAAGCTGCGCAACAAGGCCGGCATCATCGGCGCCGCCCTCTACGTCAGCTGACGCGCGGCCTCAGGCGTCCGGCGCCGACGGGCGCGTGAACGCCTCGGCCAGCCCGGCCAGCACCTGACCCGTGAGCCCGTCGGGCGCCTCGTGCGGGGCGATCAGGCGCTCCATGGCCATGCCGTTGGCCAGCGCCATGATCGCGACCGCGACGTGCTCGGCGGGGATCGTCAGCTCCGAGCCGCTCGCCTCGGCGTGCAGCCGGACGGCGTCCGCGATCGCGTCGCGCATCGCCGTACGGCGCTCGCGGAACCCCGCGGCGGCCGGGTCCTGGCGCACAGCCCGCTGCCACAGCTCGACGAACAGCAGGTGCCAGTCGCGCTCCTCCTCGGAGGCGGCGTCCAGGCGGTCGCCCAGCGTGCGGGCGATGGCCGGCAGGGACCCCTCGCTGGCCGCGGCGGTGGTGAGCCCGAGCGAGAGGTACGCCGCCGCCCGGTCCTCCGCGAGGGCGGCGACCAGCCCGTCCTTGTTGCCGAAGTTCGAGTAGACCGCGCCCTTGGTGTAGCCGGCCTCCGCCGCGACGTCGTCCAGGCTGGCGCCGTCGATGCCGCGCCGCCCGAAGACCCGGGCGGCCGCCGTCAGCAGCGTCGCGCGGACCTCGGTCCGGCTCGGGCGTCGCACCCGGACCCGCTCCCCCGTCGTTGACATGCGGCCGAGGATACTCCACGGTATCGGATACCGTTCGGTATCGAACGACACGAGGAGGCACGGCGATGACCACGACGAGCGACTCCGCACGAGCGGGTGCGGCGACCCCAGGGGTCGGCCGCCTCGGACGCGGCGCCCGGTTCGCCACCCGCTGGGGCCTGGGCCACGCGGTCCCGTGGACGGCGATCCGCGCGCAGGCTCGCGGTGGGGACCTGCACGCCGCGGCCCTGGTGCGCTCGACCGGCTCCGAGACGCCGGTGGGGCTCTTCGACGAGATCCGGGCCAGCGGCCCGCTCCACCGCTCCCGGCTGTCGTTCATCACCGCCCACCACGCCACCGTCAAGGAGGTCCTCGCCAGCCCCGACGTCCGGGCCGGCGTCGAGCTGCGCGGCCAGGGCGCGCTGGGCCGGATGAGCGACTGGGCGCAGACGACGGCGCCCATGAGCCCGATCCGCCCGCCGTCGCTGCTCGCGATCGAGCCGCCGGACCACACCAGGCTGCGTCGGCTCGTCACCCGCGTCTTCACGGCGCGAGCGGTGCAGCGCCTCGAGACCCGCACCGAGGAGATCGCGGACCGCCTCCTCGACGACCTCCCGCAGGGCGAGCCCGTCGACCTCGTCGAGCGCTACTGCGCGCGGCTGCCGGTCCGGGTCATCTGCGAGATCCTCGGCGTCCCCGAGAGCGAGACCGAGATGGTGCGCGGCTTCGGGGCGGGCGCGGCTCCCAGCCTGGACGTCGGGCTGGGCGTGACCGAGCTCGCCCGCGTCGAGCGCAGCCTGCGCGACTTCGACGCCTGGCTCACCCAGCACCTCGCGCGGGCGCGCCGCCGGCCCGGCGAGGACCTGTTCAGCCAGCTCGCCGTCGCCCGTGACGACGAGGGCGCCCTGCTGACCGACGCGGAGCTGAAGAACACCGCGGGGCTCGTCCTCGCCGCGGGCTTCGAGACCACCGTCAACCTCATCGGCAACGGCATCGCGCTCCTCGAGCGGCACCGCGACCAGCGCTCCCGGGCCCTGGACGACGACTCGCTGTGGGGCGGTGTCGTCGAGGAGGTCCTCCGCTACGACCCGCCGGTGCTGCTCACCGGGCGCACCGTCGTGCGGGACACGCAGATCGCGTCCGTGCGGGTGCCGCGCGGGTCGGTGGTCACCGTCCTGCTCGCGGGCGCCAACCGGGACCCGGACGTCTTCCCCGACCCGCACCGCTTCGACATCACCCGGGCCGAGGCTCACGAGCACGTCTCCTTCTCGGCCGGGCGCCACTACTGCCTGGGCGCCGCGCTCGCCCGCATGGAGGGACGCGTGGCGCTGCAGCGGCTGCACGAGCGCCACCCCGACCTCCGGCTCCTGCCCGGCGCCGAGCGGCGGCCGACCCGGATCCTGCGCGGCTACCGCACCCTGCCGGCGTCGCTGGGGTAGCGCGCCGCCCTGCTAGCGACCCGGGGGTTGAGGAAGGCGCGCCGGCGCCTGTCTCGAAACCCCTAGACATGCGGCGCGGCTCGAGACGGGACTTCGTCCCTCGTCCACCACCGGTGGGGTGGACGGCGGAGCGGTGGGAGGATTCCGGCCATGGGCCACGGACACTCGCACTCGCACCGTGCCGGGGCCGACGACGACGTGCAGGTCGCCCGGGGCGCCCGGCTCGGGCTGCTCGGCGTCCTCGCGGCGGTCGGGATCGCCGCGCTCGTGGGGCTGCTGCTGCTCTGGCCCGACGGGAGCGCCGCCGACGACCTGCAGGGCTCGGTCGGCTTCGCCGCCGAGGGCGTGAGCTTCCCGGAGGCGGTGGTCGACGAGGTCGAGCCCGTCTGCGCCTCGGCGGAGGTCTCTCCCGAGGAGGAGCAGTGCGGCCGGATCATGGCCACCGTCGACGAGGGCGCCGACAAGGGCACCGAGGTCGCGGTCGAGGTCCCACCCCAGGTCACCGCCTCGGGCCTCGGGGCGGGCGACCGGCTCGAGCTGGTCCGCCAGCCGCAGGCGGAGGGCGACGCGACGTACGCCTACTTCGGCACCAAGCGCACCGGAGCCCTGTGGCTGCTGGGCATCGTGTTCGTGGTGGTGGTGGTCGCCATCGCCCGGCTGCGCGGGGTGATGGCGCTGCTGGGCTTGGGGTTCGCGAGCCTGGTGATGTTCTTCTTCGCGCTCCCCGCCCTGCTGACCGGGGAGTCGGCGATCCCGGTCGCCCTGGTGGCCGCGACCGCGATCATGTACGTCGTCCTCTACACCACCCACGGCTTCTCGGTGCGCACGAGCACGGCCCTCGCAGGCACCCTCGCCGGGCTCGGCATCACCGCGCTGGTGGGCTGGTGGGCGGTGCGCTCGACCCACCTCAGCGGCATCGCCGGTGAGGAGGGCGGCTTCCTGACGACGTTCACGCCGTCGATCAGCTTCCCGGACCTGCTCGCCGCGGCGGTCATCATCGCGGGCCTGGGCGTCCTCAACGACGTCACGATCACGCAGGCGTCGGCGGTGTGGGAGCTGCGCGGCGCGTCCCCGACGATGAGCCGCACCCAGATCTTCACCAGCGGGATGCGGATCGGCCGCGACCACATCGCCTCGACCATCTACACGATCGTCTTCGCCTACGCCGGCACCGCGCTCACCCTGCTCCTCGTCCTGCAGCTCTACGACCGGCCCCTGACCGACCTCCTCGGCACCGAGGAGATCGCGACCGAGGTCGTCCGCTCGCTCGTGAGCAGCATCGGGCTGGTGCTCGCCGTGCCGCTCACGACCGCGATCGCCGCGCTCACCGTGCCGCCTGCCCGCCACGACGCCTGAGCGCCCCCGGGGCCCACGTACCCTGGACGGGGTGAGCATCGCCCCCGCAAGCACCCTCGCCCTCGGCGACCGATTCGCGCGCGAGCTCCCGGAGCTGGCCATGGACTGGAAGGCCGAGGAGGCGCCGTCCCCGACACTGCTCGCGCTCAACGAGCCGCTGGCCGCCGAGCTCGGCCTCGACCCGGACTTGCTGCGCAGCGACGACGGTCTCCGCCTGCTGGTCGGCAACCTCGTGCCGGACGGCGCGCACCCCGTGGCCCAGGTCTACGCCGGCCACCAGTTCGGCGGGTTCAGCCCGCGCCTCGGTGACGGCCGCGCGCTCCTGCTCGGCGAGCTCACGGCGCCCGACGGGACGCTGCGCGACCTGCACCTCAAGGGCTCGGGCCGCACGCCGCTCGCCCGCGGCGGCGACGGGCTCGCCGCGGTCGGCCCGATGCTGCGCGAGTACGTCGTCAGCGAGGCCATGCACGCGCTCGGCATCCCCACCACGCGCTCGCTCGCCGTCGTCGCGACCGGCCGAGCAGTACGCCGCGAGACCGTGCTGCCCGGCGCGGTGCTGGCCCGGGTCGCGAGCAGCCACCTGCGGGTCGGCAGCTTCCAGTACGCCGCGGCGCAGGGCGACGTCGAGCTGACGCGGCGCCTCGCCGGCCACGCGATCGCGCGCCACCACCCGGCGGCGGCGCAGGCCGAGGCGCCGTACCTCGCGTTCTTCGAGTCCGTCGTCGCGGCCCAGGCGTCGCTCGTCGCGCAGTGGATGCTGGTCGGCTTCGTGCACGGCGTGATGAACACCGACAACATGACGATCTCCGGGGAGACCATCGACTACGGGCCGTGCGCGTTCCTCGAGGCCTTCGACCCGGCCACGGTCTTCAGCTCGATCGACGAGACCGGCCGCTACGCCTACGGCAACCAGCCGCTCGTCGCCGAGTGGAACCTCGCCCGCCTCGCCGAGGCGATCCTGCCGCTGCTGCACGACGACCAGGAGCAGGCCGTCGCGATCGCGGTCGAGGCGCTGGGGACCTTCCGGCCGGCGTACTCCGGCGCGTGGACGCGCGGCATGCAGGCCAAGCTCGGCCTGCCCGAGGGACTCGCCGACGAGGTAGTCACCCCGCTCCTCGGAGACCTGGTCGAGTTGATGAAGTCCAGCCGCGTCGACCACACCGGCTTCTTCCGGGCCCTGGGCGCCGCCGCCCGCGGGGACGTCGAGCCGGCGCGCGGGCAGGTGCTCGACCTCGCCGCGTTCGACGCGTGGGCCGAGAGGTGGCGAGCTCTGGGGCCCGACGGCGACGCCATGGACCGGGTCAACCCCGTCTACCTCGCCCGCAACCACCTGGTCGAGGAGGCGCTCGTCGCCGGCACCGACGGCGACCTCGCCCCGCTCGAGCGGCTGCTGGAGGCGCTGTCGGCGCCGTACGACGTGCGGCCGGGGCTGGAGCGCTACGCCGAGCCGGCGCCCGAGGACTTCGGCCACTACACGACCTACTGCGGCACCTAGGCCCCAGGCCTCAGAAGACGACCTCGTCGTTGGTGGGATCGGGGTCGACGTTGTGCTCGGCCGAGACCCGGGCGCTCGCCTCGAACGGGCCGTCGACCCAGACGTCGACGGCGAAGGTGCCCGCCCCGGCGGCCAACGCGCACGTGACGGTGCCCGGCTCGCCCGGCGCGGCGGCGGCGAACGAGCACGTGGTGCCGGCGAAGTCGCGGTCCTGGTGGACGCTCACGTCGGTGAGGCCGGCGATGCGGAACGTCACCGTCGTCGGGTCCAGCCGCGCCTCGACGGCCATCTCGAGGTGGTGGTGGGGCGAGTAGAACGCGTGGTAGCCCTGGCTCAGCGCCAGGTCCTCGGTGGTCGGCGGGTCCGGGGTGGGGCCGGTGGTCGGGCTGGTCGTCGGGATGGAGGTCGGCACCGAGGGCAGGGCCGTGGGCGTCGTGGGCAGCGGGAACGGCGGCAGCGTCAGTGTCGGCTCCTCCTCGGCGGCCGTGGGGCTCGAGGTGGGCGGTCGACCGGGCGTCGTCGAGGCGGTGGGTGGCGTGCTGCTCGGGCTCGCGGCGGTCGACGGACCGGTGGACGTGCCACGGGGAGGCGGGGTCGGGGACGGCGACGCCGACGGCCCCGGCGGCAGCCCCGCGTCCGACGGGCTCGGGACCCCGGCGCCCGGGTCCGTCGTGGGCGAGCTGCTCGCACTGCGCTCCCCGAGGAGCGGCTGGGCGGCCCAGGTGGCGCCGAGCGTCACCGTGACCAGCACCAGGGCGGTCACCGCGGCACCGGCGGGCCGGCGGACCAGCTCCCGCAGCCGGGTGAGGAGGAGCGCCACCGACGGCGCCGCACCGGGGACCGACGTGGCGGCGTACCCGATCGCGGACGAGCCAAGGACGGCCGGTGCCAGCACGGCGCCGAGGCCGGTGTTGATGGCGCCGAGCTCGAGGTAGGCGGCGGTGCACTCGTGGCAGGACTCCAGGTGCTCCTCGACCTGCTCGCGACGCCGACGGCCCAGGCCGCCGCGCAGGTGGACCGGGAGCTGGTCGACGAAGGGGCGGCACTCCTCGGAACGGACGGCCGCGACGTGGGCGGCGAGGTAGGCCCGGCGCAGCCCCTCGCGGGCGCGGAAGCTCAGCGCCGCGACGGCGTTCGCCTTGACGCCGAGCAGCCGGCCGACCGTCTCGTGGTCCTCGCCCTCGACGGCGGTGTGCCACAGCACCACCTGCCAGCGCTCGGGCAGCGCGGAGAACGCGGTGGCCAGCAGCTGGGAGTCCGCGTTCTGCGCCGTGGTGTCCGGCACGAGCGGGTCCAGCCCGGCCTCGGCGTGGTCGGGAGTCCACACGTGGCGGCTGTCCTGGCGCACGTGGGTGACGTAGGCGTTGCGGACGGCGGTGAGGAAGTACGGCCGGAACGCCGACGTAGGCCCCTTGCCGGCCCGCAGCGCCTGGAGCACCCGGGCGAACGCCTCAGCCACGATGTCCTCGGCCGTCACCGGGTCGGACAGGTGGCGCGCCAGGCGGAGGGCGGCGTCGCGGTGACGACCGTAGAGCTCGGCGACGGCCGCGTCGTCGGCGTCGGCCCGCACCCGCTCGATGAGGGGCAGGTCGCCGTCGTGCGGGGTCGACGGCCTCTCGGCCGGGGCCTCCGACCGGCCCGTCCCCGGGCGCTGCGCGTCGTCCTGCATCGTGCGTCACCTCGTTGCTCGTCCACGGCGGGGGCACGGGGACGCCCCCGCCCGGGACAGGGGAGCCTCGGACGGGGACGTGCCCCCCGGACAGGAGACGGAGATGAGGGCCGGCCCTTACGGCCCGGAAGGAGAAGATTTCTCCCAGGTGGTGCGGCTGGGTGGGTCAGGCGGCCAGCAGGCTCCCCAGCAGCCGGCGCAGCGTGCCGCGCGCCCGGAAGGCCAGCTGGCTCGCGGCGTTCGGGGTCACCGCGATCTCCTCGGCCACCTCCGAGACGGTCAGCCCGTCGACGACGAGGCGCACCAGGACGTAGCGCTGCCGGTCCGGCATCTCCCGCAGCGCGCGGGCGACCGCCCGCCGCTCCTCGGGCAGCAGGTCCGAGGCCTCGTCGCCGCCGATCCGGGCGTCGCCGGCCTGGCGCTCCGCGATCTCGCGCCGCTGGACGCGACCGCGCACGGTGTCCACCACCAGGTTGCCCGCCGCGGTCCTGAGGTAGGCGCGCAACGAGGCCGGCGCCGGGTGGGCGGTGAAGCGCACCAGCGTGCGCAGCATCGTCTCCGAGGCGACGTCCTCACCGTCCTCGTCGCTGCGCAGGGTGGACGCCGCCCAGCTGCGCAGCCACGGGTAGTGCCGCTGCCACAGCGTCTCCCACGCCGCGCCGTCCCCCCGGCGCAGCCGGTCGAGCAGCACCGCGTCGTCCAGGTCCCCCGCCGAGCTCGGTGCCGGGCCCCGACCGGCCGGCTCGGTCCTCGTGTCGCGCATCGCCCCCGTCATGCCAGTCGGACGCGCGACCGGCCGCCTCCTTACGCGCCCTCCGCGCGCTCCGCGTCGTCGCCTGCGAGCCACGGGTCGCGCCCCGGCGCGAGGAGGGGAGCCACGGCGACGCTCCACGTCTGCTCGCCGGCCCACGCCCCCAGGGAGGTCCGGTGCCGCTCGGCGGCCGTCGCCGCGGCGAGGGCGTCCGGGTAGGGGCCGCGGCACGAGGTGGCACCGCCGGGGACCTCGGTGCAGATCACGACGTGCGGCACGTCGAGCTCGGCGACGGCGCCGTGGACGAGCCGGTCCAGGAGCAGCGCCGCCAGCGCCTCGCGCGCCGACCTCGCCTCCTCGTCCGGGGGTCCGGGCTCGGTGGGCATCACTCCCTCGTTCCTCGGCGCGGGCGCCGCAGCGTCGCCTCGGCCCGAGCCGGGGTCCTTCCTGTGTCCTTCAGGGACGCGCGGGACGCGGATCCCTTACGCGACGCACACGAGTCGGACCACCTCCGCTCTCGCGCCGGCCCTGTGGAACGATGACGCCCGTGTCCGTGGTGACGTGGGTGCACGTGGTCGCGGCCGTGGTCGCGGCCGCCACGACCGCCTACCTGTGGCTGCGCACGGAGCGGCCACTCGGGTCGACGCGCCACCTGCTGTGGGCCTCGGCCGGCACGGTCGTCTGGACCCTCTCCGTGGCGTCGGTCAAGGCGGACGGGGGCCTGCACGAGTGGCACCAGATCCTGTGGCTGCCCGTGATCGCCTTCTGCGGCGGGGCCTTCCTGATCTGGGCTGGCGCGTTCTCGCGCTACGGCTGGCAGCCGCCGCGCGCGCTGGTCGCCATGTGGCTGGGCGTGCCCGCCGCAATGCTGTCGCTGCGCATCGGTTGGGGGCTGGACTCCCGCGACCCGCTGTTCGTCTTCAACACCGTCTACTCCTTCGGTGTGCTGGTCGTGGCCACCGTGTGGGTGGCCCAGCGCGCCAACGACCCCGCCCCGGCCGTGCGTCACATCTCCCGGGGCGTCCTGGCCTCGGCGGTCGGGATCCTGGTCGCGGAGGCGTTCCTGCTGAACGTCACGGACGTGGTCGCGGCCGGCCTCCTCGCGGTGCTGGCCGTCGCGACGGTCCGCGCGGCCGACGACCTGCGCGTGCGTCCCAGCTCCGACGTCCTCATCGACGACCTCGGCGCCCTGCTGTTCGTCTTCGACGAGGACCAGCGGCTCGTGGACCTCAACGCGCCCGCACGGCTGTTCTACACGCTGCGGGGCGAGGGTCCGCCGGTCGCCGGCAGCCGCGGCGAGGTGCTGCTGGGCTCCGACCTCGCCGGGCTGGACACGCTGACGGTGGTGCTCGAGGCCGGCGAGGACAGCGTGCGGTTCAGCGGCTACGTGCAGCGGCTCCCGTCGCACGGGTCCCCCTCCCGGGGGTGGGTCTGCCTGCTCCGGCGCTCGGCCGGTGAGGCCACCGAGGAGCAGACGCGCACCGCGCGGCTCGCCGTCATGAACCGGCTGCCGGCGTACGACCCCACGACGCGGGTGCTGTCGGCCCGGGCCTTCGACCAGGCACTCACCAGCGCCGCGTCGTACGACGGGGGTCGGTCGGTGCCGGCGTCCGCGCTGGTCCTGGAGGCGGAGGACACCGCCGCACTCAGCCGCGCGGCCCGCACGGTGGCCGACGCGTGGGAGGACCGCCTGGAGACGATCGCGGTCGGCCGGTGCGGCGAGCTGCGCCTCGGGCTGGTCGCGCGCGACGTGCCCGAGAGCAGCCTGCGCGCCTGGTCGGATCAGGTGCTGGGCGCCGGCGTGCGCCTCGCGACGCGCAGCGGGACCGTGGAGGCGGCGCCGGACCTGGTCGACGACGCGCTGTCCGAGCTCACGCGCGCGTGGCGCCGCTGACGGCCCGGGGACGGCCCCAGGCTCAGGCCGGGTGCCCGACCGCCTCGCGCAGCGCGGCCAGCATCCCCTCGGGGTGACCGGTCAGTGCGACCACCCGGACGTCGAGGGCGCCCTCGCCCCCGATCGGCTGGGCCCGGACCCGCGCGCGGGCCAGCTCGGGCCGGTCCTCGTCGGCGCCTGACACGACCAGCGCCAGGACCCGGTCGGGCTCCTGTCCCGCGGGGCGGCGCAGGAGGCTCACGTGCTCGCCGGGACGGTCGAGGTACGCCGCCAGCAGCTGGGCGGCGCCGCGCAGGTGGTCGGCGGGGCCGAGCACCGAGGCGAGGACCGACGGTGCGCCCTCGGTCGTGAGCGGCGTACCGGCGCGCACCTCGACGAGCCAGGTCGGGTCGGGGTGCTCGCCCAGGCCGACCGAGCCCCACAGATGGCTCTCCAGCTCGTGCCACGTCCGCACCGCGACGTCGCCGGCCACGCCGGCGGCGAGGTCCTGCTGCACCGACGCCCATGCGAGCGCGCAGGCGCGCAGCACCGGCGCGGGGAGCTCCGCGCCCGGGGCCAGGTCGAGCACCAGCCGCAGATCCTCGAGCACGGCGGACAGCGGCAGCCCGTCGACGGCGGCCTGGCGGGTCATGGCGACGACGTCCTGCACGAGGTCGTCGTCGAGCGGCGGCTCGGGCGGCTGCGCCGCGGAGCCGGGAGTGGCGACCCGGGCGGCGCTCGACCACCGGCGCCACCGCGACCGCCGGCCGTCGGGACTCACGGGCTCAGCCCGCGGGCCGGAGCAGGCGGTCGACGCCGCCGGCGTCGCCGGGCACGTCGGCGAGGGAGACGGTGGGCGGCACCCCGGCGGCCAGCTCCGCGCAGCGCGCGGCGAGCGTCGAGACGCGACCGGGCAGCGAGGGCGAGTCGGCCACGGCGGCCACCACGCGGGGGTAGGACGGCTGCGAGGCCACGGCGGAGCGCGGGAAGACCTGCCGGGTCTCGCGTACCACGCGTGCGAGCTCCTCCGGCGACGGGCGCGGGTCACCGGTCTGCGCGCCGGGCCAGGTGACGAGCAGCAGGCGCCCGACCGGGACGAGCGGTCCCCACGTCGACCCGTCGCCCGCGCGCCGCAGGAGCCGTTCGACCTCGCGCAGGGACTCGGCGTCCTGCCCGGGCGCGACCACCTCCGAGGTGGGGACGTGCCCGGCGGCCCCGTCCAGGAAGGCGTCCGACCAGGCCACCGAGGACGCCTCGATCATGCGGCTGGAGGTGCCGATGCCGACCACGGAGCAGAGCACGTCGAGGTCGGCGAGCAGGTCCTGGAGGCTGCGGCCGGCGCGCGCGTAGCCGCGGCCCAGGACCGCCAGCGCGTCCTCGTCGACCGGTCCGCCGGGACCGTCGGGCCACAGCAGCGGCAGGTGCGCCCGCAGGTCGGGCGACGTCGCGGTCGGGGCGGAGGCCGCGGGCGCGGTGCGGGAGCGCGTGAGGCGGTCGGCCACCCACGTCCAGACCATGCTCCACCGCCTCGTGTCCTGCGGCATGCCGCTGTCTCGGGCACCGCCCCTGAGGCGGACAGGTACCCGATCGCTCGGTAGCATAGCCACGTGTTGAGCCAGCTGCCGGGGATCCGGCGGACGGCGAAGGGGCGGGGGGCCCCGGCCGTCTCAGCCCCACCCTCCACGACCGTCGGCGACGCTCCCACCGAGGACGCCCGCAGGCTCCACGAGCGGGACCTCATCGACCGCGCCCGCGCCGGCGACCACGCCGCCGTCGCCGAGCTGTACGACGCCCACCAGCCGGTCGCGCTCGGCATCGCCCGTCGCCTGTGCCGCCCTTCCGACGTCGACGACGTCGTGTCCGAGGCGTTCACCAAGGTGCTGGACCAGATCGCGCGCGGAGCGGGGCCCCGGGTGTCGTTCCGGGCCTACCTGATCACCGCCGTGCGGAGCGCCGCGGCCGACGTGGGCCGCGCCCAGTCGCGCCTGCTGCCCACCGACGCGGTCGAGGACCTCGGGGTCGACGACGAGGGACCGCTGGGCGACCAGCCCCACAGCAGCCTGCGCACCGACTCCGAGCTGCTCGCCCGGGCGCTCTCCACCCTGCCCTCGCGCTGGCAGCTCGCGCTGTGGTGGACCACCGTCGAGGGCCGGCCGCTCGCCGAGGTCGGCGACGAGCTCGGCCTCAACGCCAACGCCGTCGCCGCGCTGACCTTCCGCGCCCGCCAGGGGCTGCGCGACGCCTACCTCGACCTGCACGTCAGCCGCAGCGCGGACCCGGCGTGCGACGCCCTGCGGTCCGACTTCCCGGCGTTCGCCCGGGACCGCCTGGACGCGAGCCCGACCGCCGTCATCGGCGCGCACCTGCTCGACTGCGAGGCGTGCCGCGAGGTCATCGCCGAGCTGCGCTCGATGCTCGCCGCCGGCGCCGCGCGCTGACTCGTCCCGCCTGACTGCTTGCTGGTCGGCAGTCCTCGGGCGGCCCCGCGCTTGTGGCTGACTCCGAGGGCGCACGGGGTGCCGCGCGCTTGGCGTCGGCAGCTGGTCGCCCCACCAGCCTGGTCGAGCGCGGCTGGGTCCGTCCGGGGCTCGAACTGCCGACGTGGGTGACCAACCATCGGGCCCGCGCTGTCAGCGGGCGGCGCGGCGAAGCCGTCGCCTCACACCAACCCCGCCGAAGAGGTGGTGTCGAGACGGGACTTCGTCCCTCCTCCACCACGGGGTCTCGACGGTCGCTCGTCGCCGGCGCTCTCGCTGCTCGACCACGCGGGCAGACGGCGGGGGCCGCCCACAGGCGACCCCCACCGCCGTCAGGCCTGCGACGGCTCTCGGCGGCGTCGCGACGACACGACCAGCGTCGTCCCGCCCGCCAACAGGAGGACGCCCACGAGCAGCAGCCAGAGCTGCGGCCCACCGGCCGAGGGCAGGAGCCCGTCGCCGCCCTGGTCGGTCTCCTCGGTCGCGCCCGCGCCGTCCGGGAAGGAGTTGACGACCGTGACCGAGGCCTCGGGGTCGACCTCGACCTTCCCGTCGTCCGTGCGGTCGGAGTCCTCGAAGGTCACCGTCGCGTCGTCGGGGACGTCGGCCTCCTCGACCGTGCAGACCGCGCCCAGCGGCACGCTGACCGTGCGGGTCTGCCCCGCCCGCAGCCGGAAGCTCGCGTCCGCCGGCGCGAGCGCGACGTCGCCCTGGTCGGTCACGCAGGCCAGCGTGAACGAGTAGGGACCCGCTCCGCCGCCGACCACCTGCTTGGTCACCCGCAGCTCGCCGGCGGCGAAGGTGTTGGTGACCGTGAGGTGACGCGGCTGGTCGGCCACCACGGCGGGCTGCGCCGGGCCGGCGAACTCCACGACGGTCGAGGTGGCCCCACCGGTGTCGGTCTCCTCGGCCCAGCACTCGGCGCCCACCGGCAGCTCGTCGATCACGAGCGGCGTGCCTGCGAGGATCGTGTGCGGCTCCCGCGTGAGCAGCGGGGTGGCCGCGGCTCCCTGCGGCAGCACGCACGTGACCTCGACGGCGAACTCCCGGCCGGCGGCGTAGCCGGCCGCGGCGCCGTCGACGACCTTGTCCAGCACCAGCGACGACAGGTCGAAGGTGTTGGTCGCCGAGAGCTCCATCGTCTGCAGGTCGTCGGGAGCACCGCTCACGACCACCAGCGCGTCGGCGAAGGAGTCGGCGTTGACCGCGTGCGACGTGGCGCCGCCGGTGTCGCTCTCGACCCCCCAGCACCGGCTGCCGAGCGGCAGCAGGACCGGGTCGCCCAGGGCGTCCTTCAGCTCGAGCCGCTCGCCGCCGCGGATCCGCACCGCGTCGGAGAACAGCACCTGCGTGGCGTCGTCCAGCGCGCAGGTGACATCGACGGTGAAGACCGCGTCGGTCGCGTACGGCGCCGTGGCACCCGCCCCCGCCAGCACCTTGGAGAGCGCGACCGTGCCGGCCGAGAACTCGTTGGTGAAGGTCGCCTGCACGGTGTTGTCGTCGGCGTTCTCGACGATCGTCACCGTCACGGGCGGCGGCGTGGCGTCGGCCCCACCGTCGTCGGTCTCGGTCACCGTGCACTCGGCCCCGATCGGCAGGACCAGCGGGACGTCGGCGAGCAGCTCGCGGGCGTCGCCGTTGCGGGCCAGCGTCACCGACACCGGCGCGATCGGCGTGCCCTCGAAGGTGCAGGCCACGTCGTACTCGAACGGGCCGTCGGGCAGGGAGGCGCCCGCACCGCTGAGCCGCTTGAGGATCTGCAGGCTGCCCGCCTCGAACGTGTTGGTCACGGTCAGGCTGAGGGCCTCCGGCGCACCCGCGGTGATCAGGACTCCGGCCGCGGGGGCCACCGTCGTGGTGGTCGCGCCGCCGGCGTCGAGCTCGGTGGCCGTGCAGGTCGAGCCCACCGGCGCGTCGATGCTCTCGGTGTCGTCTCCGACGAGGTCGACGGTGACCGGGAAGCCGGTCGCCGTCACCCCGTCCATGGCGCACAGCACCTGGACCGGGTACGTCGTGTCGTCGCCGTACGCGGCGGCGTCACCCTCGACGGACTTGGTGATCGACAGCGCCGCGAGCGGGTAGCTGTTGGTGACGGTGACGACGGTCGCGTCGGTCGCCGCGCCCAGCTGCGGGGTGATGGTGACGACCGCGGGGTCGTCCTCGGGGTGGTTGGTGACGCCTCCGAAGGCCTCGGTCTCCCACACCTCGCACTCCGCGCCGGCCGGGATGCCGGTGACGTCCGCGGACTCGCCCGGCTTCACCGACAGCGTGCCCTCGGCGACGGTCTGCGCCGGGTTGCCCACCGGGTCGATGGTGCAGGCGTAGGCCATCTCGAACTCGCGGTCTCCGACCGGGAGGCCGCCGGGGTTGGCCAGCAGCTCCTTCTCGACCCGCAGCGTGCCGTAGGCGAGCGCGACGCCCACCTGGATCGGCTCGGTGGGCGGCAGCACCCGGGTGGCGCCGCCGCCGCGCAGCGTGGTCTCGGCGTGGCCGAAGGAGTTCCACGCGATGGTGGGGTCGGCGACGCGCTCGACGTCCAGCGGGGTGTTCATCGAGAACGCGATGCTCACGCCCTGCCCCGGAGCCAGCGGCGTCGCCCACGCGACGCGCATCTGCGCCGCGACGGCCTCCGGGCCGAACGGGTCGGACCAGGCGCCGGCGCCGCAGGACGAGGTCATGGAGAGGTCGGTGGTGCAGACCCCCGCCTCGGCGTGGGCGTACGACGTCGTGAGCGCGCCGCTGCCGATCAGCACCGGCGCGGTGGCGAGCGTGGGCCGGTGGTCCCACTGCGTGCCACGGTCGGTGCCGGTGAGCACGACGCCCTTGTCACCCTGGACCGGGAACCGGTCGATGATGCGCATGTTCGTGGCCGGCTCGGTGCCGGAGTTGACCATGCGGAGCAGGTAGTCGTAGCGGTCGCCGGGGTTGACCAGCGCGATGCACGGGAACGCCGTGTAGGTGCGCCCGGCCTCGGTCAGCGACGGGCAGGACGCGGCGCCGACGGGCACGGCCCGGCCGGCCCGGTTGTCGAACCAGCCCAGGGAGTCGGTGCCGGCCACCCACTTGCGCGCCTCGAACGCCGCGCCGGCCTTGGTGGTGACCGCCGCGGTGTCGGTGCACCACGTGCCGGCCCCGAGGTCGCCGTCGGTCTGGGTGCCGGTGCCCGGCGCGCAGGCCAGGTCGTCCGCGGACGAGATGGCGCCCATCAGGTTGGTGTTGACCTGGCCCTCGGTCACGCCCGGGGCCAGCTTGACCTGGATCTCGATCGTGAACGTCGCACCGGGACGCATCACCCAGTCGCCGAAGCCCCAGCGCAGGCCGGTGACCCGGCCGCCGGGCGCGGTGGTGGTGGTGAAGGTGGGCGCGGGCGGCTGGGCCGTGCCCGCCGGGACCTGCACGTCGACCACGCGGTAGCCCACGTTGCCGGCGAAGGTCTCGTCGAACGACAGGCCGGGCGGCAGCAGGTCGCGCACGACCAGGTCGGGCAGGTCGGCGGTTCCGGAGTTGGTGACGGTCAGCCGGAACGGCGCGGTCTCCCCCGGGACGATCGCGCTGTTGGGCGTCTTGTCCACGTCGAGCTCGGGGTCGCCCTCGGCGAGCACGAGGTCGGCGGTGACCGGAGCCACCGGGTTCATCGTGCCCGGGGTCTGCAGGCGGGTCTCGTAGCCGCCCACGAGGGTGTTCTCGAGGTCGTCCGGAATCGGCTTGCTCGGGTCGGAGCGCAGCGCCTCGCGCGGGTGCACGTCGAGGACCACGACCGCCGTGCAGCTGGCCGGGGTCGGCGCCCCCTCGCACGGGCGGATGTCGTAGCCGCCGCTCGCGGAGGTGAACGTCGCCCGGATGCCCTGCACGTCGCCGGCGGCGATCCCCGCCGGGAGCGGGAAGGCCGAGGCGCCCTTGGCGACGAGCGCGCCGGTGACCCAGCTCGTCCCGTCGAAGGCGTCGATGCGCACCCGGTCGGAGGCCAGCGGGAACTGCACCGAGGCGACCTTGCCGAAGTCGGCGGCGTCGAAGAAGTCGCGG
The DNA here is from genome assembly GCF_004522095.1 of Nocardioides sp. 503. Classification (GTDB taxonomy): domain Bacteria; phylum Actinomycetota; class Actinomycetes; order Propionibacteriales; family Nocardioidaceae; genus Nocardioides. Next base: position 77,834 of record NZ_SPUI01000011.1, read on the forward strand.
TCCTCGTCGGTCAGCTGCAGCTGGCGGGCGCTCATGTTGCCGGTGTTGGCGATGGTGAGCCGCACCTGCGCGGTCTGCCGCGGCACCCCGGGGATCGGGGCGACGAGCCGGCCGGGCGCGATGCTCTTGTTGATCGCGGCAGCGGAGGCGGCAGGGGCGGACTCCATGCCGGGCGAGCAGACGGGGTCACCGCTCCAGCCGGCGGCGCCGGCGGCGAAGCAGTTGGACAGCGTCACGCCGTCGGGCACGCCGTCGCGGCGCATCGTCACCAGGTCGAGGAAGACCGCCTTGGTCGGGGCGAGCTCGCCGTCCACGACCGCGCGCACGCCGGTCGCGCGGGTCAGCAGCGCGGCGTCCCCGGCGGCGTACGCCACCCAGGCGCCGGCTCCGCCGGCGGCCGCGGGGTCGAACAGCTCGAGCGCCACGGCCGGCACGCCCGTGTCCTTGCGGACGGTGGCCGAGACGATCCGCACGATCGCGAACGGGTTGCCCGCCGCGCGCGGGGTGCCGTCGGCGTCGGTGACCGGGTCGGAGAGCACCGCGTCGACCAGCGGCACGTTTCCGTTGTTGCGCAGCGTGATGCCGAAGTCGACCGGCTGGCCGGGCGGCAGCTGGGTCTGGCTCACGGTCTTGACGCCGGTGCCCGACGAGCGCGGGCTCTCGACGGCCAGCGACTTGCAGGCGCTGCCCGACGTCGTGCCGGTGCTGTTGGAGGTCGTCGCCTTGGCGGTGTACTGCGCGCAGTTGACGACGCCCGGGGACGTGCCGTTGGCCAGGTCCTGCGCGGTCACCGCGGAGTTGAGGGTGCCGTGCAGGTCGAGGTACGCCGTCGCGTCGATCGCGATCGAGGGCTGCCCGCCGCCGTCGACGCCGGTGTAGACGACCTCGATCCGCGAGGGGCGGGTGCCGGCGCGGGCGACGTCGATGGTCGCGCCGGCCGTGCGGTCGGTGACCAGGTCGGCGCTGCCGTCGGCGTAGGTCACGACCAGGTGCGCCGAGGTCGCGCCCGAGGGGAACCGCAGCCGGACCTTGGTGACGTCGAGCTTGGCGAACTCGCCCATCGGCGCCCCGGCGTCGGGCTCGACCACCCGGACCTCCTGCAGCGGGAAGGCCGACTTGTTCTGGACGCGGACGGTCGCGCTCACCGGTGAGCTCTCGCCGACGACGGCGTACTCGCCGTTCTCCCGGGAGAAGTCGCCGTCGGTGTCGGCGACGTAGTCCTTGGAGGCGTCGATGAGCACCGTGCTCGGCAGGACGTCGTAGGTGTCGCAGACCGCGGGGCCCGAGGTGACCGCGTCGAGCTCGTCGACGGCGGAGGGGACCGCGCAGTTGGTGGTCGTGAGCTTCTGGGTGGGCTCGAGCGGCGCACCGGTGGAGCGCACGGTGTCGCGCAGGACGAGCCCGGCGCGCACGGTGCCGCCGGTGGAGTCGAACGGCAGGGCCTCGCCGTCGGCGTCGGTGAAGACCACGACGAAGCCGGTGACGTCCTTGGGGTCGACGCCGGCCGGCAGGCCGAGGGTCACGGGCGCGGGCCCACCGGTCGCGGGACCGGCGACCTGGTCGGCCGGGGCGCACGTCGTCGTCGCCGCGGTGCAGACCCGGAGCCGCGCGGTGTCGGTGCCGGCGGGGAAGCGCTCGACCTGCACCCCCGTCAGGTCGAAGCGCTCGTACGTCGCCGGCGTGACGTCGCCGACCCGCAGCTCGTCGACCGTGACCGAGCTGGAGGAGGCGTTGCGGATGCCGAGGACGACCTGCGAGGCCTCGCCGGACCCGGCGACCGCCGAGCCGTCGTTCCACGTCTTGGTGGCCACGGGCTTCACGTCGCGCGGCACCGACACGGTGATGTCGGCCGCGGCGGAGGCCTGGTCGGCGTTGTCGGCGACCGTGGTCGCGGTGTTGGTGATCGTGGTGCCGTCCGGAGCGGGCGTGTTGGCCGGGACGCGCATGCCGATCTCCAGCACGCGCGTCGCGCCGTCGTTGAGGCCCTTGGCGCCGACCGGCTCCTGCAGCGGCTCGATGAACCGCACGGTCAGGGTGCGGGTGGCGGCCACGTAGGTGACCTCGCGCGTCGAGGTGGACGGCGGCAGCGAGGTCATGTCCAGCCCGGCCGGCAGCACGTCGGTGACGGACTGGTTGATGCAGCCGGCCGTCAGGCCCGAGCACCGCGCGGTCAGGATGTAGGTGAACTCGCTGCCGGGCACGGCCGGAGCGCCGTCCAGGCTGGTCTCCTTGGCGATGCCCACCACCGACTGGGCGGCCGCGGCCGCGGCCGCCGGTCCGGCGCGAGGCTCGTCGGCGCGGGCGTCGTCCTGGTCGTCGTCCTCGTTCGGCGCCTGCGTGTCGGGCGCCTGGGTGTCGGGCGCCTGCGGCGTGCCCGACGGCGCGTCCTGCGGCTCGGCGTCCCCGGACGCGTCGTCCGCGTCAGGCGCCGCCGTCTCGCCGGCGGGCCCCGGCGTCGGGGTCCCGTCCTGACTCACCGACGGCTGCTCGTCCGGCGCCGCGACCGCGGCGCCGGGCGCCAGCCCGGTCATCGAGACCACCACTGCCACCAGCGCCCACATCAGCGCACGGCGCGACCGACCCACTCCCACTGCCCCCACTGCTACTCCCGATCCCTGCTCGCGTCCCACGCGAGTCGTCTGCTCCGCGGCGGGCAGATCGCCTCAGCCGCACCTGTCAGAGACGTCGAGCGGGGCGGTCGCTTACGGCCGGTGCCGGATCCGTCGAGGTGGTCCAGACCAGTGCCCGCGGCGGGCGGTCCCGGCGGCATCCCGGCGGTGCCGCGGCCGGGATCGCCGGGCACCATGTGCGGCGTGCCCCGCCCCGTCCGCTCCCGCCGCCGCCTCCAGCTGGGCGCGGTGCTGCTGCTCGTGGGGCTCGTCCTGCTCGGGTACGTCGGCTGGCAGCTGGTCGGCACCAGCTGGGTCTCGCGCCGGGCGCACGCCGCCGGGGTCGAGGCCCTGCGCGAGCAGTGGGAGCAGGGGCGCGACCACGCCGACGTGGACCACCACCGTGTGCTGGCGCTCGTCCGGGTGCCGCGCTTCGGCGACGACGTCGAGGTGCCGCTCGTCGAGGGCACCTCGCCCGACGACCTCGCGGCCGGCTTCGGGCACGTCGAGGGGACCGCAGAGCCAGGCGCCAGGGGCAACCTGGTCATCGCCGGGCACCGGGTGACCCACGGCGAGCCGCTGCGCGACATGCCGCGCCTCGAGCCCGGCGACCGGGTCGTCGTCGAGACCCGCACGGCCACCCACACCTACGTCCTGGACACGGCCGGGGACGCGCTCTCGGTGCCGTTCACGGCCGACTGGGTGCTCGACGCCCGCCCGCGCAACCCCGACGCCGGCGGCACCGAGCCGCCCGCCGACGCCGGACCCCGCCTGCTCACGCTCGTGACGTGCGCCGAGCTGTTCCACACCGACCAGCGGCTGGTGGCCTTCGGGCACCTCGTGTCCTCGACGCCGTCGGTCTCCTGAGGCTCGTGGCCGCGGGGCATAAGGATCGGCGCGCTCACGCGTCTTCAGGGCATGAGGAGCATTCTCGGCCGCACCCGCAGGCGGCACCCGGACCACCCGCGGCCGTCGCCGCGGGCGCGCGCGGCGGCGTACGAGACCCAGGGCCTGGTGGGCGCCTTGAGCCCCGGCGAGTGGGCGGCGGTGCTCGACCTGCTGGGCGAGGAGATCGCCCGCGGCTGGGTGCCGAAGCGCACGGACATCGAGGCCGCGCTGGGCGTCCTGCAGATCCCGGTGCCGGCGACCGCCATGGATCGCGGAGCCTGCGGCTAGTAGCCTGCGGGGGCCAGTGAAGGGAACCCGGTGCGACTCCGGGACTGACGCGCAGCGGTATGGGTGACGGACGAGACGCTGTCTTCGGACAGGCCACTGGACCTCCGGGTCCGGGAAGGTGTCTCGCCCCGGCTGACCCCGAGTCCGAAGACCTGCTGGCCCTTGCGGTGACCGCCGTGAGGTCAGCCAGGGGCTCCGCGCACGAGCCCCAGACCTCGAAGGACTCGCGTGCCCGCCACCTCCGTGAACCGGTCCCGTCCCGACCTCTGCCCCGGCGCCCTGCGCCCCTGGCCCGCCGACGACGGCGCGCTGGTGCGGCTGCGGCTGCCCGGGGGCCTGATGTCCGCCGACTCGCTGCGGGCGCTGGTCGCGGTGGCCACGGCGTACGGCGACGGCGCGGTGCACCTGACCGGGCGCGCCAACCTGCAGCTGCGCGCGCTGCCCTCCGCTGACGGCGACCTCCCGGCCGAGGTGCTGGCCGCGATCGAGGCGACCGGGCTGCTGCCCTCGCGCAGCCACGAGCTGGTCCGCAACCTCCTGGTCTCGCCGCTGACCGGGCTCGGCGGCGGGCGCGCCGACCTCCGGCCGGTGGTCGCCGAGCTGGACCGGCTGCTGTGCGCCCACGCCGCGCTGGCGGGGCTGCCGGGGCGCTTCCTCTTCGTGCTCGACGACGGCCGCGGCGACCTCGTCACGCGGACCTGCGACCTGGGGCTGGTCGCGCTCGATGGGACCACCGCCCAGCTGCGGGTCGGTGCCGCGTGGGGACCGGCCGTGCCGCTGACCGACGCGCCGGCGGCACTGGTCGACCTGGCCGCGCTCTTCCAGGAGCGCCGGGGCGACGGACCGAGCGCCGCATGGCACGTCGACGAGCTGGCCGAGCCGCTGGCGGCCGACCGGGCCGCGGACCCGCGCGCGCTCGTGTCCGGCGAGCCGGCGGCGTACGGGCGTCATGGGGGTGTCGAGCACGTCGAGGTGCCCGACGGGGTGCTCGTGCCGGACCTGGCGCTGGACCTCGCCGCGCGCGGGCCGGAGCTGGTCGTCACGCCGTGGCACGGCGTCGTCGTCCCCGCGCGGGACGGGGGTGCGCGATGAGCACGCTGGCGCGGCCGGGACGGCACTACGACTACGTCGACGACGGTCCCGCGATCTACGTGGAGTCGTTCGCGACGATCCGCCGCGAGGCGTCGTTCGCCGGGCTGCCGGCCGACGCCGAGAAGGTGGCGGTGCGGATGGTGCACGGCAGCGGCCAGGTCGACCTGGTGCGCGACCTGGTGGTGCACCCCGGACTCGTGGGTGCGGCGCGGACCGCGCTGATGATGGGCGCGCCGATCCTCACCGACGCCCGCATGGTCGCGATGGGCATCACCGCCTCGCGGCTGCCGGCGGGCAACGAGGTGCGCTGCTTCCTCACCGACGAGCGGGTCCCCGGCCTGGCGGCCGCCTGGTCCACGACGCGCACGGCGGCCGCCGTATCCCTGTGGGAGCCCTACCTCGACGGTGCCGTCGTCGTCATCGGCAACGCCCCGACCGCGCTGTTCCACCTGATGGAGATGCTGATCGAGGGCGCGCCCCGGCCGGCGGCGGTCATCGGCTGCCCGGTGGGCTTCATCGGCGCCGCGGAGTCCAAGGAGGCGCTGGTCGCGCTCGCCGACGACCACGGCATCGACGTCCCCTACGTCACCGTGCGCGGTCGCCGCGGCGGCTCCGCGATGGCGTCCTCCGCGCTCAACGCCCTGGCCCAGGAGCAGGAGTGACCGGCCGGTTCTACGGCGTCGGGCTCGGCCCCGGCGACCCCGAGCTCGTCACGCTCAAGGCCGCGCGGCTGATCGGCGCGGCCGATGTCGTCGCCTTCCACGCGGGTGTCGGCAAGCAGTCCAACGCCCGGCGCATCGCGGCCTCGCTGATCCCGGCGACCGCCGTCGAGGAGGAGCTGCGCTACCCCGTCACGACCGGGCCGACCGCCCATCCCGGCGGGTACGCCGGCGCCATGGCCGACTTCTACGCCGAGTCGGCCGCGCGGCTGGCGGTCCACCTCGAGGCCGGTCGCGACGTGGTCCTGCTGGCCGAGGGCGACCCGCTCTTCTACGGCTCGTTCATGTACATGCACGACCTGCTCTCGCCCCGCTTCCCCACCGAGATCGTGCCCGGGGTGCCGGCCTTCGCGGCCGCGACCGCCGCGGCGGCGACGCCGCTGGTGCGCCAGACCGACGTGCTGACGATCCTGCCCGGCACGCTGCCCGAGCCCGAGCTCGCCCGGCGGCTGGCCGACACCGACGGCGCGATCATCATGAAGCTCGGCCGCACCTTCCCCGCCGTACGCTCCGCGCTGGCGCAGGCCGGGCGCCTCGAGCACGCCGTCTACGTCGAGCGCGCGTCGATGGACACCGAGCGCCGGATGCCGGTGGCCGACGTCGACCCGGCGACGGTGCCGTACTTCTCGCTCGTCGTCGTGCCCGGCGACTCGCGGCACGACGAGCCGGCGGGGCGCCGGGCGTCGCCGGTCGCTGACGCGTCCTCGGACGTCGTGGGCGGTCCGGCGGAGCTTCTCGTGGTCGGGCTCGGGCCGGGACCGGACGCATGGGTCACGCCCGAGGTCACGGCGGCGCTGGCCGAGGTCGACCACGTGGTCGGCTACGCGCCGTACGTCCATCGCGTGCCGCAGCGCGCCGGCCTCACCCGGCACGCGTCGGGCAACACCGTCGAGGTCGACCGGGCGCGCCTCGCGCTCGACCTCGCGCTCGCCGGGGAGCGGGTCGCGGTCGTGTCCGGGGGGGACGCGGGGGTCTTCGGGATGGCGTCGGCGGTCTTCGAGGCGGCCGAGGACCCGGCGTACGCCGCCGTGCCGGTGCGCGTGCTGCCCGGGGTCAGCGCGGTGCAGGCCGTGGCGGCGCGGGCGGGGGCGCCGGTCGGCGCGGACTTCGCGGTGATGAGCCTCTCGGACCGGCTCAAGCCGTGGCCGGTCATCGAGCGGCGGCTCCGCCACGTGGCCGAGGCCGACCTGGTGCTGGCGCTCTACAACCCGGCGTCGCGCTCGCGCACCGAGCAGGTGGTGCGCGCCCAGAAGGTCCTGCTCGAGCACCGTTCCCCCGACACCGTCGTGGTCGTCGGCCGTGACGTCGGCCGCGCCGAGGAGTCCCTGCTCGTCACCACCCTCGGCGCCCTCGACGCCGACACCATCGACATGAAGTGCCTGCTGATCATCGGCGCCACCGCCACCCGGCGTACCCCCTCCGGCGCCGTCTGGACCCCCCGCAGCGTCCCCGAGGAGTGACCGCGGCGGGATAGTCCCCAACAAACGCGTGGTCGCGCCGGCGTGTCGACCACGAATTTGTTAGGGACTATCCCGCCGGGTGTCGGTGGTGGCGGGCAGGGTGAGGGCATGGCGTGGGTCGGGGAGCGAGTGCGGGACGCGGCGCTGGTGGACGCCTACCTCGGGGTCGAGGACGCGGCGTCGTGGTCGGAGTGGCTGCCGTTCGGCGAGGCGGTCCCGTGGGCGCCGCGGGAGCCAGGGGTCTACCTCCTCCGGGACCCGGCCAGCCAGCTGGTCGTGCACGTCGGGATGGCCGGCGAGCGGGCGGCGTCCGGTCGGCCGCAGGGGCTCTACGGGCGACTCTCGGCCTACCGCACCGCCCAGGGCGCTGTCGGCGGCTTCGCCGAGGCCGCGCTCGACCGTGCCCTCGCCGACCCCGACTGGGTCGCGGGCCGGCTGGACGACCTGCGCACCCACGGCCCCAGCCGCACCCGGCAGTGGGCCGCCGCGGCCGTCGCCCACGCGGCCCCGGAGGTCTCCTGGGCGGTCCGTCCCGAGCGCGCCGACGCCAAGCTCCTCGCCGACCAGGTCGAGCTCCTCCTGCGGCCCCACGGCCTCTGGACGCGCTGACCTCCGGGTAGTCCCTGACGTTGGTGTCGTCTTCTCGGCGTGTCGACGACACGAACGTCAGGGACTACCCCGGCGGACGCTTCGCGGAGCGGTCGCGGGCGGGGTCGTAGAGGTAGGACTCGCCGGCGGCCGAGGGGGACGGGTCGAGGGCGGGGCCGACGAGGATGACGGCGGCCTGGCGGAGGCCGGCGCGCTCGACCGCGTCGGCGATCGAGGAGACGGTGCCGCGCAGGACCAGCTCGTCGGGCTGGCTGGCCTTGTGGACGACCACGACCGGGCAGTCGGGGCCGTAGTGGCCGGCCAGCTCCTCCATCAGCTCGCGGGTGCGGGTGATCGCGAGGTGCAGGACCAGGGTGGCGCGGGTGGCCGCGAAGCGCGCCAGCTCCTCGGTCTCCGGCATCGCCGTCGAGCGGGCCTGGGCGCGGGTCAGCACCACCGACTGGGTCACCAGCGGCACGGTCAGCTCACGGCCGACGAGCGCGGCCGCGGCGGCGTACGCCGGGACGCCCGGCGTGACGTCCCACGGCACTCCCGCCTCGTCGAGACGGCGGGTCTGCTCGTGCAGGGCCGAGTAGACCGACGGGTCGCCCGAGGTGAGCCGGACGACGTCGAGGCCGGCGCGATGGGCATCCACGACGACGGCGACCATCTGGTCGAGGTCCAGGTCCTGGGTGTCGACGAGCCGGGCGTCGGGGCGGCAGTGCGCGAGGACCGTGTGGTCGAGGTAGGTGCCCGGGTAGAGGCACACGTCCGCGGCCGCGAGCATCGTCGCGGCGCGCAGCGTGATCAGGTCGGCCGCGCCCGGTCCGGCGCCGACGAAGTGGACGGTCATGCGCCCTCCTCGGTCCAGGCCCACTGGGTCACGGCACGCGTCGGCGTCCACCCGGTGAAGGAGCCGATCGCGCCGGCGTGCTCGACGTGCAGCCGGGTCAGCTCGCCGCCGCGCTCGGCGTGCAGCCGGCCGAGCAGCGCCTCGGTCTCCAGGGTCACGCCATGCACGACGAGGCGGCCGCCGGGTCGCAGCGCGGCGAGGCAGGCCGCTACGACGCCAGGCACGGTCGCGCCGCCGCCGACGAAGACCGCGTCCGGGGCCGGGAGCCCGTCGAGCGCGTCGGGGGCGCGGCCGTGGACCACCCGCAGGGCCGGTACGCCGAGGCGCTCGGCGTTGCCGCGGACCCGCTCGGCCCGGGCCGCGTCGGCCTCCACGGCGATCGCGTCACACGTGGGGTGGGCCCGCATCCACTCGATGCCCACCGACCCCGCGCCGGCGCCGACGTCCCACAGCAGCTGGCCGGGCTGGGCGGCGAGCCGGGCGAGCGCGGAGGCGCGCAGGTCGCGCTTGGTGAGCTGGCCGTCGTGCTCGAAGGCCTCGTCGGGCAGGCCACCGGTGCGCGGACCCACGACCGGGCCGAGCAGGGTGAGCGCGAGGACGTTCAGCGCCGGCGAAGCCCCGGTCCACGACTCGGCGATCCCGTCGCGGCGCGACTCGTCGGCCGAGCCGAGGTCGCCGAGGACGGTCAGCGCGCTCGCGCCGTACCCCGAGGAGACGAGCAGGCCCGCCACCTCCGCGGGCGTCGAGGCGTCGGACGACAGCACCAGCACGCGGTGACCGGGCGCCAGCGTGCGCAGGACCGCGTGGGCGTCGCGCCCCACCACCGAGACCACCTCGACCGACTCGGCCGGCCAGCCCATGCGCGCCCGCGCGAGCGCGACCGAGGACATGGCCGGCACCACCCGCACCGCGTCGGCGCCGAGCAGCCCGACCAGCGTCGAGCCGATGCCGGAGACCAGCGGGTCGCCCGAGGCCAGCGCGACGACCTCGCGACCGGCGTACCGCTGGAGCAGGCCCGGCAGGCCCTCCCGCAGCGGGGAGGGCCACGACACCCGCTCCTGACCGGGTACGGCGGGCAGCAGCCCCAGGTGCCGCGCGCCGCCGAGTACGACAGGCGCCTCCAGCACGAGGCGCCGGGTGTCCTCGGGGACCCCGGGCCAGCCGTCCGCGCCGAGGCCGACGACCGTCAGGCGAGGACGCGTGGGGGAGGGCACGAGGACGAACGCTATCGTGACGACCGACAGGCACGAGGTGCCCCGACCCCCTGCTGCAGAGCGGGAGCGACGGGAGAATCTGGGAAGCCGGTGAAAGTCCGGCACAGGCCCGCTGCGGTGACCTGGACGGCGTCGACGACGCTGGTCCAGGAAGTCCGAAGACCGGCCTCGCGCCCCCTGAAAGCTGGCGATCGAGCGGGAGCCTCCATGCCACAGCAGTACCCCTTCTCTGCCGTCGTCGGATCCGACGACCCCGACCACATGGCGCTCGCCCTGGTCCTCACCACGATCTCGCCCGAGGTCGGCGGCGTGCTCGTGCGCGGGGAGAAGGGCACGGCCAAGTCGACGATCGTCCGGGCCCTGGCCGCCGTGCTGCCGCCGATCGACGTGGTGGCGGGCGACCGCTTCTCCACGGACCCGCGCGAGCGGCACGTCGCCTCGCCGGACGGCCCGTTCGGCCCGGACGCGGCGACCGAGACGCGGCCGGTGCGGCTCGTCGAGCTCCCCGTCGGCGCGACCGAGGACCGCGTGCTGGGCTCGCTGCACCTCGAGCGCGCCCTGTCGGAGGGCAAGGCGGAGTACGAGCCCGGCCTGCTCGCCCGCGCGCACCGCGGGATCCTCTACGTCGACGAGGTCAACCTGCTCCACGACCACCTCGTCGACCTGCTGCTCGACGCCGCCGCCATGGGCCGCTCGACCGTCGAGCGCGACGGCGTCTCGGTCGAGCACGCCGCCCGCTTCGTCCTCGTCGGCACCATGAACCCCGAGGAGGGCGAGCTGCGCCCCCAGCTCCTCGACCGCTTCGGACTCACCGTCGAGGTCGCCGCGCCGCGCGACCCGCAGGAGCGGGTCGAGGTGGTCCGCCGGCGGATGGCCTACGACGCCGACCCCGACGGGTTCGTGGCGGCGTACGCCGAGCGCGAGGCGGCCCTCACCACGCGCATCCAGCGCGCCCAGGAGCTGGTCGGTCGGGTCGTCCTGTCCGACGCGGCGCTGCTCAAGATCGCCGAGGTCTGCGCGGCGTTCGAGGTCGACGGCATGCGCGCCGACCTGGTCACCGCCCGGGCCGCGCTGGCCCACGCGGCCTGGCACGAGCGGACGTCGGTGACCCGCGCGGACATCCGCGCCGCGGCCCGGCTCTCGCTGCCGCACCGGCGCCGGCGCAACCCGTTCGACGCGCCCGGGCTGGACGAGGAGCTGCTCGACCGGGTGCTCGGCGACGAGGAGCTGCCGCCGGAGCCGCCGCTGCCGCCGAGTCCCGGGGAGGACGGCGGGGACGGTGACGCTGGTGAGGGTGACGGCGGTGAGGGTGACGAGGGTTTCGAGACAGGCGCCAGCGCGCCTTCCTCGACCCACGAGGGCGACGGCACCTCCCCGACCCACGAGGGCGACGCCGCTTCCTCGGCCTCCGAGCAGGAGCAGGCGGAGACGCCCGGCTCCGGTGCGGCGGCCCCGTCGACGCCGGTGGCCGCGGGCACGCCGTACCGACCACGGCTGTTCACGGTCTCCGGGACCGGGGCGGGCGCGGCCGGCAAGCGCAGCCGGGCGATCACCGAGTCCGGGCGGCGGGTGGGGGCACGACGCTCGCAGGACGGCGGCGGCGCGATCCACCTCAGCGAGACCGTGCGCGCCGCGGCGCCGCACCAGGTCGCCCGCGGACGCAGCCACGGGCCGCTGCGCTTCCGGGGCGCGGACCTGCGCGTCGCCGTGCGCGAGGGACGCGAGGCCAACCTCGTGCTGTTCTGCGTGGACGCGTCGGGCTCGATGGCCGCACGCAGGCGGATGGAGCAGGTCAAGACCGCCATCCTCTCGCTGCTGCTCGACGCCTACCGGCGCCGCGACAAGGTCGGGCTGATCACCTTCCGTGGCGCCGGCGCCGAGCTGGCGCTGCCGCCGACGCGCTCGGTCGACATCGCCGCCACGCGCCTGGAGGACCTCGGCGCCGGCGGCCGGACGCCGCTGGCCGAGGGGCTGCTCGAGGCCGACCGGGTCCTGCGGGTGGAGCGGGTCCGCGACCCGCACCTGCGGCCGCTGCTGGTGGTCGTCACCGACGGCCGGGCCACGCAGGGCGCCGACGCGGTCGCGCGTTCCCGCCAGGTGGCCGCCCACCTCGCGACCACGGTCGACTCCGTGGTGGTCGACTGCGAGACCGGGTCCTTCCGGATGGGCCTTGCGGCCCGCCTGGCCGAGTCGCTGGGCGCCGAGCACGTCCCCGTCGCCGAGGTGAGCGCCCCCGGCCTGGCCGCGATCGTCCACCACTCCGTGGGCGCGGCCTGATGCCGCAGGGACAGCCCGACGCCGTACCCGACGACGGCCTCACCACCCGCGAGCGCCGCCAGCAGCCGCTGCTCATGGTCCACACCGGCGACGGCAAGGGGAAGTCGACCGCGGCGTTCGGCCTGGCGATCCGGGCGTGGAACCAGGGCTGGGACGTCGGGGTCTTCCAGTTCGTGAAGTCCGCCAAGTGGCGCATCGGCGAGCAGACCGTGCTCGAGCGGCTCGGGCAGCTGCACGAGGAGACCGGCGAGGGCGGCCCGGTGGAGTGGCACAAGATGGGCGCCGGCTGGTCGTGGTCGCGCAAGGCCGGCGACGAGACCGACCACGCCGCGGGGGCTGCGGCGGGGTGGGCGGAGATCAAGCGCCGCCTGGCCGAGGAGACCCACGACCTCTACGTGCTCGACGAGTTCACCTACGTCATGGAGTGGGGCTGGGTCGACCTCGACGACGTCATCGAGACGCTGTCGCAGCGCCCGGGGCGCCAGTACGTCGTCGTGACCGGCCGCCGCGCGCACCCCCGGCTGGTCGAGGTCGCCGACCTGGTCACCGAGATGACCAAGGTCAAGCACCAGATGGACCGGGGCCAGAAGGGCCAGAAGGGCATCGAGTGGTGACCACCCCCAGGACGGCACTCCCCCGGATCGTGGTCGCCGCACCGGCCACCGGCCAGGGCAAGACCACCGTGTCCACAGGGCTCATGGCGGCGCTGACCCGCGCCGGCCACGTCGTCAGCGGCCACAAGGTCGGCCCCGACTACATCGACCCCGGCTACCACGCGCTCGCCTGCGGTCGCCCCGGCCGCAACCTCGACCCGCACCTGGTCGGCGAGGACCGGATCGCCCCGCTGCTGCTCCACGGCGCCCGCACGCCGACGCCCGCCGACATCGCGGTGGTCGAGGGCGTGATGGGGCTCTACGACGGTCGCGTCGGCCACGACGGCTTCTCCTCGACCGCCCACGTCGCCCACCTCACCGACTCGCCGGTCGTGCTCGTGGTGGACATCGCGCGCTCGTCGCGCTCGATCGGCGCGGTGGTGCACGGCATGGCGACCTGGCGCGGCGCGCCCCGCATCGCCGGTGTGATCCTCAACCAGGCCGGCTCTCCCCGCCACGCCGCGGAGGTCGCCTCCTCGATCGACCTGCCCGTGCTGGGTACGGTGCCGCGCGACGAGTCGGTGTCGGCGCCGTCGCGCCACCTCGGGCTGGTGCCGGCCGCCGAGCGCGACGAGGCGGCGCACGCGCTGGACCGCCTGGCCGAGCGGATCGCCGAGACCGTCGACCTCGACGCCGTCCTCGCCGTCGCCCGGTCCGCGCCCGACCTCGAGGTCGAGGCGTGGGACCCCGCGCAGGAGGTGCGCCCCTCCAGCGACGGGCGACCGGTCGTGGCGATGGCCGGCGGGCGCGCCTTCACGTTCCGCTACGCCGAGACCGAGGAGCTGCTGCGCGCCGCTGGCTGCGAGGTCGTCACCTTCGACCCGCTCGCCGACCCCGCGCTGCCGCCGGGCACGTCCGGGATCTACCTCGGCGGCGGCTTCCCTGAGGTGCACGCCGCCGACCTCACCGGCAACGAGTCGCTGCGCCGCGAGCTGGCCGGGGCCGTCGCCGCCGGCGTACCGACCGTCGCGGAGTGCGCCGGGCTGCTCTACCTCTGCGACACCCTCGACGGCGCCCCGATGGTCGGGGCGCTGCCGGCCACCGCGGAGATGACCGCGCGGCTGACGCTGCGCTACCCCACCGCCACCGCCGCCGGCGACTCGCTGCTGACGCGCGCGGGCGAGGACGTCACCGGGCACGAGTTCCACCGCACCCACGTCGAGCCCGTGCGCGGCGACACCGCCACCTGGACGGTCGACGGGACGGCGGTCGGGTTCGGCACCCCGACGCTGCACGCGTCGTACCTGCACACGCACTGGGCGGGCCACCCGCGCATGGCCCAGCGGTTCGCGGACGCCGCGCACGCGCATGGCTGACCCCCTCGGCGACCCCCTGCGACACCACGGGGACGTCGAGGTGGGCGACCTGCTCGACCTGGCGGTCAACGTCTACGCCGGCGCCCGCCCGGACTGGCTGGACGCGGCGCTCCTGGCGTCGCTGGACCAGGTGGGCGCCTACCCCTCGCCGACCGCGGCCGAGACGGCGCTGGCCGGACGCCACGGCGTCGCGCCCGAGCGGGTGCTGGCGACGGCCGGTGCCGCCGAGGCGTTCTCGCTCGTCGCGCGGCTGCGCCCGTGGCGGCGCCCGGTCATGGTGCACCCGCAGTTCACCGAGCCGCACGCCGCGCTGCTCCAGGCCGGACGCACGGTCACCGAGGTGGTGCTGCCCGAGCCGTTCGTCCTGGACCCCGCGCTGGTGCCGGAGGACGCCGACCTCGTGGTGGTGGGCAACCCGACCAACCCCACCGGCGTCCTGCACCCGGCCTCTTCGCTGCTGGCCTTGGTCCGGCCCGAACGGTTGGTGGTGGTCGACGAGGCGTTCCTCGACGCCGTGCCCGGCGAGCCGGGATCGCTGGTCGCCTCCGGGATGGCCGGGGTGCTGGTCGTCCGCAGCCTGACCAAGCACTGGAGCATCCCCGGCGTGCGCGCGGGGTACGCCGTCGGCGACCCCGACCTCGTCGCCGAGCTGCGCCGCGGTCAGGTGCCGTGGTCGGTGTCGGCGCAGGCGTCCGCGGCGATGGTGGCCTGCTCGTCGCCCGCGGCGCTGGTCGAGTCCGAGCGCCGCGCCCGCGAGATCGCCGGCTGGCGGGCGTACCTCGAGGATCGTCTGTCCGCACTGGGGATCCGCCACGTCGCCTCGTCCGCGCCGTTCGTGCTGGCCCGCGTCGGCGACGGCGTCCACGCCCGGCTGCGCGCCGCCGGGGTCGCCGTACGCCGCGCCGACACCTTCCCCGGCCTCGGCCCCGACTGGGTCCGCATCGCCGTCCGCCCGCCCGACGTCACCGAGCGGCTGGTGGCGGCGCTGGGCGCCGAGTGACGTTTCCCCAAGGTATGCAGGGGAGCTGTCACTTCCCGTGCGCTGCACACCGAGGGAAGTGACGCCTTCCCTGCATACCTTGATGAAACTGTCACTCGCCGCACCGCCGCGGCGCTAGTGTGCCGTCACATCCGGGTAGTTCTCCGACGTCGGTCGCTATCCACGGTCGATGGGGGGCGTCGCGTGAGTCGAGCCAAGGCCTGCAAGATCCACTGCGCGGAGTGCCTCCGCAGTGCCGTCGACGCCGGCTTCGACCTGGCGGGAGTCCACGCCGTCCTGTCGATCGACCCGCATGCCCTGATGTTCGCCAAGCAGCTGCGCCGAGCACAGTTCCTCGACCCTCAACTCGCGGATGTCGATCTCGTACTGCTCACCAAGTCGAAGGACCCTGCATCGATCGTCTCAGCGCTGGTGTCCACGGAATACAACTGGGTTCAGCTGCACGAAGCGTGGACAGCCATCGACCTTGCCGAGCTGCGAGCGCGCTCAGACGACGCCGGGCTCGGCGATCTCCGGATCATCAGCCTCCTCCCTGCCGGGGCCGGGCTCCCGCCCGGCTCGGTCACCGACTCGGTGGGCGCCGTCCTCGAGCACGCCGACTACGTAATCGTCGACCACCTCTCCGGTGGGACCGGGAGACGCGTCGACCAGGGCGTGCTGGTCGGTCTCCGCGACGCGGGGTTGATGGACCGCACGTTCATCGCCGGTGGCCTGAACGTCTCGAACGTCGCCGGCGTGGTCCAAGACTTCGATCCCTACGCGGTCGATGTCCAGTCGTCAGTCCGTGACGTCAGCGGCAGACAGGACTTCCGTCGGATGAAGCGCTTCGTGGAAGCGGTCGCGGCGCCGCGAGCAACCGCGCCAGGGGCCAGATCGGCAACACGTGTGGCAACTGGGCCACTGACGACGTTCGGCGACGCCTTCTGGACAGCACTGGACCCGGTCAGCCTGACCCAGGAGAACGTCGTCGCCAAGATCAACCTGCTCGAGCGGCTCGAGGTCAGGTCCCCCTACGGCGACAGCGGCATCTCGCCGTGGGAGCGCATCAAGCGCTCCCTGAGGATGCTCGAGCCCCTGCTCCCCGAGCAGCACCGGCAGGAGTGGCTGAGGGCCGCGCTGGTCATCTTCGCCAACGTCAAGTACGTCCCCTCCAACATGCTCGAGGCGACGTGGAAGTCGCTCTACTTCGACCTGGTCAACTCACGGCGCTTCGGCCTGGGCCGGGAGAACGTGCCGGTGCTCCACCAGATCCATCTCTTCCAGAACGACCCCGGCCGTCTGGCCAACGAGTTCTGCCACGTGAACGGCCTCCAGGGAAGGCTCGACACCGGCACCAGTGCGCGCATCGAGGGCACCGAACGGCTGGTCGACCAGCTGCTCACCTCGCGTCCCGACACCGACGACGGCTTGAGACTGCTCTTCTCCAAGCCCTTCTGGGTGCTCCTGGCGGACAAGGCGCTCAGCGGCCACTCACTTCGCGGCGACCTCGAGAAGTTGGTGACCATCCGCTCCTGGATGCCGGAGGAGAGTCGCCCGTCGATCTTCGTGCTCTGCCAGGTGCTCACCGAGCAGGCGCAGCAGAGCATCGCCGATCTGACGGCGCTCGACGGGGTGGCCCTCCACTCCGGGCTCTACTTCCCGCTGTCGGAGAACCTGAGCTTCCCCAACTCCAGCCTGATCCGCACCGAGAGCATCCGAAGGGACGCACGGCGGCTGTGCCAGTGGTTCGCGGAGCACGTCATGGGCGACGACCCCCAGCTGGACCGGATGCGCCAACGCAGTGGGGACCGGCTCGAGTTCGGCTACCGCAACTGCGGCCTCACCTTCGTCGACCACGAGAACTGCGCGACCGACGCCCTGCCCCTCCTGTGGTACCAGTCGCGCGGTGGGAGCCCGAGGCACTACGCCGGTCCCTACCTCAGGGTCCACTCCCGCATCGGGGACCAGGCCGTGGAGGCGACCGGGAGCAAGTGGGAGACGCTGTCGCGCGGCGACGGTCTCGCGAGGGTCTCGGCACTGGCGGGCGCGCGCCGATGAGGCTCGACGACGCCGACTGGGACGACATCGAGGCCGTCCTCACCGGGGCGGGCGAGACGCTGGCGATCGTGGCCCCCAACTTCGAGGAACGCTCCCTCTACTTCGCCGAGCGGCTGCTGGCCCTTCATCTCAGGCTGCGCACGCAGGGGACGCCGGTCAAGAAGCTGAACTGGCTGGTGCTCACCTTCCAAGGAGTCCCCGAAGGATCGCTCCTGGACGGGGTGAAGGGGACCCACGCCAACCGCGGGTGGACGGCCGCCGCCAGCGAAGCCACCGGTGAGGTCATCCACCGGCTGGTGCCGTATCCCGTCGAAGCCGAACGCATGCGGGGACTGCTGCGGACGAGCCTGCGGCTCTTCCCCACGCCGGACGACGTCATCATCGACTTCACCAGCGTCCCCCGTCCCATCCTCACGTCCCTGATGGAGGGCCTGGCCTCGGGGACGCTGCTCAGCCGGAACGTGTCGCCGTACCTCGCATACTCGTGGGCACGCTCCTATCCCGAGGCTGCCGCGTTCGAGGACTACGGCAGACCGAAGGGATCCTTCTCCGACTCGACCGTCGAGGAGCTGCTCGAGGGCATCCAGCACCTCGAGCTGGTCGTGACCACCGGGACGTCCATCCACGAGGCGCACTCCGTGCTGGGGGAGCTGGAGCAACGACGAGGCACGTTCACCAGCAACGTCCGGGTGGTCAACTTCATCAACCGGGCCAACCTGGCGGAGTCGTGGCGCCAGCTCACCAACCACCAGTCCCTGCTGACGGACGCCACGAACCAGGGATGGCGGGTGGAGTACGCGTTCACGGTGCGACACGTCCTGGACCACGTCAACCGCGCGTGGGTCAGTGCCACCGACGTCAGCAAGGACGGCCGCGGCCCGGTGGGTCTGCTGGTGGCACCCTTCGGGCCGAAGCCGATCTCTGTCGGTGTCCAGCTGATGATGGCCGACCTGCGGCAGGTCGACCCCGCTGCGCGGATGGACGTTCTGCGCACCTCTGAGTCCCAGTACCTGTCGGTGTACTCGCTCGGCGCCAGCGACTGCTCGCTGTTCCGCTGCCAGGACATCATTCCCCGAGCCGAGTCGTAGCTCGGTCTCACGGGACACCCCTGGCCCTGCTCGGCTCCCGGGGTCTCGACGTGCGTTCGTCGCTGGCGCTCCTCACTGCTCGACCAACGGATGCGGCGGCTCTCGCGATGCCCTAGGCTGCTCGCGCGGGCACGAGGAAGCCGGTGGGAATCCGGCACAGTCGCGCTACTGTGACATCGCCTCCGAGGGATCGGATGGCGGTGGAGTCAGACCCGAAGGTCCGCCTACACCCCATCGAACAGGGACGCACTCATCCCTGAGGAGGACACACATGTCATCGGCTGTCGCCACCCCCGTTCCCGAGGTCGAGATCCCCTCGATCCCCCTCGCCGAGATCGCCCCGTGGGCGCTGTTCTTCGGCCTCCTCGGCACCCTGGTGCTCTTCTTCATCAGCGCCGACCAGGGCGCGATCTCGCTCCCCGCCGGCACCGCGATCCACGAGTGGGTCCACGACGGGCGCCACCTGCTCGGCTACCCCTGCCACTGAGCCTCCCCGCTCCGCAGCAGCAGTAGCCCCAGGCAGCACCCTCACTCATCCCGACCACCCATCTGGGCGGTCGGTCGTCGGACGGACCCCTCATGACCGCACGCTCGTTCCTCGTCCGGGGGCTGGTGGTCGGCCTCCTGGCCGGTCTCGCCTCCTTCCTCGTCGCCTACACCGTCGGCGAGCCGCAGGTGGACGTCGCCATCTCGCTCGAGGAGTCGGCACCCGCCGGCGCCACCACCGAGGCCGATGACGGCCACACCCACTCCCACGCCGACGACGGTGACGCCGAGGAGGGCGTGACCGAGGTCGGCCGCGGCACCCAGCGCACCTGGGGCCTGCTCACCGGCACGCTCGCCGTCGGCGTGGCGCTCGGCGGCATCGTCGGCCTGGTCGCCGCCGCGACGGTCGGCCGGCTCGGCCGGCTCACCCCGCGGCAGTCGACGGCGACCGTGAGCGCCATCGGCTTCACGTCGTTCGCGCTGGTGCCGTTCCTGAAGTACCCCGCCACGCCACCGGCCGTCGGCAGCGGCGACACGATCGGCGACCGCACCGCGTGGTACTTCGGCCTCGTGCTCCTCTCGGTCGTCGTCGCGGTGCTCGCGACGCTGGTCGCGGTGCGCCTCGCCGAGACCTACGGCGCATTCACCGGCGTCGTCGGCGGCGCCGGCCTGTACGTCGCCGCGATGGCCCTGACCGCGCTGCTGCTGCCCACGGTCAACGAGGTGGGCGCCTTCCCGGCCGACACGCTCTGGTACTTCCGGCTCTCCTCGCTGCTCACGCTCGCCACCCTGTGGACCGCCATCGGCGTCGGTCTGACCGGCGTGGTCGGCCGGCTGCACGAGCGCTCGGTGGCCGCGCAGTCCCGCCGCGAGCTGGCGGCCAGCCTGTGAACGACCAGCCTGTGACCCGCGAGCCGCTCGCCGCGCCCTCCGCGGTCGCCCGGGCTGCGGCGCAGGTGCGGCTCGCCGCGCTGGCCACGCCCGCCGGCGCCCTGGGCCGGCTCGGCGACCTGGCGGTCTGGGTCGCGGCGACGCAGGGCTGCGTGCCGCCCCGCGAGCTGACCGACGTACGGCTGGTGATCTTCGCGGGCGACCACGGCGTCGCCGCCCACGGCGTCTCGGCCTACCCGCCCGCGGTCACGCCGGCCATGGTCCGCACCTTCCTCGCGGGCCGGGCCGGCGTCTCCGCGCTCGCCCGCGCGCACGGCGTGAGCGTCCGCGTGCTCGACCTGGGCGTGGACGACGACCTCGTCGGGGTGCCGGCCGACGTGCTGGCCCACAAGGTACGGCGCAGCTCGGGCGCCATCCACCTGGAGGACGCGCTCAGTCCCGAGGAGACCCGGCAGGCGCTCGACGCCGGCGCCACGGTCGCGCGCGAGGAGGTCGCCGCCGGCGCGGACCTGCTGCTCAGCGGCGACATGGGCATCGGCAACACCACCCCCGCCGCGGCGCTGGTGGCGGCGGGGCTCGGCCTGCCGGCGACCGAGGTCGTCGGTCGCGGGACCGGCGTCGACGACGCCGGTCTGCGGCGCAAGACCGAGGTGATCGAGGCGGCCCTGCGCCGCGCCGGGTCCCGCACCGACGACCCCGTCGAGACCCTCACCGCGCTGGGCAGCGCCGACCTCGCCGCGTCGACCGGCTTCCTGCTCGAGGCCGCGCGCCTCGGCGTACCGGTCCTGCTCGACGGCCTCATGGCCGTGGCCTGCGCGCTCACCGCCGACCGGATCGAGCCGGGCGTCGCCGCCTGGTACGCCGCCGGGCACCGCTCCACCGAGCCGGCCCAGTCGCTGGCGCTCGACAAGCTCGGCCTCGTGCCGGTGCTCGACCTCGGCCTCCGGCTGGGCGAGGGCTCGGGTGCGGTCGCGGCCGTGCCGGTGCTGCGCTCGGCCGTGGCACTGCTGCGCGACGTGGCGCTGCTCGCGGAGCTCTGAGCGTGGACGCCTGGCGGCTGGCCGTCGGCACCCTGACCGCGCTGCCGGTCGCGGCGCCGTCGACGGTCGACCGCCGGGTCGCCGGGCGCGCGATGCTGCTCGCACCGCTCGCCGTGCTGCCGCTCGGCGCCCTGGTCACCGTCCTGCTCCTCCTGGGCGGACTCAGCAGCCTGCCGCCACTCGCCGTCGCCTTCGTGGCCGTGGCCGCGCTGGCCGCGGGCAGCCGCGCGCTGCACTGGGACGGGCTGTCCGACGTCGCCGACGGGCTCACCGCCTCCTACGACGCAGAGCGGTCGCTGACGGTGATGAAGTCCGGGACGTCGGGCCCTGCGGGCGTGGTCGCCACCGTGGTTGTGCTCGGCGTGCAGGCCGCCGCCCTGGCGCCCCTGGGCACGACGGCCCTCGGCGCCTGCCTGGCCGGGCTGCTGGTCTGCCTGTCGCGCTGCGCCCTGTGGATCGTGTGCTGCACCGCCGTCCCGGCCGCCCGGGCCGACGGGCTGGGCGTGACCTACACGCGCACCGTCCCACTGCCGGTCGCCGTGCTCGGCGGCGTGCTGCTGTCCGGCGCCGGCGGCCTGGTCGTCCTGGCGCTCGTACGGCGCACGGTGCGGCGCCTGGGCGGGGTCACCGGCGACGTCTTCGGCGCGGGCATCGAGCTGGCGCTCGCGACCACCCTGCTGGCGTGGTCATGGGTGTGAGGCGACTAGAGCCGCAGCACCCGGCCGGCCACGACCAGGTGCACCTCGTCGCAGGCGGCGCCGAAGGACTGGTTGACGGTGCCGAGCAGGTCGCGGAACAGGCGGCCCGACCGGTGCTCCGGCACGACGCCGAGCCCGACCTCGTTGGTCACCAGCACGACCGTGCCGCTCATCGCCGCGACCGCCGCGGCCGTCCGCTCGGCCACCAGAGCGGCGACCTCGTCGGCCGGCGCCTCCCACAGCCCGGCGTCGTCGACGACGCGGGTGAGCCAGGTGCCGAGGCAGTCGACCAGCACCGGCCCGTCGACGCCCAGCGCGGCGGCGAGGTCTCCGGTCTCGAGCGTCGTCCACGTCGTCGGCCGCCGCTCGCGGTGGGCGGCGACGCGCAGCGCCCAGTCGGCGTCGTCGCGCACCGGACCGGGGGCGACGTAGGTGACCGCGGGCTCTCCCGCCAGCAGCGACTCGGCGTGCCGCGACTTGCCCGAGCGCACGCCGCCCGTGACCAGGACCCTCATCCATGACCTCCCTCGGACTGGTGCTGGGCTACGCCGCCGACGCGGCGCTGGGCGACCCGCGGCGCGGGCACCCGGTGGCCGGCTTCGGCCGGCTGGCCGCCGCCCTGGAGCGTCGCACGCACGCCGACCGCCGCGCGCCCGGGGTGCTGCACGTCGCGCTGCTCGTGGGCGGCGCCGCGGCGCTCGGCCGCGTGGCCGGCCGCGGCACGCTCGCCACCGCCGCCGCGACCTGGGTGGTGCTGGGCGGCCGCTCGCTCGACCGCGAGGCGGCAGCGGTGCAGGACCTGCTCGAGGCCGGGCGGCTGCCCGACGCGCGTCGGCGCCTCACGCACCTCGTCGGTCGCGACACCGCGGCGCTCGACGAGGCCGGCGTCGCCCGCGCGGTGGTGGAGTCGCTGGCCGAGAACAGCTCGGACGCCGTCGTCGCCCCGTTGGTCTGGGGCGCCCTGGCCGGAACGCCGGGGCTGCTCGCCTACCGCGCCGCCAACACCCTCGACGCGATGGTGGGTCACCGCTCGCCGCGCTACGAGCGGTTCGGCTGGGCCGCGGCCCGCCTCGACGACCTGCTCAACCTGCCGGGGTCGCGGCTCACCGCCGCGCTGACCGTCGCGCTCGGCGACGACCCGGCCGGCGCCGTACGTGCCTGGCGTCGTGACGCCGGAGACCACCCCAGCCCCAACGCGGGACCGGTCGAGGCGGCCTTCGCCGGCGCGCTCGGGGTCCGGCTCGGCGGCCGCACGGTCTACGCCGGACGCGTCGAGGACCGCCCGGTGCTGGGCGACGGCCGGGAGGTGAGCGTCCACGACGTCACCCGCGCCCGGCGGCTGGCGCAGCGGGTCGACCTGGCGGCACTGGCAGTGTGCGCAGCCATCTCCGCACGCCCTCGACGTCGCTGACGGTCTCGACGCCCTCGGGGACGGCAGGCCGACGGACCACCACCACCGGCACCCCGAGCGCCTCGGCCGCGTCGAGCTTGGCGCGGGTGTGCTCGCCGCCGGAGTCCTTGGTGACCAGCACGTCGGCTCCGTGACCGCGCAGCAGCGCCAGCTCGCCGTCGAGCTCGTAGGGGCCCCGGCTGTGCAGCACTGTCCACGACGGCGGCAGCGCGAGCTCGGGCTCGTCGACCACCCGCGCCAGGACCGCCCGCAGCCGCAGCGCCGGGACGAAGCGCCCCAGCGCCTGACGCCCCACCGTCAGCACCGGTCGGTCGCCCAGGCGGCCTGCGACCTCGGCCGCCTCGTCGTGGGTGTCGACCCAGGTCCAGCCCGCCCGCGTCGTCCAGCCCGGCCGGGCCAGCCGCAGCAGCGGCACGTCGACGTGAGCGGCGTGGGCGGAGATCCGCGCCGCGAACGGGTGCGTCGCGTCGACCACGGCGTCGAACGCCGCGGCGTAGGACCGCAGCGCCTCGGCCCCGCCGAAGCCACCGATCCGTACCTCGCCCACGGGCAGCCGCGGCCGTGCCACCCGGCCGGCCAGCGACGAGACGACCTCCGCGCCCTCGTCGACGAGCACGGCCGCGAGCGCGCGGGCCTCGGCCGTGCCGCCCAGCACCAGGACCCTCATCGCCGAGGTCCCGTCGCCAGCGCGAGCAGCGCGTCCACGTCGAGGTGCTCCTCGAGCAGGTCGCCGAGCAGCTCGAGGCGCCGCTCGCGCGCCGCCGGGAAGGACGCCCGGCTCGTGACGCCCAGCGCCCGGTCGAGGTACGCCGCGCGGTGGGCGTCGTCCTCGAGTGCGCCGTGCACCATCGTGCCGGTCACCGTCCCCTCGGTGAGCGAGCCGGTCACCCGGCCGTGGTGGATCTCGTAGCCGGCCGGGTCGTGGCGGCGCAGCACCTTGTCGGGCGTGAACTCCGTGACCAGGTCGAGCAGCCCGAGACCCTCGATCGTGGTCGGCGCGCCCTCCACCCCGTGCGGGTCGGCGACGGTGCGCCCGAGCATCTGGCAGCCGCCGCAGACGCCGAGCACCGGCCGCCCGGCCGCGGCGTGCGCGACGACGGCGTCGGCGAGGCCGCGCTCGCGCAGCCACGCCAGGTCGCTGATCGTGGCGCGGGTGCCCGGGAGCACGACCAGGTCGGCGTCGGCGAGGTCGCGCGGTGCGCCGGCGAAGACCACGTCGAGGTCGGGCTCCAGGCCGAGCGCGTCGACGTCGGTGAAGTTGCTGATCCGCGGCAGCCGGACGACCGCCACCCGGCGTACCCCTCCGGCGCCGGAGCGGCGCCCCTCCAGGTCGAGGGCGTCCTCGCTGTCGAGCCAGACGTCCGGGTGCCACGGCAGGACCCCGTGGACCGGTCGGCCGGTGCGGGCCACGAGGTCGTCGAGCCCGGGCCGCAGCAGGTCGAGGTCGCCACGGAACTTGTTGACCACCCACCCCGCCAGCAGCCGCGCGTCGCTGTCGTCGAGCAGCGCGAGCGTCCCGACGAACGCCGCGAAGACGCCGCCCCGGTCGATGTCGCCGACCACGACGGTCGGCAGGCCGGCGTGCTGGGCGAGGCCCATGTTGACGTAGTCCCCCGCCCGCAGGTTGACCTCGGCCGGGCTGCCGGCGCCCTCCGCGACGACGACGTCGTAGCGCGACGACAGGTCGTCGTAGGCCGCGTACGCCGCCCGCGCGAGGTGCGCGCGGCCGTCGGTCCAGTTCGCCGAGGACACCTCGCCGGCGGGCCGGCCCATCACCACGACGTGGCTGCGGCGGTCGCTGCCGGGCTTGAGCAGGACCGGGTTCATGGCGGCCTCGGGCTCGGCGCGGGCCGCGAGGGCCTGCACCCACTGGGCGCGACCGATCTCGGCCCCGTCACGGGTGACCATCGAGTTGTTGGACATGTTCTGCGCCTTGAACGGTGCCACCCGCACCCCGCGGCGGGCGAACGCGCGGCACAGCCCGGTCGTCACGATGCTCTTGCCGGCGTCGGACGTCGTCCCCGCGACCAGCAGGCCGCTCACGGCGCCCGCAGCAGGAAGAGGTCCATGACCCAGCCGGCCTCGGCCTTCGCCGCGTCCCGGGCGGCGAGGACGTCGACCAGCACGTCGCCGACCCGGCCGGCGACCAGCGCCTCGCCGGCGGCGCCCAGGTTGGCGCCCCACCAGATCGACCAGTCCTCCAGCCCGTCCAGGTCCAGGCCGCTGTTGAGCATCACGACGAGGTTGTCCTGGCCGGCCTCGACCGCCTCGCGCAGCCGACGCCCGGTCGTCACGTGCACCGGCGCGCCGACCTCGTGGAGCACGATCCGGTGCCGGGCGGCGAGCAGCTGCGGCGCGCTGATGCCCGGCACCACGTCGACCTCGAGCCCGAGGGCGCCGTCGAGCCCGTCGACCAGGCGCAGGGTCGAGTCGTAGAGCGACGGGTCGCCCCACACCAGGATCCCGACGTCGCCCGGACGCTCCTCCAGCACCGCGCGCAGCGCCGCCACCCGGGCGTCGTGCCAGTCGCGCACGGCCGCGGCGTAGTCGGCCGGGTCGGCCCGGTCGCGCGGCGGGTCGGGCACGACGACGACCGGCGGGTCGCCGTACTGCCGCGCGACCTCGGCGCGCACCGCCAGCAGCGGGTCGTCGCGCTCGCCCTTGGCGAAGGCCACCAGGTAGTCCACCGACGCGATCGCCGCGGCGGCCTCCGGCGTGACGTGCTGCGGACCCATCCCGAAGCCGATGACCCGCAGGCGGCGTGGTCTCGAGGCTCGCTGCGCTCGCACCTCAACCACCGAGAGCTCCTCGGTGGTCGAGGTGCGAGGAGCGCCAGCGACGAGCCTCGAGACCCGGTGAGCCGAACGCGGTCCTCACCGGTCCTCCAGGTCGCCCTCGAGGTCGAGGTAGACCTGCTGCATGGCGGCGAGGACGTCGGGGTCGGGGGACTCCCAGAGCCCGCGGTCGACGGCCTCGTGCAGCTTCTCCACGATGCCGCGCAGCGCCCAGGGGTTGGACTGCTTCATGAACGCCTGGTTGGTCTCGTCGAGGACGTACTCCTTGGCGAGCGTGTCGTACATCCAGTCGTGGACGACCCCGGTCGTCGCGTCGAAGCCGAACAGGTAGTCGACGGTCGCGGCCAGCTCGAAGGCGCCCTTGTAGCCGTGGCGCTGCATCGCGCCGATCCAGCGCGGGTTGACCACCCGGGCGCGGAACACCCGGTTGGTCTCCTCCTGGAGCGTGCGGGTGCGCACGGCGTCGGGCGTCGTGGAGTCGCCGACGTAGGCCTTGGGGTCGGTGCCCGTCAGCGCGCGCACGGTGGCGACCATCCCGCCGTGGTACTGGAAGTAGTCGTCACTGTCGGCGATGTCGTGCTCGCGGGTGTCGATGTTCTTGGCGGCGACCTTGATCCGCCGGTACGACGTGCGCATGTCGTCGGCCGCCGCGACGCCGTCGAGGTCGCGCCCGTAGGCGAAGCCGCCCCAGGCGGTGTAGACCTCGGCGAGGTCCTGGTCGTCGCGCCAGGTGCCGGACTCGATGACCTGGAGGATGCCGGCGCCGTAGGACCCCGGCTTGGAGCCGAAGATCCGCGTCGTGGCACGGCGCTCGTCGCCATGCTCGGCGAGGTCGGCCTGGGCGTGGGCGCGGACGAAGTTCTGCTCCGGCGGCTCGTCGAGCGCCGCCACGAGCTGCACGGCGTCGTCGAGCATGGTCACGACGTGCGGGAAGGCGTCGCGGAAGAAGCCGCTGATCCGCACGGTCACGTCGATGCGCGGGCGGCCTAGCTCCTCCAGAGGTACGACGGTCAGCTCGCGCACGCGCCGCGACGCCTCGTCCCACTCCGGCCGGACGCCCAGCAGCGCGAGCACCTCGGCCACGTCGTCGCCGGAGGTGCGCATGGCGCTGGTGCCCCAGATGCTCAGGCCCACCGACTCGGGGTGGCCGCCGGTCTCCTCGACGTACTTGCGCACCAGCGACTCGGCCATCGCCACCCCGGTCTGCCAGGCCAGCCGGCTCGGCACCGCGCGGGGGTCGACGGTGTAGAAGTTGCGCCCCGTCGGCAGCACGTTGACCAGCCCGCGCAGCGGGCTGCCGGACGGCCCGGCGGCGATGAACCCGCCGTCGAGCGCGTGCAGCACCGCGTCGAGCTCGTCGGTCGTGCGGCCGAGCCGGGGGACGACCTGGGTGGCGGCGAAGGCCAGCACCCGCTGGACCTCCGGGTCGTCGTGCATCGTCGACGCGGCCTCGGGCGCCCAGCCGGCCGCCTCCATGCGCAGGACCAGGTCGCGCGCCTGCTGCTCGATGGCGTCGACGGCCGTGGTGGCCTCGGCGTTCTCCTTGAGCCCGAGAGCGGCGCGCAGACCGGGCACGGCCGCGGTCTCGCCGCCCCACACCTGCGAGGCGCGCAGGATGGCGAGCACCAGGTTGACCCGGGCCTCGCCGGCGGGCGCCTGGCCCAGCACGTGCAGGCCGTCGCGGATCTGGGCGTCCTTGATCTCGCAGAGCCAGCCGTCGACGTGGAGGATGAACTCGTCGAACTCCGCGTCGTCCGGGCGCTCGTCCAGCCCGAGGTCGCGGTGCATCTCGGCGGCGTGCATCAGCTGCCAGATCTCGCCGCGGATCGCCGGCAGCTTGGCCGGGTCCATGGCCGCGATGTTGGCGTGCTCGTCCAGCAGCTGCTCGAGCCGCGCGATGTCGCCGTACGACTCCGCCCGCGCCATCGGCGGGATCAGGTGGTCGACGATCGTGGCGTGCGCGCGGCGCTTGGCCTGGGCGCCCTCACCGGGGTCGTTGACGAGGAACGGGTAGATCAACGGCAGGTCGCCGATCGCGGCGTCCGTGGCGCAGGCGGCCGACAGCGCGGCGTTCTTGCCCGGCAGCCACTCCATCGAGCCGTGCTTGCCGAGGTGGACGACGGCGTGGGCGCCGAAGCCACCCTGGTCGGGGTGCGCGGCCAGCCAGCGGTAGGCCGCGAGGTAGTGGTGGCTGGGCGCGAGGTCGGGGTCGTGGTAGATCGCGACCGGGTTCTCGCCGAAGCCCCGCGGGGGCTGGATGAGCAGCACGACGTTGCCGGCCTGGATCGTGGCGAGCACGATCTCCTGGCTGTCGTTGACGAACAGGGTGCCGGGCGACTCGCCCCAGGCGCCGACGATGTCGTCCATCAGCGCGCGCGGCACGTCGGCGGTCCAGGCGTCGTAGTCGGCCTTGCCGATCCGCACGTGCGCGTCGGTGAGCTGCGCGCTGGTCAGCCACTCCTCGTCCTGGCCGCCGGCGGCGATCAGCGCGTGGATGAGGGTGTCGCCGGCGACGGTGTCGTCGGCCTCCTCCAGGCCGGGGATCGACCCGGGGGCGCCGAGGTCGTAGCCGGCGTCGCGCAGGCGGCGCAGCAGCCGGATCGTGGAGACCGGCGTGTCGAGGCCGACCGCGTTGCCGACGCGCGAGTGCTTGGTGGGGTAGGCCGACAGCATCAGCGCGACCTTGCGCTCCGCCGCAGGGATGTGGCGCAGACGGGCGTGGTTGACCGCGATCCCGGCCACGCGGGCGCAGCGCTCCGCATCGGCGACGTAGCGCGGGAGCCCGTCCTCGTCGACCTCCTTGAAGGAGAAGGGTGCGGTGATGATCCGACCGTCGAACTCCGGGATCGCCACCTGTGTCGCCGAGTCCAGCGGGGTCACCCCGTCGTCGGATGCCTCCCACTCCTCGCGGCTGCTGGTGAGGCAGAGCCCTTGCAGCACCGGGATGTCGAGCGCGGCCATGCGCTCCACGTCCCACGCCTCGTCGTCGCCGCCGGCGCTCGCGGTGGCCGGCTTGCTGCCGCCCGCGGCCAGCACGGTGACGACCAGCGCGTCCAGCGTCGCGAACGCCGCGTAGAGGTCGTCGGACGCCGAGCGCAGCGAGCCCGCGAAGATCGGTACGCCGACGGCCCGGCCGGTCGCGTCGACCGCGTCGGCCAGCGCGTGCACGAACGCGGTGTTGCCGCTGGCCTCGTGCGCCCGGTAGTAGAGGATCCCCACCCGCGGCAGGGTCGCGTCACCCGCCACCCGCTCGCCGTACCCCCACTCCGGCAGCGCCGCCGGCGGCTCGAAGCCCTCGCCGGTCAGCAGCACGGTGTCGGAGAGGAACGCGTGCAGCTGGGCGAGGTTGGCGGGGCCGCCCTCGGCGAGGTAGCGGTGCGCCTCGGCGGCGACGCCGATCGGGACCGTCGAGAGCTCCATCAGCTCCGCGCTGGGCGTCTGCTCGCCGCCGAGCACCACCATCGGCTTGCCGGTCTGGCGGATGCGGGCGAAGCCGGTGCAGAGGTCCTGCGGCGAGCCCAGGATCCGCCCGACGACGAGGTCGGCGCCCTCGATCGCCGCGCCCATCGACTGGTGGCCGGGCCGCGACGGGTTGGCCCAGAGGTAGTCGGCGCCGGAGGCCCGGGCGGAGAGGAGGTCGGTGTCGGACGTCGACAGCAGTGCGATGCGCATGGTTCTCCCGGGGTTCTCGCCCCTGTAGGCGGAGGTCCCGTGGCCAGTGTCTGGCTGGTGCCCTCGCGGGCACTCACAGTGGCGGAACCGCCCCGGACTTCCACCGGGTTCCTGCTCCACGAGACGTGTCCCGCCACCCTAGTGGGTGCGCTCGCGGCCTCATGTAACACGTCGAAATTGCCCCTACCACGTCGAAATATCGACGTGGTAGAGGTCAGAACGACGTGTTACATCCAGCATCAGAGCGGAGCGACCGCCGCCATGGCCTGGTCGAGCAGCCGGGGCAGGGAGGTCCCGGGGTGGTCGGTCCAGGCGTCCTGGGCGGCCTCGAGGCAGGCCAGGGCGCTGCCGGTGACCGCCGCGGCGCGTACGTCGGCCGCGGCACCGCGGCCGCGGGGCAGCCGCGCGGTGACCAGCGGCGTCAGCAGCTCGTGCCAGCGGCGGCGGCGCTCGAGCACGCTCCCGCGCAGGGCCGGCTCGGTGCGCAGCATGACCATGAGGGGCCGGGCCTGGTCGGGGTGCTGCTCCTGCAGGACGACGACCGCCTGGAACGCCGCTCGCAGGGCAGACCAGGCGCTCTCGGACGCGGGTCGGGCAGCGAGCTCGTCGGCGATCGACCGCCCCGACTCGACGAGACGCTCCAGGACGAGCTGCTCCTTGCCGGCGAAGTAGCGGAAGAAGGTGCGGCGCGACATGCCCGCGGCCTCGGCGATCTGGTCGACGGTCGTGCCTTCGAAGCCGTGCTCCAGGAACAACAGCCAGGCGCACCGCATGACCTCGTCGCGCACGGCTCCCCGTGCGTGGTCGCGCAGGGTCATCGCTCCGGGCGTCGTGGCACTCGGTCCGTCGGTGGTCATCCCCCGCAACCTATCCGCCCCAGCCCGAAGCGTCACGATTGGCACGCAGTGCCACCTATGGCCTAGCGTGCCAGTCATGTCAGACATCAAGCCCGCCGCCGATGCGGACGTCACCCGCCCGATGTCGTCCCGCACGGCGAACCTCCAGCTCGTGGTCGTCGGTCTCGGCGCCCTCGTCGTGGCGCTGTCGCAGTCCGTCCTGATCCCCGTGCTCGGCACCCTGCCGGCGGAGCTGGAGACGTCGGCGAGCAACGTGAGCTGGCTGCTGACCTCCACGCTGCTCGTCGCCGCGGTCACCGTGCCGATCATGGGCCGCCTCGGCGACATGTTCGGCAAGCGGCTGATGCTGCTGGTCGCCATCGGCGCACTGACCGCGGGCTCGCTGCTCACCGCCCTCACCAGCGACATCACCCTGCTGATCGTCGGCCGCGCGATCCAAGGGGCGTCCGCCGCGGCGATCCCCCTCGGCATCAGCCTGCTCGCGAGCACCATGCCGAAGGAGAAGGTCGGCTCGTCGATCGCCCTCATCAGCGCCATGCTCGGCGTGGGGGGCGCGCTCGGCCTGCCGCTCGCCGGGTTCGTGGCCGAGAACGCCGACTTCCACGCGCTCTTCTGGATCACCTCGGTCGCGGGCCTGGTGTCCTTCCTCGGGATCCTGACGGTCGTGCCGGAGTCCGGCTACCGCAGCGGCGGCCGCGTCGACCTCGTCGGCTCGGCGCTCCTCGCGGTCACCCTCGTCACCCTGCTGCTGCCGCTGAGCCAGAGCGCCGCCTGGGGCTGGGACGACCCGCGCGTCGCCGTCCTGCTGGTCGTCTCCGCCGTCACCGTCGTGCTGTTCGGCTGGTCGCAGACCCGTATCCAGGACCCGCTGGTCGACCTGATGGCGCTGCGCCGCCGGCCGATCGTCCTGACCAACCTCGCCTCGGTCCTCTTCGGCTTCGCGCTGTTCGCGTCGTTCATCGGCACGGCGGCGTACGTCGAGGCGCCGGAGGCCAGCGGATACGGCTTCGGCTCCAGCCTGCTCGTCGGCGGGCTGGCGATGCTGCCCAGCGGCCTGGCCATGCTGCTCTTCTCGCCGGTCGCGGCCAGGCTGATCGAGCGGCGCGGCGCCCCGCAGACCCTCGCGCTGGGCGCCGGCGTGGTCGCAGCGGGGTGGGTGATGCGGATCGTCGTCACCGACAGCCTGTGGCAGATCATCGTCGGCGCGACCGTCGTGGGCATCGGCACGGGCATCGGCTACGCGGCGATCCCGTCGCTGATCAACGCACACACGCCACCGGGCGAGATCGCGGCGGCCAACGGGCTCAACACGCTCTTCCGCAGCCTCGGCAGCTCGCTCGCCTCGGCGGTCGGCGGCAGCATCCTCGCGGCGAACACCGTCATCCTGAGCGGCTTCGCCGTGCCGTCGCTGGACGCCTACCGCGAGCTCTTCGCCCTCTGCGCCGGCGCCTCGGTCCTCACGGCGCTGATCGTGCTGCTGATCCCGCACCGCCCCGCCGCCTGACGTCGGTCGGATCGTGGGCGACACGGCGGGCCGGTCGTGCCATGATTGTTGAACGCGTTCAACAATCATCCCGGAGGTCGTCATCATGAGCTGGCACTCATCACGGACGATCCCGCTGCTCCTGACCGCCGCGGGCCTGTGGAGCGTCGGGCTGACCGCCGCCCTCCGCGGCATCCTGGGTGACGGCGCCTACCTCGTCGGCGGCCTCCTGCTCGGCGCGACGACCCTGGTGGCGGTCCTGGCGTCGCTGCCGCCTCGGCCCTGGTGGGTCGCGGCGGCGTTCGTCGTGGTCGGTCTCCTCGGGCTCGTCAACCTGCTCGGCATGCTGACGATCGGGATCCTCATGCTGCCGGCCACCGTCGCCCTGGCCACGGCGGTGGTCCTCATGCGGGAGCGCCTCACGCCGGCCTCTCCCGCCGCCGGGGCGCGCGCGGACTCCATGTAACACGGGTCGGCCCGTCGACGGCCACCGCTAGCGTGGGCGGCGATGTGCACGATCGCGGACTTCCTGGAGCTGGCGGGGCAGCTGCCCGACGTCGTGCGGAGCGACCACGGCCGCTACTCGCGCTTCCAGGTCGACTCGCACACGTTCGGCTACCTGTGGGAGCCGACGCGGACGGTAGGGCTCAAGCAGCCGCTGGCCGAGCAGCTGGCGCTGGTGGCCGAACGGCCGGAGGTGTTCGAGGTGCAGTTCACCGCGGGGGCGTTCGGGTGGGTGGTGGTCCACCTCGACGGGGTCGAGCGCGACGAGCTGGCGGAGCTGGCGTTCGAGGCATGGCGGCTCACGGCCCCGGCCGGGCTCGTCGCCGCACGCGGCGACGAGCTGCCGACCTGAGCGGCGTACGACGTCAGGCGGCCGGGCCGCCGGCGGTCGGCGGGACCGGGTGGCCGGGGTAGACCGTCTGCGGGTTCGCGAGGGTGACGTTCTCCTCCGACGGCATCAGGATCCACAGGACCGGGTAGATCAGGAGCTGGCTGCCGGGCACCACCATGAGGATCAGCACGAACAGCAGGCGCGCGGTCCACTCACCCATGCCGAAGCGGCGGGCGATGCCGGCGCACACGCCACCCAGGAGGCGGCTGCCGCGCGGTCGGACCAGGCCCTGTCGGGCGAAGCTCTGCTGGATGTCGTTCATGTCGGTGGTGCTCCTTCGGTCGGCGCCGGGGCGTCTCCCCGACATCACCAGTCTGCTCCGGTCCGTCCCTCCGGCCCATCGGGATCAGCCCTGGCCCGACCCCTGGATCGGGGGCGGTTCGACGTCAGGGACGCGCCTCGGCCCGGAACCGGTCGGTGCGCAGGTCCAGGGTGGCGACGTAGACGACCAGCGCCGCCAGCGCGGCTGCGGCGGCCCCGATCGCCAGCGGGCCCGGACCGCCCGGCAGCAGGCGGGCGCCCACCACCGGCGCGGTCGCGACACCGACGTACATGGCGGTGGAGTTCCAGGACGTCGAGACGGTCGCCACCGCCGGTCGCACCTCGAAGAGCCGGTGCAGCTGCGGCACGACGGCCATCTGCGAGGAGGCGCCCAGCGCCAGGAACAGGACCCAGGTGAGCGGACCGGAGTGCCACCACACCAGCGTCGTCACCGACGCGAGGAACACCCCGAGCGCCGCCACCCCGGCGCGCCCGCTGCCCCACCTGTCCGTGAGCGGACCGCCCAGGAGGGTGCCGAGCAGCCCGCCGATGCCGCACACCGCCAGGAGCCCGGCCAGCCGTACCCCGCTGTCCCCGGTGACGTCGCCGGCGATGACCGAGCTGAACGTGTAGACGAGGTTGAAGGCCAGCATCAGCAGGAGGTTGGTGAGCATCAGCAGCACCAGCCGCTGGTCGACCAGCACGACGGCGCTCTCCCGAGGCGTCAGCCGCCGGGCCGGCGGCAGGTCGCGGACGACGAGCGCCGCCGCGACGGTGACGAGCGCGGCCAGCACCGTGAGCGCCAGCATCGCCAGGCGCCACGAGCCGATGTTGGCGAGCACCGTGCCCAGCGGGGCGCCGACGGCGACGGCCAGCGCGAACCCGAGCTCCACGAAGGACAGCGCCCGCCCACGACGCGCGTGGGGCACCATGCGCGGTACCGCCGCGAAGACCGTGGGGACCAGCGCCGCGCCACCGACCGCGGCGACGGCCCGGCCGCCGATGAACGTGCCCAGCCCGGGAGCGAGCGCCGCGACCGCGGTGCCGACGGTCACCAGGGCGAGCCCGCCGCCGACCATGACCTCCCTGGGGACCCGGGCCAGGGTCATGCCCATCACGGGCCCCAGCACGGCGACCGTGCCGGCGTACCAGGCGATGGCGTAGCCGGCCTGACCCGTGCTCACGTCGAACGTCGCCGCGACGTCGGGCAGGACGCCGGCGATCACGAACGCGTTGGTGCCGACCAGGAAGAGGGCGGCGGCCAGCACCAGGAGGCGCGGGTCGGGTCGGTCCTCGCCGGCTACGCCAGCACCTCGTCGAGGCTGACCGCGTCGATGCCGACGGCCTCCCCGACGGGTGCGTTGGTGAGCTGCCCGGCGTGGGTGTTGAGGCCCAGCGCGAGCGAGTGGTCACGACGGCTGGCCTCGGCCCACCCGTGGTCAGCGAGCTTGACCGTGTAGGGCAACGTCGCGTTCGTCAACGCATACGTCGAGGTGTTCGG
The DNA here is from genome assembly GCF_004522095.1 of Nocardioides sp. 503. GTDB lineage: Bacteria > Actinomycetota > Actinomycetes > Propionibacteriales > Nocardioidaceae > Nocardioides. The sequence continues at coordinate 111,906 of NZ_SPUI01000011.1, forward strand.
CACCGCACCCGGCATGTTCGCCACGCAGTAGAACGTCGACCCATGCACCTCATACGTCGGGTCGTCATGCGTCGTGGCACGGGTGTCCTCGAAGCACCCACCCTGGTCCACCGCGATGTCGACCAGCACCGAACCCGGCTTCATCCGCGACACCAGCTCGTTCGACACCAGCTTCGGCGCCGCAGCACCCGGGATCAGGACCGCACCGATCACCATGTCAGCCTCCATCACCTGCTGCTCCACCGCCAGCCTGGACGACGCCAGGCCGTGGACCCGGTTGTTGTAGCGCCAGAACGACATCCGCAGCTTGTCCAGGTCGGTGTCCAGCAACGTCACGTCCGCACCCATCCCGAGCGCAATGTTCGCGGCGTTCTGACCCGAGACACCGGCGCCGATGATCACGACCTTCGCGTTCGCGACACCGCCGACACCCCCCATCAGCACCCCACGACCACCCTGGGCCTTCAACAGGCTGTG